>NZ_JBHTDN010000004.1:0-618259 GCF_042666505.1 Parapedobacter sp. GCM10030251 | reverse complement strand
TGTACGACCCCAAGGTTTCCGCCGAACAGGTCTATCAGGACCTGGACTACCTGGGCACCCGGACCCCCGGCGAAAACCGCAGGCTGGTCACCGTGGCGGATGATCCCTATGAGGCCGCAGCACGGGCGCACGCCATCGCCGTGCTCACCGAATGGGACGAGTTCAGGACCTACGACTGGGAGAGAATCAAGGACAACATGATGAAACCCGCTTTCCTGTTCGACGGAAGGAAACTGCTCGCCGCAAACCGCCTCGCAGATCTCGGATTCGCCTATTACGCCATCGGGGAATAGCTGGAACACCCTATTGCTGCAAAGAGAAACGGCAAAGCAAACAAGGTATAACGCTTCTAGCCGAAAGCGCTATAAATTTTTTCAAAAAAGCTTTTTTTTGTAAAAATCTTGTTATATTTACCGAAACACAACAAACACACGTGAATAGACTACAGTAAACACAACAAACACACCAAATATCAGCCCAACAGGCTATTTTTCCAGATACTGAAGCAGTTTTTTGAGATGCGCGGCATTCGCCCCGTACTGATGTTGTATTCTTTCTGAATAATTGAGTATACATTTTAGTTCAAACACTTAAAAATGATGCAGCATGCGCAAAATTCTGTTAATTTTAATCCCATTTTTATGGGTAAGCACGTCTTATTTAATGGCTCAACAGCGTACTATTGCCGGACGTGTGTTAAACGCGGATGGTAAAACGCCTGTTAGTGGGGCAACTATCCGTGTCGAAGGGGCCACCCTTAGCACGGTAAGCAATGACGACGGCAACTTTTCCTTGGAAGTCCCGGCAGAAAACGTTACCTTAGTAATTACCTCCGTAGGCTATGAAACGACAAGTGTGCCCGTAGGCGCCGAGCGTCGCGAAGACATTACCATCCTTCTCAAGGCCAGCAGTGATGAGCTGGAAGAAGTGGTGGTAACCGCACTGGGAATTGAGCGTAAAGCAAAAAGTCTTACGTATTCAACACAGGTTGTCAAAGGCGACGAACTGACAAAGGTAAAAGACGTAAATCCAATCAACGCACTTACAGGCAAGGTATCTGGACTACAGATCAATAGAAGCTCATCAGGAATGGGCGGTTCAGTAAACATAGTGCTACGGGGCTTCAAATCTAACCGCAACAACCAGCCCCTATATGTGGTGGATGGTTTACCGATCACCAATACCGCCGGTTCCGGACCAACCGGACCCTTCGGCGGAGGGACGGACCGTGGCGATATTTTAAGCACGCTGAATCCGGATGACATTGCCAGCATCAACGTGTTAAAAGGTGCTTCTGCTTCCGCACTATATGGCAGTCAGGGAGCCAACGGCGCCATCATGATCACCACCAAAAAAGGAGCCGCCGGTCGGATGCGTATCGAGTTAAGCAGCGGAGTAACGTTGGATCAAGCGTTTTACCTACCGGATCTGCAGTATCGCTACGGGCAGACGACGCCCGAAAGCGAAGAAAGCTGGGGAGCCCAGGGGACATTTTCCGATCCGGTGGACGGATTTTTTAACACGGGAACTACCTATCTGAATACCATCAGTTTAAGTGGCGGAACAGAAAAAATGCAAAATTATTTTTCTTACGGGAACACGACAAACAACGGTGTCCTCCCTACCAACACCTTTAACCAACACAGCCTTACCTTCAGAAACGCTACTAATTTTTTTGAAGACCGGCTGAAATTTGATGGCAGCTTGATGTATTCGAAACAGGACGTACACAACCGGCCGGCTTCAGGGCTATATTTCGGTCCGCTCAGTGGCTTGTACATGTTTCCGCGTGGCCAGGATTTCGACCAGTATAAAAACAACTTTGAGTATTTTTCCGAAACCCGGAATCTTTACCTCCAAAATTGGTGGAACGTCAACCATGACGCCGGATTAAGTGGCACACACCATCAGCAAAACCCGTATTGGATTCTTAATCGGAACGCCACCGATCAGCTCCGGAACAACATCATCGGACAAGCGAGTCTTTCCTTCCGGTTTACCGATTGGCTTAGTCTTTCCGCCAGGGGTACGCTGAACCAGCGGTGGGATCGGTTCCAGCGCAATGTATATGCCGGTACACAGGGCGTAATTTCCGGAGAAACCATAGCCGGTGTACTAGAAGACAATGGCCGGTACATCCGCGAAGAAAGCGAAAGTACGGACCTATATGGCGATATCCTTCTGAATGGCAATAAGGAACTCAACGAGAATTTTGACCTTACCTTCACACTGGGAACGGCTATCACGGACAGCCGTTCAACCGGTTGGGCGCTTGATCAACGGCGTTTGGCAGTGGCCAATATCTTCCTGCTTAGCAATATTTACCGGGAGTCTCCCATGAATAGCATGACGCTGACCGCGTCCCGTCGGCAAATACAATCCGTATTTGGCTCCGCGAACATCGGCTTCAAGGAGAAGGTGTATATCGATCTCACCGCCCGGAATGACTGGTCTTCGACGTTGGCGAATACGCCAAACATGGAAAAAGGGTATTTCTACTGGTCGGCCGGGATTACCGGAATCCTCTCCGATCTGATGGAATTACCAGACTTCATGACCTACAGCAAGCTTAGATTCACCTATGCCGAAGTGGGAAATGATGTGGCTCCGTTTTCCACAATCCCCACCAATAGCCTCGCCACGGGCACACTGACCGCCAACGTTTCGGGGCCTTACCTGGGGTTACCGCTCCGGCCGGAAATCAGCCGAAGCTTCGAATTGGGCTATGAAGGACGATTCTGGAATGATCGCATCAACATGGATGTTGCTTTATATAAAACCAATACCACCGATCAGTATTTCTCGTACGCGGGCCCTGTGGGCTCCATTTACACCACCGTATTTCTCAACGCCGGCAATGTGGAAAACAAGGGGCTTGAAGCAGCACTTGGAGTCGACCTCTTCAAATCGGAAAGCTTTACCTGGAATACCGGGCTGAACCTCACCGTGAACCGCAATAAGATCCTGGAGCTTGCCGAAAACTTGGGGGAAACCTACGGTGTCGGTGAAAATTTCAACGTCATGCGACTGGGAGGATCATTCGGGGATTTCTGGGGAAAAATGTTTCTTCGGGATGCCAACGGAACGCTGGTGGTGGATGCCGATGGACGGCCTCAAGGCGCCCCTGAAAATGGATTTCTGGGCAATAACAATCCCAAATCGATTATCGGATGGAACAATACCCTAAGTTACAAAGATTGGTCGCTAGGTCTAAGTATCGACGGTCGCTTTGGCGGTCAAGTGATCAGCATTACGCAGGGTTACCTAAATTCATTCGGCGTGAGCGAGGAAAGCGCCGCTGCACGTGACCGCGGGGGCGTGGACGTGCCGGCCGTACTGGCGGATGGCACACCCTTCGAGGGCCTGCTCCCTGCGCAGAGCTACTACGGTGCAATCGGCAACCGCGACGGAATCATTGAGGGCCAAGTGTACGAAGCGACCAATATCCGGCTGCGTGAAGTTTCGTTGTTCTATCGGCTACCGATCCAGCGGAAAGGCATTCAATCTGCCAGCTTGGGGCTTACGGGCCGCAATTTATTCTTTTTCAGGAACGATGCGCCCTACGATCCGGAGTTAAATACGACAACCGCTGTCGGCGGACAAGGCTACGATATATTCGGGCTGCCCACCACACGCAGTTACGGGTTGAACTTGAAGGTTTCATTTTAATTGAATATACCGATGAATTTCTATTTAATTGGACATAAGTCTTTCGTTAAAGCCGTAATGGCTATGATGCTCATTGTCGGAATAACGGCATGTACCGGCAACTTCATGGAGTTGAACACCAATCCCATAGGGGTCACCGATGAACAGGCAAACGGTGACTATGCATTGATCGCTTCTTTCCTTGCCCAGGCTCAACGCGACATCATTCCACAGGATGTCGGTGAATACCAGTTAGCGAATAACCTGTGCAGCGACGTTTACGGCGGGTATTTTGGTGCCGAAGCTCCCTTTGTTGGGAACGCCAACAACTTAACCTACAGCTTGGTCGAAGGCTGGTATCAGGCGATTTGGAACAACCGCTACATCAATGCCATGAATCCGCTGTATCGCGTCGGAGAATTAACCCGCACCGATGGCGCACTGCAGGACATTTTTGCTTTTTCCAAATTGCTGAAAGTGGCTGCTATGCACCGGACCGCCGATAAAGTCGGACCGATTATTTACAGCCGCTATAATTTACCCGAAGGCGACGGAAGCATCCGGTACGATGCGCTGGATGCGGTGTATGGCCAGTTTTTCGTAGATCTGGATACGGCCGCTAACATTCTGAAAGGGCTCGTGGGTTCCCAAGCGTCTTCAGCCATGCTGAAATCAGACTTGGCCTATACATCTAACAACTACGAGCGATGGCTGAAGTTTGCCAATACCCTACGCCTTAGGCTGGCCCTGCGCGTCAGTTATGTAAATCCTGAACTGGCAAAAACTGAAGGTGAGAAGGCGCTCGATCCGAGTGCAGGGGGACTTTTGGAGGACAATGCGGACAACTGTTTCATCTCGCTGTCGGTAGACCATCCGCTGAACATTATTACCTCGACCTGGAGCGACACCCGGCTGGGTGCTCCCTTTGAAGCCATCTTGAAGGGATACGACGACCCGCGACTGGCATATCATTTCCTGCCAGCTACGGATAACGCGGTCAAAGGACAAATCAAAGGCATACGGGGCGGAATCAATATCGATGCAAAAAGCCGTTACGACGGCTATTCGAAGCTAGTGCCGCAGGAAACGAAAATGCAACTCATGATTGCCGCCGAAAGCTGGTTCCTCCGTGCAGAGGCTGCGCTGCGTGGTTGGTCCAATGCGGGTGACATTAAAACGAACTATGAGAAAGGAATTACTTCCTCGTTTGCCATGCATGGCCTCCCCGGGGTAAATGCATACCTAGCTGACGATTCGAGTATGCCTGCGGAATACATCGATCCCAAAGCATTGAATGCGGGTGAAAACGACATCAAATCCGATTCGCCCCACCTCAGCAAAATCACCATAAAGTGGGAAGACGGCGCATCCGGTGATGAGAAGCTGGAACGGATCATTACACAGAAGTGGATTGCGCTCTTCCCCGATGGGGACGAAGCGTGGGCGGAATACCGGCGCACCGGATATCCGATCTTGTTTCCGGTGGTAGTCAATTACAGTAATGGGGCAATCCCCACCGATCCGGGAATCCGGCGGATGCCCTATCCGCAACGGGAATACAACAGTAACCGTGCAGGTGTGAGCGAAGCATTGAATTTGCTGGGAGGCCCTGACAATGGTGGTACCCGCCTTTGGTGGGACGTGGAAAATAAGCAACTGCCCTAGTTTATCCCATAGACTCCACGGGACCTGATACGGTTCCGTGGAGCTTCTTTAACGGACAGCTTTCAACATTCGTGTTTTAGGGAATTAAATTTAGATCGCTTATTTTAAGTCGCCGATTTCCCGTTGAATCTCTTGATATTGCTTTTTCGCCTCTTTCATGGCCAGTCCTTTATTCATGCCCGGCCTTTCATGCCCCGTGTAGGTAAGCCATGCGTCCTTCATCATTGCCTGTCGCTTGCTGACTAATTCATACAGTTTTTTCAGGTCGGGACTACCGTTTAGATAGGCCTCCCGTGAAGGAAATGAATCAACGGCGGGATTGAAATGAGACATCAGTGCCTTCGCCATTAGCCAGTGTCCCTCCCCTCCTGGATGCACCCCATCCTCCGCCAATCGGAACGCAGGATTTGTCCTGCGTTGTTCCTGCAGATAACGGCGCATTGGAAAATGCAGATCAATCACCTCCCAACCTCGTTGCTCGCGTTGTTCCAGCAACCACTCGGCGTAGCGATCCAACACCAAGTTATATCCTTCCAAGCCCTTTGCCGGATCGTCGTGTACCGGAGGGGTCAGAAAAACAATACGCTTCACGCCTGCGTTTTCCAATTCCTTCCGGAGCCGCTCAATACCGGTCTTGTAAGCCGCAAAACGTTTCTCATCAAGAGGTTCATAGATGCCGTCATTCATCCCATAACAAACAAAAACCACATCGGGTTTGGTCTTCTTCAATACGCTGCTCAACCGACTGAAAAGCCAGGGGCGTGGAAATTTACCATAGGCATGATTTTGTTCACTCAGCCCCGATACCGTTTCGCTCGGCAACCCGGCATTGATGATTTCCGTTTCGGCAGTCGGATATTGGGTGATGTGAAAACTCTCGAACAAGGCTACGTAATCGCCAGCGTATGTAATGCTATTGCCTAGAAAAAGAATCCTTCTGGCATCGGATAGCGGATACATGGCATCGACCGATTGCGCCATCGCCGGAACGGATAGCCACATCCAAAGGAAATAGATGTTTATGAGTTTACCCATGCCTGCTAAGATTAGCATTTCGTGGGGAAATTACAAATTCTTAGGGATGACACGCTTCCGACACTTCAATCGGCAAATCGGATTCGAGAATGGATGCACCGTCGGCAAAAATAGCCCGGTATGCTTTGGCACGCTCCTCTTTGGCTTCGAGTTTGTCATAGGTGGGGGCTGCGGAAATCATGCACATCACACCCTCCGCGTGCAACAAGCGATACAGCTCCTGATTCTCGGGTTTGATTTTGGGACCGATATAGGCGATCATGCGATTGAAAGGAATCCCAGCCGCCTTGTATTCCTGAAATTTTTCCTTGGTGAGGATGTGAGCGGAAAGCATCTGGTTGCTATTCTGATCGAGGTAGTAACGCGCCTCCTCAGGCGAATGGACGGTAACCATCACAAATGAATAGGCATTGTGCTTGCGGATAATCTCGGCGGTCTGTTCCAGCGGCAGATCTTTGTGGTCGAGATTTAATACCGTCTTCCCCCTTGCCCATTCGATCGCTTCATCCAGCGTTGGAATACGGTGGTCGGTCGCCCTGCCGTTGCGGTCTTTCAACCGCAATTCCTTTACTTCCTCCCAGGTACGGTCGGCAAGCTTACCCGCGCCGGTAGTCGTCCGATCCAGTGTTGCGTCGTGCATAAGCACCACGACTCCGTCTTTTGTGAGACGCGGGTCAATTTCAAAAAAAGCTGGCGTGTGCTGCAACACGGCTTCCATACCTTCGATGGAATTCTCCGTCAGCCCCTGTTCCACCGTTCCCCGATGGCCACTGATGACGGTCTTTCCTTTTTTGTATTTGAAAAAACGGTGCAGTTGCTTGGGCGACTTGAAATCCAACCGATGAAGGGCTTGCGCTTGTGCATGAGATTGAGTCCCTACCAGCAGAAGCACCAAAATCCCAGCTAAATAACGCGTGTGCTTCATTCGAAAATAATTACTCATTAGGTGTTTGTTTTTATTCATGTTACGAATGTTGTTAGACCTATTTTAAGGGCTTCATCAAACCTGCATTTACATCGATTTACATCGCCTTACGCATTCAATTTCAATAACGAGAATCCCTCTATGTCGTCAAAGCGGATAACAGTAATCGCCGAATTCTCCTGTACAATCCGTCGGTAATGTTTGAGGGGCATCCCCAGTTTCCACGCGAGATACAACCGATTAACCCCGTTGTGAGCCACCACCAATATATGCTGTCCTTCGTGCTTTTGCATCATCTCCGCGAAGAAATCATCCACGCGGTGCACTACCTCCAGGGCGGTGTCGCCCGAGCCTCCGGCGCGCGTGTGGTCCGGCGACTCGCTCCACGACTTCCAAAGATCGGGATCTTCCGATATGAATTCTTCTCGGGTCTTGCCTTCCCACGCGCCGAAATCGAGCTCGATCAATCGCCTATCCTGAACTACGGGCAACCGGTTGCCGCTCGCAATTTCAGCAGTAAGGTATGCTCGCTTCAAGGGAGAGGCGTACACAGCATCAATCGGACGGCCCTGCAATGTCTCGGCCACCCGATGTGCCTGCGCGATCCCCTTTTCTGTCAATTCAGCGTCCGTCCGACCGCAGTAACGGTTCCCGTCAGCGTTGTAGGTTGTTTCCCCATGCCGGAGCAAATAGATCGTCAGCATGCTCAAATATATTTCCGTTTTTTCAATTCATCAATAAACCGGTGGTAATTTAACTCATAAGCGGCTACCCATTCCGGTTTGGGGGCTATTTTCATTTCAATCGACGTCATGTGATTGGCGGCTTCGGCAAGGGAAGCATAGAACGTCTTAGATGCCGCTGCAATAGCGGCTCCTACCGCCCCGCTGGCTTCTTTACTTTTATAAATGGGCAGATTCAGCACACTGCTGCGGATGGCCAGCCACACATCGCTGTTGCTGCCCCCTCCCGCGGTGTACACAGCTGCGGGGCGTTCGCCCGACAATTGCTCAATCAATTCATATGCGAGCCGCTCGATGTAAGCGACACCTTCCATGCTCGCTGCAAATCGTTCGGCTGGCGCCAACCCTTCGGGTATAAATCCCTTTGCTTCCGGCGCAATGAATGGGAAACGCTCGCCCGGTTGCTTCAATGGCCAGGCCAATTGTCCCGTGGGAATTAGCGCCGCAGCTTGCTCGTTCAACTGCCGCAGGTCCGTTCCAAAATCTGTCGACACCCAATCGGCGCCGGTATTGCTTGCCCCGCCCGGCATCCAATGCCCATCGGGGTGGCGGTGGCTGTATAGCCTGCCCTCCGGATCGTTAATTGCGCCCGTCGTAACGCCCTTGATGACCAGCGTGGTGCCGATGGTCGTATTCCAGTCGCCTGGCTTAACAGCGCCTGAAGCAATCTGTGAAGCACAGCCATCGGTCATTCCAACGATCACTTGTGCCTGGTAGAGCCCCCACCTGGCGGCCAATTCATCGGTAAGGAAACCAACTGGGGTTCCGGAAGGAACCACGTGCTGGAACCAGTCCCTTTGCAGGGGTAGGTGGGAGGTAAGATAGGTCGGCCATTGATAGGCAGATACGTCGTAGCCCGACTTCAGCGCATTGGTGCAATCGGTTACATCATAAACACCGCTCAATTGACCCACCAGGTAATCAGCAGCGTGCACCCATTTCTGGATGGCCTTTGCCTTCTCGGGGTAGGTTTTAACGAACCACACCATTTTGGCCAATCCGCTTGAGGCGCCGAATCCCGTATAGCCATCGCTCACAAACCGCTCCGCAACCGCTGTGCATTCTCGGCCGATTGCTGCCGGACGGGGGTCACTGTACATCAACGCGGGGTGTAACGGTTTGTTTCCCTCGCCCAGCGGTATGACCGTGCCGGATGTTGAATCGACGCCAATGGCCAATATGCTGTCGCGTGGGATATCCGGCGTAAGCGATTGCATCAATTCGTCCAATATTTCGAACGTCTTTGCTGTCCACTCTTCGGGCGACTGTTCCTGCCGCGACGCCGGTGTCAAGACGAAGCTTCGGGCGGCCTCGGCCCACACTTTTCCAGACTCGCTCACCAGTGCAGCGCGTACTCCCTGCGTTCCCACATCAATGCCGATAAAGTTCTTCTCCATCCCCTACCTGATCTGCTTAAACGTATTGCGCGCCCGTTTCCACTCCGCATACAACCCCAAAAACAACTCCCGGTTTTGCGGTTCCACTTCTTCCAACAATTGCGGGTCAACGGGTTTCAGTCCCAATGCACGGGCACAGATAAACGCACCTCCCAACACTGATGATTGACGGTAGGTATTTCGGATCCGGATTTTTTTATTGGTCAGGTTGGCGATGAACTGCCGGAGCTTGCGGCTTTGCACACCGCCCCCGCATGCCCAGATGTAATCTTTCTCATACTTAGATACGCTGCACAACACGTTGTAATTTTCGTAAATGCTGCACGCGATATCCCATAAAATGGCGAACACAAATCCTCCCCGGGTAAGCTGATGCGACACGGGGGCATTAAAGATAAATCCACCCTTGGTAAGCGGCGTATCTTCGTCAGCCACCAGCGATCCAAGTGAAGCCACGCACTGCGAATAGGACGCTTCATCAAGTTCCTTTTCAATCACTTCGTACGGCTCGTTCGGATAAAAAATCTCTTTGAGCCGCTGGTAGTTAAGTCCGGTTACACCCGCGTTGGCTTCCAGCATAAAGCTGTTTTCATCGACATAGCGGCCCGTCCAGGTTCGCTGATGGTTGTCGATCACATACGCGTCCACCACCTTGATGATAGGCGTAGTTGTACCCGAAACCACCACGACGTCGTCGGTATCCGGCTGCAGGCTATGGATGGCCAATTGCGTATCCGCACCACCCACTACTACAACGGCCTGCGGAGCAATGGCCAGTTCCCGTGCCACGTCGGGTAATACGGTTCCCAACACCGTCCCGGATGACAACAACGGTGGCAAAAGTGAGGGTGAGAGACCGAATACGCCGCAAAGTTCATCAGACCATGCGCCCGCATTGATATCATAAAGCAGGGTTTCCGAGGCTTGAGAATGCTCATAACCCATCACACCGGAAAATTGAAATTGCACCCAATCGCTGATGCTTGTAAACGACACGACGCGGCCCCAAAGCTGGGGCTTGCGCTCGCGCAAACCGACCAACTTCAATGCCGAAAAGAGCGCCGTCGGGTACCGCCCTGTCAATGTATACATGCGGTCTTTGTCGGCAATCATCGATTCCCACTCCCTTCCACGGTTGTCGTGGTTCGACATGCCGATCAACGGCTGCCCTGCGGCATCTAATACCACAATGCCTTCACGCTGGCTGGTAGCCGTAATGGCGAGAATTTCCACATCGCCGGTTTGTACAAGCACGGCTTCCACCAATTGCTTGATTTGAACCCACAATGCCGACGGATCGAAATAAATGGAATCGGGATAGTCGCTATCCTTCATGTAGCTCACATTCTCCCGCGCCAGGGCTAGTAGTTCACCCCCTGCGGAAACGACGGCGGCACGCACATTTCCGGTACCGATATCGATTGCTAAAAAGGCTTGTTTTCGCTCCATCTAATGATTATTTAACGATCGATGATAACACTTCCCTGTTTACAAGCTGAGGTACTTGATGATTTCCCTTACCGAAATACTCATTCAGCACCCGGTTCAGGATTGCCACATGGTGATCTTCCACTTCGTGGGTCGCACCAGCGATATGGGGAGTAGCTAATACATTCGGATGGCGGATGAGCCGATAGTCTGTTTCATCTGGTGGCTCCTGATCAAACACATCCAATATTGCACCGCGGATGCGGCTATTTTCGATGGCTTCCAGTAAACTATGGCGGTCTACCACCACGGCGCGCGCTGTGTTGACAAATATGGCGTCCGGCTTCATCAACGACAATAACTCCCCTCCGATCATCCCTTTGGTTTCAGTAGTTACAGGAAGGTGAATACCGACTACATCGCTGGTCCGGAACAGGTCCTCGAGCGACTGCTTTTTAAATGCAGGGTCGTCTGATGTGAAAAACGGATCGAAGTACGTAATCTCGCAGGGAAACGTTTTCAATATATTGGCAATGGTTTGCCCCACCGCGCCGAACCCGACCATTCCGACCTGCTTTCCCGCCAGCTCATTGCCCTTGAACTGGAGGTACGATGTATGTGCTCCTACTCCCCACTGGCCGCTTTCCAGCCACTGGATGCTATTGAGCGTATGCCGCATCAGGGTAATGACATTAGCGATAAATAATTCCGCAACGGCCTGCGCGTTACGTGCCGGTGTGTTGAATACGGGAATGCCCAATTTGGTGGCTACCTGCACAGCAACATTAGACGGCGTGCCCCGGCACACGCCGATAAACTTCAATTCAGGGTGCGCTTCAATCACCTCGGCGGTTACCTCATCGTGCTCGGTAATCAGTGCTCCGGCTTTCGTTTCATTCAGCAAAGCGATCAGCTCGTCCGGCTTATAGCCCCGCCCATGGGATTTCCAGGGCCGGTAAATAACCTCTCCAAATAGTCGTGTCAATTCTTCTCTGCCTTTTTCATGATAAGGCGCCGTAACCAGTATCCTCATAAATGTTATTGTTTGGTATCTTTTAAATCCCCTTCAGGCATCGTAATAAACCTGGTGAGCAGTGCACTCAGAAAATACAGCCCGGAAAGCACCCAGATTACGCCTTCATCACCGATTACGCCAATCAATGCGCCGACGATGGCCGGCCCCACAAAGACGGGCAGTCCAGCTCCCAGATTGAGGATGGCCATGGCTGCTCCCTTATCCTTTTTCACCAGCGAAGGAACCAGTGCCGAAAGGGGTACATATCCGGCCAGTAATCCGCCCCAAAGCACACCGCTGAACAGCACTGCCCAAAAATCGCCCCCAAACCACACCGGCGAATAGAAGAACAGCAGGGTGGTAAGGCCGCATCCGACTCCACCGAACCACATGATGGTGGTGCGCCATCCCAGGCGGTCGCCCACGAATCCGAAAATCAGATTGAAAGCAATGTTACTGGTAAAAATGGTACCCCAGATCTGTAACCACTCCTTGGTACTGAATCCGTGCGTCGCCATATAAATGGGCAGGAATACCGGAAAGGCAAACTGTGCCGTGGTATTGATGACCCGGACCAGCCCCCCAATGAACACTTTGGGCTCTTCCCGCACAATCGTCAATCCTTTAAGCAGTTCTTTTGTTTTTGAACCTGCATCACCCGAAGGAATAAACCGGTCCTTATTCAGTACTAACGAAAAGAAGGCTCCTACCAATACCCAGAATATGGAACTCCAAAGTGTGTTTTGGTACCCCATAAAGTCAATGGCCCAACTTGAATAGTAGGCTCCGAATACATTTAATCCACCGGTAAACACAAACCAAAACCACCCCACTGCCCGACCCAACCGGTCTTTGGGCGTACGGTAGGTAATCCATACCAGAAATGAATAGGCAAAAAGCGGATATCCAAATCCGCGGATGGCGTAGGTAACGAGCATGACCGGATAATCCAATTTGGCCATTCCCAATCCAACAAATCCAATGGTGCCGATTATATAGAGTAACAATCCCATTCCCATGGCCTTCCGCGGTCCGTAACCCTCGGCCAATACACCCGAAAACCAGGAAGAAATGGCGATGGTGATGCCATATACCGTAAATAACAATGCAGATTGTTGGATGGACATGCCATGTTCCAATAGATACGGGCTCAGCCATCCTTGCTCCACGCCATCACCCATCATGAAGATAATGATACCGAGATACCCCCATGCCAACGGTTTCGGCAAACCAAGTCTGTCGACCCACGTGGTGTTTTCTTGTGTTTGTAAATTCATTTGTAATTCTATAATTGGCAATTGTTGTTTAAAACGAAATCAAAAATAACAAAATTTAACATAAATAAAACAAAATTAAACAAAACACCCGACTAAACAGATATTCAATCAAATAAGATAACATATTCGTTCCGTTCGTCTCGCTTCCATGCAAATTGCTGTGAGGTTGGGGATGCACCGAAAAGCGGAGAGAACGTTTTTACCTTTACGGTTTTGTTATCCGGGAAGAATTCCAATATCCGAAGCCAACCGTCTCCCCCGTTCCCGTGGCGGTGACCACCACCCATTGATTGAGCATCAAACAGCATTTGATGTACGGCCTTGCCTGCTACGTTTTCGTCGCTTCGGTATCCTTCCCCTGAAATATGCCCGCACAGCACCAATTCGATATTCGATGCGGGCTGCACCAGTTTTTCCCATAGTTGCTTTCCGTTGTTTGCGTGTTGTAGTTTGATCTTTGGTGATTTCTGAATCATATTATCTATTGCATAAGGTTCCCAAAAGAGCCAATTTATCTCTCCGGCTGTATGTTCATCCTTTGCATTTAGGTAATTGTGTGTCACGAGCACGATCCGATGATCCCGATACTGTTCCATATCAGCAATCCGCTTTGCCCAGGTCACCACAGTGTCCCTCGGAGCGAATTCAACGGTCATAAAAAGGTAGTCCTGACCATTCAGGCCCTTTAGTTCATAGGCCGAATTTTCCAGCGTGGGCTTTCCTTGCTCATTCCGGCTATTCTGGACGAGTATTTTCTGATTCAGGTAGTTCCGTTCCGAGGTAAAAAACTCGCTATAGTGCGACGTACGGTTGCCCTGCCGATCGATGCTGTAATCGTGGTTTCCAGTTGCGGCGATATAGGGAACCTTGCCATCTAATCTCGAAAATGCATGCGATACCGCTTCCCATTGCTGCTGCGTAGTTTGATTGCCATCATAATCATTGGTGATCTTCTCGTCATTTTCGACCAAATCCCCTACACAAACCACCATCTTGATATTTAGTAAATCGAGGTTATCTTCGATCCATGCCATCATCAGATCCATGATCGGTTGGTTCCTACCCCATTTTACATAATTTTGAAGATCCGGGATCATGATCATGGACCATGAACCTTCTCGTTCCAAAGCAGGCTTTTCATAGGTCTGTTGTGCAATCCCTTCTCTAAAGAAGCTTATTAGAAACACGAGTGTCAAAAAACAATAAACCCTTTTCATAATTTCAAATTTGATTAGTCGTTGCTTAATTTTCCTCTACATTGGACTTCGCGTATCAATCGACGAGATTTACCTCATTAATAGGTGATTCAGGATAGGGACGCAGGTACGCACCGCTGCTTACCAATTCGTCTTGTAAGCTTTTTACGTTGATATCGCCCGGAGTCACACCTGCCCTAACCGCTCTTTTCGCGGCTCTTCCGGCGGCCTCACCCATAGCCATGCAGGGAGCCATTACTCGTATGGCAGACATGGCCTCGTGGGTGGTGGATATGGCTCGTCCGGCCACCAATAAATTCTTCACCTTTTGTGGCACCAGCGAGCGATAAGGGATGTCATAACAATCACCACACCACGTCAGTGTACAACCTCCTCCTTCCGGATGATGGATATCCAACGGATAACTGGCCACCGCAATTGCATCATCGAAATGTGCGCATCCCAATACATCTTCCTGGTTCATCACGTATTGGCCGACGATCCGCCGGGTTTCCCGGATTCCCAAAAAAGGGGCCGTTTTTAAAAAGTAGGCGTCTTCAAATCCGGGAACATATCGGATTAGGTATTCCTGTATATCCTTTATTTGCTTTCTTCCTTCAATTTCACCATAAGTCAGGCTGCTGGGATCTGTACCGTTTACACCATTCACACGACTCATATTCACCCATATTTCCCCTTTGCGTAAGCCCGTGATCAGGATCGTCCGTTCCACCGGTAATGTAATCCCTTCCTGTTGCGCCTGCTGAATCAGACTTCTCAATCCGACAACGATAAATTGATTGTTCTGACCGAAATATTCGGCAGGAATAAAATCAGTCAGGTAAGTACGTGATTCTTCGGCAATACTCAGCCTAAGCTTTTCGGTATCCACCCCGCCCAGGCAGAACATCAATGTAGGAGGTTGTACTCCTCCTTGCTCGTTGCCGTATTCACAAGGCACACCAGCACGATAAGCAACATCCGCATCGCCACTGCAATCAATCACTACTTTTGCCAGTATCACCTCCCTACCTGCCTTACTTTCGACAATCACACCTTTCAGTTCATCGCCTTCCATGATCACATCAGAGAAAAATGTATAAAACAAAACATCTACGTTGCTTTCCACCAGCAGTTCAAGGCCCGCTGTCTTCACCGCTTCAGGTTCTACCAAGGTAAGGCTCATATGCAGCGGACAAGGGCGGTGTTCGCTGGCTGCGTTTATTTTTTTGAGCCTATCAATAAATTTCTGGGGTAACCCTTTGATTATCTGGTTGCCTTTTTGGCCAAGAAAACCCAATACGGGTAGGCCGATCGTCATGTTACCACCCACAAAGCTCCTGCTTTCAATCAAGGTGACCGACAAGCCGTCCTCGGCCGCTGCCTGTGCAGCAATCAGACCGGAGGGGCCACCGCCGACAACTAACACATCAGTTTCTTTTCTTACCGACAATTCTTTTGATGGTTCTTTAATGGTTTTCATATTTTTAATTTTTTGTGAACGAGAGAACTTATAAATGAGGGAACTAGCGAGCTTGGCAATTTTCTGCCCCCGTTTCCTTACTCACCTGTTCACTTGTTCCCTTACTCACGTGGTTCCAAGTCCATCTGCGCCGTAATTGCTGGCCGTTCCGGACGTATCATTGTCCATAAAATCACCGCGGCGATCGGATGAAGCAATGCCATCGCCATAAAAATCTTATCGGCTCCCAAGGTGCCCATAAGCTGCCCGACTACATAGTTAAACAACACGGCCCCCAACGCTCCAAAACCACCCGCAATACCCAACACACTTGCCACATTCTTTATTGGGAATGCTTCCGCCACCACCACGCTGACCGTAAACAACCAACTGATACACATTGCTGCTATGATGGCGAACAGCACTAACGTACTGCCCGCGTTGGGCACGTAAGGAGTCAATACGCATAACGGTCCGAATACCGCCGTCGCAGTCAGCATCACTTTCCGGGCACGCAAAGGTTGCATACCCCTACGAACAAGGCGATCTGACCAAGCGGAGGTACCGACACCTCCTAAATCGGCGACTAAGAAGGGTATCCAACCAAACATTCCTACTTGAGCGAGGGTAAGCCCCGATTCCTCCTGCAAATAACCTGGTAGCCAGAAGAGACAGAAATACCATACTGGATCGCTGATAAACCGGATCAGTAAGATTCCCCATAGACTTCGGGTTGTCCAGAGTTGTGCCCATGTAAATCCCCTATTGGTGCTGCTACCCGACGCCCCGGTTTCTGCACGTATATGTTCAGGTGGACTGCGGTATACCAAGGCCCACAGAACAGCTATCACCAAGCCCAACGCACCACACACGAAAAAGACCATATGCCAATCAAATGTCAAAGCAAGCCAAGCAACCAACGGCGGCGCGATGATAGCGCCGATGGAGCTGCCGGCTACACATAAACTATTCGCTGTGGCACGCAATTTACCCGGGAACCAAACGGACACGACCTTCAACTGTGCCGGGAAATTCGTCGGTTCGGCCATCCCTAGTAGCCCACGGAAAAACGCAAACTGCCCCACTGTACGGGAAACCCCTCCACCGATACATGCGAGCGACCACGCAATCACGCCATACAGCATCACCTTACCCGCTCCGAAGCGGTCGACCAGCCAACCTGCGAGCGGATACATGGCAGCATAGCATACTGTAAACATATTTACAATAAACGCATAGCCGTCATCGCCCAAACTAAAAGTTTCTTTTAAAGTCGGCTTTAGGATGGACACGATCTGCCTATCCACATAGTTGAACACAATGGCGACAAAAATAACTGCCACCATGAGCCACCGTCTTTTTTCAGCGGGAATTGTCATTTTTCAAGGTTCAATACGAAATGGCCGGCGTGAAATCTTTCGTAATCACATCCTGCTCATACACAGTTCCGAACCGATCCGTTGCCACGACCTTGATAGCTGCCGCTGGATTTTGAGGCAGATAGGTGTATAAATGATCACAAAGCTGACTGTAGTTATTGGGATTACGATTTAATACACCAATGTGGTAGCCCATACTCCATGCGTCGCGATTGACGTTGGCCGGCTTCATGTTCCCCGTTTTCACTCCGTCTTCGTATACTTCAAGCGTCCATTCGTTGTCGGCATTCCATACATTAGCTACCAGTGTACTTCCCGGTTGTGAAAACGAGAAATAACCATACTGCCCACCGAACGAAGCATCCCCCCAATGCAACCGCAATTGGAATTCACGATCGTAATTTACGGCTTTGTAGTACCAATTTTTGATGGAATTCCCCCGGATGTCATAAACCGCATATCCATTGGGTGTACCGTCACCATTAACGGTGGAACGCCACCAAGCTCCGCAGGCCGCCCCATGAATGTGCTCGTATATGCTGGGAGATACGGCCGTATGGATATAGTTCTGGTTATAATGGGTATGCCCACTCATGAAATGTACCTCAGCATATCCTTCGAGCAATTTCAAAAGCCGATCCTTGTTGGGTACACCGGAACCGCGGAGGGGCATATGGAAGTATACGATGATCATTTTATCTTTAGACACGTAGGCCAGATCTTCCTTGACCCAATTGATCTGATCTTCGCTAAAAGCAGCAGCATAACTGCTGTTATCGGAAAAAGCCACATTGTCCAAGCAGATAAAATGAACCTCACCCCGGTTAAAGGAATAATTCAGTGGCCCATAAATCCCACTGAAGAAATCGCCGTTTTTCGGGGCAGGCGCAGCTGCGAACTTGTCGTGGTTGCCAATTGTCGTAAAAACTGGCATCGACGTGCTTCCCAATGCGTTTTTCATGGTATTAAGCAATCCCTGTTGGTCGCCGACCACGTCGCCCATAGACAACCCGTACGCCGGTACAGAAAGGGAGGCCAACGTCCCTTTTAAGTCGTTGATGGTCTCCTCACGAAAACGGGTCACTTCCGCTTGGTTCGTGACCTGCGGATCGCCGATACAAATCAACGTGAAGTCAGTTTCGCTGGCCGCTAGTTCCGACAATCCGAAATCGGCCCGAAACGCCTCACCAGCCGATGCTCGGATGGCTTGATAAAAGGCGGGTATTTTCCGGGATGAGGTCTCCACGCTAACGGCATAGTTTGGAGGGGTCGAATAAAATACAAAATCTGCTTCACCATGCCGTTTCATCTGGTAAATACCCCTTTCATCCGTTAGACTGCACGTAAATCCATCGCTGACCACTACGCCGGGTACAGGCTGTCCGGCGTTGTCCGAAATAATGCCATACAAATCGTTCCCGGGTTCCGGTTCAATATCAACGGCTCCCGGGGTACCCGGTGGATCTTTATCCACGGGCGTCGTATTCGATTTACCACAATCAACACATAAAATCGCTGCCAGAAAAAGGCAAATTTGCAGGATTGCTCGTATTTTCATTGGTTATACTAATTAATCTGTCGATTTTCTCACCACGATATCATCCAGCATAAACCGGTTATTCCCCTGCGCTTTGGCCCGGAATTCGATAACGGTTTCCGGAGTAGCGCCCCGAACGATGAAGGTCATCTCTTGCCAGCTTGGTGTCAGATCGATCTCCATCCCTTCGATTTCGGATGTCCCGCCGTTGGCAACCTTGATGATCAATTTAGCGTTCTGATCGGCCGTAGCATTTTCGCTCCAACGGGCCGTCTTAAAGGTAACACGGATATCATCGGTACCCTCGATACCGTTCAACGGCGGTGTCGCCAAGTATCCGTCGGTGCTACCGGCCGTGCCAATCTTTGGGTAACCGGGGCGTTCATACACGCGCATACCTGTCCAGCCTTCCAATCCGCGCTGCACCACAAAGCTCGGATGCATGGTGTTGAAATAATCGCCGGTTCCATCGGTATTCGGTGTTCCGCTGGTTGCAAGCTGCGGATTTTCGGGGAGCACGCGCTTTCCATCGACCGTCGGCCAATCGCCTACCAGGTGCAGACCAGGGGCCTTACCCACATGGTCACCCCCCAGCACGAACGCATCAAAATGTTGCGCTAGGTAAACCACATTACCGGGATCGGTCGCATGCACACGCGATTCAAGCGAAACAGACAACCCCAGAAGTTCGACGGTGACGGTAATAGCACCGTCTGCCTGCGGCATTCCTTCAAGCGGTACTTCCAGTGTTCCCGTTTCTTCGGAAAGCTGAATGGTCAACTCAGATGCATGAATGCCTTCAGCGCCCGGCCCGGCAAGCGAGACAGATACCGCAATCTCCTCATCAACGACCCCTTTGGTGTAGGGTATTGCGATTGCCGCACCTTCTAGTTCTATTCCTTTGACCAAAGTCTTATTCAACGCCGGTTCACCGAGTACCATATGCCCCTCCGCTTGAGCCAAATCAACGTAGATTGTACCGCCTGCAGCATTGATGGCTACCCGTCCCGTACGCGCATCGCCCATATTCCGCTTTACCGCCACGGTCACCACTTCACGCGCTTCACCGTCGCCCCTACCCGAAGCAGGGGTTAACGTGACCCAGTCAGCGTCCTCGGCAGATACACTCCAGTCGCCATTCGTACAAACGGTAAATGTTTGAGTCGAGGCAGCATACCCAAAAGCCAAGTTATCGGTACTCCGCAATACAAACGGCAGCTCAGCTTTGGAACAGGCGCCGAAATATGCCAGGGACACCAACAGGATCAAGTTCCTAATTAATCTTTTCATAACTAATCTAATCAGTTCATTTCTGTTACATCTCATTGTTTATTCCCATCCCGGATTTTGTCCCAATGCGGGATTCACCTGTAGGGCGCTCGTAGGTATCGGCCGCAGGTATTTCCGATCTGCCCATTTCCGTCCCTGGCTGAAGCCAAATTCGAGATTACCACGGTTGCCTTCGGATAAGCGATACGTCGATCCTACCACCACATAGGCAACCCCCGGTATACGTTCGTTGGCAGGCGGCTCCGCATCCACCACGCTCAAGTCCATGGTCCCGTCTCCATTCAGGTCGTACACCTCGCCTTTCTCCGGGATGTAGATGCCTTGCCAGGTGTTCTCAAGCAACGGTCCCATGCGCCAACGCATGATATCGTCATAGCGAACATTTTCGAAAGCCAGTTCCACACCGCGTTCACGGCGCACTTCCAGAATCCATCGGTCGGTCGTCTGGTTCAGAAAATACGCGGCAAGGTATGGGTCATGGCTTACGGGCGCAGCGCCGTTGACGCCGGCCCGTTCGCGCAACAGCCGGATCGAGCGGTTCCATTCAACATCCGTCATTTCGCCTAGTTCGGCTTTGGCTTCCGCGTAATTGAGTAATACTTCCGCAAAACGGAACATGGGAACCGAATTATTGGACGTCGCCAAGCCTACGTGTGCATCGTCATCAATTGCCCACTTAATGGGCTGATATCCCGTCGATGTAAGCGCAAAATTCGGCGCATCTCTTCGTACGGTGCCACTGATACGGCGGGTGTACGCGGGTGAAATCACGGTTTGTTCCAATCGACGGTCCCGGTTTTCAAACACCTCCCGGTAGGTATTCTCCTCGTAGCCTGGTTGGTCAGTATAACGGCTTCCATCCAGCATTAAGTACTGGTTGACGAACGACTGCGTCAAGGACCAATTGTTCCCGAAAGACGCTGAAAAAAGCTTCCAGGTCATGGAATGCATCCGCACATCGGTTTTGAATGCCAGTCCCAGGATCACCTCAGTCGTATTTAAACTTTCTGAGGTAAAGAGCGAGCGGTACTGCGTCCCGACGTTTGCCGGGTTATGCACCAGGCGATAAGGGCCCGTCGTCATCAGCTCCTCGGCAGCATTGGCCGCTTCCCGGAGGAAATCAGGGGCTGTCGCTTCCAACCCCAATGTTGTATGATACTTGCGATACGTACCTTCAAATAAACAAACCCTCGACTTAAATGCTAACGCCACCCACTTGTTGATCAAGGTCGAAGAGCGCACGTAGCGATCTTCAGCCGAACAATTCGCCGCGGCAAAGTTCAAATCTTCCAAGACTTTTCCCATGACGAATTCACGCGAGTCGCGCGGCTTATTGAGCAGTTCTTCATCCGCTACATCAATCTCGGCTTCATACCAGGGGACGTCGCCAAACGTGCGGACCATATGGTAATAAAAATAAGCCCGCCAGAAATGTCCCACGCCTTCGTAATGCCGATAGGTTTCGTCAGACACATTGTCTTTTGCCTTGGGTAGGTTATCCAAGAAATAGTTCACATTACGCAACTCCGACCAAGTTCCGCTTGCTCCGCTGGACCATCCTCCTTGCTCGTCGGGGCCCCAGTTATCACCGATCAGGAATTGTGTGGAAGTCCGCGTTGCAATATTATCCGCGTACTGGTCGCCCCAAGCCAGTGTTTCTTCGTCGGGCATGTGCCGTTGCAAAAAACCGTTGGTATAAAGGACCAGGTCGTTTTCGGTTTGCATAAATTCTCCGGAACCAATTTCGTTTTCCGGGTTTCTCGTTAAAAACTTTTCACAGGACGACAGCAAAAAGAGTCCCGCTGCTAAGATATATACTCGTTTCATTGTTCTGTTTTCCGTTAAAAAGTCAAATTAATTCCCACTGTATACGTATTGAGCATGGGGTAGCCGTATCCATCGCCATCGGTACCCGACGTCGACCGGAAATCGGTATCGCCCGCCAGAATTACCTCGGGGTCAAAGTTGCGTGTCACGCGGAACATCGGAGACCACGTATACAGGTTTTCACCCGCCACGTAGAGGCTCAATGCCTGCAAGCCCAACTTTGAGCAAAGGCGTTGATCAAACGCGTAGTTTAGCTGTAGGTTTTTTAACCGTACGTATGCAGCATTCTGCAGGTAACGATCGTTCGTAACGGTCATGCTGCGGTTAGCGTTTAGCGCAAGATAACCCCGGTAACGCGGCCAATAGGCATCTGCATTCTGGTTTTCTTCTGTCCATACATTGTCACCGGTATGCATGTTAAGCATGTACCCGTAGGGCCGGTTATACTGTCCCCAGAAATATGCCGACTCTTTAGCCGGATACCAATGACGCTGCCCAACCCCTTGGATAAAAGCCACCAGCCCGATCCGGTTCCACGAGAAGTTCAGATTCAGCCCAAACTGGTATCTAGGCGTAGAATTGCCGATTATGGTGCGGTCGCCCGGATCTCCCACCGTGTTTGCACCAGGCGTGATTTCGTTGTCTCCGTTGAGGTCCGCAAATTTCAGGTCTCCCGGTTTTATAATATTGCTTCCCGAAACGATGATACGCGATTGGTCGACGTGATTATCGATATCCTGCTGGTCTCTGAACAAGCCGAGTATACGGTATCCCCAGATTTCGCCGATCTCCATTCCTTCGTAGTAAGTCGACAACAGTTTATTTTCGTTGTTGAATTTGGTTACCCAGCTGCGGCTATCCCATAGCATCGCTTTTACACCGTATTGGAAAGGTTTCCCGGCGATGGTACCCTGGTCTCTCCATTCCACAGATGTTTCCCATCCCTTGGTCTTCAGATCTGCATTGTTTCCTCTCGGCACCGCGGCGCCGAATACGTGCGGAACTTCTGGCCCCACGGTAAACATATCGGTCGTATGGCGTTCGTAATAATCCAGGATTACGCTAAGCCGCCTGTTAAGCACGGTAAAGTCAAGCCCGACGTCGTATGTAGTCGCCTTTTCCCAAGTCAATCCACGTGGGATATTAGCCGGCGCATAGGTATACGTCTGCAGCAGATCATCCAAGATCAGCGACGTACGGCCAATGGGCATGGTTGGCAGATAAAGATACGGGTCTACATTACCATTACCAAGGCCACCTATGGACAGCCGCAGCTTCAAATCGTCCAACCAGCGGCGGTTGCTTTGCATGAAGTTCTCCTCAGCAATGCGCCACGCCAACGAGGCAGATGGGAAAAAGCCCCACTGTTGGTTTGCAGGGAACTTGGAAGTACCGTCATACCGTCCACTTACCTCTACCAGGTATCGATCCTTAAAATTATAGTTACCACGGAAGAAAAGTCCCGCATAAGCCCATTCATAACCACTTTGGTTATTGGTATAAAAATCGCCATCCATCAGTGCAAAACTAGGTTTCGTTGGATAGAGCAATCCGCGGCGATAGGTCTGTATGTCACGCGAACGGCGTTCCTCCATATTCCATCCGACGAGCAGGTTTAGGCGGTGGTTGTCGGTTTCAAACTTCGGAATGTAGTTTGCGGTAGCATTAAACACCATGTACGAATTATCGTAGTTCATATGTTCCAGCGAACTGAACGTATTCCGCGATTTCTTAATCGATGGCCCCGTGTAAAAATCGTACATATTTTCCACCCGCCAGCGCTCTGAATTATTGAACAAATAGGTGAACTCTCCTTTCAGAATCAGTTGTTCCGCTATCGGGGTATATGTCAGTCCGGTGATATTCCGAAGGTCAAACTTGTTATTCTTCTGGTACGATGTGCCCTCCACGAAGCCAGCCCACCCCGTGTAAACGGCCGCCTCGGTCCAGGTACCATCCAGGTTACGCTCCAACGTCATGGGGTATCCTTGGTGTTCGAGCATCCGGGGGATTAACTGACGGTCATACATGACCATCGGCTGGTGGATATTCCGGCGGATAAAATCCATATTATTGTCAAGCACCAACTTCGGCGTTAGCTGAATTTGTCCTTTCGCCCGCACATTGTACTGTTTGTAGTTTTCATTTCCTGCATTGTAAATTCCACCCTGATCAAAATACCGCCCCGATAAGTAATATTTTGCCCGATCGGATCCACCGGACATACTGAGGTTGTGCTCAGTCGAGAGGTTATAATCGCGATACACCACATCAAACCAATTGGTATTACCGAAATACTCGTATTCACCATTGCTATTCACGCGCATCTTCTCCAACGTAGGGTCTGCATCCCGCTTTTGCAACTCGTTGTACCACTCGGTCGAGTATTTGAACACATTATTTATTCCCCCCGGGGGCGTTCCCAAATCCATGCCCTCCATATAGGCACTATACCAGCCGTCGGTCCATTGCAAGCCATTGGTCACGACATTGTCTTCCATTTTTACCAGTCGCTGATGCCGCGACACACCCCCGCTGTAATTAATTCTCGGCTTTCCCTCAGCCGCCTTTTTTGTGGTAATCAACACGACACCGAACGCACCTCTGGCGCCATACACCGCTGCTGAGGAAGCATCTTTCAAAATACTCACGCTTTCCACGTCGTCGGGATTGACGGTGGTCATGTCACCTTCCACTCCGTCGATCAGGATCAGTGCCCCGCCGCCGGCTCCGATACTGCCTGTGCCACGGAGATTGAGGGTCGCACCCCGCGAAGGTTTGCCATCGCGCATCGAGATATTCAATCCCGGCATTGCGCCTTGAAGTGATCGTGAGATGTTCATATTCCCGCGGTTTTGTAATTGTTCGCCGCCGATTTGCTCGACTGCTCCCACCAAATCACGTCGGCGTTGCGTCCCGTAGCCTACCACGACCACTTCATCCAAACTCCGCTGTTCGGGATGAAGCTGCAGCTGTAATGACGGCTGCCCCTCGTAAATTACTTTTTGAGTCTCGTAGCCGACCAGACTGACGGAAATTTCTTCTCCGCGGTGGACATCCAGCGAAAATGTGCCGTCGGCTGCAGACTGTGTTACATGCCCTGAACGGGATGCCTGAATCGTGGCGCCCTCTACCGGGAATCCCTGGTCATCGATAACCCGGCCGCCCAAGCGCACCTGCTGCTGCGCCAGACTTACCTGTGCAGACAACAAAGCAAACAATAACAAATAGTAGATTCGTTTAGTCATTGTGATTTAGCTAATTATTAATTATTTAATGATATATATTGACAAAAAGCAAGCAGAACAGATCTTGGGTTTACCAGCCGGCAGTGCAGTATTGGCATACCCCTTTTATTCCATTAGCTTTCATTGCGATTATTTTTAAAGGTTTATAACATCACAAATTTAACAAAATAAAATATTTAAAAACAAAATAAAATAAAAAATAATAATAAAGTAAACATTTATTAACATAATACTCCTTCAACAGGAAGTGTTTTAACCCGTCTAAAAAACAGCAATCGTTTCATTTATCAAGAAAAATCAATTATCATTGCAAGTAAATACGGTTTCAAGCTGTTAAAATAAATTTAACATTATTTAAACATGAAAAATATCACCAAACGACACCAGTTTATTTTGGAACGTCTTAAAAATAAGGGTCAAATCACAATCCCCGAATTGATAGACCTAACGCAGGTGTCAGGTGTAACGATCCGGAAAGATTTGAAGTTTTTAGAAGATAAGGGACTTATTTTCATTACCCGTGGAGGCGCATCGCTCACCAATCCGTATACCATTGATCGCCCTATTTACGAAAAGGCTACCATCAATGCGGATCAAAAGAAGAAAATTGCTCAGGCCGCGGTCAAACTGATCGGTGAAAACGACGCGATCATCATTGGTTCCGGCACGACCGCATTTGAATTTGCGCACTACCTGCATCCAGTCAAGCCACTTACCGTCATCACTCCTGCAATCAAGGTAACGATGGAACTTTGCAACCGACCGAACGTGGAAGTGCTGCAGCTTGGCGGACTTATCCGTCCTAATTCATCGTCCGTAGCGGGCGCATACGCCGAATATATGCTCGATCGCGTATCATGCGGCGTTCTTTTCATTGGCGTGGATGGCATTGATTTCGATTTCGGCTTCTCGATCAGCAACCTCACCGAAGCCAACATCAACCAAAAAATGATCAATGCCTCGCAGATTATTGTGGTATTGGCCGACAGTTCGAAATTCGGTAAACGCGGCATAGGGAAAATATGCGAATTGGAGCAGGTACAATATGTTGTCACGGACCAAGGGGTTTCCGACAACGTCGTCAAGGAACTTCAGGAGCGGGGCATCAAAGTCATTGTTACCTAATTTTTTCTTTTCACCAGCAAAACTTCTCCGTCTTCCAGGAGCAAATAACCGTATTCATAACAAAATCGGTATTGCAGACCTTTTCCTGTCTCATACATTTCGGTGATGTACTCAAAGTTAAACCCTTCACGCATGAGTGTCTTCCAGGTTACTTTCGTCCTCCCGTCGGTAGTCAGAACTTCGAGAATTTTTCGGTTGCGCTTCAAAATGCTGTTCACCCTGCGTAAGTAGCTATTGTCTTCGCTGTACCGCTTATTGTTATAATTGCCCCGGCACCCGTCGTCGCAAAATTTTTTATCGGCACGCCCCGAAATCGGTCGGCCGCAGTCCAGGCATTTCTTTTCCATAGCAATTGGTTTCGTTTGATATCCGTTTGAAAGATGATGCTTTAAAGATAGGAATTTTCACACATTTTGTAGCTTTGCTTTCTCATCGGCATCCATGCGCATTCTCATTATACACAATCACTATCAAAACCCCGGCGGGGAAGACACCGTCGTTGCCCAAGAAAAGCGCCTACTGGGTGGAACGGAAAACGTAGAACTGGTGACTTTCCACAATCGAAAAGGATGGATGGGTATGTGGCAGACATTTTGGTCCCCCTTGAACATTTGGGCGGCGCAAAAAGTAAAACGTGCCATAAAACGGCACCGCCCGGATATTATCCATATTCACAATTTGCACTATGCGATAGGACCGATTGCCATCCGGATTGCCAAACGGACGGGCATTCCGGTTGTGATGACGCTGCACAATTACCGTCTATTATGTCCATCCGCAACCTTATTCTACGACGGAAAGCTATTTATCGATAGTATCCACAAGGGATTTCCCTGGCGCGCGATCCGCCTGGGTGTCCATAGCCGATCGCGTATTAAAACTTTTTGGTTGGCGCTAACCGTTTGGTTGCATAAAAAAATAGGCACCTGGCAAATGGTGGATCGGTACCTTACGCTTACCGATTTTGCTAAACAGCTGTTTATCCGCTCTTCCTTTGGTTTATCCGCCGAAAAATACGTAACCAAGCCCAACTTTGCCGCAGTCGGTCAAAGCCCGCCGCGACACACTGACCGCCCACAAACAGCCCCTTTTCTATTCATCGGCAGACTCACACCAGAAAAGGGAATAAACGTACTTTTGGAGGCATTTGCGGGCACAGACCTACCCTTGCAGATCGTGGGCGACGGCCCGTTACGGAATGAGGTGATGAAGATTGCTGGCGTCTCCCCGCACATCACTTACTTCGGTGCGCTCGATCAAGCCGCTATTACCCCGTTACTGGCCTCCTGCACGGCCCTTATCTTTCCTTCCATTTGGTACGAGGGCATGCCCATGACCCTACTGGAGGCATTTGCCGCAGGCACACCGGTAATTGTTAGTGACCTAGGAGCCATGCAGTCGATGGTACAAGATGGACAAAACGGGTGGCTTTTTACCCCAGGAGACGCCGAAGCACTGCGGGAAAAAGCAAAATTATGGCTTGCCACGGAAAACGCCTACAGGCATCGCCTGGGGAGCGGAGCCAAGCAGTCTTACGAAAAATTTTATACCGCCGAACGGAACCGGCTGCTGTTGACGGAAATTTATTCGTCGGTCATAGCCTCACATCCACGAAAGCAATAGTCGGTCAACGTTCGGTTCAGTTTAGTTCCTGCGCTACGCGTCGTGCTTCGTTCATAACGCGAAAAAAATTTCCGCTCCAGATTTTCCCTATATCTGCTTCACTATAGCCGCGCTTGACCAATTCATACGTAATATTACCCGCTTCACTGACATCATACATCCCTCTAACACCACCTCCGCCATCCAGATCCGGACCAATGCCTACGTGATCTACGCCAACTAGATCAACAATATGGTCGATGTGGTCTACGACTTGCTGTAGCGTGGCCAGCACGATTGGATAACGGTTGTTGATTTCCTGCAATGCCATGCGCCTTTCTTCCCGCTGTATGTCCGTCAGCTCGTTCACACGTGGATATTTTGCATGGAGCGCCTTCATCGCAGCCGTACGCTTCGGATTGTCACTTTTTAGATAACCGCTGTACATATTCATCTGGATGACCCCTCCTTTCGCCGCTAATGCCTTGATCATCTCGTCTGACAAATTGCGCCGATGATGATATATGGCGCGCGCGGAACTGTGGGTAGCGACAATGGGCGCTTTCGACAACGCCAGGCAGTCCCAGAAGGTTTCGTCCGAGACATGCGAAATATCCACCAACATCCCCAACCGGTTCATTTCCTTCACCACTTCTTCACCGAACGGACTTAGCCCCTGATGTTCCGCGCCTGTCGGATCTGTGGATGAGTCACAGATATCGTTGTTGCGCGTATGGCACAACGTCATGTACCGCGCACCCAAATCGTAATACGTTTTCAATAACGAAAGATCTCGACCGATGGCCCATCCATTTTCGATACCGATAAATATCGCTCGCTTCCCTTCTTTTTCCAATACATAAGCGTCTTCCTCCGTGGTAGCAAGACCTGCCAGATCCGGGTGATCGGATACGCTCTTGTGAATAACATCAAACAATAATTTGGCTCGTCTTTTTGCATCCTCATTGCCCGCCTCGGTACGAGGTCCCTGTCCGAGATAGACGGCAAAAAACATCGCATCCAGCCCTCCTTGTCTCATTCGGGGAAAATCAACCCGGGAACCGGTCGTTCGTGGATTATGTGTTTTCGAAAGATCAAAACCTGGATGAGCAACCAGATAGGCAGGGACATCTGCATGGGTATCCAACGTAAGGACTGCGGCATGAATTTCTGCTGCTTTTATCTTAATCGCCGGATCATCATACGTCTGGCCGAAAGCGGCAACGCCCGACAGGGTCATGCTGGCTAACGCAGTAAATGCAATCTCATTCATGAAATAAAGATACGAAAGATCACGCATTAAGAATGCTTGCGGTCCGCATTCGCGAAACGTGACATCAAGATGTCACATTTATGAGAAATTTGTCGTTACTTTGCGACATACTGATATGCGAGATACTAAGCAAAAAATCATTGATGCGGCTATCATCGTTTTTAACGACGATCCATCTGCTGCTTTAGAACGCGTTGCCGACAAGGTACCGGTTACCCGGCGAACCCTTCATCGTTATTTTGTGGACCGAAATGCTTTGCTGACCGCGTGCAGTCTTGACATCCGAAAGCGATGCAGCGAGGCAATGGGCCGGGTATTTCAACAAGCGGCTGACCCGATCGCACAATTGGAGCAGTTACTGTATGCCGCAATAGATTGCGGGGCTAAATACGCGTTTTTCCATAAACTACATAGCAGCGAAGGGCACCAACATCAACACCACAACGATGACTGCGCAACCTACGACAGCATGCAAGCGCGTCTTTTTCAATTCTTCGTTCAGCTACAGGAGTCGGGCATTGCAACCAAACACGTTACGGCGGCATGGATGTGTGATTTTTTCGCGGGTGTAGTCAACACAGCAGTGAAGTCTGTCGCCATGGGCTCAGTTGCTGAACAAAGTCAAAAACAATTTGCTTGGCTCACATTCAGCCGGGGAATTAGGAGTTAGCATTTATTTATTCATTCAATTTAGTTGAGCATGGAAGAAAACAACACGTTTGAAGTCGTTATTGTAGGCGGAAGTTATGCCGGATTAGCCGCAGGGATGGCTCTGGGCCGCTCAATGCGCCGGGTTCTCATCGTCGATGGAGGTAAGCCCTGCAATGCGCAGACCCCTCACTCGCATAACTTTCTCGCCCACGATGGCCATACGCCCGCACACATCTCGGCGGTTGGCCGGGAGCAAGTACTTGCCTACCCTACGATCCATTGGCTCTCAGACGAAGTACGTGATGCAAGCGGCTCGAATCTGGACTTTCAAATTGAAATGGTATCGGGCAAAAAGATAAGCGCCAAAAAACTGTTGTTTGCCACCGGAATCAAGGATCAGCTTCCTGAGATAGAAGGCATCAACGACTGCTGGGGCATCTCCGCCATCCATTGCCCTTATTGCCACGGTTACGAATACCGCGATATGCCAACCGGCCTTCTTATCAACGGAGAAATGGCTTTCGAAAAAGCACGGCTGATTCATCACTGGACAAAGCAGCTAACCGTGTTTACGAACGGCACAAGCACGATCAGCACGACTCAACTGGAGCAACTGGCTGCCCGGGGCATAACCGTGGTGGAAACGCCGGTAAACCGAATTGTGCATACCGATGGATCCTTAAGCCATGTGAAGCTATCGGACGGAACCATGGTGGCTTTGAAAGCACTTTACATTGCCGCGCCCTTTGTGCAGCATTGTCTGATACCCGCAAAGCTGGGCTGCGAGCTCCTGCCAAGTGGACACATCAAAGTGGACGAATTTCAAAAAACCACGGTGCCGGGCGTCTCTGCAGCCGGCGATAACGCAACAAAATTCCGAAGTGTGGCGTCAGCCGTGGCTGCGGGCACCGTCGCCGGTGCTTTTATTAACCACGAGCTGATTACCGAATTGGGCTAGAATAAAATTCTAAAACCGAATAAACTCTTCGATCTGTTCATCCGTAAACCGTACAGTATCCTCCTTATAAAGGCTGCCGTCCGAGTTGAACTCCTGAAAAATGTGGGGAATATGGATCCGTAACGGGAGTACGTTCAGGCGGACATAGTGGCATACGCCGGTAAAATGATCGACTCCTCTTATGTTCCCGTATTTGCCGCTCGAGAGTCCGACCAATGCGGCTTTCTTGTTAAAAAAACTGTCCGGGAATTTGCAGGCATCCACAAACGTTTTCAGGATACCTGGAAAACTTCCGTTATATTCCGGTATGACAAAAATAAACTTCTCGGTAGCCATAACACGATCCTGGTATGGTTGAAACGCATCGCTACGGGTTTTATACATATCTGCCGAGATGAAATCGACCGACAATTCGGCCAGCGAAAGAATATGAGCCGCTACTCCTTTTTCTATCAGCTTTTGCTGATAATATGTGGCCAATTTAAGCGTATTACTATGTGGGCGATTCGTACCGGATATGATGGTAATCATGATGGATTAAATTAAAAAGCGTATCTTAGCCCCTCGCATTTGAAGTTGCTAAAATGCCCAAAAGTACGAATAAATGAATACTTTTGGGTCGCAAAGCACATAGCGCGTTAATTTTTCATCACTCATGGGCAAAATCATTGCAATCGCTAATCAAAAAGGAGGAGTCGGCAAAACCACCACTTCCATCAACCTGGCAGCCAGCCTGGCTGTATTGGAATATAAAACGTTGCTGGTCGATGCAGACCCGCAAGCCAACTCGACCTCTGGTATCGGATTTGACCCCCGGACCATTAAATCCAGTGTGTATGAATGTTTAATCAATGACCTTGATCCGCATGAAGCCATCCAGCAAACCGACACGCCGAATCTCGATCTGCTACCTGCACATATCGACCTGGTAGGTGCGGAGATCGAGATGATCAACCTGCACGAACGGGAATTTAAAATGCGGAATATCCTGGATCAGATAAAAAATGAATATGACTTTATCGTCATCGATTGCTCCCCGTCTTTGGGTCTTATTACCATCAATGCATTGTCTGCGTCCAACTCAGTCATCATCCCTGTGCAATGCGAATATTTTGCACTGGAGGGATTGGGCAAATTGCTTAACACCATCAAGATTGTGCAGAACCGACTGAATACGGCTCTCGAGATCGAAGGCATTCTGCTAACGATGTATGATGTCCGCCTTAGGCTCTCCAACCAAGTCGTGGAGGAGGTAAAAACCCACTTTAACGAACTGGTTTTCGATACGATCATTCAACGCAATACGCGGCTGAGTGAAGCTCCCAGCTTCGGCATCGCGGTAATCATGCATGACGCCAACAGCAAAGGAGCCATCAACTACCTGAACCTGGCGCGAGAGATATTGGAAAAAAACAACCTTAGTAAGGAAAAAAAAGAACACGTAAGCGCATAGTAAATGGCAGCACAACAACGGAAAATAGGTTTGGGTAAGGGATTAAGTGCACTGCTCGACGATTCGGAAGAAGTAATCAAACGGCCCACCGAAAACAAAACGGTTGGCGATGTAAAAGAGCAGAAAATACCTGCCGGAATAAGCGAAGTTCCGCTTTCGCAAATCGCGATCAATCCTTACCAACCGCGGACCGATTTCGATGAAGAAGCGCTCCGCGAGTTGGCTGACTCCATCAAGCTACAGGGGCTTATACAGCCCATTACCGTGCGGCAGGCAGAAAACGGGGCTTATCAGCTAATAAGCGGGGAACGTAGATTAAGGGCGGCAAAACTAGCCGGCCTTACGGAAATACCGGCATATATTCGGACGGCCAATGATCAGCAAATGCTGGAAATGGCGTTGATCGAAAATATTCAACGTGAAAATCTCAACGCTATCGAGGTCGCACTGAGTTTCCAGCGGATGATTGAAGAATGCAACCTGAAGCAGGAAGAACTCGGCGAACGGGTCAGCAAAAACCGCTCAACAGTAACCAACTATCTGCGCTTGCTGAAGCTGCCGCCGGTCATACAGGCAGCCATACGGGATGGCCAGCTCAGCATGGGACATGCACGTTCATTGATCAATGTACCTGAAATTGACAAGCAGCTGTACATCTTCCGGGAAATCGTAAAAAAAGGATTATCCGTACGGAAAACCGAAGAGCTGGTGCGAGATATTCAGCAACGTACTACTGCCCAACCCGGCAAACGTGACAAAACAGCCCCCCTATCTTTTCAGTATCAAAAGGTCGAGGACGACCTTGCTTCCAAATTTGCTACACGCGTAAAACTCAAAGTATCCGGCAAAAAAGGCACCGGAGCCATCGAAATCCCCTTTCACTCTGAGGATGATTTAAACCGGATTCTTGAATTATTGGACTGGTGATGAACAGGCTACTCGTCATCCTGGCATTGCTGTTTGCAGGTACCGCCGTCGTTTGGGCCCAAGAACCCGGCCGTCAGCAGCGCGACACGATTCCGAAGCCCGCGGCGCCCCAAGTTACCGATAGTCTCAAGGTGGTTCCAACGGATACCGCAGCGACGGATACCGCTGCTGCGGAGACCCGCCGCGAGCGGAGGCAACGGGAGAAACGCGAGCGGGAAGCCAAGGAACAAGCGCAAACGGTATTCAAAGACTCCGCACGGCTGGCCCTTGAAGCGATGTCAGTGCGACCCTGGAAGCAATCGCTGATGGTGCCCGGATGGGGGCAGATCACCAACGGTGGTTGGTGGTGGCTCAAGGTACCGGTTATTTACGGAGGTTTCGTGAGCGCAGTGCTGGTATTTGAGTTTAATAATCGCTATTACCACGATATCCTTGAAGAAGTGCAGTACCGTATCAACAACAATCACGCGATCCCACCAAACACGAAATATCCCAATCTTGGATCCGGACAACAGATGACGGACTATATGATTGTCGCGAAAGACTCGTATCGCCGTAACCGCGACCTTACGGTACTGGTAACGGTGGGTTGGTGGGGCCTCCAAGCAGTGGAGGCCTACGTCACATCCATGCTCAAGCACCGGTGGGAGATCGGGGATGACCTGAGCATCAAGATTTCACCTACCCTCATATCCCAACCCAGCGCCGGTTGGGCGTACCAACCTACTGCCATCGGTTTTAAAGTGAAAATGAATTTTTAACCATTTATACACATTTTATACTAAGTTTGCGTACTAGCAAAATACGTACATGAACATTGCATTACTCGGATATGGAAAAATGGGGCGGCTTATCGAGAAATTCGCCCTGCAACGCGGTCACCACATCCATCTCATCGTAGACGAGAATAATCGGTCGGATATCGGCCCTGCCGATTTGGAGGGCGCAGATGTAGCCATCGACTTTAGCCAACCTGAGGCTGCCGTGGCGAACATCGACCTGTGCTTTGAAGCCGACGTACCGATTGTCGTCGGAACCACCGGCTGGTATCACCGGCTCGAGGACGTCAAAAAGAGATGTCTGGATGGTAACAAAACCTTGATGTACGGCTCTAATTTCAGTATCGGAGTCAATGTCTTTTTCCACATCAACAAATTGCTAGCAGCTGTCATGAATCCCTATAAGCAATACGATGTGCAGGTTGAAGAAATTCACCATACCCAGAAACTGGATGCGCCGAGCGGCACTGCCATTACGATTGCAGAAGGAATTCTTGAAAACACCGATTCCAAAACGGAATGGATAAACAACCTGGTGGGCGAGGGCGAGGAAGTCATTCCAAAGAGCCAGCAACTGCTGATTGAAAGCCATCGTATTGACGATGTACCCGGCACACATACGGTCCTCTATAGCTCTGAAGTCGACCAGATCGAATTTAAGCACACGGCGCATAGCCGGGCAGGTTTTGCCTTGGGGGCGGTAGTCGCTGCCGAATGGACAGCAGGCAAAACCGGGTTTTACCAAGTCACCGAAATGTTTAATTTTTAACGAAACCTATTATATGGGATATATTGTTTTTGCCATCATTCTCATCCTCATTCATATTGGGCTTTGGAAACTTTTCATAAAAGCCGGGCGCAAAGGTTGGGAATCGCTCATTCCGGTTTATAAGGAATTTATCATTGCCAAGCATATTACCGGGCATCCCGGCTGGTGGATTGCCTTACTGCTGATTCCCATTGTAAATATTTTCATCTTTTTTGGCTTGTATCTGGATTTAGTGAAGTCATTTGGCAAGCGTCGCTTTTGGGAATATGCGGCCACGATCCTGTTACCTTTCGTTGTGCTTCCTTGGTGGGGCAATGACCCGAAAGTCGTTTATCTCGGACAATCGTCCACCCAGGAGTTCAAGGAAAAGTATCCCTACAAAAAAACCGTGGCACGTGAATGGGCCGATGCGATCGTATTCGCCGTTGTTGCCGCCACGCTGATCCGTGGCTTTTTAATCGAAGCCTACATGATCCCCACGGGTTCAATGGAAAAAAGCCTGCTGGTTGGCGACTTCCTGTTTGTCAGCAAATTGAACTACGGCCCGCGCATTCCAATGACGCCCATTGCCTTTCCCTTTGCGCACCATACCATGCCGTTGGTGGGCGGAAAAGCATATTGGGAGGGCGTAAAAATAGGCTATAAACGACTACCTGGATTCCAACAAATTGAACGCAACGATGTGGTCGTATTTAATTATCCGATGGAGGCAGACCCGCCTTTCAACCGACCGATCGACAAACGTGAAAACTACATCAAACGTGCAGTGGGTATCCCGGGAGACACCGTTTCGCTGCGTGAGTCCATATTATACATCAATGGAAAAAAAGGCTTCGTCCCGCCACACGGACAGATGGACTATTACGTGTATACCGATGGAACAGGCCTAAACCCACAGCGGTTGCTGGATATGCGCATCGAACACAGTCCCTACGCACGAGAACCTTATCAGCTTTTCCTGACGGAAGAGGCCTATCAGGAAGTTAAAAGCTGGGCAAACGTAACCAAGATTGTTCCAAATATCCGGCATCGGGATACGGAAGAGCCCGGCATATTCCCGAACAATCCTTTATACCATTGGAATATCGACAATTTCGGACCTATCATCATACCGAAAAAAGGCTGGACGATTACCCTTGATAGTCTAACGATGCCGCTTTATGAACGCGCTATCCGCGTATATGAAGGCAACGAACTGGAAAGCCGTGCAGATGGCGTATACCTCAACGGTGCGAAAGCAGACACGTATACGTTCAAAATGAATTATTACTGGATGATGGGTGACAACCGCCATAATTCAGAGGATGCTCGGACCTGGGGGTTCGTACCGGAAGACCACATTGTAGGCAAGGCCTTGTTTGTGTGGCTAAGCTGGGACAAGGATGGCACGTTCTTCGACAAAATCCGTTGGAACCGGATTTTCATGGGTATAAAATAGGGAACGAAGCTGCCTAAACGTCACATAGCCGGATAGCCTGTGCCAGCGATTGGAGGGGCTCCGGCTGTTTGGGGATAAATTCTTGCGCAACGTAACCCGTGAATCCCGTCTCCACGATGGCTTTCATAATGGCCGGATAGTTGAGCTCTTGGCTTTGATCAATTTCGTTACGCCCCGGTACGCCACCCGTATGGTAATGGGCGATGTAAGGGTGGTACTTACGGATCGTAGCGATGACGTCGCCCTCCATGATTTGCATGTGGTAGATATCGTAAAGCAGCTTAAACCGGTCTGACCCGATGGCATCGCACAGAGCCGTTCCCCACGCAGTATGATCGCATTGGTAGTCGGGATGATCTACTTTGCTATTGAGCAATTCCATTACCAAGGTAACGCCATGTTTTTCGGCCGTGCCCATGAGCCGTTTCAGGCCGGTGGCACAATGGCGGATGCCCTCCTCATCGCTTAGTCCACGGCGGTTGCCGGAAAAGCAGATGATTTTGTCGTATCCGGCCGCAGCCACTTGCGGGATAAGGGTCTCGTAGCTGGCCACCAACTCATCATGCAGCGACGGGTCGTTGAACCCTTCGGGAATCCCTTTGCCCGCACCATGCGGCATGGCGGCATGTAGTCCGTACTGTTTCAATATAGGCCATTCTTTGGGACCAACCAAATCGATTGCCGTAATACCGATTTCTTTGGCGGCCTGGCAGAGCTCCGCTAAGGGGATTTCGGGATAGCACCAACGACAAACCGAGTGATTAATACGACCTTTCAACGGTGTCAACGCAGCTTCTTGTGCGGCTGATGCCCCTCGTTGAAACAAGTCGGTCGCCATCATGGCCGTGGTGCCGGCAGCCACGGCTTTCAAAGCACTTCTTCTTGAGAAAAGTTGTGGAGTGGGTTTCATGCTGTAAACCTACATAAAAATCCGTGAAACATCAATGCCAGAACGACCGTATCACAGGGAAATCGAGGTCACTTTTCAGCAGCCGCGGCTAAGTACCGTTTAATTGTATCTTCCAGTCCTAAATAAAGTGCATCGGCAATCAAGGCGTGGCCGATGCTCACTTCCAGCAATCCGGGGATGTGCTGCACAAAATATGGCAAATTATGAAGATCGAGATCATGACCGGCATTAAGGCCGATCCCCGCTTGCTGTGCCACCTGCGCAGCTTCGATGTACTGCGCTATCGCTTGGGCGGGATCCTGCGGAAACTCCCGGGCATAACCTTCGGTGTATAACTCAACGCGGTCCGTGCCGGTTTCCGCGGCTGCGGCAACCATTTCAGGATTGGGATCCACGAAGATCGAAACCCGGATGCCTTCCCCCTTAAACAATGCACAGATATCCTGTAAATAGTCGCGATGTTTGATGGTATCCCATCCATGGTTTGAGGTGATCTGTCCAGGCTCATCCGGCACCAAAGTAACCTGAGCGGGCTGCGTATCCAAAACCAACCGAACGAATTTCTCCTCCCGGCTGTTACCTTCGATATTCAATTCGGTGGTCAGCACCGACTTCAGATCATAGACATCCCGATAGCGGATATGCCGCTCATCTGGCCGGGGATGCACCGTAATGCCCTCCGCACCGAATCGCTCACAGGCCCGCGCTGCCTGAAGTACATCCGGGTTATTTCCGCCCCGCGAATTGCGGAGCGTCGCGATTTTATTGATATTAACCGAAAGTCTCGCCATATAGATCGTTTTTTACAAAGGTACAAACTTTATAATTGCGAAGCCTTCATGAACCGAACGCAGCTAGCCCATAAACACGGTTGGAAACAACACCTCGCGCATACCATCCTTGAAAGCAGATCATCGATGAATAATTATTTTCGGATGAATTTATTAAATTGCGTGGGTTATGGAGAGCTTCGACTTTAGTTTTAGGTTACTGGATATCATAGACATCTTCTTAGTCGCTGTCATCCTGTATTATATATATAGCCTCATCCGCGGCACCATTGCGGTTAATATCCTTATCGGGTTGGGGCTTATCTATGTAATTTTTCTGCTGGTCAAGCAATTCAACATGCACCTTCTTACCGAGATTTTCGGCGGGTTCATCAGTGTGGGATCGCTGGCGCTCGTGGTCGTGTTCCAGCAGGAAATCAGGCGCTTCCTTATCCATATCGGCAAAAATATATCCGTAAGACGGAAAAATTTCCTATGGTCGATCTTCGTGAGCAAAAAAGCAGCCGAACAAGATCACCGCACCCACCTCAAGCCCATTATCGACGCATGCAGAAGTATGTCAAAATCTTATACAGGAGCCTTATTGGTTTTCGCCAAATATTTTGACGAGGAATATTACCAGAGCAGCGGCGAATACATGGATGCGCAACTTTCCAAACGGTTACTCGAAAGTATATTCCAAAAAAACAGCCCCTTACATGATGGGGCTGTCGTTATTGTGGATTTCAAGATAAAAACCGCCAGCTGTGTGCTACCCTTATCAGATAGCGAGGATTTACCGCTGCATTTCGGCTTACGTCACCGCGCCGCCATCGGTGTCACCGAGGTGAGCGATGCGGTGGCAGTAATCGTCTCGGAAGAAACGGGAGAGATCTCGTTTGCAAAGGATGGCAATGTCAACATGAATATTACGCACGAAGAACTGGAGGAATTGTTGAATGCATCACTTTGAAAGGGACCGCCTGATTATTTCTTAGCTTCAGCCAATACCTTTCCGTTCAGCCGCACATACTCCTCGTTATTTTGTTGTTTGGCTATTTCTATCCCCTCCTGGGCCGTGGCCGCTGCTCCGGCTTTGTCTCCTGCCTTAAGTTGGATACGCGCCTTCCAGTATTTGATATAGGGCGGAGAATTAGGTGCTTTGTCTGCCTCATTTATCCAGGTGAGCGCTTTCTGGATATCCTTATTGTTGTTATAATAATACTGCGCAGCTTGCATGTAGGGCTTCTTCTCTCCTTTCATTGCTTGCTCAATGGCTGCCATGATTTCGGCATCTTGGTCGACCACCAAGTCGAAAGCAACTTTGGTATTTTCCCAGGAGATATTCAGCTTTGCGCTTTGAGGTTTCACATCCGAAAAATCCATGGTGAAGGTTTCCACGGGTTTACCCAATCGTTCCGGTTTAACGGTAAAGCGGAGCACATCCTCTTCTTGCTTATAAGCGTACGCTCCCCATTGTTGGCTATTCTTACTAAAAATGATTGTCCATTCATTTTTTCCCGGTATGGTCAACAAACCGTAGGTTCCCGGCTCGATCGGGTGACCGGCCACCGTTACCTTATCCTCAAACTTGATGGTAGGAATGCCGTTCGCTCCCGTACGCCACACCTTACCATGAGGCTCCAACTCTCCGAAAATTTTCCGGCCATTCACATTAGGTCGACTATAGGTAAGCGTAACGTTGCGGATACCCAGTCCCTGAATAACGGTTTGCGAACTGCTCGCGGGCGGAAGTTTCAGTTGCGCTTTTAGAGGTTGCGCCACCGTGGCAACAACGAGGGCCAGGACGGCCGTTTTTACTAGGTTTTTTTTCATGTTACTTATTTTGTTTTTTAATGGCAAATGAAGCTTGCATGAGGCGTTTAATCAAGTCCTTTATTGAGCGGCGGCTCCTGCAGGCTTCCTATTTGCTTATTGAGATTTACAACCCTCCGAAATTAGGAATTATTCGTCAAGTCGTCATTCAACATTACCGAAATATTACAATCCGCATGTAATAACACCTTTACATCATTCGTTTTAAAAATGATATTTCATTAGAAATCTTTGTTCTAATGGCCTAATGGAACCTGCATTTTCATCGCCTTTTGTTAATAGGCGCTGACAAGGCAGGTTTCACAAAAAAGTCCTGTTTTCCTGCGTCGTTTACCCAGACGCAGGAAAATCAGGCACAATTTCTTGAACATTCTTTTATTTAGAGGTCCGGGATTCGCTCAATCTATGTCCGTAACTTGCAAAGTAGAGGATGTACAGGTAAGCGGGCACCATCGCGTACAGGAATGCGTGTTGAAAATCGATGCCAAGGGTGTCTTTTAGGTATCCGTATACCAACGGCCAGATGGCGCCGCCGGCGATCCCCATAATCATCACTCCGGATCCAACTTTGGTAAATCGTCCCAGCCCCTTAATGCCCAGCGGAAAAATTGCCGGCCACATCAGTGCGTTGGCAATACCCAATAACGCCACAAAAATATAGGAAGTTATTCCCGAAGTGAATACCGAAATTACGGTGAAGGCAATGCCGACCAACGTACAAATGCGAAGTGCAGATTGTTGCGAGATCAATCTTGGGATGGTTGCAATCCCGACAAAATAACCCACGAGCATACACCCCAGTGTAAAAGCAGTGCCATATTTCACAAAGAATGGAGGCAGTGATAACAATCGACCATATGTCCCAATAATGTCGCCTGCCATCACCTCTACTGAAACGCAAAAGAAAATTGCTAACGCACCGAGAAACAGATGTGGAAATTGAAAGATGCTGCTTCTCCTTTTTACGTTCGCACTTTCTTCGACCACTTCCTCTTTGTTTACATCAACATCAGGCATTTTCACAACAAACACAATGATAGCCAAGACCGCTACCCCAATGGCCATTCCGATATATGGGCTATGAATCCGTTCTGAAAGTTCGGCCAATAATGCATCGTGTTCCGGGCCTGCTTTAAGATCTCTTATTTTATTAGAAATCGTATCATAATCTTTCAACAATATACTTCCCAGGACAAACGGGACGATGATACCAGCGGTTTTATTGAAAATCCCGACGATGGAAATACGCTTGGCAGCGCTTTCGATGGGACCGATAATACTTAAGTATGGATTAATCGCGGTCTGAAGAAGTGCCATTCCCGATGCTTGAATAAATATAGACACCAAGAACAGGCCATAACTTAACTTAGATGCGGCCGGCAATATAACCAATGCGCCAATCACGATTAAAAACAGACTGGCCACAATTCCATTTTTAAAACCGATTTTGTCCAAAATCCATGAACTGGGAAGAGCCAAAAAGAAATAGGCTATATACGAAGCAAATAAAATAAAGAAAGCCTGCAAATCTGTCCCTAAATTAAAGGCTAATCTCACAAATGGGATCAGCGCCCCATTGGCCCAGGTGATGTAACCAAGAATAAAAAACAGTGCACAGCATATAATCATAGGTAATATGGCTGTCTTTTGTTGAGTTGGTATAGCGTTCATTGATTCAAGATTTACTTTTCATAATTACTTTTCATAGGTTGGTCGTATTTAGGAACCTTCCATTCCGCAAGACTATAAAATAAAATCAACATTTAAAATAAAAAAATCACGCAATCGGTTGTTTTCCTGGGGTGAATAGGCAAATGAGTGACTGGCCGAATGAGTGACTGGCCGGGAGAATCTAAATGGGTATCTACAAAATAGGAAACGCCCTGAAGTATCAGGGCATCTCCTACACCTAAACCGTATCATAAAACCATGGAAATGGTTTTGTAGATACAATACTTACAAAAGACACTGGAAAAGGTTTTTAAAGTTTTTTATTTTTTTGTTCACTTCCTCACTTGTTCCTTGTCTACTTCCTTACCTTCGTTTCCTCACTTTACTCACCGAGATAACGTTCACGAATAATGTTACGGTGATGATTAAGGTGTCCGGCGATGATATATAAAAACGCACGAACACTGATCAATCGTTCGGAAGCGATGCCCTTCCGGGCCAGTTCGTGATCATTAAAACTGCGAAAAAGCATCAGGTTAGACTTTCTGACTAACACAAATTCTTCTGCAAAGCTTTCCAATGACCGTTCATTGAACCGGGCGTTGGCCACAAAATCCTCGGGCTCGAACCCGATCAATTCCTTGGTGTCATTCCGTGCGAAACGCAGCGCACGGTAGGCCATGATCCGTTCGGTATCAATGACATGCCCCACAACCTCCTTGATGGTCCATTTCCCCTCCATATAGGCGTATTCGGATTTGCCCGGGGGGATACTTGCCAGAAATTCGGGAAAAGCGGTAATTTGCTCACTGAGCAATTCCATCACGTCGCCCGTGATGGTTTCAATGTAATCGGAATAAATCGCGGGGTATTCATCAGATTTGAGCGGGTTCATACGTTTGACTACTTGGTAATACGATTCTAAATGTGGTTCCTTTATCTATTTCTGACTCCTTCACATAAATGTGCCCTTTGTGGTATTCGATCATCCGTTTGGTGAGGCTCAACCCCAGCCCCCAGCCTCGCTTTCGTGTGGTGAAACCCGGTTGGAAGACCGCATCAAACTGTGCGCGCGGTATCCCTTTTCCGGTATCGCTAATGTCTATAAAAATTTGCTCTTTTGCAATATTTTCTAGAATAACGATGTCTATCCTTCCAGCAGATTCAATCGCATTTGCGGCATTCTTCAGAAGATTTTCAAGTACCCAATCGAATAAAGGCACATTAAGCATGGCTTGCGCTTTCGTTTCGCCGGAGACATTAAACACAATTTTGTCACTGGTTCTAACCTTAAAATAGTTCACAAAATCGACCACCACTTTATACACAGTATAGTTGTGCAATACCGGAGTTGAACCGATTTTCGAGAAACGGTCCGCGACAACTTCCAGGCGTTTGACATCGCTTTCCATTTCTATGAGCAACGGATCTTTCTCGGCGTCAAACTTCGCACGGACCAATTCCAGCCAGGCCATCAGCGATGATATAGGCGTTCCTAGCTGATGGGCGGCCTCCTTTGCCAAACCTACCCACACCAGGTTTTGTTCGGACTTGCGGATGGAATTAAATACGGTATAGGCAATGGCAAGAAAAATCGCGATCAGGGTAAGTTGCACATATGGAAAGACACGGAGCTGGGTGAGTAACAGGGAATCTTTATAATACACGAACCATTGCCCCCCATTGGGCAAGTTGATGATGATGGGCGAATGGCTTTTTTTCATAATCATCAGTTGCCTGTTAAAGTATGTGGGGTCGTATAACAGGTTTTCATCCTGGTCGTCCGACAAGATATTGGTTTTCGTTGAATCCAAATCCCGCCAGTAGATAATACTGTCACGGGCGTCAGCGATGATAGCGGGCATCGACAGACTGTCGCGTACGGCAGAAATAAAGGTGATCATTTCATCATCGAAATCCGGCATGGTGATGATGCTCCGCATACTCATTGCCCATACCTCAGCTTTGGTCCGCTCGGATTTGGAAAGGTTCCTTACCAAATAGTTGGTGTACAGCAACGATGCGGCCGCAATAAGTACTGCGAGAATCAACAAGGCAAATTTCCATCGTTGCTGGTTATATTGATAAGGGTTCATTCGGCCAAAATACATAATTCCTCCAATAATGATATTTTGGCAGTCGTATTTTTTACAGCGGTTCCGTTTTTAAACATTTTGTCGGGCACTTTGGTACGCAACGCAACTGGAAGACTCACTTCACTCATCCTCCCAAGGTTGCTTATGTGCAGCCAAGGCCGCCTTGGCGTGGGATAATGGAAGTCCTGTATTAAACCGAACAACGGGAGTTCACCGAAGGTAATCCTGGTACTTTTTATCTTTCCGCCACAAAAAAACTGGCCAATTTAGCTAAGTTTGCAACATGGATCAAGATAGGAAAGTAAGGGTACGTTTTGCACCGAGTCCCACCGGTGGATTGCACTTAGGTGGTGTACGTACGGCATTGTTCAACTACTTGTTTGCCCGGCACCACAACGGAACGTTTGTATTGCGCATCGAGGATACGGACCAAACGCGGTTTGTCCAAGGTGCCGAGGAATACATTCAGGACTGCCTCCAGTGGTGCGGGATTGAGCCGGATGAGAGTCCGCTTCACGGAGGGGCGTATGGCCCTTATCGGCAAAGCGAACGCAAGGCAAATTATCAAGCCTATGCGGAACAGCTGGTAGCCGACGGCTATGCATATTACGCTTTTGACACCGCGGAAGAATTGGACGCTCAGCGCAAGCTGCATCCCAACTTTAAATACAGCCACGAAAACCGTTCGCAACTGCGCAACTCGCTCAGCCTTCCGGAAACCGAAGTGCAGCGGCTGATCGCCGAAGGGCACCCTTATGTCATCCGCATCAAAATGCCTGTCGGTGAAACCATCGGGTTTGACGACATGATCCGCGGCGTGGTCAGTTTCGACTCATCACTGGTGGACGACAAAGTGCTGTTAAAAGCCGATGGCATGCCCACTTACCACCTTGCGGTAGTCGTGGATGATTACCTAATGGGTATCACCCATGCATTCCGGGGCGAAGAATGGCTGCCTTCTGCTCCGGTGCACATCCTGCTCTGGGAATACCTGGGCTGGCGGAACAGCATGCCCCATTGGGCTCACCTGCCCCTGATCCTTAAACCGGATGGCAATGGCAAACTGAGCAAGCGTGACGGTGACCGATTAGGATTCCCGGTGTATGCCATGAATTGGCAAGACCCCAAAACCGGCGATCTCACCCGGGGGTTTCGGGAAATGGGGTTCCTTCCCGAGGCATTCGTCAACATGTTGGCGTTGTTAGGCTGGAATGACGGAAGTGATCAGGAGCTTTTTTCACTTGATGAATTGATTGCTAAGTTTTCGGTGGACCGCATCAGCAAAGCAGGCGCAAAATTTGATTTTGAAAAAGCGAAATGGTTCAACCACGAATGGATCAAACAAAGCAAGGACGAAGCACTCCTTCCCGAACTCCGTAATGTGTTGGCTGAGCAGGGCGTTCTGGACGTTGACCCCACATACCTTGCCGAGGTGCTGCCGCTGGTGAAAGAACGCCTGACGTTTCTTTCCGATTTCTGGGAACAGGCTTCCTATTTTTTCAAACGGCCTGAAGGCTATGATTTAGCGGCCGTACAACCTAAGTGGACGGCTGAAAAAACCGATTTCTTCGCAGACATGATTACCAAGCTGGAGAATTTCGATCCTTGGCACAGCGCTGAATTGGAGAGCTTTTACAAATTGGCTATCCAAGCTTCCGGCATGAAGGTGGGCGAATTGATGCTACCGTTCCGCATCATGCTCGTCGGAGGGAAATTTGGCCCCCACGTCTTTGACATTGCCGCGCTCTTAGGCCGCGAAGAAACGATAGCAAGGATGAAAAGCGGGCTGGAGGCGTTTATTACCCCAGCAGCTCTCTGATGTCTTCCTGCGTGAGCGATTTGATAAAGCTTTCTTCGGTGGTGATGAGCGTATCGGCAATGCTTTTCTTACGGTTCTGCAGTGCCAGTATTTTTTCCTCGACCGTGTCTTTGGTGATAAATTTGTAGATAAACACGTTGCGCGTTTGACCGATGCGGTGCGTACGGTCGATAGCCTGTTGTTCAACAGCGGGATTCCACCAAGGATCCAGTATGAACACATAGTCTGCCTCCACCAAGTTAAGTCCCACCCCACCGGCTTTGATCGAAATCAGAAACAGCCGCGTATCTTGATTTTCACGGAATTGTTTAACCACTTCCTCCCGGTTTTTGGTCGCCCCGTCAAGATAGGCATAGCCAACGTTGTGTTTGTCGAAGTATTGCTTAAAAATAACCAGTTGTTTGACAAATTGCGAAAACACAAGCACCTTATTGCCCCGCTGAAGTACCGTTTCAAGGGTATGGATGACACTCTCGAATTTCCCGGACTCGCCCCGGAATGCGCTGTCTACCATTCGTGGGTGATTGGCCAATTGGCGCAACTTGGTAAGTCCTTGTAACAACGCAATTTGTGGAGTTCTGGCTTTCTCGTCGCCTAAATTTTCTAATATCGCATTCCGGTATTCCGATTTCACGCGTTCATATTGTTCAGCTTGTTGTTCACCCATGGTACAATAGAATACCTGTTCCGATTTAGGCGGGAGCTCCGTAGCCACTTGACTTTTGGTCCGCCGCAGAACAAAGGGCTTAATGATCGCCTGTAACCGTCGCGCCTTTTCTTCGTCTTTCTTTTTTTCGATAGGCTGCACAAATTCCTGCTGGAAATAGTGGTAACTACCCAATAGCCCTGGGTTAAGGAAAGCCATCTGCGACCATAGATCGGCCACCGAATTTTCCACCGGCGTACCGCTCAGCACCAAACGGTGCTTGCTTTTTAGGCTTTTTACGGCCTTGAACGATTTTGAAGCCGGATTCTTGATGATCTGGCTTTCGTCGAGAATAACATAATTGAAGTAAAAGGCACTCAATAACTCCTCGTCACTGCGGGCGATGCCATAGGTGGTAATTACCAAGTCGTAGGGCTCAAAGGCCGCCGGTTCTTTTGCCCTATTGATACCGGTATGCACCAAGATTCGCAACTCAGGCACGAATTTGTCCGCTTCGTTCTGCCAGTTATAAATCAATGAGGTAGGCATGATGATGAGCGAGGTCATCGGTCCTTCACCCTGCACTGCCAGCTCCTTTTGCTTTTGCAGAAATGCCAGGGTCTGAATGGTTTTTCCGAGTCCCATATCATCGGCCAAACAGCCGCCAAACCGGTATTGCTGAAGAAAATGAAACCAATTGTACCCCGCCTTCTGATAGGGCCGTAACGAGCCGTTAAACTGCCGGGGAGCTTCGATTTCATCGATGGCCTCAAAATGTGTCAATTGCTCCAACTTGCGGCCTATCGTCAATGCCGTGTGTTCCGAAATGTCACTGAGCAGGCCTACATGGTACTTACTGAGCCGGATTGACTTTTTATCTTCAGAAAACTGGAACAAGTGATTGTACTGCGCGAACCACTCTTCGGGAATCACCGCTATTTCTCCATTGGGCAGCACAAACTCCTTGATGTTATTTAATATGTGGTTGCGCAATTGGATAAAAGGTACTTCATAATTTCCAAAACGAGCGACGGCTTGCACGTCAAACCAATCATTGCTTTCCTTGACCGCGAGATCAAGCTCCGTACGTCCGAAGAAGAAACGTTTGTGTGGATCTTCCTGAACAATTTCGTAGCCCAATTGGCTAAGTTCGTCGTTCTTTTCACGAAGCCAATCCATTACAGATATCCGCTCATCGCCATTCACGACCGGTTCGAGGTTACTGAAGAGCGTACTGGTTTTATGCAACCCTCTATCCAGAAGCTCCTGCATGCGCTTTTCCTCCCACTGCAGAGACCGTTTGATCCGATGAAACGTATACTGATCCGAGGCCTCATCGTAGTGCATTCTTACCGTCACCTTATTTTCCCCACCGGACGCAAAAAGGTACGGACCGTAGCGAAAATTCAGCTGGAGTTGCGAGGTACCGTTTTCAACATACAACAATTTGATAACCGGCACGGCATCGTGTTGGTGTGTCTCAATCGAAAAGCCTTCGGCATAGACGTGATGCTTCTCGATCAGTCCACGTACGAAGGTTTCAAAATATTTCCGTTCTGTCGCCCGCGCAACCGCTATGTAGCGCTTTTGCAAAAAGGGTGATAACTTCTTTCCCTCAAGCGGTTGATCAAAATGATAAAGCACATGTTCCAACAGCAGCCAAGCCTGCTGATTGACGATTACCTGGGCATCTTTGTACATAAATTCGATGCGCTGCCCGCCATATTTGATGGTAGGGAAATAGCGGGTTTCCTCACCGTTGCGCCGAAAATGAAACAGGACAGACGCAGGCTCGGGAGCGATCTCGATCCGTTGGTCGGCCGCATACCCATCTTTGCTCATCAAAAACAAAGGCTTTTTCTTCAACAATTCCAAGGCTTGCAGTAGCCGTCGTTCAATTTTCGGCCGGATGAACTCGTAAAATTTAGGGTCAAAGATCTTGGAGAAAAAATCAGCAGGTCGAACCGGCTTTTTATGATACCGCTTGATAATATTTGTCTGCTCGATTTCTTCCAGCAGTTTAATCAATTTGTAATCCACATCGTCCAATACCGCTGCATACTCGGTTGCCGTATGGCTGAAAATGCGCCGATGTGTCAGGGAATACCCGCCGTTGGGATTGAGCTGCACAATATGGGGCTCAATTAAGCATCCCAGATAGGGGTGCTCACAAAGGGAATAGACCAATTCATACGGTTGTGTAGTATCGACTTGCTGCATTTAGAGGGTAGTATCCTAAAAAAATAAAGGTGCTAAAGATACGAAATCTTCGGACAATTACGGTGCGTTTAGCAAGACCTATGCCAGTTACGATGCGTTTGCAGCTCAAGGGCACCCTGCACTTCCCGTTACCTTGGCACGTATGAACGATTTATTCGGGTTTGGATTTCAACCACTGAAAGCAGTACACTACAAATCTCCCTGAATGACAGAATATAGCGAGGGATACATCATCGGGCCAACGACGCCTGTGCAATCCGTATTTCGGTATACTCCACGTCGGCGCCCAACATTGCTTTGAGAACAGATGACGGTTTGCCGGGATTTTTACGCAACACCTCCTGGACAGATTCCAGTTTGGCCATATCCATTAACTGATGGGCCTCTACCCCCTGACCAATGAAATCAATGAGGTGTCCGATGATGGTATTTTTAGTCAAGCCACGTTCCGTTGCAATGTCATCGATGGATTTTCCGGCCTGAAACAAGTCAAAACTAATGCGCTTGGTCGCGCCCTTGACGGGCTTCTGCTTGCCGGTATTCCCAGGAAGTACCTCGTCGGCTGCGATTTCGATGGTATGCATACGTTCAGCTTTGCCCATCACCTCCTGCAAAGCATCGCCTTTGGCGAGTGCCTCTGAAATCATCAGGCATTGGGTCAATTGCTCTCTTTTCCGTTTGAAGTCGATATGCAACGCTTTTAACTCCTCCACGTATTTCTTTGTTCGCTTTTTTATCGCCCATGCAGCCATGTGCGCATCCAGCGCAACAATCAATTCTTCTTCAATCCGCGGCAGAAACCACTCCACAGCCCTCGCTGTACGCTCATGAATTCTGGCATAGTCGCTTTCCCCGTCTGTATTCAACAGCCCATTTAACTGGTTGCGAAATTTATCGGCCACTTCCCGCTGCGCCCGACAGGCGATCGTCAATGCCTGAAGAAACTGGTAGGCGGTCGCTTGGTCGGCAATGTTTCGGCTTTCCAGATCGGTCATTATGCCTTGGCTGGCCTCTACCAACCGATCCCACTTAAAACCCTGAAGCAAAATATGTCCCAAGTAGTTCCGTTGGGAGGCCTCCAGGATTTTGGACATATCTTCCTCGGCAGGCGTCGCTTTTGAAAAGTCGGCCACCTGTCGATCTGTGCGAATGCTGTGCGGCGGGATCCGCGAATAAAGCACCAATCCATCCAATTTTCGCAATCGGCTTAACGCTACATAGACCTGACCAGCGGCAAAAGAGGCGCCAGCGTCAACGATGGCCTTATCAAAAGTAAGTCCCTGGCTTTTGTGGATCGTGATGGCCCACGCTAACCGGAGCGGGAATTGGGCGAAGGTACCCAATACCTCTTCTTCGACTCTATCTTGTGCTTTATCGTAGCGATACCGGATGTTTTCCCATTCCTCGCGTTTTACTTCCACCGCTTCGCTTCCATCTTTAAACTCGACGATCAGCCGATCTCCTGTGGAATCCATGTGTTTCACATAACCGATCTTTCCATTGTAATACCGTCGTTCATCGCCGCTGTCATTGCGGATAAACATCACCTGGGCACCGATCTTTAGTGTCAGCTCCATCTCTGCGGGATACAGTGTTTCTGGAAAATCTTTCGAAATCTTTGCCTCCAGCGTTATCACTTGTCCCCGCAGCGCATCCAGTTCCCGCCTATTGATCGCATCCGCCCGGTGATTATGCGTGGTAAGGGTAACGTAAGGGTCGTCCTTTGCCGGCACAAAATCCGGCCGGTAATAAGTATTCAACAGGTCAAGCTGCTCGGAAGTACAGCAATTGTTGCGGATATCATTAAGTATATCGATGAATGTCTGTTCGCTCTGCCGGTAGATTTTTTTAAGCTCTAACAACACAGGCGGATGCTCGCGCAGCACCTTGGCGTGGAAAAAGAACGGGCTTGGATAATAGCGGCTCATGATCTCCCACTCCTGCTCCTTGACGACCGGCGGCAACTGGTACATATCGCCGATAAACAACACCTGCAGGCCGCCGAACGGGCGAGCATCGCGTCGTACGGATTTCAGGATTGCGTCAATAGCATCCAGGGTGTCGGCGCGTAGCATAGAAACTTCATCGATGACCAATAGGTCAATTTCCTGCAATAAGGCACGTCTTTGCTTCGTCAGTTTTACTTTGCCAAAGAGGCGACGGCGATTGTAAATATGGCTATCGTGGTCATTCCACGCCAATTCGTAATCTTCAATGTACATGCCGAATGGCAGCCAAAAGAGCGAGTGAAGGGTAGTTCCTCCCGCATTCATCGCAGCCACACCGGTGGGTGCGGCGACTGCCATCCTTTTATAGCTGTGCTGTTGAATGTATTTCAGAAAGGTGGTTTTTCCCGTTCCGGCTTTGCCTGTTAGGAAGAGGTTGCGGTTGGTATGGTTCACAAACGATACCGCCTGCATAAAAGCCGCGTTTTGTACATCTAGTGATGCCATAGTGGTATTGAAGGTTTAAATTTAAATGCCAGCTGGCAAGGTAAACGACAAATATACTCAAAAATAAGGCGAATCAAAATCATTCGCTCTTTTACCCTGAGGTTCTTCAAATTTCCCCATTTAGATTCATTTTAAATTAGTACTTTTGGAACTTGATAGTAAATGAGCGAGCAATGTCCCAGCATAAATCCATTAATCAACTGCAAAACGGAGAAACCGCTACAATCGTAGGATACCGGTCGGATGAAGTGCCCATTAAAATCTATGAAATGGGACTATTGCCCGGGGTGACGTTGACCAAGAAGCAACAACTTCCCTTCAATGGCCCGGTATACCTCCGTATCCAAGACAATCCCAATGCGATTGCCTTGCGGAAATCCGAAGCAGATCTTATCATAATCGAATCGTTACTATAGAGCATGACGGAAATCAAAATTGCCTTGGTGGGCAACCCCAATGTTGGAAAATCGACAGTATTCAATCGGCTGACCGGATTGCGGCAGAAGGTAGGCAACTACCCGGGGATCACCGTAGAAAAGAAAACAGGCAGTTTCACTCATCAACATACCCGCTATCATGTCATTGACTTACCCGGTGCGTATGGCATCCACCCATCGTCTTTGGATGAAGAAATCGTTTACGACGTACTGATCGACAAAACGAATCCCAATCATCCGGAGCTGGTCGTGGTGATCGGAGATCCGTTCAATCTGAAACGGGCGGTTTTTCTGTACCAGCAGGTTCGCGAAATGGGATTGCCTGCCCTTTTTGTGGTCAATATGATTGATGAAGCCGAGCGGTCAGGAACATCCATCGACGTGGAAAGACTCGAAAAGGTGTTATCGACAAAAGTGGTGCTCACCGACGCGCGCTCAGGTAAGGGCATCGATCAATTGAAAGATGCGCTGACCTTTAAGCCCAATGGGTATGCCCCTTCATTTGTAATCCCGGAAGAATTTACCGCCGCCACTCAATATGTGAAGGAACATACCGGACCGTCCAATGCGTATATCGCCTGGCTGTACTTGTCACAGAAACAGAATAAACACCTAACAGACAACCAGGTTAACGAAATAAGGAACGCGCGGCAGACACACGGCCTAAACTATCACCGTCTCCAGATCCAGGAAACCCTGGCTAGACACACGTCGCTCGAGAAACAACTGGCCGGCGTTGTCAAAGACCCCGCAAAGAAAAAGCAGTATGCAACCGAGCGCGCAGATCACCTGCTTACTCATCCGATTTGGGGGTACGTGATCTTTTTCGCATTGCTGCTGTTGATTTTCCAGGCCATATATACCTGGTCAGGACCCTTTATGGACGCCATAGACAATGCCTTTGCATGGCTGGCTTCCAGCGCAGGCGAATGGTTGCCGGCAGGTCCGATCAACGGACTGATTACCGACGGCATCATTGCAGGTATCGGAGGCATCGTTATTTTCATTCCGCAGATTGCTATTCTCTTTGTCTTTATCTCGTTGATGGAAGAATCGGGGTATATGAGCCGTGTAGTATACCTCATGGACCGTTGGCTCCGTCCTTTCGGGCTCAGCGGCAAGAGCGCGGTTCCGTTAATGTCGGGCGCAGCCTGTGCCATTCCGGCCGTGATGTCTGCAAGAACCATTGAAAACGACAAAGAGCGACTGATTACAATCTTAGTGACGCCTTTCATGACGTGTTCCGCCCGCTTACCGATCTACATTGTCATCATCGGATTGGTCATTCCGCAGCAAAAGGTAATCGGTCTCGACTTGCAGGGGCTGGTTTTATTCGGTATGTATGCATTGGGTATTGTAGCCGCTTTAGGAAGCGCATGGGTACTTAAACAACTGATGAAATCGAAGTACAAAAGCTACCTGATTTTGGAAATGCCCACTTATAAATATCCCGTAGTACGTAACGTGTTGCTAAATGTATGGGATAAAACCAAAGGGTTCGTACTCGGTGCAGGGAAAATCATTCTTGCCATCAGCATCATACTCTGGGTGTTGGGCTCGTTTGGCGTAAGCGAACGATTTACGAATGCCGAAGAAATTGTGCGGGCTGAAAATCCGGGCATCGATGAAACCGCGTTTGAAAACGAAGTGCAATCCCAGAAACTTGAATATTCCTTCCTGGGCACTATTGGCCGCGTGATTGAACCTGTAATTGAACCGCTGGGCTACGATTGGAAGATGGGTATCGGATTGGTTTCTTCGTTTGCTGCCCGTGAAGTTTTCGTGAGTACCATGGCTACAGTGTATAGTTTGGGCGGTACAGACGATGAGCTGACCATCCGTGAACGCATGGCCGCAGAAATTAATCCCAATACCGGCAAACCGGCATATAATTTCGCCTCGGGCATATCGCTGCTTCTGTTTTACGCGTTTGCTATGCAATGCATGAGTACCATAGCGATTGTCAGAAAAGAAACAAATTCCTGGAAATGGACGCTTATTCAGCTGGCATTTATGACCGGTTTTGCGTATATTGCCGCTTTAGTGGCCTACCAACTGTTGAAGTAATATGGATGCAATTACCATTCAGTACATCGTTATAGGTGCGCTCTTCTTGATCGCCGCTGCATTTTTGATCAGGCGGACCCGTCGGTCGTTCGGGAACAAGGGCGGTTGTTCGAAGGGCTGCGGATGTGAGTTTACCGAAACCAGCATGAGCTACCGCTCCAAAAAAGCCTGAGTAGCCTACCATGGCCGGCTTCATCGCCTTAAAGGGCAGTTTTGTTAATGAAAAACCAAAAAAAGCAATATATTAGCCGCTTTAAAAGATAAGCCAATGACTTACCAAGTAAAGGAAGAATTATTCAAAGAGATAGAGGGAATTCTGACCAACCAGGGATTCCAGGTGGTAAAACAAGACCAAACCCGTCCCTGGGGTGGCTTTTTTGTGATCGAGGAATCTCAGGCACAACAGTTTGCGAACACCTATTTTAACGGACTGGATGTGCAGGAGCTTAAGATATCCGGAAAGCTCAGCCCAAAAATCCTTGTCGTCGCACCTGGAAAACGTCTTTCCTGGCAATACCATCATCGCCGTGCTGAAATCTGGCAGGTAGTGCGTGGCGTGGTAGGTGTGGTAACCAGCGATACCGATGAAGAACACGAATTGCAGATTTTGAATCCCGGAGATGTGATTCGTCTCAACCAAGGCGAGCGTCACCGCTTGGTAGGGCTCGATGAATGGGGCGTGCTCGCCGAAATCTGGCAGCATACCGATGCGGAAAATCCGTCGGATGAAGATGATATCGTAAGGGTGCAGGATGATTTCGGAAGATAGCGACGCTACCGAAGGTTATTAATCCTACCTATCCGGGCGTACATTTCGACTACCGCAGCTTGATCGAGTAACCATTTACGGGATCCGTGTTTAACACCCTTCCAGTCTTGGCCGAACAGTCCATCCGCTGATCTAGCGTGTTTCCAGGCATAATCGAGGCTCGCCGAAAATGCGTCCAGATAGGATCTGTTGCCGTCTACGCCGAAAAGTTCCACATACCCCCGGAGCATCACGGCAATGAACCAATTGTTGCTTCGCTTTAACAATCGGTACGATTTTCCATCCGTATCTGTAAAATCTTCGAAAAAGAAGTGGTACCCGCTTTCCGCCATTCGCTGGGCATCGGAAAGGTAATCCGGATTTCCTGTGATGCGGTATAGCAGTACAGCTGCCTGCAGCATTTGTCCGCTGTTGTATGGATACTTACGTTTATTGATCTTACCATCAAGGTTCACATGGTCCCAATACAGGCCATCGTCTGGATCTTGCAGCCACTTCTTTGTCCAAGCATACCATTCCTTGCCTTGCTCAAGATACACGCTGTCAGTGGTTGCCTCAAACAAACGCAACCCGAAAACGGCAGCAGGGGCATTGGAGCAGGTGTTTTTCGATTCCTTTTTCTGCTCACACCAGTAAACGCCGCCACCTAATAAGGCGTCCTGGCCACTGGTCACAAATGCCCAAATTTCTTTCGCTTTATCGAGGTATTCAGGACGGCCGGTGCAGAGGTATAGTTCGGTAAAATCGATCCCTAACCAGATGTTGTCGTCATAAAACCGGTCCGAATGCCCATTTGAACGGATATAGGACGCATAGCCCGCGGGCTTCCGGCTATCGTCGTAATATTCCTGCAATCCGGGCAGTATCTGGTTATCGATCCAATGGAGATAAGCCGTATCACCCGTACTGTTCAAAAGTGCGGTAGCGGCGGAAAGTGTTCCGGAAAACGGCCATAAATAGGCGTAGGGATTTGTCGACGAACTTCCTCCGTCTGCCAAATAATCTGCTTGGTACGTATCGTCATAGGGATAATTTTCGCGAAGCAAAGCGGTTTTGCTTGCTGAATACTTCGCATAAATCGTATCAAATACAACCTTTGCACGACGGAGCTGAACATTATCAACAGCGCCGTGTTCCTGACCGATCCCTTGTATCGGTAGAAGTAGGATTACCAGAATCGCACATATACGCATTATAGATTTCCCTTTTTCATTTCATCCATCGCGTAATTCGCCGCTCTTGCGGTAAATGCCATGTATGTCAGTGTCGGATTCTGCGTGGATGTGGAAGTCATGCAGGCCCCGTCCGTGACGAACACATTCTGGCAGGCGTGCAACTGGTGCCATTTATTCAATAGGGATGTCTTCGGATCGTGTCCCATACGCACCCCACCCATTTCATGAATATCATTGCCCGGTCTCCGGTTGTCATCGCGGGTCTGAATATTGGTAAAACCCGCCCTTTCGTACATTTCGGTCATTTGCTCGTAGTAATCTTGCCGCATCTTCCGATCGTTTTCGTCATAATCAATCGAAATACGCAACAAAGGCACACCCCAAGCATCTTTTTGTTCGGTATCCAAGCTTACGAAATTTTCCTCTTTGGGTATGGTCTCTGCCATCATATGCGAATGCACACGCCACGGCCCGAGTTCCGCATTCAGTATACCGTCTTTTAACGCGGTACCTACACCCGACGTATCGCGTATTTCTGAACGGCTTGCCCCAAAACCGGCAGCCCAGCCACGCAGGAAATCCGTTTCCTGCCGATATACATTACGGAAGCGTGGAATGTACCCGCCGCCGGCCGGATTACGTCCATCGGTACGATATTGCCGCAAGCCATCATATTCGGCCCCAATGGTAGCTGTATAGTTGTGGAATGCCACATATTTACCCATCAGGTCGTTATCGTTGCCTAACCCTTGCGGAAACCGGTTGGAAATGGAATTGAGCAAGATCAGATTCGTATTCAACGTCGAAGCGTTTACAAAAATGACCCTGGCGAAAAACTCCATTTCTTCTTTGGTGTTTGCATCAATTACTTTAACGCCCGTTGCTTTGCCTTTGGTTTCATCATAGATAATGGAATGCACCACCGAATGCGGCCGCAACGTGAGGTTACCCGTTTTCTGCGCCCAAGGGATGGTTACGGCATTGGCACTGTAATAGCCGCCGAAGGGGCATCCTCGTCGGCAAAGGATGCGATTCTGGCACTGCACCCGCCCCTGTTGGAGATGGATTGGATTAGGTTTTGAAATGTGTGCGCATCGTGCGCTGATCACATGGCGGTTTTTATAGTGTTGTCTGACCGACTTGCTGAAATGATCTTCCACAGCATTGAGTGGATAGCCCGGCAGGTGGTCTCCATCCGGCAATTCGGGAATCCCATCGTTGTTGCCGGATACGCCAATGAAACGCTCGACGTAACTGTACCAGGGATCGATATCTTTATACCGGATGGGCCAGTCCACCGAAAACCCGTCGCGCGCAGGCCCTTCAAAATCGAAATTACTCCATCGCTGCACCTGCCGAGCCCACAGTAATGATTTTCCGCCCACTTGATAACCCCGTATCCAATCAAAATCCTTCACCTGGATATACGGATGCTCGTCGTCTTTTACAAAGAAATGCGCTGAATCTTCCTTGTAGTTATAGCAACGGTTTGCAATGGGATTTTTCTGCCTGTCTTCGTACGGCATTTCCAGTCGGTGTTCAAATTCGTAGGGATACATGTTGGTGGTGGGATAATCCTTCACGTGTTCCACATTGCGCCCACGTTCCAACAGCAAGGTCTTTAGTCCTTTTTCCGTAAATTCTTTGGCCGCCCAACTGCCACTGGCACCCGAGCCGATCACAATGGCATCAAATGTTCGTTCCTTAATACTATCTATTGCCAGGTTTGCCATAAATGTATCGTCGTTTGTTTAGTTTCTGTGTCATTATACCGGGGCATAACCATTATACCGGCCCGGTATGAGTTCATATTTCACCAAGTTGGTCATGACGTACTGGGAATTCAAATACCCCTGTATAGCCCGGCGTTTGGTAGTCGAGAAAAATTGCTTTAAATCTTCGTCTACGTTGTCGTCGATTTTACTGAGCAATGCTGTGCGACGATCCGCATCAGCAACAGTAAATTCGGCACCCAGTTCTTTCCGAGACCAACTTGAGAATGCTGACAACCCTTTTGTAAACTGTTCTTGTTCTTCAGGGGTATGGCAATCATCGACCATCTTTAAAACAAAAAGATGCAACAATAATTCCTTGCCTCCGGGCGTATCGGTGGCGGGGATAAGTGTCTCGGTCAATTCGGCCAGCAATTGTTCATCGCTCTCGGTGATCGAGAGATTCGTCAGATCAATACTGGCCTTTCCAGATTCCCGGAAACAGGCCGGAAGTACCAACGTACCTCCGGCGATGTATAAGAGTGTGCGAAGCGCGGCCCTGCGGTTCATCGTCATTGTGTCTGATTTTAATCTCCAATATTACGAAAACTATTTATCAATGTAAAGTTACAACCGGCAGGTTACGGCAATGGGTTTGGAGCAGCTGGATGGTTCCGTTGGGCCATTCAACGCCAGCAGTAGTCACCTACAGGTTGTTCCCGGGCATGTACAACGATCTACCAGGGCCAATCCCACATAGAAAAGGTGGATAATAGGTGGAAGATACGTGGACAATAGGTGGGAAGTACGTGGCATTATCCGGTGTTCGCTCCCAATATAGAAGCATACGATTTCGCGCTGAATCCCATTCCTCCAATCGCAGCAGTACTTCCTCAGGCTTTTTTAATAAAACCTCATCTTTCTCTCATGGGGCTTAGCCTATGTTTATTTTCTTCCGATGCCCGCCTTTAGTTTATTAAAAAGTGCCAGTTGCTCTTTCATACCAGCGACTCTGTCAGGGACTTCGTGACTAGCTTCAAGCAGTATCCAGCCATTGTAATTGATTCCGGCAAATAAATTGAACAGTTCCTGATGGGGATAATTATCAATATTAAATCCGCGTACATGGACGGTATCACCTATCCATTTCTTCACCATGTTAAAGTTCTCTTCAAGCCCAGGTGCCGATAAATCCTGCATATTACTGTTCCAGCATATCTTCACATTGGGTTCCGTCACCTGATCGAAGATCGCTTTCATATTTGTAAGCTCAGCTGTTATGGGGCCGTGGACTTCAACCCGGATCAATTGTCCGTAATCCTGCGCAAATTTTCCTACCTCGTCAAGCGATGCCGCGATCTGGGCAATTGTCTTCTCGCGGGGAACCTCCGCGGGCAACGTATTGGGCTTTACCTTGATGCCCGTAGCGCCGATGTCCTTGCAAAGCTTGATGTATTCTTTGGTCTGCGCTATATTTTCACGCAGTTTAGCGGGATCAGGGCTATGGTATTCAAAATTAGATCCGTAGCCCACACAGGTTACGGGGCTATCGGCAAAGCGCTTCTTCACTTCTGCACGCTGAGCGGCATTCAGATTGGTTTCGACGCCGTGCGCATGCTGGGTGCGAAGTTCCACGCCCAAAAGGCCGGTTTTTTCGCAATTGGCGATCAAGGTAGGGAGGTCCCAGTCTTTTCCCCATTGGTAGGTAACTAAACCAAAACGCATACCGCGCTTTTTCATCATGGCCCAGAGGGAAGCTGGATCCATGACGGACATGCCGACACCTGCCAGTAAACTTCTTTGTATGAAACGACGCCTGGATAAATGAGTTTCCATAATCAATAAGATTTAAAATCAGCTAGTATACTTCTTAGATCGAATGCAGTGCCATTCTTCCAAGATGCCACAATAGTATCAAATCAAAATCATAATGTAGCGTATTCATCCAATAAAATATACGCAAACGTTACCGGAACGATTTCTCGATGACTGACTGCGTTTGTTAGCAAATACAAACTAAAAAAGCTGCCTTAAAGGGCAGCTTCAATGAAAACCAATTCAATTGACTTTCTTTTAGATGAGCTTTACGTTCACCGCATTGGGGCCTTTTTTGCCCTTCGCGATCTCGAAAGACACGTCGTCTTTCTCGCGGATTTGGTCAATCAGACCCGATACGTGTACGAAAACATCCTCACCGCCACCAATCGGAGTGATGAAGCCGAAACCCTTGGTCTCATTGAAGAATTTTACTACGCCTTCTTGCATTGTGGTATAAAAATAAATTAAATAATAGCGAAGCTACGCATTATTTATGCCAAAACAGCTTATGGATATAAAAATTCTTTTAATGTATTCAGCAGGTTGTGCTAATGCGGTCCTTTGTTGGCCGTATCCGTCGCTCGATTGTCAGAGCCCGGCATTACGCCGCGAATCCGATCCGCAGGTAAAGGTTTGCCGGTTTCCCGATCAAACCAATCAGCCGTAAGACGATCGGGTGTCGAATCATCAGTTTCTTTCCGCCAACGCTCCATAATCATGCGATGTTGTTCCAATTCGTCCACATACCGGGGAAGCGCAGCAATATTAATTAATTGATCCGGATCCGACCGATAGTCATACAGCTCCTCCCGCGGACGGGGTGTCACAAATACATCCGCCTGAGCGGCTGTAAGGACACCCGCATTCTTTGCTTCTGCTAGCTCAATAAAAGAAGGACTGCCGACCGCATCTGCTGGTCCTTGGTTAGCCAATCCGGGGCGCATATTCACCACGTACAGAAAATCGCGGGTCCGGACCATTCGCTCCAATGCTTCGTAGTCGTGCCAATTATGCTCCGCGAAAACATACTCACGGACTTCCAGATCGGGCTGATTGAAAATCCCTGAAAAAGATACTCCCTGAAAACTCTCGCCTATGTCTACATCCGCCAGTTTCAAGAGAGTGGGCGCAATATCAATCGTACTCAGCAAACTTTCGCTTACAGCGCCTCGGTATGAAATCCCCGCCGGCCATTTCACAACAAACGGGGTTTTCACACCACTGTCATATAGCCGCGTCTTGGCGCGTGGAAAGGGGCTCCCATTGTCCGAAAGGACGATAATGATTGTATTATCCGAAACCCCTTGCCGCTCCAATTCTGCTTCTACCTGGCCTATGGAGCGATCGAATCGACTGATTTCATCATAATAAGCCGCTAAGTCCGATCTAGTTAAGTCTGAATCGACCAGATAAGGAGGAACGGCGACTTGATCGGGCGTATGCCTGCCACTCAGGTCGTTCGGACCCCATGGCCGATGGGCATCATATGAAGCAAACCACATTAAAAAAGGCGCATCTTTGGGGCGGTCCCGCAAGGTTTTCACCCAAAGCGCCTCTCCTCCATCCCCGTTCAATTTATTATGCTCCTGTACCAAATTAAATCCTCTTTTTGCAGGTTCCCCCATGTGCCATTTGCCTGCGTGGGCAGTATAGTAACCCGCAGTATGCAACAACTCGGCAAACGTGGGGATAGCTGCAGGCAATGGTGTATGCAGTTCTGCTGCCCCGGTATTGTGCGGATACCGCCCTGATAAAATACTGCACCGACTGGGACTGCATGAGCTCGTGGTGACATAGGCATTGGTAAAACGTATGCCTTCCGCCGCCATACGATCGATGTGTGGCGTCTGAACAAATGGGTTACCATAACAGCCGATGTCGTTTGCCCCGATGTCATCTGCCAGAAAAAGGATGATGTTTGGACGCTGGGATTGCCCCAAACCTTTCATATCCATCCCTAATAAACCGAGGAGCAACAGTCCTATTCTAAATGTAATCATGTGATTGAATGCCATATCCGTAACGTTACGTAGCTTAATGCTCTTTGGAACCGGTCTCCGCATCCAGATCCCATAAACATCATTAACCGTACGGTAAAACGTATACTAATTAATAGAAAAAAACCCACAATTTATACTATCTATGAGCATGAATTATGCGTTTTCTCTGCTTGACGTGATAAAGTTGGAAAAAGGATATGGAATTTCTCTTCCTGTAGCATCCGTGTGGCACAATGCGTCCTTGTTCTGTGTAGTGGACGCAATTTTAGTTAAGTTTGCACAGGCACATCACAAGACATTAATTTCTATCAGCATGATTCGCAGCATTTTTTCCTTTGTTTTGGTTTTTACCGTCACGACTACCATGGCACAAAAATTACCTCCGTTGTCTTCCTTCGAAAAAGAATGGCAACAGATAAATTCCCTCGTCGAAAAAGGACGGCCACAGTCGGCGGCCGAAATTGCCAAGAAAATATTGGCGTCCGCGCAACAACAAGCAGATGGCCCGAATGCCATCAAAGCGCAACTCTTTTTGATGGGCGTGGATGAAACCATACAAAGTGATGCTACGACGCAGAATATTTTGACGATTGACTCGCTTATTCAGACAAGTCAAGGCGCGGAAAAATCGCTATGGCAAAGTATCAATGGCGAATTGTACTGGCGATATTACCAGCATAACCGATGGACGATACTGAATCGGACCCCATTGGCTGGAGATCCGCCCGCTGATATCGCCACGTGGGATGCCGCCACCTTAATCCGCAAAGCGAGTGAGCTGTATCAAGCTTCTATTCTGGATCGTGAAGCGCTGCAAAAGATTCCGGTAGCACGTTATGCACCCATCCTGAGTGCAGGAGAAAACACCCGCCACTTGCGGCCTACGCTATACGACTTCCTTGCTTTCCGTGCCCTCGAATTCTTCCAAAACGATGAAAAGGACGTAATTAAACCGGCCTATCAATTCCAGATTGACGGGACCCTGTGGTTTGAACCTGCGGATCGGCTGGCTGACGTGAAGGTAAATCCGGCTCATCCGGAGGCTCTGCATTTCCGCGCGCTGCACACCTATCAGCAGCTACTGGCTTTTCATCTCCACGACCCCAAGCCGGACGCTTTGATTGATGCAGACCTTCAACGGCTCGCGTTTGTGCATCGATATTCCGTGCATCCCGAAAAAGATAGTTTGTATCTACATGCCTTACACGCTTTGGAAAAGTTGTATCCAGATGCACCTGCAAGCGCACAGGTTACCTACCAGATTATCCAGTTCTTGTACGACCACCAGTCGACCGATCCAACGAAAAAAACGGACCTTCCCGCGCTAAAAAACCGGCTGGATGCCCTTGTTGCACGCTTTCCGGACACCGAAGGGGCTGCAAACGCTTCGCGCTTGGCACAACAGCTCACCGATCCATCGCTCGCCCTGCAGACCGAAGAAGTGGTACTGCCGGAAGAGAACAGCAAGGCGCTGATTACCTACCGGAATGTATCCAAGGTATATATCCGACTGTATACTAATGCTTTGCAAATAAATCCACAGCAAAATCGGCTAACGGATGAGCAACGTGCCCAACTACTCCAGACAAAACCCATCCGGTCGTGGCAACAAGCACTGCCATCGGCAGAAGACCTTTATGAGCACCGTGCAGAATTAAAGATCGATCCCTTACCGGTGGGATCCTATATACTAGTTGCATCAGCAACATCGGATTTTCAGCTTACTAAAAACATTGTTCATGCCACACCTTTTCAGGTGTCAACCGTCAGTGTGGCGGGTTACGACACCAAAGATGGCCGATGGCTATTTGCATTGCACCGTAAATCGGGGATGCCATTGCGCGGGGCGACCGTTAGTTATTGGGGCAACCAATGGGATGGTCGAAAAAGGGAGTATAAATACACGAAATTGCGCCAAACCAAAACGGATGAGGATGGCAAAACGCTAATCGATTTTTCCGAAATAAGCCGCATGAGCGTTGTCCACCACGGAGATTCCTTACAGCTGCCCAGCTATTACTATTCGTTCCACAAGGGTGATAAACAACCCGACACCAGCAATCGTCTCTTTTTCTTTACGGATCGCTCCCTTTACCGGCCGGGTCAAACCATCCATTTTAAGGGCATTCTGGTGCAACAGAACCTTAAAAACAAAACCAATCGGGTACTACCGAATGAACAAACCAAAGTAACGCTGTATGATGCAAATAATCAGGAGGTAACGTCAATCGAATTGACTTCCAACGAGTACGGTTCGTTCTCCGGCACATTCACCGCCCCAGACGGTGGCCTTACTGGCCAGATGCGGCTGGGCAATGACTTGGGGGCCGCTTACTTTTCCGTCGAGGAATATAAACGGCCGAAGTTCCGGGTGCGGTTTGACTCACTGAAGATGAATGTGGCTCTCAATGAAGAGGTGACGATCAAGGGCAATGCGCAGGCTTATGCTGGAAATAACATCGATGGCGCGGAAGTCCGCTACCGCGTGGTGAGACGTGCCCGCTTTCCGTATTTCTGGGCATTTTACCGTTGGGGACAACCTCATTCACCGGAGATGGAAGTCGCCAATGGGACCCTTACTACCGATGCAGACGGCACGTTCGAGGTATCCTTTCAGACCCTGCCTGATAAACAACTCAATCCGGATTCCTGGCCGGTATTTACCTATACGGTTTACGCAGATGTTACTGATATCAACGGTGAGACGCAAAGCGGATCGCAGGATGTCAATGCGGGCTATCGTTCGTTGCAGATCACGGCATCGATCGAGGAACACATTAATTTAACGCAACCGCAGAAGTTGATCGTCAGCACCCAAAACCTCGACGGTGTCGCTACGCCTACGGACGTATCCATATCCGTCCGCCCGCTGCGTTTTCCGGGAAAACTTTACCGGAAACGGCTGTGGGAAAAACCCGACCAGTATCTCCTGTCGGAGACGGAATTCCGGGCAGCATTCCCGGACGACGAATATGCGGATGAATCGGACTACCTCCAATGGCCCCAAGAGAACGCTGTCTGGAACACCTCCATCAATACAGCGACCACCAACGAGGTGGCCCTGCCAGCCGGTCTCTGGAAACACGAGGGGTGGCACCTGATTGAGCTGAAAACAACAGATCCACAAGGCAACGAAATCATCGACAAAAAATATACCTACGCCGTTGATGTCACCGCAAAAACAAGACCGCAGAAGCCCTTTCTCGTATACGCCGATAAAACGTCGCTGGAGCCGGATCAGTCGTTAGATATGGTGATTAAAACCGGGGCCGATAGCACCTATGTCTTGGAAACCAACACCGACATCAACCCTGAATTTACCGCATTTACTGAATGGCGGCGGATCGAGCGGCATCTGACCGAGAAAGACCGAGGAGGCCTCGAGTTCTCCTGGTTGTATGTACATAACAACCGGGTGTATCAGACCTCCCAACGCATTACAGTTCCCTGGTCCAACCGGGATCTCCAATTGGAATGGGCCACCCACCGGGATAAATTGCTTCCGGGTGAGACCGAAGAATGGCATTTGACGATCAAGGGGAATAAAAAAGAGGCCGTTGCCGCAGAGCTGCTGGCAGGTCTTTACGATGCATCCCTGGATGCACTTAAGGCTCATAATTGGCAATGGGATCGTTTCCTGGACGATTACTCGATTTACGGCTATTGGAATGCCCATCAAGGATTTGAGCGATCCACCGGAAGCAACTGGCTTAGCAATCTACAGGAACGGAATGTTCTCTCATTTGTGAAACGATACGATGCCCTGGATGGGCTGACCCGGTTGATCTATCCGGAGGACAAGCAATTCATGATCCGCGGCCTTGCTGGCCGTTTTGGGGGGGTGGCCGCCCCGCAGGCGCGTGCACGCAACGCCGATGCCGTTATGGAAGAAATGGTTGTGGTTGGTTACGGAACGCAGGAAAAGCAAAGTTTAACGGGATCGGTGACCGCAGTCTCCGAATCCGCCCAGGACGCAGCTGGAGAACCGGGAATGGAAGAGGCCGAAATAACCCCGCCCTTACGAACCAACCTGCAAGAGACCGCATTCTTCCTTCCGCATCTCCAAACGGACGCCGAGGGCAATGTGACCTTCAAATTTACACTGCCCGAAGCACTCACCGAATGGAAGTTCATGGCGCTCGCACATACCACCGATTGGAAAACGGGATACTTGCAAGGCCAAATAAAAACACAGAAAGACCTGATGGTCATGCCAAACCTGCCGCGCTTTTTGCGTCAGGGGGATAATATCCGCATCAGCAGTAAAATAAGCAACATCAGTACGGGCGACTTACAGGGAGTGGCGAACCTGCAACTGCTGGATGCGGAGACGCTCCAGCCTGTGGCTGGTTTCGGAGACAAGCCGGTCGAACGGAAATTTACCGCCGGCGCCAATCAAAGTACCACGGTCGACTGGGTGATCCATGTCCCCGACAATCATTTTGCGCCGATCGTGGTCCGTATCACCGCCAAAGCGGGCAACTTCACCGATGGGGAGGAAAATACACTGCCCGTCATTACCAACCGGATGCTGGTAACTGAAACGCTGCCGCTCCCCGTACGGGGCAATGAAACCAAAACATTTACTCTCGAAAAGTTGACTGAACAATCAAGCAACACGTTGGTAAACCACGCGTTGACCGTCGAGTTTACTGGAAATCCGGCCTGGTATGCCGTACAGGCATTGCCCTACCTGATGGAATACCCCTATGAATGTGCCGAACAGGTATTCAACCGCTTTTATGCGAATGCCCTGGCTGCGCACATCGTGGGGCAATCGCCCAAAGTGAAAGCCATCTTTGACCAATGGGCAACCGGCGACACTGCGGCATTGCTGTCCAACTTGGAGAAAAATCAGGAACTGAAGGCAGCATTATTGGAAGAAACGCCCTGGGTGATGGAAGCCAAGAATGAATCCGAACAAAAACACCGGATTGCCAAATTATTTGAAAGTCATAAGCTCGCCCAGGGATTGCAACAGAACCTAGCCAAACTGGCCGAGATGCAACAGCCCGAAGGCAGCTTCCCTTGGTTCCATGGTATGATGAGCAACCGATACATCACGCAATACATTGCTACCGGTATCGCGCGCCTACGCCATCTGGGCATTGAGGCCGCCTCCTCAGAGGCAGCAACGCAGATATTGACCAGGGCGATGGGCTATCTTGATCAGCAGATTAAAGAAGACTACGATGCCTTGCTGAAAAACAAAGCGAAACTGGACGATCAACACATCAGTTACCCACAAGTTCAATATCTTTATTTACGTAGCTTTCTCGACCACCCGCTTCCTGAGGAAAGCCAAACGGCATACACGTACTATTTCTCACAAGCCACATCGTTCTGGTCCAAATTCAACCCGTATCTAAAAGGTCAGATCGCGCTTGCATTGCACCGGGGGAATAATCGCACCGACGCCCATGAAATTATGGTCTCTCTCCGCGAGACCGCCATCCGGAACGACGAGATAGGTATGTATTGGAAATCCATGCCCCGTGGCTATTGGTGGTACGAAGCACCGATTGAAGCGCAAGCGCTGCTGATTGAAGCCTTTACGGAAGTGGCCGACGATGCCCAAACGGTGGACGACCTCAAGGTATGGTTGATCAAACAAAAACAAACCCAATATTGGAATACGACAAAAGCCACCTCCGACGCCATCTATGCCTTACTCCTGCGCGGCAGCGATTGGTTGGTTAACGAGCCTACCGTAACCATCGCACTGGGTGGCGAAACGATTCGCTCTACCGAGATAAAAACCGAGGCGGGGACGGGGTATTTCAAAAAACGTTACGAGGGAGACGCGGTCACGGCCGACATGGGTAACATCTCCGTCAATGTGGACCAAACTCAAAATGAAGGCGTTGCATGGGGCGCCGTATATTGGCAATACTTTGAGGACCTCGATAAAATTACCGGATCGGAAACACCGCTTAATTTGCGCAAGCAGCTTTTTATCCAGCGAAACACCAGCAACGGACCGGTATTGGAGGAGATTACGGCCGCTAATCCGCTGAAAGTGGGCGACAAGGTAACTGTCCGTATCGAACTGCGCGTAGACCGGGATATGGAATATGTGCACCTGAAAGATATGCGGGCAGCCTGTTTTGAACCTATCAACGTACTGAGCGGCTACCGTTACCAAGGTGGGTTGGGTTACTATGAGAGCACGCGCGACGTGGCAACTAACTTCTTTTTCGACCACTTGCGTAAAGGGACTTATGTGTTTGAATACCCAGTATTTGTATCACAGGCAGGCGATTTTTCAAATGGCATCAGTACCATCCAGTGCATGTATGCGCCGGAATTCAGCAGCCATAGCAAAGGAATCCGGGTCGAGGTTAAAGAGTAAATAAACAGCGCAATGGCCGTAGATACTGCGAAACGATTCGATCGAATTGTTAACATATACATCCAGTTGCAGTCCAAACGTATTGTAAAAGCGCAGGAACTCGCCGACCGATTCGGCGTGAGCCTGCGCACCATTTACCGTGACATCCGTAGCCTGGAGCAAGCGGGCGTACCTATTTTCGGTGAAGCGGGGTCGGGATACAGCATCGTAGATGGATACCGCTTGCCACCGGTCTTGTTTACGAAGGAGGAGGCGTTGAGCTTCGTCGGCGCCCAAAAGCTGATGGGAAAATTTATGGACCGCAAGCTGCAAGAGCATTACGAAGCGGCGCTATATAAAATCAAAGCGGTGCTGCGGATGACTGAAAAGGACTGGCTGACCAATATTGAGTCTAAAATTGTCATGGCCAAACCCGGTTATGAGATTTTCAACGCCAACGTCCCTCATGCCTTAAGTACGCTTTTTGAAAGCATCGCTCAACGGATGAAGGTAGTTCTTGCTTACAAGGGCCTACGTGACGAAGCGCCTCAACAACGGGTAATTGAGCCGGTAGGAATGTTTCACGAAATGAACTATTGGTACATCTATGCGTATTGTCATACACGCCACGCCTATCGGCAGTTCCGTGCCGACCGCATTGCCCAGCTGCGGCTGCTAGACGAGCCGTTTGCGCATGAGCATCCGCCATTAGGCCAATTCATGGAGGAACGGGAGCTCGCCCGCAATCAAACTCCCAAAACAAAGGTCCGCATCCGCGTAATGAAAGACCTAGCAAGCTACCTGAAATGGCAGCGTGGTTACCACGGTTTTGTATCCGAACGCGATTGCGGCCCCTATGTAGAAATGGATTTCGAAACGCAGGACGCTCACGACGAGTTTCCCCGCTGGCTGCTTATGTTTGCCGATCGTATGCAGGTTGTCGAACCGGAAAGCCTGCGCCAACGCATCGCTGAAATCCTGAAAGCCGCGGCCGCCAACTTTAACTGAGCCGCGGCCGCTACCGTCTATTTACCGCTCCTTATCGCTCCCAGAAAAATGGGGGTTGGATGCCTAATGCACGGAGATATACATACCCCTGTGCACGATGGTGAATTTCATTATCGATGAAATACAGGATGTTCTCAATGATCGGGAAATTGAACTGGCCGAAGAGGTTGAACGTTTCGTGAAAGTCCGTCTCCGGAATCTGGTTGAAAAGCGCATCAATACGCGGTGTGGCTTCATCCCACCGACGCAACAACGCTTCCTTCGTGGTAATATCGGGCTGATTTTCTTCGTAAGCGCTTTCCGCACGGCTTACGATGCCCTCTAAACCTGGCACGGCGATGGACAGCATCTCTTTTGCCAAATCGGCGAACGGTCGCATCTCGCCTACCGAAAAAGCAAACAATTTGTCTTCAGGAAATACCTCAATTACCCGGCGGGTCAGTCTTCGGTGCCCCTGCCAATGATTTAATAACTCCGCTTTGCTCAAAATTTGTGTAGTGCTCATAACATGATGTTTTTGATCCATACCACAAAGAACCCACCCGTAGATGACAACAGTTTGTCAGCACGTCATCAAGAAAATCAACAAAATTCCGTATAATTGCGTGACTTTATACGGTAGACATCAACGACTCGTATTGTAAGAAATGACCACATATAACGAAGATAGTATCCGATCGCTCGACTGGAAAGAACACATCCGCTTACGTCCGGGAATGTACATTGGCAAACTGGGCGATGGCTCTGCCTATGACGATGGCATTTACGTACTGCTGAAGGAAGTGGTGGACAACTCCATAGACGAGTTTGTAATGGGCGCCGGAAAAACCATCGAAATCACCGTAAATGAACAAAAGGTATCCGTGCGTGATTATGGCCGCGGAATTCCGATTGGTTCTGTGGTAGACGTGGTCTCCAAGATCAATACCGGCGGAAAATACGATAGCAAAGCTTTTCAGAAATCCGTCGGCCTTAATGGGGTGGGTACGAAAGCAGTGAACGCACTTTCGACCTCTTTCACGGTGCAGTCATACCGCGATGGCAAGACGCGTATCGCCGAATTCAGTAAAGGCGAACTGGTAAAGGATGAAGAAAAAACGACCACACAACGGAACGGCACAGCTGTGACGTTTTATCCGGATGACAGCATTTTCCGCCATTATCATTACCGGTTGGAGTTTGTGGAAAACATGATCTGGAATTATGTGTTTCTCAATTCGGGCCTGACCATCAATTTTAACGGGCAGAAATTTGTTTCGGAGAATGGCCTTAAAGATCTTCTGGAACGTAATATTGACGCTGAATCGATGCGCTATCCCATCATTCATTTGAAGGGGGATGACATCGAGGTGGCCATTACCCATGGCCAGCAATACGGCGAGGAGTATTACTCGTTTGTGAATGGCCAGCACACCACCCAGGGGGGCACGCATCAGGCAGCATTCCGGGAGGCGGTGGTTAAAACCGTACGTGAGTTTTATAAAAAGGACTTCGATGCCTCCGATATCCGTGCTTCGATTATCGGAGCAATCGCGATCAAAGTACAGGAGCCGGTCTTTGAGTCTCAAACCAAGACCAAATTAGGATCCCAGAATATCGGACCGGAAGGCCCCACGGTACGGACATTTATCAACGATTTTGTAAAGAAAGCCCTTGACGATTACCTGCACAAATATCCGGATACCGCCGACGCCCTGCAGAAACGCATCCTACAATCCGAGCGGGAACGCAAGGACATTGCAGGCATAAAAAAACTGGCCAACGAACGAGCAAAGAAAGCCTCGTTACATAACCGAAAGCTGCGCGACTGCAAAATCCATTACGGGGAAAACCATGAATTGGCGCAGCAAACCACCTTATTCATCACCGAAGGGGATTCCGCCAGCGGCTCCATCACCAAGTCGCGGGACGTCCAGACACAGGCCGTATTCAGCTTGAAGGGCAAGCCCTTGAATGCTTTCGGCCTCACCAAAAAAGTGGTGTATGAAAATGAGGAATTCAATCTGTTGCAGCACGCACTCAACATTGAAGACGGACTCGATGGATTGCGGTACAACAACATTGTTATCGCTACCGATGCCGACGTCGACGGGATGCACATCCGGCTGCTGCTCATGACGTTCTTCCTCCAATTCTTCCCGGACCTGGTCAAAGCCGGTCATGTATCGATCTTACAGACGCCTTTATTCCGGGTTCGCAACAAAAAAGAAACCATTTACTGCTACAGCGATGAGGAACGCCAACGGGCCATCCTTAAGTTGGGAAACAAACCGGAAATTACCCGATTCAAAGGGCTTGGGGAAATCTCGCCGGAAGAATTTGGTTTGTTCATCGGCAAAGACATGCGGCTCGACCCCGTCATTCTCTCGAAAGACCAAAAAATCATCCAGCTATTGGAGTACTACATGGGCAAGAATACACCGGATAGACAAAAACACATCGTCAATAACCTACGCATCGAAGTAGACATTGCCGAAGAACCGAAATTAGCAGAAGAGGAGCTCGTAGCCTGACGACAAGCAAATGACAAACCAGACCCTTATCCTTATTCAATGCCGTGACGCGGTTGGCTTGGTGGCCACCATTTCGAATACCGTTGCAAATCATAACCTTAACATCGTCACCATGCGGGAATATGTCGATGAAGCGGCCAACCGCTTTTATGTACGCATCGTATGTGCCGGTAAAGCGGAAGATAGCGACCGGCTCACGGCTGACCTTACCGTTGCACTGCCCGACGGAGCGACCGTCGTGGTAAATCCACCCCAACAAAAACGGCTGGCCATCCTGGTGACGAAAGAACATCACTGCCTGGGCGACATCATCGTCCGCCACTTTTTCAACACGCTGGATGCGGAAGTCTGCTGCGTCGTGGGCAATTACGATACGTTACGTGGCTTTACCGAGCGATTCGACATTCCGTTCCACTACATCAGTCACGAGGGCAAGTCAAAAGAACAGTTTGAAATCGAACTGGCAGCAACAATTGATGGGTATCAGCCCGACTATTTGGTCCTTGCCAAATTCATGCGCATTCTTTCTCCGGATTTTGTTGGCCGTTATCCGGGGCAGATCGTTAACATTCATCACTCATTCCTCCCCGCTTTCGTCGGTGCCAATCCTTATAAACAGGCGCATGCCCGGGGTGTCAAACTGATCGGCGCAACGGCGCATTTCGTGACCGACGAGCTGGACCAAGGTCCGATCATCGCGCAGGATATTAAACCAGTGAACCATAGTTTTACCGTAAGAGATATGGTCAAAGCAGGAAAAGAGGTGGAAAAATCGGTGCTTACCAAGGCACTGAGAATGGTGATAGAAGATCGGGTAATCATTACCGGGAACCGGACCGTGGTGTTTGAATAGGAAGAAAATCCTCCTGGGCCGGGGTAAACGAATCGATCAGCACCCCTTTTTCCAAACATAAGCACCCATGGAGAATATCAGGCGGAATCAAGCAGGTGTCCCCGGATTCTACTATAACCGTCCGGTCCCCGATTGTGTATTCGAAACGCCCCGCTGCCACGTAGCTGATTTGCGTGTGGGGGTGTTTGTGCTGCATGCCGATACTTCCGGTTTCAAAGCGTACTTTGACTACCATCAGTGCATCGGAATAAGACATCACCTTACGGCTTACGCCCCCACCCAGCGCGTCCCATCCGATTTCGCTATCGTGTGCGAACAAATCCATTAAAATTTTCTGAATTTTCCGAAAACCCCCAGCGGCAGTTTGCTTCCCGCGGCAGCTTGCAAATAAAGCTCCCCTGTTTCCAGATTCCGGACATCCGGCATTGCCGATCTAACCAGGTTTTCGACGATTACGGAAGAAAAACCCAACGAATAGGTATTGAGAATCAAGAAGTGTTCCCTTGGATCCAACAACTGCACCACATCGCGCATCATCTCCCCTATGTGGTCTTCCAGTTTCCACTTCTCTCCTTTTGGTCCATGCCCATACGCCGGCGGATCAAGGATAATTCCTTGGTAGCGATTTCCCCGCTTGAGTTCGCGTCTGACAAATTTAAGCGCGTCTTCCACTACCCAGCGGATATCGGCAAGTCCCGACAATTCTTGATTTTCATTGGCCCAGGTAACCACCTGCTTAATGGAATCCACATGCGTGACATCGGCACCTGCCGCCCTCGCAACCAACGAAGCACCGCCCGTATAGGCAAAAAGATTTAACACTTTGGGTTGTTTCACTGAAAACGACTTGATCGTCTGCGAGATGTAATCCCAATTCACGGCTTGCTCGGGAAACACTCCTACATGTTTAAACGACGTAAGCCCCAAGCGGAACTGAATGGATACGTCGGGATTGCGGTAGGCGACCTGCCAACGGTCGGGTAGCCTGGCGTTCTTTTTTATCCAATCCCCGCTGGTCGCAGAACGCCCGCGGAAACGGATATCGTGTCGTTTGCCCCACTCCGACTCGGACAGCCCCTTCGGCCATACCGCCTGTGGTTCGGGGCGGATGAGTACCACCTTTCCAAAACGTTCCAGTTTTTCGAAATCTCCGCAGTCGATGAGCTCGTAATCTTCCCAGTGCTGAGGGGTAAGTAGTTGAATACCGTTTACCAAATTGACTTACTTTTATTGCGGCAAAGATAGGAGATATAGACAGCTTCACCCAGTGAATGCCAAAAGATTTCATGGTCAGCGATTTTTTACGACCATTCTTTGCGTGACTTCAAACCTAAAACCGCTCCTTCGCCGATTTCATAAATGGACTCGCGAAAACGAAGTTGTTCAGCTCTTCAACATCCGTATGCGCAATTTCCTTGTTAGATCCTTCCCACCATTTCTGGCCTTTGTAAAGAAAAAGAATGTACTCCCCGATGCCCATCACCGAATTCATATCGTGGGTCACCACCACCGTGGTGCATTGATACTCCTCGGTCAATTCAGCAATCAGTTCGTCGATCAGAATTGATGTTTCGGGATCAAGGCCCGAATTGGGTTCATCGACAAACAGATACTTCGGACTCATACTGATGGCGCGTGCTATCCCCACGCGCTTTTTCATACCGCCGGACAATTCGGCAGGATACAGCTTGTTGCGCCCGGCCAGATTTACACGCTCTAAGCAGAAGTTTGCCCGGTCTATTTTTTCGCTGCGGCTCATATCGCTAAACATTTCCAACGGAAAGGTAATATTTTGCTCCACGGTCATCGAATCAAACAACGCCGAATTTTGAAAAAGCATTCCGATTTCTTTCCGGATGGGAATCCGCGCCTCAAAATCCATCCGGGTAAAATCCTCTCCATTATACAGTACCTTACCCTCCTCCGGAGCGTGCAGCCCCACCATACATTTTAATAATGTGCTTTTCCCCGAACCGGAACCTCCGATGATGAGACTGATTTTGCCAGGTTCAAATTTGGCATCTATGCCTCTTAGTACATGGTTTTCGCCAAAAGATTTATGGATTTGTTGAACTTCGATCATATGAAGGACGTAAAATGGTTAAAGCATCATTGCTGTGACAATGTAGTCGGCTACCAAAATAGAAATGCAGCTGATGACCACGCCGCGGGTGCTGGCTTGACCAACCTCCAACGCTCCTCCCCGAACATAAAAGCCTTTGAATGCTGAAACGGATGTAATAATAAATCCGAAGACGAACGCTTTAACCAGGGCAACAGCTACCGTATAGCCAATGAACCCGTCCGTAATGCCATTGATATAATCTGCTGGCGTGACCGCGCCCGAAAGTGCACCTCCCATAAGCCCGCCCACCAAAGCCAGAAAAATAGATAGGATAACGAGCACCGGTATCATGGTGATCCCGGCCAATATCTTGGGAAGGATTAGGTAACCCGGTGCGTTGATGCCCATGATTTCAAGGGCATCAATTTGTTCGGTAACACGCATGGATCCGATTTGGGAGGAAATCGATGAACCGACCTTTCCTGCCAGTACCAGTGCGGTAATCGTGGGGCTTAACTCCAATATACTGGAATCCCGGTTGATCTGTCCAATAACAGAGGTAGGAATTAAGTCGGAAACCAATTGAAAGGCAATCTGCATGGTCATTACAGCACCGACAAATGTGGAAATAATGGCAATCAGCCCTAAAGAACCTACCCCGATTTCATTCATTTCGTGAATGATTTCCTTCCAATAAATTTTCCATTTTTCCGGCCGCCTAAAAACTGATTTCAGCAGCAGCAAATATTGTCCGAAATAGGTAAAAAACATAAACTTGTCAAAATATCACGGCCATTGTTCCGGCTAAATATACACGTTTTACGGATATGAAACGAAAATAAGCCATCCATTGTTTGACGGTGTCGCTGATAAACTTCTTAACTTTGACATTCAAACAACATCACGACATGCGACCTCTTATCAATCAGACTGCGCTGATTACGGGTGCAACCAAAGGAATGGGACATGCCATTGCTGAAAAACTTGCCGAATGTGGCTGCAATTTACTGCTATCCGCCCGCAGCAGTGAAACACTGGAAACGTTAAAGCACCAACTGGAAAACCGCTATCCCGGTATTGCTGTGCAGTACTTCGCTTGCGACTTTGGGGACAGTAGACAACTGACCAGGCTGATTCATTGGATAGAAGAACAGTTTCCGGGTCTAGATATCCTTGTCAATAATGTAGGCATATTCAGACCGGTATCCCTATTAAATGAGTCCGATGAAGACTTCGACCTCCAAATGCGTGTCAATTACCACACCCCTCATCGGCTATCCCGGTCAATTGCCCGTAATATGTGCAAGAATGGCAAAGGCCACATCTTCAATATCAGCTCCATTGCCAGTCGGGAACCGGTTTCATCGGCGGGCACCTATACTGTAACAAAATACGCCGTAAGGGGTCTAACCCAAGTATTGCGGGATGAAGTAAGGCCACATGGCGTAAAGGTGACAGAAATCATACCCGGCTCTACATTGACGTCTTCCTGGGAAGGCACATCGGTTTCTGCCGATCAGTTCATACTACCGGCCGACATCGCAACAGCGGTTGCCGCGTGTCTACAACTGAGTGCAGGTGCCCACGTGGACGAAATCGTGATAAAACCTCAATATGGTAACAGCTAAAAATGGATGGATCATGGAAAAGAAACTTCAACGGATTCCCTACGAGGGAGCGGTGGCCGGTGTTTGCGCCGGATTGGGGGCCTATTTCCGGATAGACAAAACCTGGGTGCGGGTGGCATTCGTCCTCAGTGTTTTCTTTTCGGGGTATATGGGTATCGGGCTGTTGGGACCGATTGTTTATATAGTTTTGTGGATCGTGCTCCCCGTCAAAGCCTTCTCATTGCCACAAGATCCATTCGATGTTGACTACCGCACGAAAGCGGATCAAGAATTCACGGCTTACACCCACTATACGCCGCCGCGTCCCGCCGAGCAACGGATCTCAAAAGATCGGTATATAGCCGGACTAATATTGCTGCTGGTGGGGATATTTTTCCTGTTGCACCAACTGGACGTATTTTATTGGCGGGATTTCGCCCGTTACTGGCCTGTGTTAATCATCGTGATGGGATTAGCTAGTATTTTCGGAGCTTTCAACGACAAACGGCCGACGGTCCGTAGTGAAAAGGCTCACCGCGACAGTCGAGAAGCTGAACAGCCGACAGATGACAACGACGAAACGCATTCATACACTAAATAGCCAGGGTCATGAATAAAGAAAAATTAAGCTGGGGACTCATCCTATTGTTTATAGGTGGCGTCCTGTTATTGGACAACCTAGACGTCATCAATTTCTACTGGCGATCTGTATTCAGCATGTGGCCGGTTATCCTCATCGTGATCGGTGTAAATCTCCTGGTACCACGCCGGGGCGTCGGAAATGCAGTGTCCGTTATCGTCACTATCGCTGCCCTGGCGTTTCTTGCCTACCGCGGCATGTTTCCACCGCACAACAATTGGTGGATGTTTGACAACAACACCCGACGCAGCGAAACCGAACGGTCGCCGATGGAACAAAGACGGCCGGGCAACTCAAAGGGTACGTTTACCCACGAATACGACAGTGCGATTACCACGGCGAATCTTTCGATCAAGGGCGGAGCCGTCGAATACGAGATCGAAGGCATCACCGATAAGCTTTTCAGTGCAGAAGCGGCAAGCACTATCGGTACCCACTACCTGGAAACCACCTCGGATGGTTCCAATGCCAATCTTTCCTTCCGTATGAGGGATCAAAAAAAGGGCAATTGGAATTTAGATGACGACGAAAACTGGGCTAAAATCAGTCTCAATCCTCATCCTGTATGGCATATCAACCTGGATATGGGCGCGGGATCTGCAGAATTTGATCTGACCAAGTACAAGGTTGCCGGTCTTAGTTTTAATGGCGGAGCCGCGTCATTCGAAGCGAAAATGGGTATGCCCTTGGAAGAAACGGTCATCACCGCCGAATCAGGTGTCGCTAGTGTAGAGATCGAAGTGCCAAAAGCAGCCGCTTGTAGAATTGTCGTTAAATCCGGTCTCTCCTCTCGAGATTTCCCGGGCTTTACCAAGCAAAGCGACGGTTCATACGTGACCGAAGGTTACGACAACGCTGGCAACCGGTTTACTATTAACCTCCAAGGCGGGCTCACCTCCTTTACGGTAAGACGGTACGACTAGTGAATCCTTCAGATCGATATGAAGTGGTGGTCCAAGGGAAACCGCAGGGGCCCTTTTCACTGGATGAACTGCGTGCGATGAAGCTCCGTCCCACGGACTTTGTTAAGCCCGTAGGTCATCCGGAATTCAAAGAGCTACGGGAAATCGAGACGTTAAGCAAGGCATTAAACATTGCTCATCAATCCACCCAACCGCAATACTTCGCCTCGATGGATATGCGGCTGCTATCTACGGCCATTGATTATTTCTTCGCATTTTGCGGCTATGCGGTCTTGGCAGCTATCTACCTTGGCGGCACAGCAAACACTCCGACACGTATTCCTACACTCCTTATGGGTCTGGCGCTCGTTCCCATTTTTAAGTTCGTTGCCTGTGTTATCCTGGAAGGTTCTCGGAAACAGGCATCCTTCGGTAAAATACTCATCGGCGTGAAGGTAACCGACGAGCAGGGAAAGCCCATTGGTTACGGCAAAGCGGCCACCCGTAACCTGGCCAAACTGGTCGGCGTCATAACGCTAGGCATCGGCTTCCTCTCAGGCTTCTTCGATCGGCGGCAACAATGCCTGCACGACAAAATAGCAGGCACCCTTGTGATCAAAGATCGGTTGATCTGAATATATAAATCATTATCCATAACTTTGTAACCGGATATGGATACAAAAATCGGAAACATCTTACCAGGAGGCTATTGTCGTTCATTAACGGAATATTCAAGATGGCTTACCCGTGAGGTAGCCATTGGTGACGTACCTTTGGGAGGCAACAATCCCATTCGTATCCAAAGCATGACTACCGTGGATACCATGGATACTCAAGGCTCTGTGGAACAGACCATCCGGATGGTGGAAGCGGGTTGCGAATACGTACGCATTACCGCACCCAGCATCAAAGAAGCCCATAATCTAGCGGAAATTAAAAAGGAACTCCGTAAAAGGGGTTATAACGTTCCTTTGGTTGCCGATATCCATTTTACACCCAATGCAGCGGAAGTAGCCGCGCGGATCGTTGAAAAAGTACGCATTAATCCCGGCAATTATGCCGACAAAAAGAAATTCGATCAACTCCGTTATACTGAGGCGGAATATAGCGCCGAATTGGAACGAATTTACGGCAAGTTTGCACCGCTGGTGAAAATTTGCAAGGAGTACGGCACAGCCATGCGCATCGGCACGAATCACGGCTCTCTTTCGGATCGCATTATGAGCCATTATGGCGACACGCCGGAAGGCATGGTCGAATCCGCGATGGAATTTATCCGCATCTGCGAGGACCTCAAGTATTACAACCTGGTTATTTCCATGAAATCCAGCAATCCTCAGGTGATGGTCCGAGCATACCGGCTTTTGGTGGAAAAAATGGTAGCTGAAGGCATGAACTATCCCTTGCACCTCGGCGTTACCGAAGCGGGAGACGGTGAGGATGGGCGTATCAAATCAGCCGTAGGTATTGGCACCCTACTTGAAGACGGATTGGGCGACACGGTCCGTGTGTCGCTGACCGAAGAGCCTGAATTCGAAGCTCCCGTAGCCATCGCGTTGGTTAACAGGTATACCAAACGCCGACACGAAACCGCGCTTCAACAATCTGGGAATGCCAACCCGGCATTGCCCTTGGCTCAGCCCGTGATCAGACCCTATGCATCTGCCGAAACGAATGCCTTCATCGGCGGCTCGTTGGTACCTCGGGTTGTCATCGACCTTTCACGGACCGCATTGAGGGATCCGGCCATCCTCTCGGAAGTAGGGTATAAATACGATTGGATGCTTGACAAATATCACATGGGCGAACAGTCGGTGGATTTTGTTTACTTTGCCGACAAACTTCCTTCATTTACCATGCCCGGGAACCTCAAGCAGTTGTACAATTACCGGACTTGGAAAACGATTACAAATAAATCCAATATTCATCCGGTATACACTTTAGCCGAATTTATTGAAGCCGATTTACGGGATCCCCATCTTAATTTGGTACGAACCAGCTACGCCGATGTCAACACGCCTGAGTTCGAGGCCCTGCCGTTAGACAAAACCATTGTCTTCTTACTTGAAACCAACGAAATACATGGAATGGCTGATCAACGCCTATTTTTTTCGGCGTTGACTGAATTGGGAGTAGACAATCCCGTTATCATCCATCGGCACTATTCCGCTGAAGAATTTTCTGCGATTCCAGGCAATTTGATGGACCCAGAGGAACCTTTATCCAAACTGCAACTTTACGCTGCGACGGATATGGGGGCATTGTTGGTGGATGGAATGGGCAGTGGCATATGGATCGATTCCCCTGCTACGCCGATCGATAAATTGGTATCTGCTTCATTCGGAATTTTACAGGCTACCCGCTCGCGGATTTCTAAAACGGAATACATCTCTTGCCCAAGCTGTGGCCGCACGCTCTTTGATTTGCAAGAGACCACGCAAATGATACGCAGTCGAACAAACCACCTGAAAGGACTTAAAATCGGAATCATGGGATGCATTGTCAATGGTCCGGGAGAAATGGCTGACGCCGATTATGGCTATGTAGGTGCGGGTCCCGACAAAATTACCCTTTACCGCGGCAAAGAAATCGTTAAACGCAATGTCCCATCGGCAAGTGCCTTGGATGAGCTTATCGAAATCATACGGGAAGACGGTCGTTGGTCGGAACCGGAATAAGAAGGGAATATAAAGATACGGGATTAGTTTAGTTCCTGCTGCGGCGACCGCTACAGCCTACAATACCGAGATACGCTTAACGACAGTTTCTGTACCCGCTGATACACGGATAAAATAGAATCCGTTGGTCAATTTACTGCTGGTATCAAAAACGTGGCTTTGCGGACCCGCGTCAAGTTCTTGATTCAACAAGGTCATGACTTCATTGCCCAATGCGTCCATTACTTTAATGGATACCGAATTTCGTTTACTAAGTCGATAAGAAAGACTGATTTGATCGACCACCGGGTTCGGAAATACCTTCACGCTACTCAATAATTTTTCATTATCTGCAGGATTATTATTACCGATACGAAATGGAAAGAAATTACGAAACGAGGAAAACAATGATCGCTGGGCACGTTTCTCCGAATCAGAAAGCAACAGTGTGCTGGATTGGGGTTCACCCTGTTTCACCACACGGGTAGTATCCGTTGCAGCCGCTGTAGACTGCTGCATAGCACGAGCCTCTCCGGCGAGAACCGGGCCGCTTACTATGAGGATAACAACGATGTGGTGTAAAAACTTTCTCATATATTCCTGATTCGAATATGGTGAATGACGTGATTTAATTTAAGTTTAATCATCACCATGTTTAATCGTACCTTACAAAGGTAGGATAAAAGCGTCTAAACTGTGTAAACAAATGTAGAAGTTTTTTATTAATTTAACAATTTTTAACACGTTCTGACGTTTGCTGGTTCAGCGCACTATACCATGCCCGACGGCTAAACACCCGACATTCATCCATCGGTATTTTTCAATTTGGAATGCCGGTAACCATACCCAAAATAAACCACTAAGCCCATCAGTAGCCATACCAGAAAAATAAACCAGTTGCTCGCCCCCAATTGTGACATCAAATACAGGTTGACAAGAATTCCCGCAACCGGCAGCAAAGAGAACCGATACCTATACCCCATGACACAAAGCACCATCCAGACTAACCAAAACACGATGATCAACAATTTGTGCTCAAAAATTTCTGCCACCGATAACCCGTGCCATTCCGCAATCGTCTCCTGACCATACTGATAAACACCCCATATTGCGATCAAAAAACCGAGGGTGATCAAATATTTCCCATTAATATAAGGCACTCTAAAACTAGATTGCTCCGAAATACCTGTATAATCCATATAAAGCACACCAGCGCACACTAAAATAAATGCGAAAAATGTACCGACGCTTGTAAGATCCACAAAAAAATCCATCTTGAAAAATAAGGCCGGTATAGCCACGAGAATACCCGTTACAATCGTCGCAAAAGATGGGGTTTTGTACTTCGGATGTATAGTGGCGAAGCGTTTCCAAAGTAAACCGTCACGGCTCATCGTCATCCATATCCTCGGCTGAGCTAACTGAAAAACCAGCAATGCGGAGGTTATCGCAACCACCGACGTGACGGACACTATTCCGGCCATGTAGTCCAAGCCGACGTATTCAAAAACGTAGGCTAACGGATCCTTGACATTCATCTCCTTATAGTTTACCATACCTGTCAAGACCAAGGTAATTAACACGTACAAAACCGCGCAAATTAGTAGACATAAAATCATGGCTCTCGGTAAATCTCGTTGCGGGTTTTTGCATTCTTCGGCCGTAGTAGATATCGAATCAAACCCAATAAAGGCAAAAAACACCGCAGCCACGCCGCTCAATACGCCTTCGACACCATTCGGCGCGAAAGGCACCCAGTTTTCCGGTTTGACAAAAAACGCACCGCCGAAAATGACAAATAAAATAACACCGATTTTTATAGCCACCATCACGTTGCTTGCTGTACGTGATTCTTTAATGCCAATATAAACCAGCCAAGTCACTAAAAAGGTAATCAGGCCCGCAGGCAGATCAAATATAACAGGAAAATCACCTATTTTCGGTGCCTGTTCATAGGCAGCGACAGCTTCCCGCTCGATACCGGATAGCGAATCAAGCCCTTGGGTTTGCAGCTTTGCGTAAGCTTCAGTCGCATAAGCGGGCGCCATGGTAAGCCAGCCGGGAAGATGAATACCGAAACCTTTAAGCATGCTGACAAAGTATTGCGACCACGAAATGGCTACGACCATATTCGATACGGCATACTCCAAAATAAGCGCCCAACCAATAATCCAGGCAAACAATTCGCCGAACGCTACATAGGCATACGTGTAGGCACTTCCCGAAACGGGTACGGTACTGGCAAATTGTGCGTAGGATAACGCAGTAAACACACAAGCAACCGCGACAAAAACAAATAGCAATGAGACCGCTGGCCCACCATTAAAACTGGCTAGCCCGATCGTACTGAAAATCCCGGCACCTACGATAGCCGCTATTCCCAGCGAAACCAGATCGCGGACACCCAACACCTTCGCCAATCCTCCACTCCCGTCTGATTGTGACGCCCGGATAATTTGGTCTACCTTTTTTTTGCGGAAAAGTCTATTCGCCATATATCGGTATCATCAGGATCGATTCGATCGGTCAAACTTAGGGAAAAATACCGAAAGCTCAGACAGACTTAGGAAAGTTTGGACGCTACTTCCTCAAAAATATGCGGAAATTCACCCGTTAAATTTGCGGCGTAATCACTGACGATTTCCGTTATCCCGCTGTATTGATCACGATCCAGCTGGACATTCCAAAGGCGGCGGCAGATTCCGATCATTGCATGGGTAATCTGCCCGAAATCGCGGTAGCCGGCTACGTATTGCGCACGCATAAAGCTATTGAAATACTTGAAGAAGAATGCCGTATCCGAAACTCCACACAATTTCAGGAACCGGTCGGTCGCTTCTCGATCCGCCGCAGCTAAATACTCATAAAAATCGGATTCGTGCACCCAATTATAATGGAGCAGCAGGTGATCAAGAAGCAGTTCCAAAGCGATATGCGACAGGAACGAGGGACGGATCTCCGTGGCTTCCACAATAGGCGCAAGCAGCGTTCTCAACCGATGCGTATGGTCGTAAAAAAACGAAGAACTGTGAAAGCAGCGATCGGTCTCTACATGCCTCATCCAGCCTTGATAAATGCTCTGAAGTTTAGGGTTATTGCCAAAGCGGTCTTCGTGTTTTTGAGGTAAAACATTCACATTCCGATCCGCATTCTTGATGAGATCCGGCAATACACACCCTAAGACCAACTCGGGATTATGGCGATACCGTTCGAAATAATAATGTGAAAGGAAATTCATTCCGGCTTTCTAATTATTGAGCACTTATTGTGCCAAGATAACGATTTTCGCTGATATTCTGCTATCTTTGCCGCCGTATTAATCAGGCAATTGAATAGCACAAACAACCATGGGTTTTGTTGATGAATTACGTTGGCGGGGCATGTTGCACGATATTATGCCCGGTACCGAGGAGGAACTGCAAAAAGAAAAAATATCGGGTTACATCGGTTTTGATCCTACAGGTGACTCGTTGCACGTTGGCCATCTTACGCAATTGATGACCTTAATTCATTTCCAGAAAGCGGGGCACCGGCCGGTTGCGCTGGTAGGCGGAGCAACAGGCATGGTCGGAGATCCGTCGGGAAAATCTGCGGAACGGAATTTGCTCGACGAAGACACATTGAACCATAACATTGCTTGCCTGAAAAAACAGTTGGCCAAGTTCCTCGACTTTTCAGATCCCGAACAGGGGGCGATCATGGTAAATAATTACGATTGGTTCAAACGCTTTCATTTTCTCGATTTTATACGTGAGGTGGGAAAACACATCACGGTCAATTACATGATGGCTAAGGATTCCGTAAAAAAGCGCCTTGAAGGAGAAAACGGGTTGTCCTTTACCGAGTTTTCCTATCAATTGATACAGGGATATGATTTTTACTATCTCTGGAAGCATCAGGGTTGTATCCTCCAAATGGGGGGATCCGATCAATGGGGTAATATTGTCACGGGCACTGAGCTCATCCGTCGCAAAGACGGAGGCACCGCCTACGCGCTCACTACCAAATTGATTAAAAAAGCAGATGGAAACAAATTCGGGAAAACCGAAAGCGGGGCAGTGTGGCTCGACCCTAACAAGACATCTCCCTATCGTTATTATCAGTTTTGGTTAAACGCGAGTGACGACGATGCGAAAAACTGGATTAAAATTTTCACGCTGAAATCCGAGGAGGAAATCAACGCCCTGATCGCTGAGCACGACGCGGCCCCTCACCTACGAATCATCCAAAAAGCTCTTGCTAAAGATATCACCATCCGCACACATTCCGAAGCGGATTACGAGACGGCGATAAAAACGTCTGAATTCCTGTTTGGCAATGGGTCATTGGAGTTCTTGACAGGCATGTCCCATGCGGCCGTATTGGATGTGTTTGATGGGATACCACAGTTCCCTATTGCCAAGGATCAGTTGGCCGACGGAATCGATATTTTGGAGCTTCTCGCAGTTTCTTCTGCGGTTTTCCCTTCCAAAGGAGAAGCCCGTAAAATGATCCAGGGCGGTGGTGTATCGATCAATAAAATTAAAATCAGCGATAGTAATCAGCGATTATCACTCGCAAATTTGGTCAACGACCGGTATTTGATAGTCCAACGAGGCAAGAAAAACTATTTTTTGCTGATTACAATGTAGTGCAAAGCGTGCGACCCTGGCGACCCAAACCTCGAACGAAGGAGCGATGGGAACCGTTTAGTTCGGGCAGTCGCTTGGACACCGCATAAAAAAACCGCTCCCGGGGAGGGAGCGGCATCCGTCTTTCGACGGATTCAATCAACCTAAACTTTATGGAGAAAATCGTTAATGAACAATCATATCATGGCCAAAATCCAGCTCGGCATTTCCCTCGTTGTCAAACATCCCCCTGATCCATACGGTGTAGATTCTGCCGCTTTCGGGTTTAAACTTAAAGGAGTGCACCCGGGCACCGCCGCTGTGCTCAAAGACACTGAAAACGTAGGTCTGGCCGGCATCAACAGCCGAAAAATCTTTAACCTCCTTAAATGCAATATCGCTAGCAATTAACGTATCCGCACTTTCGACCCCGAAATCCAGCGCCGGCGCATCCGGACTCAGATTAATAAAGCGGATCTTAGCTTTACCTGCCGCCGGTTCAGACAAGTCATCTTCGGTAACCATCAATTCGATGTCATCCTCAAGTCCCACTACGTATATGGAATAAAATTGTCCGGGCGTAAACTGTACATTACCTTTTGCCAAAAGCCCCCCGCTTGTGATGTTTCCGCCTTCAAACACTCTCACCTCCCGCGTACCCGGCCACGCCTGCTTGTACGGCAAGGTATCGCGGTAAGCAAAATCCTCAACCTCCCGGGTTTGTAAGTCGTAGTTGAGCCAACTTTCATTCAAACCGATGTCCAAATGTTCCGATCCGGGAACGGCGTTCAATGCCCGTACCGCAGAAACGTGATATACACCGTCCTCATCTTTCAAACAACCACTTAGTGTTACCAATCCAATAGCAAAAATCATAGAGGTAACCACCCATCTATTTTTTTTTGTTTTGCCAAATCGTCTCATTCAACTTCGTAAATCTAAATGCCTTTCCGCTTACTGAACAGATAACGGACATCATAAACAGAATGCTACAACCTCCGTAAAAAATCCGTAAGTTTGTCTCAAACATAACGTATCGTTTAGATGTCGGGAAAAGGAAACTCATTCAGAAAAAACATACAGCACGATACGGAAGGCAAACCGTCTTTACGCAAAAAAAGTGAGCGTAAGCCGAGATCCAATGCGCCATCCGGTAGTGCACTGGGAAGTAAATTGATAAAAATAATAGGTCTGTTCCTGCTAATCTTATCGGTGTATTTTCTTATCGCATTTATTTCTTACTTATTTACTTGGAAAGAGGATCAAAGCTATGTTTCAGCGGCCAACGGCGGATGGAATACACTGTTCAAAACCCGTGAAGAGTTTGCCTTGGCAGGCATTGAACCGCCGGTAGTACAAAACTGGATGGGAAAATTTGGGGCATTGCTTGCCCATCAGTTTATCTATAAGTGGTTTGGCATCGCGTCCTTTATTTTTGTCGGTATCCTGTTCATCATCGGATACAGGTTATTATTTAAAATAAAAATTCTTTCTATTTGGAAGACCTTGGGATATGCAACTTTTATTATCATCTTTTTATCGGTTGCACTTGGGTTTATCCACGGATTCATAACTGATTATCCCCACTTTCTGGAAGGAGAATTCGGATTTTGGTCCAATAAACTGCTTGGCGCACAAATCGGTGTACCGGGTGTGGGTGGCTTGTTGATTTTCACCCTATTGACAGTGCTGATCGTGTTCTTCAATTTCGACTTCAAGTTCGGCAATAAAAGCCAGCAGCCGGCCACTTCCCAACCCTTGGGAAGAGAATCGGCCAACGTATCTCGCGATGAAGAACGGTATATTCATGAATCGGAGTATCGGATTGATCCGGTGGAATTCCGGCTGAATAGAAACAAGGAGCTGGTCGAAGATGAAACCCAGGCTTCCAACCAGATGAAAACGCCCGCGAATCCGATTAACGACACCGAAAAAATCCAGCAGAATCTAACCGTACCTCCGAAAGCGAAGTCGGAAGAAGCGAAGTCGGAAGTAGTGAAAGACGGATTCGATTTTTCAATCGAAACATCGGGGGAGAAACCTAAAAACGAGTTGATCACTCCACCACTGACCGTATCTCCCATAAAGGAAGAAAAACCGAGCACAGCCGATGAATTGGTGGAAAAGGTAGGCCAGTACGATCCCAAATTGGACCTATCCAGTTACCAATACCCAACGCTGGATTTACTGCGTGATTACGGTTCAGGCAAAATCACCGTCAACAACCACGAGTTGGAGGCAAATAAAGATAAAATCGTCGACACCCTGGGCAATTATAACATTGAAATTGCCAAAATTAAAGCTACGATCGGACCAACAGTCACGCTTTACGAAATTATTCCAAAACCTGGTGTCCGCATTTCCAAAATCAAAAATTTGGAAGACGATATTGCACTGAGTTTAGCGGCATTAGGTATCCGTATCATTGCGCCCATGCCGGGTAAGGGAACCATAGGGATCGAAGTGCCCAATAGCCATCCCGAAATGGTTTCAATGCGATCGGTTTTGGCCACTGAAAAATTTCAACACACGGATATGGATCTGCCGATTGCGCTCGGAAGGACCATATCCAACGAGGTTTATATTGCGGATCTTGCAAAAATGCCCCACTTGCTGGTAGCTGGGGCCACCGGGCAGGGCAAGTCGGTCGGCATCAATGCGATCCTTACATCCTTGCTTTACAAGAAACACCCCGCAGAGCTTAAATTTGTATTAGTAGACCCAAAAAAGGTCGAGTTATCGCTATTTAAGAAAGTTGAACGCCACTTTCTGGCAAAATTGCCCGGGGAAGAGGACGCGATCATCACCGATACGAAAAAGGTAATCAACACACTCAATTCCCTTTGCATCGAAATGGATGCTCGCTATGACCTGCTAAAAAATGCGCAAGTGCGAAACCTGAAAGAGTATAATGCCAAATTCATCAACCGGCGGCTCAATCCTGAAGAAGGGCATCGTTATCTGCCATTTATCGTACTCATCGTCGACGAGTTTGCCGATCTGATGATGACGGCGGGGAAGGAAGTGGAAACCCCCATTGCGCGGCTGGCACAGTTGGCCCGTGCCGTAGGTATCCATTTGGTCATCGCCACACAACGCCCATCCGTAAACATCATTACCGGCACCATCAAAGCCAATTTCCCCGCCCGTCTGGCATTCAGGGTATTATCAAAAGTAGATTCTCGTACCATCCTCGATTCAGGCGGAGCCGATCAGCTAATCGGACGTGGCGACATGTTGCTGGCTACCGGAAGCGATCTGATTCGGATCCAATGTGCATTTGTGGACACCCCTGAAGTGGAAGAAATATCCGATTTTATTGGTGGCCAACGCGGTTATCCATCCGCCATGTTATTGCCGGAATATGTTGGCGAAGATGGGGAAGGAGGCATCGAAGATTTCGATATGCGGGATCGCGACTCCATGTTTGAAGACGCAGCCCGCCTCGTTGTACTGCATCAACAAGGCTCTACCTCGCTTATCCAGCGTAAACTAAAACTCGGATACAACCGCGCCGGTCGGATTATTGACCAATTGGAAGCCGCGGGCATTGTGGGGCCATTCGAGGGTAGCAAAGCACGGGAAGTGCTCTTTCCTGACGAATATTCATTGGAACAGTTTTTGGATGGGTTAAAGAAAGATGCATAAAAGATGAAAACAGCAATTATCTGCTCGTCGCTGCTGCTATCCTTCTCCGTATTTGTCACACAGGCTTATGCACAGACAGATGCCGCTGCAAAGTCCAAACTGAACAAAGTGACTCAAACGTATCAGGGATACAAAACGCTTCGGGCGAACTTTACCCTGACCGTTCAACAGCCCCAGCAAGCAAGCAACTATACGGAATCCGGCACGCTCTCCATGGAAGTCGCTACCGGCAAATATCGCATAACGACTGACCGTCAAGACATAATCAGCGATGGGAAAACGCAATGGATGGTCCTTAAGGAAGAACAGGAAGTGCAGGTAACGGAAGTCGACAATTCGTCGGAAACAATATCTCCGTCGACTATCTTTTCGTTTTATACCAAAGGATACAAGTATGTGTCTGCTCCTGACGAACGCTCCGGCGGAACTCCGTTGACGGTAGTCGAACTGTCGCCCGAAGACACGCAAACCCCCTATTTCAAAATTAAGCTACGCATCAACCAGTCTTCCAATCTGATACATGACGTAACCATATTTGACAAAAGTGGGGTTAAATACACTTACGTTCTAAAAAATACAACGGCTAATCCCTCGATCGCTGCCGATGCTTTTACATTTAAGCAAACGAATTATCCCGGCATGGAAATCGTGGACCTCAGGTAGTAAGTCGTCTTACAACCCATGGGAAGCTGGCGCATCGTAGTCGGCCGCGTCAGCCAATAACGTTTTCGTTCGATAGCCGTGCCGGTTCGGATGTTCAATGATTTCTTTTACTGAAATCAGTTTGTATACATAGCTGCCCGTTTCACGGTTGAGCTTCAAACGGAAATAGTTGTCTTCATTTTGGCGATCAATCGCGCGTAGCAAGTTGCCCTCGCCGATATTAAACGCTGCTGCTACCAGTGTCCAACTATTAAACTCCCTATATAATGCTTTTAGGTACCTCGCAGCCGCAATCGTCGATTTCTCGATGTTTTGGCGTTCGTCCGCAAGGCTATCCACCCGCAATCCAAACGCCTTTGCCGTATTGGGCATAAACTGCCAATACCCCGAAGCTCCTCGGTGTGACGTCGTACCACTTCTGAAGCCGCTTTCCACCAAGGGGATGTATTTGAAATCCTCTGGAACTCCGTGCTGGCGTAAGATGGCGGCTACCCTCGGTAAAGCCCTCAATGCCTTATGATGCAAGAGGTGGGATCGTCGCTTCGCATACGAGTATTCTTTTAGGTGTTTCAGCATCTTCTTCTCAATGCGCTTGTCGCCCAATGGCAAGGTTTCATCCGCAAAATTAAGCGATGCAAAATACGAGGTGTTGCGGATATTTGAGATATCTTCTAGCAACAGTTCTCCTTGGGATAGAGAGTCATGCGGCAGTGCGTTGGGTGTTTCTGTATTGGCTACCAAATTGTATGAATACAATTTTGAAAGCAACACCAGTAATAAAACCGCACTGCAACAGAGCAGTTGTTTTTTTATCATTCAGTACCTTTTCTGTAACGCATGGCAAAGCAATAAATAAGGCCGTGCATTACTTGATCCAAAAAGTTGACTGCAAAAGTAAAAATTATGATGTTAATATACAAACAGTTACATAAGATCCCTTGGTTTTTTAACATTAATTAACGCAATCCAGACTGCTAATTTTATGTAAAAAACAAGGGCTATCGCCTGTAAAACCATATTTTTGACTACCTTTGCAGTTCACATTTTTTTAGGGTAAAATCATGCCATTTAGTAACAAAAGGAACAGTCGTGACGACAAATCCAAACGCCCCGGCAAATCAACTTCAGGTTTTTCAAAGCAAAGCGACCACAAACACCGGAGCCATAATACATCCAAAAACGATGGCAGGGACGCAGCAAGAAAATCAACCGATTACCGGGATCGGCGATCAGACGGAGAGCAAAAGCCCTTCAATCCCAATCGTGAAAAAGCGTATGGAAAAAGTGGAGAAAAACGTTCATACAACAGCGAGAGGCCGCCATACAAAGGTGAAAAACGTCCGTTTGGCACTCGCCCGTACGATCCGTCAAAGAAAAAGCGCGAACGGACTGAGTTTGTCCCTAAGACATTTAAGCCGAATCCTGAAGACGATGGTCTGATCCGGCTCAACCGATACATCGCGAACGCCGGTGTGTGTTCGAGACGAAAGGCGGATGAATTGATTGAGGCAGGCGTCATTACCGTAAACGGGGAGGTTGTCACCGAATTGGGTGTAAAGGTCGATCCATCCAAGGACGAAGTACGTTACAATGGTGAACGCCTTAAACGCGAGAAAATGGTATATGTACTTCTTAATAAACCCAAGGATTACATTACCACCACCGATGACCCGCAAGAACGGCGCACGGTTATGCATTTGGTAGCTAAGGCATCAAAGGAACGGATTTATCCAGTAGGGCGATTAGACCGCAATACAACTGGGTTGCTGTTGCTTACCAACGATGGCAATCTAGCCGAAAAACTTTCGCATCCACGCAATAACATCGTCAAAATATATAACGTGGAACTGGACAAAAACCTTACACAAGGTGACCTCAATAAAATCGCCTTCGGTGTAGAATTGGAAGATGGTCCAATTAAACCAGATGCCGTAAGCTATGTGCAAGGCGGAAGCAAACGAGAAATAGGAATCCAGATCCATAGTGGTAAAAACCGGATTGTAAGGCGCATTTTTGAGCATCTGGGCTATGATGTGATCAAATTGGATCGGGTAGTTTATGCCAATCTTACCAAAAAAGACCTTCCCCGCGGTCGCTGGCGATATTTGGAAGAAAAAGAAATCATCCAGCTCAAGCACTTCATTAAATAACTTTCAATTTCCAATTTTCCATTAGAAAATGACTGACCCGAAATCACTGACTTCCGTCTCCGAATTCCACAGGACATTCAAACATCCCATACTCGAAAAGCCCACTATTCCCGACGAGGAACGGTGTCGACTGCGGATATCGCTGATCGCTGAAGAATTAAAAGAGCTCGAAGAGGCGATCGCGAACAAAGACATCGTCGAGGTTGCCGATGCACTTTGCGACATTCAGTATGTTTTATCCGGGGCCGTATTGGAATTCGGTCTAGCTGATAAATTCAGCGCGTTATTTGATGAGGTACAGCGGTCCAATATGAGCAAAGCTTGTAAAACACAGGAGGAGGCAGAAGAAACCGTTCGCTATTACACCGAAGAGCGAAATACCCCGTGTTTTTACGAAAAGCAGGACGGTTTATTTTTGGTTTATCGCACTGAAGACCGTAAAACGCTTAAATCCGTCCGGTATTCTCCGGCAGATTTACGGGCAATTATTGAGGAGTGAACTTAGATCCTTGGTAAGCGCCTCTTCGCTCCAATTCCTTATCAATATATGTCTGGATCGCTGACTTTCCTTTACCCCAATTCGGGGCAATGAGCAAATCCTGATCGGCGAGTCCGAAGAGGCGCTGTATGACGATATCAGGTCGCAACAGCGGGATAAACTCGCAAAGGAAATCGGCATATTCCTCCAAGCTGAACACGTGAAACGGATTCCGCTTATATTGGACTCCCATAATGGACCCCTCGACAATATGGAGATGATGCAACTTCACAAATTTAATCTGCGGGAAGCGATTAATCTCATTGGCATATCGCAACATCATTTCCTGCGTCTCCCAAGGGAACCCGAAGATGGTATGCACACATATATCCAACGGGCTATTCTTCACCAATCCAAGCGCAGTTTCCAATTCCTCGTGTGAGCACCCTCGGTTAATCCGGTTGAGCGTGTCGTTATAAATCGATTCCATCCCCATTTCCAGGTCTACGTCGTAACGGTCAGCGTAGCTTTCAAGTAGGGCGACCTTCTCGAAGTCGATGCAATCCGGCCGCGTCCCGACGGACAATCCGACCACATGTTCGGGCGCGACCTGTAATGCCTCGTCGTACATGGCCTTCAGGTAATGTGCGGGCGCATATGTGTTAGTATTTGGCTGAAAATAAATCACAAATTTTTCCGCTCCGTAACCCTTTACCGCTCGTTGGATCCCTTCCTCAACCTGTTCGCGTATCGTAGGCAATTTACGCGCAGAATCGGGGGTAAACGAATCCACGTTACAATAGGCACAACCTCCGTACCCTTTGCTTCCATCCCGGTTCGGGCAGGTAAAATTGCCGTCCACAATGATTTTGAACACCCGCTTACCATCGTATTTAGCACGTAAATACGCACCATAATGGTTATAAGGTTTCTGTCCGATGTCAAGTAAGGTGCCCATAATGATCGCAAAGATACGAGATAGATTCGAGATATGTGGCTTGAGATATGGACTCGAGATGTTGGATATAAAAACAAAAAACCGTCAGGCACATACGTACCCGACGGTCTTTATGAATTTATCGGTGATTGCCGACTTCTATTACTGACTACTGACCACCGGTCACTACCTAATCTTCCTCTTTCGAAGCAATCAGCTGATCGTACTCTTCTTGCGAGCCTACGATGATGCGTTCGTAGTCGCGTAGACCGGTTCCAGATGGAATTAAGTGTCCAACGATCACGTTTTCCTTCAAGCCCAGCAGATCGTCGCGCTTTCCGGCGATGGCAGCTTCGTTGAGGACCTTCGTGGTCTCCTGGAAGGACGCCGCAGAAATAAACGATTTTGTACCCAAAGACGCACGGGTAATCCCTTGCAGCAATGGGCTGGAAGTAGCCGGGATAGCATCACGAACCTCCACCAGCTTCAAATCGCGGCGTTTCAGGCCAGAATTGACATCCCGTAATTTTCGCAATGACACAATCTGACCCGGCTTCAACTCGTTGGAATCCCCTGCATCCACGACCACCTTTTTATCATAGATGGCATCGTTTTCCTCCATGAAATCCCATTTGTTGACAGCTTCTTTTTCCAGGAAGCGAGTATCACCCGGATCTTCAATCTCCACTTTCTGCATCATTTGATGCACGATGGTCTCGAAGTGCTTATCGTTGATCTTCACGCCCTGTAGGCGATAAACTTCCTGTATACCGTTTACAAGATATTCCTGTACGGCCGAAGGTCCTTTGATAGCCAGAATGTCGGCCGGAGAAATGGATCCATCGGAGAGCGGCATACCTGCTTTCACGAAGTCATTATCCTGCACAAGAATGTGCTTAGACAGTGGCACCAAGTACTTTTTGATTTGTCCGTCCCGTGATTCAATGGAAATCTCACGGTTACCGCGCTTCACACCACCCAAGCTTACCACGCCATCAATTTCTGTCACAACAGCTGGATTTGAAGGGTTACGGGCTTCAAACAACTCCGTAACACGCGGCAGACCACCGGTAATGTCTCTCGTTTTACCTGTCGAACGCGGTATCTTGGCAAGAATAACACCTTCTTTTACCGTAATGTTATCGTTAACCGAAACGTGAGCTCCCACAGGAATATTATAGGTACGGATTACCGCCCCTTTGCTATCTAAGATTTTGATGGCAGGGTTCTTCGTCTTGTCGCGGGTATCGATGATCACTTTTTCACGGTGCCCGGTCTGTTCATCAGATTCCTCGCGGAATGTTACACCTTCGATAATGGATTCAAATTCTACCTTGCCACCAAATTCCGAAATAATCACGGCGTTGTACGGGTCCCAAGAGCATATGCGCTGTCCCCTTGTCACCTTATCACCCGCATTGACATATAGATAGGAACCATACGGGATATTGTTCGTCATCAACACTTTCCGGGATTCCGGATCAATGATCCGCACCTCACCGGAACGGCCAATCACCACCTGGTCAGGTCCTTCCTCCCCTTCATGGGGCACAGACCGGATGTTCTCAAGTTCAATGATACCGTCAAATTTGGCCGATATCTGCGATTCAGCAGCAATGTTGGATGCAGTACCACCCACGTGGAATGTACGAAGCGTAAGCTGCGTACCTGGCTCACCGATGGATTGGGCTGCGATAACACCGACGGCCTCACCTTTTTGCACCCGCTTGCCGGTAGCTAGGTTCCGGCCGTAGCAAAGTGCGCAGACACCTCGTTTGCTTTCGCAGGTCAACACCGAACGGATTTCAAGGCCTTCGACGGCCGAAGCTTCGATTTTTGCCGCTACTTCCTCATCGATATCCTGATCGGCAGCCACCAATAAATCGCCACTTAGCGGATCATATACATCGTGCAGGGATACACGTCCGAGAATCCGGTCATATAAAGGCTCGATGATATCCTCGTTATCTTTCAGTGCCGTTGTATACACACCCCGCAAACCGCCGCAATCTTCGTCGACCACAATCATATCCTGAGCTACGTCGTGCAAACGGCGGGTCAGATAACCTGCGTCGGCCGTTTTCAGCGCCGTATCCGCAAGACCTTTACGAGCCCCGTGTGTAGAAATGAAGTACTCCAATACCGACAAACCTTCCTTAAAGTTCGAAAGGATCGGGTTTTCGATAATTTCTCCACCGGAAGAACCAGACTTTTGAGGTTTAGCCATCAATCCCCGCATGCCGCAGAGCTGACGGATTTGTTCTTTTGAACCCCGAGCGCCTGAATCCAACATCATGTACACCGAGTTGAACCCTTGATTATCCGTCGAAAGAATCTCCATCACGTTCGCCGTCAACCGGTTGTTGATGCGCGTCCAGATATCGATAATTTGGTTATACCGTTCGTTATTGGTAATGAAGCCCATGTTATAGTTATTCATTACCTCTTCTACTTCCTTCGTAGCCTGATCAATCAAGTCGGCCTTAGCATCCGGAATGTTCAAATCCTGCAGGTTGAACGAAAGTCCGCCCTTGAACGCCATCTGGAAGCCGAGTTCCTTGATATCGTCGAGGAACTTAGCGGCACGCGCCATACCCGTGATTTTCACTACTTCACCGATAATATCCCTTAGGGATTTCTTGGTCAACAGTTCGTTCACGTATCCGATTTCCTCAGGGACGACCTGGTTGAACAGTACCCGTCCGACCGTGGTCTCGATGATACGTTCCTCGATATTTCCATCTTTACCCCTTACTTTGGTCTTCACCTTGATGAAGGCATGCAGATCGATCCGCTTTTCGTTATGTGCAATAATAACCTCTTCCGCAGAGTAAAAGGTCATGCCTTCCCCTTTCATCACACGGGTTTCGTCAGACTTACGTCCTTTCGTTGTGTAATAAAGCCCCAATACCATGTCTTGCGAAGGTACCGTGATCGGGGTGCCATTTGCTGGGTTGAGAATATTATGCGAAGCAAGCATAAGGATTTGAGCTTCCAAAATGGCCGCATTGCCCAAGGGCAGGTGCACAGCCATCTGGTCACCGTCGAAGTCGGCGTTGAATGCCGTACATACCAACGGGTGCAATTGGATAGCCTTACCTTCCACCAGCGTTGGTTGAAAGGCCTGGATACCCAGTCGGTGCAATGTTGGTGCCCGGTTGAGTAGCACAGGATGGCCTTTCAATACGTTTTCAAGGATATCCCACACGACCGGGTCTTTACGATCTACAATCTTCTTTGCGGACTTCACCGTTTTCACGATACCCCGCTCGATCATCTTTCGGATGATAAACGGCTTATATAGTTCGGCCGCCATGTCTTTCGGCAGACCGCATTCGTGCAATTTCAGGTTTGGACCCACGACAATGACCGAACGCGCTGAATAGTCCACCCGTTTACCCAAAAGGTTCTGACGGAAACGTCCCTGTTTTCCTTTCAGGATATCCGAAAGGGATTTCAGTGCCCGGTTCCCTTCTGTCTTCACAGCATTCACCTTACGGGAATTGTCAAACAGGGAATCTACTGCCTCCTGCAACATCCGCTTTTCGTTACGAAGGATCACTTCAGGTGCCTTGATTTCCATCAACCTCTTTAACCGGTTATTACGGATAATCACCCGACGGTATAAATCATTCAGGTCGGAAGTAGCAAAACGGCCACCTTCCAGCGGCACCAACGGACGGAGTTCCGGCGGAATAATCGGTACGATCTTCACAATCATCCATTCCGGACGGTTCTCGATGCGATCTCTTGACCCACGGAACGCCTCCACTACCTGCAAGCGCTTCAATGCCTCATTCTTGCGTTGCTGAGAAGTTTCGTTAGCTGCTTGATGGCGCAGGTCGTAAGAAAGCTGGTCGAGGTCAAGCCGCTTCAACAGTTCTTCCAACGCTTCAGCGCCCATTCTGGCAATAAACTTCTGCGGATCCGTATCGTCAAGGAACTGATTTTCCTTGGGTAACGTATCCAGAATGTCGAGGTATTCTTCCTCAGTGAGGAAGTCCATATAGTTAATACCGTCCTCCTCCTTCACACCCGCCTGAATGACCACGTAACGCTCGTAATAAATAATCATATCGAGCTTCTTGGTGGGCAGCCCCAGCAGGTAGCCGATTTTGTTTGGCAACGAGCGGAAGTACCAGATATGCGCAACAGGAACTACCAAGCTAATGTGGCCCATGCGTTCCCGGCGTACCTTCTTCTCAGTTACCTCTACACCGCAGCGATCGCAGACGATCCCCTTGTAACGGATGCGCTTGTATTTACCGCAATGGCATTCATAATCTTTCACGGGACCAAAAATGCGCTCGCAAAACAATCCGTCACGTTCGGGCTTATACGTCCGATAATTGATGGTTTCGGGTTTGACCACTTCACCGCTGGAGCGCTCAAGAATGGTTTCCGGAGAAGCCAAGCTGATGGTAATCGAAGTGAAGTTGCTTTTTATTTTATTATCTTTCTTGTAAGACATACTTTCGTTTCTAAAGTTAACGCGATATGCTCAATTAATCCAACGTGATATCCAGTCCTAAGCCGCGCAGCTCGTGTACGAGTACGTTGAAGGATTCAGGCACTGATGGAGTTGGCAGGTTATTGCCTTTCACAATCGACTCATACGTTTTGGCTCGGCCTACCACGTCATCCGATTTGACCGTCAGGATTTCCTGAAGGATGTTCGAAGCACCGAATGCCTCCAATGCCCACACCTCCATCTCACCGAAACGCTGTCCACCGAACTGTGCTTTACCGCCGAGCGGTTGCTGCGTGATAAGCGAGTACGGACCGATAGAACGGGCGTGCATCTTATCGTCCACCATGTGACCCAGCTTCAGCATATAAATCACACCTACCGTAGTCGGTTGATCGAAGCGTTCACCTGTCAATCCGTTGAAAAGGTAAGTCCGGCCCGACTCAGGTAATTCAGCTTTGGCTACCCATTCCTCTACTTCTTCGGTTGAGGCACCGTCAAAAATCGGTGTTGCAAACTTAACGCCTAGCTTTTGACCAGCCCAACCCAGTACCGTCTCATAAATCTGCCCTAGGTTCATCCGTGAAGGCACACCGAGTGGGTTTAGTACGATATCTACCGGCGTACCGTCTTCCAAGAAAGGCATATCTTCGTCACGGACAATCCGTGCAACGATGCCTTTGTTACCGTGACGACCGGCCATCTTATCACCCACTTTCAATTTGCGCTTCTTCGCGATAAATACTTTGGCCATCTGCACAATACCCGAAGGCAGCTCATCCCCTACACTGATCGCGAATTTATCCCGTTTATAAGCACCCAGCTCTTCGTTCAACTTGATGTTATAGAAGTGCAGAGCTTGTTTGATCAATTCGTTTTTATCGTCATCAGTAGTCCATCCGGCCGGATTGATATTGTTGTACTCCAAGTCGGATAGGATTTTTTGCGTAAATTTCGCACCCTTTGGAACCAACAATTCCTTATAGACATTGTAGACACCTTGGGACGTCTTACCGTTGACAATGGCAAACAGTTTATCGACCAGTTTGTCTTTCAATGTTTTCAAGGCTTTTGCATGTTGGGTATCCAGCTGATCAAGCGCCCTTTTCTCTTCCTCCTTGGCCATCTTCTTCGCCCGTGAAAACAGTTTAGTGTCTATCACCACACCGTTGATGGAAGGCGGGGTTTTCAGCGATGCGTCTTTTACGTCACCGGCTTTATCACCGAAAATAGCACGAAGAAGCTTCTCTTCCGGCGATGGATCTGATTCACCCTTGGGTGTGATTTTACCGATCAGGATATCACCTTCACGCACTTCAGCACCAATCCGAATGATACCATTTTCATCCAGGTCTTTGGTAGCTTCTTCCGATACGTTCGGGATATCCGCGGTCAGTTCCTCTTCTCCACGTTTGGTGTCGCGGACCTCCAACTCAAATTCCTCTATATGCAGTGACGTAAAGATATCCTGGCTTACCACACGCTCAGAAATCACAATGGCGTCCTCAAAATTGAATCCCTGCCAGGGCATGAACGCAACTTTCAAGTTTCGCCCCAAAGCTAATTCCCCGTCCTGCGTGGCATAACCTTCGCAAAGAACCTGGCCCTTCTCAACCTTCTGGCCTTTCTTTACGATCGGCTTCAAATTGATACAGGTGCTTTGGTTCGTTTTCTTGAATTTGATAAGCTTATAGGTCTTTATGTCGTCGTCAAATGACACGAGTCGTTCGTCCTCGCTTCGATCATAACGGATTTTGATTTCATTTGCATCTACATATTCCACCACACCATCTGCTTCCGCATTGATAAGGGTACGTGAGTCACGCGCTACGCGGCCTTCCAATCCCGTACCTACAATAGGAGCTTCCGGACGCAGCAACGGCACAGCCTGGCGTTGCATGTTGGATCCCATGAGCGCACGGTTGGCGTCATCGTGTTCCAGGAATGGAATTAACGACGCTGCGATAGAAGTAATCTGGTTGGGCGCAATGTCCATCAAATCCAGCTTTTCAGGTTCAATTACCGGAAAGTCACCCTCGTAACGCGCCTTCACCCTAGGCGTAATAAAATTACCTTTATCATCATACTCCGCGTTGGCCTGAGCGATGGTTTTGCCATCCTCATCCTCCGCAGATAGGTAGACGACCGGCTCTTCTACTACGACCCGTCCTTCTTCTACCCGCCGATATGGCGTCTCGATAAATCCAAGATTGTTAATCTTGGCATGCACGCAGAGTGATGAAATCAATCCGATATTCGGTCCTTCAGGCGTTTCGATTGTACACAGCCTTCCATAGTGGGTATAGTGAACGTCGCGAACCTCAAAGCCCGCACGCTCACGCGACAGACCACCGGGTCCGAGGGCAGACAACCTACGTTTATGGGTAATTTCAGCCAACGGGTTCGTCTGATCCATGAACTGCGACAACTGGTTTGTGCCGAAGAACGAATTGATAACGGATGACAATGTCCGAGCATTGATCAAATCAGTCGGCGTAAACACTTCGTTATCACGAATGTTCATCCGTTCACGAATGGTACGTGCCATACGAGACAATCCAACGCCAAACTGCGAATACAGTTGTTCGCCCACTGTACGCACGCGACGGTTGGACAAGTGGTCGATATCGTCAACTTCGGCTTTCGAATTGATCAAATTAATCAAGTACTTCACAATCGCAATGATATCCTCACGTGTAAGCACTTTAATTTCATCCGGCGTATCTAATTGCAATTTGCGGTTAATTCGGTAACGTCCTACGTCGCCGAGGTCGTATCGCTTATCGGAAAAGAACAATCGTTCTATAATGCCGCGCGCGGTTTCCTCATCAGGCGGTTCTGCATTTCGCAATTGGCGATAAATATGCTCCACAGCCTCTTTTTCCGAGTTAGAAGTATCCTTCTGCAGGGTGTTGTAGATGATGGAATAGTCCGCTGCATTGGCTGTATCTTCTTTGGTAAGGATAATCGATTTTACCCCTGCGTCGATAATGAGGTCGATGTGTTCGTCTTCCAAGATGGTTTCGCGCTCCAACACGACCTCATTACGGTCGATGGACACGACTTCTCCCGTATCCTCGTCGACAAAATCCTCAATCCACTTTTTCAACACCCGTGCGGCCAGTTTACGGCCTACGTATTTTTTAAGCCCCGACTTGCTTACTTTTACCTCATCGGCCAATTCGAACAATTCCAAAATGTCTTTGTCTGAATCGTATCCGATGGCACGTAAAAGGGTAGTGACGGGGAACTTCTTTTTACGATCTATATACGCATACATGACGTTGTTTACGTCTGTAGCGAATTCGATCCATGATCCCTTGAACGGGATGACCCTTGCCGAGTAAAGTTTGGTGCCATTGGTGTGACGGCTTTGACCGAAAAACACACCCGGTGAGCGGTGTAGTTGCGATACGATTACACGCTCTGCGCCGTTAATAACAAAAGTCCCCTTTGGGGTCATGTACGGTATAGTTCCCAAATATACGTCTTGAACGATGGTTTCGAAATCTTCATGCTCTTCATCGTTACATGACAGACGGAGTTTTGCCTTGAGCGGGACACTGTAAGTCAGTCCACGCTCGATACACTCCTGGATACCATAGCGCGGCGGATCAATGAAATAATCCAAAAACTCAAGCACGAAAATGTTCCTTGAATCAGAAATGGGAAAGTTTTCGGAAAAAACCTTAAACAGCCCTTCCTGGTGGCGGTTGTCTGAAGTTGTTTCAAGCTGAAAAAACTCCTTGAAAGATTCCAATTGCACATCCAGAAAATCGGGATAATCAATCACCTTTTTACTGCTTGCAAAATTTACTCTTTCGTTTTGAATACTTTTGTTTGCCAAGGGAATAAGAATTTAGTTTAACTATTTAAACTGTTTTGTTGCTGTCTTTTTTTACCAGTAACCGGTTTCCAGATACAGCACTGGATGATATTGTAGGGGGAAAAGTCATAAACAGGAATAGACTCTGACGACAATCACGTCAGAGTCTAACCCATTCAGGTACGTTGTATGATCCGAATTAGTTGATCTCAACAACAGCTCCTGCTTCTTCGAGTTGCTTTTTCAAAGCTTCAGCTTCGTCTTTAGCAACACCTGTTTTCAATTCTTTCGGTGCGCCGTCAACCAAGTCTTTTGCTTCTTTCAGGCCAAGGCCTGTCAAATCTTTCACCAATTTAACAACAGCCAATTTCTGGCCACCAGCTTCTTTCAGGATTACATCGAAAGAAGTTTTTTCTTCAGCAGCAGCAGGTGCATCACCACCTGCAACAGGACCAGCAACAGCAACTGCTGCAGCAGCAGGCTCAATGCCATACTCATCCTTTAAGATTTGAGCTAACTCGTTAACTTCTTTTACTGTCAAGTTTACCAACTGCTCAGCAAACGCTTTTAAATCTGCCATTTTATTTTAAATTTTTGAATTTACTTTTTATTCTATTAATAATCCGTAGGGCTTTTTGATTGAGGGTCCCTTAACCTCTTTCTTGTAATGTTTTGACCAATCCTGCCAATGTATTGCCTCCAGACTGAAGTGCAGAAACCACATTTTTCGCAGGAGATTGCAACAGGCCAATGATATCGCCAATCAACTCATTCTTAGATTTGAGCTTGCTCAGCGCATCCACTTGGCTATCACCGATGAATACAGCTGTATCGATATAAGCACCCTTCAAAACAGGCTTATCACTGTCTTTCCGGAGTTCCTTAATCAATTTTGCAGGTGCATTGCCGGTTTCTGAAAAAAGCATGGTAGAAGAACCCTTCAACACACCGAGCAATTCCTGCGAATCCACTCCTGCTTCTTCCAGCGCCTTCCTGATCAATGTGTTTTTTACCACTTGGATGGCGATTCCGCTGTCAAAACATTTACGGCGAATGCCGTTGATTTTAGCCACAGTCAAATCAGCAGTGTCGGTAATATAAAAATTACCATACGATTTAATCTGCTCAGCCAAAGCTTTAACAATTTCTTGTTTTTCTTCTCTTTTCATGATTAAATTCCTGCTACTGATTTAGTTTCGACCTGAATACCTGGACTCATGGTAGAAGAGAGGTAGATACTTTTAAAGTACGTTCCCTTCGCCGCTGACGGCTTCAACTTGGAGATTGTTTGCAAAACTTCTAGGGCGTTCTCGTAGATCTTATCTGATGAAAAAGAAACCTTGCCTATTGAAGTATGAATAATTCCAGTCTTGTCTACCTTGAAATCAATCTTACCTGCCTTGACATCAGCAACCGCCTTACCTACGTCGGTCGTTACCGTGCCGGTTTTCGGATTAGGCATCAAGTTCCGTGGACCTAAAATACGGCCCAACTTACCCACCTTAGCCATTACGCTCGGCATAGTAATGATGATGTCAATATCGGTCCATCCGCCCTCGATTTTGCTGATATAGTCGTCCAATCCCACATAGTCTGCTCCCGCAGCTTTGGCTTCTTCCTCTTTATCAGGAGTACAAAGCACCAGCACGCGGACGGTTTTACCCGTACCATGTGGCAAAGTCGCGATACCGCGCACCATTTGATTGGCTTTACGGGGATCTACGCCGAGGCGTACGTCAATATCCACCGAAGCATCAAACTTGGTTGCCGTAATATCTTTTACCAAGGCGGAAGCCTCCTGCAAAGAATATGCTTTACCAACTTCAATCTTGGATAGTGCCGCTTTCTGATTTTTCGTTAATCTTGCCACTTTCTTAAACTGATTTCGTTAATTAATTGTTCCAGGGCGCATTACCATTGACCGTAATTCCCATACTACGCGCCGTCCCAGCTACCATGCGCATGGCCGAATCCAGTGTAAACGCGTTCAAGTCAGTCATCTTATCTTTCGCAATGGCTTCAACCTGTTCCCAAGTCACCGAGCCAACCTTTTTACGGTTTGGCTCTCCAGAGCCCCCCTTTACGCCCGATGCCTCAATCAATTGAATGGCAACCGGAGGGGTCTTAATGATAAAATCGAACGATTTGTCGCTGTACACCGTGATAACGACAGGCAATACTTTGCCGGGCTTGTCTTGGGTGCGTGCATTGAACTGCTTGCAAAACTCCATAATGTTCACCCCCTTGGCACCCAAAGCGGGACCTACCGGAGGCGAAGGATTTGCAGCGCCGCCCTTCACTTGTAATTTTACTAACGCACTGACTTCTTTTGCCATTTCTCGATGTAAATTTAATTAATAAATGTTTGTTAGTAAGTTGGAAGCATTTAACGTAACATTTAGATTTTGAAGCGCTTAGCACTTAATTACACAAGCACCCCAAAATGGAGTGCAAAGGTACAGATTTTTTTCTAAAAGAAAGCAATGATGCTTATTCTTTTTCTACTTGTATATAATTCAGTTCCAAAGGCGTTTTGCGGCCAAATACCTTGACCATCACCTTCAACTTTTTCTTTTCCTCATTAACCTCTTCAATTTCCCCGGTAAATCCGTTGAATGGACCGTCGTTCACTTTAACGAGCTCTCCCACATAAAAAGGAACATTCATCAACTCGCCCTGTTCAGACATTTCATCTACCTTGCCAAGAATTCGGTTGATTTCGGCCGGTCGCAAAGGAATCGGAGTTCCATCCTTATCTCCCAAAAAGCCGACTACGCTGTTGATGTTTTTGATCACGTGTTCCAACTCACCATCCAACGCTGCTTCCAATAGAACATATCCAGGATAGAAATTGCGCTCCTTAGCCACCTTCTTTCCGTCACGCATTTGGTAATACTTCTCCATCGGTATCAAAACCTGTGGCACCAAGTGATTAATCCCCATGCGATTTATTTCTGCCTCTATATATTGTTTTACCTTTTTCTCCTTACCACTTACGGCCCGTACAACATACCATTTGAGTGCTTGATCTGCCATTTCTACTTCCCCAACAATTAAGACCTAATATTATAAAACAACTCCAGCACGCTACTCGACGCCTTATCCATAGCAAAAACAGCCAACGCAATGATAATCGACGCCACTAACACTACCACGGCCGAACTTTGCAGCTGGGACCAGGTCGGCCAGGTGACTTTCTGGCTCATTTCTGTATAGGAGTCTTTTATAAATTCAAGTACGCTTGCCATGTTAACTCATCATTTTTGCACGGGCACCAGGATTCGAACCCAGATCAAAGGTTTTGGAGACCTCTATTCTACCATTGAACTATGCCCGTGTGTGTGTCTTCATTTATTAGACACGATTAGCTAATCAGTCAAATATCGCTGATTAGCTAATCGGCTTTGGAATGCATCCAAATCCCCGAAGGGATTTGGTTTATTTGATGATTTCAGTTACCTGTCCAGCACCTACAGTCCGGCCACCTTCACGGATAGCGAAACGAAGGCCTTTTTCCATAGCGATCGCATTGATCAACTTTACAGTAATCGTTACGTTATCACCAGGCATTACCATCTCAACACCGTCCGGAAGCGCAATCTCTCCAGTCACATCCGTGGTACGGAAATAGAACTGCGGACGATATTTGTTAAAGAATGGTGTATGACGGCCACCTTCGGCTTTTGAAAGTACGTAAACCTCTGCCTTGAACTCGGTATGCGGAGTTACAGAACCTGGCTTACAAATAACCATACCCCGACGGATATCGGTCTTTTCGATACCACGCAACAACAACCCTACGTTATCACCAGCCTCACCGTAATCCAGGATCTTGCGGAACATTTCCACCCCGGTCACTGTTGACTTCAAGTTTTCAGCACCCATACCAAGAATCTCAACCGGATCACCGGTATTGATCACACCACGCTCGATACGTCCGGTAGCAACCGTACCACGACCTGTGATAGAAAATACGTCTTCAATCGGCATCAAGAACGGAAGATCCGTCAACCGCGGAGGAATCGGGATGTAGTTATCCACGGCGTCCATCAATTCCATGATTTTGTCTACCCATTGCGGCTCGCCATTCAAACCACCTAGTGCAGAACCACGGACTACAGGGATGTCGTCGCCTGGATATTCGTAGAATGACAACAACTCACGGATTTCCATTTCCACCAAATCCAACAACTCCGGGTCGTCAACCAAGTCCACTTTATTCATGAATACGACCAAAGCAGGTACACCTACCTGACGAGCTAAGAGGATGTGTTCGCGGGTTTGCGGCATCGGACCGTCAGTAGCAGCTACTACGATAATAGCTCCGTCCATCTGAGCAGCACCCGTAACCATGTTCTTTACATAGTCGGCGTGACCCGGACAGTCTACGTGCGCATAGTGACGGCTTGCTGTTTGGTATTCAACGTGTGACGTATTAATGGTGATACCACGTTCTTTTTCTTCAGGAGCAGAGTCAATGGAATCAAAAGAACGGGCTTCAGAAAGTCCTTTATCTGCTAATACTTTCGTAATTGCGGCGGTAGTGGTTGTTTTACCGTGGTCAACGTGACCGATCGTACCAATGTTTAAGTGCGGCTTACTGCGGTCAAATTTCTCTTTTGCCATGTTTTATGCGAATTAGTAATTTAAAATTTTATTGTATGATGTTAACTAGTATGTTACTCTTACGAGCCAATGATGGGACTTGAACCCATGACCTCTTCCTTACCAAGGAAGTGCTCTACCGCTGAGCTACATCGGCTTTGTGTTTACAATCAAAATTCCCTGTCAATTCACCTGATTAGTGGCTTGACAGAGACATGATCACACCTTATGAGCGGAAGACGGGTCTCGAACCCGCAACCTATAGCTTGGAAGGCTATCGCTCTACCAATTGAGCTACTTCCGCTGATGTGGGGGGAGAAGGATTCGAACCTTCGAAGCCGAAGCAACGGATTTACAGTCCGTCCCATTTGACCGCTCTGGAATCCCCCCCTATTTTTGAGCCCCCTGCCGGGATCGAACCAGCGACCTACTGATTACAAGTCAGTTGCTCTACCAGCTGAGCTAAGGAGGCAAAATATTTCAAAAAACACAAGTTTCCTTACATTTCGACTTAACAACAAACTGTTGTTTTATTTCGTCGGTTCCGCCAAACAACGGACGGGTTAAGGAGACAAAAATCTTCAAAAAACACCCCTTTCCTTTAGGGACTGCAAAGATATACAAACTTGCATTAATACAAAAATAATTTGCAAAAATATAGTGGGGGCCGTTGGTTATCTGTTAATCCGTATCTTCGCCGCAGAAAAATGTGCTATGGAAATGGTTCAACGTTACGTGTTTTGTTTACTCATCGGGGCAATTGCGGTTCCGGCTTTGGCGCAGGAAAAAAAGAGTATTTGGGACCATAAACTCATTAAGCGGTTTATTTCGCCTGAAAAAGATAGCACGCGATCGGCGGGATTTATCGTTGTCCCCGCACTGGGCTATGCACAGGAAACCGGATTGGAATTCGGTTTGGCAGGCGTCTATAATTTTTATCTCAACAAGACCGACACCGCCATCCGAACCTCCAATATTACCTTCATCGGCACATTTACGACCGAGCAACAGACTAATCTCAAGTTGGAATCGGATTTATGGACCACAGGCAACCAATATCACTATACCAGCGAACTCCGGTTCCGAAATTTTCCGTTCAATTTTTATGGAATCGGTAATCAGACAAATGAGCGTGACGAAGATGTTTTGCTCATGCAATTGATTCGCTTGCGCTTTGAGGGCGAACGCAGGCTAGCCCCCTACTACTATGCAGGAGTTAACCTGGCTTACGAGCGCTACGCTTTTTCCGACCGTGAAAACGGCGGAATATTCCAACACACGCCTCCCTATGGAAACGCTGGCGGCGGACATTTTCTAGTCGGTATCTCGCAATTGTATGATACACGCGATGTAAACACCTATACCACCCGGGGGTATTATGCGCGTGCAAAATACGCCTATTCACCCGGCTTCGGCGGTGGTGACCGTTTCAAGGGAAGTATAGTAGATGTAGATTTGCGTGCATTTTTTCCGATATCCCGCCAATTGACGTTGGGATTCAATGGCCAATATAGGACGTCAATGGGCGCGCGCATACCTTTCTATGTGTACCGTGAACTGGGTGGCGATATGATGATGCGCGGATACTATACAGGCCGATATCGGGATCGCAGTTTAATTGCTTTCCAAAGCGAGCTCCGTTATCGTTTTCATTCCCGGGTGGGTGTCGCCGGCTTTGTCGGTACGGGCTCTACCTACCGTAATGGATGGCGGAATGTGCGCCTTGTTCCCTCGTACGGCGGTGGCGTCCGGTATTTCTTTGATTTGGAACATAACAGCAGCGTCCGCCTTGACTATGGGTATGGGGAGCAACGCCCCGGCGAAAAGCGCCAGGGCGGCTTTTACCTGTCATTGAGCGAAGCTTTCTAGTGAAAATCATGCTCGATCACCTCATCCCAAACCGGATTGATGTTAATCGAAAAACGGTCGATATTTCCCAATAGTCGTCCCCTGAATTTCAACTGCATATTGTTTCGGATATCTTCGCTTAGCACCACCTTATTTAGCTCGTCCCCCTCCCTTCCATAGGCAGTCACTACATAACTGACTTTTATTAAATCATTTGGTGTTCCTAAAAATTGATGGAAGGTCAATTGATAATCTTCCTCTCTCTCCAATCCGTCAAACGATAGGGAATTGAGGCCACCTGTTGGTTGTTCCGCGGGCACACCATACGGCGTATACCAAAAATTCTCATGTTTACGAACAATGTCAATCCGCTTGACTTTAGTTAGGTTCGACCATGAGTCTGTAAAATCGAAAGTAACTGAACTAAAACATCGTGTCAGCACGGCCGGCTCCGTTACATCGGCATTGCCTACTTCAAGCCCTTGCTTCCACGAAGCAAAGGTAACCGCCTGATAGTCGTCAAAACTCTGCCCGAGGTAAAACTCACTGGCATGGGTCAAATTTTCTGGTAGAAGTAAGTTTGATTCAGATCGATACGCTAGCAGCAATACGTCGTAGGTTCCAGGGAATAACTTGATATGCAAGAGACCATCGTCGCCCAATTCATGCATTGCCAATTCATTTTGCACGACTATGCCGCCGTGGTCGGACGAAAAAACGTAATAACGTAATATACCGGGCATGGATGGATCTCCCCCCTCCGTTTCTTCCGCGTTATAGATACCCGAAAAACGGACGTTGTCAAAACGAACAGTACCGCTATTCTGGTTATAACCGATTTCTTCACCCGCGGAATTCAGCGGCCGTTCTCCGGCGGACATCTCAAACTTAATCATTAATACATCAATTCCTATAAATTCGGCGTAGGTACTGAGGTCAATCTCATAGACATTCCTAGACTGGGCACTCCTGTTTGTGAATTGATTTGCTGCACTTAGCATGTTGTAATTCATGCCACCGTCAATGGAATATGCCAGCGAGAAATCCTTAGGCCCGGTGTCCGAACTGCTGATGTCAAAAGCAAACTGTCCGATCGACTCCGCGCCCTTTATTGGGATTGAAACAACCAATGACTTGGCGCCACGTAAACTCATCGATTGCCCAGCCTCATATCCATCTCCGGAAAATCCAGCGAAAAAATCCGGTTCAACAGCACTTGCCTGGAAAGTAATCTCCGCTCCTTCAGCCAACGCGATATCTGGGCTTAAAGTTTCATCATTGAACGACCAGTAATACAAGTATTGCGGTTCAGGGCTCGGTACGATGAGAGGGCGTCCCTCCGCTCGCATGTTATCAAGCTTTAAAGCATTTTTTGCATAACGGCCGGATAAGGGAGTGATTTCGGATTCGAAGCCCGATAATTTAAACGTAATGTTAGACATATACCTCTCCTCCGGAAGTGGTATCGGAATGTCACGTTGACAACCGGCTAATAAAACCAGTCCGGTATAACAAATTGGGTAAAAGGTTTTTTGTAAAGAAATCATAACTATAATGGATTTAGTGAAGACATTGTTGGTTTAAGAAGCCGGCAATAAATCTGGTTTAGATTCTCAGCGAAAATATCGATTATAAGGAAATTTTTCCTCACTTGCACCAAATTGTGATGTAATCTTTACAGCGAAGGCAATCTGATTAACAATTAAAACAATTGATCAATTCATAATTAGCCGACTGAATAAAAATGAAACAAATCATCTTTAATAATCTTCTAAAACAAACTTGTATAAGTGAAAAAGTGATTAGAAAATTTGGATGTATAGCTACAGACCGATAAGATCTAGTCCAGGTTTTACCGGTAAAATCTGGACTCAACCCGGACTAGCCCTGCCATAACCGCGGGGTCATGGCGAATAAAGTACGGACGGGGGCGTTAACCTAATTCTACCTTGTTCGGCCGAACCTGGGACAACAAATCACAAAGGTTGGTAAGTGTGCAAAGAAGCGATTGAGGTTGTTTGTTATAAAAAATACATACAACTAGGGCACACAAAAAAATCGGGCGTTTTTTAGATTGAAAGATACTTCCGATCTAAAAAACGCCCGAATCGACTAACACGCCTTACCTAGGACGCTTTGTCTACCGATAGCGCTTTATCGATTAAAAACACCAGGTTTTTCCGGTGCGCATCGGTCTGGAGATCAGCCCCTGAAGCCGCTCCCCCCAACTTTGATTTAATAGCTGTCAGCGTCGTGAGCGCTGCTGCCTTGCTTGCATGGTCGTAGCCCATTTTAGCATCTAAAATGCCACTTAGCGCCGACACATAATCGGTTTGAAGGTTTTGACGGATCAAATCGACAGGGCCTCCCAAGTCTGCGTCAAAAATATTTGCCGTCAGGTCCTGCATCACTTCTGCTACCGAATATTCGTTGCCGTAAAGGCTGCTATTACTGATACGCGAGAGCGTTGTCGGATGAAGAATGTGCGAAAGTGTGCTCACCTGCAACGAACGAAATGTATTTTGCGGTTTGTAGTCTTCCGTACCGCTGAAGAAATTGAAGCCCCGGCGTTGTGGTTGGAGATAAGGGAATAAGGAATAGTCTTCCGCGAAGGCGTCCGGTGCGTAAATATATTTACCAAGTAATGCCATCGCCTTCTTCTGCAATTCCAGCGGTACGGGGGTATAAGGCTGCGCGTCACTACGTTGCCCTACGAAACTGCGGTCTACATATACCCCGCCTATGTATCGACTGATGGCAGCCGCCATGTTAAAACGCTGGCTATTAAGTTGGCCATAGCGTTGGAGAAGCTCCTGATAGCTTTGATTAGGTCTACTGAATCGCTCTTTCAGTTTCGGCATCATATCGTTTACCAACAGAAATCGCTCCTCGCCGTAGGCCATCATATCGTTGGAATGGTCATTGACATTTACACGGGGATCTATGGCTTTTCCCGGACTGCGCATATCATCCGCGTCGTTGCCAAACGCCAGTTTCGGCTCTGTGCTTCGGTCGAGGATCTTATTTAGGCCCTTTTCTTCTTCGCCGGGAGAAAACGGTGTGTAGCCGTATTCAATCGCCCAGATGTCGTAAGGTCCTGCTTTGGTCGTATAGTAGTCCCCCTGCTTACTGCGATCTCTGCTTACATTGATGGCCGGGTAGTCCATTACTGAACCCTGAAGTCCAATTTTCCGTGTCAATTTGGTATCGTGCAGTTGTTCAGGACTCAACATCTGGCTGGCCCTCATGTTGTGATTTAACCCCAGTGTATGGCCCATCTCATGCATGATCAGGTAATACAGGAACTGCTTATGCATCTCTTTGACCGCTGCAGTCTGATTGGCTTCTCCCGCTCCCACATCCAGGGTTTCCACTACGGCTATACCGGTTTGGAACTGCATGCTTAACTCGTTGGCCAGATTACACATCGTCATCCGATTCACCTGAGAATGATGCACATATTCGGTTTGCGGAGGTGTCGCCTGCGCTGTATGTTCCCAAGGAAGGGTCCCCAAGGCTGCCACCCCGCCATTGAATAAATCATCATAAACCGGCGTTCCTGCGCCTGATTTCCATTCCACCGTAATATCGGCTCCCAGAATTTGTCCGGTTAACGGGTTAAAAAAGCTCGGCCCAATGGCGCCATAGCTCGGGCTGCTGGACGACTTCCATCGGATTACGTTATACGCAATATCTGCGGGATCCCAATCTGCGTCATCCGGCATCTCTTTCATGACCACGGCATTTTTAAAGCCGGCCGCTTCGAAAGCCTCGTTCCACTTTTCGCCGGCCTCTTTAATAATCGGTCGGTATTCAAGCGGTGTCGTGTTTTCTATCCAGAAGACAATCGGGTCAACCGGCTCACTTATCTTGGCATTAGGGTCTTTCTTCTCTAGATGCCAACGGCTAATAAAATCACGATAAGGAGTTGGCGATACCGATGTTAAATCATCCAATTCGGCTCCGAAATACCCAACCCGTGGATCGTCCCGCCTAGGTCGGTAGGTATTCTGCGGTACTTCCAAGAATGAATGCTGCATCCTGATGGTCACATACCGGGCATCCGTGATGTCCTTTCCGCCGCCATTCATCGGCATGGGATTATCATAGGCAAGCCGCACCACGATGTCCGTATTTTTTGGGAATGACCGTACCGTATCGTAACTCGATTTGGCAACATTTAGATTTCCTAAATTAAACATGGCTCCGGGAGGCATACCCGGAGGCATGGTCGGTTTCACTTGATCTAGTTTATCGCTGATGAACAAGCCATCTATCGGAATCAGGTAACCTGCGCTGTCTGAGGCAGCAATTTTCTCCGAATAAAAAACTGCATCTGCAACGTCCGCGTTAGCTGCTTTGCTGACCGGATTCTTGGGATCGTAATAAAACGAAGTGTTTTTCCGCAAAAATTCGATCCGGTCATTATTTTTGCGAATTGTGAACAGCCACGTGTCCCGGATCATGTTCTGATTGAGGAACAAACCCGTGGGACCGCCCATTGAAAAGCTTTGATAAATAAAGTCTTTGCCCAATTTCCCTTTTTCCAGGTAGAGCTGTAAGCTAGCCGTAGCCGTGTCACGGTATAAGGTAAAAAGCCCTTCCACTTTTTTACTGGCTTTTACCTTATCGTCTATCGACGGCTTTTCGGGCTTTTTTTTCACGGAATCGGCGGCCGTTTTCTTGGTACTGTCGGGCGGCGCCACCTTGGCAGTATCGGGTTGCTTTTTTGACGACGTATCCTGCAGGGCATACATCTTGAGACTACCTGAAGCGGGGGCGACGAAAAAGACACAGCCCGCAACGGTCAATAGCCATACGTACTTCATAAGATTTAGTTAAAATGTGATACCATTCATGTGTGAGTTAGAGATGCCTACCTACTTGTTTCGAGTAAGACGCCTCCGGCTCCCATTTTGTTGCATACGAACATCGCAAATTATACCGGCAGAATTCGTAATTTTATTGTTACAAATCGTGCTTTTTCGTTGTACCTTCTAACCACTTAGGCGGCCGTGCGGAAAGGCACGCTATCTAGTGCCACCAGTCTACCATTATGCGATCGCGCGCAGAAAGTTGTACAGGAGCTGGATTCCGCATTGACTACCTTCATTTTCATATGCACTCGCATACAGTTTAATAATTTCGACTGGCATTGCAATAACCGCTGTAATCGGCTTTCAGCACTATTCCAACTCCGCTCCCTCGGTAAAGTCCGCTGAAACTCGTCCGTGCGCCCATCAACCAGTTTTATCATTATCGGCCAGCGGTCTCGATCAATTACAGATTTGAAGAAAAATTCGGATTTTAGTATCTTGCCAAATTATGGAGATTTTTCAACGACAAGTGACATTACGCGAGCGCCCTCGTGGATTCCATTTAATCACCTCAGAAATAGAAAGTCCTCTAGCCGCTATTTCGCATTGGAAAGCCGGCATATGCCATATTTTTATTCAACATACATCTGCCTCCTTAACAATCAATGAAAATGCCGATCCGACAGTGCGCATGGACTTTGAAACTTACTTTAACAAGACAGTTCCCGAAAATGACCCTGACTATCGGCACGACTACGAAGGGCCGGATGATATGCCGGCCCATATCAAATCATCTTTAATGGGAACATCGGTAAGCATCCCAATCCGGGAAGGGAGACTCACACTCGGAACGTGGCAAGGCCTGTATCTCTGCGAACACCGGAATCAAGGAGGCAGGAGGCAATTGATGATTACGGCTTGGGGTGAATAAAAATGCGGCTTTCATGAAGCCGCATTTACTTAAACTCCGGCCGCTTCTTTGGCCTCTTCTTGCATCTTATCGTTGGCAACAATAACAATTTCTACCCGGCGATTTTGCGCCCGACCGGCCTCCGTACTGTTATCGGCAATGGGCTCATGAAAGCTTTTTCCTTCGGTTTTGATCCGTCTTCCTGCCAAACCTTGAGAAACCGCGTAATTCTTTACGGACTTCGCCCGACGTTCTGATAACCCTTGATTGTACTGATCGGTGCCCTTGTTATCGGTATGTCCGATCACTAAAATATCGGTATCCGGATTATTATTCAGGTTTTCGACCAATTTAGCGATGTTAGTTTTCGCATCGGACTTCAGGTCAGTTTTATCGAAATCAAACAGAATCCCTGAATCAAATTTCACAATAATTCCTTCATCCGCCTTAATTACTTCGGCTCCTGCCACTGTACGCTCAATTTCTGCGGCCTGCTTGTCCATTTTTTTCCCGATCAGCCCTCCGGCTACACCACCCAAAGCTGCACCGGCAAGCACACCTACAGCAGTATTACCGGCCTTTTTCCCGATTATCGCCCCTAAGGCACCTCCCGCCACTGCTCCAGTAGCGGCTCCCTTTTGCGTATTGCTCATGGATTGAATGGTGCTGCAGCTTCCCAGCAACATTGCCGAAGTGGCTACCGACAATCCAAAAAGGGCTATTTTTCTATTCGTTATCATAGTTATTCGTTTTATCTGGGATAAATGCAAACCTGATGCCAAAATGACAACCAGCAACACGAATCTCACAAATCGATAACCTACGCCTCATTGTGCGCATTAGTTGGGGTTGGCTTCCAATTTAGGAAGCTTGGGTGCCGCAGGTCGGCCATCACGATCAAATTGCTTAAAGGACTGGACGATGTATGCTGTAATGTCATATTCGCCCCAGTATTGTGCTTTTTCATAGGACGGCCTGTACCAAATCATGAAGTTTGTTAGGTCGTCACCCTCCAAACCCGTCAGTTCCTGTATTTTTCCCCGGCTGAACTTGCGGTCCACATCCGTTTCGGCAAGTTCCTTTTCCATATAATTACTAAAACGCCTAGCGTTTCGCGGTGTCCGCCCCAGCAGTTCATATAAAGAAGTAATGGGATTAAAAATATAGGCTAAGGCAGGAGGTTTTCCATCAAAATAAACACCCTGCTTGCGATACCCACGCATGGCGTCCCGCAGCTCTGCTTCTTTACTCATCCGATTGACATCGACCTGCTCCAACAAGATGCTACCCGGCGTCATGTCGATCAGTATGTCACTTAACGTCTTAATTTCAACCGCAGCAGGCTCGTATCCCACACTGTTTGCGACGAGTGTGTCTCCTATTGAAACCCTGATTTCAAACGTGCCCAAACCGCTGGACACCGAATTTTGACCGGTATTCGTATTCGTAATGGTCACCCCTCCCAACCGGGTACTGGCTCCTGCTTCTACAACGATACCACGAATTGTCCCCGATTCCTGGGCAGCAAGCCCAATCGGAAACAAGCCAATGGAAATAAACAACAGTATGTAAGTTAGACGCACCATCTATATTTCCCTTTGACTCATTTATATACCAAACGTTTAAACCCCAGCTTTCTTATTCCTGATCAAATCAAGCACTCGGTTTATACGGATAAAACACAAAATTAGCTCCTTCTGGAACGATAACAAAGACACACATAAAGTCTTCGGGCTTTTTATACAGTTTTATGAAATGCGCCTTCCGGTCTTCCTTAATAACACCGCGTTCTACAAACTCTTCCAAGGTAGAAGCATGGATCGACCAATCCGTACCCAGTTCGGCTCGATCCAGTATCAATTCGCCTAAGGCGACTTCATGCTGATGAGCAATAAATATCGGATAGGCAGAAAGCCCCTCGGCCATAATCTCTACAGCGATTTCCTTAATGGATGCGGCATAAAAATCCAAGTTAATTTTCAGACTTTTCAACGGGCTTTCCTTTGGCTGCCCATCGTCGCCCGCCTGCGCTCCGAATAAGTCTTGCAATTCCATGGAAGAGAAGTTAAGCGTAAAAATCTTTCAAACTTAGCAGCACTACGTTTTCCACATGTTGGGTGTGAGGAAACATGTCTACCGGTCGGATTCGTTTCACATCGTATTTTTCATTCAATAGGGCGAGATCCCGCGCTTGAGTGGCTGCATTGCAGCTCACGTACACAATTTTCGGGGCTTCCATTTCTAGCAGACGTGCGACGACATCGGGATGCATTCCCGCTCGCGGTGGATCGGTAATCACCACATCGGGTTTGCCGTGTGTCGCCACGAACTCAGGAGTCAAGACGTCCTTCATATCCCCGGCATAAAACCTCGTGTTGTCAATGCCATTGATCTGCGAATTGATTTTTGCGTCATCGATTGCTGAAGGCACGTACTCCACGCCGATCACTTCGCGCACATGCCGCGCAATGAAGTTGGCAATTGTTCCTGCTCCGGTATACAAATCGTACACGCGCTCGTGCCCTTCAAATGACGCGAAATCACGGGCGATTTTGTAAAGCTCATAGGCCTGCATCGAATTGGTTTGATAGAACGACTTGGCACCAATCTTAAACCGAAGCCCTTCCATTTCCTCGAAGATATGATCCCGCCCTGCATAGAGATGGACATCTTGGTCAAAGATCGTGTCATTCTTCTTCTGGTTGAGGATGTAAAGCAGTGACGTGATCTGCGGAAATTCCTTGGCAAGAAAAGTCAAGGTCCTCGCCACCGTATCTTCATCGGCATACGCAAATACAACGATGACCATCAGCTCGCCGGTAGACGCAGTCCGGATAATGAGGTTGCGCAACGCTCCTTCGTGCATCCGCAGATCGTAGAAGGATATCTGTTGCTCCAGTGCAAACATTCGCAATTTATTCCGAATCTCATTGGAGGGGGATTGCTGCAAATAACAATGTTCTACATTTAATATCTTATCGAACCGCAGAGGTACATGAAACCCCAGTGCATTAGGCTGCAAAGCAGTCTGTTCATCCTCTACTTCCGTAAACCACCGCTTATTGGAAAACGTATATTCGAGCTTATTGCGATAGTATTGTGTCTGTGGAGACGCCAGGATGCGCTCCATTCCCGAAGTATTGACTTTACCCAGGCGCGACAGGGCATTATCCACACTCTTTTGCTTATAAATCAATTGGGCGTCATAGTCCATATGCTGCCATTTGCACCCGCCGCATATTCCGAAATGCCTGCAAAAAGCGTCCGTTCGGTGTGGCGAAGGTCGAATTAACCGGGAAATGCGCGCCTCTGCAAAATTCTTTTTTTTTCGCATCAATTCCACATCTACTACATCCCCAGGAATTGCTTTGTCTACGAAGAGAACAAGCTCCCCCGCTTTGCCCACACCTTTGCCTTCTTCGGCGATATCGGTAATCGAAATATCAGATAGCGTCCGTTGTTCCGGTGTGATTCTTCTTCTGCTCATAGGGATGCAAAGATACAGGTTTGAAATAAATAAAAATCATGGCGCACTCAAAACAGCAAAGACCCTGATTCACGAAGTTAGCTTAATCGCCTCCCACCGTAGCTTTGACGAGATATGGCAAGATTTCTTTTTGAAAGGAGACGAAGTTCTTCCGGACGTCCGCCTCGCTCACCGAAGTAAAGGCAAACGAGAAGACGATATTTTTGCTGGCTTTGATGAGAAAGGTCAATCGTTCAGGCTCAACGGCCTTACCAATTTCGGTGTTGTTAATAAAGGAACTTATTAAAAGAAACTCAAGGTCATCGGATAATGTGCGGAGGTATTCCTGAGTGTTCGTCGACTCCCTGATAAAATCCCAACCCAAGAACTCATTACATATGGTATATGTCAGGCGACTGACACGTAAAATGGTATTGCCTAAGTAGGTTTCGAGATCCGCCTGGTGGTTATATTTGCCGAGTAAATCATCTACGCTCTCCCGAATATAATCCATCAGAATCGCATGAAGCACCAGTTCTTTGCTATCAAAATACTTATAGATGGTGGCTTTAGCTATTTTCGCCTTCCGCGCGATTTCGTTGACGCTGGTTTTTTTATAGCCGTAGCGTCTGAAGAGCTCCCGGGCGGCTTTCTTGATGGTTTCCTTTACTTTATCGGCTTCCATTTATTAATTTGAAACGATTAAGATATCCTGATTCCTTCTTACGTAATAAGGTCGCAGGGGACACTCAGCAATGGCCGAAGGAGAGCCATTCGTCAAGATATACTTGGCTCCGGAGCAGGGGTCTACCGCAACCGGTCCCTCGCCTTCCAGTTCTACCGCACACCTTTTTCCCGGTTCTACCGTACTGCAGCGGTCAAATGCCACATATTGACCATCACTCACCTGCATAACGATGAGCCCGGCGACTCCTCCCCTTTCAACGCCCAACGCCACCGGCTGCATTAACAACCTTAATTCACTAAACTCCACCAACGAGATTGTCGTGTTAAAGGGACGGTAATCGACTACATTACATCCGCCTTTTTTGCAAGCCATGGGTAACGCCAAAACCATCAAGATCCCAATATACCGGCCTGCTTTCCCCATGTTTAAATAAGTTCTGTCTCAAACTGACTTAAAAAACGCACATCATTTTCGGAAAATAATCGTAAATCTCTTATCTCATATTTAAGATTGGTAATGCGTTCAATCCCCATTCCAAATGCAAAACCGGAATATTTCGTAGGATCTATACCACAATTCGCAAGCACATTCGGGTCTACCATACCGCACCCCAATATCTCTACCCACCCCGTATACTTGCATAGGTTACAACCTTCCCCCTTGCAAATGGTACAACTGATATCCATTTCGGCTGATGGCTCGGTGAACGGAAAATAAGAAGGACGGAAACGTACGCGGGTGTCCTCCCCAAAAAGCTCTTGCACGAAATGGTAAAGCGTCTGCTTGAGATCTGCAAAAGAAACCCCTTCGTCCACGTAAAGCCCTTCAACTTGATGAAAAAAGCAATGGGCTCGGGCTGAAATTGCCTCGTTTCGATATACTCTGCCGGGCATGATTGCACGAAAAGGTGGAGTCCCATTTTCCATCATCCGAACTTGAACGGACGACGTGTGCGTACGCAATGCGATGTCATTATGCGCGTCCTTTTTGATGAAAAAAGTATCTTGCATATCACGAGCCGGGTGCTCTGGCGGAAAATTCAGTGCAGTAAAATTGTGCCAGTCGTCTTCGATTTCCGGTCCTTCCGCTACCGTAAATCCCAGTTTCTTAAAAATCTCCACGATTTCCTTTCTGACCAGCGAAAGCGGATGCCGCGAACCGATCGAGATCCCCACACCGGGCAAGGTAAGATCTTCGATCTCCCCCTTGGAACTCTTTGCGCCTGATGCAAACTGTTCCTGATAGGACTTGTACGTTTGCTCAACTGCTTGTTTAAAATCATTCAGCTTTTTGCCGAGTATCCTCTTTTGGTCAGCCGATACCGTTTTAAACTCTTCAAAAAGTTCTCTAACTAAGCCCTTAGCTACCATGAACTTCAATCTGAAGGCTTCCAGCTCATCAGCGGATTGGGGAGCAAACCGCTCAATCTCTTCAGTATACTGTTGTATTTTATCCTGCAACATGACGCCAAAGATATAAAATTCTCTTTAGCTATCAGCGGTCAGGTTTCGGATGCTTCGCGGTACCCGCAATTAAAACAACGCATCCTCCTCGCCCTCGTTCTCTTTAAAATCCACCCCGGGCTCTGAATTTATGTCGTCTGCTTTCCTGGCGCCCGGATCATCGGTCGTATTTCCGGAGGTTTCGAAGTCACTTTTCCGCCCAAGGAGCGTAAAATTATCAGCCACTACTTCGGTTGTATAACGCCTCACACCACCCTTATCTTCATACGTACGTGTCCTTAATTTGCCTTCTACGTACACCAACTTACCTTTAAATAAATACTTCGCAGCCACTTCAGCCAATCCACGCCACATAACAATGTTATGCCACTCGGTCTGTTCCACCCTCCGCCCATCTTTATTGTACATTTCCGAAGTGGCCAGCGGAAAACTCGCTACCGTAACGTTACCATCTAGATGGCGGATTTCCGGATCTTTTCCTAAGTGACCTACTAAAATAACTTTATTGATGCCTGACATAATTTAGGTATATTTTGGTAATTTACTTAATCATATATTCCTTTAAAAAAGAATAAATAAGCTTCGGTTTAGCTAATGTACCTAAATCTTTTATAAAAACATAATTCCAATTTATTTTTTTGTTTTCAAACGGTTCGGGGCGATCTACGGCGACAAATTGCGCGAATAGATTTTGATGGCTTAATACGTGTTTTACCGGTCCGGCAATTAAACGTAGATCGGCGTTCGCACCAAATGCATCGAGCACTTCTGCGGCCATACTCAATTCCCGGAGGTCGACCTGTTGGGGAGTTTCGACCAATGGAAGCTCATACAGATTCTCCCAAATATCGCCCTTCTCCCGTTTGTTCATCAATATTTGATTGTCCTTTCTCACTACGAAATAGTTAAAGTAGCGATTGCGGCTTGCTTTTCCCTTAATTTTAACCGGAAGTTGATTTACCCGCTTTTCTTTCAATGCCCGGCAGTCGAGCCGGAGGACACAGTCGTTACAGTTTGGGCTACCAGGCTTGCATTGAATGGCACCAAACTCCATAATGGCTTGATTATATAGACCGGGATGAGTCCGGTCCAGCAAATCGTTCGCCAATTCCGAAAAAAGCTTTTTCCCTCGGGATGAATTGATGGGATCGTCTATCCCGAAATAACGGGCTAATACCCGGAACACATTGCCGTCTAAAACCGCTTTAGCTTCATTAGCCGAAAAAGAGGCTATCGCGGCGGCGGTGTACTCCCCTATACCCTTTAGCTTGACTAACTCATCATATCGATTCGGAAAAACACCTCCATACGTAGACACCACGGCTTTGGCGGCATGGTGCATGTTCCGGGCCCGGGAATAATAACCCAATCCCTGCCAATGAAGGAGTATTTCTTCTTCCGGTGCACTGGCAAACGCTATGACATCGGGATAATGCGACAAAAACCGATGGAAATAAGGCAATCCTTGTACCACGCGGGTTTGCTGCAAGATCACTTCTGAGAGCCAGATCACATATGGATCTGTCGTCTGCCGCCAAGGAAGATCGCGTTTATGCCGGTTATACCAGGTTATGATTTCTGCCGAAAAAGCCATGGACCGAAGGTTCTAATTTTTTATGAGGTTATCTGGAATACTTGCTGCCAATTGCTCCCAACTGGATACCGTTGTTTGCAACCCCGCCACTTGCCCTATCTCGCGATAAATATCTGCCGGGGTTTGCCTCTGCCTACGGAGGTATTGTATGGAAGTCGCGCCCGATGACTTGGATAATTTCTGACTGGCGGTATCTGTCAACAAAACATGGTGATAAAAAGTGGTAGACATAAACGAATCATAGCCAAGTAAGCCGGCTAGATACCGCTGCGCCTGTGTAGATTCACGCAAGTCCTCTCCCCTAACAATTAAATCAACGCCATAGTAAACGTCGTCCACGACAGAAGCCAGCTGATAAGCTGGAAAGCCATCGCGCTTACGCACAACGAAATACTGCATCGCGGGTGGAAGTTCAACATCGGATGTATTGATACGCCAGTTGTATCCGGAATCGTCCAATGGTATTCCTTTATTGCGGCAAGTACCTGTATAAACTCCTTCTGGATGATTTGCCAGCAGTGCGGACCGAGAGCATTCGCAGGCGAAGATGCGCCCCTGCCGTCGCAATTGCTGCAGCGCCTCTTCATACAACGTCATTCGGTGTATCTGCGAATACATTTGTTTATAATCCAAATAATTTTTCGGCCCTTCGTCCCACGGGAATTTGAGAAACGCCAATGTATCGAAAACATCCTCAACATAACTCCGCTTTACCCGTGCCTGATCCAAATCATCAATGCGCAATAAAATCCGCGCCCCCGACCGCCTTGCAAGCGCAGCGGTTATAGCAAATGAAAACACATTACCCAAATGCAGATAGCCGCTTGGGGTTGGCGCAAAACGTGTGCGTATGAATGTGGGCATAACGGGATCCAAAGTTAAGCATTCAAACGACATAAACTGTACGCTTTCGAAACACAGGTTGTCCGATTTCGTACACCCCTGACATTGAACAAGAATCATATCGATCTGATTTTATGACTCTTACGATTTAGGCACGCCCTTTATATTTTTTTTTACAGGGATGCAACTTCTTACAGGGACAAAGCGTCTATACGATATAATGTGTGTTTGTGAATCACTGGTTAGCTGGTATCGCTCCCCGCGACTATCCAGCTTCCAGATGGTTCATTCGGGGAGACGGCCACTCACTGAAATTGCCTAAAGGCTATCCAGCCATACCAGAAAATGATCAAACCATTTATCCGAAGTTGTTTTATTATGAAGACCAAATCCGTGGCCGCCTTGGGGATAGCGGATTAACTTAGCGGCTATGCCATATTTCTCCAACGCTTTTACATACGCCTCGCTGTTGGCAATCGGCACCGCTCCGTCATCTTCCGCATGTACCAAAAAGGCGGGGGGTGTATCTTTGGAGACCTGCAGTTCATTGGAAAACAGGATAATGTCTTGAGGTTTCGGGTTGCTGCCTAGGAGATTATTTTTGGATCCTTCATGCGTCAACTCCTGCTGCATGCTAATCACCGGATACAGTAACAACGAAAAATCGGGACGTAGTGATGTTTCCTTCGGATTATCGATTACCGCTTTTTGGTAGTGGGTGGAAAGTGTGGATGCCAAATGCCCTCCCGCCGACGAGCCTGCTATACCTATTTGGTTTTTTCTAATGCCCCATTCGTCTGCATGCTCCCGCACCAGCTGAAGGGCGCGCTGCGCATCCTGCAACGGGCCAATCCGTTTGTCGACCATAATTTCATCGCTCGGCAGTCGATATTTCAACACGAAAGCCGCAATCCCGTGCTCGGCAAGCAGCTTCGCAATGTCGTGCCCTTCATGGGTGATCGCCAATATGCTGTATCCACCGCCCGGGCAGATAACGATTGCCTTACCCGTATTAGCCACCCCCCCTTTGGGAAAATAGGCCGTAAGGGTCGGTGCCGTGACGCCAGAAACGCGACTGATGCCGTTAGCATCTGTGGCCAACGTCTCTTCTACGGCGGATGGTTTACTGTTCGGTATGCTGCCATCGTACAAATTCATGACGGTTTGTCCAAATGCCATGTTGCTTAGGAATAATCCACAAACTGAAATTAACTGTAATCTTCGCATTGATATTTTCAATATTTAATGGTTAGAAACCACGAGTAAATCCAGATCTTTTGGAGTAAGGTTGAATTTATTAGCAATATCCTTGTTTGTCAGATGTCCTTGATAAAGATAAATAGCGTTCCGAACACCCGGTTTTGCCCAAATCAGGTTCATGATCCCTCCCATCTCACCAATATCCAGCAAAATCGGCGTAAAAATATTGGTAAGTGCATAGGTAGCAGTCCGTGCCACCCTGGAAGCGATGTTAGGCACGCAATAGTGGATGACATCATATTTACGGAACACGGGCTTCTCGTGGTTGGTAATTTCGGAAGTTTCAAAACAACCGCCCTGATCAATGCTTACGTCAATTAACACTGAATTAGGTTTCATTTTCGAAACCGTGTCTTCGCCGATAATGCACGGGCTTCGCCCGTTTGTAGCGCGTATTGCCCCAATCACCACATCACATCCAATCACGGCCTTTCGGAGTACGATTGGCTGGATCACGGATGTAAACACGCGGCTTCCCACGTTGTTCTGCAGACGACGTAGGCGGTATACCGAGCTATCGAATACCTTGACCTGTGCTCCCAATGCGATTGCGGTCCGCGCGGCAAATTCGCCCACGGTACCCGCACCCAAAATAACCATTTCCGTAGGAGGTACTCCGGTCACACCGCCCAACATTAATCCTTTACCATCGAATACATTACTTAGGTATTCAGCGGCAATCAACACCGACGTCGCGCCTACAATCTCACTCATTGCCCGGACCACGGTGAGCGTATTGCCCTCATCTCTTAAGTACTCATACGACAATGCCGTAATTTTCTTTTTCATGAGTGCCTGCAAATGATCCAGATGCATTAATGAAGGCTGTTGAGACGATAACAGTACCTGGCCATTCCGCATCAGCTCGATTTCCGCCAACGTAGGGGGCGCTATTTTGATAATGATATCGGCCTTATAAACCTCCTCCTTGTTGTGAACAATCAACGCGCCCTGTTCACTATAGTGATGATCGAGAAAGTTGGCTGATTCTCCGGCACCGCTTTCCAAGACTACCTCATGGCCGTTTTCGATCAGCAGAGCTACGGACAAAGGAGTCAGCGGCACACGGTTTTCCTGATAACTGATTTCTTTAGGTATCCCAATGTAGAGACTATTTTTCTTTTTCTCTACCTCTAGCATTGCTTCTTGAGGTTGTAGCAATGCTTGACGCGCCAATTTCGACAGCTCACTCATGATGCGCTCACTTTATCCATAAAATTCGGGTTCAACATGCGAAAATAATCAAAGTTTTAATAAAACCGGGGCAAATTATACACAAGTGAATGAGCCTGCTTGTTCAACTTGCTTACCAATAACCACTTAAAAATTCCATAAATCTTGTTTAAAATGATAAAATAAGTATATTTGGACCGCAAACGCGGTTCATGAGCAGCTAATTGCTTTGCCACCTTAAAGATGCTAGATGTTTGACAAATTTAACATCGTTCCCCGTTGGGTTATCTTTACGCTCGACTTGTGCTGCAGTGCCTTTGCGTTGTTTTTTGCCACTCTTTTACTAAACAGTTTCACGTACGACACCATCCATTCTACTGATTTTAACCGCAAGCTCTTGGTGGTTTTATTCGTGAGTACCGTGGTATTTTACCGATTAAAGATGTATGCCGGTATTGTACGCTATACCAGTGCGCTCGACTCGGTGCGGATCTTGTCGTCAGTATCTTTTTGCATCGTCATTCTATTTTTGATAAACGCGGTTCTGGTAGCACTTAACCGATCACCCCTGCTGTCCAACAGCCTACTGATCGCCTACGGCCTGATGAACTTTCTGCTTTTAATCACCTATCGATCGACGGTCAAACTGTTCTTTCTGTATGTGAAAAACATGAAGATCAATCGTAGACAAACCGTTATCTATGGAGCGGGTGATGTCGGGATTGCCGCCAAACGCACGCTGGATCATGACCATACGTCCAATAACGTGGTTGTCGGGTTTATCGATGATAACTTTCAGAAAGTAGGCAAAATCATCGATGGCGTACGCATTTATCATACTGATTATTTTGAACAACTCATTATACAGGGCAAGGTAGACGAACTTATCATTTCCTCACATAACATTCCGATTGAAAAAAAGGCCAGTATCGTTGAGCTCTGCTTGGAACGGAATGTTAAAGTACTGACGATGCCCCCTGTGCATCGACTGATCAATGGGGAGGTTACGCCCAACCAAATTCAGAAAATGCGGATTGAAGACTTGTTGGAACGGGAGCCTATCAAGATAGACAATCAATCGATCCGGCGACAATTGACGGGCAAGCGAATATTGGTAACAGGTGCTGCCGGTTCGATCGGAAGCGAAATTGCACGGCAATTAGGAAAATTCTCGCCACAGATGATCATTCTAAATGATCAGGCAGAAACGCCCTTACACGAGCTGCAATTAGAGTTGGAAGACGTCCAGAAAAACCAGGTATATCACGCGTTCATCGGAGATATCCGTGACAGAGATCGCATGGAGGCCTTGTTCAGGACCTTCAAGCCGCATTATGTATACCATGCGGCTGCCTATAAACATGTACCGATGATGGAGAATCATCCTGTGGAAGCCGTACGCACGAACGTCATGGGCACTCAGCTCCTTGCGCGCTTGGCGGTCGCACACGGAGTAGAAAAGTTCGTCATGATTTCTACGGACAAAGCCGTAAACCCGACAAACGTCATGGGTGCTTCCAAACGAATCGCCGAAATATATGTACAAACCTATTTCCATCACCTTTTACAGAAAAGCGGACGGTTCGGTGATGGAAAAGAAGGGCATACCCGATTTATCACCACCCGGTTTGGTAACGTGCTGGGGTCAAACGGTTCGGTTATCCCCCGGTTTAAGGCTCAGATAGAGAAAGGCGGACCAGTAACCGTCACCCATCCTGAAATCACGCGATTTTTTATGACCATACCTGAAGCGTGTCAATTGGTACTGGAGGCGGGTTCGATGGGAAAAGGTGGAGAAATTTACGTGTTTGACATGGGAAAATCCGTTAAAATCGTTGAATTAGCCAACAAGATGATTAAATTATCCGGACTTGTCCCGAATAAAGACATCAGCATTCAGTATTCCGGATTGAGACCTGGCGAAAAATTATATGAAGAATTGCTGAACGATTTCGAAAACACGTTGCCTACGCATCACGATAAAATCATGATTGCGAGAGTGCGAGAATATGATTTTGAAACCGTGGAGACTCGCATAGATCAGCTCATTCGCCTTACAAAAAGCCAAAACGAACGGGAAATTGTGTTAAAAATGAAAGAATTGGTTCCTGAATTTAAAAGCAATAACTCCATTTACGAGGAACTGGACGAGAAACCAAAAAGCGATGTTGACCTTTGAACCACTGTTGGAAAAAAGCCTTGGATATAATTTGTAAAAGTGTATTTTTGCAGTCCGAATTTTAAAAACTGAGATGTCAGACAATCAAAAACGTCATACCGCCGCTCCGGCTCCGGCCAGAAAAGGCAGCTTCATTTTGGAAAACCAAAAAAGCTTGGTATTCATCATCGGGGGAATCGTTGTATTAGTATTGCTGTACATTGGTTACCAACGATTTTATCTGGCCCCCCGTGCTGAAACTGCCGCCGACCAGCTTTTCAAGGCGGAAACATATGCTACGGTGGATTCCCTGCAACAACGGGCTATCGACGGCGACGGATCTTATCCGGGTTTTAAAGAAATTGCCGATGAATATGAGAACACAAAATCGGCTAACATAGCAAATGCTTATTTGGGAGGATTATACTTACGTCAGGGCAAGTACCAAGAGGCAGTGAATGCGCTGGAAAAATACAGCAATACGGGCAGTATTGTGCTCGACCCCTTGGTGATTGGTCTTTTGGGGGATGCCTATTCAGAACTCAAAGATTATAAGAAAGCAGCTTCTTATTATAAAAAAGCATCCGAAAAAAACCCAAACAATTTCACTTCGCCCCTGCTTCTTAAAAAATTGGGATTGGTATACGAAGCTCAGAATGACTTCAAGCAAGCGCTAGAGGCATACAAACGTATCCAGTCTGACTATCCGGAAAGTCAGGAGGCGACCTCCATAGAAAGCTACATTGCACGGGCTGAAGCACGGCTATAATGGCAACCCAAAATAAAAATCTCTCTGATTTCTCGCACATGGAAGTTGCTTCGGCAACGCCATACAAGTTTGGCATTGTCGTGTCACAATGGAATGCTGAAGTCACAGGTTCTTTGTTAACAGGGGCGTGCGATGCGTTGAAGAAACATGGCGCAGATGAGCATGCCATTACGATTATTCAAGTACCGGGCAGCTATGAATTGACCAGTGGGGCCGACATTTTGCTCCGCAACAAGTCACTGGATGCGGTAATATGTTTAGGCTGTGTGATCCAAGGAGAAACCAAGCATTTTGACTATATCTGTAGTGCCGTGGCTCATGGGATCACTCACGTTGCTTTGAAACATAATAAACCCGTCATTTTTGGCGTTTTAACAACAGACAATATCCAACAAGCGCTGGATAGAGCCGGCGGAAAGCATGGAAATAAGGGCGAGGAGGCCGCAATTACGGCTATTCAAATGGCAGCGCTGAGCGCCACTTGATCGGCACCCGTATCCATGGATATTTCGGTATCAATTTTGTAGTGTTCGCTGGTATAAAAGCATGTTACAATGAAAAGGACTCTAATTGTTTGTATCATACTGACTATAATGGCTTCGTTATCGTTACAGTCCTGTTCCAGAAAAACCTGTCCGGCCTATAATTCATATCCCAAAACAAAACGGGTCCGGTAAATGTTATCAATGTCTGAATATTAAATATTGTTGGCATTTGTGTTTTTGCGTTTTCAATAGTTGGTTAGCAGCTATTTGAAAAAAAGAGTTAAAGAGATGATGCACAATTTCATCAAAATCAAACTGAACCTCTTCCTTATGCTTCTCGGCAGCACAGTAGCCGCTTTCGGCCAGGGCTCCCAAACGGAAATAGCCGACAAACTTTGGGAAGCCATCGGCGGGAAAGAAAATTGGCAAAATGCGCGTTACTTCATGTTCAGTTGCGTCGGCGGAGGCTCCCCTTCTTTTACACAAGGAGAACGGACCTATCTCTGGGACAAACAAGAAGGTAACTGCCGCTTTGAGGGCATTACCACAGACGACGAATCGGTCATTGCCTTGTTCAACATCAAGACAAATAAGGGCACCGTCTATATTAATGGGGAGAAACTGTCGAATCCGAAAACCTCGGCAGATGTAATCAACGAGGTTGCCGCAGAGTTTGAACGAGACGCCTACCTGCTGTTCTTACCGACGGCGTTGGAAGGTGACCGTGCGTCTTTCACTGTTGCCGGCGAAAAGCTGATTGGATCCCAGCGTTTTACTGTGCTGGATATTAAAAACCATAAAACAAGTTTTGAAACTTCCGTTGATGGTTGGCTGTACGTAGACGCCCAAACGGGCAGAGCCGAGCAGTGGTTATCGCATGAGCATCAAAATCGATTTATTATCAGCGGATTCAAGGATATTGGAGGCGGATTGGTTTTGCCTACACGGTTTACCACAGAGGATACGACGAAGAATATTACGTACCCCATCGCCGCGGCTTTGGTCAATATTGAAGCCCAAAAATTCAATAAACCCTAGTCTTTCTCCCACACATCCTTTCTCAGCTCATCAATTTCGCGGCGCTCCTTTTTTGTAGGCCGGCCCGCTCCCCGATCGCGTTTTAACATGGGAGCATGATACACGGTTTTATACCCGTAGGTTTCTTCCAAAGGCGTGCGGTCTTCGTAAAAGTTAGCGGCGCTTTTTGCATCCACACGCCTATCCAGTAACCCTGTTACCTCCACTACTTTTTTCTCTACGCCCTTCTGTATGTGGTAGGTGTCACCAATCTTGACTATGTGGGATGCCTTAATATTTTGACCATTAAATTTTACACGGCCGGCCTTACAAGCGTCCGTCGCCAGACTCCGCGTCTTGAAAATCCGGATCGCCCAAAGGTATTTGTCCACACGTAATTTCTCAATCTCAGCCATGACACAAACTTAGCTAAATTCATGTTTATATGCAATATTTCGGCTTCCATCCCTTATCTGAGAGACAGCTTTATAGAAAAATGGGAATAAAAAAAGGGGAAGTCATCGGAATTTGCTTTCTTTGCGCCTACAAAGTCTGTTAGCTATTCATTATGATCAAAGAATTGAAGAAACTGATTGAAGATGCTTGGGAAAACCGGCAGTTTTTGGAATATAAAGAGTATCAAGAAGCCATCGAGACCGTCATCCAACAACTGGATCGCGGTGAATTGCGGGTAGCGGAACCTATTGGGTCACGTTGGCATGTGAACGATTGGATAAAAAAGGCGGTAATTCTGTATTTTCCCATCCGGCAGATGGAGGTCGTAGAAACAGGCCCCTTCGTTTTCCATGACAAAATGCGGCTCAAGACCAACTACAAGGAATTAGGTGTACGTGTAGTACCCCACGGTATAGCACGCTATGGGGCTTACCTGGCCAAGGGAGTCATCATGATGCCTTCCTACGTGAACATCGGAGCCTATGTAGACGAAGGCACCATGGTTGATACCTGGGCAACCGTAGGCTCCTGTGCGCAAATCGGCAAAAATGTACATCTCAGCGGCGGTGTGGGCATAGGCGGTGTTCTGGAACCTGTGCAAGCCGCTCCCGTAATCATTGAAGATAACGTATTTGTAGGATCGCGTGCCATTGTCGTCGAAGGCGTACATGTGGAAACCGAGGCGGTGTTGGGTGCTAACGTGGTACTTACCGCGTCTACCAAAATTATCGACGTAAGCGGTTCAGAACCCGTGGAATATAAAGGGATTGTGCCTGCGCGATCGGTGGTAATCCCAGGATCATACACTAAGAAATTTGCTGCAGGCGAATTCCAGGTTCCCTGTGCATTGATTATCGGCAAACGCAAGGAATCGACCGACAAAAAGACATCGTTGAACGATGCCCTCCGGGAACATAGTGTGGCGGTTTAGACCGGTATACGGAACATCAATGTTATGTCCAACAGTTCGCAAGTAACTGACATCAATGGCGCACTTGAGGTATTGCGCGCAGGCGGGCTCATCCTCTATCCTACGGATACCATATGGGGGATTGGCTGCGACGCAACGAATCCGGCTGCGGTGGAGCGCGTATATCAGCTTAAAGGGCGCGATCAAAGCAAAAGCCTGATTGTACTGTTGGATAACGAGAACAAACTGCCAGGATATATCCAGGAGGTACCTGAAATCGCATACCAGCTTATCGAATATACCGAACGCCCACTTACAATCGTGTATTCAGGAGCCAAAAACTTGGCTCCTAATTTAATTGCTGAAGATGGCAGTATTGGGATTCGGATCGTGAACCATGCCTTTTGCAGTCCTTTGCTTCGACGGCTTCGTAAGCCGCTGGTATCTACCTCTGCAAACCGTAGCGGGCAGCCATCACCAAAAAACTTCTCTGAAATAGCGCCGGAAATTATCGATGGCGTAGACTATGTGGTATCATACGACCAGGATAACTCCGGCACCGGAACGGCTTCCATCGTGATGAAACTTGAACCAGGAGGAAAGTTTTCCTTTATCCGCAGGTAATCTTAAAAGCAAGTTTTATGTACCTTTGCTAGATATCATCGTTCAACGTCTTATGAAAAAATTGACATGGGCAACCGCCGTACTGCTAAGTTTCACGGCAAGATCGTTGGCTCAGCAAACGATTCCTCCAGCGAAACCAGGCACGCAATACGGAGTCGCTATCGACAGGGAGGGAGCGATCGATGTACAGGCCTTGGAAGCAAAACTGAGCACCGATTCCGTTTATTTCGGCAAAATATACGGCAAGGTGGTCGAAGTATGTAAGAAAAAGGGTTGTTTTATCCGGGTCCGCCGTGAGGGCGAAGGGGAACCGATTTTGGTTCGATTCAAAGACTATGGCTTTTTCGTACCTCAAGATATTGTTGGAAAAACGGTTGTACTGGAAGGGCGGGCTAAAATGAAAGAAATTTCTGTAGCCCAACAACGGCATTTTGCAGAAGATGCAGGCAAGGGCGCAAGTGTGCTTACAAAAATCACCCATTCCAAGCGCGATATTAATATTATTGCTGACGGCGTAGTAGTGGTAAACTGAGATGAACGCAGGTGGCAAACTGATCGATCTATCTTCGCCCAAAGTGATGGGCATATTGAACATCACACCGGACTCCTTCTACGACGGTGGGCGCCACAATACGGTAGATGCCGCCCTGCTGCAAGCCGAAAAATTATTGACAGCTGGCGCTGACCTCCTTGATCTTGGCGCGTATTCGTCCAGACCGGGGGCTGCCGAGGTGGGTGTTGACGAAGAGAAAGCCAGGCTTTTGCCGGTCATAGCGGCGATCACAACCCGATTCCCTGAAAGCCTCTTATCCATCGACACCTTCCGCGCCGATGTGGCGCGCGCCAGTGTGGAAGCGGGTGCCCATATAATCAATGATATTTCCGGCGGCACATTGGACGAACAGATGTTTGCTACGATTGCCGAATTGCAAGTGCCTTATATTCTCATGCATATGCGAGGCACGCCCAATACGATGCAGCGCCTGACAGATTATGAGGACGTGGTACAAGATGTCAATTTATTTTTCGGAGGGCAACTGGCGAGGCTACGTCAAATGAAGGTGACAGATATCATTTTGGACCCCGGCTTTGGCTTCGCCAAAACCTTACAGCAAAACTACGACCTACTCAACCGGCTGGAAGAACTTCATATCCACGGACTGCCTATCCTCGGTGCGGTATCCCGCAAGTCAATGATCTATAAAAAGCTGGGCATTACTCCGAAAGAAGCACTAAATGGCACCACGGTACTTCACACACTCCTTCTGACGAAGGGTATTAAGATCCTCCGCGTACATGACGTAAAGGAAGCAAAGGAGGTTATCGCGTTATTGAAATAAAGCCAAAAATCGGCTACCGGATTACACTTCCTGCCTGCACGGTCGTCTGAGGGGCCACAAAGTCCAAGCGGCCATCCGCATCTTCCGCCATCAGAATCATACCCTGTGACAGAATGCCTTTGATTTCGCGCGGCTCGAGGTTCACTAAAATGGACACCTGTTTTCCGACAATCTCCTCGGGGCTGAAAAATTCCGCGATACCAGAAACGACGGTTCGTTGGTCTATACCCGTGTCAATGGTCAGCTTAAGCAACTTTTTCGTCTTCGCTACTTTCTCAGCCGCAAGGATTTTCCCTGCACGGATATCCATCTTTACGAAATCTTCAAAAACAACGTTGCTTTTCGCCTCGGGCACCTCCTTGGCTTCTTTCACATTGGCTTCTTTTGCTTGGCTGAGTTTTGCCAGCTGTACATTCACCTGTTCATCGGTTATTTTTTCGAACAGCAGCTGCGCTTCCCCCAACTGATGCCCTGCCGGCAACAGGGCATTACTCCCCGCCTCCTGCCAACCAACTGCTGAGAAATTGAGCATATCGAACATGCGCTTTGCCGTGCGCGGTAAGAAGGGCTGCGCCATGATGGCCAGATTTGCCGCCAATTGTAAACTTACGTTTAAAACGGTTTTCACACGTTCCTCATCAGTTTTGATGAGTTTCCACGGCTCTGAATCCGCCAGGTATTTGTTGCCGAGTCGGGCTACATTCATGAACTGCGCCAACGCCTCGCGAAAACGGAACTGGGTAATAGAACCGGCAATGTGCTTCGGATAACGTTCCAATTCCGAAAAGATCAGCCGGTCGGTATCCGTCAATTGAGTTGCAGGCATCACTTTGCCATCGAAATATTTGTGCGACAATACCAATACGCGATTGACGAAATTACCGAAAATAGCCACCAATTCATTATTTACCCGCGCTTGGAAGTCTTTCCAGGTAAATTCGCTATCGGATGTTTCGGGCAGGATCGATGTCAGCACATAACGCAATTCATCCTGCTTGCCCGGAAATTCTTCCAAATATTCATGCAGCCAAACCGCATGGTTCCGGGACGTGGAGAGTTTATCGCCTTCGAGGTTCAAAAATTCGTTAGCAGGCACGTTTTCGGGCAATATGTACTCGCCATGTGCATGCAGGATGCTCGGAAACGTAATGCAATGAAACACAATGTTGTCCTTGCCGATGAAGTGGATCAAACAGGCATCGTCGGTGGGATCCGGTTGCTTTTTCCAATAGCTTTCCCAATCGTTCCCAGTATCTATTGCCCATTGCTTGGTGGCCGATATGTAGCCGATGGGTGCGTCGAGCCACACATATAATTTTTTGCCTTCTGCCTCTTCCAACGGTACATCCACCCCCCAATCCAAATCGCGTGTCATCGAGCGGGGCTGCAATCCCGACTTGAGCCAGGAACGGCACTGTCCGTATACGTTTGGCTTCAGGACATCTTTCTTTCCTTCCAGCAGCCATTTTTCAAGCCACGGTTGATACTTATCCAGCGGCAAATACCAATGTTTGGTTTCCCGAAGCACCGGCGGCTTGCCACTGAGCGTAGAAATCGGGTTGATCAAGTCAATCGGATTGAGCGATGTACCGCATTTCTCGCATTGATCGCCATAAGCACCTTCGCTTTTGCAATTCGGGCAAGTGCCCGTGATGTACCGATCGGCAAGGAATTGATGGAATTCCTCATCGTAGTACTGTTCGGTCACCTGCTCGATAAACTCGCCTTTATTGTAAAGGTTCAAAAAAAACTCCTGTGAAAGCTCGTGGTGTATTTTTTCCGATGTGCGGTGGTAAATATCAAACGAGATTCCGAATTGTTCGAAGCTGTCTTTGATTTGCGTGTGGTATTTGTCAATAATCGCTTGCGGAGTGGTCCCCTCTTTCTTGGCTTTAATGGTAATGGCAGCGCCATGTTCGTCCGAACCGCACACATAAACCACATCCTTTGCATTAAGCCGTAGAAAACGTACGTAGATATCGCCGGGTATATAAGCACCTGCAAGATGTCCGATATGCAGCGGACCATTGGCATAAGGCAATGCCGAAGTGATGGTATAGCGTTTGAAAGGAAAAGTAGTATTGCTCAATGTATTGTTGTTATTTAGTAGGTAAAAGATCCAATTTTACAGAAAAATGAATCCCGCCGTTTGCATCTTTGCGCAAAGATAAGTCAATTTGCGCGTAAAATAACAGGAAGAATAAAATAGAAAAACATACGTATGGCTGCCTTATCATCATTGAGCAATTTTAAAAACACCGGCATGCTACTTGTCCGGATCGGTTTGGGAGTGATGTTTATTATGCACGGATATCCCAAATTATTGGGCGGCCCCAAGTTATGGGAAGGAGTTGGCGGTGCCATGGGAGAGATTGGCATTACGTTTCTGCCCTTGGTTTGGGGACTGCTTGCAGCCCTCGCGGAAACCATCGGTGGATTATTCTTCCTTATCGGTCTCTTTTTCAGGCCTACGGCACTGGTCCTGGCGTTCACCATGTTGATTGCTGCTCTTCACCACCTGGGGGCCGGAGATGGTTTAAAAGGTGCATCACATGCGATCGAAATGGGGATTGTCTTTTTAGGCTTTGCATTTATAGGCCCCGGCAAGTATAGCGTAGATAAACGGTAAAATCATGAGCGAAGCGATTGACTTTCGGGCGGTAGCCGCACAATTAGCCAAGCCGGAAGGCGAGGCAGGTATCCAGACGGCGGCCCACATGAATATCAGCAATGCGGATATGACCCGGTATGCGATTGACGTGCTTGATTGCCGCGCCGGTGACAGGGTACTGGAAATAGGCCCTGGAAATGGGCGGTTTGCATCCTATGTGCTCGCTAAAGCGGATGACATCCATTACACGGGCGTCGACATATCGGAAACCATGGTCGCTACAGCCCGGGAAATCAATGGCGATGACATCAACCGGGGGCACGCAGCATTTGAATGGACCGACGGCGTACATTTCCCGTTTCCCGATGCAGTGTTTCATCGAATATTTACTGTCAATACGTTGTATTTTTGGAAAAAGCCCGCGGTACAACTGGCCCAAATCAGGCGGATACTTAAGCCTGATGGGTGTTTTTGTCTCGCAATTGCCACAAAGGCATTTATGGAACAGCTTCCGTTTACTGCCTACGGCTTTACCCTGTATACTCCGGAAGAAGCACAGAAACTGTTGTTGGCGAATGGCTTCAGCGTGGTAGATACGACAATCAGAAACCACCCAACCACTAGCGCTGCCGGGCAGCAGGTCATGCGCGAAGAAGCATTTTTCTTAGTCCAATAGCGGCTTTAGCGAACTGTTTGCATTTTCTGCAAAAAAATTCTTGCATCGAATGGAAATACTCCTATCTTTGCAGACCGAAAAGCCAAAGGGGTTTATTCGGAATCAAAAAAAGGCCCGTTCGTCTAGGGGTTAGGACGCAAGATTTTCATTCTTGAAACAGGGGTTCGATTCCCCTACGGGCTACTGAAGGAGATCCAAAACGGATCTCCTTTTTTTTGCCGTTTTAAATCTTGTTACAATTGCAATGGCGACGTGGCCTTCGTTATTTTTCCACCCTCGACAACCCTCACCATAAAATCGGCCGTGTGTACCACCCCATTTGGCTGAAACGGTATCCACATTCTATAAAAGTCCGGTTCAACATGTGATGTCCCTGTGGTGACGTCATGCATTCCGAACATCTTACTCAATATGATCTCCTGTGTTTGATGCGAGGTTTGCGATTAATTCACATCCTTTATCAATAGTTGAGCGAAAGCCCTGCGCCAAATCCCATATCGCTATCGTAATGTGCCCGGATACCGATATGCCTGGTAAGGATATAGCGAAGATCTCCCATGTATTCCTTATCGGTATTGATCATAAAACCCGCCCTTAGCCGCTTGGAAATAGGTATATCCTCCCGCATTAGCGATAATCGGAAAATCCCGTCGTGGTAAACTTCTGCTTGTATATTGACGAGCATTGGCAAAGTGTACATTGCTCCCAGACTGACCGCTGCCCGACGATCCTTGTTGTTGACTTGCCCAAACAGGTTTTTTTCATGTTCGTCCATTCCCATTTTGCGGTATCGCCAATCGAAACCTACAAAGGGCATCAACCATTGCATTTTTCCGATATATCTGCCAAAGTGTGTCTCCACTTCGTAGCCGTGCATATCGTTGTAGCCCAAACGCCATTCCGTACCCAAACTGTACCGTGCATTCATTAGCATGGCTTCACCGTCGATACCATTGGTGGCAAAATCACTCTGTGCCATCAAATGGGGCATATTGTGTTCACGCTGTAACATCCGGTAGGCTTCTCCCTTGTTGGGCAAATACGGATTTTTGTAGTCATCCACCGCAAATACCCTATTCATTCCCGCCATCATGTGATATAGGATATGGCAATGGAAAAACCAATCGCCCTCTGTATTTGCCAAAAACTCTATGGTATCGGTTTCCATCGGCATAATGTCAATGATGTTTTTCAATGGTGCATTATCGCCGTGCTGGTTCAATACCCGAAAATCAAAGCCATGCAGGTGCATAGGGTGCCGCATCATCGAGTTGTTGTAGATGGTGATCCGTAAAACCTCACCTTTTTTAACAGGTATCTTATCCGTTTCGGCAAGTATGCGGTTATCCATACTCCATACGTAACGGTTCATGTTTCCCGTAAGGGTGAAGTTCAGTTCCTTGACAGGTGCATCTTTTGGCAATGTGGTATTGTATGGAGATTTGAGCATACCATAGTGGAGTGTAACGATATCGCTCAACGCATTGGCGTCATAACGGCCCGGAGCGTCGTCCATATTCATATCGTGGTTATGATGGTCATGCGTTTCCTTACCCCTTCCCTTTTCTTCGCCCGTGATTTCCGGGTACATTACAACGTTCATATCCATTTGTTGCAAGGACATATTCATACCCATATCATCGAGGTCGCCGTTCATCTTCATCATATCATTCATCATCTTCATTCCTTCGAAATACTTCAGACGGGGCAATGCTCCCACATGCTGCTTTTCTCCCATGCCTATAAAATAGCTTGCCGATTGAGAGCGATCTTCTGTGGTAGCCATAAATTCAAAGGCCTTACCGTCTTCCGGAATGGTCACAACGACATCGTAGGTTTCCGAGACGGCGATAATCAGTCGGTCCACCTCAACGGGCTCCACATCGTTGCCATCACTTGCCACTACACTCATTTTGCCACCGGCATAGCGAAGCCAAAAGTAAGACGATGCACCACCGTTGGAAATGCGTAACCGTACTTTGTCGCCCGCTTTTAGCGCTTTGCCATCAATGCTTTTCAGTTCGGTTATGTGGTTACCGTTCATCAGTACCCTTTCGTAGTACACGTCGCTGACATCCATTGCGAGCATCCGCTTCCATTCGTTCGTGAGCTTGGTTTTGAATTGTCCGCTGCGGATTGCTTCAGAATAGCTTTGGGTAGCCCTTTTTTTAATTGCAAACCAATCACTGGCTGCATGCAACATACGGTGTACGTTTTCGGGTTTGAGGTTTGTCCATTCACTTAACACAACGGGGACGGACGGCAGGTCGTCTATTCCTTTGCGGAACGTTTTATCGTCAGGTTTTTTGTGCATGATGAAATTACCGTACATACCTATCTGTTCCTGCAAACCTGCGTGGGAATGATACCAATGTGTACCGTTCTGAACGATCGGAAAGCGATACGTAAACGATGTGCCCGGCTTTATCGGCATTTGCGTTAAATGTGGTATCCCGTCTTCTTTATTAGGCAGGAATAGGCCGTGCCAATGGATCGCTGTACTTTCCTTTAGCTGATTATGCACCACGATCTCTGCCGTGTCACCCTCTGTAAATTCGAGCGTCGGCATCGGTATCTGTCCGTTTGCTGCAATGGCCCTTTTCTCTTTTCCTGCAAAGGTTACCATCGTATCCTTGAGGACCAGCTCGTAACGCACCACTTTTTGGGCGTAGGCTGTTGAAAATGAAAACAGCAGTGCCACCAGTATCAGTGAGTTATTGCTTTTTTTATTCATTTAAGAAAATATGATTTGCTTACCATAGGATGAAATGCCGAGCCAAGGCAGGATTGACTGCCGTCAAAAGGACTGCCCAAACAGAACTGACAAACACCGAAAGTTCCCCTACGCGATGATTAATTTTTCGTCTCCGTCACCTTACCGCAGGTCAGCATTGAGGAACCGTAGTAAGGGTTTTTGACTTCCTTTTCCTCGCTTAACCAATAAGCTTTCTTCATCGGACAATATTGGTAGTAAACTGGTTGATCAACGTCGTCCGAATCTTTTACAAGTTTCCACATAAGGGTAGAAACATCGTTGAAAGCGGCCCGTTGTTTTTCAAGGCTATTGCCCGCTTTGTTCAGCTTTTCGGCAGCTTTGAGCAGGGCTGCTTTCTGCGAAAAATCTGCCCCGGTTTTCAATGCTTGGCTAAAGGACGCGATACCCTCGGATGCTGCTTTACTATTGCCGCTTACTAATGTATTTTTCACGTTGAAATAACTGCTTAATAGGACATCCGTATGCTGAGAATACACCGAGTTTCCAAAAAATATGACGGTAAGTGCCAATATTACCTTTTTCATGTTATCTCCTTTTTATTCGATCAGTGATTCCAAGCCCGACTTATACGGTCAAAGGCTCGGCTTTAAAACCTTTACTCTTGATGATAGCTACCACCTCGTCTTCGGTAATGCCATCTGCTTTTATTGTCAGAATTTTATCGTTATTGCTTGTATCCACATCCCATTCGCAGATACCTGCGGCGTTGTCCAAATCAGATTTCACCTTCGATACACATCCGCCGCAATTAAGGTTCGTTTTAAATTGAAGATTGTTATTTTTCATTTTATTGAGTTTTTATTTGTTATTTGATATTACAAATTTAGGTACATATTGGCCCTTGCTCTTTACAATATTCTTTGTTTAGTTTATGATATTTACTGATTTATTTTATCGACGACCGTTCATCCTTGCATACCTGAATTATCTGTTCCGCAACAAACTGGATGACAATCCTGCGATTGTTTCGCACATCCATCTAAAAACTTGCTATCTTTAACAGATACTCATCGATACTATCGTCAACGGAATCGGATGCCACACTTTCTACGATTTAATGAGCTTTTTACGATTCTTATGGCGATGAAAAGAGGAAGATGGCGTAGAATGTGTAAAAACGTTAACGTAAAAAATAGATATTATGAACATCAGTGAATTAACGCAATACCTGGGCGGAGAAGAGCTACTTAATCATCAATGTAAAGCGATACCAAAACAGTTACTCCACCTGCCATCCCCCCATTTCATAAACGATGTTTACGGCATTTCGGATAGAGGTCCGCAGGTGCTAGAAGTTTGGGAAACCTTTTCGGTCATGGCCGCTTATCCAATACCGGATACTTATCCATTTTACCCATTGATCAGGGCATTGAGCATAGTGCCGGGGCATCTTTTGCGGCCAATCCGATATATTTTGATCCTGAAAATATCGTAAAACTGGCTATCGAGGGAGGTTGCAATGCCGTAGCCTCCACCTTTGGTGTCTTAGGAGCTGTTGCCCGGAAATATGCCCATAAAATCCCATTTATTGTAAAAATAAATCACAATGAGCTGTTGACTTATCCCAATAAGAGTGACCAGGTCCTGTACGGAACGGTGAGGGAAGCGTGGAATATGGGAGCGACAGCCATCGGAGCAACTATATATTTCGGCTCAACGGAGTCGGGAAGACAAATTGTTGAGGTAAGCCAGGCATTTGAAAAGGCGCATTCCCTAGGGATGGCCACCATATTGTGGTGTTATCTGCGCAACGATGCATTCAAAAAGGACGGTACCGACTTCCATTTGTCCGCCGACCTTACCGGACAAGCCAATCATCTGGGGGTTACCATAGAAGCGGACATCGTCAAGCAGAAACTACCGGAAGTCAATGGCGGCTACAAAGCGTTGAACATCGGCGATAGCAGTTACGGGAAATTGGATGCACGGATGTACAGCGAATTGAGTACGGACCATCCCATTGACCTGTGCAGGTATCAGGTCTTAAACGGTTATGCAGGGCGCGCAGGACTCATTAATTCCGGCGGAGCATCGGGAAAGCATGATTTTGAGGAAGCGATTCGGACTGCCGTCATTAACAAACGTGCCGGAGGTACGGGATTGATAAGTGGCAGAAAGGCATTTCAAAGACCTTTTAACGAGGGAGTTGAATTATTACACACCATTCAGGATGTATATCTCATGGACGACGTGACCATTGCATAAACTCATTCCTTTCCGGCCTGGGTATAGTTATCATGAATCGTGATACTCACGTTGTGATCCAACGGGTAACTCTGACACAATAGGACCATGCTCTCCGATATTTCTTGTTCCGTTAGTGCATGGTTATTGACCATTTGTACCTGTCCGTCGGTTTTGATTGCCCAACAGGATCCGCAGGTGCCTTTTTTGCATGAATGTGGAACGGGAATGCCGTAATCCCGTATTGCGTCCAGAAGTGAAACTCCGGCATCCACTTCGATAAGTGACGTGCATTCATAGCTTTGCAATTCATCGTTAACATACTGATCGGTAAAGTAGCTTAACAATATTTCCCTAGTGATACCGTCGTTCCCTATATGCGGGATTTCAACGACTATCGGATCAAAGTATTCCATGTGGATTTGCCTTTCGGCAATATTTATCCCCAGTAACACGTCATGGTAAAGGGTCATCAGTTCCGTTGGCCCACAAATATAAAAATGGGCTTTCTCAAGATTTTCGATCCGGCTAAACAATATAGAACGGAGTACAAGTGGTGTAAACCTTCCGGAAATATGGTCGAGTTGTGCCGATATGTGGGACGGGGACGTAAAGGAGTGGTAAATGTTCAAACGGTTCTCTGACCGCATGGTTTCCAGTTCATTCCAAAATATGGCCTCTTCGGGCGATTTGTTGCTGTATAACAACAAAGGAGGATTGGTATCTTGACCTATGCTTTTCAGCATCGAAAAAAGCGGAGAGATACCACTGCCTCCGGCGAGGAAGACAATTCTGGAATCCGGGGCAAGCTTTCGATCGAAAGTGAAATTGCCGAATGGAGCCTCCACGTCCCATGTGTCGGTAAGCGCGGCATTCTCCAGCAGGTAATTACTCATTTTTCCATCGGCAATACGTTTCACGGTAATGGATGGAAACTCGTCGGACGGAATGGAGCTAAATGAATATGATCTGCTGACTTGCTCTCCACCTATGGTACAAGTGAGGTTGAGGTATTGCCCCGGCAGGTAACTGAATAGTTGCGAGCCTGTTTTAAAAAAAATAGTTATGGCGTCTTTGGTCTCTTGTACAATTTTGTGCGTGCTCCAGGTATATTTTTTCATCCGTCACTTTTCGTTGCTGTTTTTATTCACCTCGTAGCCGGCTTTTTCGATGGTTTCGACCAATTTCTCTTTTACTTTGTCACTTTCGACAGCAGCGATCAGTCTTCCAGCTTCCAGTCTTTGGATGTCAACACCAGCAATGCCTGCGATAGCTCCCCTAACCCTTGATTGGCAGTGCGTGCTTTGCATACCGGGTATGCTCAATTCTATATTTTTCATTTTTCTTGTTTGTTGATATAAATTTACTTCTTCCACTTCAAACGTAAGCTGTTACTTACCACGCTCACGCTACTCAATGCCATGGCAGCGCCTGCAATCATCGGGTTCAATAAGAAGCCGTTGATGGGATAAAGGATACCTGCGGCAATCGGAATACCGATAAGATTATAGATGAATGCCCAGAACAGGTTTTGTTTAATGGTTGCAACGGTCTGTTTTGACAATCTGATCGCCTGTGGTATCTTGGTAAGGTCCGAAGATATGATCGTCATTTTAGCAACGTCCATTGCAATGTCGGACCCTTTACCCATTGCGATACTAACATCGGCCGTTGCCAAAGCGGTACTGTCGTTGATACCGTCGCCAACCATTGCCACCACTTTTCCCTGCTGTTGCAGTTCTTTTACAAAGTCGGCTTTGTGTTGCGGCAATACTTCTGCCTTATAGTGTTTGATGCCTGTTTGCGATGAAATGGCTTTGGCAGTCGCTTCATTATCGCCTGTGAGCATATACAGGTCGATGTCCATATCCTGGATTTCCCTGATAGCCTGCACCGATGTTTCCTTGATTTTATCGGAAATAGCCACCACCGAAAGAGCCTCTTTACTGTTTGCAAACCAAATAACGGTCTTTGACTGGCTGCCCCACTCATCCGCCTGCCGTTGCAGCGGTTCCGCAATCGTAATGGTGTTTTCAGCCAACAGTTTTTTATTGCCTACAAAATAGGTTTCGTTATTATGGTCTGCCTTTACTCCTTTACCCGTGATACTGTCGAAGTTCGACAATGCTGTGATGGAAGCACCTTGCAGGTTTTTCACCACGGCTTCTGCCAACGGGTGCTCTGATTGCTTTTCGATGCTCAAGAGGATATTTTTGGTCGCATCGTCATTGTTCAGCCACTCGATACCCGTAACCTCCGGTCTTCCCTCGGTGATCGTTCCTGTTTTATCCAAAACGATTGCGTCTACTTTCTTGGCCAATTCAAGGCTTTCCGCATCTTTAATCAAAATTCCTTTTTCAGCTCCCTTGCCTACACCGACCATAATTGCCGTGGGTGTGGCTAATCCCAACGCACAGGGACAGGCAATGACCAATACCGTGATAGATGCCAACAATCCCTGCACTATGCCATTATCGCCGCCTAAGAAAAACCAGGCAATAAATGTCAGGATTGCAATACCGATGACCACGGGAACGAAAATACCCGCGATCTTGTCAACCAGCTTTTGTACGGGAGCTTTGCTTCCCTGCGCATCCTGCACCATTTTGATGATCTGGGCGAGCATGGTTTCCTTGCCCACTTTTACCGCTTTGAACTGAAAGCTACCCTTTTGGTTGATGGTGCCTGCGAATACCTTTTCATTCTCCTTTTTAAGGACGGGAACGGGCTCACCGCTCAACATGCTTTCATCCACGTACGAATTGCCCGACACAACCATACCGTCCACAGCGATTTTTTCGCCCGGCTTTACCAGAATAATGTCGCCTGCGTTTACATCTTCGATGGCTTTTTGTCTTTCTGTTCCATCCGCTTCTATTACGACAACCGTTTTTGGCTGTAAGCCCATCAGTTTTTTAATGGCTGAGGAAGTGTTTCCTTTAGCTTTTTCTTCCAAAAGTTTACCTAAAAGAATGAATGCGACAATAACGGCTGCCGCCTCGAAATATACGTGAGCATGCAATCCCCTTTGGTGCCAAAAGTCGGCAAAAAGCATATTGAACACGCTGAATACATAGGCAATACCCGTACTTAATGCCACCAACGTATCCATGTTTGCCGAACGGTGCTTGGCCTGCTTCCACGCATTGATAAAGAAATCCTTACCTAACCATAGGACTACCGGAGTGGAAAAAAACCACATGATCGGATCTGCGTAGGGCATATCCATAAAGAACATACCGATAACCACTACCGGAAGTGAAAGCAGGATGGCCCAAAGGGTTTTGGTTTTTAATTTTTTGAATTTTTCCGTCTGGATATTTTCCAAGGTCTCTTGTTGCGTGGACTCTTCCTCTACCAAAAGATCGTATCCTACGGACCGTACGGCTTTTTGTAGCTTTGCTGCATCTGTCATGTTGGGTAAGTATTCCACGGTCAGGTTTCCTGTGGCAAAGTTTACCGAAGCATTTACGACTCCCGGCTCGTGCGCAATGATGCTTTCCACACTTCCAGCACAGGAAGCACAGGTCATCCCCAGAACGGGAAAGGAATTTTTAACTGTAGTAACACCGTAACCAAGATCTTTTACCGCTTTTACCGCTTCGGACACTACCTCATTGCCATCCACCGTAATGGCCGCCCTGCGGTTGTTAAGTTCCACTTTGTGGCTTTCGATACCTTGTACCTGCGCCAATCCTTTTTCGATGATTAACGCGCAGTGCTCGCTTTCTACATCCTCCAACGGAAGATAGATAGGTTCTCTATTATTATTTGTTGCCATACTCGTCTGCTTTGCTTTTACATTGCAAAGGTGACAACAAAATCAGTATCGGTTGTTACGTAATTATGGAATTGATTTGTAAGATTTACACTTTGTCCAACGGTTTCCGCTTATCCTCCCGTATCTGTTTGAAATGGCTTGGTGTCAATCCGGTGACTTTTTTGAATTGGTTGCTTAAATAAGCGACACTCGAATAGTTTAGGCGCAGGGCAATTTCACTCAAAGACAGCTCATCATATACCAGCAATTCCTTTACTTTCTCCACCTTTTGTGCGATGAAATATTTCTCGATGGTCGTTCCCTCTACTTCTGAGAATAAGTTGGACAGATAATTGTAATCATGATTGAGTTTATCGCTCAATACATCCGAAAGGTTCGACCTTAGACCGTTGTCCTGATGATGTACCAAATCAATAATGACATTTTTGATTTTTTCGATGATACGGCTCTTTCTGTCGTCAATTACCTGAAACCCCAGCGGTACCAAGGTTTCTTCAAGCTTCTCCCTTTCTTCGGTGGTAAGTTCCCTTGCAAGTGTCACTTCACCCAACTTTATATTTTTAACGTCTATACCCAACTTATCCAGTTCGCCCTGAATGACTAAAATGCAACGGCTACAGACCATGTTTTTTATGAATAGTGTACTCATATTCGCTAAATCATCATTCTATCCAGATAGAAAATCTATGTGCAGACAAATTTACGATTTAACTTCGCCAATTTTAACAATCTGCCAAACCGCTTGGTCACTTATCAAAGCGAAATGGCGCTATAGTTGCCCCCCGGCAGATAAGAAATTTTCATATTTATTTTTCAAACGGGCGAATACTTTTACTTTTGCGGAATTTAAATTTGGTCTAAATAGTAAAAGTATCATGTATTCTTTACGCATTGTTATTTTCCTGACAGCATGCATTCAAATCCTCCATGCACAGGAATTAAAAATTATCGTAAAAAACCAAAACAACCAACGGATCGGCCAAGCCAATATCAGCGTCAATCAGAAAAATGTGGGTTATGCGGATGACAATGGTGTTTTGATTAGAGACCTAAGTTCATTTCAAGCGCCCTACCGAATTCAAACTTCGTACATTGGATACGCTACGGCAACGGGCTTAATCGAAAAAGCGGACCTTCAAGATAGCTTGGTACTCGTGCTTACCGACCGGAATAATTTGGATGAAGTGGTTATAACAGCGGGAAGAAAGCCTGAGCACATTTCGACCGTTCCTTCTTCGATTTCCATTTTAAACGAGGAAGAAATCCAAGCCCAAAGTCAGATCAACAACAACCTATCCACTATTTTGGGGGCTACCATACCAGGATTGGGGCCTGCCACCAATAAAGCGACAAACTCCGGCCAAACCCTGAGGGGCCGTGCCGTACTGGTGTTAATTGATGGAATTCCCCAGTCGACTCCACTCATGAATGGATCGCGCGATATCAGGACCATCGACCCTAACGTGATTGAACGTGTGGAGGTAATCAAAGGCGCAACGTCCATTTACGGCAATGGATCGGCAGGAGGCATTATTAATTACATTACAAGAAAAAGCCCGGAAAACGGCAAGGCCATCAACGGCTTAAGCAGCGTAAGAAGTGGTATCAATCCCTTTCATGCAGGTGAAACTGCGGGTTATAAATTCTCACAGCTGCTGTACGGCCGGAAACAGCGATTCAGTTATACCTTAAGTGCTTCCATCGATTATGCCGGCCTCCAACGGGACGCCGACGGACTGGCACTGGGACAGACCGATGGATTATCCAATTCGTACCAGAACAACGGCTTCATCAAACTGGGGTATGATTTTGATTCCACTTCCTCCATTACGGCTTGGTACAACTATTACAACAGTACCCAACATGCAAAATACATCAGCCAAACGGGTAAGTACGATCAAAGCCCAACCATCGGCATCAAAGGAGAAGATCCCGGCGAACCTACGGGAACCCCTTACAACCACAACGCCATGATCAATTATAGCAAAACGGGTATTTGGGGCAATCATTCGCTGCAAGCGACACTGTACTACAACACTTTTCGGTCAATGAATCGCTATGTAGCGAATGGAACGGCATGGTATGGCCCCGGACAAACCCAAATTAACTCCGAGAAAAAAGGCTTGCGCCTAAACCTCAATTCGCCATTTCAACTCTTCCAATCGGCCGCTGAACTAACCTATGGCTTGGACGTCCTGAATGATGTTACCGATCAAAACCTTACCGATGGCAGGGTCTATATTCCGTTTATGGACATGCTGAATGTGGCACCCTATGCACAGCTGCGCATAGATTTCATCGAAAACCTGATTCTTAAAGCAGGGGCCCGTTACGAAAATGCGACGGTTACGATCAACGACTTCAACACCATCGCCACTGGCCCGAACAACGAGGGCAGCACCGCCGTAAAAGGAGGAAAAATTCCATACAAAGGCGCAACATTCAATGCAGGACTGCGGTATAACAAGTATGCATTCTTCAATCCTTTCATCAGTTTCTCCCAAGGATTTGCCATCAATGAATTGGGCCGGATCGTTCGCCGCGCTACCGACAATGACCTGGATAGCATAAAGACCGATCCCGTTATCACCAACAATTACGAGATCGGGTTTTCCAGCCATTACCGAATCTTTAACCTGACGGCCTCCTACTATTACAGCAGTTCGAAAATGGGTGTGGAATTGGTAGATGTGGGCGGGTATCTGATGGCCCAACGCCTACCCGAAGTCGTCCAAGGCTTTGAATTGGCCATCGATGCAAAAATACATCCAATGTGGACCCTTGGCGGAACCTATGCGTTTGTGGAAGGCAAATCCGAACAGGAAGATGGATCCAAAATGTACTTAAATGGGTCACGAATCGCTCCGCCAAAGGCAACCGCCTATCTCTATTTTACACCCAACCCTAAACTAAACCTTCAGTTGCATTGGCTGTATACTGGATCGCGTGATCGGTTCGATGCAAACGACCAGGGGACTTTCAAAAACTCGGAAGGATCGGTCGAATCTATTTCTCTGTTCAACCTCTCTGGTTCGTACCGGTTTAACGCCCGGTGGTCGGTAGGATTGGGTGTCGAAAATCTATTGAACAAGGACTACTATCCGGTTGTGAGCCAGTACCGGGCGCTTGATGCCGAGTATGTCAAGGGAACGGGAACGAACGCATCCCTAACGGTAGCCTATAAATTCTAATGGTCAAGGCCGGCATATTATGGCTTCATAAGTGGCTCGCGATTGTCTCTGGCGTCGTGGTGTTTATTTTGGGACTCACCGGCTGTATTTACACCTTCCATGACGACTTGAAACAGATATGCTATCCGGAGAAATATTTTATCTCAAGTACCGGCTCCAACAAGACGCTGCCCCTGAGCAAACTGACTGAAGTTGCAACTCGCGCGCTAACCGACGGGGAGAAAATCACGCGCGTCGACCTTTATCCTGCGCAAGACCGGTCGTGGATATTCCGCGCACAGTCCGTCAATGAGGAGGCGTTTGGCCATTGGAACTATTTCAACTATTACAAACGTGTGTTTATCAACCCTTACACCGGGGAAGTGGTAGCCATCGAGAACTCCAAAACAGAATTCTTCCAGGTAATGCTGCAATTGCACATGAATCTGCTTCTGGGAAAGAAATATGGCCATCCCGTAGTCGCCTATTCCACCCTGATCTTTATCCTCGTGATGATATCCGGCCTTGTATTATGGTGGCCAAAGAAATGGAAGGGTAAACGCCAACGCAGAAGTTTCTGGCCAAAGTGGTCGGTAAAATGGAAACGCCTGAATTACGATTTGCATAATATCATCGGATTCTATTCTTTTCTTTTGGGAATTGCCATCGGTCTAACCGGACTTTTCTTCAGCTTTCCGAATTGGAAATCGGCTGTCGCCAAAGGCCTGAACCAACTGAACGCCAAAGCGCAGCCCTCTTCCGAAATTGCCCAACCCCATATTTCCAGACAAAGTGTAAACCCATTGGACGACGCGCTACATTACCTCCTCGAAGAAAATCGGGGTGCGGGAATGATGTCCATTCGCCTCCGCAATGAAGATGACCGTGGCTTTGATGTACAAGTGCGCTTGGAAGAACAGAGAACCGGAAAATTCAACTGGTATTACTTCGAAAAATCGTCCCTCAGGATCGATAAAATCGACAGCCATCGTAATCAAGCGGCTGGCGATCGCCTGGCCTCCCTGAACTACGATATCCATACAGGTAATATCGGCGGATGGCCAACCAAGATCCTTGCGTTTATTATTTCCCTATTTTGCGCGAGCTTGCCCATAACCGGATATATCATCTGGATCAATAAAGGGACAAAACGATAAAAGTTTAAAAATATTTGTGCAGTTATTTGACTGCACGTATATTTGCAGTCAAATAACTGCACAATGGAATTACGACGAGATGTATTTCAAGCCATCGCCGATCCCACCCGAAGGGCGATCATCACCTTGGTTGCCCTCCAGGCCATGACCCCGAGTGCAATTGCCGAAAACTTTGCATCCTCCAGACAAACGATTTCGAAACATATTCAAATTCTTACCGAATGTGAAATACTGCAACAGGAGCAAACCGGCCGGGAGATTTATTACCAATTAAACCCCAAAAAGTTGAAAGCAATTGCAGATTTTATCGAGCCATTCCGTAACCTATGGGACGATCGATTCAATAAATTGGAAGCCGTTATGAAAAAATACAAATCATCACAGTAACTATGGAACGAAAGACAAAAATCCATGCCGAAGAGGGTCGGCAAGAATTATTGATAACCCGTGAATTCGATTTACCCGTAGAGTTGCTCTTCAGGGCATATACAGATCCCGAAATTGTCGAACAATGGATGGGAACCAAGGTATTGAAACTGGAAAATAAAAAACACGGCAGCTGGCAATTTGAAACCAGCGATCCGCAGGGAAATGTGGTATTTCAATCCAATGGGGTGATTCATGATCTCGTATTAAACCAACGAATCACGCGCACCTTTGAAATGGACAATACGCCATTCGCCGTCCAGCTTGAATTCCTGGACTTTGAGGAACTTACCAGCGACACCAGTAAATTAACCATGCACATCGTATTTAAGTCGGTAGTAGCCCGAGATCAATTGCTCCAATTACCTTTCGCCCAAGGCCTCAACATGGCGCATAACCGCCTCCAGAATGTTTGCAACCGGTTAAAAGACAAAAATTATGACAAAGCGCAATAAAATCATCTATTGGATTGCCACCGTATGGCTTTCATTGGGAATGGTGTCGACCGGAATAGTGCAGTTGATTAGATTGGAAGAAGAAGTTGCCAATATTTCACGATTAGGGTACCCTGCCTACATGCTTACCCTCATTGGCATTTGGAAAATCTTAGGGGTAATTACTATACTTGTTCCCAGGCTTCCGTTGCTTAAGGAATGGGCATATGCCGGCTTTTTCTTTACGATGACCGGTGCAATTTTCTCTCATTTAGCCGCCGGAAATGGTGCAACAGAACTTTTCGGACCGGCACTTTTGGTAGTTTTGACAGTCCTATCATGGTATTTCAGACCTCCTAGCAGGAAAATAAGCAGCCAAATGTGATAGGCGCGTGTTAAATGAAACATATCTAGAGGGATAATTCCATTAACAACAAACAAGTAACGAACAACTATTTTCTGATGAATAACTACAAAAAAGAATTGGCGTCCGAGCAGCGCGACGAGCTACTTAAGGTATTGAAAACCCGGTTCGAGAAAAATATGAACCGACACAAAGGCATTCAATGGGCCGATGTGCTGGTGAAATTGGAAGCAAATCCGGAAAAACTATGGACACTCGATGAAATGGAGATAACCGGCGGAGAACCCGACGTAGTTGGCTACGACAAAAGTACCAAAGAATACATTTTTATCGATTGTTCGCCTGAGACACCAAAAGGCCGCCGAAGTCTTTGTTACGACCGGGCGGCATGGGAATCAAGGAAAGAACATAAACCCCAAAACAGTGCGATTGATCTGGCGACCGAAATGGGGATCACCATTCTAACCGAGGAGCAATACCGCGAGCTTCAACAACTCGGAAAATTCGACACTAAAACCTCAAGTTGGCTAGAAACACCCGCGGATATTCGGGCGCTCGGTGGTGCCATCTTTGGTGATTACCGTTTTGGAAGAGTCTTTATCTATCACAACGGCGCAGAGTCGTATTACGCCGCAAGAGGATTCCGCGGATCATTGAGAGTCTGAGAGATAAAAAGTAAATTTTCTATGTTTGCAAAAGATTAACAAATACGCGCGGAATGAATAAATTGGCGGTAATCCTTTCCATTGCCATCGGAATCATCAGTTGTACCGGCGGTCATGCGCAACATGAGCCGATCCGCCTTTCGGCAAAAGATTTTTCAATAAAAATCAGCGAAACCGAAAATGCGTTAATTCTGGATGTGCGAACTCCCGAAGAATTTGAAAAAGGACATTTGGAAAACGCAATCAATATCGATTGGAAAGGGAAGGATTTTGATCACAGCGTTTCTGAATTCGAACCTTCGACTCCCCTTTTCGTTTATTGCCTAAGCGGAGGAAGAAGTACGGCCGCCACGGACCGCCTGAAAGAAATGGGCTTCGACACCATTGTCGAGCTGAAGGGCGGAATCATGGAATGGCGAGCGGAAGATCTGCCTGAGACGGCACCCACAACCACACTAAAAGGAATAAGCCTAGGCCAATACCAAACCCTGTTGCACTCCGACAAGTTGGTATTGGTCGACTTTTACGCTGATTGGTGTGAACCGTGCAAAAAAATGGAACCCTTCTTAAAAAAAATTGCCAGCGAAATGGCTGATAAGCTCATTCTCGTCCGCATTGATGCGGATGAGAATCAGCAACTATGCAAAACACTTGGTGTTTCTGCCTTACCGGTTTTGAAATTATATAATAAGCAAAAAGTTACCTGGGAACACGAAGGTTATATTGATGAGCAGCGCGTTAGGAATCAGATTCAATAATAAAATCTTTAAGTACGATTGCCTGGTTATGCACCGGATCCTTAGCTGCATATAATAAAGTTACATGGTCTTTTTCTTTTAAAATGGTGACTAGGTGGTCCACCGCCTCGTTCTCCTCCAATTCCTGTCTATACCGCTGCCTGAACGCTTCCCATTTTTCCGGATCGTGCCCAAACCAGGTCCGCAATTCAGTTGAAGGCGCAACCTCTTTCATCCACTCATCCAACCGAGCGTCGTCCCGTTTTAAACCACGGGGCCACAGACGATCCACTAATATCCGAAACCCATCCGTTGAATCATAAGGCTCGTATACCCGTTTTACGCTGAGTTTCTCCCGATCCATTTTATAACAGCGGCTTTGAAACGTTTTGCCGATAATACGTAATCTTCGATAAAAACATAGCTGCCATCTTTTCTGCACGCCATTTAGCTTCGTCAGCCTTATCTCCCGCAAAATGAGAATCCACCGTCTCTTTCCACAAATTCAACCAAGCGTCGAAATGCGCCTTGTCTATAGGCAATTCCGCGTGTGGAGGGAATGGTCCGCCAAAATAGGTGTGTTGATCAAGCAAAACCGTTTGCCAAAACCGGTACATTTTATTGAGATGTTCAGGCCATCGTCCCTGGATAACACCGTTAAATATCGGGCCGATCAGCCCGTCTTCCCGAACGTTTGTGTAAAACGTATCCACCAGCATTTTAATGTCTGCGATCGTTTCGATATCCTTTCCCATGTCGAGTTTCTTTGTCTAACGTCTCCCGTTTCTCACAAAAGTCGGCAATAAATACTTGGCTTGTCTTTATTCAATGTAATTTTTTAGCAGTGTTGTTAAATACAACGTGCGACCGATCGAAATCAGCCGCACGCGCTGCTTAAGGTGACTATTAAATGATTTATTTCTTCTTCTTACCGCGGATCGGCCAGACGATAAGAACTCCGTTGGGTAAATGTTCTACCAAACATATCGGTGGCCCGAACTTCGATCCGATGTTCACCTGCGGGCAAGTCCGTAGGTATATTACCACGCCAAAGATGCGTACTTACCACCGCGTTCGACGGTCTCCGTCCAGGCATCAATTCTTCGGTAGTATCCCACCGGTATAGAGACCAAACAAAATCCGGATCAGGGGCTTCAATATGGCTCATCGGTTTCCATTCACCATCGTCAATGCGGTATTCCACCTTGTTGTCTTCATATCCCATGAAGAAATTAGCAAAAATACCGGACTGTGCACGTCTGCCGCGTGCCACGACCTGAGGATGAAAGAGTTTGATTTGAACATCGTTTGGTTGTCCAACCACTTTATAATCGATGGTATATTGATTGCCTTTAATCGTTAGAAACGCATATCCTTTTGGTGTGCCGTCGCGCATGGTGGAAACTGGTATACCCTGCGCATTTAATTCTCCCGAATACCAATCACCGGACGTTGTACCTGCGTTATACTCATGAAACGGTTTATCACGTCGCCAGCCATCCTCTTTCGTGTAAAAATTCTGGCGTTGTAGGTGGGTATGTGCCGACATCGCAAACGTGTAGGGATAATCTTTCAACAGATCAAACAACCGCTGGCGGTCCGCATTCCGGAAAGAACCCTCCTCTTCATGCAATAAGGGTATATGGAAAGCCAACACAACCAATTTTTCCTTGTCCACGTGTTTTAAATCATTCTCCACAAAATCCAATTGCGATTTCCGGAATCCGCCCCAATATCCTTTCTGATCTCGCGGATCGGGATAAAGGATATCGTCCAAGATGATAAAATGCGCATTACCATAGTTGAACGAATAATTAGCCGGCCCGAAACTTGCTTCGAACGTCTCATCTGCCAACGAATCGGCTGTAGCATCGTAATCCATATCGTGGTTACCCATCAAATTATACCAAGGAACGCCTATTTGGGCGGTGGTTTTCAGATAGGGTTTGTGCATGGATAGATTGTCGCCTACAAGGTCACCTAAACTCAAGCCGAAAGCAACGTTCCGAATACCCTTCACTTCCGCCACGACCGCTCGATTAAAGTTTTCCATGTCCTCATCCGTATAAGGCTGTGGATCCCCAAAAACCAAAGCCGTAAAGTCAGTAGGTTCCTGTTTTTCGATAAGTGGAAAATCAACCGACTTGGGTAGACGTTCCGTTGGTGCTACGCCGCCGTATTTCAACTTGGGCGACCCATTGGGCTTATGGATGTAGTAGAATTTCGGGAGTTTGCTTTCATCCACGGGCACTGCATAGCCCGCTGGCTTAACGACAAAAATTATGTTGTCATCGCCCAATGGCAATTCATATCGGCCATCCGCGTCAGTCGCGAATACCTCTATTCCGTTGCTCACTGCAACACCGGAAACCCCTTTTTCGCGGCGGTCGCGCTTACCGTTACCGTTGGCATCGTTGTACACATAGCCTGTAACCGTAGACTGTGCGTACAACATACTGGCAGAAACCAGCATAACGGGAATTAACATAGTTTTTTTCACAATCAAATCGTTTAATTTTTGAACGACAAATAAACATTTTCCTAGGACAAGTTAATATTAATTTTATGCTATCTTATGGTTGCCGTATCCGCAAATGAAGGGGCACGGTTTCGGATCGGAACGAAGAACCGCTCAAACAATACCGCCTCTTGTGGATGTTGCATGAGGATATCCGGACCCATTGTATAATACTCGCCTATCAATAACAAATCTTCTCTGTCTTTTTCAATACTTACTTTTAGAAACCCGAACCGATCGTCGCAAAAATTTTCCATCCGCACCTTGTGTACATCTATATCGAGCGGCGAAACTCGCGGGTCCGAGATCGTAGCAATGGGGTGCAAATCGGCGTATCCGCCTGCCCCCGCTACAACATAGGGAACGGAGCTTCCGTCTTCATAGATTTTAGTAAAACGCTGATAGTTATGCACATGTCCGCTAAATACAATATCGGGTCTAACATCTGCCTCTTTATAAGCATTTTCCAGAAATGCAATCATCGCCGGACTGGAGCCGTGGTTCGTATCGGCCGAGTAGGGAGCATGGTGAAGACATACAATCAATGCTTGGTCCGGTCGGTACCTATCTGCGCTTTTCAGTTCCTCAATAAACCATTCTTGTTGTTCGGCCGAAATGATACCGTGTTTCGTGACATTGGCATATAGGCCAATGAAACGAGCAAGGGGAGTCTCCAATGTCCAGTAAACGTTAGGTTGTATCATGCTAAGCCGTTTGCTCCCTCCCGAAAACCTTATTTTACGCCGGTATGTGTCGCAGAAAACATCCATGAATGTGTCCAAGCTCTGGTAGATGAGGTCACTGTCCGGATTGATATCCCCATCGTGATTACCTGCAATGGCAAATATTGGTGCCGGGTAATCCTCATATGGCGCAAAAAATTGCTTAGGGTACTCGCTAGCCTCGCCATGATTGTACACGACGTCACCCAGGTGGAACAGGAAAGCGGGACGTTCAGATGTGGATGGATTTTCATTGGCTTGTTGCGCCAGCACAGACGCGATCCGCGATTGAAATGCGGAATGCCGAAAACTTCCTGTATCGCCCACCATGTGAAAACTCATCCGCTGCTTCAAAAACCAGCTCACGTCGCCCAATACTTCGCGAATATTCAATCGATACGGATATGTACCGGTGGGATGCGGCAGCGGTTTCGCTCGATGAGAATCATCAACCAGATGATTCAAAAACACAGGTGTGGTTCGCTTTAAATTCATTATCCAAAGTTAAGAAGGCTATATTAAACCCGTGTTAACGAAGGGATAAATAGCCGTTTTAGGCCAACTTGACGGCAACTATGACGGTAACGATGGCAGCAATGACCGAAATCCATATCACGAGGTTTTGCCGTACTCTTCTGGAAGACATCACATGCTGTATTTGAACGTGATGCTGCAGACCAATGAGTAACTGACGTCCTAGTATCGGTTCTTCCAGGTCGAGCCGGCTATTTTGAACTACTTCGGTAAGGTTTGTCCGTTTCGGTTGATTCATTTATACTTCAAATATTTATCGCCCAAAAGAACGCTTAAGAAATTCACCAGCTTTTTTGGCATCGAGATTAGCCAAAGAAAGCAGTGCTTTTCGCCGAATAACCGAATGACACTTCCTCGTAAGTGATCAATTTCCGACTTGTCCAGTCCGTTGGCAACTACATATTCCACGATTGTTGTCGACAATTCGGGCAGGCGCCTACGCCGATTCCAACATTCAGCGAACAACCCTTTCACCCGCTCGAATGCCTCATCCTTACTGCCGGTTTCGCTTAACATAGATAGATAAAGTGACTTCCAGTGCCGATTACAGAACGCATAAAAGGCACGTTCATCCGACCGGCGAATCCGGGCAATCAGTTCTCTATCGATCCTATTTTCCACATTACGAAGTTAACGCAGAAATGCAACCAAATAAGGCACAACATGTTATGATTTTGTTAAAAAATGAGAACGCCAGCTTGAGGCCGGTAACCGGCCTCAAGCTGGCGTTGATGATTTTCCACCCATCAACGGATCCGTGATGCTCGGGTCTCCCGTTTCGACATGGCCGGCAAAACGCTGACTGAAGCCGACGTGGCCGGCCACTTTCACCTCGATATCATACCATCCTCCTGAGGCTTTTAAATCCAAAGATAAGGGCGCTCGCAACGAACCGACAACCCATGATTTCCGAAACTCACTGTAAGATAAATCTTTTACTGTAACGTGCAGATCGTCCTCCGAATTACATGACACAGAGATACCGCGGCTGGTTGTATCGGCCTCCACCAACACGCTCAGGCGAGGGTCGTCTTTGCCGCCTTTGAACGCTCGAAAAAAGCCATTCGGACCATGTACTTGCACGTGATAGTTGCCTGCCGGAAAACGCTCAAGCGGCCAGCTATAATCCAAGGGCTCGCCCTCGCGCACCGAAAAATCCCAAGTCCTGCCGGGGAGGGCTTCTCCATCGAATGGCACCAGCGTACGCACCTGAAATGGTGCACCTACGGTTGTCTTAATCTTTGGGCCGCTCCCGATGGCCAACAACGTCAGCACAAGCCGATCGTCTATCACCATGGCCGTCGCGGATAGGTTGTAAGGGATGGCACATGCAGGCTTCGTGCCCGGCTCCTGTTTGGGCAATCGCGGATTCTGCGGATCGACAAGCGTGAAATTACCTGGCACCACCTTTTTTTGCGACCGATAAATCCGCTCAACATACGCATCACGACCGAGTGCCTCCAACGGTGGGGAATCAGAAGCGGTGACGGGGCGAAAAGCAGAAGTTAGATCTCCGCAAACCAACCGCCGCCAGCTACTTATATTAGTTTCCTTCACTCGCTTACCAGTCTTCTTTTCGAGAAAATGTTCGAGAAACTGCAAGCCGGAGGTATGGTCAAACACTTCTGAATTGACCCAGCCACCTTTAGTCCAGGGTGAAGCAATCACCATAGGTACCCGGAAGCCAAGTCCTATTGGACTGTCTAATGTCGCTTCCGGATTGCCGGTCCGGACTTTTTCCTGTTCGACAGTGACGTATTCATCCCGGGTATCGATACCCTGAGCCACGGCACCGGCCTCCGGTCGATCGGTATGAGGTGGCACAAAGGGGGGCATATGATCGAAATACCCATCGTTCTCATCGTACGTGAGGATAAAAATGGTCTTTTTCCATACCTCTGGGTTCTTCGTCAGGATATCCATCGCTTCAGATACATACCACGCGCCGAACCACGGTGCTCCGGGATGATCCGAATAGTTACACGGAGCGACCAACCACGAAACGGTTGGTAAATTGCCCTCGTCCACATCTTTACGGAACTGGTAGAAGATATCCCCTTTGGGCACTTGAACACTTTTCTCTCCACCGTTATCGGTGTAATGAATGGTCTCCAGTTCATGATAATGTGGGTCACCGGTATTGGTTATGAATGCGCGCCGATGGATTTCTTGCTCAATTGGGGAAAGTGCTTCGAAGTTTGTAGCGCTATACCGTGCCAAATCCGCTTGAAGCTGTGTCAACTCGTCCCTCTTTTTTACTAGCGTCTTTGCGTCTACCGTAGCCGAATCTACCAACTCTTTTTGCAGTTCGCTGATGCGTCTTTCCATATACCTGCCGTGAGCCGGATGAAAACGTACATGGTATTGCTTGTGGAATTCTAGGTTGTTATCCGTAAAATTGGCCAGCCAGTCTTCCTCCTCGCCTTCAAAACCAACCGGAAGACTCAGTTCGTTCTGATACACTTTCCAAGATATACCCGCTTCCTGTAAGCGCTCGGGATAGGTTTTCCAGCGCACGGCTTTATAGTTAATCTGTCCATTGTCCACATGCGCTACCGCATCCGGATTGCGCGGTTCTTCACGGATGGTTCCCGACCAGAAGTAGGACCGGTTGGCACTGGTGCCGGTAAGGGATGAGCAAAAATGCTGGTCACACACGGTAAAGGCATCCGCAAGGGCATAGTAGAACGGTATATCTTCCCGATCGTAGTATCCCATGGTCAGCGGGATGTGCCGATACTCCGGGTTCCCTGCTCTTTTTGCTTCTAGCCAGGTATCCATTTTACCGTCATTTCGTGCATGCACCATGTCGCGCCACCCATGCGGAAGCGACCCCATCCAAGTGGCTTTGGTATTGGTAATATCAAGACGGAAAGGTGAATAATGCTCTCCTTGAGCATTATGCTGTACCCAAATCGGCAATCCATCCGGCAGTTTGATGGCGCGCGGGTCGTTAAAACCACGCACGCCGCGCAAAGTACCATAGCAGTGGTCAAAAGATCGGTTTTCCTGCATCAGGAATACCACATGTTCGGCATCGAGGTACGTACTGCCTTCAACGGCGTCGATGGCTAGTGCGCGTTGGATCGAATTGGGCATTACATGTGTTGCCGCGGCGGCTCCCGCCAACAGGGAAGCTTTTTTCAGAAACGATCTTCTTGATTCCATAAACAAACGTAACAATAATCGATTGATTGGCCCAGCGGTTTACCAACTTATTGTAGACACTAAGGTTTTTCGTGAATATCGTCGTTACCCTCACCAAACTGACAATCGATCGCTGCAGAAAAATTTTCGGCAGTGGTTATATTCCGACTGCGGGTACATCCGTGACGGCTGTCGCCAAAGTCGGATGTTTTGTAAAAATCAAATTAACTATGCGCTCATTACCCGATGATCCTTATATTTAGCGCTGCTATCTTGAAAAACGTCAGAACCACAATTGTATGAACAAAATTGTTGCTGTCCTTCTATTCATGATCTTGTCATGGAGTTGCGGAAATAAAAAAAGTCAATTGCCGACTAAGGAGTTGGATCCTGCCCATACCGCAGCGTTGGCGCGAACCATCGAAAACCAGGTCAATGCAGAACTCGACAGCGGGCTCACCTTGAAATTATGGGGGATTGATTCTTTGGTTATTTCGCCGATCGCGATCGATGTCGATAATTTCGGCCGCCTTTTTTATACCACTACTGATCGGCAAAAAAATTCGGAATTTGATATCCGTGGCCACCGCGATTGGGAAATACCTTCCATTAGCCTTCAAACGGTGGAAGATCGTCGGAATTTTTTGCGCACGGAACTATCTCCAGCAAACAGCAGCCGCAATACCTGGCTTGCTGATCTCAATGGTGACGGCTCGCACGATTGGCGGGATCTCACCGTAGAACGGGAGAAAGTATACCGCGTGGAAGACCTTTCTGGGGACGGTGTAGCCGACCGTTCGCAGCTGGTAGTGGATGATTTCCATGATGAAGTAACCGATGTGGCAGGTGGCGTTTTTGTAGATGGGAAGAACCTTTATGTAACGGTTGCGCCGGATCTATGGAAGCTTACCGATAAAAATGGTGACGGCATCCCTGATGAGAAGCAATCCATTTCTCATGGTTATGGAATACATGTGGGTTTCAGCGGACATGGCATGTCTGGCATAAAGATGGGACCGGATGGTCGCCTTTATTGGCAAATCGGGGATATTGGCTTCAATGGTGTAGGGCCCGACGGGCAAAAATGGGCATATCCAAACTGCGGTGTTATCGCTCGTGCCAATCCTGATGGCAGCGATTTCGAAATCTTTGCCTATGGTTTACGCAATACACATCAATTCGTGTTTGACGAATATGGGAACATCATCAGCGAGGACAATGACGGTGATCATCCCGGCGAAAAAGAGCGTTTGGTTTACATTGTCAACGGTTCGGACGCGGGGTGGCGCAGTAATTGGCAATACGGGAAATACCATGATCCGGATAACAATGGCTATAAAGTATGGATGGATGAAAAAATGTATCTGCCTCGCTTTGAAGGCCAAGCCGCCTATATAACGCCCTGTATCAGCAACTTCGTGAGCGGCCCGACAGGACTTGTTTATAATCCGGGAACAGCGCTTAGCCCCCAATATAAAAACACCTTCTTAATTGCCGAATTTGTGGGCAGCCCCTCCAACTCGGGGATTCACAGCTTCAAACTGAAGCCCAAAGGGGCAACGTTCGAATTGGGAGAGCATAAAAAGATTTTAGGTGGTATATTGGCCACAGGTCTCGATTTTGGCCCAGACGGTTCGCTTTACATAGCCGACTGGATAGATGGATGGGGTACCCACGATTATGGCCGTATTTGGAGGCTGGACGACGAAAGTGGTGCTTCGGCTCCTATCCGTCGGGAAGTCCGTGATCTGTTGGCCACAGATTTTGCCGACAAGAAAAACACCGATCTGGGCAACCTGCTCCAGCATGAGGACATGCGCATCCGGCAAAAGGCCCAATTTGCTCTGGCGAAACGAGGAAAGAAAGGATTAAAAACTTTTCAAGAAGTTCTGTCGCAAACCGGCCATCAGTTAGCTAGGGTGCACGCCATTTGGGGAATTAGCCAATTGGCACGAACCGAAGCAACATATGCCACTTCCCTTATGCCGTTGCTCAGGGACGCTGATCCGGAAATACGGGCTCAAGCTGCCAAGTGGTTGGGCGACGTCCGTTATCAAGCCGCCGGCAATGAGCTGCTGCCGCTACTGGAAGACAACAATAGCCGTGTTCGCTTTTTCGCCGCCGAAGCCTTGGGCCGGATTCAATATGAACCGGCAATTGTCCCCATCATTTCCATGCTGGAAGCTAACGACGACCAAGATGCGTTCTTACGCCACGCCGGCACGCTGGCATTGGCTCGCATCGGTAAACCGGAACCCCTTACTGCGCTGGTGAACAGCGCGTCGCGGGCACTCCGGATCGCGGCCGTCGTCGCATTGCGGCGCATGGGCGATTCCAGCATTGCCCGCTTCCTTAACGACCCCGATGAGTTTGTAGTCACGGAGGCCGCCCGCGCGATTAATGACGACCTATCCATCAAAGAGGCGTTGCCTGCCCTTGCCGGGTTACTCGACACCACGTCGTATACGAACGAAGCATTGATCCGCAGGATCATAAATGCCAATCTCCGGGTCGGGCAGCCCGCCAATTTACAAAGCCTTATGCAATACATGCAAGAACATACGCATCCCACATCGATGCGTACCGAAGCAATGGACGCCGTCAGTACTTGGGCCAAACCTTCTGTTCTGGATCGCGTAGACGGTCGTTATAGAGGCTCTATTAAGCGAGACGCCGATGAATTACGGAAGCAAACCGCCGAGGTGTTTACCCACCTGCTTAGCGATCGGGAATTAACCGTCAGACGGAGTGCTGCAAAAGCAATCGGGAAACTTCAGATTCGCCAAGCGGTTGACCAACTAGCGGCCGGGCTAAAGGATCGGGAAGCATCCATGCGTATTGAATGCTTAAAAGCGTTGGTGGCGCTTGAAGCGCCTCAGCAGGAACGGGCAATCAAATTAGCCCTTGCCGATCACGAAAAATCGGTTCGCGTAGCCGGTCTTAACTTACTTGAAAACATGGCAATTCCGAAATCCGTCATGGTTGAATTATTGACGAATGTCATCGCTACGAAAACGACGGAAGAGAAACAAGCGGCAATCGTTACAATGGGTAAAATACCGCTTGAAAATTCCCAAGCTGCTTTCGTGAGTTTGCTAGACCAGATGAAAAATGGCCGCCTCAATCCGGATGTCTATTTAGAACTGGGCGAGGCCATTGACAGCACCCATTCCGAAGCGTTGAAGGCGCGCTATGCCGCCATCAGTCAACATTTCTCGTCCGATGAATTGCTGGCTTCCTATGCGAGCAGTCTACAAGGCGGTGATCCAGACCGGGGGCGGCGGATTTTTTTCCAGCATCCACAGGCACAATGCATGAAATGCCACGCTTACGATGATCGTGGCGGCAATGCAGGCCCACGCCTCAACGGAATTGCCAATCGGCTAACGCATGAACAATTGCTCGAATCGGTGATCGATCCCAGCCGCCGCATAGCACCGGGATTTGGTGCAGTTGTCCTCGAACTAAAAAACGGACAAACGATATCCGGTATCTTCGAAGGGGAAGACGGCCGTGGTGTAAAAATCCGAAAAGGACAGGGCTCCTATCAACTCATTCCGCAAAGTCAGATTCAGAAAAAAACCTTTTCACCCTCGAGTATGCTCGATATGAAAACCATACTTTCCAAACGCGAAGTCCGGGATGTGGTAAGTTTTCTGGCTACATTAACGGAAGATTAACGCCGATCAATTCGCATAACGGATTCCAGATTTGCTCTCTTTTCCCTTGATTTTTCCGGTTTTCACCAAGTGATTCAAGCGGAAAGCCACCACCTTTCTGAGTTTGGAAAGCCCATAAGCGGGTTCTAGACCGTTGAGGTGGTCGATAAGTTCCTCTTTGGTGCTGTTGCCTTTTTGCCCCAAGGCATAACGGATTTTTTCATCCATCGTAGCGTTTGGATTAAAAACCGATTCATTGTTCGCTTTCGGTTCCTCCGTTTTTTTTACTGCCGCCTCTTTTTTTCTCACCGGCCTTTTTTCTTCAACTACAACAGCCGGCACGGCAGTCACGGCAGAGGCACTTGCCGGCTTATCTGCAATGCGCGGTTTACGGACTTTACTAACAGGGCGCTCCTCGGTCTCCTGCACTGTAGCCGTATCGGGAACCGACGCTTTGGTCTTTGGTGAACGGGGCGGCTTGCTTGTTGCGGCGGCGGATTCAATCGGGGTCGATTCTGAATCAGCTTTAACACCCTTAATGGCTTCAGTTACCTTTTTTCGGATCGCTTTTACGGCTTTCTCAAGCTTCTTTTTCCCCTTCTTCTTACCCTTCTTTCCAGACGGCTTTTCATCGTCATCAATCGAATTCAATACCTTTTCCAGCTGTTCCAATTCCTTCTTCAACGACTTTTTGCGTTCTTGAAGGTAGGTCAGTATTTCGCTGTTTGAAACTTTTGGTTTTGCCATGTTATTAATTGCTTTTTTCAAAAGTATTCATTTTTAGCCAAATAAAAAACCTACCAAGCCATGCTCTCGGTTTCAAAAAGGCGCGATTCTGCAAAAAGAGAATCTTTTAAATTCTCGCTGCGGCAGGCTCATCTACGAACCAGGTAATCCGGTCGTCTGCGACATCAATGAGCTGCGCCGGGTAGTGTTCAAAATTACGTTCACCCTGCAAAACCTCATACAACGCATCTGCTTTATTCGACCCGTAGGCGATGACAGCAATCTGATTGGCCCGGTTGACTAACGGCACGGTAAGCGTAATTCGATACATAGCCTGAGCTTCGAGGTAATAGGCAGCAACCCACTTATCGTATTCATGCAATACTTCTGTATGCGGAAACCAAGAAGCCGTATGGCCGTCCGCTCCCATACCCAATAAAATCAAGTCAAAACATCCTTCAACAAGATGCAACCGTACCGATTTCTCATAGCTCTGTGCAAATTCATCAGGAGAAACTCCTTCAGCCCACATCGGAAAAATCTGCGATCGTGGAATCGGAACATGCGACAACAGCGTCTCAAAAGCCATTCGTGCGTTACTCCGTTCATCGTCAAGCGGCACCCAACGCTCATCGCCCCAAAAAATATAAACCTGTTCCCATGACACTTGATCTCGGTAAGGTACAGAGGCCAATAACCGGTATAAATCGACAGGGGAACTCCCACCCGTAAGTGCCACGTTAAAACGCCCATTATGCGCAATGGCTGTCTGAGCGGCTTGTACAAACAGCTGTGCAGCTTCCGTATTCAGTTGTAGTAAATCTTTGAATTTTTTAATCATGATATCACGTATGTAAATTCAATGCCCAGATATGCCCTTGCCGGGCGATCAATGCCTCGGCGCTCTCGGGGCCCCAGGTACCCGCCGCATAATTGGGAAAGTCCAGTGAATCCCGGCTTTCCCAGGTTTCCAGTATAGGGGTGATCACATCCCATGCTTCCTCTACCTGATCCGAACGCATGTACAGGGTCGTATCGCCCCGCATAGCATCCAACAGTAGGGTCTCATAGGCCTCGGGGGTCTGTGTAGAACAGGTGTCGTAATTAAATACCATTTCAGCCGGATTGAGACTCATCTCCAAGCCTTGCTTTTTAGCCGTAAATCTCAGTCGGATATCCATGGTGGGCTGAATATTGATAGTCAGCCGATTAGGCATTAAGTTACCTGCTTGTGAAGAGGAAAATGTCGAATGTGGTACCGGACGGAATTGGATCGTAATGGACGAAGTTTTCTCCTGCATGCGCTTTCCCGTGCGCAGGTAAAACGGTACTCCTTGCCACCGCCAATTGTCGATGTAAAGCTGCACCGCCGCATAGGTTTCAACATTCGAGTTCGGATTTACTCCTTCTTCTTCCCGGTAGCCCGGCACTTTTTTACCATTGATCCAACCGGCACCATATTGGCCACGCACTGCATACTTATGTACCTCTTCGTGCCGTAATCGGCGAATTGCCCGCATCACATCCACCTTGCGATTTCGTATCTCCTCCGCATGAAACGAAATGGGTGGCTCCATGGCTATCATACATAGGACCTGCAGTAAATGGTTTTGGATCATATCCCGCAAGGCACCGGAGTTTTCGAAATAACTCCCCCGATCTTCCACCCCTACTTGTTCGGCAACAGTAATCTGGATGTAGTCGATATAATTGCGGTTCCAGAGCGGTTCGAAGAGCGCATTTGCGAAGCGGAACGCTAAAATATTCTGTACGGTTTCTTTTCCGAGGTAGTGGTCAATGCGATAGATTTGTTCTTCCTGGAATGTATTGCCCAACAGTTGGTTGAGGGCGACAGCGGTTTGCTTGTTGTACCCAAACGGTTTTTCGACCACAATCCTATCGGAAGCAGGTACATCGGCCAGTTTATGCTTACTGATGTTAACGGTGGCTGTCTCGATGAATTGCGGAGCGATGGATAGGTAAAACAAGCGATTGGCCCGTATGCCCCACTCTTTGTCGAGCGCATCCAGCTTCGCCGCCAAGCCTTCATAAGCCGCCTCGTCGTTGATGTTCGACTCAAAGTAAGAAATGGCTGGCTTAAATTGATCCCATTGGGCATCGTCTGGTTTTCCCTTGCGGGAAAATTCGACCAACCCTTCATATAAATGTTCCTTGTACTCGTCGTCGCTCAGCTTAGTCCTTCCGAGTCCAATGATCGCAAATTTCTCGGGCATCCACCCTTCGATATATAAATTGTAAAAAGCGGGTATCAGTTTTCTCTTCGTAAGATCTCCTGTTCCGCCGAAAATCACGATAATCGTGGGAGATAGTTTTCTATTTGCTTTCATTTCTGGTTTAAAACATGTTCTTCATTAAAATAATTTTTCTTTCAACGGCAAAGAAGCTCGGATGCGGCTCCTGCAGGTTCAATTACCTTACAAGCCATTCTATTGACCGGAGTGGTCTTCCAACGCGATTACTTTTTGCAGACGTCGCTCGAAACGTTCACTTCCTTCGTAGCGAGCTTGCAGGAATGCATGTACCAATTCCCACATGAGCATTGGGCCGACCACGCGCCCGCCCAGGCACATGAGGTTCATGTCGTCGTGTTCCACGCCCTGGCGGGCGGAATAGGTATCGGTGATGAGCGCGGCGCGCACACCCCGTATTTTATTGGCGGCGATGGATACCCCAACGCCGCTGCCACAGACCGCGATACCGCGTTCAACCTCTTTATTGGCTACCGCATGCGCCAACGGCACGATAATATCCGGATAATCATCCGCAGGGTCATAGACTAACGCGCCGTAGTCGTGCACCGCATACCCCGCTTCGGTAAGTTTATTGATCAAATCGTGCTTTTGTTCAAAGCCGGCATGATCGGCCGCAACACCTATCTTCATTGCCATACAGCATATCGATTAATTCGCAACTTGCTACGTTAAATTCGACGTCAAATTTAAGCGGGTCAAGTTAGCCAAAAAATCCATATGCTGCCTAACCGTTGTGTCAAAAATTGAAAAGAGGCTCGGAAAGACGTGTATCACCGTTCAGGTCGCTCGGCCCCGTATCCCGGCTTCCCATGAAACCAAGCCGCAGCCTGACCGGCAAGCCAAAGGTAATGATCTGTGGGCAGGTCGTCCTCGATACCGACGAACCGGAGTCCTTTTTCGCCGTTAAGGGGCGTATCTTTTTCATTGGCGGTTTTAAAGATGGCGGTTCCTTCATCGATCTCATCAAACATGGCAATGTAAAGCGCTTTAGCGCCTGCTTGTTTAGCTGCGGCCACCTGCTGCCAGAAAAAATCGCCTTTCAGGCGCGGAATCTGATGATAGATCTTCGGATTGTTATGCATATTCCCCCAGCTGAACCCAGCAAACACCAGTGGCACATAATCCACGTTATTGGTGGTGCACCAAGCGATATCGCGGGCCACCACCGAGGGGTCGAACGTCTCGCTATTGTAACGGCCTACCGCCCATGGCATCACGATATCTGCCTTCCTGACGAGGGTATGCAACGCTTCGGAAGGCTCGGTGTCCCGGCCGAGGCTGCTCCAATAATACGGCACACCAAGCATAACGGAGACGCCGTGATCAGGCGACTTCAGCCGATCGACCAACTGATCTACGTCGGCGATAGTATAGCGCCTACGGTCGTTGAACCCGACGCCCCAGATGGTCATCAACGGCTTACCCCGATGCCACAGATAAGTTGGGTTTACTTCGGGGTCGGTCAGCTTGAATGTTTTTACCAGCTCCTTCCAATCGGCATCTACCAATGCAATGTCTTCACTGCGGCAACCACTCAGATCATACATTACGCTAATGGCTCTGCCATATTTCTTGGCGGCTTTCAGCGCACTCTGGAGCACCTTATTAAAATGGCGTTTGCCCGAGGCACTTTTAATTTCGGCTACAAAGCGCTGCATATGAACCCCGTCGATGCCATATTCCTTCATCCACTTAAAATGAAGGTCTACACTTTCTTCGTCATAGGCGCTGTATAGGTATGCATCGCTGCCATCCGCAAACTTAAACGGCGACTTGTACTTTTTTTTGTATTCACGCATATCGGGCCAGAAATCTACACTGCTGACTCCCGGTTCGAAAGCGCCGCCCCGTTCCCGGTAGTGATACCACCCCCGATGGGAGTCGTCTCCCTCAGCGGCAAACCACCCTTGGTAACCGGCCATAACCAAGCCGGTGTAAGCGGAGTAGATAGGCTTTCCGCGACCTTCAGTTTGGGCAAAAAGACTTTGCCTGATAAAAAGTGACGCAATAGCGATGACAATATAATAAAGCACGTTTTTCATGATACGTTAATTTGTTTTTAGATCTGATCCGTAGTTATCGGTTTATTTAATCCCCAGATTTCTTTGATGGTACTTTCCTGACTTTTTCCCGTAGGACAATTGGGTCCCTGTGTATTTGCACGGTATCGATTGGTTTCAGCCCCGGTGATGATGCGGCTACCGGGCATCTGCAAAAACCCGCACGGATCGGTTTCCTTCACCCACCGGTGGGCATAGTGGAGGAATGCATTCCGGTATGTTTCGGGTTGTTTCGAAAACCAGGTGATTTCATCGTATCCCCATGCATAGTGATCCTTCCAATTGGGCTCATCCCGATGCTTGCTGATGCCGAAATTATCAAACTCAACCAGGTACACGCTGTGGTCACAGCGCCAGCCGCTGGGGGTAACGCCACCCACGGTTTTCCGATAGATCCCGTCGTAGTAACCCACCTCCAATTGCACCTTTTGCGGTTCGTCAATGATTTCTTTCAAACGGAGCGGAAAGGAAACGAAGTCAAATAGCAGCCTGCCATTGAGCACCATGCCGCCATTGGGCAAGTGGGAATCGCAGATCACCGTGCCACGGCGAGCCACAGTCAATGCTGACAGCCGTACCTTGTGCAGCAATTCTCTCCACGCGGCCAGCCCCGCTTCCCCATGGTCCATGGCCATTAATTGGGCTTGTCCAAAATGGATGGCTTCGATGCCTATCTCCATGTACCTGCGGGCCAGGTAGTAAAAAAATAACCTTGTCTCCTGTTGGGTAATATCAGGCACGCTGCTCCCTTTCCGCCAATGGTCTACGAGGTATCCTTCGCTGTTAAGCATCTCTTGGTAGACAAAATTCCGTTGCTCGATAGGTAGATCAAACGCCTCAAATACCCATGCCGGTATGGGTATTTCCTGCACCTTTTCGGTTACAATTTCGAAAATTGCCGCCTGGAAAACCACCGTGCTATCATACGCGTGGAACGTATCGATTGCTGCTTTCGCATTTGTCCAGAAAGAGGGAGTCAAGAAAAAATTCTCTTTGCCCCAGGAGTATAGCGAACGGCCGATGAACTTCGCACCGATATTTTTCAGCATGCGGAAATCATCCTCCTTGTTTGGATACGGCCCGTCGTTGTAGCAACCCTCACTGGCTATTACTTCGGCCTGCGTAATACTTCTGCTTAGGTAGTTTTCCAATACCTGCCGGGATATGACGCCATCGGCGAAGTGGTAGGAGGAATCGACGCCCTTTTTTCCTACATAGGTGTACCCATGCATCGATAGCATTAACAACCAAGCGATCACAGATGTCCGCCTAAATCTGCTCATGTTCATATTTTTATCTTTTTGGTTCCGCGATACCCCAAGAGGTATTGGCCTTGTCACCCATTTTAAACTCCAGCGTTCCCCCCTGACTCACCGCGCCGTGCGATATCCAGGGGGTAAGCAGCGGTTGCCCGTTCAATGTGGCAGACTGGATGTATTTGTTGGTATCGGACACATTATTTGCAATAACTTCGAACGTCTTTCCATTCGGCAGGCGGATAACGGCCCGTTCGAACGCAGGGCTACCGATCGAATAGCTGGGCGTTCCCGGTGTGACGGGATAAAAGCCCAATTTCGAAAAGACGACGAACGCCGACATGCCACCGCCATCTTCGTCGCCCGGTACGCCCATCAAATCGTTCCGGAACCATTGCTTCAGTAAAGTTCGGATCCGTTTTTGTGTCTTCCAGGGCTGTCCGGCATAGTTATAAAGGTACGGGATATGCAAGGAAGGCTCGTTCGCCATTGAAAATTGGCCAACGTTGCCGGTATGATCGGGAAGTTGGGCATAGAATTCATGCTTGGACTTACCCAAGGGCTGGTTAAACATATCATCTAGGTTCTTGACAAAGGCTTCTTTGCCGCCCATAAGGGCAATCAGGTCGGGAATATTGTGTTGTACATCCCACCGGTAAATCCAGGCGTTGTTTTCTCCGTAATAGCCACGCGCGCCCTGCCCACCGGAAAACACGTAGTCAAAAGGTTCGATAAATTCGCCATTGGCATCTTTTGGATGGAAGAAATGGGTTTTCGGATGAAACAGATTGCGGTAGTTGAACGATTGCTTTAGAAAATACGCATATTCGTCATCTTTGCCAAGTGCTTTGGCCAGCTGGGCAAGGCACCAGGTATCGTATGCCGTACCTAAGGTCACCGCAACCGGTTGTCTTCGTTCAAAGCTATTCACCTCCGGAATCGTCTCTTCCTCCCCGTCCCGCAACGCGGGAATGTATCCGTGCGCTTTATAGAATCGATCCAGCTCGCCCGCCGGGGCACCCGACCAGGGGGCCAACGTCTTTTCGGTAATTCCCTTCTTGGCTGCCTCATACGCTTTTTCGAGGTCAAATCCCTTCACACCCTTTACGTAAGCGTCGAGCAGGGTTGCCACCCCATGATTGGAGTTCATCCGACGGCTATCGCCGGTAATCTCGGGGAAGGTAGGCAACCAGAAATGCTCCATCTGACTAGCCATTGTGATAAACGAATGGACAATGTGGGATTCTTTTTCTGCATCGATTAGCACGTTTAGCGGGTGATGGGCCCGGTAAGCGTCCCAAATCCAATCATCGGTATAGAAAGGAATACCCTCGTCATTATGTACGTTACCGTCAAATGCGCTGAAGTAACGGCCATCTTCGGAAATGTTTACCGGCCGTTCGAAGGTACGGTATAGCGAGGTGTAAAAAATCGCTTGGTCATCGGGGCTACCGCCTGTGACCCGGATTTTTCCCAATGCCTCGTTCCACGCCGCACGACCCGTTTTCTTCAGCGCCGTGAGGTCGTAGTCCTTGATTTCCCGGCGCAAATTTTCCCGGGCTTGGGCTTCATCAATGAAAGAAATGCCATAGCGAACCCCCAATTGACGGACGCCATCCGCGAACTGCAGCACCATCGCGGCGTTCCGTCCTTCGGTTTTGTTTCGCTCGACCAACCCATTGTCCTGCAGCACGGCAGCTTTGACCGGCGCTTCCGCGGTTTCCAAATAGATGTATACTTTCGTTTGGTTGGCGAGCGACTGATAACCGGAAAGGGCTTTTCCATCCCAACGTAATGTCCCATTACGAGAACTAACAATAATCGACACCGGACTGTCTTCCTCGAAATCAAGCTGATACAGCGCCGATTGATGTGAAGGAGCAAAGTCAACACCGATTTTCTCTTCATCCAGGTAGACCGTGTAGGCATAGGGTTTGATCACTTCTTGGTCGTAACTATACGAAATAACCGGCTGAAGATCTGCCGTATTTCCCCGAAAAGGGCTTAGATTAAACGCCGAGCTACCTCGGTGACTGGTAACAATAAGCGGAAGCCCATGCAACCGGTCGCCCGTATAATCGTGGCGTTCGGGGTATACGCGCAGAAAACTGTTGGGAAGATGAACCGTGGGGTAGGTCGGCACCAGCAAATGACTGATGTTACCCATGTAGGGATTTACGTAATCCACCGGCTCTTTGTCCGGCACACCAGCATGAGCACACGCATTCGTTCCGGCGATAGCCAATACCGCTAAGCCGGCATAACCCAAAATCGCATTTACCTTTCTCTTGATTCCTATAGCATCTATCATATGAATGTATTGTATTTTTTTTTAAAGAAGCAGCAACTATTACCGATTTGGTCGGGTAGATCCGTAACCCGATTCGCCGTGAAACCAACGGGCCGCCTCTCCGGTAAGCCAGAGATAATGGTCTGATGGCAGATCTTGCTCAATTCCCATAAATTGAAGCGGGCCATTAAGCGGCACTTCATTCTCCCGTGCGCACTTAAAGATCGCGGTACCCTCGTCCACTTCGTCGAACATGGCCACATACAGGGACTCTGCACCAGCCCCTTTGGCCCCTACCACCTGTTTCCACAGGAAATCCCCTTTTAACCGCGGAATCGAATGGTATAGCGACGGATCATTGTGCATATTGCCCCAGCTGAATCCCGGGAATACCAAGGGTACATAATCGACACTGTTTTGCTTACACCACATCAAATCCATAACCATCGTACCGGCCGCATTGTTGTAGCTATCGTTGTCATATCGCCCAACAGCCCAAGGCATAATGATATCAACTTTTTTGATCAAGTCAAGTAACGCCGGATCATTCTCGGTATCGCGGTCCAACGTACGCCAATAATACGGAACGCCCAGCATGATGGATACTTTATTAGCGGGGCCTTTTAGCCGATCGACCAAACGGCTTACGTCGCTGACCGAATATTGCCGGTTATCATTAAATCCCACACCCCATATGGTCACAAGGGGTTTTCCGTTGTGCCGGAGATACGTTGGATGCTCGAAATTATTAAATAGATCAAATGTTTGCTGCAATTCATTCCAATCCTCCTCCAGATAGGCAACATCTTCACGGGTTGAACCGCTAAGGTCATACATTACGCTGATTGCCCGTTCGTATTTTTTTGCTGCCTTCAGCGCATTGGCCAGCACTTGGTTGAAATGTCGTTTCCCCGCCGCATTGGAGGGTTTGATCTCTCCCACGAACCGTTGCATATGCACACCGTCCAATCCGTATTCTTTCATCCATTTGAAATGAAGGTCTACACTCTCTTCGTCGTAGGGACTGTATAGGTAAGCGTCTGAGCCATCTGCGTATTGAAAGGGGGATTTATAAGTTTTCGAATAGTCCGTGACATCCGGCCAAAAGTCTATGTTTGTAACGCCGGGCCTAAAGGTATTGTTTGGCCCTTGGTAATGATACCAACCCCGGTTGGAGCCATCTCCCTCTGCAGCAAACCAACCCTGATATCCTGCCATGACCAGTCCGGTGTAAGATGTGTATAAGCATCCCGTTTCATCGTAAACGGCTTCGGGAACTTCTTCGGTTTCATCTTCAGGAACTTTAACCGAATTATTGTCTTTTGAGCAAGCTATCCATAAAAAAAATGAACCGCTTAGGAACGCAAGCTTGAAAAATCTTTTGGATCGAGTAATCATCATCATTGAAATATTTTGATATCTACCACTGTTTGAAGCATTTACGGGGTAAGCACCCGCACAAAAACGAAAATGGGTTGTTCATCGCGAAGGCGATGAACAACCATTCGAACTCCCGGTTCGCTGTCGATTACCACGCCATGCAGGGTGATCAACAGATTTTAACACAATCAAGTGGTGATCTTTCGGTATATCCATCATCGGGGAACGTCTACTCTTACGATCTCCGTATAGTTATATTTCCGGTTCGCATCGTTCACATTTGCCCCCAAACGGACGTAATAGGTATAACCTGCTTTTACAGGCAACGGCCCGACCGTGTACACCTCACTTGTTTCGGCGTCGCCGACTTCTTCCTGCCAGGACTTGTTGATTTGTATCCTGGGGTTGGTGTATTCCGCAATATCAATGCTACTGGTGGCACCGCAAAAGGTAGTGAGACTCAAAAACGGTTTGATTTCAACCAGGTTCGGCAGTCCCGTGCGGATAGGGGCTTTGAGTCTGCATTTCATTGTCAAGTTCAAGCCATCCAATGAAGTCTCAAAGTCAATCAATTGCAAATAAGGGGTAACGGTGAAATCTTGCTCCGTGTTTCCGTTAAAAACCACGTTTTTTACGGTATCCGTAACCGGCCAGAAAGGGCCGCCATAAGGAAGCATATCATAGGTCCCTGCAAACAGTTTGCTGTTGTTATAAGAGCCATCCTGTTTGACCGATAAGTTCCGCGGAGTCGGCTCAGAGGCTGTCCAACTTCTTTCCCAGATCCGGATGCCCCAATCGTCTTGCGACGAAAGCAAGTTCTCGCCCGTGTATGAATCAATGATACGCCCGTGTACACGCGCATCCGGAGCCTCCCAGTTGTCGGTCTTGTAACAAGAAGTGACCGACAAAATACTCGCCCCTAAAATGGAATATATGAGTAATTTCTTCATAACAGTTACTATAGCAGTTAATTAATAAAGTGGGTTCTGCGGCAACAGATTATTGTTTTTACCGATTTCACCCCATGGAATGGGTTCATAGTAGCAGGTCTTGGACGCCGTCCATTCCCTGTTGATCCGGTTATCTTCATTCAGGTATATATATTTCCCTTCGTCGGCCACATAGTAAGCGCTCAGCACACGATGACGGAAATGATTCAACACTTGGTCGGCCGTCCGCCAGCGACGTAGATCCCACCACCAATGGTTTTCACCATACAGTTCCCGCTCCCGTTCGTCGCGGATAAACTGTAACGACCGTTCAATCGCGTAGGTATAGTTCGCCTTGTTGATTGTACCTATATTGGTTAAGGTCATATCGATCGCCGGACGAACCACCTTGGCACCTGCACGGTCGCGGATTTTTGCCACGTAATCAAACGCTTCTTCCCGTCTACCCAGTTCGTAAAGTGCTTCGGCCGTGTTCAGGTAAATTTCGCCTAGGCGGAAAACGACCCAATGCTGATCGCTACGGTAGACATTGACATCAGCGGTAGCAAGGTCTGGATCGATGTACTTACGGATATAGGCCGCACCCCAACCGTTATTTTCGCCCCCTTGATCATCGAAATGCCCATGGGCCCCAGTAATGTTTAGCGTGACACCGTTGATTTCGGTAGTCCAGCCCCGTCCACCTAAAATACGGTTTCCGTTGCTGTTGATCGGCGCGGAGTTCACGCCCTTCTGGGCGTCGGCTGCAACGCCATCAAACGATCTGTAAATACCCTTTTGGATTTGGAAGATCTTCCCACGCAACTCATCGCCATCGAAATACATGGTACCACGCATACGGGGCTCCATTCCGTTACGGATGTCACTGCGGCTATCAAAACGAACAGGCGTTCCATCCGGATGGGTGTATACCGGCATGTCGTACAATTCCATGAAGTCCAGTGGAACATAACTTTCGGCACCAACAAACGACGACATGTCCGGTTGTGGAGACATCAGTGCATCGTAGTTATGCGTCAAACGGTTGCCGTTCGGCGAATTCTTATTGTATTCTTTGATGAATATTGATTCCGACGAACTGGGATCCAAGAACAGCCTGGCAAAATTCGTTGCTTTGTCCGCCTCTTTGTTATACAAGGAATAAGGACCGGCTTCGATTATTTTCCCAGCTTCCACCGCATATTCGAAGAACTCGTTTGCCTGTGCGGGTTCCATGCCTGCCAAACCTTGCTGTGCCGCTAGTTCAGTTTGTTTGAATCCCAGTGACTCCGTATACTTTGCAATGGATCCGGCATATAACATCGTGCGGGACATCAAGGCGGCGGCAACGTATTTGTTCGCACGGCCTACCTCTTTGGTGTCGGCAGACATATGATCAATCGCAAATTGCAGGTCATCGTGAATGAATTTCCACGTGTCGTATTCGGTATTTCGTGATACATTCAACACGTCAGGGCCCGCCAGCGGATCTTGGACTTCCGTGACGATAGGCACCCCGCCATAGCGCTTGGCTAATCCGAAATAGAAGTATGCACGCAAAAAGTGTGCTTCACCCAATAACCGTTTGTAATCGCCTTCGGGGTACTTATCCTTATAGGTTGGGAAATTTTGGATAAAGGTATTCACGATGCGGATACGATCGTAAGGCCAATAGGCGAATCCATCGTTGTCGACACTCGCCCACGTATTGAAAAATTCCCCACTCATGTTACCCAGGCTGAACTTGCCGGATTCCCAGTAATTGTCCGGGCGATAGGCACTATTCGAATTCGTGCCATAGTACAGGAAATCTTCAATGGGCAGGTAATTATATAAACCTGCAAAGTATTTCTTCACACCGAATTCGGTACCAAAAAGTTCGGACTCACCCAATACCCCTTTTGGCTCCAAGTTTAATTCCCGGCATGAGAAAACAAGCCCTCCTAAAAGTGCTATATATGCTAACCGTCTCTTTTTCATTTGAATAATTTTTTTGTAATGGCAATGAAGCTTGCATGAACTATATTTCACCGTGGGTTATCATCAGCGGCGTTCAAGCGGCCGCTGCGCAAAGTTCCCGTCGTCTTTTGAATGGCAATTCATGCAGGTTCATTCGTAATTTTAGAATTTTATGCTTGCACCAAACGTGTAGGTCTTATTGTTCGGATAATTGTACAAGTCGACCGGACCATCTGCGCTACTAACCTGCCTACCGGGACGTTCGGGATCCATGTGTTCCAGACCCGTAAACGTCAACAGGTTATAACCGCTGAAATAAATCCGCAAATTCTTCACTCCGGCTTTGGACACCCACCTGTCAGGAAGGGTGTATCCCAATTCCGCGGTTTTCAGACGCGCATAGGATGCATTCTGAACCGCATTGGTTCCGGTGCGACGACCATCGCGACCTGTGATCGGAAAATACCCAGGCACCCATTCTGTACTCGCGTCGAAATAGTCGGCATTGGGATCAACTGGATGCCAACGGTCCATGAAAAATGCCAGGGTATTTTGTCCGCCAAATGGCAAAGGTTCGACAAGCAACTCGTTATAACTAACGAAGACGCCGTGTGCTCCCTGGAAATCCAGGGCCAAATCGATACCTCTCCAGGCGCCTCCCAATGAAATCCCGTAGTTAAAAACCGGAAGCCCTATCGAGGCGATGGGATGCTCATCGTCCCCGTTGATCACGCCATCTTCGTTCCAATCAGTCAGGTACCAGTCGCCCGGTACCGTTCCTTGACCTTGGGGAACAGGGAAATTACGGATGTCGTGGTAATTGGTGAACATCCCGCCCGACTCATTTCCCCACCAGATATCGTTGTAACGGCCCGCAGTACGGTTCCGCCAATAATCATAGGAATTGCTGGCTGGGGTTTCGAGCCAATTGGTCCGTTTTGATTTGGTTGCAGAAATTTGACCACCCACGTAGTAAGAAAACTCGTTGAAGCGGCTTCTGTAGTCGACCGACATTTCGTATCCAAAGTTTTGATCGCCATTCAGATTCTCCTTCGGCAGGTTTGCCCCTACGGTACCGGGAATTACCGCAGCGCTGGTTGCTAGCAGTCCGGAGCGGTCACGCCTGAAAATGTCAAAAGTTGCATTCAACTTGTTCTGCAGGAAGCCCACTTCCAATCCGACGTTATAGGACTTAATCTCGTACCACGTTAAATTGGGATTGGGTATACCTGAGGGGGAAACGCCACCAGTCAATACACCATTGTATATCCATCCGATGTTATTACCATCCAAGCCATAACCAATCATCGGTGGATAGGTGTCTGCCGAGCTATCATCGCCCATTTCACCGTACGAAGCCCTCAGTTTTAAGTTGCTCAAAAAAGCGAAATTATCTTTTACGAATCGCTCTTCGCTAATGCGCCATGCGCCAGACAAGGTAGGGAAGAACCCAAAACGTTTTCCTTCCGGAAAACGGGAGGAGCCGGCATAGCGAAATTTGAACGCAAACATGTACTTGCCGGCGTAGTTATAATCTAACTGACCCACCAGTGATTTACTGGTCTGGTCACCTATACCGCCGCCGACGGCCCGCTGATTTAAGTCCTCTCCCGCAAAGAGGTATTCAGAATCGACAAACACGTCACGATAGGCACTGAAGCTATCCCAGTTACTAAACGTTTCTTCATACAGGAGGAAGTTGTTAAAGTTATGCTGACCAAAGGATTTCACGTAGAACAATCCCAACTGCATATTGGTGTCATTGTTGATATTGACCCCGCGCGTAACCCCAGATGGAGTATTCCGCTGAATGGGAGAATACGTATCGCTATTTTGATTGTACTGATATACCGTATACGTCCGTTTGTAATTATGGTAGTCGGGCAAACCAACCGCGTAATCGTACGACCCTTTTGCCGAAAGGCCATCCACGCCCGGGATCTGATACTCCAGCTGCAACGTTCCGTTAAACCGGCGATCCTTGTTTGCGTTATAACCCACGTAATCCGCGTCGGTCTGTACCATCATATTTACCCCATCAGCCAATACCTGATTGTCGCCGTTCGGATAGGCGGGATTATCATTCGCAAAGAACGGAGCATCTGGGCGGGCCAGCCAAGTCAATTTGTACGCTGTCCAATCGACGCCATTTGGTTTCGTCGTATTGACCATCATCCCTCCCAACGAGACCCGGGCTTTTAACCTTTTGGTAATCTGTGCATCGACGTTGGTACGCAGGTTCCAGCGATCGGAATAGTAATCATCGCTTCGGTATGAACCCGCTTGTTTCGAATAGCCTAAGTTAAAGAAATAACGCAGTTTATCGCTCCCCCCATTCACACTCAGGTTGTGTTGGGATTGCGGCGTGGTTTTCCGGAATACCTTATCCATCCAGTTGTAAGAGGTCAGAGTGCCATCCCGATACGGCTGGAATTGCTCCTCCGTTACCATCGGATTTCGCCGAACCAGGTAGTTCCCGTTAAAATCCTGCCAGTTTTTTTCGTTCTTCAGTGTAAAGTAATCGATGGCGTTGGTGGTTTCGGGGACATTCAGGAACTGCTGTAAGGAGGCATTGGTACTAAACGTGATGTCAACTTTTCCGCCCATGTCCGTACCGCTCTTGGTCGTTACCAAAATTACACCATTGGCTGCGCGCAGGCCATAGATTGCAGCTGTACCGTCTTTCAGTACCGAAACACTCTCGATTTCGTCGCCACTCATGCGTGAAAAGTAGGCCTTATCCCGGGGAATCCCATCAATTACGAACAGCGGATCGCCCATCCCGCGGATATCGATCCGCGCATCGTAGTCGCCCGGCGCACTGCTTCGCTGTTGAACGCGTACGCCCGGTACTTTACCGGTCAGCATGTTTACCGTATTTTCGTTTTTCGTACGGACCATGTCCTGGCCACTGATGGATGACACCGCGCCGGTCAGGGTGGCCTTTGTCGTAGTGGCATATCCGGTAACGACCACTTCATCCAGTTCGCCTGCGTCATCTTCCAGCTGAACCGCTATGGAGGTCCTAGTCCCGATTTGCTCAGTCAATGTGGCCTTTCCTACATACCCAAACACAAGGATTCTTGCGTTCTCGGATACCTGGATCCGATACGCACCGGTTTCATCCGTCGACGTGGCCTCTTCGGGTCCATTTGCTGAATGGGCAGTAACGCTTACCCCCGCTAGTGCCTCACCGGTTTGGGCATCGGTTACCCGTCCTTGGATGGTCCGCGTTTGCGCAAGGCCATACAGTGGGGCAAGCATGATCAATAAATATAAGTATGTAATTTTTTTCATCAGAATAATCTGCTTTTATTGGCGATGAAGCTCGCTTGAAGCTAGGGCGCATCATCCCAAAATAGATAATTGGTTAACTCATTGCATTAGGTTATATCTGACTTCGATCTCCATGATCGCCCAGATAGGTTTTGCTTCGTACAAGCAAACTACGTCGGTGGGGGTGGGTCCATAGGGGTTGCTTTCATCATAATCAGTTTTAAATGTTGATCCTTTTGCCTAGCTATTTTGCACGCTCTTCGCGGTAACGCGTCAATCGAAATGACAGCGTGTTGTATACTTGTTTATGCCGTCCCTTAAATCGTATCAAGGATACAGGTGTACCCATAACAAATAATTAACAAAAGATTAACAACTATACAGCAACCCTTAACACCCCTATAAATTATTGTAAATCAGCGATATTTTCCATAAGATAATTATACAGATACCGGGGCTGGAGTTCCCGACGACTGTGTGACAATTCGGTTCCAAAGGGACATTCAGGGATATGTTTAACGTGACGGCCTGTGCAAAATCGATATGATATCACTGCCTTGTTTGAATCAGATGTGGATACGACCTTAGACCCGGATAGGGGCGCTATGAAAGGATCATCTTATAGTCTTTGCCGAACTCTTCGCCGTAGATATGGCGATATTCGTTGCAGAAATTTTCAAAAGTCTGTGTGGCAAGCGAATGATTGCCCATATAGGCTAATGCTTTGCATTTAATGGTCATCGCCTCCTCATGAACAGGATCGAAGTAGAAAATATAATTAGCTAACTCCACCATAAATTCCGGGTCTTCAGCAATGTCGACGCTTTCGGCAAAACGCATATACGTATTGATTACCTGGATGGAAACTTCAGCTTTGAATGAATCGAGCCACTCATAATCTGTCTCCGAAAGGAATCCGCCCCTTTGTACAATGGCCGACAGTTCTTGGATACGTTTTTTATCCAGTACGTCTTTGTTGGTTACGATGGCTAAGTAGTTTTTATAGTCGATGTAAATATCGTTATATGCCTGAAATTTCCAATAGCCTGTGTCCTTGGAGACTTTCGCACTTCCCAACCGTTCCAGAATGGCGTTAATTTTGGCAATGTTGACGGAGCGGTTATTGCGGGCGCTTTCCGTAGATTTATCGGACCAAAACTGCTCGGTGAGCTTTTCCGAGCTGATGCCTCGTCCCCGTCGGAGCGTATGGAGCAATATGATCAAAAATATTTCTTTGATAAGTGGCGTAAAACTGCGGGTCATATCTACTCCTTCAGAATCAAAAAGCTGCAAATCCCCGCCGAAAAGGAAGATACTGTTCTTATCCGGCTGGTGTTCGACCACGACAGAATGGTGTATACGGTCTCCTACTGGCGACCCTGACGTAGCCGGATAGCTTACCCCCTTTTTCAGATGTCTTTTCCGCAAAATGATAAATACGGCCACTATCATCGTTATCCCTAAACCGATAAATACCGAATTCCATACGTTCGATGTTCTTTCCGAAGCCTCGTGTGTGGCATCGTAGGGGATAGGTGGGCTAAATAAAGCATAAATTTTAGCGGTTGTGGTAGCTACTTTTTCGTCGTAATATAACGTTACCGCCGAAAAGCGTTGGCTATCCGAACCGTAATATAGATCGGAAAACGACTGTATATCATGGAAAAAATAAGGAATGGGCGTCGCTAAGGCCTTTAAACCAGGTTGAGTCAATGAACCAACCACCAATTGCAAGGTTGCGTTATATTTGTTCTTGGGAAATACCAACCCATAAAACTCATCGCTTGCCTCATTAATAATCAAAGAATTAGCCCATACGAAATCCTCTTCACCGGGATCAAACTCATAGATTTTTGAAAGTGTCTTATTCTTGACGTCATAGAAAATCAGGTCATAAATATTTTTTGGATTGAGCATTTGCTGGCCGGAAATACTCCCGTATCCTCCCAAAATATACGCCCCTTTTTGAGTCGAACCCAAGGCGGCGAGATACCGCGGGATAAACGGATCGCCAACAGCGGCAACTCGGTGCCACGTGCCGCCCGAGGTATACCGACGAATTTCGTTTTTGAAGAGAAAATGTCCATATCCTCCGATAAAATACAAGCTGCTATCGATCGAAGAATAAAATTTGTTGAAATGGAGATAGCTGGTCCCTTCCCCTGGGTAGGTAAAGTTCTCCGACCAACTTAGCGATGCAAAGTCAAAGACCGAAACCGTTTGCTGGTCTATACAGATATTCACCAGTTGATTGGTCAATGTATCAAAAAAAGATTGATTCCCGTTAATTAGCAACAGCGGCCCTGACTGATATCTGAAAACACTCCGTTGTCCGGTGGGGACATGAATTTTCAGTAGTGAATCTCTCCCGACGATGAATACGCTCTCCGTTCGCGGATCAAATGCGGTACTCGCTTGTCCCCCAATCTTTATATTTTCGAGCAGCCCCCATTCGTAATGGGATCGTTTGATCCATTGTGGGTTGATGACCGAAGCGGTCATTCCTTTTATCTCGTCTTTAACTTCCGTGCCTTTCTCTTCATCTAACGGCCAGTGGTGCAGTAACCGCTTTCCTTCCCGGATTTGAACATTCCGGATCTTCATCGCCGGCACATCCGTCGTCTTAAACTCTTTATAGTCGTTATATCCAAAGAGAACTTTTAGACAACCGCGTTCACTTGTCGCCAATTTTTCAGTATAGACACGGTCACCGCACGTAACGGTTATTAAACTCATGCGCGGATCCAACTTGATGGCTACCGGGATCCACTCATGAAACAGTTTGTTGGAATCGATGTTAAAGGCGATGGAGGAAAACTTCCCGCCCAGCACAATTTTAAAGTGATTTTTTACATTGGTCGAACGATCGTAAAGCAAATCGATATTTGTCCGATCGTCAGCAATAATCCGCACAACGTAACCGAAATAATCGGTTCGATTGGGCATAAACGACAGTTCAAAAGATAATTCAACGTTATCGTCAAAACAAATCTGTCCATCGTTACTTAAATCCAGCCCCGTACGTTGGTCGGATACCGCCTCATGACTCGCAAAACCCAAGCCGTATTGCGCACTTGAGCTTATGGGAAATCCCATGATGTATCCCAGGGTACACCAAATAGTATGAAAAATCCACGATTTCAATGCCGAACTATAGATTACAAATGCGATCATTTTGGCTCATCCACGCATCAAACCCCTTCCCAGTGCGTGGGTGAACCGTCGCATTCACCATCCAAAATTAGGCAATTTAAAACAATATGCAATAATATGACAGTAGCGTAAGTCGTACCAATCCGACGTCCTTATCTATCCAGCTCGGCCTTAGTCCAGGGTTTATTCCGATCTTTCGTTTCTTCGCGTACTCGCCTTACCCTATCTGGTCGCACCGCGAATGCCTTGTTGCCCAAATCATTTCGGATGTAACTCAGAACTGCCGCGATATATTCGTCGTCATTGCTACCCAGCGCCGGCATCATGTTCGTGTAGGTCTTTCCATCGATCGGTCCGGTGAGCCCGTGCAACAGAATTTTGATCAACTTGTCAGCCTCCCCGTTTACCGTGGCGTTGCCAGCCAAAATAGGTGCGGCTGCGGCACCGCCACCGATGTTCAGCCCTTTGCCGTCGGCACCATGGCACGAAGCACAAAACTCTTTATAAATCATGGCTCCTTGTTTGACACGCTTCTGGTCTTCGATGGCCAACAATGCAGCTTCCTTTTCCGCTTTGGCCCGCTCAACCAAGCGGTCTTCGTACCGTTGCTGAGATACCGCCAGAATATTGTTTGGATGCGCTTTTACGAGTTCCTCTAGCAGTGTTTTCGCCTGGGCGGATTGATCAAATCGCATATTCAGTCCCAATTGGAACCGTACTTCTGCGTCGGGATCGTCTTTAAGTTGCTGTAACGCACTGAACAGCGCTGCGTCATTCTCCCACGCCGTTCCATCGGCTACCCAAACAGCGGTTTTGCGAACTTGAGCGTCTCGATCGGACAACGCAGCCGCTAATGTCGTCAGGTCCAATATCCCCAAACCGTCCAACGTCCATAACGCATGGATCCGGGCTAGCTGCTCCGGCGATGAGGCGACCATTTTCCGAAGCGCGCCTCCTACGCTGGTATCCCCCCGCAGCACCAGCAATTTCTGGGCATTGTCACGCCACCAACCGTTTGGATGCCGTAGGTATTGAACCAGTTGCGCGGGGGTTCCTTCCAGCATTTTCGGGCGGGTGGTATCCGGCTTCATGCCGTCATAAACCAACCGATAAATCCGGCCACGGCCGATGTTTTTATCGAGCCCACGTTCCAAAATTTTCGGCCGAAGGAAACTTCCTTCTTTGGTCCACTCGCTTTCCTGGATAATACCCCGGTACATGTCCACGATGTAGAGATTACCATCGGGACCGGTCTGCGTGTTCACCGGTCTGAAATTCATATCGGATGATGAAATGAACTCTTCATGATCGTAGGCATTTGTCAATGATATCTTTCCATCGTTGTTCGCTACTTTCGCCCGTCTGATCAACCGCCCTACCGGCTCGCAGATCAGCAGGTCCCCCACCATATCCTTGGGCAAGGACGTACCCCGGAAAATTGACTGCCCCGTACATGCGGTAAAATGGTTCAACGTGCTGTCCGGACGAAGCCGGTTCAATCCCCCCTGAACGTCGGGCGTAGCGATCACCGGCCACACAGCCTTGAATTCATCATCGTACTGATCGTTAAAATCGAGCCGGCCGTAGTAGGGATTTTGCTGGAAGCCCAGTGCCGGTATTTCAGCTCCTGCTGCGGAAAAGTATAACCGTCCATAGTCATCATTGGCTAGCCCCCATTGCCCACCCGGGCTTTCTTCCAGCTCTTCGGCAACCAGCTTACCTTGTTCGTAACGGTACCGTACATTTTCGACGGTCAGATAAATGCGGTTATCCAGATTCCACACCAAGCCACTTCGCTGGTGTTCCAGGTTGTTGGTATTGGGCCGGTCGTTGACAAAAACCGCTTCCCGCTGGTCGGCCACTCCATCGCCATCCCTATCCCGGTAACTATAGATGCTGTTGTCGAACGTCTCGGCTACCAACAGCCGGTCATCCAATGGCAGAATCATCCGTGGCAATACCAAACTGTCGATAAAGACAACTGATTTATCCATTTTCCCGTCGCCGTCCGTATCTTCCAGCCGTTTGATCGAACATACCGGCTGCATTTCACCTGTACCGTTAACATCTTGCATGTAGGTATTCATCTCCGCAACAAACATCCGTCCATTGGCATCCCACGCGATGGCCACCGGTTCATGGATCATGGGTTCACTTGCTACCAATTCCAACCGGTATCCCGGCTGTAGATAAATTTGAGCCATACTTTCCTCCGGCGATAGATACGCCGGGGAAGGCAATGTATCAACGATAATTTTGCCGTTTTCATCCCGTTTGAGCGACTTGCCCGGTCCGTTGCAGGACATCGAAAGTCCGGCAAAGGACAGCGCCCCCATCAACCCAATTACATAGTGTTTTTTCATTAGAATAAATTGTTTTTTTTAAGGCAATGGAGCTTGCAAGAATTATTAATGTCATTTTGTGAATTGCAATTCAGGCAGGTTCCATCTGTTTCGTTTTAGTATACTAGTCCTTTAAATTAGTTGATCTGTCCACCTAATGGCCCATTGCGTAGGTAATTCCTCCCCAAATATGTCGCAGGAAAAGGGGTTCGGAAAAAGATTCTTCCGTATGCCCCAAGCCTGTATAAAAAGCCCTGCCGCCATCGTATGCATGATACCACGAAATCGGATGTGGGTTACCCATGCCCTGCTCGGCAGGGTCATAGCTATTTTCGTCAAGGTTGATCAGGACTTTTACCTCTCTGGAAAATTGCCGGAAGCGATACCATTCATCCTGCCGCTTCCATTTGGAGGGCAATCCCTGCGTTGCCGGAAAATCTTTATCAAGCACGTCCAATACGGCTTCCTGCGGCGCTGGGTGGCCGGCAAAGTAGGCGCCCGATAGCTTGCCATACCAGGGCCAATCATATTCGCAATCTGCCGCTGCATGAATACCTACATAGCCATTGCCCGCTTGGATATAGCGCTCAAACGCTTGCTGTTGGGCATCGTCCAATACGTCGCCGGTTGTACTCAAAAAAATCACCGCAGCATACTGTTTCAAATTGGCATCGGTGAATTTTGCTGCATCAATGGTCGTATCTACTGCTACGCCGTGTTCCGATCCCAGCTGCTGAATGGCCGCGACCCCTTGTTTGATAGACCCGTGATGAAATCCAGCCGTTTTACTGAATACCAAGATTTTGTTTCCCTGTGCATGTGCATGTCCGAAAAACAACACCTGTCCACTGATGCACATGATTACGAGTGCACCGATCATTTTTATATGCTTCATATCTTATTTATATTAAACAAGCCCATTCGTGGCAACGATGTGCTAATGTCTAAATACGCTTCAACGCGCCATTTAAGTTTAAGGTCTCTCCTTTTTTCGTCTTAAAGTTCACTGTCCGGTCACCGAGCCGCAGCGTCAGCTTTCCTCCTTTTTCGGCAAAAATGCGGGCCTCTTTCAACGTTCCATTTTCCCATGAAAGATCAAGGACGAAATCCCCCCGTGCACGTAATCCCTTTACCGATCCTTTTGCCAGGTTTGTGGGCAAGGAAGGCAACAGGTGAACCTCGAAGCGATTATTTTTAAGCGGTACATGGCTCTGCACAAGCATCTCCGCAATTGCAGCTGTTGCACCGAAGTTCCCATCGATCTGGAAAGGTGGGTGGTTATCAAACAAATTGGGGAGCGTCTTCTCCTTCAACAATACCCCCAGTAGCTTATAGGCATGGTCGCCATCGTGCAGGCGGTTCCACATATTGATCTTCCAGGCCAACCCCCAACCGGTACCATCATCTCCACGCGCGATCAAGGTCTTCCTGGCAGCTTCCGCAAGTTCAGGTGTACCGGTCACGGATATCTGGTTACCGGGGTGAAGCGAGAACAAATGCGACGTATGCCGATGGTGCGGGTCTACTTCTTTATAATCTTCCACCCACTCCATTACCCGGCCTGTGGTTTTGCTGATCTGGATCGGCGCCAACCTGGAAAGTGTTTTTAAGCATGTGTCCCTGAAATCTTTGTCTACATCCAGAATCTTGGCAGCCGCAATGCAGTTCGTCAACAAATCATGGATAATCTCCAGATCCATTGTTGCACCGTACGTAAAGACCGAATGGTCTCCATTGGGCAAAATAAACGAATTCTCCGGCGAATAGGAGGGGTTTGTCACCAGTTTACCTGCCACGGGTGTGCCCGCTGGAGCTTCTACCATGAAATCGAGGATAAACTCAGCGGCTCCTTTCATCAGGGGATAAGCGCGCTGCCGTAGGAATGCCGTATCCAATGTATAGCAGTAATGCTCCCAGGGGTGTTGCGCCAGCCATGCGGCCCCCATCGGCCAGATACCTTGCGGTCCATCCGCTGGTGCTGTAAATCCCCAGGCATCGGTCAAGTGGTGTACCACCCAGCCATCCGCACCATACAATACACTGGCCGTGCGTTCGCCGGGTTTTACCAAGGCTTCAGTTAAGTCAAACAAGGGCAGATGCATCTCCGGCAAGTTGGTAATCTCTGCGGGCCAGTAGTTCATCTGGAGATTGATATTGGTGTGATAATCGGCATTCCATGGCGGATTCATCTGCCATGCCCACAATCCTTGCAGGTTTGCAGGCATGGTCCCCGGCCGTGAACTCGCGATGAGCAGGTAACGTCCATATTGAAAATACGTTTCCACCAGTGAAGGATGAAGCTGGCCTGTTTTCCTGGCGTCTTCCAGTAGCTCGTCCGTGGCCAATGTTTTACCTTTTTCGTCTACGGCGCCCAATTCAAGCGCCACGCGGCCATAATACTGTTGGTGCTCCCGAATCTGTGCCGTTTTCACCATCTCATAAGGTTGACGCATCACCTTGGCAATGGCCGCCGCACAGCTATCTTCAGGAACGCCGGAAAAATCATATGTGCTGTGGATCTGTTGAAGACCGGGATAGTTGGTTGCGCCGGCAATGTACAAGGTCAGCGTATCCGCATCTGTTACCGCCAGGACGTCGTCATGAAACGCGGTACGGCCGCCGGCCGTCACGGCCTTCAGCTGTGCAGCAAACCGGATACCCCGATCATTCCCATCGGCATCTTTGATCGGTAACCTCCCCTTCAACAACAACGATTGAGCATCCGTGGGGTGTGGCACAGCCACGGCATCCTGCTGACGCCGCAAGGTAAATGAAGCGGTGATCTTTCTCCCCTGATCAGCAGTAAACCGCACGACAATCACATCATGATCTGCAGAAGCAAAGGTTTCGCGGGTATACCACACGCCATTATGACGGTACCGTACGGTGACAATCCCTGTAGCCAGATCAAGGCTCCGTGTATAATCCGTCACCGCCAGATGCGGTGTATCAAACCAAAGCTCACCCAGTGATTGGTAGGGTTTTACACCACGCGGGCGGCCCATCATGGTTTGCTCAGCCAGCTTCACTGCTTCGTTGTTTTTATTTTCAAAAAGCAGCTTCCGAACCTCGGGCAGTGTTTTCAGTGACTCCGGATTATTGGGATCCAGCGCATAACCGTCCCAAAGTGAACTCTCATTAAGCTGAATCCGTTCGTCGGCAACCCCACCGAATACCATTGCACCCAAACGGCCATTCCCGATTGGCAATGCTTCTTCCCAGACACTGGCAGATTGCTTATACCAAAGCACGTTCCTACCAACGGGCCGGTTACCTCCATTCGAAAAACGCGCCCGGTCCATCCATCCCGCTCGGATCTCTCCGGTACGTGAACTGGCAACGGAAGTTGCAGCAGTGGCCTTCAACATGAAATCAACAATAGGGGTCGGGTTGGGAAAGGCATGGGGATGATGCTTGAATCCAGGTTTCATGATGACCGTGATGTCGCCACCTGCCGCCTTCACTTTCCGCTCAAAAGCAAGCGTCTGGGTTTCGGGATCCACGGCCTCGTCCGCATCCGCGCAAAGAATCAGTATCGGATAGCCACCACTTACAATAGCCGTGATTTTATCCATCGGACTTCCCTTAAAATTTTCCACGGCTCCATCGGTTGCCAGGCCAAATGCCTGACGGATCCCATCGGCCATTTCTCTTTTCAGCAGCGCATAAGCACGCATGTCGAGCAGCGGATTGTCTACGTACACACCTGCAACCTTATCCGGATTCGCTGCCGCCCAATTCAATGCATAAACACCCCCACGGCTCATTCCTTCGAAAAGCGCCTTGCGATTCAGACTGGCATCGTAAAGTATCGCATGGAACGTATTCCACAACGAAATAGCCGTTTCATTGCCCAGCATTTCTGCCGCATCGCAATACGCGATGTGATACCCCCGTTCCAGTAGTGCAATATCCGCTTGCGGCTCATGTCCCCAGAACCGGGCCCGCCAAACCCACGGCCTTCCATTGGCCACGCGTTTGGGTTTTACTACCTTGCATTCCCGGCCATCCAATGTGAAATCCGCTTCTTCGTAACCAAAAAAGGAACCCGGTGTAAAGGACCGGCCAAGGTGTTTAAACACATCATATGCTGTGTCAAGCTCCAGGTTAATCTGTTCTGCCAGACGGTGGGCGATGATACCGGCCGCCTCTTCCCCGGGGTGGATTTTATCGATATACAATGCTGGTTTATCGACGAGCAGTGAGTGCATATTGAGTACCTCTATGCCTTCTTCCAATGCCGCCTGCTGCATACGGGGGGCGATCTCGTTGACGATCGTCCTGTCCCATATCTGGTTGGTATCGGTTTCAAATGATTTAAACGGAAGTAAAAGAATCACCCTGGGCTGTGACGGCAGTTGCCGGAACGATTGTATCATATCACGGCAATCACGAACCAGTTCGCCGTAATGGGATCTATTCACTGCCTTGGCGTCGTTGCCTCCCAAATCGATGAACACCATATCGGGGGCAAACTTCAATGCGTCCTGATACGCTTGGGTATCCCAATAGGAGAAATCGCCCTTGCGCAGCAGCGTTGTCCCTCCCACCCCGAAATTTGCAACTTGATACCGCCTGCCTAACAAAGCCTGCAATTGGCCGGGGTAAGCCCGTTCGGCGGGATTGTCAATGCCGTGCCCTCCTGTGATACTGGCTCCGACACAGGCCACCTTCACCTGTGCAAAGGCACCCGCGTAAATAAATAGGAGCAACGTGTTGAACGCAGTGAATATTTTTATCATCATCAAGTAGTTTATTTTAGTTAGCGTTACGTTCCGGCAGTTTTATTGATAACGGCTTTTCCCTGCGGAGAACCTTGGCTGCCTCGCCGGTGAGCCAAAGGTAATGATCTGAAGGTACACCTTCGATTCCTACGAAAGATGCCTGCTTGCTTACAGGAGGCGTATCGGTTGTTTTGAAAATAGCGGTCCCTTCGTTGACCTCATCAAACATCGCTACGTACAACATGGATGCTCCCGATCGTAAAACCGTTGCAATCTGCTGCCAATAGAACGTACCGCCCATACGCGGGATGGAGCCCACGGGTTTGATGTCATCCGGAAATTCGTACCTGCTCAAATTGTGCCAGCTGAAGCCTGGGTATACACAGGGCACATAGGCTACCCCGTTTTGCTTACACCATTTGAGATCATCCAACGTGTTATCCCGCAAGCGATCCATGTCGTTATGCAACAACGGGCTGTAACGCTGTACAGTCCAAGGCAATACGATATCGGCCATTTTTATCAGCTCATGCAGGTAGGGATCATTTACGCAATCCGCATTGAGCTGCCGGAATGCCGTAGGCACACCCAGCATCACCGTGCATCCACCGTACACGGGATCATTTTTAAGGAAGTCGATCAAGCGTTCCAATCCAATATTCCGGATGTTGTAGGGCCGATCGGGAAAGCCAACACCCCAGATCGCCACCACCGGCTTCCCGTTATGGTGTAAGTAGGTCTTCTTTCCCGCCTGATTGGTCACGTTCAACTCGTCTACCAGGTATTTCCAATCTTCAATGATTGCGGAACAATCTTCGCCTTTTGCCTTCAATCCCGACAGGTCGTACATCACTGCGATCGCACGGTCATACGTCGAAGCTGCGTCAAACGCATTTTTCAGAATCGTTGCTGCGGCATTATCCCGATTCTCAGGCCGCGCGTTGCTGAAAAAACGTTGCATGAATACCCCATCCACTCCATAATCCCGCATCCATTTAAAATGGAGGTCCACGGTGCTTTTGTCATACGAACTGAAGAAACGAGCCGGTTGACCATTGGGAAGTTTGAACGGAGTTTCGTAGGTTTTTTCATATTCGGATACATCGGGCCACATGTCAATGCCCGTTCGTTTCTCGCTTCCATAACTGTAGTTTTTAGCACCGGACCCATCTCCCTCCGCCCGAAACCACCCCTGGTATCCGGCCATGATAAGCCCCTTGTATGAGGGGTAATCGGTTTGGCTGCTATGTTTAGTCTGTGCGCCAGCGGCCAGCATACCGAAACAAAGCAGGCCACAAAAAAAATACTTCTTCAATGTTGCTAGGAATATCATAGTTGTGCTTATAATTCAGCTTGCTAAAATAGACGCGTACATTAAAAAAAGCTTAACAAAGGATTAATCAGCCCAAAATTATTTTAACCTGGCTACATTTTTTGTTAGCAAGACGCTAAATCACTTCCTATGCCAGACAATCGATCGAGTGGGGTTGATGAAGGCACGGGAGAATACTGTTGATATACGATCGGGAAAGGTTGCGCTGAGCAAAACGACTGCCAGTCAATCGTATAGAACCAGCAGTCGTCGAAGTTTCATTTAAAAATCCATAAAATCCCACGGAGCCCGATAGGGCCTCGACAGCATCAGGTTTGCTGCAGCATCATCAAACACCTCCTTTTTTGGATTCCATTTTACATCACGTTGCAACTCATAGACGATGTTCACGGCATTGCATACAGAAGCTGTACGATGCCCGATCTCAACATCAGCCACGGGGCGGTTCCTTTTTTTAATGGCATCCACCCAATCCTGGTAATGATTATCGCTTTGATAAAGCCGTTTATCTGAAGGTTTGAGTGTTTGTTCTACAATGGATCCAGGAGTCGATCGTAAGAAACTTCGCGATACTTCAATGGTCCCTTCCGTGCCGACAAACTGTATAGCGTTTCCGGGTCCCCAAAGTTTATGGTTCACCGTTATGCCATTGGCATAGCGAAATGATGCCCCTTCCTTTGCCAATGGATCCTCTGGTGCATGAAAGGACACCGGGCCTGTTTCGTCCATCCCCAAGGCCCATTGCACAATGTCAAACATATGAGCTCCCCAGTCAGTGATGAAACCGCCACCAAAGCCATGATAACTTCTCCATCCGGCCCAATCCTTGGTGTTCTCGATGGGAGGTGCCAAGATGGGATGGTAGCCGCGATAAAGCGATGGCCCGATCCATAAATTCCAATCCAGTTCATCGGGAATCGTCTGCGAAGGCAGATCGCATTGCCTGACAGGCTCCCCGACAGACACATTAATTTCCTTGATATCGCCAATGTAGCCGTTTGTAATCAGTTCACTCGCGTGCCGAAAGGGTTTCCATGAGCGCTGCATACTGCCTGTCTGCAATACACGCTTGTATTTTCTAACCGCGTTTACCATTGCCCGACCTTCGGTGATAGTCAGCGCCAATGGTTTTTCACAATAAATATCTTTGCCCGCTTTGGCCGCATCGACGCAGATCTGCGCATGCCAGTGATCGGGCGTAGCAACCACTACTGCATCGATATCTTTCCGTTCCAACAATTCCCGGTATTTCCTAAAACCGATCACAGGCGTTGCTACTTTCTTCGCATTCGCTTCGGTCGCGCGTTCAACAAAACGGGTCAATTTTTTCGAATCCACGTCGCTAGCTGCTAATACAATCGTTTCCGGGCAGCTATTGATATTATCCAACAATCCAAGCGCCTGTTTTCCAACTCCGATATACCCTAGCGCAATGCGATCACTCGGAGCCAAAAAACCTTTACCTCCCAATACATGCCTTGGCAGTATAGTAAAAGCCGCCGCGCCAAACGTGATGTTTTTGATAAAAGTCTTTCTTTCCATTATCCCGTTGTTTTATGTAATCCAAAGCGGTTAAGCGAATGGTAATGCGTCTATAATCAATAGCTGTAAAGATAGCATTTACCTCGGCTCATTTTCGATGAGGTTTGAATTTAACGAATATTTCTTTTAACATTGCACTTTATTTAAATTAAATCCAAATAATATATGGGGAAACGATCCTACCTCTTCACAGTGCTAATTGCCCTCTTTTTGCATCCGGATAGCTATGCTCAAAATCTAACGTTGGGCGGACAAGTTATTTCGGCTATCGATCAACAGCCTTTGGCGGGTGTTACGGTACGTGTATCAGGTGTTCCGAATAGCCGGGTCAGCGATGAAAAGGGCACTTTTTCCTTTGAAGGCTTATCCGATGGCCACTATATGTTGATTTTTTCCTACCTCGGATACGAGGCAACCCGCCTCAGCATCTCGTTGCCTGCTGCGAACAGCAACAACCTATCGGTAACGCTTGCACCCGCTGAAAATCAATTACAGGCAGTCGAAATCCTTGGTCGGAAAGAGCAGACTTATAAAAATACGTCGTCGTTTGCAGGTACCAAGACCGAAACGCCTATTAAGTTCGTACCCCAGGCCATTAGCTATGTAACGAAAGAAGTCATCGAAGACCAGCAGGCTTTCAAAACAAGCGATGTACTCAAAAACATCAGTGGGGTGAATACCTTTTCCTATTATAACAATGATTTTACGCTACGGGGGTTTAGGGCTGGAAATGCATTAATCAACGGATTAAGGGATGCGACCAATAGCTGGTCACAATCGTTGCTTCCCAATGTGGAACGTATCGAGGTAATAAAGGGCCCGGCATCGGCGCTGTTTGCCAATACCGATCCAGGGGGTACCGTAAATACGGTTACCAAAAAACCACTCGACGTCGCTCGGAAATCGGTAAGCTTCGCTACCGGCAGTTACAATACGTATCGCATCGTGAGCGACTTTACCGGCCCTATGAATAAGGAGAAAACCCTGCTATACCGCTTGAATCTTGCCTACCAAAACGCACAGTCATTCCGGGTGCTGCAAGGCGGTGAAGACATGGTCATTGCGCCTTCCATCACGTTCCTTCCCACAGACCGCACGCAGGTTAACGTGGACTTCGTGTACTCGAAAACCAAGTCACGGCTGGATCGTGGTCAGCCCATTTTCGGAGCCACGGCAGGTACCGACCTCTATTCCACTCCTATTTCTTTTGCAATCGGTAAGGAAAACGATTATGCCAATGAGCTTAATCTATATACCACAGCATCGTTACAGCATAAGCTTTCGGATCGAATCTCATTCAACGCCTCCTACATGAAGTTCCTTTACGACGAAGATTTATTGGAACACCGCACTTCTAATAGCTATGCGCTAGATGCAGACAGCGTAGAAATCCCTACATTGATGCAAATGCAGACCATTCGCCGCAAGCGGAAAAATTACAACGATAACATCACGTTATATTTCGTTGTCGATTTCAAAACTGGACCATTAGCCCACAAACTGTTGGTAGGCTATGATTACATTCAAAACATTTCGCCCGTAGGTGGGTCCAATTACAATGCCAATGGAGGTTATCGGAATGCAACAAATAATGGGTTCTATCGTACTTACGATCCATCAAACAGGACAAACTACCTTTTTGACCCAAAGACCGGACTCCCTATTCCCAATGTACCCCATTTCGATCTGACAAATCCCGACTATTCCATCTCTGAAATCTCTGGCTATTTTAATCAGTCGAGCGCCCAAGCCATAACGAAGTACTACGTAAATGGCGTATATCTTCAAGATCAGATTACCTGGGGCCCAATACAAGCGCTGTTGGCTGTAAGGCAGGAATTCTATATCGACCTGTTAAATTATAAAAAGAGTAACGAAGAAACAGTAGAACAAAAGAAATTCATCCCGCGATTCGGTCTCGTTTACACGCCCGTAGAACCTGTAAGCTTATACGTCACCTACGCGCAGGGTTACCAACCCCAAGGCGCCGGAACCATTGGCGACCCCGAGACATTCGGCGGACCGTTTGACCCACTCACCAGCACGATGTATGAAGGGGGCGCTAAAATGGAGTTTCTCAATAAACTGCTGAGCATTAATACCGCGATTTACCACATTGAACAAAACAATATTCTAATCAATGCCAACGACCCAGGGAATCCAGACCTGCTCAGACAATTAGGGCAACAACGATCGCGCGGGATCGAATTGGATGTATACGGTCAAATCAAACCTAACCTGAGCGTGACCGCTAACTTTGCCCTTAACGAGACCGTCATCACGGAAAGCGATGATCCGAAAGAGGTCGGCAACCTACTCCCCAATGCACCCAAAAATCAAGGGGGTATCTGGGCGAAATACACGTTCAAAATTCCGGCCCTCAACGGTATCGGCATCGGAGCCGGAGCTAATTACGTAAGCACACGTGCAACGCTCAGTGATATCCTCACATTGCCGTCTTACGTGGTTGCCGATGCCGCATTGTATTACACCATCGACAAATTTAAATTGTCTGCCAACCTCAATAATGTATTCAACAAGACCCATTGGGTGGGCGGCTACGATTTCAACCGATTGTATCCGGGCACGCCACGGAACTTTCTGATCGGTGTAGGTTATACATTCTAAGCGGATTGAACATGTCCAAACGCGTCGGCAAAGCTGAGAATAACAAAAAATTATTTTGGCGCCTTCACCATTGGGTAGGTCTGTATACAGGTATCCTCATCGGTGCACTCAGCCTTACCGGCGCGGTTGCCGTATTTATTCCGGAAATCGACGGATGGATTGTCAGACATCATTACAATGCCCTGTCGTCCCCCTCCCCTACAGGCGACCCACAATTCAGTCAATCTATCGATTCATTAATCAACCAACATCCCGACTACAGTTCGCTGTCCATCAGCTTACCCGATCATTCCGGACAGGTGGTACATGCTGATGTCATTTTGCGACCTGAAGGTGGCAATTTGAAACGTGTCGATTTTTTCATCGATGCCGGAAAAGATCGGATCATCGGGCAACGCAATCACCAGAATTCCTTGGCCAATTATCTGCGGCAGATGCATGTTAGGTTATATGAAGGATACTGGGGGCGCCAGCTGGTGGGCATTGGTGGATTGGCATTGGCCGTCGTGGCCATCACCGGTCTGCTTATCTATGGCAATTTTATGAAAAAGCAGTCGTGGCCCAAGCTGCGAAAAACCAGGGACATGCGTATCATCATGGCCGATTGGCATAAAATATTGGGCATAAGCGCACTGGCATTTAACGTTGTCATTGCGCTCACCGGTGCTTGGCTGGGATTACAGCCTTGGCTAATGCGATGGTTGGAGATCAAAACCCCCAATACATTCAAGGCAGCCATCGTCATGGAACCGGAAGCCGATAAGGCAATGCACGTCAATTGGAATGAAATCCTGAAAACCGCAAAAAAAGAATTTCCAGCACTTCAACCCCGCCAACTCTCTTCCTCAACCAACGGTTCGGGAACAGTCACCGTGCGGGGTAATATCGCGGGGCAGATTTACGAACGCGACATCAACGTACTGGTTCTTTCAAAAACAGACTATCGTCCAATTTTCAAGTACGATGTCCGACAACAGCCGCCCAGTCACAAATTCTATTTCATACAGGAAGCATTGCACTTCGGCGACTTCGGCGGATTGATGCTCAAGGCCCTCTATGCGTTGCTCGGATTAACCAGTGGCTTCTTATCCATCAGCGGCTTCGTTATCTTCCTGCTCCGCAGTCAAAAAAAGAAGAAATTCCACCGGACAGATGTATGGAAAACCACATTTGTATACAGCATGGCCGTACTACTCTTTTTGGTTGGAATTGCTTTGATGAGTCTGTTTGTCGGCTATGCAACAGCTTCGTTCATCGCCGGTATCCTGATCAACACCTTATTGATCGGTTTAATTGGCTACGCGCTCTTACGGTACTTATCCCGCCTATTTAACCGTAACCATCGACCCTTGGCATGAAAGCAGCAAAAAGGAAATACAACAAACGGCATGATACACACACAGAGCACTACCTAGTGCCCGCCGCCCTTTTCCTGTTTAACGTGCTCGCCGTCCATGTCGTTTATGCATACTTCAACGCTACGGGGAACCAGATTAGCTGGCTTGTATTACTTACAATCGCATTCCTCGTACTAAGCAGCGCCATTTGGATCAAAAACCGCATATATCTTTGGTGTTCAATGATCTATTATGCAGCGTTGCTTATTTATTGCTGCGTGTAAGCGCTCACCGTACGCATCAGTTCATTACTCCGTTCCACCAACCAATCGTAGCCTGTGGCTCCTTCGGGCTTCGCAAACAACTTGGAACCTAACCCCACCGCGCTCACACCCGAATCGAACCACGTGGAAATACTTTCTTCTGTCGGATTTACGCCGCCGGTTGGCATAAATCGCATGGTAGGAAATAACGGTTTAATCCCTTTGAGAAACCCGGTCCCGAGCGTATCGCCCGGAAAGAGCTTAACCAATGGAGCACCTAGGTCTTCCGCTAGACTGATCTCGGTGGGTGTCATGCATCCCGGCACCCACAGGATGTCCTTCCCAAGCGTCACCTCGGCAATTTCTGCCTTCACCACGGGGCTTACAATAAACCTTGCGCCCATCTCTATATAGGCAGCGGCCATTGCCGCCGTTTTAATTGTACCGATTCCCAACAAAAGATCCGGCCAGTTTTCCTTCTGGAATCTCAGGAGTTGAGAAAAATTCTCAGGAGCTTTATCCCCACGATTGACAAATTCAAAGACACGGATGCCACCTTGGTAGCAAGCGTTCACAACTTTGGTGCAAGTCTGGATATCGTCATGGTAGTAAACCGGAAGTATCGGATACTGGAGAATATGTTCGAGCGTATTTTTCATCTGTTTATTTTTTGCTTTTTGGTTATCAGATGGAGCCTTTGATGATTAAAATAATCCTTGCCCTAAATCCCCGTTTCCAAAATCACCTTTGACAAACAATTTCTTGAATCCCGCGGCTGTTGCGGTATCGATCACCTCTTGACCTCCTTTACCTGCTACCAATGCATAGATCAAGCCTGCCATGAAGGCATCGCCGCTACCAATCCGGTCAATCACCTGATTGGTTTCACTGATAGCCGACATCACGTCCGCTTCCCGCGTATGATACGTGCCATACAGCAGATTATGGGTCGCGCTGTCCATAAAACGAAATGTATAGGCAACGTGCTGGCATTCGGGCAATAACCCGAATATTTCTTGGGCGGATTCCTTGGCATGCTCAAAATAAACATCCGGTTCGGTATCTCTTCCCAATGTTTCCAATACGGATGTACCGAGCATTTTATTGGCGGCCCAGATATTGCCCATTACGACATTACAATATTGAAGCAAGCCCGGCATAACCTCGATGGGATCCTTCCCGTAATTCCATAACCGATTGCGGTAATTGAGATCAACGGACACGACTAATCCTTTGGTGCGTGCAGCATTCAATGCTTCCTGACAAACAGCTGCTAAGTCTTCATTCAAAGCCGGCGTTAACGCACTCCAATGAAACCAGGTGAAGTCATCCAATAACCGATCCCAATCAATCATACCGGGCTTCAATTGGCTAAAAGCCGAATATTTCCGATCATATACCACTTCGCCCTTGCTAAGCCCATTTGCCGACAGCAGGAAGTACAGTCCAAGCCTGTCCCCCTCCAGCAACGAAGGCGACACATCTACTCCGAGACTTGTCAAGGTCGATAGGATTTGTGAAGTCAGGTCATTCTCAGGAATGCGGCTCAAGTAGCTGCACGGGACGCCCCATTGCCCCAGTGAGGCGGCTACATTCGCTTCCGAACCGCCGGGAAAAACGACCACCTGGCCATTTTCTCCCAAAAATGATTCACCGGAGGAACTCAACCGCAACAGCAATTCGCCAAATGATAATATCTTATGTTTAGTCATGGAGCGCTAAAATACAATTATTGCGGTTTCGTTTTTGTGTAAATTTGCATTTTCGCTAGTCAGCACATTGTGCTAGCGCCTGTTCGAAATCCCCGATCAAATCATCGATATGTTCAATTCCAACGGAAATGCGTAACATGCCATCATTTATACCGGCTTTCAGTTTCTGTTCGGGAGAATGGTGCAGTCCCCACATACTGGCCGGATGTACCGCCAATGATTCAACTCCGCCCAAACTCGCCGCATTTGCAAAAACATGCAGGTTGTTCAGCACCGTCTGTGCATGTGCGAATTGCTCTTGCTCATTCCTTCCATCCACTTCCACGCAGAGCATCCCCGTATAACCCATCATCTGGCGTTTCGCCAATTCGTGCTGCGGATGTGACGGCAGGCCACAGTACAGCACGCGCTTAATCAACGGGTGTTTTTCAAACCAATGGGCTAATGCCAACGCGTTCTCGTTGATCTGCCTCACCCGGAGAGCGAGTGTTCGCAATCCCCGAAGCAGCAACCAGGCATCAAATGGTGCTAATGCACCACCCAAAGACAACAATTTCTTCCATGCTTTGTTCACCATTTCTTCACTACTACAAATCACACCAGCTGTCAAGTCGCTGTGTCCGCCCAGATACTTCGTTGCGCTGTGAACAACCACATCAATACCGAAGTCACCGGGCCGCTGGTTGATGGGACTGGCAAACGTATTGTCGCAGATCGTTGTAATACCGCGTGATTTGGCCACGTCAGCTACATACACCAAATCAGTAATTGCCAAATTTGGATTTGATGGAGTTTCGAGATAAATAAGCCTTGTATTATCCCGCAACGCTGCATCTAACGAGGAAGTATCCTGTTGATCAAAATACGAGATTTCGACCCCAAACTGCGGAAGCAATTCTTTCAGCAAGATGCTTGCCGCCGAATAATGGGAAAGCTGCGCAACCACGTGGTCGCCTGCTCGAATCACGGATAATACCGCCGTACTGATCGCGGCCATGCCCGTCGCGGTGAGCAAAGCGGCCTCTTTCCCCTCCAGTTTGGCAATCAATTCGGCAGCCTGACTACTCACCGGATTGCCGTGGCGTTGATAAAAATAAGGATAACGAGCTTCCGTCGCTGCTTTAAGAAAATCCTCGGGATTGGTATCCGCAAAATAGGTAGCGGTCTGGTAAATAGGTGGAACCACTGAACGGGTTTCGTTAAATGCCTGCCCGGCGTGGATTAAATCCGTTTCAATATGACTCATGGTATACTAATTTATTGACTTCTTGATGGCAGCAACGACTTAACTATGGTATAGATACGGCAACCTACGCAAAAGCCAAAAGCGGCCTCCAAAATTGCAAAAATAACCAGCACGTCCGCAAGGATATACGAAATGGACGAAGCGCCTATCCCATACAGGATCGCTATGGCGCCTGCGAATAGAAATCCGACCCAAACCGCAAACCGCCTGGGCGCACGATCCACCGGACTATTGCCCATGCGAAATACGTTGAGCAGTACGTCGCTTAGGCGCTCGAGCAAACTATAGTTTCCCTGTTGGGATGCCCGTAGAAAAAAATCCGGAACGAGGAACGTGGGAATAAACCAATATCCAGACGCAAGGTACCCAATCGTCAGGATCGAAACCAGAAACGCAACCCATCTTGCTTGGTATACATTCACGGTTACCGGTTCATCAGGGGAATCCAAGCCTGTATTTTCCATATGATCCAATGCGCGTTAGGTCTACAAAAATGCAAATAAAAAATTAGTCTACGAAAAAAGTAGACTACTCAATAAATTCCAAGAAAGCAGACGGGACGAACGCCTGTATACCTTGAGTCGATCGGTTTTCGTTGGGAATATGATCACGCTGCCATATCGCCCAATATACGGATGGCCTGCCCAATGTCAGGTACCTGCTCGAAAGCAATGCGGAGCGACTCTTTCACTTCCTTAAGGTTGCAAATCGTCGGATTCTGCTGCACGAACTGGAGCACTTTACCGAAGCGGTCGCTTTCGAAATAACCCGGGTTGGTGGCGAAATAACCGCGCAGCACGTTTTTCTTAAAAGAGATTTTCTCGAAACCGATTTCTTTGCCTAACCACTGGAGGCGTAGCGTGTTGAGCAGTTCCTCCACGGGGTGTGGTACCGGTCCGAAGCGGTCACGTAAAGACTGTTTGAATGCTTCAAGTTGCGCTTCATTTTCCAGTTTGGCAATCTCGTTGTACAGGTTGTAACGTTCCGCCACGTTCGTCACGTACTCATCCGGAATGAGTACTTCCAGATCGGTATCAATTTGTGTAAAAGGAACGAAATCACGCGGCTTCACGTCTTTGAAAAGATCTGAAAACTCGTCGTCCTTCAACTCCTGGATAGCCTCATCCAATATCTTGTGATACATTTCAAAACCGATCTCCGCAATAAAGCCGCTCTGCTCTGCCCCCAGCAGGTTCCCGCTGCCCCGGATATCAAGGTCGCGCATCGCGACATTGAACCCACTACCCAATTCCGAAAACTCCTCGATGGCGCTAAGCCGTTTGTAAGCTTCCGAAGTAAGCGTGGAAAGCGGCGGACTCAGTAAATAGCAAAAAGCCTTTTTGTTGGTACGCCCCACACGTCCACGCATCTGATGCAGGTCGCTAAGGCCAAACATGTGGGCATGGTTGATGATAATCGTATTGGCATTGGGGATGTCCAACCCAGCCTCAATGATGGTGGTGGCTACCAGCACATCGTGCTCGTGGTTGATGAATTTAAGCATGACATCTTCGAGCGCATCGCCTTCTAACTGCCCATGCGCTACACCCACGCGGGCATGCGGCACCAGCTTCTTGATGAGCAAACCCAGTTGAGGCAAATCGGCCACCCGGTTGTGGATAAAAAATACCTGGCCACCGCGGTCTATTTCATAGCTCACTGCCTCTTGGATCAATGTTTCATTGAAGACATGCAGTTCCGTCTGTACAGGCTGGCGATTCGGCGGCGGCGTATTGATGATACTCAGGTCACGTGCCCCCATCAGCGAGAAATGCAATGTACGCGGTATGGGTGTAGCCGTCAGTGTAAGCGCATCCACGTTGGCCCGGAGCTGCTTAAGTTTCTCCTTCACGCCCACGCCGAATTTCTGCTCCTCGTCCACGATCATCAGGCCGAGGTCCTTGAATTTGACATCTTTGCTCACCAAGCGATGCGTGCCGATGATGATATCCAGTTTCCCCTCCGCCAACCGCGCCAGGGTATCTTTGATTTGTTTGGTGGTTTTGAACCGGTTGATGTAGTCAATCGTGCATGGAAAGCCCTGGAGCCGCTCAGAAAACGTACGGTAATGCTGCATGGCCAGAATGGTTGTCGGCACCAATACAGCCACCTGCTTGCTGTCTGCCACCGCTTTGAATGCCGCCCGGATGGCAACCTCGGTCTTGCCGAAGCCCACGTCGCCGCACACCAGCCTATCCATCGGATGCGGCGATTCCATGTCGCGCTTTACATCCAATGTAGCCTTCTCCTGATCGGGCGTGTCTTCGTAAATAAAGGAAGCTTCCAGTTCCGTTTGCAGGTAGGTATCGGGCGGATAGGCATTTCCCGTCTGCGCTTTACGCTGGGCATAAAGCTTGATCAGGTCCCGCGCAATGTCCTTAACTTTTTTTTTAGTGGTTTTCTTCAGCTTGTCCCACGTATCGGTGCCCAGTTTATTCATGCGCGGAACCGAGCCTTCCTTGCCGGTGTATTTGGAGATGCGGTTAAGCGAGTTGATATTTACATACAACAGGTCATTGTCGGCGTACACCAACCGGATCATCTCCTGCATTTTGCCATTAACCTCCACCTTCTCCAGTCCAGCATATTTGCCAATGCCATGGTCGATGTGGGTAATGTAGTCGCCGGGTTTCAGGTCCCGCAGTTCTTTAAGCGTAATGGCCTGCGAACGTTCGTAACCCTTTTTGCGTTTGTATTTATAATACCGGTCAAAAACCTGGTGATCCGTATAACAGGCGACACCCAGTTCGATATCCACAAACCCTTCACGCAGGGCCGTATGAATGGGCGTAAACGTCACGGATTTATCCAGATCGTCCAAAATGGTGATGAGCCGTTCAATCTGCTTGGGCGAATCGCTGAAGATACAGTTTTGGATATGCGCCTTCTCGTTTTCTTTAAAATTATGGATCAACAAGCTAAAATCCTTATTGAACGAAGGCTGTGGGCGCTGGTCGAATGAAATAGACTCAGTAGCCTGGTAGAAATATTGCTTGCCGAACTCTACTACAGCAAAATCGTGCATCATGGCGGCAAGGTTCTTTTCATCCACAAAATTAAACCGCGGATCGATCCATTCAGGATTCTGACGTTTATCGGCATCGGGAAGCGCTTTCCAAAGCTCGCCGGCCTTCTTATAGCCCTTGGCCACCACATCCAGTGTAAACTGGACATCTTCAAACCAGATGGCCGAATCTGCCGAGATGTATTCCAACAGCGAGATATTGCCTTCTGTCAGAAACTTTGCCTGTACGTTGGGTACAATCGTTACTGTATGGATTTTACTTACCGACAGCTGGCTTTCAATATCGAACGTACGGATACTTTCGATGTCGTTGCCGAAAAACTCAATGCGGTAGGGCAGATCGTTTGAAAACGAAAAAATATCCACAATACCGCCGCGGATCGCATATTGGCCGGGTTCGTAAACGAAATCCACGCGTTCAAACTCGTATTCCTGCAAGAACTCGTTGATGAAATCGATGTCGAGGTTACTGCTTTGGGTGATTTCCAGCGTATTTTTCTGCAGATCGTTCCGATTGATCACTTTTTCCGCCAATGCCTCGGGATAGGTGACCACCATTTTGGGCAGCTCGGAGGCATGATTTAGCGTACTGAGTGTCTCAGCACGTTGCAAAACATGCGCACTATCCGTCTGCGTGAAATCAAACGCTTTGCGGTAGGAAGCGGGAAAAAACAGCACCTGCCTGTCCAATAGACCTTCCAGGTCGCTCAGAAAATAGGAAGCATCTTCGTGGGTGGGTAATACAAATACCATTGGCCGCTCCTGCAATTGATAGCATGCTACGGCCACCATCGCATCAGCTGACCCAATTAATCCACGAAGCTGGATTTTTGGACTTTTGCCTTGCAATGCCTTCGCAAAATCGGCTACTTTTCCGCTTTCACGGTATTTCAATAAAATATCGTCTATGCCCACAGTCTAAAAACGGGGGCAAAGGTACGGAAAAATTGCCGATATCAGCTAAAAACGATAGCCAATTGATAGAGAAAATGCACCGTTGCGCTGATCGTAGGAGGCACTGGATGGGGCGATGTTCCGTATGCCAGCCAGGTAATTGAGCGAGATCACATACCCCCGTTTGGTTTGATACCCCATGCCCATGACAAACCCATAGTCTGTTGACTGCTGCGTACCTCCGGTACCGAAGATAAAATCCTCGCTAGCTGATCCGTCGTAAGAACCACTTAGGTAATTTTTTCCGTACAAGCCATATCCGAAGTACCCGCCTACTTTTATAAACACATGGCTCGAATCGTTGAATGGCATCTTACCGATTACCGACAGCGGGGCCTGTAGCCAGTAGGTATGCTGGGTAACCTCCCGGGAGCCAAACTCGGATTTTTCGAGCTTGGCTCCGAGTCCGACGATGGAAATACCCGTTTCGAATCCTACATATTTAGTGGGGAAAAAGGTAATTAAGCCCGCCAATTGCCCATTGACCGTCGGCGAGGCTTCCCGGCTAACACCACTGCTGATGTCGCTCAGGAAATATCTCGGAAACGTAACGCCGGCATGGACACTGTAATCAATCGCCCACTGAGCTTTTGACGACCAAACTGTGCAAACAAGCACCATACCAATAAGCCAATATCTCTTCATTTTTTCACGTATTTGATACCTACCAAGCAATGGGAACAAATTGCCACATATCGTCAAAAGGGACCGTGCCACTGCGGCCCGTCACGATATAGGCGGTCCCGTCGTGCACAAAGGTAACCGCCTGTTGACGATATGAACCCAAAAACAACTGGTGTTCTTCCCAATAATCACCAGACGGTACATAGCGCCAAGTCGACCCGGTAGCCGAGCCGTTGTAACTGGTAAGGCCCCCGCTGATAAAAGCCGTACCATCTGATACAAAGGCCGCAGGGCTCAATCGGGTAAGGCTGTAAGTATAATCATCGTCACGACCTGAAAGCGGCTCTTTCTCCGTCCATGCAGCACCATCGAATGCATAAAAGGAAGATACGTTTTGGTTGTTATTTGTACCCCCGCCCAAGTAGGCGAGCCCGTCCAATACAAATGCAAAAGAGAAAGACCGTTTTGCAGGTGTACTGTTCACCTTTGTCCATTGTTCGGTATCAGGCTGGTAACTATAGAAATCGTTATAATCCTGCGCATCTACGTCGCGCCCCGTGCCTACATACCCTAGATTATTCAAGGTGAATGCCACGGCGCCATACCGCGCCGCCCCCGGGAAATTGTCTATCCGGGCCCACGCATCTCCAACCGGATCATACTCATAAAAGTCGTTGAACATGACCGTCGAATTGGTGCCCAGACCTACGTATCCCTTGCCATTAACGACGAACGCCACGGCGTTGTTTCGTGCTTCACCCGGGAAATCAGCCATCCGGGTCCACGTTTGCTGTGATGGATTATACCGCCATGTATCGTTAAATCGGGTCGAGTTGGTTCCGTATCCCGTGGTTACATAGCTATAATCGCCGATGGTAAAACCGGCAGCACCACTACGCGGCAACCCCTCGAAATCAGCTACCCGTACCCATTCATCCGGATCATCTTCACCATCGTTTGAACAAGCACCCAGCATCAGGGAGACGACCACAAGCAATAACAGTTTACTTAATCCTAATTCTTTCATTGTCTTAAAATTTTACGTATAATAAGTGTAATTTAATTGCGGGCTTATTCCCTTGGGTAGCAACGGCTAATCGGTTCACAGTTGCCATTAAATCGGCTGTCGGAATGGTAAGCAAAAGGCTCTCCGACTCGCTGGATGTGTTGTTCCGCATTTCACTGATGTATTCGGTAAGGTCAAACACATATTTCCCATTACCGGCGCCCCCAGCCTGATCGGCCGCTTGGTAGTAAGCGGTTTGCGTCGCTTCCGCATAACTGGCCGGCAGGAACGAAACAGGCGTACCGTAGGGGTTGGCTATCATCATAACCAAACTCGCCGGTGGAGGGTATAATGCATGGGCGGACTGGTCTGTCTCGATAATTAACTGGGCCTTACTGATCGCAATATTGGCGCTGTTGACAAACTGACGGGCGGTGGGAAACCGTAAACGGGTTACGATTCCCGACGTCCCTTGAATAAAGGTCCGGTGGAGCGTAGCAGACTCGGGCAGTTGGTTGTTTTCGTACGAAAGATCCGCTAAAACAGTCCCTTGCCGATCTGACGTAACCTGATTATATTGATAATCCGTTGATCCTAACGTAAATCTTAACGTATCCGATGCACGCATACCATCGGACTGCCGCTCGTAGGAATAATGGAGGTTCAACGCGATGGAATCCCGAAGGCCCACAATGCATTGGTTGTCTCCCGCTGGCATCAATACCAACCCTTTAAAAAAATCGATGAAATCTTCGGCATTCGTTAAACGCGTATCGTTACTCATCGCCATATCAAACAGCGATCTTCCCAAGGCATCGTCCAGTTTAATCCTCACCGTATCCGATGTGGAAAGAGGCCTTGGTAAAAACGTTGCGGAGCCTAATGCGGTAGGTTCAAACGCAACCGACTGATCGCTCCACAGGGTTTCTCCGGACACAAAAACGGGATACTCGTCATCCTCTAATGCGACTGGCAATTCGGATAGTTCCAAGTCTTCGGACAGCCTGTGAAGGGCTAGCTGCAGTTGAGCGGTGGTGTCGCCGTAGTAATAGCCATCGTAAAACAACCGCAAGGACAAGGAATCATAAACAGCGTCCGCAGGCAAACCGGATAAATTCAGTTCACTGTTGGAAATTCTGAAATAAGATGACAGACGAAGTTCTCCCAACGCCTCATCCCGGAGACTGCCCACCAAGATCGTACCCGTAGCAGCCGTCGGTAGCGGATCGAGCAAGAATGTACGGGCATCAACTGTCAGCGTGTCGACAATTTCAATCCCCAGATCGTCGATCCCTTCATTATCTAACCGGATACCCTCCCCCTGCTTGCAGGCGACGGCAAATATTACTGCGTAAAACCATGCAAAAACAGGGAAGACATTAAACTTATAACCTTTACGAATGTCCATAGACTGTGAATTAAAACCGTCACAAAACTGTGGATATCGAGTGTTAATGAATGTTACAATTTGTTAAATATGGTTAATGCTTATGTTCATCTATTTTCTTGTGTTATACATTTGGCCTGATTATGAAAGATAGCCTTAGGCTCATAGTGATCCTCATCGTAGCGGCCGGTATAGGGATCGTTGTTGTGCTCGGGTCATGGCTTTATGGAAGCTATAACCAACGGATGGAGCTGTTTTTGGCTACCGCCGAACGAGCCCTGTTTGACGCGATCCAGGAAACCATCCAACAACAGGAAGATACGCACGAACAGCCTAAGTTTCGTGTCCGGCGGGCAATCCGCCCTGCTTTCGCTAAAAAGCTAATCGCCACCCTTACCACCACGTTCCCTGGTACCAATCCTGATTCCCTGTATCTGCTGTTAGATCGCTTGCAACAGCATGAACACGATAGCTTGTTACGGCACCGTGCAGACGTGATCGGCGTGCAAGCAGGTTCTCCCTTTCCAAGCGATGGTCCCCGTCGGCTATTGCCCAGTTTTTTATTCGGGCAAACACCCTTGGATAGCGCGGCATTGCTCAATATCCGGCAAACGTTTATGCAGGAACTGAAAAGAAACCATATACGCACGGATTTCACGCTGAATGTAATAGAAGCACCGCCACATCGGCATGAATCCGTATCGGGCAATCACACAGCTGTAACCCTACTGACGCCCGAGGCCCGATTATTGGACGGCATGGCGGGAACGGGATTTTCCATTCGTCCCCTACTCATTGACCCCGAAAACGGCAAATTTATCTCTGCCTCTTTCAACCACCCTTGGCAGTATCTGCTGTACAGCCTTAGCTGGCAACTGATTATTTCCGTCGCTTTGGTAGCTACCATCGTCGGTTGTTTCATCTACCTCTTCCACACCATCTTTAAACAAAATAAGCTGGCAATGCTCCGGAAGGCATTTGTAAATAACATGACGCATGAGTTCAGAACGCCGATTGCTACGGTTTCCGCTGCGGTGCAGGCATTGCAAAGCTATGCGGACACCAAAGACGAAGAACGCCGGGATCTCTACCTGTCCATTTCACGTGAAGAGCTCGATCACCTTTCTTCCCTGATCGACAGTGTGCTTGAGATAGCAGAAGGCGAGCATCATTCCATCGTACTCCACTGCCGACCTTACAACCTTACGGATCTCATCAAGAAATGTATCGCAACTGCAGAAATCAATGCCCGGACTACGCCGGTGGATTTCCATTTCATTACTGCCCACGCTATAGAAAACCTTTACGGCGATCCGGAGCATATGAAAAATGTAGTCACCAACCTGCTCGATAACGCGGTAAAATATCACGCCACCCAGGTATCCATTGTAATACAACCGCCAAACGCAGGCAAATTTGTACAACTGAGTGTATCGGACAACGGAATAGGCATTCCGCGTGCTTATCACCGCCGGATTTTCGAACCTTTCTTTCGAGTCCCGCGCAGCAATGTCCACGCAGCAAAAGGATTCGGCTTAGGCCTCTCCTATGTCAAACAAGTTGTCCAACAACACGGAGGATCCATTGCGCTCGACAGTACGCCCGGCGAAGGCTGCGTATTCACACTCTTCATTCCCAAGAACGCCAAGGTATGATCGACGTACTACTTGCAGAAGATGAGACGAAGTTAGCCACGATTGTCATGGACAGCCTGCAGACCCTACACTTCCGTGTTAGGCATTGTACCAACGGTGCACAGGCATGGCATTCATTTCAGCTCTCAAAACCAGACATTGTTGTCATGGATGTCATGATGCCCGAAATAGACGGCTATACCTTAGCATCCAAAATCCGCCAGCACGACCGCACCATTCCCCTGATTTTCCTCACGGCGCGTACAGCCTTGGAAGATGTGCTTAGCGGATTCCGATCAGGCGGCAATGATTATCTGAAGAAACCCTTTAACATGGATGAACTCATTGCCCGGATGGAATCGTTACTCAGACTCAGCAATCGGTATAATCCAGGCGAACAATTAATGATCGGCAATTACCTGCTGGATAACATCAAACACACCTTGCACATTGGTAATCGGTACATTCAATTGTCTTACCGCGAAAGCGAATTGCTTAAGCGGCTTTACGAACATCGCAACCAGGTCGTCCACCGGCAGGAGATCCTCTTCGAATTCTGGAACAACGATCGCTTTTTCACCGGCCGCAGTCTGGATGTATTCATCAGCCGGTTGCGGAAATACCTCATGGAAGATCCCAATATTAAAATCATCAATGTACGCGGCGTCGGGTATAAAATGGTAGTTTAGTTATGTTCAAGTGGGAGGTTAACCGTTACGTTATCTTCGGATCCGCCCTCTTTATTGTCCACAATAAAAATGGTGATCTGGACGCGCGTCCCACCTACCTTCCCATCGGGATCCAAGAGATTTTCGATACGCCACTGAATATGATCCTGATAGCTTGCGTTAAACAGGTTGATCCGTTTATCCGTAATTTTGTGCCCCATACTTGTATGCCCTGTCTGCACGGTTTCGCAATCAGTTAGCCCTACTCCATTGTCCTCAATCATTAACTGTATATGGGCCGCCCCCGTTTTCGCTGTAATTTGGAGACATTTCTCCTTCCGGTTGGAAGGAGACAAGCCATGGCAAATTGCATTTTCCACAAACGGTTGCAGCAGCAGCGCCGGAATAACATCTCGTTCCTCCCATTGCTCCATTTCGTTTTTGATCTGATAACTGAAGCTATCATCGAAGCGATTTTTTTCCAATTTCAGGTATTGAGCCAAGAGTTTCAGTTCGTCGGAAACGCGATGCACAGGCCGGTGCGAAATCTCCAAAACACGACGGGTAAAGCCACTGAAATTCACCAAATAGTTTAAGGCCCTTTCGTTTTCACTCCTTTCAATCAAAAATCGAATCGAACCTAGGCAATTGAACATAAAATGGGGATTGATCTGCATACGGGTAGCGATGATTTCCGCTTCCATCAGATTTTTTTCATATAATGCTTTCATGCGGGCATCTTTCTGCCGTTTAATCAATTCATCGGCCTTGCCTTTCAGCCGCCTCATCCGTATCTTAAAAAACGCGAAACCAAGGATTGCCGCAAAGAGACCACACATCACAAATATGACGAGATTCCTACGATGCAGCTTGGCATCGGCCAATTGCTTGTCTTTGGTGAGCAATTCGATCTGCGCCTCCTTGCTCTCAAAATCGTATTGGTGCTTAAGGGCTGAAATCGCTATCTCTTGTTGATGCAGTGCCAAACTGTCCTTATATTGTTGAGCTATCCGATAGTACGCAAATGCTTGCTTGGTATTTCCCTGCTGCTCATATGCGCTAGAAATCGCCGTTGCGGTATGCTGTATCATGGAATAATGCTGCAATTCATCACTCACTTCATAGGCCTGGAAATAGGCAGCAAGTGCTTGGTTCAGTTGGCCGCGCTGCCGAAAAACGTCGCCGATACTATTCAATACCGTTGCTTGCCCAAGCGGATTATTCAATTGCTTGTACAGCTGCAACGACCGTTCGAAATAAGCCCTCGCCGTTTGGAGGTCCTTATTTTCCAACAGATAGCTGTTGCCGATAGCCTCTAACGTGATAGCGATCCCATTCTTATCGTCCATCTCGTTATTCAGTCGCTTCAGTTCGAATAAGTATTCGCGCGCCACCTTATGATTACCAATCTCATCGTAATAACTTCCGATAGATAAGTAGTTCATTGCCTGCCCCAACGTGTTATCTGATGCCTTCGCAATTTCGAGCGCCCGCCGCAGGTGAGCCAACGCCTCCTCTTCACGACCCCTGATGTTCATGAGTGCTATGCCCAGTCCATTATTCGCTATCTCCTGGTTCTTAGCATCCTGCTCCTTTTCGGCGATAGACAGTGCCTTTAGATAATATGCTACCGAAACATCAAAATTTCCGTTGTGTCGGGCGGCTACTCCCGTATTATTGGCAAAAATCATTTTGCTTAGCGGCGGAATGTCGAGCATCTCAGTCAGATCAAATGCTTTTTGATGCAGCGGAATGGCTTGGGCATAATATTGGTGGTAACGATAAAGCAAGCCTAGGTTGTCCAATGCCTTTGCATAAAGGTAAATATCCCCCAGGTCGACCGCATGCTGAACCGCTTCGGCTGCCAGCTTCATGCACCGGTCGCCATGCTGGTTTTGACGGTGATATAACCGCGATACCGTTAGTTGGTTCTCAACATAGGCAGAATCCACAGGGGTATTCTTCAGTAGCGATTCCAAGCTGTCCAATTGCTGGGCCACCGCATGGAAGGAAAAAACAACGGAGAAGCCGATGATGACCGCAATTATTATCCCGGGCAGCCGATTCAATTTCATAACTAGGCGTGTTACGCAACGAAGATACGATTTTCTTTTTGTGTTGTAATATACAGTAACCCAGATTTCTGTGATTTATCCTTACCTTTACCGATACTTATGTTTTCAGTTCGGATTACGTGTCTTGTCTTTGCGATTTATGCCCTATGCTGGACCGCACGCGCACAAAATATCGCTGCAATAGACGACATTCTTATCGATTATCAAGGCGAAAATCCAGGCGCCGCACTACTCGTCATCAAAGACGGAACCGTAGTGCTGCAACGGAATTACGGATACGCCGACCTTGAACGACGCATTCAGGTCAAGCCGGAAACCAACTTTCGTCTGGCATCGGTAACCAAACAGTTTACCGCGACCTGCGTCTTACAATTGATCCACGCAGGCAACTTGTCGTTAACGACCCCGCTTACCGAAATCTTTTCCGGCTTTCCGGATTATGGTTCGGCTATTACTATCCGACACTTGCTTACTCACACCTCGGGCATACCTGACTACGAAGACTATGTGGCGGATACCGCCCTTAATCCACAAATCAGAGACCAAGCAGTTTTGGACATTTTGATGAAATGTGATTCCGGATATTTTACGCCTGGAAGCCAATTCCGTTACAGCAATTCGGGGTATGCTCTACTTGCTCTGGTGGTTGAGAAATATAGCGGCCAATCGTTCGACGCTTACCTCCGGCAACATATTTTCGAACCGTTAGGGATGGAGGCGACGTTGGCGTATATCGATGGGAAGAACACCGTCACCGACCGCGCTTACGGGTATAGCAGAATGGATAACCGCTGGGAGCGGCGCGATCAAAGCTCCACCAGTGCGGTGCTGGGCGACGGTGGCATCTACGCCAATGTGCTGGATTTATCCAAATGGGATCAGGCCCTATATACAGACCGAATGCTACCGTCGCATCTGATTGAGGAAGCCTTTGCCTATTCCCGGCTGATCAACGGTGACACCGTCAAATACGGATATGGATGGCACCTCAAACAAAATGGCAGCGGCGAGCAGGTGGTTTACCATACCGGCAGCAGTACCAGTTTTCGAAATATTCTTTATCGAATCCCCTCAAAGCGCTTCTGTATGATCCTGCTGACGAACCGGGACCAACCGCAGGAAGAAGATATGCTGACACTTGCCGAGGAAATAGTTGCCAAGGTATTATGAAGAACGTATTTCGAGTTGATTCCCTGCGACCATCCTTGCTGCGGAAAGCGTACTACGTCACGGGATCCTTCGTGGATTCCGAAGACATCGTCCAGGAAGCCCTATTGAAATGGATTTCCATGGATACACAATCGGTTGCGAACCCAAGCGCCTACCTAACACGCATGGTGGTGCATCTCGCAATTAATTGGAAAAAAAAGCAGGCGTTGCGTCGGGCTGCTTATCATGGGGAATGGTTGCCAGAGCCTGTCGCCACCGAACGGGCAGATGGAATCATTGACTCTGAAGAAACGATAACGTATTCACTATTGGTTATTCTGGAGCGTTTGAACGCCAAGGAACGTGCCGTTTTTATCCTGAAAGAAGCCTTTGACTATGATCACGGTGAAATCGCCGACCTGTTAGCCATCACACCCATCTATTCGCGGCAGCTGCTCAGTCGCGCGAAAAGGCGGCTAGAGGCAAGCCCTTTAACATCCATCTCTCAGGATGAACAATCAGCGTTCGTAAATCGCTTCCGGCGTATCCTACAAAGCGGAGACATGATGCAACTTGAAACATTACTCCGGGAAGATATCGTAGCCGTATCAGATGGCGGAGGAAAAGCATCTGCGGGTAAACACCCGGTTATCGGCCGTCACCGGGTGGCTCGCATGCTCCTGGGCCTTTACCGGAAATTTTACCGGGACGTCGTCGTCACACAAACCTTCGTCGGCGGTCAGATGGCCTTATTGTACTGGAACGAGGGTACCATACGGAGTTGCCAGATTTTCGCGCTGAACGATGGTAGGCTCCAACAGGTCTATCTGGTGAGAAATCCCGATAAGCTGGGCTCTTTGCAAAAAATTTAGCGTTGCTGTCACAAAACTGACGCGTTGTTTGTCTGGTAGGAAAAATGGTTTCGAGAATGATGAACGAACGAATTACTTATCAGGACTATCCAGCCGGATTGCTGGAGGGCATGCGCAAAACACAGGATTTTATTGAAAGCTCAGGCTTGGACCACAAACTGCTTGAACTGCTATATATGCGTGTGTCCCAAATTAACAGTTGCGCTTACTGTATGGACATGCACTATAAAAAGGGGCTTTATTATGGCGAAACGCCCTTGCGATTGATTTCTGTGTCGGCGTGGCGAGAAACGCCCTATTATTCAGAAGCCGAACAAGCCGTTTTGGAATTTGCTGAAACGATGACGCACATGCCGACAGAGGCGCATACCGACGGACTACATGACAAGCTGCAAAAGCATTTCACGCGACAAGAGATAGCCATTCTTTCGTTAGCCGTAGCGCAGATTAATTCGTGGAACCGGCTAATGCGTTCCTTTGGTGCGGTACCCGGGAATTTCAAGGTGGCCGCACAATCTGTCAGATGATTGCCGCTATGTCTGCAAAATTCCAAGCTTGTGGATTTTTCGATATTGTGAGGGCGACATTCCCATTAACTTCGTGAAAAGCCTGGAAAAATAAAAGGAATCGTCAATACCAAGAAGTATGGCGATTTCCTTTATCGTTTTATCCGTAAAGTAAAGATGCTGGCATGACTTCTGGATCTTCAACTGGTTGAAATAGTGAATAGGAGAATGCCCCGTGCGTTGTTTAAAGATCCGACAGTAATGTGAAACCGATAGTTGTTGCTGCTGGGCAAGTTCGCCAATACTGAATTGCGCATCCAAATGATTCTGCATAAAAGCAATGGAGCTGGCTACTTTATCCTCGCTGTCCAAAGCGGCATTCCGATCCTTGTGGTAAATCAGTGAAGTTAAAAAATGCAGCAAATGTAAATTCATTAACTCAAGGTCGCGGGTTTCATAGCTTTGTTCTAAAAGATAATAAGCCTGCTCAAAAAGCCGGATACGATTTTCTTCATACGGAATGAACCGTACACCCGGATTTCCGTCGGTCGCAAACCGGTAGTACAGCTGCTCGTCATAATCTCCGCAGAAATGCACCCAATAAATACTCCATGGATTGGCCGCCGACGCATAGTAATGATGTGATGCATGTTTGGGGATAATAAAATAACTATTCGGCGTCAACGTATACCGCCGGCCGTCCACTAGGATGTATCCCTCTCCCTCTACACAATAAATCAAGATATATTGCCCGCACCCCCCTTTTCGTTCCATATCGTGGAACGCCGCATGCGGATAATAGCCAATTGCCGTAAGGTAGAGGTTCTTTGCGATCCGATTCGTCACTACCCGACGTTTGATATTCGGCGGCAAGACTATCCGTCGTTCACCTACAAACCCTTCCTTTACCTTTTTCTCCAGCATTTTGTCTATAATATCGTCCATATCATCCCTTACGGCACCCCTCTAACTATCCCTCCTGTAAAGATGGGAATATTGTTGCCGATTTACAACACGCAGCCGATGATAATATTATCCATGTTTTTCGCAAGATCATCCATTTGATTAACGTACGAAGCCCCTTACTTTTGCTTTGTTCATTTCCTTCAGAGGTCAGAACCAATAGTAAACAATAGTCCAAAAGTAAGCTTAATCAATGGCCAACGTCATTTCAAAAGAGGATTGGGGTACGCACGAAAATCACGACGTTTTCCGGTATCGCATGAAGAATAGCACTGGGGCATATGTCGAATTAACCAATTTCGGAGCATCGATTGTTGGCATAGTTGTCCCCGACCGGCATGGTCACTTGGGTAATGTCGTATTAGGGTTTCCCGAAATAAAGGGATATATCGATGATCGTTGCTACCTAGGTACCACCATCGGCCGATATGCCAACCGAATCGCTTTTGCCGGTTTTGATCTGGACGGTCACCGTTATAACCTGAAACCCAACGATGGCCCACACACCAATCATGGAGGCATCGCCGGATTCCACAAACGCATTTTCGACGTAAAGACCGAAGGTGACGCAGTTTCTTTTCAGCTAACGAGCACCGACGGTGATGGCGGTTTTCCTGGAAACCTCCGGTTGACGGTTGCTTACCGTTGGAGTGAAGCCAATGAATTACAGATCCAATACGAAGCCACCTGCGACAAAAAGACCATCCTCAACGTAACCAATCATGCCTATTTTAACCTATCCGGAAGCAAAACGGATATCGTGGATCATCGCTTACAGGTCCGTGCTTCTCATGTATTGGAAACCACTGCAGAATACATCCCCACCGGCGTATTGACCCCTTGTTCCAATCCGTCTTTTTCCGCGATAAAGGGACTCAACCACTGCTATGTCCTTCATGACGCTGCGCAAAACAGACTGCGAAAAGCAGCGCTATTGCGCGACACTGAATCTGGGCGAACACTGGAAGTGTATACCACCTACCCGGGTCTGGTCGTCTATAGCGGTGACTTTTTATCGGGCAATGTACCCGGATACGCCGGTATCCCGTATCGCCCTTTTGATGGGGTATGCCTTGAATGCCAGTATTTCCCTGATAGTCCGAATCACCCAAATTTTCCTTCGACCGTACTGGACATCGGAGCCGTTTATAACGAACAGATTCTATATAAATTTAGTGTTACCTGAATAGCCGATTTGCAAAATGGAAAATAAATTCACTTTCAACAATGGATACATCATCGGCATATCGTTGATCTCGGCATTAGGAGGATACCTATTTGGCTTTGATTTTGCTGTCATCGCCGGTGCCTTGCCTTTTCTACGGCAGGAATTTGCGTTAGATGCCTGGTGGGAAGGTTTTCTGACAGGTTCCCTGGCACTGGGATGTATCGTTGGGTGCCTGACAGCGGGACGGATCGCAGATCAATATGGGCGCAAGCCGGGACTTATACTTGCGGCCGCCATCTTTGCGGCATCTTCTCTCGGAATGGCCTTTTCGACAAATCTTACCCTATTTATTGCCATGCGGTTTGCTGCTGGTATTGGCGTGGGGATGGCTTCTTTATTGAGTCCGATGTACATCGCCGAAATTTCGCCTGCGCAAGTACGTGGACGGAACGTAGCTATCAATCAACTGACCGTTGTAATCGGAATTTTAGTAACCAATCTTGTCAATTACCTGTTGGCCGATGGCGGCAGTGAATCGTGGCGTTGGATGTTCGGACTGGGTGCCGTACCCTCCGTGCTGTTTTTCCTGGGGGTACTATGGCTTCCTGAAAGCCCACGTTGGCTGGCCAAAGCCGGGAAAACGGAGCAAGCCACTAAGGTATTGCGTAAATTGGGCTCGCCGGACTATGCCAAGTCAACGCTATCAGGCATCCACAAATCGCTACAAGGCATCGCTAAACAATCTTTTCGGGCGGTATTCGAAAAAAGCGTCCGACCTGCGGTGATCGTCGGCATTACCCTGGCCTTGTTTCAACAATTATGCGGTATCAATGTGGTATTCAACTACGCATCGACCATTTTTGAGTCGGTGGGCGCTGATTTGGACAGGCAGCTTCTTGAAACCGTCGCAATCGGTGTGGTCAACCTGCTGTTTACACTGGTAGCCATGTGGCAAGTGGATAAACTGGGCCGCCGGCCGCTTATGCTCGTTGGATCGCTGGGCCTCAGCGTCGCCTATGTCGTTCTCGCACTGTTGTTGCAGGGACAAGCGGCGACACTCTTGATATCCACGTTTGTGTTGTTGGCGATTGCCATTTACGCCACCACGCTTGCCCCGGTCGTTTGGGTACTTATTGCCGAAATTTTTCCCAACAAGATTCGCGGGACGGCATCGTCAGTCGCCATTGTTGCGCTTTGGGTCGGTTACTTCATCCTTGTATTCACGTTCCCGATTCTGGCCAGCAAACTTGGCACGTTTGGCCCATTTTATTTTTACGCCCTTATTTGTTTCCTCGGCTTCTGGTTTGTCAGGCACCGTATAAAAGAAACTAAAGGCAAAACATTGGAAGAATTGGAAGCGACCTTGACAGGGCATTGAGAGGTAAATGAAATATAAACGAATAGGAATCGATAAAAGAATAGCAGGAATGGATATAGTAAACATTTGGCAGGAAGAAGTGATCATCCCGACCTATGGTGTGGGCAAACCGGATCAAAACCCCATGTTTTTCGAAAAACGGGTGTATCAGGGCAGTAGCGGCGTGGTATATCCCAATCCGGTTATTGAAAAAGTAGCCGATGAGAAGACCGAAAAGCGTTATATCGGGCTTTTTCTCGAAAATCGTTATCTCAAGGTCCTGATTTTACCCGAATTGGGAGGACGGATCCAGCTAGCTTACGATAAAATCGGCAAACGGCATTTCGTATATTATAATCAGGTGATCAAACCCGCTTTGGTAGGGCTTACTGGTCCCTGGATATCAGGAGGCATCGAGTTTAATTGGCCGCAGCATCACCGCCCGAGCACCTTTGAACCGATTGATTTCGATTTGGAGGAACATGCCGACGGTAGTAAGACCGTATGGGTAAACGAAGTGGAAAAAATGTTCCACACCAAAGGTATGGCGGGGTTTACACTTTTTCCGGACAAGGCCTATATTGAAATCAAGGCAAAACTATACAACCGTTCGCCGTTGCCGCAAACTTTTCTTTGGTGGGCCAATCCAGCGGTGAAAGTCAATGACCACTACCAATCGGTATTCCCGCCGGACGTAAACGCGGTATTCGACCACGGCAAACGAGACGTCTCTACCTTTCCCATTGCAACCGGAACGTATTACAAAGTCAATTATGCGCCCGGTACGGATATTTCACGCTATAAGAACATCCCCGTTCCGACTTCCTATATGGCAATCCGATCCGATTACGATTTTGTCGGTGGGTATGAACACGACTCAGCGGCTGGGCTGCTTCACGTGGCCAACCATCACGTGTCACCCGGGAAAAAGCAATGGACATGGGGCAATGGGGATTTCGGCCAAGCGTGGGACCGAAATCTCACCGACGACGATGGCCCATACATCGAATTGATGACCGGTGTATATACAGATAACCAACCGGATTTCTCGTGGCTGATGCCTTACGAGGAGAAGTCGTTTACGCAATACTTCATGCCGTACCGAACATTGGGAATGATCAAGAATGCAAGCAAGGATGTCTTGCTGGCAATTGACCCAACAGAAAAGGGATGGCTATTGAAAGTGGCGGTAACCGGTCCGCAACCACACGTGAACGTACGCGTTTCCAGCCATGGAAATCAACTTTTTGCAGCTGCCGTCGCATTGGATCCGGAGTCGTCCTTTGAGCAATTGATTCCCACGGATACGCAACCGGACGAGCGCGGCCTTGTCGTTGCAGTGGCCGATGGTACTGGCCGTGAGTTGCTCCGGTACGAGCCTGCAAAAAACAGGGCCAACGAGATACCTGAACCTGCTAAACCAGCGCGGGCACCTGCCGATGTGGAGAGTACGGAACAACTGTTCCTAACCGGGCAACACCTGGAACAATATCGGCATGCCACTTACAGTCCCGTACCCTATTACGAAGAGGCATTGCGCCGCGACCCAACAGATATCCGAAACAACAATGCACTGGGGGTGTGGCATCTACGGCGCGGACAATTCAAAAAAAGTGAATCATTTTTCCGTCGGGCCATCGAAACCGCGACACAACGAAATCCCAATCCATACGATAGCGAGCCCTATTATAACCTCGGATTGAGCTTACGTTATCAAGGCGATATTGATGGCGCCTACGAAGCATTTTTCAAAGCCACCTGGAGCCTACCATGGAAAGCTGCCGGTTATTTTTCGGTAGCACAGATTGATATGCTTCGGGGTCACTTTCAATCGGCATTGGAACACGCCGGTTTGGCCTTGCGACATAATGCGACACATGGGAAAGCTTATGTGCTCCAGTCAGCTGCCTACCGGAAATCAGGAAATCCGTCCGCAGCGCTCAGCATATGTGAAACGGCACTACGGAACGATCGGTTTAACCTCGGTGCCATCTACGAATCGGCATTGGCAGACCGGGCATTAGGCAACGACCAACAGGCAGCAATGCAGGAACAACGGTTGGCGAACCGGGCACGCGGTACAGCCAATAACCTCATTTCTTATGCGGTGGACTACAGTCAGGCAGGCTTGTACGACGAAGCACACGCACTTTTGGACCGGGTATCCGATCCGGAACGCACGCCGATGGTATCGTATTACCAAGCGTGGATACAGCGACAGATGGGAAACCAAGCGAAAGCAAATTCGTTTCTACAACAAGCGGCCAGCGAAAGCCCCTATCTGTGCTTCCCCAATCGACTCGACGACATCGCGGTACTTCGTTTCGCCATAGATCACAATAAGTCGGATTCACGCGCTCCGTATTACCTTGGTAATCTCTTTTATGATAAGCGGCAATATGACGAAGCCATCTCGTTATGGGAAAAAGCAGCGGGGGCTCCTGATGCTCTGCCAACAGTGTTCCGCAACCTAGGAATTGCCTACTTTAACAAACGGGCGGATGCGGACCGAGCCCTCGCCCATTACGAAAAGGCATTTGCCATGGATCCATCCGATGCACGGGTGCTTATGGAACTTGATCAGCTGTACAAGTTATTGAACCGGCAACCAGCCGATCGGTTGGTTTTCCTAGAAGCCCGTCTGGACACCGTCCTGAAACGGGACGACGTTTATCTGGAATGGGTATCGCTGTACAACACGTTAGGGCGAGAGGAAAAAGCCCTGGAACTGTTGCTGCAACGGAAATTCCATCCCTGGGAAGGTGGTGAAGGGAAAGCATCCGGTCAATACGTATTTAGCAAGATTGCACTCGCAAGAAAAGCACTGCATTCCGGTAATGCCCATACCGCCCTTGACCATTTGCATGCCGCACGTGTCTATCCGCGATCCCTCGGCGAAGGCAAACTGCACGGCGCACAGGAGAATGACATCTTTTTCTGGCTAGGTCGCGCTATGGCCCAGTTGGGAGATCCCGATGCCATACACACCTTCAGGCAAGCCACCATCGGACTGGACGAGCCTGCGGCAGCCATGTTCTACAACGATCAGCAACCCGACAAAATTTTCTACCAAGGTCTGGCTTGGCTGCAGCTTGGTGAGGCCGATCGCGCCACTCGCATCTTTGAAAAACTGCTGCATTATGGGGAAACCCATTTCCATGACAAGGTGAGTATCGATTATTTCGCGGTCTCACTGCCCGATCTGCTGATCTTTGACGTAGACTTAACTGCACGCAATCAAATCCATTGCCGCTTCATGCAGGGACTCGGTCACCTTGGGCTCGCGCATTACGAACAAGCTAGAGAATGTTTGAAAAAGGTATTGCAGCAGGACGCGAGCCACCAAGGAGCGATAACACATTTATCATTATTGAACAACGGATTAATCCAGGACCCCGCTGCCAACATAATTAAATAATCTGGCTAAAGTTGCAGGATAAGATTGACGGGCACGGGTTTAGTAATCGGCTGTAAGGCGACTGCGCGCTATTTGAAAAGATGCATAACTGAAAATAGCATTCGGAATAAAAAGCGTATATTCGCTATAAAATAGAATAGTATAGTATAGAAGTTCGTTTTAAACCTCATAGAGCAAGTTGAAAAAATGAAAAATAAGCCTATTTACCAAACGCAAATTTTATTCGTCGCCCTAACGCTTTTAGTTACCGGCTGTAGCGTGGCAGACACATCATTATCCGTAAAATCGAAAGATGGTTTAAATAAAATTTCGTTGTCTCTAAATGAGAATGGAGAACTATATTATCAGGTAACCCGTAGGGATAAAATAATCATTTCAGACTCTCCGCTCGGACTAACCTGTGACGATCACGACTTCACCTCGCGACTATCGGTAGCCGAAATTTCGCCCGTCAAAGAAAGAAGGGAAAAATACGAATTAAAGGTAGGCAATTATAAAGAAATCGATCGTCTTTTTGAAAGCAGGAGTATAACCTTAAAAAATAGTCAAGGAGCACGTATTATCCTCGATTTAATTGCCGGCAATGAGGGAGTCGCTTTTCGCTATCGACTTCCAGATGTCGACAAGAAAACGCGGGTCATAAAAGACGAAATTACCGGATTCCATATTGGAAAAAATGCAAAAGGCTGGCTGCAGCCGTATAACAAAGCAGGCGATTATACCCCCGGGTATGAAGATTTCTACCTTCCTGTGAATTCGGGAGACCCCATCAGCAATGCACGAAATCCTTCCGTAGGCTGGTGCATGCCCGCGCTTTTTCATGTAAGTGACAGCAAAGCCTGGGTGCTGATTGCGGAGTCCGGCACAGATGGGTCTTACCCCGGCTGTCACTTACAACCGGATTCAGAGGGAGGAATTTATCAAGTTGCATTTGCCAAAGCAGACGAGAAGTACACGCTGCCACTTGCCGAGAAAGAAAATGCTTATCCCGCATCAAATCTTCCCTGGGTGATGCCATGGCGGGTCATAATCATTGGGGATCAAGCCGGGGACATATTGCTGTCAACCCTGGTCACTGACTTGGCCCCCGCTTCTAAAATCGAAGATACTTCCTGGATCGAACCGGGAAGCGCCTCGTGGTCCTGGTGGTCGCATCCGGATGATCATTCACCTGAAATTTACAATGAGTTTTCGGATCTTGCCGCGTCATTCGGCTTTGAATACACGCTTTTTGATGCGGGCTGGGAAAAAGCGAACCGCGAAGGAAAGATTATTGACCATGCCGTCGCTAAAGGAATTAAACCAATGGTTTGGGGCTATTCGGCAAACTACTTCGATTCGGAAGAACGGAAGAAACGATTCAAAGAACTGGCCGATATGGGCGTCAAAGGCGTTAAAATCGATTTTTGGTGCTCAGACCGACAAGAAGTAATGGCTGCGTTGCACTCGGTTTTTGAAGATGCTGCCAACGAACATCTGCTAGTAAATCTCCATGGCTCTACCGTACCGAGAGGCTGGCACAGAACCTGGCCAAACTTCGTAACAGCAGAAGCAATATTGGGAACGGAAAGTTATTTCTACGAACCGAGATTCCCTGATAAAGCGGCAGAACAGAATACAGTGTTGCCTTTCACCAGGAACGTGGCAGGCCCCGCGGACTATACTCCGTTTGCGCTGACGATGAGGAAATATCCCCGTGTAAACACAGCCGTCCATGAACTTGCCACTGCCATGACCTATACATCCGGAATTATCCATTTTGCCGATTCAAAAGAGGTCTTTGATTCGCTTCCCGTAGAGGTCAAAGATTTACTAACCGATATGCCCGCCACTTGGGACCACACGGAAAGTGTCATGGCCGAACCCGGCAAATTAATTGTTCTCTCCCGCCAAAAAGACTCGCTTTCCTATATCGTGGGTATAAACGGCACTAAACATGAGCTCCCCCTTGAACTGGATCTTGCTAAATACGGAAAGGGGTTTTCGAAATTAAGAGTAATTACGGAAGGAGCAGATCCATTGATGGAATTCAATATACAGACGTATCCGATAGTTGCTGATTGGTCACATCGCCTAGCTCCTAAAGGAGGATTCATCATTCAATTCATCCCTTAACCACGCCCCATCTGGAAAAAAAAACGTAAAGACCTAGCATGGTCAACACCAATAACACCGAAACCCAGTGACGTTGCTTCCAAGGCGTAAGCGTAATCTGCAGATCAGGCAGGGACGGTTCCCGTCGTTGCATGGGCCATAGCTTACCAATGGTTAACATCAATAACGACGTCACCCCAAACAGGATCGCCAGCACATGAAGGAAATGAAGCTCCACATTAACGATGTATTCACAGGTTAAATAACCTGCCATGAAAAATAACAGGCCTATCTTGGCTGCCAAAGGGGGTACCCTCCGGGTAAGTAATCCCACCACAACTATGGTAAAAATCGGAATCGAAAATAATCCGGCCACTTTTTGCAGATACGTATAGAAACCACTGTGTGCAAACAGGATAAACGGCGCTGTTATCATTGCAAGCAGTGAAATAGCGATTTCGAATCGCTTTCCGACGCGGACAAGCTCAGCATCGGTGGGCCTGTCGCCCCGCTTTTGGCGATAAGGCTTATAAATATTAAGTACAAACAAAGTACTGCTGCCATGGAGACCGGCATTGTAGGTAGTCATGGCTGCCCCGAAAACCAGGGCAGCGGTCATACCCAGCAATGCGCTGGGGAGGGTGTTAGCGGCGAGCATGGGAAATACCGATGCCGTATTGGCAATCCCGGGATATAGGTGCACCGCAATCAGGCCCGGCAGATTAATCAGTACCGGCGTCACGAGCTTTCCAGCGGCAGCCAACGCCATACCCTTCTGGGCATGTGCAAGATTTTTCGCAACCAACACCTGTTGAACGATATACTGTTCCATTCCCCAGTAATATATATTAACCAGCAGCATGCCTGTAAACAACGTAGTGAAAGGTACCGCGTCCGATTGCGAGCCAATGGCATTTAAATGTGACGTATGTTTGGTCAGCAATTGAGTTACCCCCGAAACGACATTCCCCTCACCCAAAGCTCTTAACGCAAACCAAGGCAGACAGACACCGATAATAAGCAGTCCACCGCCCAACACCGTGTCCGAAATGGTGATGGCCTTCAACCCCCCAATAATGGTATAGAAACTTCCCACCAAGCCCAGTACCCAAACCATAATCCAGATACTTTGCCAATAAGATACGCCCAACCACGTGGGTAAGTCGAACATTCCGGTCATGGCGACAGCACCACCGTACAGTACCGGCGGCAGCAAATTAACCACATAGCTGAGCAAAAAGATGATCGACACCAATCGCTTCGTGCCCTCATCGTACCGATCGGCCAGGAAATCAGGGGTCGTAGCCATTCCCCCCTTAAAGTATATGGGCAATAACAACTCGGACACCAACAGCATGGCCACTACCGAGGTGACTCCCCAAGCCATTACGGATAAATTATTGATATAAACGGACTCGTTCTCGCCAATAAATTGATTGGCACTGAGGTTGGTAAGCAAAAGGGAGCCTGCAACAACCAGATAACTGTTGTTTTTGCCCGCAAGAAACAGGCCCGAGACGGATTTTAGATTGATTGAGCGCGTCTTGTACCAGGAAACAACCGCAACCAGCACCGTACAGACCGCAAAACTTATGGCAATTGTCGCATTCAATCAAAGGGACTTACGAATATACAGTTCCGTGGGCACGACCCGTTGGATTTTTTCGCGGGTACGGACATAATCGGCTGCCAGCCGGCCCATCTCTGCAAAATCTGCTGAGAATGTAGTGATGCCCCCGGCAATAATTTCCTTCACCACATCGTCGTTATGTGCCAGCACAGCCAAGTCCTTCCCCAGCTTCCACTTTTTGTCCATCACGTCTTTCAGGATGGCATAAAGCTCGGGATTGTGGATGGTAAAATATACTTTATTCCGCTCAATACTGCCGCTTTCATATTGCTTTTTCACCGTACCTTTTAAGCCCGTCTCCTTCAAGAATTTACGGAACGACTGGAGAATTTCAGGAGGTTCTGCCGTATTTTTTCTGAAAAAAAAGATGATCTCGTCGTAGACAGCGAGCTTTGCCGTCAGTTTCTGAAACATCTGGTAGGACGAGGTCCGGAATTCCTGCGTAATATAGGAATAATCATTGCCCAGCGACAATTGGCGATCAATGACCAATAATTTGAACGGAGGTATGGTCGTTAACAATTCCTGTATCCGCTTTGTGGCGATCGGCGCTACGATATACAATCCATAGTGGCCAACAATCCGATTGAAGATAGCCTCAAATACGTCCGGATTGTTATGATGGAAATACAGGTCTATCTGGACATCCCTATCGATGTGGGCCTTCAAGTTATTGTAAAGTGTTTCCTGAAAGGTATCGAAGGCATACATCAGCAACGCAATCTTTTGCTGCTGGCGTATGTTGCCACTGATCACAAAATAACCTTTTCGGTTTTTCGAGGCGATTACGCCACGTTCCATTAACTCTTTGTAAGCTTTCACAATGGTTTCCCGCGCGTATCCCAATTCGCTGATCATCGTATTGACAGATGGCAGTGCAGCATTCATGCGCAGCCCGCCCTCATCGATGGCATCCAGTACCCCCTGTACCAGCTGCTCATGCTTTGAGAGCGATTGTAAATTTTCCAGCGCACGGACTTTTTGAATGACAAAAACAATCGGATCGACCTGATTTATCCCCATATACTCTGTTATTTTTCTTTTGTAATGCGGTAAATATAGGTACCTTCCCCATTAAAATCTACCACAATATGCTGCCCGATTTTGGAATCATCGTAACCATCGCTGAACTGCGATGTAAAAGCATGCGTGATACGCAGGGATCTGGTATTACTGAATAAATAGGCATTTTTCATGCTATTCCGCTTCCATTTGAAGAATGACACTCTCTCTGCCTTTCCTTACCTGCGGATTGAATCCGATTTTCATCAGAAAATCTCCCGAATACACCTGTTCATGGGCTATCGGTGATGACGTGCCCGGATACAGGTTAATTTCGGATATGCGGTACCGGCGTTCGGGATCCAAACCTTCCAACCTTATCGGCAGGTGGCTTCCTTCATCATACCGGTTATTTACCAGGTAAGCGAACATCACCCCATTATCTTTTGCCTTGTCTACAAAGAGCATACTGGCCACACTGTTTTCACGGGGATGGGTCAGCCGATATTGATCGCCATGCCAGATGATTTCCTTAATGCCGTTATAGGTCTGCACGGCATTCTGGCAAAATTTTAGATCATTGTCATTGAGGTGATCAACCACAATATCAAATCCCAGCTTACCCATCATGGCTACGTCGGTTCGGAACTTAATGGGTTGCTTTCCCCAATCAGTTACGTGGTTTGCGCTGGCAATTGCTGGATAGAAGTAGGAGTTTTCCCATTGGATGAAAATCCGCTCCATCGGGTCTGTATTGTCACTGGGCCAATATTCGGTGAAATATTGCAATGCAGCATAGTCTACACGGCCACCGCCCCCGGAACAGAGCATCATAGGTACCGTAGGGTACTTGGAACGCACCCGTTCCAGTACCTTGTACAATCCGCGAACGTATTCGATGTACAAGTGCGACTGATTATTCAAATGCGCTGAATAGGCATTGTAAATAACCGCGTTGCAATCCCATTTGATATAAGCTAAATCCGGATTTTTGGTAAACAGGTCATCGACCACGCCGAACACGAAATCCTGCACCTGGGGGTTGCTCAGGTCCAGCACCAATTGGTTGCGGAAATAATATTCATCGCGATTGGGTTGCTTGATGACCCAGTCGGGGTGCGTCTCATAAAGTTCACTTTTGGGGTTAACCATTTCAGGTTCAATCCAGATACCAAATTTCACTCCATTAGCGGAAGCCTCTTTGACTAGTGTACTGATACCATTGGGCAGTTTCGATCGGTTTTCTTCCCAATCGCCCAGGCCCGCTGTATCGCCATTGCGCGGATATTTATTAGCGAACCAACCATCATCCAGCAGAAACAGATCTACGCCCAGCTTTTTGGTGTCCTTCAACAAATCTTTCAGTTTTTCTTCATTGAAATCGAAATAAGTGGCTTCCCAGTTATTCAGCAGGGTAAGCCGTTGACCATTGCCATCAAGCAATTTATGATTACGCGCCCAGTTATGCAAGTTCCGGCTGGCAAGCCCCTTACCCTGCGCGGAAAACGTATACATAAATATAGGCGTAGTGAAGACCTCTCCTTTTTCAATAGAATAATCGGAAGCGTAGTTGTTAACACCTGAAATGATCCGCAGGTTATTTTGTGGGTCCAATTCGAGATCGGTACGGAAATTACCACTCCATTGCAGGGAACCAAGCAGCACTTCACCCTCGCGTTCTGTAGCAGGTCTGTCCAACGAGACCATGAAAACGGGCGGTTGAAACAAGTGGGCACGCGTCCCCAGTTTTGAATCCAATACCTTGATTCCATGTGTTAGCCTTTCCTCTTCCGGCTGCATTTCCCGGGCCCAATCGCCGTAATATTGCCGGAGCCAATAGGCATTTGCTTTCAAATGAAGATTTGCTGAAGCAAATTTATGCAAGGTAACGGTTCCTCGTTCTTGATGCTTGATCTGGCTCCATTGTTCCACAACGTCATCGTCGAAATACGCTTTGTAAAACAAGCGCACTTCGAAGGGATAAACGGGATCTTTTAATGTAATTTCAAGCAGGGAAATTCCATCCGCAAGTTGTTGCGTTTCATGGCTCACATACCGGAGATCCAAAGATTGGTTACCGTCTGCATGCGTAACAGAAATGGCCGGTTCGGCCAGATTACGAGATCCGGATGGTGTATAGGCCGAGTTCAACAGACCAGTATAGTCCGTAGCCTGCTTATATACATCTTGGATAGTTTCATACTCACCGATTTGATGTAACCGCTTACCTAGATAACAAATGTGCACATCCTTTTGGTCGCTGACTCGGAGCACTAATGCATGGCGCTTGGTTTCCAATGGAATCGTTTTCGTCTGCGGAAAAACAGTACTGGAAAAAAAACAGCAAGCAACCAGGTTCAGCAATAAGGGTAATCTCATACGTTTTTTTTGCATCATTTCAACTAATTTCAATATTCATCAGAACAGTTTATTCAGCCTTTTAATGAAATCCGCCTCTCATCGTCTTTGCATTTAGACAGTGGCATAGCGGATTCATTCGCTCATAATCGAACGAAAGCAGGAAGCATCTGTTCTACTCTGTTCTATCGAACAAAAATAGGATATTATTCAAACAATCAAAGAAACCTCACCAAATTTCTGAGAAAAAGTTAATCTACAATTGCATTAATAACCTTGTAAGTCCTATCACTATGAGAAAGTTAAAATTTATTTGGGTGTTGATATTATTTTTTTTACTATTGCACAATCTATAGTATAGTATAGTATAGTACAGATAAAAAAAGGGCCAATTCAGAACCCAAGTTACTAACATTAATTAGTAGCAATGGATTTCCTCAAGAACCTGAGTTTATTTGATTGTTCATTATATATTTTCAATTATAAGCAGCTTATGTACTCCAATTTACACACCCAATCAACAATTGTGCGATACCTAGCGCTCCTGTTGGCTCTTCTGCCCCTGTGGGGCATAGACGCAAACGCGCAAAATGGCCAAAGCATCCGCATCACAGGACACGTTACGGACAGTGTCGGCACGCCCTTGCAAGGAGCAAGTATTTCTGTGGTCGGGAGCTCGGCAAGTACTTCCACCGCCACCGATGGCAGTTTTCAACTCATGGCTCCTTCCAATGGAACGCTCCGTTTTACTAACATAGGTTTTGTTAGCCAGGACATTGCAATAAACGGACAGACATCCATTTCCGTTATATTGGCGGAAGATGTGACTGCCCTAACCGAAGTGGTCGTGGTAGGAGCATCTCTGAAACAACGTGATCTGACGGGTGCCGTTGTCAACATCAGTGAGGAAACCCTCAAAGAACGCCCCGTAACAAGCATCAACGAGGCCTTACAGGGAAAGGCCTCTGGCGTGCTCATCCAAAACTCTCCGCAACCCGGCGGTAACGCAACCATTAAGATCCGGGGAAATAACTCAATGCAGTACGGTGGAAATCCCATTTATGTGGTAGACGGTATCGTCATGGAAGGCGATTTTAATTTGTTGAACCTGCACGATGTAGCTTCAATCAATGTCTTGAAAGACGCCTCTTCTACCGCACTTTACGGATCAAGGGGGGCACAGGGCGTCGTTGTTGTCACCACCAAAAAAGGCAGTGGAAAGCATGGCAGGGTTACTTATGATGGTTGGATAGGACTTCAGGACTTTGTCAACGAATCCTTGACTTTAGGGGCTAAAGACATGTATGAACTGCGCATTGAAGCGCTCGAAAATTCCAACACCGTTGGCGGAAAGTTTTACGAAAACAATCCGGGAGCCACCCACGAAGATTTCATAAATCAGGAACTTTTTGCTCCGGATAAACGGTGGTTTGCGGATTATGAACACACATCGTATGCAAATGGCAGCAATTACAATTGGCTGGATGCGGTGACTCGAAAAGCCATGCAACAGAATCATGCACTGGGCTTTTCGGGCGGTACAGACCGAAGCTCCTATTACTTGAGCTTTGCTTTGAATGATCAAAACGGATTGGTAAAAAACTCGAATTATAAGAGCTATTCGGGACGCATCAACGCCGAACACCACATCAACAAATGGCTGAAGGTAGGAACCAATACATCGTACACCAGCGGACGCGACACCTACGCCGACGACAAAGTGTTCGGTGTCGCCCGTGCAGCTAATCCACTATTGCCCATTAGCGCAGATTCCTTGTACCTGGCGTGGGGAAACAACTGGGACATCAACATGGAAAACCCGCTGCGTTCACTCACCATCGACCGACAACGCACGCGGAACAAAATATTATCGGCCAATTATTTGAACATCAACCCAATTGAAGGGCTGAATATTCGCACATCCTTTTCCATCGACGCGTTGGAGCAGAAGTACTACGAGTATATCCCCAGTGATATTCAGCAAGCGAAACGTGATTCATATCGCGGCCGAGCCATCCACAATATCGATTCCAGGAATAATTACCAGTGGGATAACTCCATTACTTACGACAAAACCATCGGGGAGCATTCCATCAGCGGCTTGATCGCTACCAGCATGAGCAGAAATTCCTTCAACTACACCAATGTAACTGCTCGTGATTTCCCAATCGACGATTTTCGCTATTACAACCTGGGAGCTGCTTTCGATAAGCCGAACTTTGCGTTAGGATCCGATTTCGTCAGTTCCACACTCCTCTCGTATTTGGCTCGGGCAAATTATTCCTATGCGGGCAAGTACTTCGCAACCCTCACCGGGCGGTATGACGGGTCGTCCAAATTTGCCAAAGGCCATCAATGGGGCTTTTTCCCTTCTGTGGCTTTAGCATGGAACATCGCGCAGGAAGATTTCCTGAAAGACATCGGGCAACTTAGCCAGCTCAAGCTCCGGTTGGGCTACGGAAATGTAGGCAACCAGCGCATTCCGGATTATGCGTTCTACAGCTTATACAACCCGGCCTACTCTTCGGGGCAGGTATCTTTTAATTCCAGCGGACTAAGGGGATCTCCGGCACTCACATGGGAAAATCAGCGGCAGCTGAACATAGGGCTGGATGTCGGATTGTTTGGCGACCGGTTTACATTGACCGCCGAATATTTTGATATCGTAAACTCGAACCTTTTGATGCGCCGTTCGCTATCCACGCTGACGGGATACCGCGAGGCCATTGTCAACATTGGCGAGATGACCAACCGGGGTGTCGAACTTTCAGTAAATGCAAACGTGATACGTACCAACCATTTTAACTGGGACCTTTCGGCTAACATTTCTTCCGACAGGAACACCATCACGCAGTTATATGGTGATGTGGATGCCATTTACGCGTTTGGCGGCTTTACAGGCACAGACATCCAACGCGAGGGAAATTTCTTCCTGGGCGAGTCGTTAAACACAATTTACATGTGGGAGTTCGATCGGATCATTCAGGAATCAGATATGGACTACGTAAATGGTTTGACTCTCCCAGGAAAAGAGTTACAGCCCGGGGACATTCTTCCGAAAGATCAACAAAATCCGGGTGAAGCTGGTTACGGTGTCATCGATGAAAACGACCGCGTGATCATCGGGAAAAAAGACCCCAAGTTCTATGGCGGGTTTTCATCCAATTGGCGTTATAAGGGTTTATCGTTGAATGCCATATTTGTTTACTCATACGGTGCAAGAGCCGTTAGTGGATATTACGAAAGCTTAATGAGCGGAACAGGATACGGCCCTACTCACAGGGATATGCTAAACCGATGGACCCCTACTCATACCAACACCCATATTCCGAGGGCGACTTACGACAATTCCATCCGGTTTTCCAGCGGGGAAACGTCATGGGGCATTCAGGACGCCTCGTTTTTAAGACTTGCCACACTTTCATTGGGATACAGCCTTCCGCAGCAGGTTTACTCCAAGGCTGGTTTAGGGGGGCTCCGATTCTATGTTTCCGGAAACAACCTATTTACGGTCACGAAATACAAAGGATATGATCCGGAAAATGGCGATGGGTATCCAACGGCACGGATGTTTGTCCTGGGCGTGAATGTTAGCTTATAATACGAATTATAGCAATCCTGAAAATATTAAAATAGAACAGATGAAAACGAAATTTATAAAGGCGATCTGTTGCCTGGTTGCGTTCGGCACGGTCAGCGCATGCTCGAATTTCCTGGAAGAAATGCCCAAGACGAGCCTAACCGAGGAGCAGGTATATGGAAATGAGGAAAACATTCAATTGCTTATTTCCGGATTGTACACCCAATGGCGGAACACCAAGCAAGACCGGGGTGGATTTATGTTTACACTGGGTACGGACGAAGCAAAACAGGGTGGACAGCAAGTACACGAAAACAACGTACAAGCCGCGCTGGATAAGTACAGCAATGCACTGAATGCGTCTAATTCCTCACTGGCCGAACAATGGAATAAACGCTGGCCCGTCATCACTGCCGCTGCTAAGGCAGCCTATTATGCCCAATCCAACTCCCTGAAAGCCCAAGCCCGATTCATCCGGGCGACCCTCACGTTTGAACTGGCCATGTTATGGGGCCCCATTCCCATCATTGACCAGGAAAATATGCGGGAGGCAAGGCAACCGCTCCCCGAAGTTTTTGATTTCATCATTAAAGACTTGGAGTTTGCATCGGAGCACCTGGAAGAGACGCAGTCGGATAAAAAAATCCCAACCAAAGGAGCAGCATTGGCTTTGTTGGGCAAGGTTTACCTGTATGCACCCGAAGAAACTGGCTTCAGAGATTATGAACGTGCTATCTCGTACTTTGATCAAGTCATTCCCAACTATGCACTTTTGGACAATTATGGCGATCTATTCAATACAACATTGGATCAAAACTCATCGGAATCCATCTACGCTTTCCAGTTTGTGAACATGTCGCCTGATAACAACATGGCCCAGCACCACGCCGGTTCAAGGGCCGTAGCCGATTTGGACGGCAATACGTATTTCGGAGGGTATGATCTGATCATGCCAACGGATTATTACGCCAATGACCAGACGGAAGGCGGTGTGTGGGAACCGGGTGATACCCGCAAATTGGCAAGCATCCGCTATGACTTTACGTTACCCGATGGCCGAAAACCGACCATCACGTGGACAGGGCAACAAGACGAGCTTGGCCCTCACACCCGTAAATTTGAAGACATTCGAACCCAAGGCGTGCAAAACTTTTGGTATTCAGGAGGATTGATTTATTATTTGCGTCTGGCGGATATCCTCCTTTGTAAAGCAGAATGCCTGAACGAACTCAACCAAACGAACGAGGCTATCCAATTGCTGAACACCAGCGTACGCAAACGGGCATTTGGCGGTACTGTTCCCCAGGGTTACTCGTGGGAGGGCATATCCAAAGAAGAGTTACGGGAACGGATCATGGACGAACGTATCCGTGAACTGGGCTTCGAAGGATGGCGAAGAATGGACCTTATCCGTACGGGTAAACTGGTAGAATACGTTTCTGAGCGTAACCCTTGGGCAAAGGCGGAAGGAACTTTACAGGAATTTCACAACCGATATCCTATTCCTGAATCGGAGATTAAGCAAAATGATATGATTAACGAAGAGGACCAAAATCCAGGATACTGACGCCCATGTCCGACAACCAAACCTAGATCTCGGCAATTTCGGCTGACCAGCCGGTATCGCCGAGATCTTCACACTCAACAAACAAAGATTTCTAAAACTTGAACTAATTTCCGTTATTCGTGAAACGAGCAAGGATTGTTCATTTTTTCAAGGCCTCACATGTCAAACAACGTATGTCTGTAAAACACAAGCTAGTATCCTTTCTGGTTTTCCTTTTCTCAGCCAACGCATTGGCCCAGCAATCTCTCCAACTTTGGTATACGGCACCGGCAAAACAATGGGAAGAAACGTTACCCTTAGGTAATGGACGCCTGGGCATGATGCCCGATGGCGGAATCAACCACGAAAAAATCGTTTTAAATGACATCACGCTCTGGTCGGGTAGCCCGCAGGATGCCAATAACTACGAAGCGCACAAAAGCGTAAAAGAAATCCAGCGATTGCTGTTACAGGGGCGAAACGATGATGCGGAGGCCCTGGTCAATGCCAATTTTGTTTGCACGGGCGCGGGCAGTGGACACGGTAACGGCGCCAATGTGCCATTCGGATGTTTCCAAACCCTGGGCGAATTACGGATCGATTATCATTATCCCCATGAGGTTCACGGATACCGCCGACAACTAGATCTATCGTCAGCGATTGCCTCCACTCACTTTGAAACCGATGGGGTCCGCTACCAACGAGAGTACTTCACTTCCTTTGGTAGTGATGTGGGGATCATCCGGCTGACAGCGGATAAAGAAAAAGCACTGGACTTTTCAGTTACCTTGACCCGCGAAGAACATGCCAACGTTAAAACGGATGGCGAGGAGCTGCAATTATCGGGAGCACTTTCCGACGGGCGTGGCGGCGCAGGTATGCAATATATGGCCCGGGTACGCATCCAGCACCAGGGTGGCAAACTTACCGTAGAAGATCGCTCCTTGCGCCTCTCAGGTGCGAATGAGGCGATTCTCTATGTATCGATTTCCACAAATTTCAGGAATACCCCGCATCTGGAGCAGTCCAAACGCCTACTGGAAGCCGCTTTGAGGCATGCCTACCCCAAAGAAAAACAAATGCATCAAGCCGCTTTTGAGAAATTATTCAACCGGGTATCGTTGGAAATCGACGGCGCGTCAATGACCAACATCCCTACCGATGAGCGGCTAAAGCGGTTCTACGACCGCCCCTCCGCTGACAACGGCTTGGCTGGGCTCTATTTCCAATTTGGCAGGTACCTGAGTATATGCAGCACACGTCCCGGTCTTTTGCCGCCCAATTTACAGGGATTGTGGGCACACCAGGTCCAGACACCCTGGAACGGTGACTACCATCTTAATATCAACGCACAGATGAACCATTGGCCGGTGGAAGTTGCCAATCTTTCTGAACTGCACGAGCCCTTCATCGATTTGATCAAAACCCTTGCCGAACAAGGAAAAAAAACCGCGAAAGCGTATTACAACGCCCCCGGATGGGTGTGTTATATGATCACTAATGTGTGGGGTTATACGGCACCTGGTGAAGTCGCGTCGTGGGGGGCAAGCACAGCCTCCGGTTGGCTATGCAACCACCTCTGGGAACATTACCTATTCACCCGTGACACGGTTTACCTCGCGCAAGTATTTCCGATATTGCGGGAAGCAGCGCGCTTTTACCATCACACGATGATTAAAGAGCCCCGTCATGGTTGGCTGGTTACCGCTCCCTCCGTATCGCCGGAAAACTCGTTTATCATGACCGATGGCAAGCGGGCCAGTGTGGTCATGGGCCCTACCATTGACAACCAGATTGTAAGGGAGCTATATGAAAACGTTCTTGCGTCAGCAGATCTATTAAACATCCAGGATACGTTTATCGATACACTTCGGCAGGAGATCGTCCATCTACCGCCTCCCGTACAAATCGGCAGCGATGGTCGGATAATGGAATGGTTAGAGGAATACCAGGAACCCGAACCCCAACACCGCCATGTGTCACACCTGTACGGACTTTATCCTGCGGCTTTTATCTCTCCGCAGACTACGCCGGAGTGGGCCGAGGCTGCCAAAAAGACCCTGCAGGAACGCGGCGATGCAGGGACCGGCTGGAGCAGGGCTTGGAAAATCCTGTTCTGGGCACGGCTTCAGGACGGAAATCATGCGCTGGAAATTCTCCGGCAGTTACTTCAGCCTACCTCCGGCAGCGAAATACATATGAACAAGGGATCCGGCACCTACCCCAACCTTTTCTGCGCCCACCCTCCCTTCCAGATTGACGGAAATTTCGGCGGCACCGCCGGCATTGCCGAGATGCTCTTACAAAGCCATGCCGGATTTATCCATCTCTTGCCGGCCTTACCGGATGTTTGGCCGAGCGGACAGGTAAAGGGACTTAAAGCCCGGGGAAACTATACGGTAGATATCAAATGGAAAGACGGAAAAGTAGTCGATTATCGCATCCATTCCGCTACGAAACAACCGGTCAATGTGCTGGTGAATGGAACGATGACGACCTATAATGGCATGTAGTCAGCAAGCTTTGGCATAGCCTTTGCCTCTTTTACAGGGTAACAAAACTACAACGCTATGAAGAAAACAGTGAAAGTGATTGGAGCATTGATGATCGTTTCATTGATGTTTATGGTTTCATGTGATAAGGACACAGATCCTTCAGAAACGGATTTATTTGTGGGAACCTATGAGGGAGACATTTCGTTTAACAACGGTGAAGAAACCATTATCGACGAGGACGGCCGGGTGACGGTGACCAAAGTAGGCGATTCGTATTCTTTCCTCTTCGGGAGCGGGATACCCGATATTACGGGCGTCAAGTTTCAGCAGGACGATGACAACACATATGTCGGCATAGGCGAAGGGTTTTCGGGCATCCGGATAACAGCGAGTTCGCTGAATATTCTGGTCACGAATGACCGCGGTACCTGGACGGCAGATTGTAGCCGATAGCAACTAAAGGGTGGTTTTTGTCAACCACCCTTTTTTCTTACCTTGCGCCGGTATAAACGTATGGAAACCGTGACAAAACGTAAATTACATCAGACAAATCGACGTAAAGTGTGGACAGTTCTCAAGTCCCTCATTCTTGCCATCGGCATTCTATTCCTAGCAATTTCCTGTACGTTGGATAAGCAGGCGAAAGCACTTAGAGCTCTTGAGAAATGCCGCTATGAATTTGTGTCCGCCGACAGTGTCTTTTTAGCCGGCACAGATGTGAATAAACTGATTGCCAATGGCCGGGTGGATGTCAGCCAACTTCCAGGGGTAGCATTGGGCTTCCTAAGCCGGGATATCCCGCTTTCAGGCGTGCTGAATGTGCGCATTACCAATCCGACCAACAGCCTCGCGGGAATCCAACAGTTTGCTTATAAAATTGAGGTAGAAGGCCGGGAAGTATTGGATGGCGTTTCCGACCTGCCCATCGAAGTTCCTGCCGGAGAGACGGTTGTCGTGCCGGTAAAATTGCGAACCAATGTATATAAATTTCTTTCGGACCGCGAAACGCTTAATAAACTTCTAACGTTTGTCCAAAGCGCACGGAATGGTTCGACCGAAGAGCGCGTGAACCTTAGATTTAAAATTAAACCGACGATAGCGTTAGGCAATAAAGCCATCAACTATCCCGGTTACATCGACATCGACAAACAAGTCGATGCCGAGTTTCTGATCAAACAGGGAATTTTCCGGTAGTTCACCCGCCGTATTGCTCGGAATAGTATTGCTGGTAATGCCCCGAGGTAACGTCCTGCAGCCACTCTTCGTTGTCCAGATACCAATCTACCGTCTTTTCCAGCCCTTCCTCAAATTGCAAACTCGGTTCCCAGCCGAGATCCTGTTTCAATTTGGTCGCGTCGATCGCATAACGCAGATCGTGTCCGGCACGATCTTTCACAAAGGTGATCAATTTGGCCGATTCGCCCGCGGCACGACCAAGTTTGCGGTCCATAATATCGCACAATAGTCGGATCAGGTCAATGTTTTTCCACTCGTTATGACCGCCAATGTTATACGTCTGGCCGGAGGCTGCCTTATGGAATATGACATCGATAGCCCGCGCGTGGTCTTCCACCCACAGCCAATCTCGCACGTTCTCTCCTTTCCCGTAGACCGGAACCGGCTTTCCGTTCTTGATGTTATTTATGGCGAGCGGAATGAGTTTCTCAGGAAAATGATGGGAACCGTAGTTGTTCGAGCAATTGGAGATCACCACATCCAACCCGTAGGTGTCGTGGTAAGCCCGTACGAAATGATCCGACGACGCTTTTGAGGCAGAATACGGCGAATGCGGGTCGTACTTGGTTTCTTCGGTAAACATGCCCGACTCACCCAAGGCGCCATAGACCTCATCGGTAGATACATGATAAAACCGGTGCTGGTCGTACCGCCCTTCCCAATGTTTGCGGGCTGCATTCAGCAACGTCACGGTACCCACCACATTCGTGACTACAAACTCCAGGGGGTTGCTGATCGAACGGTCTACATGTGACTCCGCAGCTAAGTGGATAATCGCGTCCGGCCGTTCTGCGGCAAAAAGTTCATCAATGAATGCGGCATCTGTGATGTCGCCCTTGACAAAACGGTAATTCGGTCTGTTTTCTATGTCTCTCAGGTTGGCCAGATTACCCGCATACGTAAGCTTATCAAGGTTTACGATCTGATAATCTGCGTACGTGGTTACAAACTTACGCACAACGTGCGAACCGATAAATCCGGCTCCACCGGTGATGATAATGGTTTTCATGTTTCTCTTATACCTCTTTTGGTAGCCCCAATGCCTTCATGTGGGGTTTCAACCCCGATCCATGGGCGAAGGCTAAAGCTTCATTCAGTTCTTCCCGGAATTCAAACTGCAAATCTTCATGCAATTTTTCGTATTTCCCGAGCATATATTTTATCCTTCCTGCTTGGTATTTTAACAACCGATCATTCCTTCCGTATAAATGCGGTTCGAACAATCGGCCAAAATGGGCAAAACTTTGCGATACCAGAAACAATCGGAACTGGAGCTCGCTCATTTTGTCCTTGGTAACCGCAACGTGCTCATTAATGAAACCACTGCCGTATTTCAGTGCTTTCATCAATTCGTCGGCGTGGCCACGCTGGTTCTCGTTCGGGATATACCCCTTCGTCTGTTTAACCACCTGAACCAGTTGTTGGCGAACGGCCTCAATCCGCTCATTCAAATCCGACTCGTCCTCCAACAATTGAAAATGCAATTTCTTCATCAACAGCCGGTCTTTGCCGACCAAACGCACCAACAGTTTATCCTTTTCCTGCTGAGGAAGCCCTAGAATTGCTTTTTTCAACTCCGGTTGCTGATGAAGTGACATGGTGTTTACGGACTACGCCAGTGGGTGATCCTTCAAATATTGTTCCCACTTCCATGCGGAACGCATCATTTCCTCGATTCCCAGTTCGGCCTTCCAGCCCAACTCCCGGGTTGATTTGGATACGTCGCCCCATACCTGTTCCACATCACCTGCGCGGCGCGGACCGATCTGGTAGTTGAGCTTTACCCCGGTGGACGCTTCAAATGCTTTGATCACCTCCAATACGGAATTACCTTTTCCCGTACCGATATTGAACACATCGTAGTTCCCTGCCGGATTTCCTTTTTCCAGCAGGCGGATGGCAGCTACGTGTGCCTTGGCCAGGTCCACCACATGGATATAATCCCGGATTGCCGAACCATCGGGCGTATGGTAGTCGTCGCCGAATACCGTGATCGGCCCCCGTTTGCCGATGGCGCTTTGGGTGATAAACGGCACCAGGTTCTGCGGTACCCCCAACGGCAGCTCACCGATGAGCGCGCTTTCGTGGGCACCCACCGGATTGAAATAGCGGAGCGACACGATGTTGTAGTTGCTGAATGCAGCTGCGGTTTCCGACAGGATTTCCTCGGCGATCTGTTTGGTATTTCCGTAAGGCGACTCGGCTTTCTTCACAGGGGCCTGCTCCGTAACCGGTAACTGGTCCGGTTGGCCATACACCGTGCAACTCGACGAAAACACGAAATTTACCGGCTTTCCGGCATATGCATTGAGCAGGTTGATCAGCGAAAAGAAGTTGTTGTGGTAATATTTCAGGGGTTGCTGAACGGACTCCCCTACCGCCTTATAGGCCGCGAAGTGGATAATGCCCGTGATGTCGGGATGATCAGCCACGAACCGGTTTACCTTGTCGGCATCACACAGGTCGAAGTTATGGAATTCAGGCCGGATACCGGTGATTTTTTTCAGCTGGTCCAATACTCCGGCATTGGAGTTTACGAGGTTATCCACAATGATCGGCGTATAACCGGCATGCTGCAACTCAACCACGGTATGTGACCCGATGTAACCCGTGCCGCCCGTTACTAAAATCTTGCTCATTATTTCTTATTGTAATAGGTAAAATCCTTGTGCTTTATTTCCTGGTCGGGCAACGACTTGAAATATTCATAGGTAATGCGCAACCCTTCCGCCCGACCAACCCGGGGTTCCCACCCCAGCAATTCCCTGGCTTTGGTGATATCCGGCCTGCGCTGCTTCGGGTCGTCCACGGGCAACTCCCTGTACACCAATTTCTGTGTGGTTCCCGTCAATTTGATAATCTCCTCCCCGAATTGCTTGATGGTAATCTCGTCGGGGTTGCCGATGTTGACCGGATGGGAATAGTCACTGTGGAGCAGCCGGTAGATCCCTTCGACCTGATCATCCACGTAACAGAATGAACGGGTCTGTGATCCATCGCCGAAGACCGTAAGGTCCTCACCCCGCAGGGCCTGGCCGATAAAAGCCGGCAGTACCCGCCCGTCGTTAAGCCGCATCCGGGGACCATACGTATTGAAAATGCGCACAATCCGGGTCTCAAGCCCATGGAAGGTGTGATACGCCATCGTGATGGCCTCTTGGAAGCGTTTCGCTTCGTCGTACACCCCCCGCGGGCCGACGGGATTCACATTGCCCCAGTATTCTTCGGGCTGTGGGCTGACGGTCGGATCCCCATACACTTCGGAGGTGGAAGCCACTAAAATCCGTGCGCCTTTGGCCCTCGCCAGACCCAGCAAATGATGGGTACCCAGCGAGCCCACCTTCAGCGTCTGTATGGGAATCTTCAGGTAATCGATGGGACTTGCCGGGGAAGCAAAATGGAGGATGTAGTCCAATTGGCCCGGCACGTGCACGAACGTAGACACGTCATGCTTGTAAAACTCGAAATTTTCCAGCTTGAATAGGTGCTCGATGTTACGAAGGTCGCCCGTAATCAGATTGTCCATCCCTATGACATGGTAGTCCTCTTTGATAAAACGGTCGCATAGGTGTGACCCTAAAAATCCTGCAGCACCGGTGATGAGTATACGTTTTCTCGACATAATTTGTGCAGTGTATTAAACCGATAAATTCACTTTATAAACAAACGAATGCGATTGCATACAAAAATTTATCTAAGTTTGGCGCGAATATAAGGATTTACAACCAAGATGTGGGTACTCTATCTCGCTGGAATCAAAATCTATGGGCTACTAATTTCCATTTTGTCGCCGTTCAACGACAAAGCAAAAAAATGGGTCAGCGGACGAAGGGGATTGCTAAACCGGATTGCCCGGGAAGTGGATACAGGCACTCAACCTATTTGGTTTCACTTTGCGTCGCTCGGTGAATTTGAACAGGGCCGCCCGGTGCTTGAAGCCATCCGGTCGCACCGCCCCGGCACCCCCATAGTCATCACCTTTTATTCTCCTTCAGGGTATGAAATACGAAAAAATACGCCGCTAGCGGATTACGTTTTTTACCTACCCGAAGATACGCCCGCCAATGCCAGGGCTTTCATCCGCACGATCAATCCTTCTCTAGCCATATTTACTAAGTATGAATATTGGCCGTTTTACTTTCGTACATTGGCTTCCCAACGTATTCCGCTCTACTTGATTTCTGCCATTTTTAGGCCCGACCAGATTTTCTTCAAACCCTACGGCAGCTTTTTCCGGAAAACCCTTGGCTACGTGACTCACTTTTTTACGCAAAACGAAAATAGCCTTCAGTTATTAGATCAGCTCGGTTTCAGCAACGCAAGCCATGCAGGCGATACACGGTTCGACCGCGTAGTCGCCCTGCCCCAAAGCCGGCAACACATCCCCGAAATTGAAACGTTTGCCAAGGGAGCGCCTTTGCTGGTCGCGGGCAGCACATGGCCTGCCGACGAATCGCTATTGTCCGACCTTCATACTCAGTTTCCCGACTGGAAAATGATCATTGCCCCCCATGAAATCCACGAAGAGCATCTTCGCGCGATCGAGCGGCAATTTCCGGTATCCGTCCGGTTTTCCAAGCTCAAATCACAAGTCGATGGTCTCCCATCTCAAATCTTGCTGATCGACAACATCGGCATGCTTTCATCTCTTTACGGATATGGCCAAATTGCTTACATCGGCGGAGGTTTCGGAGCAGGCATCCACAACACCCTGGAAGCTGCCGCCTACGGCATCCCGGTCATCTTTGGTCCTAATTTCCAGAAATTCCAGGAAGCAAAAGACCTGCTGGCCAACGGTGCCGGTTTCACTGTACGCGGAATTGACGAACTGATATCCGTTTTCAAAAAGCTAACCGGGGATACGTCGCGCGAACATGCGGGACAAATTGCAGGGCGGTACGTAAAAGACCACGCGGGCGCAACGGCAATCATCCTGCGCCATTTAATCGACAAAGAGTTCGGCGGCGACGCGATCGGCTACTAATTTTCCTTTTTTGGTTAAGGTTGCCACCTTCCCGACAAGCGTCACCTCTCCCCGGATAACCAGGGATTCCAATCCCGCACGGACGACCCCACTATACGAAGCCCTGAACTGTGCGTCTATATAATCCAGATTCAAACCCCATTGGGTTCTCAGGGCAGTCATGATGTATTCGTTAAGCCGATCCGCCTCGCTGAGCTCCTCCCGTTCATGCGGCACAACACCGTTTTGTATCGCCCGGATATACTTGGCGTTGTTACGCACATTCCATTGCCGGGAATGCCCGTCGAACGAGTGTGCCGAAGGACCGATCCCTAAATAGGGCACTCCCTTCCAATAATTACTGTTGTGACGGGCATATTGCTCCGGTTTAGCAAAATTGGAAATCTCATACTGTTCGTACCCAGCGGCAGCAAGTTCATCCATCAACAATTCAAATTGCGTGGCACCCTGTCCGTCGTCTATCGGTGTCTGCTTTCCCCTGCGGATGAAAGAAGCCAAAGCCGTCTGCGGTTCGACCGTCATACAATAGGCGGAGATATGGGGAACCCCGAAATCCAGCAAACGCCCGATATTCTGCAACCATTTTCGATCCGTAAGCAGCGGATAACCGTAAATCAGATCGGCGGTGATGTTTCCGTATCCACTGTCCTGCACACGCTGAATAGCCTCCAATGCTTCAACTGCATTATGGGCGCGGTTCATCCAGCACAGATCTTCCTCAAAAAAAGATTGGATGCCTATACTGAACCGGTTTACCGGCGTATTCCTCATCGCGGCCACCTTCACGTTGTTCAAGTCGTCCGGGTTGGCTTCCAACGTAATTTCGGCATCCGACTGGATATCGAAATGCCCCACCACAGCATCGATGAGCCGCGATACCTCATCCGCTTCCAGCAAGGACGGGGTGCCTCCACCGAAATAAATGCTTTCGATCGCGCGGTCGTTCAGGTAATGCGCTTGCAATGCAATCTCTTTTTCCATGGCGGCCAGCATCTCTGCCCGATACGTTAGCGAAGTGCTGAAATGAAAGTCGCAATAGTGACAAGCCTGCTTGCAAAATGGAATATGGAAATAAATACCCGCCATCATGCAAAGATAAAAATAAGGTGTATATTGGTGGGCCCTTATGAAGTTATGAACCGCTTAGTAAAGACACTATTTTTCGTTTCTGGCGCAATCCTTTCCGGATGTTCAGGGGGGACTGCCAACGAGGAATGGCACACCTTTACGGGAACCAATGAGGGGATGCGTTACGTGGAACACGGTGATATCACAACGGATAATGTCAACCGACTGGCGATTGCCTGGGAATACGACACCGGCGACTCCGTCGGAAAAGGCTCAACCATTCCGACAACTCCATTAATGGTGGACGGTGTCCTATATGGCGTTTCTCCGAATCAGCACTTATTCGCATTGGACGCCCGCTCCGGCAAGGAACATTGGGTGTTCAAAGCTCCCGATTCGACGGCCCGGGGCTCCATCCGGAGCATTTCTTTTTGGCAGGATAAATCGGGCCGTGAGAAAAGGCTCTTTTATGCCACCGGCCCGAAGCTATACGCCGTCGATGCCACAACCGGCAAAGGGATTGCTACATTTGGCGACGGCGGCTGCATCGATTTGCGAAGGAACTTGGACGGCCCTTATGAGAGCAGCTGGATGGCTGGAAATACCGCTCCGACCGTGTACAAAGACCTGCTGATTACCGGCATGCGATTGAGCGAGGGGGCCGATGCCGCCCCCGGTCACATACGCGCATTCGACGTACGTACCGGCAAACGCCAGTGGATCTTCCATACGATTCCTCATCCGGGTGAAAAGGGGTACGAAACTTGGGAGGACCCCGACGCATGGAAGCACATAGGCGGAGCCAATAACTGGGCGGGAATGGCGATTGACGAAAACCGCGGAATCGTGTACATCCCGCTGGGATCATCTACGCCAGACTTTTACGGAAAACGACGAAAAGGCCAAAATCTCTTTGCCAACTGCCTCCTCGCCCTAGATGCGAACACGGGCCGCTATCTTTGGCATTTTCAGACCGTCCATCACGACCTCTGGGACCGCGACCTTCCGGCCTATCCCAATCTGGTTACCGTCAGAAGAAACGGCAGATGGGTGGATGCTGTGGCCCAGATCACCAAATCCGGACACATTTTCCTATTCGATCGGGTTACCGGCACTCCCTTATTTCCCATTAAGGAAGTTCCCGCACCATCTTCCGACCTACCGGGTGAGGAAGCCTGGCCCACTCAGCCTGTTCCTACGCTGCCGGAGCCGTTTGCACGGCAGCTTTTTGGAGCCGACGATGTCAGCGACCGAACTCCGGCAATCCATCGGGAACTGCTCGACGAATACCATCGGTACCGGAACGATGACCGGTTCCTTCCGCCAAGTTTGCAGGGTTCGTGGCTATTTCCGGGGTTCGATGGGGGCGGCCAATGGAGCGGAGCTGCTGTTGACCCGGAAACACAGATTCTATATGTAGGATCCTCCGAACTGCCCTGGCGCCTGCAAATGATTGCCAATCCAGCCTTAAAGGAAGAAAAGGCAAAAACGCTGAAAGAACAGGGCAGTCTGGTATACCGTAAAGCCTGCGCTTCCTGCCATGGATCGGACCGCCAGGGCATCGCTCCCTCCTTTCCCGAGCTGGCGCATTTACCAGACCGCATGACCGTGCAGCAAGCGAAACTCGTCATTGAAAATGGTCGGAACATGATGCCGGCATTCAAAGATGTGCTCGACGAAGGAGAAAAAACAGCCTTGTTTACTTACCTGATGGATCTGGAAGACAAAGAGGCCATTCCGAAAGCTACGGATACATCGAAGGTGACCGATCAGTCTTCCCAACCAGAATACATACTGAATGGATACCAACGGTTTCTCGACCGCGACGGATACCCCGGCATCAAGCCTCCGTGGGGAACATTGAATGCCGTGGACCTTACCAGCGGAAAATTGCTATGGAAAGTTCCCCTGGGAAATTTTGATGAGCTGGGAACCCCTGAAGATACCGGCACGGAAGTCTATGGAGGTCCGGTGGTTACCAAAAGCGGGTTGATATTCATTGCGGGCACACAAGACGAAAAAATACGGGCGTTCGATAAGAAAACAGGTGACCTCCTTTGGCAACACCGACTTCCGGCTGCCGGTTTTGCATCGCCTGCCGTCTACACGCTGGAAGGCAAGCAATTTGTTGTCATTGCTGCCGGCGGTGGGAAACTGGGCATGCGGTCAGGAACAAAGTACATTGCCTTCGCCCTCCCTGATCATCCGTAACACAGACAATGCGCACCGTAATTAAACGTTACTATGTTTAAAGAAGCCCGTATGAATTGCCGCCGTTGTGTATCGAAAAGAGAAAATAATTCATGCAAGTTTCATGGCCATTAAAACAATTACTCAAATGAAACACAGTCAATTATCAAGACGGCGTTTTCTGGGCGCCGCCGCAATGACCGCAGCGAGCATCGTCGTCTCTCGAAAAGCGGTTTTTGGAATGCCTGCCTATATCAGGGATTTGAACAAGCCTAACTCCGTATTCAACGGCGTACAGATCGGTGTAATTACCTATTCGTTCCGCAGCATGCCCAGCAGTGCAGAACAACTGCTCCAGTATTGCCGCGAGTGCGGTGTAAGCGCAGTGGAGCTCATGGGTGATGCGGCAGAAACGTTTGCAGGCGCGCCCGTAGCACCTCCCCGTCCCAAACGGGGCAGTACCGAAGGCCAGGAAGCCTGGCAGGCTCATCTGCAAGCGTTGGCAAACTGGCGGCAAAATGCCCCCATGCATCGATTTGAGCAACTTCGGAAGCTATATAACGACGCAGGAGTAAGTATCTACGGTTACAAGCCCAGTGCGTTGGGAGTCACGAATACCGACGGGGAGATTGAATATGCATTTCGAGCGGCCAAGGCGTTGGGCGCCAACCAGGCAAATGTGGAGTTCCCAACCGACCCGGCACAGACCCAGCGCTTGGGACAATTGGCTGCTAAACATAAGGTGTATGTGGGCTATCACGGCCATACGCAACAAACGTTCGACATGTGGGACGGAGCCATTGCCCAATCCCGTTTCAATGCCATGAATTTCGATATGGGACATTATGTAGCGGCAGGATTCGATGCCATCGAATTTATAAAAGCAAAACACAAACACATTGTCAGTATGCACGTTAAGGATCGGAAAACCAAGGAAAATGGTGGAGCAAATCTACCCTGGGGCCAGGGAGATACCCCCATTGCGGAAGCACTGCAATTGATGGCCAAATCGCGCTATAAGTTTCCGGCAACCGTTGAGCTCGAATACCAAATCCCGGAAGGATCAGACGCCGTGAAAGAGGTGGCCAAATGTGTTGAATTTGCAAGAAAGGCTTTGAAAGCGTAAACAACAAACATATAAACCGTATGGAAAAAAAAATCCTTTTAAATGAAAGGGATATGCCCACGCAATGGTATAACATTGTAGCTGACATGCCCAACAAACCGCTACCCCCGTTACATCCGGCCACCAAACAGCCCGTTGGCCCGGACGATCTTGCTCCGCTTTTTCCGATGGCGCTCATCCAGCAGGAGGTTTCTGCCGACCGATACATTGACATCCCCGAAGAAGTGCAGCAAGCGTACCGGATTTAACGTCCTACACCGCTGATTCGTGCGACCAATCTGGAAAAGGCACTGGACACCGACTGCAAAATTTATTACAAATACGAAGGCACCAGTCCCAGCGGCTCACATAAACCTAATACGGCCATTCCACAGGCGTATTACAACAAAGAGGAGGGTGTCAGGCGCATCATTACAGAAACGGGGGCCGGCCAGTGGGGTACCGCACTCAGCTTCGCGTGCAGCCATTTCGGCATCGACTGTGAAGTATACATGGTACGCATCAGTTTCGATCAAAAGCCTTACCGGAAGATTTTGATGAACACTTTCGGGGCAAAGGTATATGCTTCACCAACCAACGGAACACAGGCAGGAAGAAACGCCCTGACGGCCGACCCGAACACGCCCGGAAGCCTGGGCTTAGCCATCTCCGAAGCGATCGAAGTGGCCGTGGGCGACGAACAAACAAAATATGCGCTGGGTTCTGTGCTGAACCACGTGCTGCTTCACCAGACCATCATCGGACAGGAGGTCAAAAAGCAACTGGAATATACCGGCGACTATCCCGATATTGTCATCGCCCCCTTGGGCGGGGGTTCGAACTTCGCCGGAATCTCGTTTCCCTTCGTGAAAGACAAAATCGAGGGGAAGTCGGTACGTTGCATTGCCGTCGAACCGGCTTCGTGCCCGAAATTGACGAAAGGTAAGTTTATGTACGATTTTGGCGATACACAAGGGTATACGCCGTTGTTGCCAATGTATACGCTGGGACATACCTTTACACCCGCAGCGATCCATGCCGGCGGCCTGCGGTACCATGGGGCAAGCGTGTTATGCAGCCAACTGCTAAAAGACGGTCTCATTGAAGCCCAAGCCATCCAACAATTAGCCTGTTTTGAGGCCGGTGTGCTGTTTGCCAAGGCCGAAGGGATTATCCCCGCACCTGAAGCCAATCACGGCATCGCCCAAGTCATCCGGGAAGTTAACCAAGCGAAGGAAGAAGGAATATCAAAAACCATCCTCTTTAACTTATGCGGGCACGGATTCGTGGATATGGCTGCATACCAGGATTATTTCGATGGTAAACTACAGAACCACGCATTCTCCGATGAAGAGCTGACCGCCGAAATCAGCAAGCTGGAGGCGCTACAGCCCTGAGCCGCCCGCACCCATAAATAGCCCCGGCCATTGCCGGGGCTAAATCAGAACGTTTATCCCATTTCATCCGCGCTGGGTCCGTAGCTCCCGGGGATCGGGATATCCAGCAGGCGCAGGAAGACGCCCAATTGCGCACGGTGGTGTATGGTTTGGCTAAACGCATGACGCACCATGCCGTATTTCGTCGTATCCAGATATACGGCATCTCCTCCCCGCATAATCCAGGGCTTATCCAATGCCGTTTCTGGTAAACGTTCCAACGCCGCCTTACCCGCTTGGTAAGACTTTTCAAATAAGTTAAGCAAGTCTGCATTGCTTCCGATCGGCGTAGGTTGGTAATTTCCTTCGTTGAAATCCAGCTCGTCCTGATCCACCGCAAAGGTATACCAGGAAGGTATCTCGGCGATGTGGGTAGCCAATTGCTTCAAGGTCATACTTTTGGGATGCGGTGCCCAATCGAAACGGTCTTCCGGCACAAGCACCAACATTTTACGGGTGGTCGTTGCTTCATTTTCCAGCTCTGACAATAGTTCTTTAATGATATCCATTTTTTATCTGTTTTGTTTATCGACTCAAAGGTATGCCAAGCCAGTGACAGCGTTGTGTCAAGGCACTAAATGGACTTTGGATGTTTTTGTCCGTTATGGCAGGTTGCACAACTGATGGTGAGTGTATTCCCTTCCTTTGCGTGATCGTTGAAGTACTTCCGGTTGATCTTGGCGGTCATCCGGATCATTTTCCGGGCAATGTCTTTATGGTGATTTTCGTCACTTGCAAAATCCAGCTTTTTTGGATCTGCACTGCTGGGAACATGGCAAAAATCACATTTCACGCCCAAAGCCGCGTTAAATCCTTTCATCACCTCCCGGACTTCCTGAAAAGTCATATCTTTGGGAAGGACTTTGAGATTTTGAAGAGCCGGGTCTTGCGCTTGGGGGACAAACGCACTAAAAACGCCAACAAACGACAAAAGCAGGGCTACTACGGTTAATTTATTCATACTTGGTATAGTTTTGGATTACTCAGGCAAGGTATTTAAAATTCATAAACAATTAAACAAAAACCAGCTATTTGGAATGGCTACAATTCTAATCTAAATGATCGTTGAAACCCATCAAATCAACCAGATATCCGTTGCCGAAGTGATTTCGGACACATGCCTGATTAAGACGGCCGAAGATGCCCTGGATTTATTGGGCAACCTGTATTACCAAGGTTTTGACCGGATCATTCTTCACGTGCATAACATCACGCCCAACTTCTTTGACCTGAAAAATGGATTGGCCGGTGAAATCCTCCAGAAGTTTTCCAACTATAGGGTCCGGTTGGCTATCGTCGGGGATTTCTCCCCCCTTACCGGCAAAAGCATCCAGGACTTCATCCGCGAAAGCAACCGCACCGGGCATATCAACTTTGCCGAATCGGTTTCTGACGCATTGGCCAAGCTGGGGTAAGTCATGATTCGTCCCATTTTGTAAGGGCGGCACCATATACAGGTGGTTGCGCAACACTTTTCGAGGGTGTGGCATCCGGCTTGAATTCCACCACCTTGCCGTCTTTCACATAAGAAGCGGCGGCAATATAAGCGGCATGGCACCGTTGGTGATGACTGATATGCGCACCGCCACCGGCTGAATCCACGCGCAGGAATGAGATACTCACGTTCACCAAGATCAGACGATGATCCATCTCAGTTATTGGTACCGAAGCTTTCTTTTCGGTAGCATCGCTGTCCCGAAGCCCAAAATCCAACCGTTCCAGCCCATAGGTATCCACCGTCAGTCGTTCAACATCCATTGCCACGACCTGAACATCAAGACAAGCCGAAATTGCTTGCTCCGGCCATTTAAAGCCACTTTCACCGGTATTTCGCACACGTAGGTGTACCTTTCTGGATACCGGATCAATCACAACCCCGACAGAAATACCCGGTGCCAACGTCGAAAACTGCATATAGGGATTGTATGACAGGCCTTTCATCAACGTGACATCCCCGTCAGCTAAACCACGCTTTCCCTTCTTCGCTTCCGGTCCGGTATGCAGTACGGAAATGATGCGCGACTGCAGACGCTTATGCAGCTGATTGCCATATTTACCGAATACCATCGGCAGAATCACCTGCTTCAAAACAGAAGCCGCCCGGGCAGCATAACCAAACTCTCGGCTGGACTTTACACTTGCGTCGCTCCGCTTGTACTCCGCGGGCTTTTCGTTTTTTTCGGACATGCTATTTACGTTGATTTATCATAGATTTCGTATCTTTGGCAAAGCCAATGACCCGGCCCCCTGCTCGGGTAAAGATACCTAAACCGATTCACGCCGACAAATTTCCAAAAGTCCGTTCTCAGTCCGTTGAAAGTCCGTTCAATTCCGTTCGTACTCCGTTGTACCTCCCACTTACCTCCATACCACCCTCCTTCCCCCTATAGGAAACCTCCGTCTCTAAGGACTCGGCTAAGCAGGGATATGAGGAAAGGATGCACCGAAGGACAACCGGCTGAGGGACACCTGAGGTAGGTATATCGCCCGGATATCGCGCATAGAAACCGTGGATTATGTCGCATATTTTCTAATTTAGCCGTCAAATCGGAAAAGCTGTGTCGCAACGCTCATTGTGGAATAAAGTAAGTAAAGGGGATAGAAATGCCTTCGCAAAATGCTTTGACCAATATTGGGAGCCCCTCTACCATGCTGCTTTTTGGCGGGTGTGCGACGAAGAACTGGCCAAAGATCTGGTACAGGAGGTATTTATTACGCTTTGGGACAAGCGGGCAGACATTGTTATAACGGATAACCTACCAGGATACGGTGTTTACCAATGTAATGAATGGGTTGGGATTTGTCGGCGGCGTAGCCGTTCGCGAGCAGCCCATTGAGGTGGATAGAACAGGTACTCCTTAAAACTGGATGCGAAAATCCTCCTTCGCCTGCCCCTTGCGGAAAAATATCAAGCCCAGGTGGAACAAATCTATGGTGACCGTCACGTCCGACCGCTCTCGAAGAGCATGCCATAATGCCTTTATCCGCCTGTTGCGGTAAATGCCGGTCAGTACCAACACGCTGCCTACGTGAAGTTGGGGCCAAAGTTGTGACAGTTGAGCTGTCAGCAGCTCTGCATCATTCCCTTCAGCAATGACAAAGTCCAACGGGTGTGGTGGTAGCGGGTTGCCCAGCCGGTAAACATCGCCCGGGTTGAAACGGCTAACCAAGCGGGATATCACCCGTTCTACTTTACGCGGGGATTCCTGCCTCTTTCGGGGCGCATAAATTACTTCATCCACCAACTTATATACGAACGGCGAGTGCGTACCATGACGCGAATGGGACGTCAGGAAATGATACCAGTAATCCATATAAAACCGAAGGCCGTGCATCGTGCCAAAGATACAGGAAACCTCCTTTTATTTCCATCTCTTGTGCGACCAAAGCCAATACGCCGGCTGCTTCTGGATGGTTTGCTGAAGCCGCCTACCAAAACTTTCGGTGATCTGTCCTTCGGCCGTCTCGTTGGGCCGGTCGGTAATTAAAGAAAAATGCACATTCCAACCGCTGTCGGTGTTTTTTTCAAGTTCCACATACAAAACCACTGCGTCGATTGCCTTGGCTAATTTTTCGGCTCCGTCAAACAACGTAGTGGGTTGATGAAGCAGTTCCATGCGATGCCCCTTTCCCCTACCGGGAAATTGGTCGGCAATAAAAAGGTTAAGTGATGCCCCGCTTTTCGCCCCCATCAGTTGGCGAACTGCCCGACCGGCCGGTATCAATTGCATCCCAAACCGCGTGCGGATGCGCATGACAATCCTTCCCAATGATGGGTTGGACAAGGGTTTATAAAGCGCATTTACCGGCATTTGCAGTTTGCTGGGCAGAATATTGAGGCTCTCCCAGTTTCCGTAATGGCCCAACAAGGCCACCATGGGCCTTGCCTCGTCCCGATAACGGTACAATACGTCGGCATTGACGACATGGACGCGGCCCGCCAATTCACGCCGACTGATGGAAAGGGATTTAATCATTTCAACAACAAATCCTGAAAAATGCCGGTAAAAGTCCTTTGCCAACAGATAAATCTCTCCATAGGGCTTTTCGGGAAAAGAACGCGAAAGATTTTGGACAACCACCTGATAGCGGTAACGGGCAAACGAATAAATAAAGAAATAGCAGCATCGTCCGATAGTGGCCCAGAGTAGGGGCTGAGGCAACCTGCTGAGGAGAAACACAGGGAAAAGCATAACCCCGCAAACAGCCCTTTCCCATACGGCGGGCCATCGCGCCCTGATCCTAATGCGGCCATTCATAGTCATGGTCGCATGTTGTATGTAATTCTATTAGTGCAGTTCTCAGCAAATAGAGACATCCCAGCAAGGCGATAATAGCAACAAGTCCCCCAGCGCAAGTAACAAGAATAATCCAGTTTTCCATAACCTCATACATTTGAACGATTGGTGTTTATGGAAGGACAACTTCCAACGGGTATACCCTTACGCCAAGCGCAACAAACGCAAAGACCATTTACCACCGATAGGCTATGCCACCCATGATGCCCATCCGGAAGGTGCGGTTGGATTCAAGAATGTAATTGATTGTCGGTCCGGCGAAGACTCCCCAATGCCGGTTGAGACAAAGGTGAGGAAGCAAACGGAAAGACGCTTGTTGTTCGGGGGCGGTTTTAAAATCAGGACTGATCCTGTTAGCCAATTCCACATCCAGTCCAAAGTGGGTCGTCTGCAAAATATGTGCGCCGATGCCTGCTTCAAGGACATACCTCGTCGGTTTGTCATTCAACTGGTATCCAACACCCAGTAGGCCGTACAACACCCGTCCGCCCGAACGGAAGGTCAGTTGGACAGCTCCCGATTCATCCAGTCCGGCCGCAAGGCTCTTCCCGCCATTTTTGATCAGGTTCACCAATCCGATCGGATAGTCGCTGCTATCCGCCACGTTGACCAGTCCCGATAGCTGGACACCCTTTACTGCTCCCGCGATATTGACAACCCCGGCCAGCTGGATGCCTTTTATTTGGCCTGAAACATTGAAAAGACCCGTTAATTGAGCGCCGTTGACGTTTCCGGCGCGGTTGTTTATTCCCGCTACCTGAACACCCGAAACATTGCGCACCACGATGTTGGAAATTCCCGCGGCCTGTACCCCCTGCATATCATTCCCTACCAAATTGAACAGGCCGGCAGCCTGAAAATAACGCGCCTGTTGCTGGTTGATATTGAACACCCCACCCACCTCGACGCCGTTTACGCCCGCGGTGTGCCCTCCAAGGACATTTACCGAAACCTGGTTGACCACTTGACTGTTAAATAATCCCTGCGAACTCAATCCTGGGGTCAACGAAATCTGGTAAGGACTATACGCAAAAAACCCACCCAGGTTGATGCGCTGGATACGCTGTCGTGAACTGGTAAAAAACCGTCCCAACGCCGTGCCCTCCAATCCGGCTCCCCTGCCATCATCCGGAGCAAACCAATACCGTCTTTTATTTTGTTTGGTGCTAACCTGTACGGGCGGCAGTAAGGCAAGGGTTGTATCGCGGTAATTTTCTTTGCTGATGGTTAGCCATAGCGTTTCCTCAGGTCGTTTGATGGCTAATCTAAAATTACCTGTTGGTCCGGACAACGTAGAAGCCAAGACGTTGCGCTCGTATATACTGGCCTGATATACGCCTTTCTTGTGATCTGCATCCGTGATCTGCCCCTCGACCACCATGGGGCCGTACCGGCGCTTTTCAACGTTTATGGCAACAGCCATTCTGCGGGGTGCGTACCGGATAATGACGTAGCCCGGACTTTCCTTAAATTCATAGGCTGAGCCAAACGTACCAGTCAAAAAATCAAGCAGCCTACCCTCGTACCTTGAGACCGTAATCAGGCTGTCGGCCGGTACCACCTGGTTGTTGTAGGAAAAATAAAAACCCTGCGATTTGCTGATCGCATCCAATACCTCCCTGATCGACTGAGCAGCCGTGAAACGCAGGTGGATATCCCGCACCAGGTACCCCTGTCCCCTGACGGTGAGAGCTAACAGAAACGAAAAGCAAATCAATGGTATCCGGATATTCATAGTTTCGGGTGGAAAAACCCGACAAGTATACAAATATGTTAGGTTACCTCAATACAATTTTGCTGCCTTGCCGCTTCACCTCAATTCGCAGCGTTTCGCCGATCACATGCAGTATTTGGTTCAGATCACCGCGATGAAAAGTCGTCGTCATCCGCAGGTCGCGGATTTTCGGATTTTCAATACGGATATCCGCATGATAGGCTTGGCTGAGCACCTCGACGAGGCGCCAAAGCGGTGTATTATCCAGTACAAACCGGTTGTCGACGTAATAGTTGTGGAGTTGATCGCTCACCTCTCCCTCCTCAAAACGGTGGGTAGCGGTATTGATCAGCAACCTACGTCCCAACGACAACTCGACCTCCCGTCGTGGGCCTGTAACCTTAACGTGACCGCTTTCGACGATGACCTCAGTTTCATCCCCGACCCGCTTTACGTGGAAGGAGGTTCCGAGCACCCGAACGGTGACCTCTCCCGATTGGACGATAAACGGCCTATTGGGATCACTTTTCACGTTGAAAAACACCTCACCTTCGTCCAATGTTGCGATACGCTGCTGGGTACGAGCCTCCTGCGCATACCGTAAAGTGGCGAAACTGTTTAGGGTAATGACGCTCCCGTCTGCCAACGTATCGGTTTGCGGTGATGCTTCGGTTTCATATACGATGGGCGCCGAATCCACAGGACGGTTACTCCAAACAGTATAGAACGTCCATATTGCCAACGGAAGCAGTACCACAGCGGCCGCATATCGCAGCCATTTTATCGGTTTTACGAATCCACCCTTGCGCGCGGAGGCTACGGAATCCCGGTGTTGCACAAAACGGCGCCACGCATCTTCCTCGCTCACGGTCAGCTCCTTTCCAAGCGACTTGCTGATTTTCCAGATCCGCTCCAGACGCTCAAACCGCCGCGCATTGTCAGGATGTGCAGCCATCCACGTGCGCACGGAAAGCGACTCGGCTTCGCTTGTCTCGTTTAACAAATATTTGGTTAATAGTATATCATCCATAGCCTTATAGATTTGGCAACACAATGAGCAACAATGGCAGGAAATCAGCCAATTGGACACGCAATAATTTCAATGCTTTTCCCATGTGGGCTTCAACTGTTTTCAGCGAAATACCCAATCTCTCAGCGATTTCCTGGTACTTAAGTTCTTCAAAACGGCTTAGCTGGAAAACTGTACGGCATTTTTCCGGCAATTGCCGGAGCGCTTGCTGTAACTGGCGTTGGAGTTCCTTATCCGCCTCCGTTTCTTCAGTCTGTTGTTGTCTGTAAGCCACGATCGCTTCCTCCATATATTTCCGTTGAACCTTTTTATGTTTCAAATAGTTCAAGCTTTCATGGTACACGGATTTGTAAAGATACGCCCGAAGCGAGGTATGTATCGCCATCCGTTCCCGGCTTTCCCAGAGTTTCATAAAAACGGTCTGAACGATTTCCTCCGCCACGGCCTCGTCTTGCAGCATCGTATACGAATAGGCATGCAATGCTTTAAAATTACCTTTAAACGCCGCTTCAAAAACGGCTTCCTGATCCGTATGCACCAATGTTTCTCTTTTGGCCAAAGTTACTTCCATTTGGTTATGTTGACAACTTTGTCGCGGTCTACCCTTAATCGGAATTTGATTTTTTTCACGCGGGCAGCAAAGTTATTTTTGGAAGACCGGACAGCCGTCAGGTAGGTTTCTTAGCGCCTTGCGATTTTGCGTGATATTTTTTTACTAATTTTGTGTTGATGAACGAGAAAGAATTAGATTCTTTGATCAAGTTGCTGGATGATCCCGATTCGGAGGTTTTCCAGCATGTGGAGCAAAAGCTGATTACCATGGGGCCCGAGGTGATCACGCGATTGGAATCCGCTTGGGAACAATCGTTTGATATGGTGTTGCAAACCCGCATCGAAAACCTGATTCATAAAATCCAGTTCGAGGACGTTTTGCAGGAATTGGAACTCTGGAAGGTAAGCGGCTCCTTTGATTTGCTTCAGGGGCTCATCATTGTCAATAAATACCAGTACCCTGACATGAATGAGCAGAAAATCATCAATCAAATTGAGGCGATCAAGCGCGACGCCTGGTTGGAGATGATTTACAGCATGAGCGCGGTTGAAAAAGTTCGGTTGCTCAACAACATCATTTACAATACTCATGGATTCTCGGGAAACACCAGCAATTACCACGACCCGCAGAACTCCTACATCGGTCAGGTACTGGAAACCCGTCGGGGAAGCCCCATTCTTTTGGCCTGTGTGTACAGCATCGTAGCCCAAAAGCTCGATATACCGATTTATGGCGTCAATCTGCCCAAGCATTTTATTTTAGCTTACACCGAAGACCATACGCCGGTTGAGGATAAAAACGGCATTTTGTTTTATATCAATGCATTCAACCGCGGTCAGATATTTGGGCGCCACGATGTCATCGCCTTTCTGAAGCAGCTTAATCTCGCTCCCAGTGAGAATTTTGTGCTTCCCTGTTCGAACCTTGATATCATTACGCGCGTGCTGCGCAATTTGGTTTCGTCGTATTCGCAAGCGGGTAATTCCGCCAAGACCGAGGAAATCAATCGGATGATTGACGTGCTGGCGTAGTCCCGTTATTGGGAATTAGGCTTTCCCCTTACATCCAGAAATAGGCCGAACGGCCGACGGGCATTGTTTAAGGTATCCAATGAAACGGACGCCTCCGGTGCCACGTTTCCGTCGTCTGATAGCCGGAATCGTAAAATCCTTCCCGGTTGCCCGCCTGATACCTGTGTGTCGTAATCGGCTACAAAAATCGTTCGTCTGTCCTGTCTCGGATCGATCGCCACATCCATCGGGCCGGTTAATCCGGTTAATGCCCCCTGAATGGTGCGGGTTGGCGTCACAGTGGTGACAGAACCAGGCGCAAGCTTGGCTTTGATTCCGTCAATGATATAGATCCGACCATCCATCACCGGATCATTAAACGTTCCGGTACCGTAATCAGCGGCTACCAGTACATCCAACGAATCGACAAATGCGATACCACGAATCGATGTGGCACCTTCGATGCGAATCGTTGAAAGCGCTTGGAAATCAGCTGCCAACGAATCGACGTCTGACAGCTTACCGTATAACGATATTCCTCCATTTCCATCTGCCGAATTAGATACCAACAGATTATTTCCCCATAATGCCATCCCCCAGGGCCGCATGGAAGATTCCAGCCGGAGAACCCTTTGGGGCCGGGTATATCCGCTGCGATTCTTGGGCCGGTGATAACCGTAAATCACTGTTCGTCCTTCAATTTCGGTTGAGTTATTGGCGACATACAGATATTCCGACGAATGGTGATAGACAAGCCCGCGCATGGCATTAAGTCCGCGATATTGTATGGTCGTGTTATTGTTAAGAACTCCGAACGGGCCGACGTTCATGATCCGGATGGTGGTATCTCTACCTCTCCCATCTCCATAGCCGGCCTGAAAAACCGCGCTTGCAAAAGGATCGAAATAAATTCCTGCTCCGCCCTGCAATGCCTCGGAATCGTGGCTAAGCGCCACACCCAGCGCTGCTTCTGTGGTATCCGCCGGATCGATCAGTAACACATTATCAATGGGCTCCCCGGACGTATTTGTCTGATAATTCCCAATCGAAATATACAGCCGTGCAATCGGCCGTACAGGCATAGCGGGTTCATCGTCATTGCGCACACAGCCACCTAGCGTCATTGCCGCAATGGCTGTTACTACGAAAAAGCCAAACAAATTCTTCATCCAACCGGTTTTTGGCAAAGTTAGAAAAAATTATCGCTGATCCGGCAACAATCGCCCTGCCAGGAAATTACGGAGGGGACCGACGGGGCGGTAAGTGATTTGCAACAGTCCGCCAATCTCCGTAATATTGCATTTTGAAAATAAGTAGGTGCGTACGATGGATACCGGATTCAAACGTGAAAAACTAGAACTGCCTAACGGCGAAAGTAAATTGCTGTTGCACTCCTGCTGTGCGCCTTGCTCTGGCGAGGTGATGGAGGCTTTGATTGCTTCGGACATTGATTTCACCATATACTTTTACAACCCAAATATCCATCCCCGCAAGGAGTATGACCTCCGAAAGGATGAAAACATCAAGTTTGCAGAAAAACACAGCATTCCCTTTGTCGATGCCGATTACGACGTAGACGATTGGTTTGCCCGCGCCAAAGGAATGGAGCACGAACCCGAACGGGGCATCCGTTGCACGATGTGTTTTGATATGCGTTTTGAACGCACAGCTTTATACGCTTACGAAAATGGATTCCCGGTCATCACCAGTTCACTGGGCATATCGCGTTGGAAAAACTTTGAGCAAATCAACGACTGCGGCATACGGGCTGCAGACCATTATCCCGGTATTACGTATTGGACATACAACTGGCGGAAAAAGGGTGGCTCATCGCGGATGCTTGAAATCTCCAAACGTGAACATTTCTACATGCAGGAATATTGCGGTTGTGCTTATTCCCTACGTGACACCAATCATTGGCGACTTCAAAACGGTCGTGAACGTATTGAAATCGGCAAAAATTACTATGGGGATGAAGGCGCTACGCCAGCTTGCTCTTAAAAAAATCGACCGTACGTTTCCAAGCTAATTTTGCGGCTTCCGCGTCATATCGCGTGGGCGAAGTATCGTTGTTGAAGGCATGATTCACGCCCTCGTAGACATACAGATGATAATCAATCCCATTCGCTTTGAGCGCCTCTTCATACGCCGGAATGCCGGCGTTGATCCGCTCATCCAGTCCAGCGTAATGCAGCATCAGGCTAGCCTTGATCCGGGGCACGTCGGCTACGTTCGGTTGGCCACCGTAGTAAGTTACGGATGCCTGTAGATTGGGATCACTGACAGCGAGCCGTCCGGCCATGGCCCCACCCCAGCAAAAACCTACGCACCCCACCTTGCCATTGCCACCCTCAATGGTTCGCAGATACTCAAGCCCCTTCAGGTAGTTCTGAACCGTCTTTCCCATGTCCAGTTGACCGATCAGCTCACGTCCCTTATCTTCGTCGGCCGGCGTGCCTCCGAAAGGCGAAAGGGCGTCTACCCCCAACGCAATGAACCCTTCGGCAGCAACGCGCCCGGTTACGTCGACAATATGCGGATTGAGTCCACGGTTCTCATGGATAACCACGACACTCCCAATGCCAGATTTTCCTTTTGGCTTTGCCAGAACCGCCTTCACATCGCCGGTTTCACCGGCATAGGTGACGTTTTCTGTGGTAATATCGTCGCTGCGAAAAGGCGCAGCTGCAGCGTAATTGTTTTGCAGCATGGGCAGTACGGTCATGGCCGCGGCCGTACCGCCTGTAAGCAAAGCCAACTGCTTCATAAATTCCTTGCGACCGATTTGGCTGTGGGTATACCGATCGTATAAATTAATAATCCGTTGATCCATAACAACTGATGTTTAGTGACTAGTTAACGGCTGCAAGTGCAGCTGCATAATTGGGTTCCTGCGACAACTCAGGCACCTGCTCCTCATATACGATCTTCCCTGCCGGATCAATGACCACAACCGCTCGGCTCAGCAATCCCCGCATGGGGCCTTCGGCGAGCTGAACGCCATACTGCATGCCGAAATCCGTCCGGAAATCGGACAGCATGACTACGCGGTCGATTCCCTCGGCGCCGCAAAACGCCTTTTGCGCAAAAGGCAAGTCTTTGGATATGCATAAGACGGTCGTATTCGGCAGATTTGCCGCATCTTCATTGAATTTCCGGACCGACAATGCGCATACCCCCGTATTGACACTGGGGAAAATATTGAGAATGACGTATTTCCCTTGGAAGTCAGAGAGCCGCTTTTCGGTCAGATCGACCGCCGTCAGCGTGAAATCTTTGGCAAACGTGCCCACGGCAGGGAGTTTCCCGACCGTATGAACCGGTTCGCCCCTCAGGGTAACCGTAGTAGGTAATTGTTGGCCCTGCTGTTGCGCCATCGCCCGAACGGCTACAAACAGCATGATCGCCGACATAAGTGCAAAAAAACCAACCGGTCGAAATTTCATGAAATTTTTCATACCTTTTTTGTTCTTAAAACGCCTGCAACCTGACAGATGGTATTATGTAACGAAAATAATCTCTTTAACGCCGACACTTCAAACGCCGATTTCCCTGACGCACCTAAAAACCAATGTAACTGCGCTAATTCCCCAACGATTAACCGTAGTCGCTGAGGGCTGCTTGACGATTTTGGGAATGCCCAAGCCGGCTTGGCTATTGGACGGAATGCATACCGAACAATCGAATAAAAAATTTCATATCTTATATTTTATACTTACCTTTGCAGGCTCAATTGTGGGACGGTGAATTATTTGAAGCAATATCGGATCCCCTTTTCAGGGCTGAGTTTGGGCACGCATGACTTTGAGTTTGACATTGACAAGGCGTTCTTTGATTGCTATGAATATTCTATTGTAAAAGACGGAAGCCTCAAAGCATCCGTCAATCTGCATAAGCAGGAGAATATGATGGTGGTTCGGTTTCACATTACCGGCACTGTCAACTTGGTATGCGATGTATGCCTTTCCACGTTCCCCGCGGAAATGGAGTTGGATGAGCGGTTGATTGTCAAATTCGCGGAGGAGGACTTGGCCGAGACCACCGATGAAATCATGGTATTGGCCAAACACGAACACGAGCTGGACATTGCACCGGTGCTATACGAATACATCAACGTATCAGTTCCGCATTACATAAAGTGCAGTGAGCAAGGGAATAACATTACGTGCGATGAGGCGGTCTTAGCTAGATTAAGCGACCTGTCGCCGGAACAACAGGAAACGGAGCAAACAGATCCCCGTTGGGAAGCATTAAAAAATATAAAATACAATAAAAATTAACAATACGAGATGGCACATCCAAAACGTAAAACCTCCAAGACACGGAGAGACAAAAGAAGAACACATTATAAAGCTGAGCGGCCTACACTGGCCACCTGCAAAGAGACCGGTGCGGTCCATCTACCCCACCGCGCTTACTTGGTGGACGGCAATCTGTATTACAACGGCAAATTAATTATCGAAAACGCTGCCGCTGTCTAAGTTCATCTTTCAAAAAATTGAACATCCCATAACGTATAACTAATTTTTTATGCGTTACTTTGGGGTGTTTTTGCGTATTATTGGATTGAAACCGCTTGGCGATAGCAGGAAAAAACACATCGGGGCGGCGGTTCCTTCCGGCTTTTAAAAGTAAACTTTTGCGGAAGAAAAACAATAACGGATGAAGATTGGGTTAGACATTTTGGGGGGTGATTTTGCGCCAGAAGCGACCATTCAAGGGGCCATTCTAGCATCGAAACAGCTTTCGAAAGAGCAGAAGATCGTACTCATTGGCGACCAGGATATTGCTAGGCAGTTGATAGAACAAGCAGGGGAAAATCCTGCTTTTTTTGAATACGTACATGCCCCCGAAGTAATCGGCATGGGCGAACATCCCACCAAAGCCATAGCGCAGAAACCCAATTCAAGTATCAGTCGCGGGTTTCAGTTGTTAAAAGAGGGGGCGATCGATTCATTCGCCTCCGCGGGGAGTACCGGTGCTATGCTGGTTGGCGCGGTACTGAGCGTCAAGAACATCCCGGGGGTAATCCGGCCTGCGATTGGCACGTATGTCCCGAAAATATCCGGCGGGTATGGCATATTATTGGATGTGGGCGCGGTATCCGATTGCAAACCCGAGATGCTCTCGCAATTCGGCCTACTGGGCAGTTTATTTGCCGAGCACGTCGTGGGGATGAAAGCCCCCAAAGTAGCGCTTCTTAATATCGGAGAAGAGGAAGAAAAAGGGAATATCCTAACCCAAGCCAGTTACCCACTGCTCAAGCAAAACCAACGCATTCATTTCATCGGCAATATTGAAGGCCGTAATGTATTTGATGACGGCGTAGATGTCATCGTGTGTGATGGCTTTACGGGCAATGTGGTGCTGAAAATGGCCGAATCATTTTATGTGATGACCCAAAAGAAAGGCCTAAAAGACGAGTTTTTCGATCGATTCAACTATGAGATCTATGGAGGCACGCCGATACTGGGAGTAAATGCTCCGGTTGTGATAGGGCATGGTATTTCCAACCCGAAGGCCATCGAAACGATGATTATGCTCTCCAAAACCATGATTGAATCTGACATCATCGAAAAAATCAAATCTGCTTTCAACGAATAACTATATGTCAAAAATACAAGCTGCCATCACGGCTGTAAACGGGTATGTGCCCGATTATATCCTGACCAATCAGGAGCTCGAAACACTGGTAGATACCAACGACGAATGGATAACCACACGCACGGGCATCAAAGAACGGCGAATTTTGAAGGGGGAAGGCTTAGCTACATCCGACATGGCTGTGCCTGCTGTGAAAGGTTTATTGGATAAACGAGGCATTGGTGCGGAAGAAATCGACCTGATCATCTTTTGTACGATTACGCCGGATATGCCTTTTCCTGCGACTGCAAACATCCTTGCCGATAAAATCGGTGCTGTGAATGCGTGGGGGTTCGATTTGATGGCTGCCTGCTCAGGGTTTATTTACGGACTCACCACGGGTGCACAATTCATTGAATCGGGCATGCACAAAAAAGTATTGGTAGTAGGAGGCGATAAGATGTCTTCCATTATCAATTATAAAGACCGCACAACCTGTATCATTTTTGGTGATGGCTGTGGCGCGGTGCTCCTTGAGCCCAACGACGAAGGGCTGGGCGTGATCGATTCCATCTTAAAGAGTGACGGGGCCGGATGTCCCTACCTGAACATCAAAGCGGGCGGCTCGCTTTACCCAGCTTCACATGCTACGGTAGATGCCGGTATGCACTACGCCTATCAGGAAGGCCGCACAGTGTTTAAATTTGCGGTAACGAACATGGCGGACGTCGCCGCCGAAATTATGGAGAGGAATCAACTAACGGCAGACGACGTGGCATGGTTAGTGCCGCATCAAGCCAATAAGCGCATCATCGATGCGACCGCCGATCGTATGGGTTTGAGTGAAGCCAAGGTCATGGTCAACATCCAACGTTATGGAAACACCACAGCCGGCACCATACCCCTTTGCCTTTGGGAATGGGAAAATCAGTTAAAAAAGGGGGATAACCTCATTCTTGCAGCCTTTGGGGGCGGGTTCACCTGGGGCTCGGTATACCTGAAATGGGCCTACGAAAGCTGATTGTTGCAGCCGATGAAATAAATCCCGATTTTTATTGTTAAATAATAGATTAGATCATATTTTTGATTGTATTGTCAAACTACTAAACAATGAGCATGGATATCAAACAGATTCAAGACCTGATTAAATTTGTAGCCAAGTCAGGCGTGAATGAAGTATCTATCGAAGAAGAAAATTTCAAGATTACGATAAAAACAAACCAAGCGCCGACCTATGTGACCGCGACTGTGCCTGCGACACCGCAGCAGCAACCGGTGTCTGTCATGCCGGCGCCCGTGGAAACTCCCCAACCGGCGGCGCCCAAGACGGAGGACACCTCGAACTACGTAACCATCAAATCGCCGATGATCGGCACATTTTACCGGTCGCCGTCGCCCGACAAACCCGTGTTTGTCAATGTGGGTGATGAAATTACCGCCGGCAAGGTGGTCTGTATCGTAGAGGCGATGAAACTATTTAACGAGATCGAATCCGAAGTGTCGGGGAGGATTGTTAAGATATTGGTAGACGACGCGCAGCCGGTTGAATACGACCAGCCGTTGTTTTTAGTCGAGCCGAAATAAGTCTTCGCTAAATCATTTTTGTGACCAACGTCTTTAAACATTGCCTATAGGTATAGCCAAACATTCATGTTCAAAAAGATATTAATAGCCAATCGGGGAGAAATTGCGTTACGGATCATCCGTACTTGTCGCGAAATGGGCATTAAAAGTGTAGCCGTATATTCTACGGCCGATCGCGATAGCCTGCATGTACGGTTTGCTGACGAAGCGGTCTGCATCGGTCCCCCGCCCAGTAAAGAATCTTACCTTAACATTCCAAATATCATATCCGCCGCCGAACTGACGAATGCGGACGCCATACATCCCGGATACGGATTCCTTTCTGAAAACGCCCGGTTTTCATCGATATGCAACCAATACGGCATCAAATTTATCGGCGCCACTGCGGAACAGATCCAACAGATGGGCGATAAGTCGTCGGCCAAAGAAACCATGAAAAATGCCGGGGTACCGACCATACCGGGTTCAGATGGATTGGTGAAGGATGTTGAAGAAGGTATAAAGATAGCCAATGAAATCGGCTATCCGGTGATTCTAAAAGCCACAGCGGGCGGTGGTGGTCGCGGGATGCGCATCGTATGGAAGGACGCGGACTTTGAACCGGCGTGGGATTCGGCCCGCCAGGAAGCGGGTGCTGCGTTCGGAAACGACGGTATTTACCTCGAAAAATTTGTGGAAGATCCCCGTCATATTGAAATACAGGTAGTGGGTGATCAGTATGGAACCGTTTGCCACCTGTCGGAGCGCGATTGTTCCATCCAACGGAGGCACCAGAAGCTAATCGAAGAGGCCCCCTCCCCCTTTATCACCCCCGAACTCCGGAAAGCAATGGGCGAAGCGGCCATTAAAGGGGCTAAAGCGGTTAACTATGAAGGTGCTGGCACCATTGAGTTCCTGGTTGACAAACACCGCAATTTCTATTTTATGGAAATGAATACCCGGATTCAGGTGGAACACCCCGTTACCGAGGAGGTGATCAACTTCGATCTCATCAAAGAACAGATCAAGGTAGCTGCGGGTATTCCGATTTCGGGTAATAATTATGAACCGACGATGCACGCCATTGAGTGCCGCATCAATGCGGAAGACCCTTTCAACGGATTCCGTCCTTCACCGGGCAGAATCACGAATTTCCACTCCCCGGGTGGCCATGGCGTCCGCGTGGACACGCACGCCTACTCCGGTTACGTGATTCCACCCAACTATGATTCGATGATTGCCAAACTTATCTGTGTCGCGCAAACACGAGAGGAAGCCATCTCTACAATGGAACGCGCGCTGAGTGAATTTGTTATCGAAGGGATTAAAACAACGATACCGTTGCACCTTCGCCTGATGCGCGACCCGAATTTCAAGGCAGGCAACTTCACCACCAAGTTCATGGAAACATTTGACCTTAGTGAATAAATATAAGATACCTGATTACAAAATACCATTCTTATGAAACAGAATGGTATTTTTGCTTTTTATACGTTGTCATGAGTAAACTATCCGGAAAGAAACTAATTGATGCCATCAAAAATAAAGGGAAAAACCTGGAGGCAGAAATGTCTTTTTTTGACCACCTGGAAGTACTCCGGTGGCACCTCATCCGATCGGCCATAGCGATCGCTGTTTTCATGGTTGTCGCCTTTTCCTTCTACGATTTTATCTTTGACGACATCATTATGGGGCCTAAAAGCCCGGATTTCCTGACCTATCGAGTCATGTGCCAAATCGCTGAATGGCTCAACACGCCGGATTTCTGCGTAACGGAAGTACCCGGCACCATCATTAACACGCAGATGGCCGGACAGTTTATTTTGCAGATCAACTCGTCGTTGATTATCGCCATTTTACTGGGCTTTCCTTACCTTTTGTACGAGGTATGGCTCTTCGTCAAACCTGCACTGACCGATGTGGAACGAAAGTCGTCCAGCGGTTTTGTGTTTTACGCAAGCATGCTCTTCCTCTTAGGCGTGTTATTTGGCTATTTTGTGGTCGTTCCGCTTGCCATGAACTTCTTAGCCAATTACTCCATCAGTGACTCCATATCCAACACCATTACCATCGACAATTACCTGTCCTTCGTGGCGACACTTACGTTGGGGTGTGGCATTGTGTTTGAACTGCCGATCATCATCTTTATTCTGTCAAAATTGGGTATCATGACCCCGCAGTTCATGAGGAAGTCACGTCAGTATGCGGTCGTGATCATTCTTCTTATCGCCGCCGTCATTACCCCGACACCTGATATCATTACCATGCTGACTGTCAGCTTTCCGATGTTTTTACTCTACGAGCTGAGTATTGTTGTGGCGGCGCGTGTACATAGGAACAAGGTGAAATCGGAAGTCGATTTTTATCGCGGAGAGAACCAATAAATGATGACCATGACGAAAAAAACAATAGCCATTGGCGGTGACCATGCGGGGTTTGGTTATAAATCCCTGTTGATTGCGTTCCTGGAAGAAGCCGGGCATACGGTGAAAGACTTCGGCACAGATACAGCCGATTCGGTAGATTATCCCGACTTTGCCCATCCCGTAGCAGCAGCCGTAGAGCGCGGCGACTGCGAACAGGGCATTCTCGTATGCGGCAGTGCCAACGGCGTCGCGATTACAGCCAACAAGCATCAGGGCGTACGGGCAGCCATCTGTTGGCTGGAAGAATTGGCGTTGCTTGCCCGGCAGCATAACGATGCAAACATTGTTTGCATACCAGCGCGATTCATCGATATCGATTTGGCGAAAGCCATCGTCAACGCATTTCTGACCACTGATTTCGAAGGCGGCCGCCATGCGAATCGTGTCGGCAAGATTTCATGTTAGTCCGGTTGTTTATCGCCCTCATCTCATGTCTTAATCTCATGTTTCAAATCTAACATCCCCAACGCACCATGAAGCACACCCTATCCTTACTCTTTTTTATTTCCGCACTTTACGGATGTATCAAGGGCCAGGACCGCGATCCCATCCAGCAGAAATATGCGGAAGAAATACATCCGGGATCTGCAAAAAAACATCTCTCCATTCTTGCGTCTGCTGAGTTTGAGGGGCGTGGAACCGGAGAGCCCGGCGGCGAAAAAGCAGCTGCTTATATTGCGGCAGAATTTAAGAAACTTGGATTATCCGCTCCGGTGGACGGCTCTTATTTCCAACCCGTAAAGCTGGTTCGGACCCGGTTTGACGTTACCGAGTTTGCGATCGCGGGCCAATCATTTCGTAATGGCAAAGATTTCTATTTCGTCGGCGGCGGACCGCAAACTCAGATTCACGCAACCGAAATCGTATTCATCGGTTACGGAATAAGTGATGATCGATATGACGACCTAAAAGGCATCGATATCGAAGGCAAGATCGTGTTGGTGCTGAGCGAGGGAGAACCCAAAAATCCCGAAGGGAAATCCCTGATTACGGGAACAGACGTCCCCTCTGACTGGGCAACTTCGAATACCAAGCGTTTGCAAAATATTACGTCAAAAAACCCTAAATTGATTGTCGCCGTTTCCCTTACCCTCGAAGAATCGCTGGCACGCTTTGGATATCGGCTAACGCAACCTCGTATTGCGCTTGATGATGGCAAAAACACAGCGATTAGCACGACACCCGTAGTAACCATCCGCAAAGAAATGGCTAACTTGCTGTTGGCAAAGGCAGGGACGTCCGTTGAGAAACTGACTGCTAAAATTGACGCTACCCAAAAGAGCCAAAGTAGCGGGTATGCGGTCGACCTGAAAGCTTCCTTCGGTTCCAAAACCGAACCCTTTACGTCGAACAACGTACTGGGATACCTTGAAGGCACGGATCTCAAGGACGAATTGCTCGTCCTTACCGCTCATTACGATCACGAAGGAATCCAAAATGGTGAAATCTATTTTGGTGCAGACGACAATGGCTCGGGAACTACCGGTATACTGGAAATTGCCCAGGCATTCGCCAAAGCCAAATCTGAAGGTCATGGACCGCGACGGAGTATCCTCTTTATGACGGTTACCGCTGAAGAGAAAGGGTTGTTGGGTTCGAACTACTATTCGCGCCATCCGGTATTTCCCCTGGAAAACACCGTCGTGAACCTGAATACCGATATGATCGGCCGCATAGACGATAAACATTTACACGGCAACCACAACTATGTACATGCCATAGGATCCGATAAGCTCAGTTCCGAATTGAAGGCCATTAATGAAAAAGCGAATGCAATCTATACCCAGTTGGAATTGGACTATATGTACGACGATCCAAAGGATCCCATGCGAATCTATTATCGATCCGACCAATACAACTTTGCAAAACATGGCATTCCGGTCATCTTTTATTTCAGCGGACTCCATCCCGACTACCATACTCCCGCTGATACGGTTGATAAAATCCACTTCGAACTGCTGTGTAAACGCGCGCGTTTGGCATTCCACACCGCATGGGAAATCGCCAACCGTGACAAGCGGTTGGTGGTGGATTCGAATAAAGAATAACTGTGCCCTCGCCGGGCGGGCCTTCATTTTGCCTTGATGCAAAACGAAGCAAAAGATCAAGGCTGTGAAGCCTCGGTCGCAGGCTGATTGCAAAGCATACATAACGCGGATTGCAGCCGCTGCGCTTACCCAATCCGCTTGTTCGTTGCCAGTACGTTCGTTCCTGCGCATGCTTTGCTGCTCTCTGCTTCCCGATTCTTCAAGGCCGGTTTCCCTCCGAACGGAGGTTTCCTGCGGGTAGGGGCGACCGTCCTGCCCCAACGATCGTTCCGTGCGCCTATCAGCACCCGCTCACCGTACCCCTCCCATGCCGCCTCATTCTGACGCGGCTTGCAGTGGGAGGCACTACCGCTGTAGTGTCAGAATAAGCGGCGAGTTTTTTGCCTACTTTTTTGCGGAAACCGCGAAGCAGCATGAGTGTCTTTAAAAGCGAACATGTTACGAATAAAAAGTAGGGCCCTGCCGTGGCGAACGGCGGAAAGCCTTGCGCGCCAAAGCAAAAGAGCCCCTGCGGCTTGAACAGAAATCCCTTTCTGCCAAACTGTCATTCATTCAAAATTTATTGTTAACTTTGTAGGCTTTAATCAACGACGATGTTTGAGATACCGACAAATACAAAACAGCATGACGAAACCCGGCAGGGAGAAGCCTTGCTGCTGGAAAATGACCCGAAGAAAAGCAACGGTCGGAAGCTATATATCGAAAGCTATGGTTGCCAGATGAATTTTTCAGACAGCGAGATCGTGGCCTCCATTCTGCTGGATAAAGGCTTTGAAACGACGCGCGATTATAAAGAAGCCGATGTGGTATTCATCAATACCTGTTCTATCCGCGAAAATGCCGAACAGCGGGTACGCAATCGGTTGAAGGAATTCGAATCAGCCAAGGCCAAGAATCCCGGCATGGTGGTGGGGGTATTGGGCTGCATGGCAGAACGGTTGAAGTCTAAATTCCTGGAAGAGGAAAGACTGGTAGATGTCGTTGTTGGTCCCGATGCTTATCGCGACTTACCCAATCTCATTGAAAAAGTCGACGAAGGCTCGAGGGCTGTCAATGTACTGTTGTCACGCGAGGAAACCTATGCAGATATCAGTCCTGTACGTCTCAACACCAACGGTGTAACGGCGTTCATTTCCATCATGCGGGGATGCGACAACATGTGTTCTTTCTGCGTGGTTCCCTTTACCCGCGGACGCGAACGAAGCCGCGACCCACAGTCCATTGTCAAAGAGGCAACAGACCTGTTTAAAGCAGGGTACCGCGAAGTGACCTTGCTGGGGCAGAACGTAGACTCCTATAAATATGAAACCGTAAATTTTGCCAACTTATTGGAGCAGGTCGCTCAGGTAAGCCCCTTGTTACGGGTACGATTCTCGACTTCCCACCCTAAGGACATTACCGATGAGGTACTTCATACCATGGCGAGGTACGAAAACATCTGCAAGTATATCCACCTGCCTGTTCAATCAGGTAATTCCCGGATACTCAAACTGATGAATCGTACCTACGATAGGGCATGGTATATGGATCGGGTAGATGCGATCCGCCGAATTATTCCCGAATGCGGGATTTCGACCGATGTCATCACGGGTTTTTGCAGCGAGACTGAGGAAGAGCATCAAGATACCTTGTCCATGATGGATTATGTAAGATATGATTTTGCGTACATGTTCGCCTACTCCGAGCGCCCGGGCACATTGGCGGCCAAGCGCTATACAGATGACATTCCCGAGGAGGTAAAAAAGCGGCGGCTCACCGAGGTGGTAGACCGGCAACGTGAACACAGCTTGCAACGGCTGCAAACCTATGTAGGCAAAGCACACAAGGTACTGATCGAAGGATTATCAAAACGTTCGGACAACGACTACTGTGGACGGAACGATCAAAACAGCATGGTCGTATTTCCCAAAGACGAGCGCTACCATGTGGGCGACTATGTCACCGTCTATGCCGAAAAATGTACATCGGCAACGTTGATTGGAAAAATCATAGATTAGTTAACATGGACATTCAAGACATTAAAAATAGATTTGGGATCATTGGCAGCTCGCCTCTGCTCAACCGGGCAATCGATGTTGCCCGCCAGGTGTCTCCTACGGATATCTCTGTGTTGATCACCGGCGAGAGCGGGAGCGGAAAGGAAGTGTTTTCACAGATTATCCACCAGCTTAGTTCGCGCAAACATGGACCGTTTATCGCGGTCAACTGCGGAGCTATCCCCGAAGGCACGATTGATTCTGAATTGTTCGGGCATGAAAAAGGCTCCTTTACAGGTGCACACGAAGCCCGTAAAGGTTACTTTGAAGTGGTAAACGGCGGCACCATTTTTCTCGATGAAGTCGGAGAGTTGCCTTTGGGTACCCAAGCTCGATTGCTGCGTGTGCTGGAAACGGGCGAGTATATCCGCGTCGGTTCATCGAAGGTTCAGAAAACCAACGTACGCGTCGTTGCAGCCACCAACGTGGATATATACGATGCCGTACAAAAAGGAAAATTTCGCGAAGATCTCTACTACCGGCTCAACACCGTACCGTTGCGAATTCCGGCTTTGCGGGATCGCAAGGAAGATATTCACCTGCTATTCCGCAAATTTGTAGCCGATTTCACCGATAAATACCGAAGCCCGAACGTGCAGTTGACGGAGGATGCTCAACAGTTACTTGCCAACTACCCCTGGCCGGGCAACGTAAGGCAACTCAAGAACATCGCTGAGCAGATCGCCGTATTGGAAAAAGAGCGGTTAATCGATGCGCGGATTCTTGAGCAATACTTACCGGTTGACAATCGAAGCACGCTTCCTGTGCACGTATCGGCGGGCGGAAAAGACGATTTTTCTGAACGGGATCTACTCTATAAAGTGCTTTTCGACATGAAAAAGGACATGGTGGAACTGAAAAAATTGGTAGTTGAGATTATCCAAAATGGGGTCAATTCCCGGATTGTTGAAGACCACTCTCCCTACATCAATAAACTCTACCGCGATGTAGACAGCCCTGCCCCGGAGCAACTGGCACCGCCTTCCACGCTGACCATTCACCATCCCCAAGGGGTAAAGAATGACGACTTCCATTTCCATACCCAGGAAGTCGAGGAAGTCGAGGAAGAATCGCTGTCGTTGGTAGAAAAGGAATCGGATCTTATCAAAAAAGCACTGAAGAAACACAAGGGTAAACGCAAATCTGCAGCACAGGAACTGGGGATATCGGAGCGGACGCTCTACCGGAAAATCAAAGATCTGAACCTGAATTGAGGGAGACTCGTATGAAGATGGGAAAAATAGTTAGCTACTTGATGTTTTTATCGGCGATTTTATCCGCTCAGGGCTGCGGAGTCAAATATGGCTTCACCGGTGGATCGATTCCCGAGGGAATGAAAACCTATACCGTCGAGTTTTTTGAGAATACCGCCCCCATTGTTTATCCGACACTCAGCCAATCGTTTACGGAGGCGCTCAAAGAACGTATACGGAGCCAATCGAGTCTGAGCCAGGTGACCAACGACGGCGATGCGATTTTTGAGGGACGGATTACAGGCTACAGCATTACTCCCGCTGCCGTGGAAGCCGGCACGGACCGTGCAGCGCTCACCAGGCTTTCGATTACCGTTAGCGTGAAGTATACGAATACCATCAAACCGGAAGACAACTTTGAACAGCCGTTTACCCGCTTCAAGGACTTTGCCGGTGCCGTGTCTGCACAGGAGGAATCGTTAATACGTGACATCAATCAGATGCTCACTGAAGATATATATAACAGAGCATTCGCAAACTGGTAAGCTAAAATTTGGAGGTCATAGGCGGCGTGGAACAACTAGATTACAAAGCATTATATAACGGAACAGTAGCCGATCCATCCACGGTTGACGGGCCAACCTTATCCCTGTTGATCGATCGTTATCCGTATGCCCAGTCGTTACGCTTTATCCATGCGCGGAAGCTGTTGCAGGAAAACGAGAAATCCCATATCGACGACGTTCTGTTATATACAAATTCTCCCCTTTGGTTACAAGGGTATCTGGTTGAGGGCCCGCCCCTTATGAAAGATAGACCAGCCGCTGACAGCTCACTGCCGCCCGAACCGGACAATGCAGATTCCGACGTTTTCGAACATCCAGCGGGAATAGACTATTTTGTTTACGCGGAACAGGAACAAACTGGGGAATCAACCGAAGTCGTCCCGTTGGTAGAAGCTACACCTCATGAAAAAGTAAGCCTCTATAACGACGCACATATGCCGTATAGCTTTCTTTGGTGGCTCAACAAAACCCGGATGGAACACGCGCATACGTATCAACCGTATGCCCCACTCAATAGCCAGCCTCTCGATGAACCGACAGATAGACAGGTCGAGGAACAGGTGTTAGACCAGCAGATCAGAGAGAATATTTTTCATTTACAGGCCCCTGAAGAAAAGCTTAGCGAACAGCACCGAACCCGAACCGTGCCGTTTCAGGTTCCGCGGAATATCGATCCGATCATTGAACGGTTCATCCGGGAAGAGCCGCAAATCAAGCCACCGCCGGCAGATAAGATCGATTTGGAAAACAAAGCCCGAAAGAGTGCGGAAGATCAGCTGACATTGGTTTCGGAAACCTTGGCGAAAATCTATGTCGATCAGGGCTTATATCCGAAAGCAATCGCAATCTATAAAAAATTAAGTTTGAAATATCCCGAAAAAAGTGGTTACTTTGCCGCTCAAATAGCTGAACTAGCGGATAAATTAACATAACGATATACCGAAAATGCAAACATTATTGATCATATTAATTATTTTGGCCAGTATTATATTAGCATTCCTTGTGCTGATCCAGAACCCAAAGGGTGGCGGGTTAGCTGCTGGATTCGCCGGCGGAGCCAATTTAATGGGAGTGAAACGCACCGGAGATATTTTGGAGAAAGGGACCTGGATCATGGTCATCGCCATTATGGTCTGCTCACTGGTTATTAACGTTTTAGCGCCTTCTTCCGGATCGGGAGGAAGTGGCGGCAGTGGCTTAAGCGATCAGATTAACTCGACAGCGCCGGCAGCTCCTGCTTTTCCATCGGGAGAGGCTCCGGCGGCTACGCCACAGGATACCCCCCAGAATACCGATACCGCTCAATGATAATCGTCTGATAATCGTCGCATGCGACCCGATAGCAAAGCCTCCTGATGATCATTCCGGAGGCTTTTCTCTTATTCGTCCGTACCGAACGCGGAAACTGCCAGAAGCACTGACATCCTGACACACCGAATGCTCCATGCCGGGAAACACCTGTCCGCAAAATGAAAAAATGGCAAGGTAAACCGATGAATCGCGACTTGGCATAATTGATGAGATAGGCTATCCGAGAAAATCAAACATTAATAACAATTAATAATTAATTATTAAATAAAATCAATTATGGCGTTAAGTATTAAACCTATCGGCGACAGAGTGGTAGTGGAAGCTGCCCCTGCAGAGGAAAAGACCGCATCGGGTATCTACATCCCAGATACCGCTAAGGAGAAGCCACAGCGCGGAACGGTAGTGGCTGTCGGTGCAGGAAAAACGGACGAACCTTTGACTGTAAAGGTAGGAGACCAAGTGTTGTATGGCAAATATGCCGGCACCGAGATTACTTACGAAGGAAAGGAATATTTAATTATGAAAGAATCTGATATCTACGCAATTGTATAACGTAGTAATCAGCTATTCGTTTTTCTTCGTAGGTGTTTAATAATTAATGGTAAACTTAAAAGTTACGATGCGGGATACAGCGATTGATTCTTAAAATCTCGGATCGCATGTTTAACATCTCAAATCAATTAAAAAAATGGCGAAACAAGTAAAGTATAATGTGGAAGCACGTGATGCCCTGAAAAGAGGAGTAGACACGTTGGCAAATGCAGTGAAAGTGACATTGGGTCCACGTGGACGTAATGTGATCATTGAGAAGAAATTCGGTTCTCCGTCGATCACGAAAGACGGTGTCACCGTTGCTAAAGAAATCGAACTAAAAGATGCGCTCGAGAACATGGGTGCGCAAATGGTAAAAGAAGTAGCTTCCAAGACTGCCGATCAGGCGGGTGACGGTACGACAACTGCCACCGTTTTGGCCCAGGCAATCATCGCTCCTGGATTGAAGAGCGTCGCTGCCGGTGCTAATCCGATGGATTTAAAACGTGGTATCGACAAAGCCGTTGCTACCGTGGTAGAAAGCCTTCAATCGCAATCGCAAACCGTTGGCGAAGACAACAACAAAATCAAACAAGTAGCGAGCATCTCAGCTAACAACGACGAAGTGATCGGCGCGCTGATTGCGGAAGCTATGGAAAAAGTTGGCAAGGACGGTGTCATTACCGTGGAAGAAGCTAAAGGTACCGAAACTGAAGTGAAAACGGTAGAAGGTATGCAGTTTGACCGCGGCTACCTGTCGCCTTACTTCGTAACCAACACCGACAAGATGGAAGCTGAACTGGAAAGTCCTTACATCCTGATTTACGATAAGAAAATCAGCAACATGAAGGAATTGCTTCCCATCCTGGAAAAACAAGTACAAACCGGAAAACCGCTGTTGATCATTGCTGAAGATCTTGACGGCGAAGCATTGGCTACGTTAGTGGTTAACAAAATCCGTGGCTCACTGAAAGTAGCTGCTGTAAAAGCCCCTGGCTTCGGAGACCGTCGTAAAGCAATGCTCGAAGACATTGCTATCCTTACCGGAGGTACGGTTATTTCTGAAGAGAGAGGCTTCAAATTGGAAAATGCCGACCTTTCCTACCTGGGTCAAGCTGAGAAAGTGGTTGTTGACAAAGACAACACGACCATCATCAATGGCTCTGGCAACCCAGAAGATATCAAAGGCCGCGTAAATCAAATTAAAGCACAAATTGAAACGACCACTTCAGACTACGATCGCGAGAAATTGCAAGAGCGTCTGGCTAAATTAGCGGGCGGTGTAGCGGTGTTGTACGTAGGTGCAGCTACCGAAGTGGAAATGAAAGAAAAGAAAGACCGCGTAGATGACGCCTTGCATGCTACCCGGGCTGCGGTAGAAGAAGGTATCGTTGCCGGCGGTGGTGTCGCCTTCATCCGTGCTGGTGAATCTTTGAAAGACCTGAAAGGCGCTAACGAAGATGAAAACATCGGTATTGAAATCGTGAAGCGTGCCATCGAAGAGCCGTTGCGTCAAATCTGCAACAACTCAGGTATCGAAGGTGCCATCGTGGTACAAAAGGTGAAGGAAGGTACGGCCGACTACGGTTACAACGCACGTACAGGCGATTACGAAAACCTGATCGGTGCCGGTGTAATCGATCCAACCAAAGTATCTCGCGTAGCATTGGAAAACGCGGCTTCCATCGCTTCGATGTTGCTTACTACGGAAGTAGTACTGGCAGACGAGCCGGAAGAAGAAAAACCAGGTGCAGGCGCTCCTCCAATGGGCGGCGGCATGGGCGGAATGATGTAATCATTGCCCGGTTAAGGGACCATCATATACGCAGAACGGTACATCTTAAAAAGGTGTACCGTTTTTTTGTTTCCTAAGCATTAACAAATCTCCTACCTATGTGGAAATCCAGCATGACGTGACTATATTGAACCATTGGAATACATAAAGATATCGCTATTTTTGTGTTGACCGCTAGCCGGATCCTGTACAACTCCGGAATCGATGAGTATACATAGTGAACCCAGAAGAGATTTTATTAGGAAATCCGCATTGATGGCCGGAGCTCTTGGCAGCGGAATTTTCGACCTTTCTGGATATAGAAACACGCATACCGATATGATAAACCCGTCCACAAAAAGTATCATTGGAAATTACGGTGCCTGGGCAACTTCGCTGCGTCCTTCTCCGGGAACCCTGTCTTTTCGACGCCCTGCATGGAAAGACCTGAGCACCTGGAAGGAAAAAGCGATGGCAAAAACCACGGAATTGATGGCTTCACCGGATATTGGGGCCATTCCCTCCGTGCGAACGGAAAAAAGGTACGTTTTTGATGGCCTAGCTATCGAGGAGTTGTCTTGGCAGCTGCCCTATGGCCATCGTACCCGAGCTGTCGTAATGAAACCTGAGAATGCCGTAGGCCGCCTGCCCGGTATACTGGCCTTGCACGACCATGGTGGGAAAAAATATTTTGGCGTGGATAAAATCACCCGCCTAACCGGGGCCCAACACCCGCTGATGGTTAACCATCAACGGAGCGATTACGAAGGACAGGCTTGGGCAAATGAAATCGCCAGGCGGGGCTATGTCGTGTTGGTACATGATGCCTTTACATTCGGAAGTCGGCGGGTAAGGTATGAAGATGTGGAGGGCCTTCCATGGGTTCCCCACCGGGGCCATCCCAATAAACCGGATGGCGATGTAGACAGTGAATACATTCTGGAATACAATCAATGGGCCGCTGAACATGAACATGTCATGTCCAAATCGCTTTTCAGCAGCGGCACCACTTGGCCTGGTGTATTTTTGGCCGAAGACCAGGCAGCGTTGTCCATACTCGCAGCTAGGGATGATGTGGATTCCGAAAAACTGGGCTGTGGCGGTTTATCCGGAGGGGGCCTGCGCACCGTGTATCTGGCAGGCACGGACGCACGTATCAAATGCGCGGTTTGCGCCGGCTTTATGTCCACCTGGGATGATTTCGTATTGCACAAATCGTATACGCATACTTGGATGACCTACGTTCCCTTACTCCCCAATTACCTCGAATTTCCGGAAATTCTGGGCTTGCGCGTACCGCTGCCTACCCTGGTGCTTAATAACAATCAGGACGAGCTGTATACGCTGGCCGAAATGAAAAAGGCGGATGGCATTTTGCGTGAGGTGTATGCGAAAGCAGGGGTGCCCGGCCATTTTGAATCCGTATATTACGACGGTCCGCACAAGTTGGACGCCGGCATGCAGCAAAAAGCTTTCGACTGGTTTGGTAAGTGGTTGCGATCATGATCGCCACTCACCGCAATTTTTCGTTATTTCGATGCCGGTCCGCATCGCGGATATCTTTCTTTTGCAAGTTCTTCGTAAGCGCTTCCGTGAGGTCGATTCCCGTCTGATTGGCTAAACAGATCAGCACAAATAGTACGTCGGCCATCTCATCGGCAAGATCTATCTGTTCGTCCGATTTCTTGAACGACTGTTCGCCATATCGCCGGGCCATGATGCGGGCCACCTCACCTACCTCCTCCATCAGAATCGCCGTATTGGTTAATTCGTTGAAATACCGGATACCCGTCGTATGTATCCAGCGGTCTACTTGCTCTTGGGCTTCTTGGATAGTCATACTGGTGAATATTAATATTAATGATTATCTCTGTCTTTTGTATCCATAACGATCGTCACGGGTCCATCATTTACGAGGGAAATTTTCATATCGGCACCAAATATTCCGGTTGCTACGCTTTTACCTAAGTGCCCCGAAAGCTCCCCGATCATCAACTCATACAGGGGAATTGCCTGGTCAGGTTTGGCCGCACGGATAAAAGAAGGACGGTTGCCCTTCTTGGTCTGCGCCAATAACGTAAATTGAGAGATTAAGAGAATATTCCCCTGTACATCATGCAGGGATTTATTCATCATACCGGCTTCGTCGCCAAACACACGGAGGTTTACGACTTTTTGTGCCAGCCACCGGACATCGTCGATTCCGTCTGCTTCCTCAATACCCAACAGCACGACGAAACCCTGTCCGACTGCACCGACAACTTGCTGATTAACCGTACAGGATGCCTCGGAAACTCGTTGGATAACCGCCCTCACTATTTTTTACCGACCCGATAGAGCCGACCACCATCGGTAACCGCATATAGTGCCCCGTCTTTCCCTTGTTGCACATCACGGAAACGCTGGGCTTCACCGGCAAGCAGGCGTTCTTCACCCACGACTTTGTTGTCTTTGATCACCAGTCGCGCGATATGCACACTGCTCAAGCCACCGATAAATAGGTTATTCTCCCACTCCGGAATGGAATTGCCCGCAAAAAATGTCATGCCACTCGGCGATAATACCGGATCCCAGTAATAAACGGGCTGTTCCATGCCTTCCTTTTGCTGGATGGAATCGCCGATCTTCTTACCGCTGTACTCAAGACCATAGGTGATGGTAGGCCATCCATAGTTCTTACCCGGTTCGATCCGGTTGATTTCGTCGCCACCGCGCGGACCGAACTCACCTTCCCACAAATCGCCCGTTGCGGGGTGGAAGGCCAGTCCTTGCACATTACGGTGTCCATAGGAATAAATTTCGGGACGGGCATCGCTCCGGCCCTCAAAGGGGTTTCCGGGAGCCGGCTTTCCGTCGGTAGTGATCCGGAGCACTTTTCCCAAAGCGGAGTTCAGGTCCTGCGCCTGTGGTCTGGTGACTATATCGGAGCGTTCGCCCGTGCTGACGAACAAATGGCCGTCTTTGTCAAACAGTATCCGTCCGCCGTAATGTAAATTGCTTTTGTGTGCCGGCGTGGCCTGATATATTACCTGCGCATTTTCAACGCTTTTTTCGTCGGCAGCTAGCTTTCCTTTCGCCACAGCGGTAAGCGTTCCGTTCGGAGTGTCCTGGGAGAATACCCAATAAACCATGCGGTTGCTATCGAATGCCGGATCGACGGTCACGCCTAATAAGCCTCCCTGTCCATTGGAATTCACTTCAGGAAGCCCTGTAATGGCCTCGCTAAGAGTCCCGTCCTGTGATGCAATACGGAGGGTACCTGCTTTTTGCGTAATCAATAACCGTCCGTCCGGCAGAACGGCAATGCCCCATGGGCGGTCCAGCCCCTCGCTCAATACTTTTACATCGTACGGAGTCGAAGTTTTTACGCCCGCGATACGCGTTTGCCCTTCAAATGCCGGCTTATAGTCGGTATTGGCTTCCTGGGTTTCCACCGGTGCATAGGTTGAATCTGCTACCGACTCTTTTTCTGCTTCTTTGGATGCCGAAGAGTCGCACGCCGAAATCACCAGCGATAAACCCGCGACCACGCCTATCGATTTTAATGTCTTTTGCATAACCGAAAATTTTCCCTAAAGATAAATACATTTTGCGGACAAAATCAATGCCTAACTATACAATAAAAAAGAATGCGCTGTTATTTTTACATTTATAACAGCGCACCGATCCGGGAAATGCCCGAACTTAGAATTTCAGATTCAATCCGAGCAAAAAATTGGTTGTCGCCTGCGGATAATAGTAGTTGTAGCTGACCCGATCGGTCTCGGATCGGTAATATCCCCACGTGAAACCATTTGCCGAATATTTCTCATTGAATACGTTGTTGACCAACAAGGTCAATCCCAGGTTCTTCAATTTCCAGAACGAAGTACGATAGGCAACACGAAGGTTGTTTACGAAAAATCCATCGATGCTCCGCTCACGGCTACCTGTGTTGTCCAAGTATTGCCTGGACACATATTTGCTCAACAAGGCCAATTCAACCGGTTTCCAAGGCGTGAAAGCCAGTTCGCTGGATGCCACCCAATCGGGCGAAAATGAAATATCCGTAAGGGGGTAAAAATTCTCGACATCACCCACTATTTCCGTGAAATTTTTGATCTTATTTTGGCTGTATGCCAATGTAGCCCCCCAGGTGAACCAATCGACCGGCATCCACCGGCCATCGAATTCAACGCCGATCCGGTAGCTATCTTCTACGTTTCTCCGCAGGGTACTACCCACGTCGTTGAGCTGACCTGTAGGGATCAGCTGGTTTTTGTAGCGCATCGCATACCCATTTATTCCGATATTAAACCGCGGCGACCTGATCCGGTATCCCGCCTCAAAATCGTGCAATCGCTCGGCCTTCGGACTTTGTCCCACAGGCCAGTCGGTAAAATCACTCCGGATAGGCTCTTTATTGGCGAGTGCATAGGAAGCGTATACATTGCTTGATCCTGACAGTTGGTAGGTAATGCCTACTTTCGGATTGAAGAAATCAAATTTCGCATCCTGCGTTATATCACGCAGGTCGTTATCGATTCCGGCAATGGCATAGTCGATATGGCGGTATTGCACATCGGCGAACAGGAATACGTCGTTCAATCGGTAAGAGGCCTTTAAATACGTATTGAAATCTTTCTTCGTCGCATCGCCATCGTAGTACCGATAGGACGTGTTAAAGGAGTTCGCAGCGTCGCCGAGGTAATCACGTGCGGTAAATAACGGGTGACGCGACCAGACAATGTCACCATAATGTCCACCTTCGTACTGGTTGTAAGCCCCTCCCCATGTAACTTCAAAACTCCCGGCAGGTTTATATACCAAGGAATAAGTTCCGCCGTAAAAGTGATTGTCCAGCCATCGCTGGCGTACAAGATCGGTCTCTTCAATGGTATTTTCTCCGACGATAACCGGGGACAACCCATAGTCGGCCAATTCATCGCGATCCCGGAACTGTTCATAATAGCCCTTTCCACGCGTGTAATGCAAGGCGGTGTTCAGAGTCAACCGGCTTGACAGGGTCGAAGAAAACAGCAGTTGGTAATGAGTTTGCCGGTAGTTATCCGTTTCGTTGTCATACAAGTATTTGTTATATCTCCGGTCCGATTTTGATAGGTTTTCAATCTCGTACTCGGTAAGCCCGTCGTCTGCTGCATAGGCTTCCATCGCCTGCACATCACCGGTAAGCCGGGATTCCGGCGTTCCGTACCAAGCTTGATAGGTTTTTTCTTTCCCGCCGAACACATTGGCACGGAGCAGGCTGTTTTTGCCATACCACGCTCCGGACAGGAAAAAAGATTGCAGATCGGATGTAGCCCGATCGATATAACCGTCGCTCTTGATGCGCGACATCCGCCCATCGAAGGTGAATTTGTCATCGATTAGCCCCGTCCCCAACCGTATGGTATTTTTCCAGGAATTGTAGGAGCCAAACGAATTATCCAATTCCGCATACGGGTCTTTGTTGAGTGTGTTGGTTTGGAAATTTAGGCTGGCCCCGAAAGCGCCGGCACCATTCGTCGACGTCCCGACACCCCGTTGGATCTGCACGTTGTCAACCGATGAAGCAAAATCGGGAAGATTCACAAAAAATGATCCCAAGCTCTCTGCATCATTTAGCGGGATGCCATTGACGGTAACGTTGGTACGCTGACCATCGCTACCCCGTATGCGCATACTGGTATATCCGATTCCTGCTCCCGCGTCGGAAGAAATGACTACCCCAGGTGTTTGGTCAAGTAAATACGGGATGTCCTGTCCGAGGTTGTTTTTCTCAATGTCCGTTTTGCTCAGGTTTTTATAGGTCGTTGCCGTGTTTTCAGTGGCACGTGTAGCCTGGACAACGACTTCGTCTGTTAACAATGCGGCTCTTTCCATTGAAAAGCGGATCCGCTCGTCTCCTGATACGGTCAGTTCGCGGTACTGCGACTGGAACCCGAGGTAACTTACTCCAATGGTATACGTATCCGGCTTCAGATTCCGGATGTACACCCTGCCTTCGGCGTCGGTTTGTCCACTGTAGGCCGTTCCGGAAACCCGTACCGAAGCCCCCGCCATCGGTTTGTCGGCTACGAACACCTCTACCGTGAGGCCATGTTGAGCGAGAACGATAGCCACGTGCAAAAAAAACGCAATCCCTGCGATTAATTTTTTTACCATCTTTATTGTAATTTTTCGTTAAACACAACTGCCACAAGGGGTTCATGACAGTCCAATTATTTAACTTACCTCCCTACGCCGGCATTATCCGGATCAGGTGCATGGCACTCATGCCATTGGGTATGATCTCAGCCTTTATTTGTGTTTGTCGGTACAAACAAGGCACCCCTAAATGATAGGTGCAAAGATATACTTATTTTTTCAATGATGAAAAGCAAAGCGTTTAGCAACATCGGGCACCGATTGAGGCGGTTATCAACGAAACCAGGTTATTCCAAATAAAACTAGATATTTGATTCCTATTTACACTTATAGGCTTTCATGGTATTCCTGAAATAGTTATTAAGGTCGAACAACAATGAACACAAAAACCGGACTTTTACGATTACCCCTCTATACCGGGTTGATACTCCTCTGCCATAGTTCCGTAATTTTTAAGCTCTACAGCCAGCAAGCCAGCAATGCCTCGTTGAAAGAAACGTTTGCCGCTGATTTCCTGATCGGAACCGCATTGAATAGCCGTCAGATTAAGGCCACAGATGGAGCCGAATTGCAGCTTATCCAGGGGCAGTTTAACGCCGCTACACCCGAAAATTTAATGAAAGCACAGTTACTACAGCCGCAATGGAACCGTTACGAATTCGAAGAGGCCGACCGATTTATAGCGTTTGCAACTAAACACAACATGAAGATAAACGGCCACGCACTGATCTGGCATAGTCAATTGCCAAGGTTTATGCAGCAGATGGAAGATGTGGATTCCGTGCGCCAATACTTTGTCAGACACATTCGTACCGTTGCCGGTCGATATGACGGTAAAGTCGACTCCTGGGATGTCGTCAATGAAGCATTGAATGAAGACGGCTCGCTCCGAAATTCCATCTTTCTCCGTGTACTTGGTGAAGACTATATCGTAGAGGCTTTCAGACTTGCACAGGAAGCTGCGCCGAATACCAAACTCTATTACAATGATTACAATATTGAACAGCCGAGAAAAAGAGCAGGAGCCATTGCATTGATCAAGAAAATCCAGGCAGCAGGCGTGCGCATAGATGGTGTTGGCATCCAAGGGCACTGGCACGTGGGGCGTGTCCCCATGGAGCACATCGAACAGTCCATACGTGCATTTTCAGCACTCGGTGTCGAAGTGATGTTTACCGAGCTGGACCTAAGTGTGCTTCCGAATCCACTGGGAGGCAACACGGCAGAAGTAAGCCGAACAGCCAAGTACAATAAACAGCTTAACCCTTATCCTGACGGAATGCCGGATAGCGTACAGCGAGCGCAGGCCCAAGCGTATGAGGAGCTTTTCCGGCTCTTCTTGAAGTACCGTGAAGAGGTAACCAGGATTACGTTGTGGGGGGTACACGATGGGCAATCTTGGCTGAATAATTGGCCGGTACGTGGCCGAACCAATTATCCCTTATTATTCGATCGGCAGATGGTCCCAAAAACCGCATTCTATCAGGTATTGAAATCAAAGTCACCGGGCAATTAATTGTTTATATAACGTGCGGGCTGTTCTGTTGTTACCGCATTTAATTAGTCACTTTCATAATGCCGTGCATAATGCGCCAATGTCCGGGGAACGTACATACATAGGGATACTCACCCGGTGTAGCGGGTACGGTAAATGTCAACTCAAAACGATCGGCAGGATTGACCAACGGCGTATTAAACAACACATCCGGCGTTGAAGGAACATATTGCATTTCAACGCCATTAGGCCGTTTGGCAAGCTCGTCCGCGGCTTGACCTACTTTTTCGAAGGTACCCGGTTTCAAAATCAACAGATTGTGTTGCATATGATCCGGATTCTCGAAGACAATTGTCAATGTCTGGCCTGCTTTGGCTGTAAAGTTGGTGACGTCATATTTCATCTCACCAATTACCGCTTTGATGGTGATCGACTGATCGGCGACCGCCTCAGCCCCACCACTAGCTTCCGTAGTGTTGACGATTACAAGCCGGGCATTCTCCAATAGTCCCGTGAAGTGGAAATCATCGGAGTATTCTCCTACATTTGCAATACGGGGCTCATCATCCCAGCGGCGCTGCCGGTTATGCCCTACACGGATGGGCCCGTCAGGTGCTTCAGCAAATAAGCCTGGAGCCTTGCCACTTGCCACTTGTTTATCATCTACAGATAACGTCATATTCCCGTCGGCACGTAACGATGCCTTTACCTTAAACTCTCCGGGCAGCGAATCGGTTGAGGTGACGATCGCCTTACGACCCTTTTGGTTCACCTGAAAATATAACTTCCCGTCTTTTAGGAAAACCGCATAGCCATCCTTATTGTCTCCTTGTGAAACCAATACCCCTTCCATTAGGGTACGACGCATCTCCGGACGCCGGATGTCGGCGACAAAACTCATCTCCTGATTGGCAAGGTCAGGTATTTGAGGCCCACCTACCGTTCCGCCACGTTCGGTGCTCAGGGGCAATACCGACATCCGGCTACCGGCAAATATCCGTTCAGCCAACGAGCCGTCCATATTGGACAAATCCAGGTGTCCGAATTTATGGTGATATGCTTCCATGAATGCCTGCCGATGCACCGAACCTGCAATCAGCAATGCGTGCGATACCCATTTATCACTGACGTTCTCCGGCTGTTGTACGGCCTCGAACAATGCCTTACCAATCTCGGTAGTCGACCCCGCATCCGATAACGCCAAAAAAGCCGCAAGACGCACACGAAAATCAGGATCCTGTGTCACGTTAGACTGAAGGATCTCCTGTACTACGTCTGCGTTGCCGATAGGGAGCGTCTGGACTGCCGCCCGCCGTACTCCCGGAGCGGGGTGTTTCAACGCTTTGACAACGACCGACAAGCTTTCATCATCACTGCCCTCCAGCAGTCCCAATCCGTGCAGTGTCCATATCGCGTGGGTTGCGGCACCGTTTACACCTACCGCATCGACAGATTCGTCCACAATCAGATCATACAGGTCATCCTTAACGGATTTATTGCCAGATTCGACCAGGAGACGCTGGGCTGTAAGCCGCCAGAATAGATTGTCACTTTGAAGCGCATCGATCATTGTGCCCGGTCGTTTCCGGTCTAATTTATAATGCTTGGAAGGCTTTGCATCTTTATACACCAATCGGTAAATACGTCCGCGCGTATTGTCTCGAAGCGGATCGATATACGCATTCCCGGCTCCGTTATCGAAGCCATCCGGGGTAGGATTGTGCTGAATGACAAAATTATACCAATCCAATATCCACAATGCCCCGTCAGGTCCGACCTTCGCGTCTACTGGGCCAAACCAGTTATCCGAGCTGGCTACCATATTCCATCCATCACCTTTTTCTTTAAAACCCGATCCGACCTGTTCCAGCACCTGACGATGCACCAGTCTTCCTGTAGGTTCGGAAATAAAAGCGATCCGGTTCCAATACGTTTGCGGAAATACCCTTGCGGTATATAGCCTATGACCGGAAGCAGCCGTAAAGCCACCATGTACGTCCACCTGCCGGAGATCTTTTGTCAACACGTGCATTCCGTAATGCGCATCGATTTTCTCGATCCCTTTTTCCCGCAACTTCGCCTTTTCATAATACCGGTTAGGTATCGCCAGAAAATCGCTGTGCTCGTTGTTTGCCGTAGACACAAACACATCAAAGTCTTCCGAGAAACCAAGGCCCCAGGTGTTATTTGACGTGTTGGCCAAAAACTCGAAACGTTGTGCATCCGGTGCAAACCGATATACGCCAGAGCCGAATTTATAGGGCTTTCCACCGATGGTCCCTTCAAAAGAAGAATAGCCAACCGTTCCCCAAACCTGGTTATCCAATCCATACTGCAAATTGGAAGGACCTGCATGCGTGTCAAATGTTCCCCATCCGTGTATCAATACCTCTTTTACATCTGCCTTATCGTCTCCATTTGTATCCTTCAAAAATAAGAAATCGGGGGCCTGCGCGACGATTACCCCGCCATTGGCAAATGTTAGTGAAGTTGGGATATTCAACCCTTCGGCAAATACCGTAAATTTATCTGCTTTGCCATCACCATCGGTATCCTCACAGATCAGTATCCGGTCATCTCCCGCTCCCTTGTCATCCCGTACCGTATTGGGGTAATCAACCGTTTCCACTATCCAGAGCCTACCTTTTTCGTCCCAATCCATGGCAATGGGCTTTCTGATGTCCGGCTCGCTAGCAAACAGTTCCAGTCGGAATCCGGGAGGTACTTGTATTAACGTCTGCGACTCTTCCGGGCTAAGTGGAAGTTGGTATCTGGGCGGTGGATTCCGCTTTTCATAATTTGGCATGGTGGCTTCCTGATACGTCGGTTGTGCGATTGTAAATCCGTTCAATTTCGCCGCAGCCTCTTCACCTACGGCCCACATAATGCCATTGTGAACCAGCTTGAGGAATCCCGGATTTCGGAACGTCCGCTCATCATGGCCAAAAGCGGTATAGAAAACCCTGCCCTTGCCGTATTCTTTTACCCAGGTATAGGGTTCACGTCCCATACTGTCAACCCGCTCCATCAGTACGATGATGTCGTCTGCCTTCTTATCGTGTACATATGTCTCATCCCACTCGGTTGTAAAAGATTCTACTCCTTTCATAACCGGGTGTTCGGGCATTACGATTTCCGCATTGAATGACCCGCCGCCATGGCTTTTGAATTGTCCGCCAATAAGCGCCACCACCTCCGGAGAATTGCGGAAACAATAGGAACCCGAATGAAGCGGAATAAACCCTTTTCCCGATTTGACAAAATCCAGCAGCCCTTTCTCCTGTGCCGGGCTGATTGAATCGTGATTTGCATAAAGGATCAAGCCGTCATACAGCTCCAGGTCTTCTTTAGCTAAATCTTCAGGATCGGTGGAATAGGTAATATTGATTCCCTTCGTAAAATATTCTTGCGCCAAGATGCCTGCCAACATTTCCGAATCGTGATGCTTACTGTCATGACCGAGAAAAAACAACTCAAGCCGTCTGGGTGCATCGTCATTCTTCCTGCGCCCATTGCATCCGACAAAATACAGTGGGATTACCAACAGTAATAAAAATCTGAATGTTTTCATTTGCATGGTCAAATTAGCGTTTATTCAAATTGGTTTAATCTTCTCGGTCAGCCGGACTTGTCCTGGTTATGAAAACGTAAAATCGGGCAAGGAAATGATTTTGCCTCCTTGTTGTGCCGACTCATGGGCTAGAATGCCCACGCACGTGATATTTGCGGATTGTTTCTCATTTGGATACGGCGACCTGCCCTCCTTTAAGGCACTGATAAATTCGTGAACGAGATGTGGATGGGAGCCTCCATGTCCTGCCCCTTGGGTAAAAGAGAGGTGTTGATTGCTGTCCTCATCATATACACCCCCGGTTGTAAAGTGCTGAATAGGTGCCGGTAACAGATGCGCATAATCGGGCGACTGTACCTCTTCCGGAATATCCGGTTCAGGCTTTTTGGCGGTATGTATCACCAACGGCCGGCCTTCAATCAGCGGCCATTCCACTGCCTTTTTTGAACCATATACCTCGAAACTTTCGCGATATTGCCTTGCCGTATCAAACAAAGAGCGATAGATGTGTGCACTTAAGTCAGAATTCCGGAATTTAATATGGGCCGTTTCGACTGCAAACGTTGAATGATAATGGTGATGCAACTCCGACCGTATGGTACCCGAACCAAAACACGAAACATATTCAGCTTCATTGCGTGTAAGCGCCAATACCGGTCCTACGCAATGGGTGGCATAATGCATTGGAGGCAAACCTGGCCAATAATTAGGCCACCCATCCATGTCCTGCTGATGACTCGCCTTGAGGAATTGGATTTTTCCCAATTCTCCCTTTTCATAGAGTTCTTTCATGAACAGAAACTCACGGGCATAAACCACGGTCTCCATCATCATATATGTCAAGCCGGTTTCCTGCGTAGCTTTCACGATTGCCTCACATTCTGCAACCGTTGTTGCCATAGGTACCGTGCACGCGACGTGTTTGCCGGCACGCAGTGCTTTGATAGACTGTTCGGCATGATTAGGAATGGGGGTGTTGATATGCACCGCATCAATCTCTTTGTCCGTCAGGAGTTCGTCATAGTCCTGATACCTCTTCTCAATTCCAAACGCATCGCCAATTTTGTGGAGACTATCTGCATTCCGCTGGCATATTGCATACATGTTGGCGTGGGGATGCCGTTGATAGATAGGAATAAATTCCGCACCGAACCCGAGTCCGATGATGGCTACGTTGATCTTGCTTTTGCTCATAATATATTCGTTTTTCCTGTTGCCCATTTTCTTAAAAACTCATGTCCGTCGCTTGCAAACGCATCCTGGCTCTCCGCTAGGTTACGCCAGATGCATACCGCCGCTGCCAGTTCCTGATTTTCAGGGGTGAAACTTTCGATGGACACAGTTCCCGTATAACCGATTGCTTCGAGTCCGCGATAATATTTTTCCCAACTGGCATTGCCGGATCCGGGCGTACCGCGATAATTTTCAGCAACCTGAATATGCAGCAGCTTATCACCTGCCATTCGGATAGCCCGTTCCGGATCAGGTTCTTCGATGTTCATATGAAACATATCCAAACAAATTCCTGCCGCCGGATGATCGATTTCCGCTATCATCCTCGTGAGGTCGGTTACATTGTTCACCAAATCAGATTCAAAGCGGTTCAACGGTTCGAGAGCGATCCGAAGCCGACGTTCGGCAGCCCGCTCACATACGGTGTGAAGATTTTCGACGGCACGGCTCCATTCCAACTCCCTTTGCTGTGGAGGCACCATCCGGGCCTTTCCTACCGCCGAATACATCGGACCGGCAAAAAATCCAGCACCCAATTCGACTGCGATATCGAGGCATCGGGAGATATAATCCATGCCACTATTACGCAACGACTCGTCGTCGTTTGTCAGGTCTCGGGTGCTTCCAAATGCACCGCATAAAATCGCATCCAATCCGTTATTGGCCAGCTCCGATTTCACCTCCTTCACATCAATCAGACTGGGATCCTCGACGGCGATCTCAATTTTGTCGAAGCCCATGCGTTTGACTTTGGCAAAAAGCTCCGCAGCATCGTCGGTTTTAAAGGGAGATGTCCACAACCATGTGCTAACCCCTAGTGTGATCGTTAACGGCATCGTATCAAGTATCGGTTTTATTTACCTATTGTCGTTTATAACGGGTACAATTCAAAAGCTAAGGTAGGAGTTAAAATGTCAATGTAACACCTGTTAAATAACAAATTATGACTATATTTTATCCGTTTTAAGAAATTTTATCCTGAATACTGCAATAATAATCCAAAACCCCGTACGAAGCGCTTGTTGTTTTTAACAACTTTGGTTAATTTTAACTCGCCGAGAAAGACACTAGTTATGTATAACCATGGAAACAACATTCAGAAAAACCGTTGTTCAAAAATCTAACATTCCCGAATCCAACATATTTTTTGTTAGGGAGTTACGAGAGAAACATTTTGATGCGACCTGGCATGCCCACCAGGAGTTTCAGCTTTTTTTGGTATTGGAGGGTACGGGCACACGCTTTATCGGCAACACAGTCAAATCTTTTGATAAGGGTGATTTAACTTTTTTAGGCCCCAACATTCCTCATTTATGGCGAACTGATGAGGGAGATTTCGAACGCCCTACCGATAAGTTTAGCCACGGGCTCGTTATTTATTTCGATGAAAGTTCCTGGCGCCCACTTATGGGTAAGGATGAATTTTCACAAATCAAGATGCTTTTTGAAAGAGCGCGCTACGGCATGGAAATTCACGGTGAATGCGCCAAAGCCACATCCAAACTGATGCTTGAACTTCTTCACCTACATGGTACCGAAAGCATCATCCATTTCTTCAAAATACTTGATTTACTAACCGTATGTAAAGATTATCACTTGTTGCACGACGATGTGGTTGACAACCCATTGAAAGAAATAGAGTCCAATCGCATTAATACGGTATACAACTACGCCGCCCAACACTTTAAAAATAAAGTTCCTCTGGAAGAAGTGGCTGCGTTACTGAACATGACGCCCACGTCGTTCAGTCGCTATTTCACCATGAAAACCAGCAAATCGTTTTCCTACTTCCTTACCGAGCTCCGTATCCGCAATGCGTGTAAATTGCTTTCCACGGAGGAAGCTAAAAACATTGATCAGATTTGCTATGAATCCGGATTCAACACCCTGTCTAACTTCAACAGGCAATTTAAAACGTTCATCGGAATGACCCCCAAGGAGTATCGGCAAAAGTTTTTGACGCTTTGATCAGAAACCGAACCGCTTCCGGGCCGTCACACCGAAGGTGGCCGGCCTACCCAGATGCACGGCAGCAAAGCCTACGTTATACGCGTAGTCGACGTACCGTTTATCTGCGAGATTTTGCCCCCAAAGACTCAACTCATAGCCTTTCCAGGTGTAGCTGATGTTTGCGTTCAACAGGCTGTAAGCTTCTTGCCCAATGGTATTATCGACAACAAAATATTGCTGTCCGATGAATTTGCCGTAAACGCCCAATTGCAATTGCTGCTTGTTATCAACCTGCAATGGAATCACATATTGGGCACCAAGAAAACCGGTCCATTCGGGAGTATACACCGGTCGGTTTCCCTTTAACTGAACATTGCCGCCATCCGCTCCCGCCGTGTTGAAATCCGTGTACTCCGCGCGGGTAAACGCAGCGCTGCCCCACAACGTCAAATTCCGCACCACGCGAGCGGCTACTTCCGCTTCGGCACCTAAACTTTGCATCCGTCCGGTGTTTTCGGTTACGGTAATTGCGTCGGGCAGGATCAGTGTTGGTACCTGTGCGTTGTTGACACGGCTGTAAAATGCCGTTACATCCAGTTGCAGACGCCGGTCGATAAATAGGTTCTTACTACCGACCTCGATGTTATTACTGAACTCGGGATCAAACGGCCGTAACGAAGCCTCCTCTGGATTCGAAGAAAGCTGCGAAATCCCTCCCGCACGGAAGCCCCGTGTGTAGGATCCATAAATATGATGTGCTTCGTCAAAAGCATACTTCACGCTGACCCGTGGTGTAAACGCATGGAAATCTGCAGAAGCAGCCGTATCAGGTTGAACAACCATGATATCACCGCCGTCGGGTTGGAATTCTCCGCGGGCGTCCAATTGGGCATTCTCATAGTCGTATCGAAGTCCGACTTGGAATTCCCACCCGTTATTAAATTGGTACCCAAGTTGGCCAAAAACGGCGATCCCCTGGTTGATGGCCGCGTTTGTCAAAATACTAGTGGCATGGGTGGGCGTTCCTTCTCCCATCATTTCGGCATCCGCCCCAAAATAGGTACCTTGTTTGGTAGGCGCATCTTGGTGGAATAGAAATGTCCCGGCCGTCCAATGAAGAGGAGCATTGCTGGAAGGCGCCGAAGCCAGTTTAAATTCCTGGGTAAACACCTTGACATGATTCCAATCCTTGCCATAATCGTTCACAATGGAAACGGCATCCAACCGCGAAAAATCACCGTCGATCGGATCGCGGTAGAACCGATAATTGGATTGATAAGCGGTCTGCGAGCTAAAATTAAGGGCATCGCCGAAATGATTGACAGAAAGCGACACGTTCCGCGTCTCGTCAACCATTTCGGTCCGGGCATTCTGGCTGAGATGGAAGGGGTTTCCAAGGGCATCATCCATGCCGGGGATAAGGGCAAACGCACCGCGATTGCGATTCGAGACATGTTTGAAGTTCAACGTCATTGCCCACTGGTTACTGACCAGGTATTTCAAATAATAATTGCCGAATCCCGTGTGTTGTTTGTCATAATGCGAACCATCAAAATCATTGGTAAAAAAACCATTCAGGCCATTGTACATACCGGAAGCCCCGAAAAATAGCCGGTCTTTGACGATGGGTGTGCGGATACCTAATAGGTAACGCTGTTGCCCGTAATTCCCTACGTTAATCTCCGCCAATCCGCTCGTTCGGTTCGTAGGCTGTTTAGTGATGATATTGATAACGCCGCCCATGGCATTTCGACCGTAGAGTGTGCCTTGTGGTCCGCGGAGCACTTCGATTCGCTCCACATCTTGCAAGTAAGGGATGTAGGTATCCAATCCAAATTGATTAACCCCATCCACGTACGTGGCGACGGCTTGATTGTAGGAAGTAGTTGTAATCCCCCTGATGGAAGCCACGTTCCGGTTATCACCCGGATTTGCTATGTTCAGGTTGGGCACAACAGCAGTCACATCCATGACATTCCAGATGTATTGCTGTTCAATCTGCCGAGCACCTACGACCGACAAGCTGGCCGGTATATCGTGGGGATCGCTTTCCATTTTCTGGGCCGTTGCCACCACTTCATCCAACCGGGTTTCGACGCCAGCTAACTGAATATCCAGTGTGGCATCTCCATGTACTGATATGGTATGATTTTCAGCCGCATATCCAACAGCGCTCACGCGAATCATATGTGTGCCCGCAGATAGGTGCTCAAGCCGGAAATTCCCTTGGTCGTCGGTTGAAGTAGCCTGGTTGGAATTCAATACCTGAACCGATGCGCGGGGTATCCCGTTCCCGGTTTCCGTCCGTACCATTCCTCCAACCGAATACTGGGCTACAGCGGTACCCGATAGTATCAAGAATAAACCCAATAAAGAAACGTGGCGCATAGCTATATATTACTTTTCAAATTCCTAAGCGCGCCGAAATTACAATAATTTTTTTAGTCCTTAAGTACTTCCCGCGAAATCACCATTTTCTGAATTTCCGATGTTCCTTCGTAGATTTGGGTAATCTTCGCATCGCGCATGAGGCGCTCCACGTGGTATTCTTTCACATATCCATAGCCGCCGTGTATCTGTACCGCCTCTATCGTTACTTTCATGGCCACCTCCGATGCATACAGCTTGGCCATAGAAGCCGCCTTGGCATAGGGCATGCCGGTATCGTTAAGCCACGCTGCTTTCAGACATAAGAGCCTAGCCGCTTCAATCTGTGTAGCCATATCGGCCAATTTGAATTGGATTGCTTGATGTTGCGCAATGGGTTTCCCAAAAGTGTGACGTGTTTTTGCATAGTTTGCGGCAAGTTCGAAGGCGCCCGAAGCTATGCCTAATGCTTGAGCGGCGATGCCGATGCGTCCACCTTCCAATACATTCATAGCAAATTTAAAACCAAACCCGTCTTCACCGATGCGATTTGCCTTCGGCACTCTCACGTCATTGAATAAAAGCGAATGGGTATCGGATCCCCGGATACCTAACTTGTTTTCTTTCGGACCTACGGTAAAGCCATCCATTCCTTTCTCAACGATCAATGCGTTAATGCCACGATGGCCCTTGTCAGGATGCGTTTGTGCGATTACCAGATATGTGGAAGCAGAATTTCCATTAGTTATCCAATTCTTGGTGCCGTTGAGCAGGTAATAATTTCCTTTGTCTTCCGCGACGGTACGTTGGGAGGTAGCGTCTGAACCCGCTTCCGGTTCAGACAAGCAAAAGGCACCGATATGCTTGCCCGAGGCGAGAGGTTTTAAGTACTTTTCCTTCTGCTCTTCGGTTCCGTACTTTTCCAGGCCATAACAGACCAGCGAATTATTAACCGATACGACTACCGAAGCAGAGGCGTCGATCTTGGAAAGCTCCTCCATCACCAACACATAGGATATGGCATCCATGCCCGCGCCGTCATATTTCGGATCGACCATCATGCCCAAGAACCCCAATTCTCCAAGTTTCTTAATTTGTTCCGCCGGAAACTGTTGCTGCTCGTCGCGTTCGATAACACCCGGCTTTAATTCGTTCTGCGCAAAATCGCGAGCGGCTTCCCGGATCATCTGGTGTTCTTCAGTGAGTGCGAATATCATAACTAAACGGTTTTGTATGTAGGCAGAGCTTGATGCCTACCATGGCAAAGATAAAAAAAATTGCTATGCCAGCATAGCAATTCGTTGCCCTGAATTACCCCAGCTCCGCCAGCAAGTCCGCGACATCCAGGGTCTTTGTGTACATATTCAATGAGCCATCCGGAAAATGAGGCCATTGGTCCTTAGGCCTGTCCCAGTACAACTCCACGCCATTTCTATCCGGATCATCCAGATACAGTGCTTCGGATACGCCATGATCACTTGCCCCGGTCAGCGGATATTGTGCCTTCCTTAACCTGTCAAACATCACGGCCAGGTCCCGCCTCGTTGGGTAAAGGATAGCTGTATGGTATAAGCCCGGACTTTGTACGGGAGCCGGCGGGGCTCCTTCGCTATGCCAGGTGTTCAAGCCAATGTGATGATGATAACCTCCGGCAGAGACGAATGCGGCTTTTCTTCCATACCGCATGGTTAGCTCAAACCCCAACAAACCGCAATAAAATTCCAGGGAACGCTCCAGGTCCGATACTTTCAAATGTACATGTCCGACCCGCGTCTGTGGGGGAACGGTGTAAACTTCGCTCATAGGACAAATTTTAAAAAAATAAACCACCCTGGCAAACTAGTTAGGCTCCAGGATCCGCATGCGATAGCAATTCATCGCGGCACTTCCCAATTGTTCCAGCAATCGGTAATTGACCACCGCTCCCACTGCGGCACCGACAACCGGGACCAGTTGCGCCATTTTGGCCAGATCGATGTAGTCGCGGTACTCCAGCTGAAAGGTCCGCCAATCAAAGCTGTCAATGTCATCCGGAAGACCATCCACGTATGTGCTCCAGTTGACTAGCCTATTGTATACATCAGCCCGATGCATATGACTGGAAAATGCTAACTGAAATATCGTAAGTAGGAAAAGCCGCTCTTTGTATTGCCGGATGTCATACCCGTAAGTCGCTCCTATATCAAATAACATTTTGATCTTGATTGCCACCAATGCCGGGAAATCGGCAATCCCCATCAAAATACCCCCAGCTCCAGTAATCATGCCCTCCACCGACGCGGCCTTTTTGTAGGTATCTATCAGCTGCTTAACGTGGGCTTCGCGCAACTGAAAACTACCGGTTAATTTTGGCGACACCGTCGTATACTGCGCGCCGAAAAGCACACCCTTCACCATTTTTTCGATGGCGAACGTAATTGCCTGATGAATCTTTTCCGGAATCAGGCTGTTAAGTTTATGCTGTATATTTTTCGCCCATACGCTACCTAACGATGCTTTTTTTGACATTTTGAGTTTCCAAAACGCCAATTCAATCGCTACTTTTTTCCGGTACAGGGGTGACATTTCTGGAAGCCGGTCCTTTTCCATATAGCATTAGACGAGGCGCAAATCATTTTGTTTCGACATTTTTTTATGTCAAAAAATCTACTAACTTTGTAGACTACGAACTTATAATAGGAGGAACAAAAGATGAGTTTACGATTAGGTGATACCGCACCGAATTTTAAAGCGGTAACGACAATAGGCGAAATTGATTTTTACGAATACACAGAAGGTAGCTGGGTGGTATTGTTTTCACATCCCGCCGACTACACGCCTGTGTGTACGACCGAACTTGGCCGTACCGCCCAACTGAAGAGCGAATTTGAAAAACGCAACGTAAAAGTACTCGCGGTGAGCGTAGATCCCGTCGACAGTCATCACGGTTGGGTGCACGACATCAATGAAACACAAAATTGTGAAGTGGATTTTCCGCTGATTGCCGACCCCGATCGGAAGGTATCGGAACTTTATGACATGATTCATCCAAACGCATCGGCAACCGCCACAGTCCGTTCGGTTTTTATCATCGGTCCGGACCGGAAAATCAAACTGACCCTTACGTATCCTGCTTCTACCGGACGTAACTTCAATGAAATCCTTCGAGTTATCGATTCACTGCAACTGACTGCCGACTATAGCGTAGCCACCCCAGCCGATTGGAATCACGGTGAGGACGTGATCGTAGTTCCGGCAATCCCAACCGAGGAAATTCCGTCGAAATTCCCGAAAGGCCACAAAATCATCAAGCCGTATCTGCGTACGACACCGCAGCCCAATATTTGATCGTTAATTGGTGGCGCACCATAAAAAAAGCGATTGACTCCAGAGCCAATCGCTTTTTCAATTTCACAAAATAATCCTTAATAAACCTTCACCAAATAGACACAATCCTGAATCTTCTTGATTTGATCGGTACGTTTCAATCCACTCAATGAATTCTTCCGGTTGATCGTCAATTTGCTTTCCAACGAATCCATGGGAATCGCTGAAATAGATTTTAAAAGTGCTTCGGTTTTGATCGCAAAAGACGCACCGTCAATACCCGTTTGTTTGCCGCTGATAATACCAATCACCTGTCCCCTACTGTCGATCACCGGACCGCCACTATTTCCGGGGTTGACCGGAATAGACAATTGGTAAGCGGTCGTATCGCCGGCGTAGCCCGTACGCGAACTGAGGTATCCCTGGCCATAAACTACCTCGTCGCGCGGAAACCCAATCGTATAAACGTCTTCACCCAAGTCCGATTCGGTTTCTTTAAATGTATATGGAATATTTTTCAACGCTTTGAACGCACTATCGCTGATATGCAACATCGCCAGGTCGTGGGTCGGATCAATATAGATTACATCTGCCCGAAATGACTCCCCCTTGCTGTTTTGCAGGTGAACAGAATCTGCGTCTTTTACCACGTGATAGTTCGTTACCACGTATCCATTGGGCGAAATAATAAAACCGGTCGCTCCGAAGTGGCTTTCAGACGACCCTCCTTTTTGCTTTTCGTTGTTGATGTTGCGTATCACCGCATTTTGTGCGTTTACATTCTTTTTGACGGTATTCATGTCCCTTCTTAACGCGCTGTAATTGGTAGTAGTCTTTTCAATGGTTTTGTAATAACCAGACAGCCATAGCGTTGAAAAAACTGCGATAATAGCCACACTGGCTGCCACCAGCGAATTGACTTTAAACCGATTCCATAGGGTGACCAGGATGGGCTCCCTGTGCGTTGCCGCAGCAGCAGCCTCCGGACGATGATATCGGTCTGCCACAGACGCGAGCGTCCTTTTGAAAGCCGCACGATCTGCGTGGTGCTTAAGTTGCTCAATAAACAGCCGGTGCGTAGCCAACTGCTCAGCTGCCGAGGCATTTTCCTCACAATACCGCTCAAAAGCGGTTCGCTCCGCGCTATCCATCTCTCCATTCAAGAACCTATCGGCTTGTACTATAAAATCCTGTTCATTCATCATATCCGTTTCCTTTTCTTCGCCTAGGCATCAGACGCCGCCCAATAAGTTTTCACGTAGTTGAAAAAAATAATCGTTTTAACCGTTGCAGACATTTGTATTTTTGATTCTTCGCATTATCAGCGCTCGTATATCCGAATTTCTCACAGATCGCCTGCATCGACAAATTCCCTATATAAAAATCATGGATAATGGTTCGGCAGGGTTCGCCCAATTTCTCCAATGCCTGTTCCATTAATGATAACTGCAATTCCATTTCGCGGTGCTTCGCCAAATCGTCTTCAACCGGGATCACTTCACCATAGTTGCTGACGTCCTGAAACGCCCGCTCCTGGTTACCCAACTGTTTAAGCCACAGCCTCCGGCATACTGAGTAAATATAGGTCTTCAGTTTGCTGCTTAATTCAAAATCCCCCTGTTTGATTTTATCATACAGCACGATTACCGCCTCCTGGAAAACATCCTTCGCCTCCTCTTCCGTACCCTTGTTTTGAAGGATCATGTTCAGTACCATTGGGAAATAATCGTGATATAAGCTCTCTAAAACCGCGGTATCGCCACGTGCGATGCCGTTCACAGTTTTCAAGTCAGCGTCTGGTACGACAGATCTATTTAACTTACTCACCTATTAATACGCTAATGCCCAAAATGTAACCCTTATATCTTGTCAAACCTAAGATATTTTTTTGGATTTATTCGTTTTTCACCACCTGGGTCACGGATATGAGGGCTGTGATCATCAATCCAAACAAGCCGATTACGGCATACGAATAGCGAAGACTGGCCAGTTCGGCAATGTAGCCGATCAGCGGAGGCCCGATGAGAAAGCCGAGGTAGCTGACGCTGGATACCATCGCCAGCGCGACTCCCGGGGAAATTGTAGCATTTCTGCCTGCAGCACTATATACCGACGGGACCACACATGCCACACCTAACCCCACCAGCATAAAGCCTAGGGAGGCGGCAGTCACATTGGGAAAAAGCACAGAAATGCCCATGCCAATAAAGATGAAGCCGCCGCTTATTTGCAATAACGTGCGTCTCCCGATACGACGGATCGCCCAATCGCCAACAAAACGGCCGAAGGCCATCATGATCATGAATGAGGCGTAGCCAACCACAACCAAGGACGCGGGAGCCTGCACGATATCCTTAAAATAGACGCCGCTCCAATCAAACATTGCCCCCTCGGTCGCCATGCTACAGAACCCAATGATACCAAGTTGTACCAATACACCGTCAGGCTTCGTAAAGAAACTCGTTTTCCGTTCCTTGGTCTCAACATTACTAACCAAGTACTTTTGATTGATTACCGTATTGATGACCACAACAATCAAAATAATCCAAAAATGCAAATAGGTACTGACATGGAGATTTATCATCAGTAATCCGATCAATGCCCCCGTGAATCCGGCAATACTCCATGCGCCATGAAACGACGTCATGATCGAACGGCTATACAATTGCTCCGCGGCCACTCCTTGCGTATTCACCGCGATGTTGCACAGATTCCCCACAATGCCAAAAGCGAGTAACACCATTCCCAATTGCCATCCCGTAGACGCCAATGCAAGGCAGGTCAGTACAAGCGCATATAAGGGGGCTGCAATGCGCAGCACTTGGTGGCTACCGTACTGGGTAACCAACCTGCCAGACAACGGCATGGTTAACAGCTGTCCCAGGGGCAGCGCAAAAAGCAACGTACCTAATTGTGCATCCGACAGGTTCAGCGCGGTTTTAATATCCGGTATACGGCTTGCCCAAGAGGAAAATGCCAGCCCTTGACCAAAATAAAACAGCGCTACCGCTATTCGTATTCGTTTCCGTGAAATCGCCCTATCAAGACTTGGAGTAGGTCCCGGTTCTACCTGTTCAGATACCCGGGCGGAGACAGGCTCCTCAATCAATGTTTTCAACTTATCTACCAGAAATTTTTGCAAATGTACAATAAATCCCCTGCCAATTTAGGCGAATGGGTTGTCATCCCTTCGTCAATCGTTTCGGGAGATATTCCTATCTTAGCGAGCAATTTTCACGACATGACACATCACACCCTTACATGGCAGCAATACATTGACCAGGGATTGGCTGAACTCGACATCCCTCCTTCTCCGGCGATGTTATACGAGCCCATCCGGTATATGCTTGCGCTGGGCGGAAAACGCATACGGCCCATGCTGACACTCATGGCGGCTGATCTTTTTTCGATTCCCAACATCCGGCACGCCATACCTGCGGCGCTAGCCGTCGAACTTTTCCACAACTTTTCGCTTGTGCATGACGACATCATGGATCACGCACCGCTAAGACGGGGAAAAGAAACGGTCCATCAAAAATGGAATGCTAACGTCGCGATTCTTTCGGGTGACAACCTGCTTATTATGGCGTATGGACAGCTCGCAAAATGCCCGAAAGATAAGCTGCCTGTCGTCCTGGAAACATTCAATACGATGGCCACGCAAGTATGCGAGGGGCAGCAATTGGATATGGATTTTGAAGGCAGCCCGGCAGTTTGTATCGATGATTACCTTCATATGATTCAACTGAAGACCTCCGTGTTGCTAGGTGCGGCATTGAAAATCGGCGCGGCGCTTGCCGATGCCACCGATATTGACGCCCAACAGCTCTATGATTTTGGTGTCAATGTGGGAATTGCGTTTCAATTACAGGATGATCTCCTTGACGTCTACGGTGATCCCGAACAGTTCGGTAAGCAACGCGGTGGGGACATTTTAGCCAACAAAAAAACCTATCTGCTGCTGAAGGCAGTGGAAACAGCAAACCCGGCGACCGTTTCCGAATTACACGATTGGATGGAAGTACGCGATCAGCCCGAAAAAAAAATCAACCGTATAACGGCTATATATGATTCTCTCGGCATCCGCCAGGCAACCGAAGCCGCCAAGCACTTTTATGCCTCCAAGGCCTATGCAGCACTCGATAAAATTAATTGCGACGAAAGCCGGAAAGTTCCCTTGCAGGCCCTGGCCCAGCATCTTCTGGACAGGACCAAGTAAGAACTGGCAAAATAATTGCGGCGTAAGCGCTGACATTTGCTTTTAGCTAATATTTTGCTAACTTGTGCTGATTGCAGGCTACGTAACAAACAGGATACCATAGCTTATGGATATGGATGCATTAAAAATTACAACTTTCCAAGCATACCTTTTCTGGGAAAACATTGATAAAAACCTCAGCAATCTATCACTCAGGCTATCTGCCATCCGCGAAAAAACTGATCTGATTATCTTGCCTGAAATGTTTAACACGGGCTTTACGATGGACGTGAAAAAATGCGCGGAAAAGTCAGACGGCAAAACGATGCATTGGATGCTGGAAACCGCTCAGAAATATGACTGTGTGGTAGCCGGGAGCCTTATTATTGAAGAAGAAGGCAAGTATTACAACCGCTTTGTATGGATGACCAAGGAAGGGAATTACGTAAAGTATGACAAGCGGCATCTCTTTGGTATGGCTGGGGAAGATGCCGTATTCACACGCGGCAATCAACGGGTCATCGTTGAATTAAACGGCTGGAAGATCTGCCCGATGATCTGTTACGACCTGCGTTTTCCGGTATGGTCTCGCAATCTCAACAGTGCTTACGACATTCTGCTTTATGTAGCCAATTGGCCAGACAAACGCTCAGCACATTGGCGAAGCCTTATTCCTGCGCGGGCAATCGAAAACCAGGCATTTGTGATCGGCGTAAACCGGGTTGGACACGACGGCAATGAAATTTACTATTCCGGAGGCTCCATGTGTATCTCACCCGTGGGCGATGTGGTATACTATAAACCCGAGTATGAAGACCTGTACACATTTACCATTTATCGGAAGGATATTGAAGATACGCGAAATGGGCTGCCATTTCTGAAAGATATGGACGATTTTAACCTAGTCATCGACCGTAAAAATTAGGGATAAGGTCGCTCCAGAATAACCGATTTGATAACGGCATCACGCAGGTCGAAAGATTTCCCTTCCCTTTCGAAAGCGGAATCCGTCCCTTCGTCAACTTCCAACCGCAGCGATGAAAGTGGCTGTTTGCGAGCTTTCCTGATTCGCTTGACTTCGTCCACCTCCATAAAACCCGAATAACTCTGATAGGCCTCCCGTAAAGGCTCAGGCTTCATTTGAGGGCGTGTTGCTTCCCTTCCCTGCACGTCGATCGCTGGCTTAGCCGCCGGCCGATTGGCATTTTCCTCAGGCAAGGGTGGCACCGGCGGTTGTCCCAAATTCCGCTTACGTGCTTTCTCCTGCTCCTTTTGAAAATTGGCGTAGGCCTGAAAGGCAAAAACTGCAATCGCAATGACTATGGGAATCAAGGTTTCCATCGGTATAAAGGTATGGATTTTTTGTAACATATTTGCAGCCTATGCATCAAACAAACCGTAAATTCCATTCATGAGTAGCCAGCGACAACTGTTCCAGCAACTGTTTGATGAAAACTCCAAAAAGGTGTATCACCTGTGCTATGGTTATACGGGCGACAGTGATTCAGCGAACGACCTCATGCAGGAAACCTTTATCAAGGTCTGGCAAAATCTCGATAGGTTCAGAAACGAGTCGCAGTTTTCCACATGGATATATCGCATTGCCGTAAATACCTGTCTTTCCTATCTGCGGACAGTCAAACGCCGTACAACGGACGAACTCAATGACACCATCATTGAAAATTATACGGAGGAGCCCTCCGAGAAACAAGAACAAATTGCACTGCTTTACAAATCTATTTCTCAACTAGATGAAAATGAACGGATTATTATAACAATGGTATTGGATGAGGTACCTTACCCTGAAATCGCCGAAGTGGCAGGCATTTCCGAGGGGAACTTACGGGTAAAAATCCATCGGATAAAACATAAGCTAACAGAAATATACAACAGTAATGAAAGGCTTTGACGAGATACAACAGCTTTGGCAAGGGCAGAAACCAGAGCCAAACGTTAGCTTTGAAACCATTTTAAAGCGTGTTAAGAGCGACCGGACCGCCCTGTCGAGAAAATTATTTTGGCAGAGTGTGGCCGTTGGCGTAGTTGTCCTCACGGCGTTATGGATAGGCATCGCGGTCGATTTCTCTACATGGACCACGTATTTGGCGCTGGCCATTCTGGTGGGATGTATCGGTTATTATTTCGCCAATCAATTAAATGATTACAAAGACATCCGTCGTAGCAGTCATTTACTAGCCAAGCCGCAAGATTACATTAATTATCTGCGAGCGTTCCAGCAAAAACGCTATCGCTTTAACACCCGGACCTATACAACTTACGAAATTTGTGTTGCCGCAGCGTTTGCCCTGTACGGTATTGAGATGTACTTTATCCTTCCCCTTTTGACCTTTGCCGGCATTTTTATCCTGGTCATTCTCTGGTTTTTAATCTGCCACTTTGTATTCATGAAGCAGTACATCAAAAGTGAGCATATGCGGATTGAGGAAATGATTGATAATTTGGAGCGGATAAAAAATCAATTTGAATAAATCCGCTCACTCATTTGCCGATACAAACTGACTAAGTCTTGGTGGCTTTGTTCCAATAGTTTCAGGTGCTTTTGCATGGTCCCGATATCATTCCGTATAGCTGGACCGGTTTGGACCTCCTGGGGCTGATGCGCCATTATTTTTTGAGCAGTTTCAAGGATAAGGGGCCGGATGAGGTCGAAATCCAGCGAATATTCGCCAAGGATATCTGCGCCGATGGCGTAAAAATGATTGGTAAAGTTACACGCGAATACCGCCGCTATGTGCAGGGCCAGCCTTTGCCGCGAATCACAGAAAAAACACCGCTTGGATACGCTGCCTGCCAATCGTACCAACTGGGTATACGTAGCCTCATCTGATGCCTCCAGTGCAATCGGGACCATCGAAAAATCGACCGACTTGGCTATCGAAAATGTCTGTACCGGATACATTACGCCATACCTTTTGACGTGAGCGGCAAAGATTTCTATATCGACGCTTCCTGCGGTATGAACAACGGCGCCCTCCAGCGAAGAAGGCAGCTGTGTAACTACCTGACCAATCGCATCATCCTTTACAGCAATCAGGTATACATCGGCATCCAAGTCAAGCTCCGCGAGCTTATCAATTGCGTCGGCTTTGACTGCGCTAGCCAAAATCTTGGCATTGGCTTTGGTCCGGCTATATACCTGTACAACCCGGTGTCCGGCATCGGAAAGCGCCTTACCGAAGTGAGTTGCTACATTTCCGCTTCCAAGCACTACGATGTCCATACGAATTACACGGATTTCATTTCCTTATTACGACGAAAAATGGATAGCAAAAAGCCGATGGTCATCACGATGGCACCGCACCAGAAGAAATTGATATACGGAAATTTAATTGCCTTAAAAACAATCCATTTCTTTTCAGGCAAGGGCTTTTGATACACCATCAATTCCAGTTTGTCTTTCTGCGGCATGATATTACTGAATCGCAGCCGGAGTCCCTGCTCTTCTACATCCTTAAATAAGTCAAAGGTGGTTCCTCCGCGTATCAAAAAAACAGGTTCCGCCTCATACGTTTCGCCCGTAGCAGCATGTATGCGAAGTTTCAGTCCGACAATGATATCGTCGTCCTTACGGGGAATATTTTGCACGACTGCATCTCGGTTAATCCCCTCGACCACAATATACCCATTGCGATAACGAAGTGTGTCGCCAATATTGGTCTCATACACCGCGGGCTCGTCATAATCCTCGAAGCCGGTTTGCTCGCCCTGCTGCGCCTGTTGATGGGGCTCCGACATGGCCGCCGTAATCAATGTATATATATCGTGTGTCAGGTAGTGCTTGGTTGCAGGCGTACCGATGAGCCCTCCCATCTGCGGGTTATTTTGGGCAAACGGCCGAAGCTGAAAGCTCTCAATTACCCTGCCCGTTTCGTCATCAATTTTCTCGTAGTTGATTTTATAATACACGTTGGGCGGAGCCACGCTATCGCCCACATAGGTAATACGATAGGCTCCCATTTGCATAGGTTCCCCTTCTGTAAGAAACAGGTTGTCCCCCGGTTTTTCAACCTGATCAAAACCAGCCACGGCAATGTGGTTGCTGCTGTTTACCGAAATCACTTCATTGGTCGCCGCTGCCACCAATCCACCGATAAGAAGAAGTCCGAAGCCAATATGCGCCACGGCAGATCCGGTAAGCTTCCATTTACCTTTAATGGCGTCTCCTAAAATTTTACCGTTAGCCACGACGGTGTAGGCAGCAGCAAATACCAACAGGATATACATGAAATTCGTGTACACCTTAGTGACATAAACCACTATCGCTGTAACAACCATCGCCACCACAAGCGAGGCAATAGCGGCTGTGTAAAACTTACGAACATCTGTTCGCTTGTACTTCATGAACTGCGTGAATGCAGAAAGCAAAGCAACGACCACCGCAAAACCCGCTTGCCACTTATTATAGTGCTGTATCGGATCAATCGGGGGTGCAACTTTCGTCCCAAAGACGGCATTAAACACTGGAATTGAGGTAGAGGCGATGATCTGCAAACAGGCTACGGTGAGAACCAGTGCACCGACAAATAGCCAGAATTCGCGCGAATAAATATCTTCTTCCTTTTTTGAGGACGGCATTTCCTTTTTACGTTTCACCAGTAGGTATACCATGATGCCTAAGAAAATGACATTGAAGGCTACCAATTGCCAATAAAGGCCCAGGTCTGTAAACGAGTGTACCGATGTCTCGCCCAGTACGCCGCTGCGCGTTAGGAAAGACGCATAGATGACCAGTACAAAACTTACCAATGCCAAAAAGGTAGCGGTAAAATACGAGTGCCCCGAATTTTTGAAGGCAATCATCACGTGAACCGCGGCGATAAGTGTGAACCATGGAATAATGGATGCGTTTTCCACCGGATCCCACGCCCAGAAACCACCGAAATTAAGCGCTTCATAAGCCCAGAAAGACCCCATAATAATCCCCGCGCCCAACGTCATAACAGCGAATAGCGCCCACGGTATGCTCGCCGAAATCCATTCTTTATACCGCCGTTGCCACAATCCGGCAACTGCATAGGCAAACGGCACGATCATCGCAGCAAACCCCAGAAACAACGTAGGCGGGTGAATAACCATCCAGTAATTCTGAAGCAGTGCATTCAGGCCGCTACCGTCGGTAATCATCGCGAGGTAATTCGGATCCGAAAAAATCGGCAGATCCAACGCATCCCGAAACAGGATAAAGGGCGAACTGCCCACGCGCTCACCCAAAATTTCGACCCCAATAAGCATCGATCCCAATACGGCCTGACATAACATGACCACGGCCATTACCGGGCTTTCCCAGCTCTTGGCCCGAAAAACCAGTACCACGCCCAATAATCCCTGCCAGAACATCCAGAGCCAGAAACTCCCCTCCTGCCCTTCCCAGAAACTGGAGATAATAAAATGCGTGGGAAGGGATTTCGAAGAATGATCCCACGCGTAATAGTATTCAAATAGGTGATTGTAAATGATGTAAAATAAACAGCTTCCGATTCCAACAACCGACACCACATTCAACCAAAAAGCGATACGGGCGATTTTCAGCCATGAACGCTCTTCTTGGTGTTTGCTTGCAAAATAATAACTGATACAAGATAAAAGCGCGGAGCCAAAGGAAAGGATGACGAAAAATTGGCCGATTTTGCCCGGTAACAGGGATTCCCCTACATACGTTATATCCATCTACTGCTGTCCATTAACCGGTTTACGATCCACAAAACCAATATTTTGGGCTGTGGACGCCTCAATCACTTCCATTTCGTCCTGATTATACTTTGACGGACATTTCATTAGAATCTTACTGGCATGGAATTCCTCCCCTATCATTTTGCCTGTTAGCACGATTTGCTCTGAACGCTCAATATCTTGTGGTTTTGCACCCCTGAAAACCACCTTACATTCAGTGCTGTCGTTATCATACATGTAGAACGCAAAATGATTCGCATCCACGGTAGGATTATAGTGCAATTCCTTCTCCTTATTGAGTACGCCCACAACATACAATTCCGACTGCTTTTCCTTTGCCTCACTGAATGTGGAATAAGTGCTTGAATCTGTATACATCACGATGATCATCGCAATTGCTAGCGCAATAATGATAATGGGTATGACCGAACTTTTCTTCATGTTATTATCTCCCAACGGATTAAACCGAAATGCAAATTTACGAATTGCAAAATGAAGCCACGAATATTGCAAGGGATTGGCATTTTTTAGAATTATTCTAAACAAACACGGAGAAAAAAAATCCGTATGTTTGCTTATGGGGAGTAAAAGCTGTACCAATCGCGAATGATCCACAACCTGTATAACGTCGGCAGGGCCGTCACGAGCACCCTACTGCTTTTTAGTTTTAGTTATTTCTTAGGTTTTGCGCAGCCTTTACCGCGCGCTGAGCTGAATTTCAGAAGCGACAACGATCTTTATCTGTTCAATAAACAAGATCAATATTATACAAACGGTATTTTTCTGAATATCAGGAAAGTTGCGGACAGTACACGGTTGTCGCCCAAGGAAGTCAACCGGCTGTGGGGCCTAACCGTAGGACAGAAGATGTACAACGCCTACACCGCTCAAATCCGCTACATCGAGGAAGTGGACCGGCCGATTACGGCTTACCTGTTTGTTGCGGCCGACCTGGACCGCTACTTTGCGAATGAATCCGTTTTATCGTTCACAATCGAACTTGGCACCATTGGTCAACGGGCGTTAGGGCGACAGTTTCAGGAAGGCATACATAAAGTGCTCAATCTTTATGACATCGCAGGATGGGAATACCAATTAAAGAATGCCGCCGGTGTGGATGCGTCCGTTCGATACGGCGGCTTACTGTATCGCAACCCAGCTCGTTGGCTTGATCTATCAGCCCATGCAGAAGCCATATTAGGGTTAAATCACACCGGGTTATCAGTCGCACCCACCTTACGATTGGGCCGGGTCAACCCGCTTTACCAATCAGTCTACACCTCCAGCCGATTGCAGGTACACGGCACGACGGCAAACCGCGAACTATTTTTTTACTACACTCCGCAGCTTCGATTTGTAGGGTACGATGCCACACTTCAAGGCGGCATGTTTTTACACGACAAAGGTCCCGTAACCCACTCTCCCTCCCGTTGGGTTTTGTATAATCAATTCGGATTTGCGTATGCCAACCGGGCGATAACCTTACGAATGCAGTATATATTTTACAGCAAAGAAGTACCCGGCATGTTCTTCCGGCACCGGTACGGCTCGATTGGAATGGGCTACCGGTTTTAAAGCCAGTCTTTTTTCCGATTAATTTTTCGCAGTGCCTGCAGACGCTTGGCTTCCAGGCGCTTTTGATTGGCGGCCCGGGATGGTTTGGTCGCTTTGCGGGGCTTATCTGCCTTTATCGCCAGTGACAACAAGTCGATTAGTTTTTGAACAGCAATTTCTTTGTTCATCAACTGGCTCCGTGTTTCCTGACTAACAATCTGCAAGCGTCCGTCCGCTTGAAGCCTGTTAGCAAGACGTTCTCGGATACGGGCCTTCTCTTCTTCTGACAAAAAAGTCGCTGCATCGACATCAAACAACAGCGTAACCTTGGTCTCGACTTTATTTACATGCTGTCCGCCGCTACCGCCACTCCGTGAAGTCTGGAAGGAAGTAAAAGGTCGTAAAGCATCCGCATCAATTTGCTTAATCTGTGTCATTCGCGTTCTATCAGATCGGTGTCCTGCATTTTGCGGCCCAGCGCAAACCGACTTACCAACATTGCTGCGACCGTATCGCCTGTGGCATTCAGCAGCGTCGCCATGGGATCCACCAGGGTCCCGATAATCATGACTGCGGGGATAGCTTCCGTAGGCAGTCCATAGACTGAAATCATCAGCATCTCACCGATATACCCGCCATTGGGAATTCCACCTGCTACAATGCTGACCAATACCGTGATTCCAAGCGCAGTAATCAAGGTAGTAGGTTCAAAAAAATCCCTGCCAATGAGTACAAAAGCTACGTAAATCTTCACGATACTTGACATTGATGACCCATTTTTATGCAAGGTGGTTCCTAACGGAATTACCACGTTGGCCACCGATGCCGGAATGCCCATCCGCGGTGCCGCAGCCAGATTGACAGGCATCGTGGCAATGCTGCTGCAAGTACTGATAGCCGTAGCCGAAGGCAAGATATTATTTCTCCAAAAACGGTCGATACCGGGTTTACCACCGGCAACGTAGGCGTAAATGCTGAAAAACACGAAAAAGTAAAACGCCCCCAAAACATAATACAGACCAAGCGGCTTGGCATAAAACCCAAAAAGTTCCGGTCCGATCGTCCCCACCTGATATGCAAAATAAGCGCCTAACCCAACGGGCGCAATCTTCATAATCAGGATAAGTAGATGCTTCATCACCTCATTTCCGGATGACAAAAATTTTCGGAAGGCACCGCCCGCCTCACCCGATCGCATCGCCGCAATTCCGGTGAGGAAGGAAAAGATGACAAACGCCAGCATGTTTTCCCGCGACAAGAGTTTATAAAACTCGTCCACGGAGACAAACCGGACTAATTTATCCCCCCATGTATCATTCGGGGAACCCTGCAACAGCTCATTCACCGTATCCGCAGGAACCTCTGGCGCTTCAACGGGGAAGAACCACAGGGCGACCACCGTACATAACGCGGCAATAATAATGGTAGAGAGAAACACTCCGGCCATGGTAGAGATAATACGTCCCAATTTTTGCGAGCCGTCTATATTCGCCACTGCCGAAGAAATGGCAAAGAACAACAAAGGGACCACAGCGGCAAATAGCAGATTGAGGAAAACATCGCCCAGTGGCTTCAACCAGGTCACGGCTTGCGGAAAAAATACGCCTACAACGCTACCTAATACGATACCCAAAAGCAGCAGAAGGATGCTTCCATAATGTTGAAAAAATTGGGACCGTTTGCTTTCCATATGAATTATGGCTACTAAAATAGGAGAATTATTTCACGGAAGATCAATCAGAATGGTACTTTTGTTTATGATCGTAGTCATACCTACCCCATGGATATCGAACGATGCCGTAGTCTTTGGGCTTCTGATGACCATTCTCGCGTTGGTCTTTTACACGTCTTCATTGCCTAGCCGGTTTTTCAAACGGTTATACACCGTGCTACCTCCCCTTTTACTCTGCTATTTTATCCCCGGGTTGTTAAACTCCGCGGGGATCATCGACGGAAAAAATTCGGCATTGTACGGTGTAAGTTCCAACTACCTGCTGCCAGCGTGTTTGGTGATGTTTACCCTGAGTCTTAACCTGCCGGAACTTTGGAAACTGCGTAAACAAGCGGGCATCATGTTCGGGGCCACCGTAGTGAGTGTCATGTTGGGTGGGGCTTTTGCCGTATACATCGTTGGATCATTTGCCCCGGAGGTTGTTGGAGGAGAAGGTCCTAATGCCGTGTGGCGCGGACTAGCCACCCTCGCGGGTTCCTGGATCGGCGGGGGAGCCAACCAGGCGGCGTTGTACCGCATTTTCGAACCGTCGCCGGAATTATTTTCCGCCACCATTGCCGTTGACGTGTTTGTGGCGTATGGATATATGGCACTGCTGCTGTTCGGTGCAGGCAAAGCGGATCGAATGAACCGCTTTTTCCGCGCAGACAACCATGCTGTAGAGGAACTGACGGGCAGAATGGAAGCTTACAGCAAAGCCAACACCCGTATTCCGCAGGTAAAAGATTTGATGATCATGCTGGGGTTGGCCTTTGGAACAACCGGAATCGCGCATTTGGTAGGCACTGCTATCGCCGGATGGGTAAAAGCGAATGCTCCCGGGCTGGACAAATTCAGCCTCACGTCCGATTTCTTTTGGATTATCCTAATCGCCACCCTTCTAGGAATTATGCTCTCGGCGACCAAAGCGCGACAATTGGAAGGCGCCGGTGCATCCAAACTGGGAACCGTACTCCTTTACATACTCATTGCCTCCATCGGCATGCAAATGGACATTTTGGCCATACTGGATAACCCCGGACTGTTTTTAGTGGGAATTATCTGGTTGGTATTCCATGTCGCCATCTTAGCCCTTGTCGGCTGGTTGATCCGTGCGCCTTTTTTCTTTTTTGCGGTAGCCAGCATGTCCAACATTGGCGGCGTCGCTTCGGCATCCGCTACTGCTGCCGCGTTCCATCCCTCTTTAGTGTCTGTAGGTGTTATCCTGTCGGTTTGTGCATATGCGGTGGGCACCTATGCCGGTTACTTGTGTGGCATTCTTATGCAATTGGTTTCTCCTTAAGTCAATTTCTCCGTAGGCGGAACGCCGGTCATGACCGGGCGTTCCGCTTTCTTTGTTTAGGTCTTCAGCCTCGTTCGTTCCAACATCATTGCTGCAGATTCAGCCGGATGGGCAAGGTGTATGCCACCCGCACGGATCTGCCGTTTTGTACTCCCGGAGACCATTTGCTGCCCTCTTCTAACACACGGATAGCCGCTTCGCCCGTGCCGTATCCGAGATCTTCCGTCACCTTCATATCGGTAAGACTACCGTCTCTCTCCACGACAAACGAGACCAGCAATTTTCCGTTCACGCCCGCTTCAATGGCTTCCTGCGGATAATCGTAGTTTCGACCGATATATTCCATAAACGCTTTCATACCGCCGGGCGGTGAAGGCTGGATTTCAACGGATTGATACACCTGGTTTTCCGGGACGGGATCCTGAGAAATGGCGTGCTCCCGCTTTGTTGAACTTGGCGCCAGGCGACCCGCGACTTCAGGAGCGTACCCGATGATCGTTACCGAGGGGAGCACCGTATATTCGGCAGGTACGGGCGGCGGCGGTGGTGGCATTTGTTCAGTCATCCCCTCTTTTCCGGAAATACGGAAGTTTATGAATACCAAATATTTTCCAACAGGGGCCGCACTGTCGACGCGATCCGACTGCAATACACCCAGCACCTGTTCCTGCTGACCGTCCCACAGCTCATTCCGGAATTTAATATGCTCGATATGTCCATTTTCGGTTTTTTCAAAGGTAAACGCCAACGTTCCCTGGATTTGCTTAGCGATTGCTTCATTTGCATAAGCGACGTTTCTGCCCAATTGCTCGCTAAATAAGGTAGCATCTTCGGCTACGCCAACCGAGCCATCTCCCCCATCCGCGGCTGATCCGCCCGATAGGGAGGGTTCTCCGTTGCCCGACCGTTGCTGATTACAAGCGTTGGAAAAAAGAACCATTGCTCCAATCAGCGGCAGCAACAACGCATAACGAAGTAAACTGCGTTTGTGGGAATCGTCACGCAACAACATGGCGATACGGTTTTTCAACCAGCGTTTGTTGGAGAAGGTATGGACGAGTGCCAACCGTTCGGCACCCAGGGCCCTCGCCACCAACAGCTCGGCGTAAGCCAGCCGATCACCACCCGCAGTCAAACCGTCTGCAATGTATTCGTGTTGCATCCGGAGCGCCCGTTCGTAGAGGTATACAACCGGATTAAACCAGTTAAACACTTTAATAAGCTGCATGATGACGAGGTCTGCACTGTGCCATTCCCTCGCGTGCACTTTCTCATGGGCCTCGATCTGTTCGTATCCCAACAGGCTTTTGTCGACACGGATCGCACCGAAAAAGGAAAAAGCGGATCCGATCCGGATTGTGCGCAGCCACTGGAACGTCCGCACGATACGCAGCAGAAAAAACAGAAATGCGATCACGCAACCTATTGCATAAACCCCTAACAGCACCTTGTCCCAACCTATGGAGTCGGGACGCGCTGCATCGACCGTGTCACCTTGTATAACAACCACCTCTCCTCCATCGATCAAATACTCCGGATAACCAACGGAATATGCGTACCAAGCGGAAATATCTACCGCTGGCAGAACAAACGCCATTCCCAATCCGGCAAGTAAGTACGCGCGGTTCCACCGGAAAAAGGTCTGCTTACGCAATGCCACCCAATAAAAGGTGAAAAAGACGACCAAGTAAAAGTTGGCTAAGACTAAGTAAAACATAACTACCTCCCTTTTTTCTTCTTTGCTTCCTCCAGCATTTTGAATAGCTCATCTGCATCTTTCAGGTCGAGTTTTTCCTCTTCCACAAAGAACGATAGCATATTCCTTGCTGAATTATCAAAATATCCATACAGAAGCTTACGGGTTGCAAACGTGCGGTATTCTTCTTTCGATACCAGCGGATAATACCGGTGACTTTTGCCGAAAGCTTCATGGTCGACAAAGCCCTTCGTTTCCAGTATCCGAACAATGGTGGATACCGTGTTATAAGCGGGCTTGGGATCCGGCAATTTTTCGATGATGTCTTTGACGAATGCCTTATCTAAATCCCACAATTCCTGCATGATCTGCTCTTCCACACGAGTCAATTCTTTTAGTTCTTTCATTTATCTACCCTCCTTAATTATTTATTACCATATAAATGCTTGCGCGCCAAGCGTCATCTCTGTTATACAAACATAAAACTAATTAATTAGTTTTACAATTAATTTTTTAGTTTTCATTCGGAGGATTCAGAAATATCCCAATCTTTTTACGTTTACATGAACATCGCATCGGGAAATTTATCCGTATTTTGCAAGCAAATAATTGAAGGGAGTACATGAAGATAGGCATCGTATGTTATCCCACCTTCGGTGGAAGTGGCGTAGTAGCAACAGAATTGGGCAAAGCGCTGGCAGCCAATGGACATCAGATCCATTTTATTACCTACAGTCAACCTGCTCGGTTGGATTTCTTTTCCGAGAACCTTTACTATCACGAGGTAACCATATCCAAATATCCGTTGTTCGATTTCCCACCTTATGAATTAGCATTAGCGAGTAAACTGGTGGATGTAGTCCGGTTTGAAAAGCTGGACGTCCTGCATGTACACTACGCCATTCCCCATGCTTCCGCAGCGTTCATGGCTAAGCAGATATTAGCTACCTATGGCATCCACATACCCGTGGTCACTACCTTACACGGCACCGATATCACCCTTGTGGGCAAAGATGCCAGCTACAGTCCCGTCGTAACGTTTTCCATCAACCAATCGGATGGAGTGACCGCCGTATCGAATAATTTAAAGGAAGAAACCCTTAACTATTTCGACGTCAAACGGGAGATACGGGTCATTCCCAACTTCGTTGATCTCAGCCGATTCAGTCTCAAACCCCGCCAGCATTTTAAACAGGCGATCGCCCCGGGTGACGAGCGTATTCTCGTGCACACCTCAAATTTCAGGAAGGTGAAGCGCACCACGGACGTCATCCGTATCTTCAAAAAGGTGCAGGAGAAAATTCCCAGCAAACTGCTGATGGTGGGCGACGGACCTGAACGGACCCACGCCGAACAGTTGTCCCGTGAACTCGGTGTTGACAAAGACATCCGTTTTCTCGGCAAGCAGGATGCCATCGAGGAAATTCTGTCCGTATCGGATCTATTCATTATTCCTTCGGGCTCGGAGAGCTTCGGTCTTGCAGCATTGGAGGCAATGGCGTGCAAGGTACCGGTTATCTCATCCAATACCGGCGGACTGCCGGAATTAAATATAGACGGGATAACGGGCTACCTCAGCGACGTAGGGGATGTAGATTCCATGGCCATGAACGCCATCCACATCCTGGAGGACCGCGACCGTCTGGATCGATTCAAGGAAGCTGCCCTGGAACGGGCCAAAGATTTTCAATTGGCCAACATCATGCCTTTGTATGAGCAGTATTACCAAAAGGTAATATCCGGTAGTTAAAAAAATCTCTTATCTTTGGCGGCTGGAAGTCCCCTTCCCAGACGACAATTTTATGAAGTATAAACGCATCCTACTCAAACTCAGCGGGGAAGCCCTCATGGGCAACCAAAATTACGGAATTGACATCAATCGTGTTACGCAATACGCCAGCGATATCAAAGAAATCCATAGCAAAGGCATGGAAGTGGCCATCGTCATCGGAGGTGGCAACATCTACCGGGGTCTCAGTGCCGAAAAAGCGGGAATGGACCGCGTTCAGGCCGACTACATGGGTATGCTGGCCACGGTCATCAATAGTATGGCGCTGCAGGATGCACTCGAAAAGCTAGCCATCAAAACACGCCTGCTCACCGCTATTAAGATGGAGCAAATCTGTGAACCCTTTATCCGTCGGCGGGCTGTACGCCACCTCGAAAAAGGACGTGTTGTTATTTTCGGGGCAGGTACGGGCAATCCCTATTTTACTACCGATACGGCAGCGTCATTGCGGGCCATTGAAATTAATGCTGATGTGGTATTGAAAGGTACCCGTGTGGACGGCATCTATACAGCAGATCCTCTTAAGGACCCAACGGCTACCCGATTTGACGAAATTACGTTTCAGGATGTTTATAACCGCGGACTCAGCGTAATGGATATGACCGCCTTTACGCTTTGCCAGGAAAACAAACTGCCAATTATCGTCTTCGACATGAACAAGCCCGGTAACCTTTCTCGGCTCGCAGATGGCGAACCCATTGGAACTTTAGTACGAGAATAATTATCTTTGACCAACCATAACGCGTAACCATGGACGAACTAATATCTCTACAACTAGAAGACAGCGCCGAGCAGATGAGAAAGGCGTTGGCGCACACGGAGTCCGAATTGACCAAAATCCGTGCGGGCAAAGCGATGCCTTCCATGCTCGATGGCATTTATGTAGATTACTACGGCACTGCAACGCCATTATCCCAAGTAAGCAACATCAACACACCGGACGCACGGACATTGATCATACAACCCTGGGAGAAAAACCTATTGTCCACCATTGAAAAAGCCATCCTCGAGGCGAATATCGGACTAACTCCTCAAAACGATGGATCAATCATCCGGCTGAATATACCGCCGCTAACCGAAGAACGCCGCCGGGATTTGGTAAAAAAAGTGAAGGAAGAAGCCGAGAAAGGGAAGGTCGCCGTGCGTAACATCCGCAAAGAAGCTAATGACGTTATCAAAAAGCTAAAAAACGACGGGGTATCGGAGGACGAAATTAAAGCGGGGGAAGGCGAGGTCCAGAAGCTGACGGATAAATATATTGCCGACGTGGACAGGCTTGCCGAAATCAAGGAAAAAGATATTATGACGGTTTAAAGCCGCAATCCGAATATGAATTTTAATCCATCGGAGCGCATTTCTCCGATGGATTTTTTGCTTCATATCAACAACCGCTCGGTCGGATCTGCTCCTTGTATGTTTTCCGAAGTTCGTTTATAACTGATTATGCATTTTACCAATATCTTAACGGCGTGTTTGACCGTAAGCTTATTGACGTGCATCCTTAATGAAAAATAAGCTTGCTTTAGGGCCGCCCTCCGGTTGCTATGCTCGTGGTATAACCGGTCGGACAGGGAAGCAAAATATCCTGAAAAATTCCGCTTTGCCTCCTTACGCAGTTTCTGCCGCCGATGTTTAGGCAGGTAATTGTTTATAATATTGATTACTTTTTCAATGTCCTTAATATTTTGCCCCGAAAGAATTGAATTGGTCGTGATGTTTGAGCCATGCACCCGGTAGCGTGCAGAAAACCGGGGAGAGTAAGCAATCGGGTAATGGGCGGCAATACGCACCCACATTTCCCAGTCCTCACCGTAATGTACAGCAAAAAAACTTCCCAAATTTTCGTACACTTCTCGTTTGACCACAATGGCTGGAGGCTGAATCGGGTTCGTGACGGCAATCCGTTCCAGGCAATTTTTAATGATCCCCCGTTCCTCTTGTAAAATTTGTATGGGCCAGGTGTTACGGCTGTCGGAATCGATGTAATCGAATGCCGTAAAGCAGGCGCCTGCTTCTGGGTATTCGTCAAAAAGACTAGCCACTTCCGTGTAAAACCCAGGCGCTATTTTATCATCGCCATGCAAGATGTGCACATATGTCCCCAACGCCCGGTTGATGCAGGACTCGAAATTACGCAAACTTCCCCCATTTTTCTCCTTTTTGCAGTAGCCTACCCGGCCCTTTCCGACCCTACGGACCAATTCCCCCACATCGCCATCGGTACTGCAGTCATCAATGACCTCAATCTGCATCTGGTCTTCAGGAAGCGCTTGCTGCAATACACTTTCCAACGCTTCCTGCAGGTAGCCGATGCAATTATACGCAGGTATCATAACCGACCATAAGGGCCTGGAATCCATTTCAGGAAGTCGCTCAATTTTCGGCGGAGTCTGAGGGGTTCTTTCTGCATTCATTTTCACTTCTTTAAACTGTTCGGTTAGTGTTTCCGTCAACGTTGTTCATCACGGTGGTGTAATACGCATTCCAATTGCTGACTCCCGTGTCAAAAGCGGCACGTTCTTCCGGTGTACGCAAAAAGGGCTTTTGTCTGGCCAGCACCCGTTGCACCCGCTCTTTCATCATCGCGATATCACTACTCAGGCTGTCGCCATGCATCCGGTAGACAGCGACCTTTTGCGTGTGGGATAAAGCCGGAATGTATTGGCATTCAGAACACCCAACCGGTATTTCTTTGAGATGTTTTCGGCTTGAATTAATATATCACTCATGGCACTAAATCGTATCCATCACCCTTACTTCGTTCCGCTTAAAAACAACCAAACCGATGACAAGCAACATGCTAACGCTAATTACTGAAATCAACAAAGAAGACCAAGCTAATGCAGGCGAATTAAAAAAAGCATACCGTATGGTTTCGATAACAGGCGTCAGCGGATTCAGCCAAAACAACCATTTCCACTCATCGGGGATAATCGTACTTGGATACGCCACCGGTGCTGCAAACATAAATAAGCGTAATGCAAACTGGATCACAGTATCCAGGTCCTTATATTTCGCCGTCGCAATGCTAATGATTAATCCAGCACCAAATGCAAATCCCGCACATAACAGCAGGCTGATTGGAAGTAGCAGAATCGCGCGGTTTATGCCGAATTCATAATTAACCATAAAGGCGCCATAAATAATGGCAAATATCAGCAACTGGACCATCATACGGAAGCTACTGGTAAGCACCTGGCTTACTGGCACCGTCAATCTGGGAAAAAAGACCTTGCTAAAGATATGTACATTGTGTTGAAACGTATTCATGGTACCATTCAGACACTCCGAAAAAAAATTCCACATGATAATACCGGGCAGATAAAAAAGGAAGGGCGGAATCTCATCGGTACTGATCCGGGCAACTCGGGAAAAAATCAGCACGTAGGTTACCGTAGTCAACAAAGGTTGTATGATAACCCAAAACGGCCCGATTAAGGTCTGCTGGTAGCTCGCGAGCAAATCCCTTTTGGAAAACCGGAGAATTAAATCCTTGTAGTGAACTAATTCACGGATACCAAACCTAAACCATGGTTGCTTCGTTTTAACCTCCCAATCCCACATTGAATTTTACGCTTTAAATTACTGGTCTATTGGATGATTGTACAACTAGATGTCTAACACGTGACGCAAAAGTATTACGATTTTCAAGTGATTATACAGACATCTACGATAAAATTTAATTACGTAGCATTTTCGCTACATCGTTGTTGGTCCGCCAACTGATCTGACAACTTTGTCAACTGCATTCACAAAAATAAGACGAATTTGCAGGTTGCCGCGATATTTTATATATTCGTAACGGTTGGGTTCCGTCAGATCGTCAGCGCAATGCCCTCGGTATGTTTTTTGTTTGATGGTTTCCAAATGCGAAGAAGCAACAAAAAAGAAACAATAAACGTAAGAAGAAAGATATATGATTAGTTATTGGATTATTTTCGGTGGTATCATGCTGGTTAGCATGATTGTACAATGGCGCTTTAAAAGTAAGTTTAAAAAGTATTCTGAAACACCATTAAGCAGCGGGATGACCGGCCGGGATATAGCAGAAAAAATGTTGCACGACCACGGCATATACGACGTGCAAATTATTTCCGCTCAGGGCCAGCTCAGTGACCACTATAATCCCGCTAATAGAACCGTGAATTTAAGTCCGGAGGTATACAGCGGCCGTAGTGTTGCCGCAGCGGCGGTTGCGGCCCATGAGTGTGGCCACGCAGTACAGCATGCCAAGGCGTATTCCTGGCTCCAATTCCGATCGGCCATGGTGCCTATCGTAAGCGTTGCTTCAAACCTAGTAACCTGGGTTTTGATGATCGGTGTTCTCATGATGGCTTTTGCAAATAACCCCTATGTATTGGCAATCGGGGTGGCGGCTTTGGCCATCACCACATTATTTAGCTTTGTGACATTACCCGTAGAATTCGACGCTTCGAAGCGTGCGTTGGCTTGGCTGGACAACAAAGGCATCACCCACAGTACCGTTGAGCACGATGGTGCGAAGGACGCACTGTGGTGGGCTGCAATGACCTATGTGGTGGCAGCGCTATCGTCGCTGGTGACTTTGCTGTACTATGCCAGCATGCTGTTGGGAAGAAGAGACTAAAAGAATTTCATAGGTACGAGGAGTCCGCCCTGAGCAATTCAAGGGCGGGCTTTTTTATGATAGATTTCGTAGCTTTGCAGCTCATTGACATTTTATTATAGCAACGGACAATGTTTCAGAATTTACAAGATAAGTTAGACAGAGCCTTCAAAGTATTAAAAGGCCAGGGAAATATTACCGAAATCAACGTAGCGGAAACCATGAAGGAAATCCGCAAGGCGTTGCTTGATGCCGACGTAAATTATAAAACGGCCAAAGCATTCACCGATGAGGTGAAACAAAAAGCACTTGGCCAAAATGTACTCACGAGCATCTCCCCCGGTCAGTTGCTCACCAAGATCATGAATGACGAGCTGACCGCGCTGATGGGTGGTTCGGCCTCCGACTTAGAATTGTCCAAAAATCCGACGGTTATTCTCATCGCCGGTCTTAACGGAGCGGGTAAAACCACATTTTCCGGCAAGCTTGCGAAGTACCTAAAAGAGAAACGAGGCAGGAAACCCTTGCTGGTAGCGGGCGACGTGTACCGTCCGGCGGCCATCGACCAATTGGAGGTCCTCGGCCAACAGGTTGACGTGCCAGTATATACCGACCGGGAATCGAAGGATCCCATTGGCATCGCCCAGGCGGGCGTAGCCGAAGCCAAGCACAAAGGATATAACGTCGTTATTGTCGATACCGCTGGCCGTTTAGCCATCGATGAAGCGCTGATGAACGAAATATCGGCCGTAAAAGACGCTACACAGCCGCATGAAATTCTTTTCGTTGTAGATGCGATGACCGGTCAGGACGCCGTAAACACGGCAAAGGCGTTCAACGACCGCCTGGATTTCACTGGTGCAGTGCTTACCAAACTGGATGGCGATACCCGCGGAGGTGCCGCACTTTCCATAAAATCAGTAGTTAACAAGCCGATCAAGTTTATCGGTACGGGTGAAAAGATGGATGCGCTCGACGTATTCCACCCCGATCGGATGGCTTCGCGTATTTTGGGAATGGGCGATGTGGTTTCACTCGTCGAACGGGCACAGCAGCAATTCGATGAGAAAGAAGCCGCAGAATTACAACGTAAAATCCGTAAAAACAAATTCGATTTCAACGATTTCAAAAGCCAAATCCAGCAAATTAAGAAGATGGGCAACATGAAAGACCTTATGGGCATGATTCCCGGTGTTGGTAAGGCCATCAAAGATGTGGATATTGACGATGACGCATTCAAGCCCATTGAAGCGATCATTAATTCAATGACGCCTTATGAACGAGAAAATCCCGATGCTATCGACCAAAAGCGCCGCGCCCGCATTGCCAAGGGTTCAGGCACCGATTTAGTAGAGGTCAATAAACTGATGAAACAGTTTGGCGATATGCGCAAGGTGATGAAACAAATGTCGAATCCGGCAGCCATGGCACGCATGATGCGAGGCATGCCCAAAATGCCGATGGGAAGATAAAAAATCAGTACCTTTGAGTTATGGATGAACCGGGACAGCTAACCGAATTTGGCAAGATACTCCTAATCGGAGTAATGGGTGTCCTGTTGGTGTTGGTTACGCTACTTTTAGGAAAAATCATATCTCCGAAAAATCCCACTCCCGAAAAACTTACTACGTACGAATGCGGTGAAGAACCGGTTGGCAGTTCGTGGATCGCATTCAATCCCCGTTTTTACGTCATTGCTTTGGTATTCCTGTTATTTGACGTAGAAATGATTTTCATTTTTCCATGGGCAACGATCTTCGGTCGCCCCGAATTGATCGCCGTAGACGCCCGCTGGGGTTGGTTTACGCTTGCTGAAATGGCAATTTTCATCGGAATATTGGTCATTGGTTTGATCTATGTATGGAAAAAAGGGGATTTGGAATGGGTAAAATCACATGCCGTGCTCCCTCGGGTGAATGTCAATATCCCTAAGTCGGCTTACGAAAAATTGAACCGCGAACCGTATCCCGTCCGGAAATTCGAACCTTTCGCTACGGAGCCTCAAAAAGGGAACACATCCCAAAACACAGAAAATCAAATCAAAAGACCCGCATTTAAACCTCTGCTCAGAAAACCCGGAGGCACATCGTCATGAATACTAATAAACAACTGGAAAGCAATGGCGTAGTGATTGCCAAATTAGACGACCTGCTCAATTGGGCGCGGCTGTCGTCCATGTGGCCTATGAGCTTCGGGATTGCCTGCTGCGCAATTGAAATGATGGGCGCTATGGCAGCCACGTACGATCTGGATCGTTTCGGCGTATTTCCACGTCCATCGCCCCGGCAATCCGACGTTATGATCATTGCCGGAACGGTGACGTTTAAAATGGCTGACCGTATACGGCGTTTGTATGAGCAGATGCCCGATCCTAAATACGTAATTTCGATGGGGTCATGTGCCAACTGCGGCGGCCCATACTGGCAACATGGCTATCACGTGGTCAAAGGCGTAGACCGCATCATCCCGGTAGATGTTTATGTGCAAGGGTGCCCCCCCAGGCCGGAGGCTCTTATCGGCGCTTTTCTGGAATTGCAGAAAAAGATCGAAACCGAACACATCATCGGTAAAAAATTGCAGTCTGTACAGGCTTAATCGTAAAACAATTTCACATCCGATATATGGCAAAAGATTTTTATGGTGAATTACAGTTAGGTATCCTTGGCGGCGGCCAACTTGGGCGCATGCTGATTCAAGAAGCCATTAATTTCAATGTAAATATCCACATCCTCGACCCCGATAAAAATGCTCCTTGCCGTAACTTATGCAACCGTTTTGTCAACGGGCCGCTGAATGATTTCGATACGGTATATGCGTTCGGCAAGGACCTGGATATGCTGACCATTGAAATCGAAAAGGTCAATGTGGATGCCCTCGAAAAGCTGGAAGAAGAAGGGGTTTTGGTTTATCCGCAATCCCGCATCATTCGCCTGATACAGGATAAAGGGCTACAAAAGCAATTTTTTAAGCAAAATGACATACCTACGGCCCCCTTTCAACTGATTTCATCCAAAGAGAATCTAGCGACAGCTTCCCTTTCGTTACCGTACATCCAAAAACTCCGCAAAGACGGTTATGACGGCCGGGGAGTAAAAAAAATTATTTCCGAATCAGACATCCAAACAGCTTTCGAGGCCCCCAGTCTCATCGAACAATGGATTGATTTCGAGAAGGAGTTAGCGATTATTGTTTCGCGCAATGAGGACGGCGAAATAGCCACCTTTCCATGTGTAGAAATGGAATTTAACCCCGAGGCGAATCTGGTGGAGTTTCTCATATCCCCCTCCACCCTACCTTTTGAAATTCAGCAACGGGCGGATTTACTGGCCAAAAAGATTGCCGAAGACCTACAAATCGTCGGACTGCTGGCCGTGGAGTTATTTCTGACAAAGGAAGGAAAGTTATTGGTGAATGAACTTGCTCCCCGTCCGCATAATAGCGGTCATCAAAGCATAGAAGGCAATTTCACCTCGCAATTTGCGCAGCATTTGCGCGCCCTATTCAACCTTCCTCCAGGCAATACAGCGACACGCACTAATGCGGTAATGGTCAACCTGCTGGGCGAAGCGGGGCACGAGGGATTGGCACGTTACGAAGGCGTCGAAGAAGTTTTGGCCATGGAAGGAGTATATTTGCACCTATATGGAAAAAAATTCACAAAGCCTTTCCGTAAAATGGGCCACGTCTGCGTGATTAATGAAGATCGTGAAGAAGCCATCCGGACGGCGCGAACGGTGCAACAAACAATTAAAGTGGTTACATAAGAGAGGGAGCAGGAGAATTTGAGAACAAGGGAATCTAGGAGCAAGCAGAAAAACTAATAACGAACAAAATGACAACACATGACCTCGCAGAAGTCGGCATCATTATGGGAAGTAAGTCGGATTTACCCGTAATGCAGGATGCCGTGGACATATTGAAACAATTGGGTGCCCGTATTGAAGTAACGATCGTGTCGGCTCACCGTACACCAGATCGTATGTTTCATTATGCTAAAAACGCGGCTTCACGTGGCCTTAAAGTCATCATTGCAGGCGCTGGCGGCGCTGCTCACTTGCCGGGTATGGTAGCCTCCATTACGCATTTACCGGTTATTGGTGTGCCGGTAAAATCTTCTAACTCCATTGACGGCTGGGACTCCGTACTTTCCATACTCCAAATGCCAAATGGCATCCCGGTTGCTACGGTAGCGCTGAATGCGGCCAAAAATGCAGGCATTCTCGCTGCCCAAATGCTAGCACTTTCAAACGAACAACTCGCGCAGAACTTACTGAACTTTAAAGCTGAATTGGCGCAGAAAGTGGAAGAGAGTGCCAAAGAAGTGGAAAATGGGTTGGGTTGACGCCTAACCCATTTACGTCGCATCATACTTTCGGAATTCGATATCCATTGTGGTACTCGGCAGCCAATAGTCTATTCGCTGCTGAACTACTAAACTGTCCTTTCTGCTCATTCCAGTATATTTTTTCCCCGGTTCGGTAAGCGATATTACCCATCTGTGAAAAGATGGCAATATGTGCCCCAGCCGTAACCGGTGCGTTCAACGCTTCCAACTGCCGGGAACGAACTACGTCAATAAAATTCCGGGTATGCATATCCAGCCCGTTGTCTTTACTTTTCTGAAGCGGTACGGCCTCCATCCGTTTACCTTCTGGAATGACTTCCCATCCGCCTCGATCCACGACCAGCGTACCGAAATTACCGATGAAGGCCACGCCGTGATTGCGTCCGTAAGGACCTCCGTCGATGCCGTTGGCATGCTCCCATTGGACGGTGAAGTCATCAAATTCATATACCGTTGTCAGCGTATCCGGTGTTTCAGCAGCATCGTCAGGGTAGGCGAATTTACCACCCGTAGCCATAATCGATTTGGGCGTCGTCGCCTTCATGCCGATCAACGCAAAATCCAGCATATGCACACCCCAATCCGTCATTAACCCTCCTGCATAATCCCAAAACCAGCGGAATTCGAAATGGAAGCGATTCGGGTTAAATGGTCGCATCTTGGCAGGCCCCAACCAGCGGGTATAATCCACGCCCTCAGGCGCTGGTCCGTCGGGTTTGACAGGGATACTTTTCATCCATCCTTGGTAAGCCCACGCTTTGACCAACCGGATTTTACCCAACTTGCCCGAATGCACAAACTCCATTGCATCTCTGAAATGCTGCTGGCTACGCTGCCACTGCCCTACCTGCACCGCTCGATTGTGTTTTGCGGCCGCCGCGACCATGGCGTTGCACTCTGCAATGGAATTTCCCAGAGGTTTTTCCACATATACATCCTTGCCGGCTGCGCAGGCATCCACCATCATCAGGCAATGCCAGTGATCTGGCGTTCCGATAATCACCGCATCCACATTGGGATCAGCCAATAAATCTTCGTGTTTTGCGTATAACTTGGGTGTGATATTACGCGCTTTTAATTCATCCGCTCGCTTATTCAGCACATTGGCATCGACATCGCACAGTGCCGTGCACTGCACATCAGGCACCTTCAACATCGAGTTGAGATTGGCCCATCCCATTCCGTTCGCACCGATCAACCCTACCCGGATTGTCTTTTGTTGCTGCTTTCCGATGGAAAAGGTCCGGGGGAATGCGCTCGCTGCACCAACGGTCGCTGCCAACGTTGTCATTGTGCCCAAAAATTCTCTTCGTGTGGTATTCATCATAATGATTTTATCAATGTTAGTATGTGACTAAGATAGGAAACCGCCGGGGATTCTGCAAAATTGATCCGAGATTTGCTAAGGTCTTCTTCGCCCGCCGTTCGGGTGGCCTTCGGCAGGATACCGAAGGTCGTCGAAGCGTTGTCGAAGGATTCTCGAAGTGTTGTCGAACAATGGTCGAAGCGCGGTCGAACAACTGTCGAACAACTGGCACAGATTGGCACCGTTCTGTGCCAATCTGTGCCATATAGTGCCAAATTGAATCCGGATGATCAATCGATGCATACACGGAACCGCAACGGTAACGCGCTTCAAGCCGGAGCCTGAAACGCGTCGCTACTTTACCCGATCGATTGGACCGGATTGTCAATATCCCGGATTCTGCACCAGTTTATCGTTGCGGTTTATTTCGTCACGGTGGATTGGGATAAAGTACATTTTATCCAGCCACTGTCGGTTCTCAATGCCGGGGTCGATCGTGCCTACGGTATACGTGTAGTCGTAGTTTGCGGGATCATAGCGATATACCGAGACATTGCTACCGGCTTTCAACCGGCCAAGCACACGCATGATGCCTACTTTTCTACCTAAGGTTTCATTGGCGATCATCCACCGGCGAGCATCGTGGAAACGATGTTCTTCGTATACCAGTTCAATGCGCCGTTCGTTCCGATACGCGTCCCGCAGTGCATCTCCCGTTGCGGTGATCGCCGGCATGCCAGCGCGGAAACGAATCCGGTTGAGCCAGTTCAACGCCTCCGCATCCTCACCCAATTCAATACACGCTTCGACGTAGTTCAACACCACCTCGGTAAACCGTAACACCGGCCAAGGTATAAACTGTCTTGTATTCTGGTCGACCACCGCGGGATTGGGATCAATAAACTTTCGCATGTAATAACCCGTATGGCTGCCGTTCCAGTCCTCTACCGGACTGTTTCGGGTATCCAGCCCATAATGGATCACCTTTTTTCCGCCTTGCATGACCTCGTATTGCCCGGTTTGAATCTGATTCACTGGATCGCGGCCTGCTACATCCGTAGTGCGGGGCTTCCAATCGGCACCATCGTATAAAATGGTCGCATAAAAACGCGGATCCCGGTTCGCATACGGCGTCGTTGCGTGTGCCGGATTACCCCAGTCGAAAGCGGTACCATCGGCCATGGGATAATCATCCACCAACTGCTGGATCGGTGTGTTTCCCGCCCAATTATGGTAGCCGTTCGGACCGTTATTCCGGCCTACGTAATTTCCGCCTTCGTCCTTTAAGTCTATGAAGAATCGCCCCAGTATCAAATCCGCCTTGCCGTTGGCAGACACGGCACTACTGCCGCCTGCCATTGAAATCGACAGGTAGTTCTCCGTACCTTCTTCGCGGGTAACCGGCTCGGTCAAATCCATCATATAACCAGGGCCGTAGGTATCCAGTACCGCTTTCGCTGCCTCTTTCGCCCGTTGCCACCGGGAGATCTGGTCGCCACTTGTATACCCTAGATACTCCGGGTTTTCGTATCCACCGATCACCTCGGAGTTTGCAGAAGCCGTAGGAATGTCGTGGAGGTCGCTTGCTGCCTTGGTCAATACGCGGGCTTTCAACGCCAACGCAGCGGCTGAAGAAGCACGGCCGTCCACAGCCGGCGCATCGGTTAGTAAAGCCGCCGCCTGATCACAGTCGGTCACTATAAATTCGACCTGTTCCTCAAAAGTGTTTCGTGCAACGGTGTAATCGTCATCCTCCAATCCGTAAACACGATCGATCAGCGGAACCGCCCCATAATACCTCAACAGCTCGGTGTAGAAAAAAGCGCGTAGAAAAAGGGCTTCCCCTCTCAACCGATCCGCAACACCCGACGAGTTGTCGAATTGCGGCTCCGCCAGATTCTGGATCGCGACGTTGGTTGCGCGGATCCTCCGATAAAGGTTTCCCCAGTTATGCGTTCCCGCGCTGATCTGGCTGTTCCATCCTTGGTCGGCATCGTTTGAGCGGGCTTCGGTAATCACATTGATTCCCCTACCCGGGTGGGTGAACATCGCTTCGTCCGATAACGAGGCCAGCATTTCCTCATCAAAACCACCCTGACCGAAGCCGTTATAAATTTCCGTAACAAAGGCTTCGGCCAATCCGGCATCTTGCCACGTAGCATCCGCAGGCACTTCCTCCAGGGGCCTGGTACTTACGAAATTATCATTGCAGGCCGTCATACAAATCATGATTACCCACAGCGCCTGTACAAGTACTTGATATTTTTTGAATCGTTTCATCTCTTTTTCGGATTAAAATGTAACAGCGATACCGGCATTCAATAAGCGCGCCTGGGGGTAATACTGCCCCGTCTGGTTGATTGATTCGGGATCAAAAACCCCGGTTTTGTCCCACGTCAATAGATTGAATCCGCTTACGTAAACCCGCAGGTTGTTAATACCTGCCGGTTCCATCCATCGATTCGGGAAGGTATAGCCCAGCTCGAGGTTCTTCAACCTAATATAGTCTGTGTTTCGTAGCCAGTAGGTGTTGCCGGATGAATAATATTGGTCGCTCCGGTCGGCTATACGCGGATGCTCGCCACTGGGGGCATCCACACGCCAGCGGTTTTCGTAAAAATCGACCAGAAAGTTGCCGATTGCGCCGGATTCATCGGTACCGACACGCAATTCTCCGCCGGCCGCTCCCTGAAAGAGGATAGTCAGGTCGAATCCTTTATACTGCAACCCGATATTCAGTCCACCCTGAAATGTGGGAATGGTGTTTTTATCACGACGCACGCGATCATCCGACGTTATTTTCCCGTCGTTATCGTAATCGACAAATTTCATGTCGCCCGGCCTAAGTGAATTGGTGACCGCCGAGTAATCGAGGGTATTTGCTGCAATTTCGGCTTCGTCGCGGAATACGCCGTCATAGATGTAATACAACCCCGAGTTGATGGTGCGGCCTGTCGACTGCTGCCATTCCGGTGCACCGGGTGCTTCATCCCAGAAAAGGATCTTATTTTTCGCGTAGCCACCGTTTAAGCCGACATTTAGACTGAGATCGCCAAACTGGTCGGTATAACCAACCGCAAAATCCCAACCACCGTTCTCGACAATGCCGATATTCTCAGCGGGGAGTGTCATGCCTGTTGTCTGGGGGATGGAGGCGTTTCTGCGCCAAAGAATGCTTTCTCGCCGATTCTTAAACCATTCTACCGTGAAGTTGAACTTGCTATCCATCAGTTGCCCGTCAAGGCCTATGTTATAGTTGTTGGCAACCTCCCACGTTACGAACATATTGGGCACCCGGCTTTCGTAGAGCGACTTCACCAACTCGTTGCCGATGACATAGGTTCCGAACCCATATGTCGAAAAGTACTGATATTCCTGCAACGTTTGTTCTCCGTTATTATCGTGGTCGAAATAAATCTGATCATTTCCCATCTGTCCGTATGATCCCCGTAATTTCAGGTAGTTGACAAAAGGTACCCCGTCCTTCCAGAAATCTTCCTCCGAGACCATCCAGCCAGCCATAACACCGGGGAAAAATCCGTATCGGCTGCTTTCAGGAAACATGTAAGAACCGTCGTATCGCCAGAGGAACTCCGCAATGTACTTACTCCGAAAATTATAACCTACCCGTCCGAAATAGTTGAGCCGGGCACGCTCCCAAGCCCCGCCGCCATTATTTTTTTCCGCATCGCCGCCAGCAAACAGGTAATCGATGCTTGTCGAGATAAAGTAGCGCCGGAACGCGTTGAAATTGTCGTTACGGATGGTTTCCCGGTTTACACCAGCCAGCAAGTTCAGTGTGTGATCACCAAAGGTTCGGTCGTAAGTCAATACTCCGCCAAGCAATACATTTAGCTGATCTTCATCCCCCTGGGTCAGCCGCGGATCAGCCGGACCGCGCTCTCCGCGCACCAATAACGGTGTTACTCCGTCGTCTTCATACTCGCCCTGCCAGGTATACAGATACCAGGGGATTTCCCAGCGCTTGGTTTTTTTGATGTATTTGTCTACCGAAGCGGTTCCACTGAACTTGAGTCCTTCGACCCAAGGAATGGTAATATCCACCTGCCCGTTGGTTTGGAAATAATAGCGCTTATCGCGATCGTATCCCGTTTGGTCGGTTGTAATTACCACGGGATTTTCACCATACTCAATATCCGGACCAGGCATGCCATTGGGCCAGAAGGCCGGTTCTGTAGGAATGCCGCGCATCAGCATCCGGAAAATTGTACCGGCCGATTTCGTTGGAAAATGCCGGTCTTCCTGCCTTCCCAGGAGTCCGATTTTCGTACTGACATACTTGTTGATATTGGCATCCAGGTTTATCCGGACATCATATTGCTCATAGCCCGTCGCGGATTGTTTATAATACGCATCCTGATTTTGATAGCCGATGGAAGTCAGGTACTTAATATCTTCCGTACCCCCGCTTACCTGCAGGTTATGCTGCGATTGGGGCGACCAGGTTTTTAGTGCTGCATCATACCAATCGGTATTGGGGTGCCCCCAGGGATCCGACCCATCGGCATACAGGCGCATATCTTCCGGAGAGGCCGGTGCGGTCAACACGGAGCCATCGTTTCGGGTATAGGATCCGGTCTCATTGAACGCCGCTTGGGCGGCCGCCCATTCGTCTACCGGTAGCTTAAAAATCTCAAGCTCGTTGCGCATTTCGGAATACTGTACGGCATCGGCAAGATCCGGAATGACGGTGGGCTGGGAAAACGCCTGATTGAAGGTGTATGAAAGCGACGGCTTACCCGTTTTGCCGCGTTTGGTCGTGATGAGAATCACCCCGTTAGCCGCGCGCGCTCCATAAATCGCTGCCGACGCATCCTTCAATACCGATATGTTATCGATGTCTGCCGGACTGAGCCGCTCGAAGCCCCCTGCGCGGGCTGGAATACCATCGATCACGATCAGCGGTTCGCTGTTTCCCAGCGTATTGGTTCCACGTATCCGGATCGAGGCCCCATCGTATCCCGGCTCGGCACTGGCTTGGGTGGCCACTACTCCCGGTAAACGCCCCGCAAGGGCATTCGATACGTTTACCGTCGGTGACTTCATCAGTTCCGCACTCTTGACGGACGCAACCGATCCGGTAATTGTTTCCCGCCGTTGCGTTCCATACCCCACCACGACCACTTCTTCTAGATCCGACGTGGTCGGCTCCAGAATCACGTCAATCATATTCCGGTTACCGACCGATTCCTCTTTTGTTGTGTAGCCTACCATCGAAAAAACCAGCACGGCATCCGCTGGAACGTTTTCAATTGCATAACGGCCCTCCTCATCGGTGCTCACCCCCTGACTTGTTCCCTTAATGGAAACGCTCACCCCTGCAAGGCGCAATCCATCGGACGAAGCCGTGACCGTGCCGACTACAGTCGACTGCTGTTTCGCTCCGGCATATGAGCTTTCCACGCCCACCACCGGCGGATGGAATGGATGCCCAGCGGCGGGTATCGGTGCGATACCGGCTCCGCTGAGAATCACTCCACCAATCACTGCATTAATAGTGTGTTTGAGATGCATATAAATTGGTTTTTAATTGTTTTAACTAGGTAGGACAAGTATCGAGGGTTTGGACGAATCAAATAAGGGGGATTCTCACCAAAAAGAGGGGGTAAATTCTTAATTTGCTAAAGCGATTTTGATTTCCGATATTTATCATTCCAGATACCGTCACCACACGCTTGCCTATTATGATAAATAAGAAATTAATCGTCGTGATTCTATCCACCTGCATCTCGTTAAACGTCTTTTCAACAATTAATGATCAGGTAAAATACCTCGGTATTGAACACGGTTTATCCAATAATTATGTTACCCATATCTATCAGGACCGTATGGGCTTTATGTGGTTCGGTACCTTTGACGGGTTAAATCGGTATGACGGCTACGAATTCAAGATCTACCGGCACCGGCCAGGACAAAAAACTTCGCTTCCCGACAACCGGATTACGGGTATCATCGAAGATACGACCGGTAGAACGTGGGTGGCGACTAAAATCGGCGCAGCAGTGCTTAATTACGATGAACACACCTTCCAACATCTGCACCTCCAAGAGGATAATGGGGAACTCCAGGCAATCGATTTTGCCATAAACGGCTTTGCAATCAATGCGAGTGGTTCTCTTTTCGCTGCAAGCGAAAAAAGTGGATTGCTTCGAATCGAAACGCACCCCGAAACCGGGCCGGTTGGAATACCTATTCCGTTGATGCATAACGGTAGGGAGACGGTCAACTACGATGTTCAAGGGATTGACATCGATCCAGAGGACCGACTGTGGCTAATCATCAAAGATGTTGGTGTTGGTTACTATGATAAAAATACGAAAACAGTACGTATAAAGACCAGCCGGATCCAGTCAGCGCGATGTATACAAGCTTCGGCAACCGGCGGGATCTGGATGGGCACTGAAAAAGGCCTATTCCGCTACGAGCCAACATCGGACCGCCTCACGCATTATACTGAAAAAACCGGGTTATCGCACAACCGTATCACTGCACTGCATAAAACGAAAAACAAACTGTGGGTGTGTACAGACGGCGGGGGAATCACCATCATCGATCTAAAAAGCCAACGGTTTACCTATCTATTGGGACACGATGACGGCGGACCGCTCTTCAGCGAGGCGGTTTTCGCCATCTTTGAAGATCAGCAATCCCGTCAGTGGATCGGTACCTTGCGGGGCGGCGTCAATGTCATTGATCCGCAAGCAAGGAAATTCGGCCTTATCCGGCACGATACTCCAGCAGGAAAAACCAGCTCGAAAAACTTCATTCTTTCCTTTGCCGAAGGAAAAGACCATACACTTTGGATCGGGACTGACGGCGGAGGTTTATCGCTTTGGGACCGACAGACTAACCGCTTCCAATTCTTCGAGCATCAGCCGGGAGTTCCCGGTACGCTTACCAGCAATTTTATAACCAGCATCATTCAAGATAAACAAGGGCAGTTGTGGGTAGGCACGTACGGGGGAGGCATTAATCGATGGGATGCGCAAAATCACCGTTTTGTTCCCTATCCCTGCGTTCATCCGCAAAAAGAGAACGAATATGCCAACATTTGGCAGCTATTGGAAGACAGCAAAGGTAGGATCTGGGCAGCGACATTGGATGGCGGTGGACTATTTCTACTGAACCGCCAACGCAACCGATTCGAGCCCGTCAATGCCTACATAAAAAATGCACTTTGTATCATAGAAGACACAGACGGCACATTCTGGGTCGGTGACTACTCCGACCTTATCCACCTGAACTTCGACGACGGGCGAATCACCCGCTTCACAATCGGAAATCCCGTACGCTGCATCCGGAAAGATTCGGCGCATCAATTGTGGGTAGGGACCGAGGGCGGCGGGTTACTCTCATTCAACAAAAATACGGGTGAATTCAGGCGTTATACTGAAGCCGAAGGCTTACCTAGTAATGTTGTACTGCAACTGGCAGGTGACCGTCTTGGAAATCTGTGGTTATCTACCTATAATGGCATAGCTAAATTTTCGCCAGCTGGCGGCCGGTTTCAGAGTTTTCATGAGTCCGATGGTCTACAAAGCAACCAGTTCAGTTACAATGCGGCCCTGGAGTTACACTCGGGAGAACTTGTATTCGGCGGGATCAATGGCTTTAATATCTTTTATCCTGACAGTGTCCGCATTGAACCGCTTGCCCCAAAAATCGTTGTCACGGACATCCGCGTGGGTACAAAGACCCACGATGATTACAGCATTTCGACCGCACCAACAAACGCGGCCAGGGTCGAGAGTCTGGTCCTGCCCTATGAAGATGCATCCCTATCGGTGGGATTCGCAGCCCTCGAGTACTCCTTTCCCGATAAAATCAACTACGCGGTCTTCCTCGAAGGATGGGATAAGGACTGGAATCACGTTGAACGACAGCGAAGTGCTTATTATTCCAATCTCCGGGAAGGCACCTACCGTTTACGGATCCGATCGACGGACGCAAGCGGGACCTGGAATCGTGAAGAGCGTGTTCTGTTGATTGAAGTGCTTCCACCTTGGTGGCGGACCTACTGGGCATATGGACTATACGTGTTGCTCGGGCTTTCTGCCCTTTATGCATACATTATCTACGACAGACGGCAAACCCGGTTAACCTATCAAGTCGAATGGTCACGGATGGAAATTGCCAAGGAGCGCGAACTTAATGAACGGAAACTAGCCTTTTTCACACACATCGCACATGAGTTTCGCACACCGCTATCTTTGATCGTAAATCCCGTAAAGGATATGCTTTATAGCACCGATAAGGCAACGGATACCGAAGGCTTAAACCTGGTGTACCGTAACGCTAAACGTCTCCTGAGCCTCGTGGACCGGCTGTTATTGTTCCAAAGGGCGGAAAACCTGTCGGACGACCTCCGCCTGGTGAAGCTTGACGTAAAACACCTCGCCCACGAAGTATTTCTCTGCTTTAAGCAACACGCGGAGTCTCGCTCTCTGGACTACCGGTTTCATTGCGCTTCAGAAAACCTCTATGTGTTTGGTGACCGCGAGAAATTGGAAATATGCCTCTTTAACCTAATCAGTAACGCAATCAAATTCACCCCGGAGCAAGGCACCGTGACGATAAAACTCGTCGAAGGGGACAACGATATTGAAATTATGGTATCCGACACCGGATGCGGGATACCCGTTCACATTGGCGATGCATTGTTTGATCGTTTTTACCGGGATAGGTTGGGAAACAGACAAGCTGCGTCTGGGTTTGGAATCGGATTGTTCCTGGTAAAGAAATTCATCGAATCGCATGGTGGTACCGTGTCGTATATGAGCCGGGAAAACAGGGGCAGTCAATTTAGGTTACGGCTGCTAAAAGGCAAAGAACATTTCAGCGGCCGGCTTTTGCTTGAAGATTTGGGCGAGCATTCCATGTTCCTTGAAGAATTAACCGAAGAACCCCCACAGGAAACGAACGACGTCGATTCTGCTGAATACATGCCAAATCAGCCCGTAATCACGGGTGAACATCCCGTCATGCTCGTCGCTGATGACAACTTGCAAATCAGGCAGTACATCGCGAAAATTTTTAACAAGGACTTTTCTGTTTTCACCGCCGGAAATGGCGAGGAAGCATTAGCATTTATCAAAAAACATGAACCCGATATCGTCATCAGTGACGTTGTCATGGACGAAATGTCAGGCATCGACTTATGCACCTGTATCAAACAGGATCCTTCGTTGAGTCATATTCCCCTTATATTACTCACCGCAAGCACCTCAAGAGAGGTTAAGTTGAAAGGAATAGAAGGCGGCGCCGATGATTACATTACGAAACCTTTTGACAATGCTCTTTTAGCGGCTCGGGTCGCCAATCTCCTAAACAGCCGCAGCCAGCTGCAAGCATACTTTTACAACGAGATAACCCTGCAGAGCAATCCCTACAAAATATCCAAAGAATACAGCGACTTTCTTCAACGTTGCATTTCGATAGTCGAGCAGCAGTTGGACAACACGAATTTTACAGTCAAAACCCTGGCAAAAGAAATTGGCATGAGCCACTCAAACCTCTATAAACGCATTAAGTCGATATCCGGCAAATCCGCCAATGAATTCATCCGGTTCATTCGCCTACGTACCGTTGCCAAATTACTGATCGATTCCGGCTACACAATCAGCGAAGCAGCGTTCGCAGCCGGATTCAACGACATTAAGTACTTCCGCGAACAGTTTTCCAAACTCTTTGGGATGAAACCTTCGGATTATAAACGAAAATATGGGAAAAGGGAAAAAAACCCTTTAATAAAACCCGCTAAAACAAAAAACTCATTTGTAGACACTTAAATTCATTCGTAGATTTACCACCGATGGATAAGTACGCAAAACAGTCCCGCATGCTGGTTGCAGTGGATTGCATTATTTTTGGATTTGACGGCTACGAGTTAAAATTGCTGCTGATAAAAAGGGGATTCGAGCCGGAAAAAAACAAGTGGAGCCTGATGGGCGGCTTCGTTCAATCCAATGAGAAGCCGGAGGACGCCGCTTCACGAGTGCTTAAGCAGCTTACGGGGCTGAAAGACGTTTACATGGAACAGCTATCGGTATTCGGGAAGCCTGAACGTGATCCGATAGAGCGAACCATCAGCATCACATACTTCGCCCTAATCGATATCAAAAAATACGAAAAACAACTCAGCGATGATTACCGGGCAGAATGGTTTCCGTTGGAAGGCGTGCCCAAACTGATCTTTGACCACCAGGAAATGGTGCAACAAGCAAAACAAAAACTACGTTATAAAGCGGCATTACACCCCATCCTGTTCGAATTACTTCCTGAGAAATTCACTATTCCTCAAATTATGACACTTTACGAACAGGTTTATGAGGTTGAATTGGATAAGCGCAACTTCACTCGCAAATTGCGCTCTACGGAGCTGCTCATCAAGCAATTAGATAAAGACAAAGCGCATTCAAAAAAAGGCGCCTTCTACTATAAATTGGACAAAGCCGCTTATCTCGAAAAATTCACTCGCTTTCTTAATTTCATATCCAATCCGGAATATCAGTAAAAAAACTTATCTTCGATCGTGCCAAACAAACGATCTTCAATATGACTTTCAATAGGCGTGCATTTTTGAAGCAGGCAGGGGTTACGGTTGCCGCGGCCTGTATGGCCCCTTCTATCCTTTCCTGCGATCGGAAGCGAAGCCCTAAAGCAACACTAAGGGAAATCGGCTTACAACTTTATACCTTGCGGGATCAACTGGCCGATAGCGCTGCATCTACGCTTAATCGCGTAGCAGAAATCGGATACAACCACGTGGAAACATTCGGTCCGGAAACTCGAGCCGATGGTCAGATTCAATTCTGGGGCTTGAATCTCCGGGATTTATCGGGACAGCTGCTGGCAAATGGCCTGAAGTCTTATAGCGGTCACTATGACCTTTCCGAGTTCCTTACACCCGGAAATGGAAATGAAGAAGCGTTAAAAATCTATTTGGACACTGCGGCCGAATTGGGTCAGAAATATATGATTGTACCCATACCGCCTATGCCGTTGATCGATCAATTGACCGCAGATCACTACCATTTCATGGCTGACCAATTAAACAAAGGCGGAGATCTTGCAGCCGGATCTGGAATCAAAATCGGCTATCACAACCATTTTTGGGAATTCCGCACCCTCGAAAATGGCAGTAGGGGATTAGACATCCTACTCGAAAATACCGAAAAAGATTTGGTGGTATTTGAATTGGATCTGTTCTGGAGCGAAAAATCTGGAGCGGACAGTGTCGCATACTTTCAAAAGCATCCTGGTCGTTTTCCACTTTGGCATATTAAAGATATGGACAAAGCCAATACCGACCCCGTAACCGGTCCGGATTATGACAACAGACCCGTTATGGAGATTACTTCGGCGATTACTTATGCCGAAGTAGGTACAGGAAACATCGATTTCAAGAAGATCATGGCACAGGCGGAAACAGCTGGCTTGAAATACGCATTCGTAGAACAGGATTTGATCACTATCGATCCGTTTGAAAGCGTTGAAGAGAGCTATGAATATGTGAAGACCGAATTGCTTAAATAACACCGCTTTTTTGCAATCGCGCATTAATGAAATCGGTAGGATCAGTTGTTAACCGATCACTACCGCTTTCGATGATGGCCAAAGGGGCGACTTTGGCCAAGGTTCAGGCAGCCCACTTATATTGGTGCGAAAAAGGAAATCAGGATAGCCGAAGCCCTGAGCGGTTAACCCATCCGGGTATAGCTACAGCTTCCGATAAAATCCAGAGTCGTGTTTTCTGATGCATAGGTAATCATTGGCTTAACATTTTTCGTTGATAGACGACACAAAGAAAAGCATTCCTATCGGGAATACACCTACCCATAAAGGGTGGTTTTCTATTTTCTTGCGGATCTGGATGATTTTTTGAATGATTCGCCCCCATTCACCTAATTGAGTAGATATGTCCGTAGGCGGCGACATGCAACGTCCAGCCGATTCACCTGCGTGATTGATTGGCCGATTTTAAAAATGCGTCCGGGGAAAAATCCGCTCGCTAAACCGGACATACCTGCCCAATAAATCGGCTCCGTATTTTCCTGACAAGTGACGCCCCGAAATAGTTCTGCTACCTAAAACGGTAGACGGTCCGGGTATGGTACTCCGCCTTTGGTTCCAACACAGTCGATGGAAAATCCGGTTGGTTTGGGGAATCAGGGAAATGCTGGGTTTCAAGGCAGAAAGCCGAACGATAGCCGTAGGTCTTTCCACCCTTCGCATTTTGGACATTATCCATGAAATTACCGCTATAAAACTGCAGCCCTGGCTCTTCGGTAAGAATATCCATCACAATGCCCGTTTTCGGACTTTCAACAGTTGCAACGAGTTGCAGCCCCGGATCTTTTTTAAGCACGAAATTATGATCGTATCCTTTTCCGAGCAACAACTGTGCATCTGCCGTATCGATGCGCTTTCCGATGGCCGTTGGTTGACGAAAATCGAAAGGAGTATTTTCAACGGAGGCTATTTCTCCCGTCGGTATGAGGGTTTCGTCTACCGGTGTATAACCATCTGCACGAATGGTGAGCAGGTGATCCAAGATGGTGCTGTCGCCTTCGCCGCTGAGATTGAAATAAGCGTGATTCGTAAGATTCACCACTGTGGCTTTATCGGTCGTTGCATGATAGCTGATATCCAACCCATTATCGGACGTAAGTGTATATACAATCGTGGTATTCAACGTACCCGGATAACCTGCATCTCCATCAGGCGATGTATAATGCAGCTCGAGGCTGCTGTCTGTTACGTGCTTTACCTCCCAAACTTTGGAAAAAAAACCGTTTGTACCACCGTGCAGTGTATTGGGCCCGTCGTTGAGTTCGAGTTGATATTGCTGCCCTTCCAGCTCAAATTGTCCTTTCGCGATGCGGTTTCCATACCGGCCAACAACGGCTCCGTAAAACCCTTCACCTGATTTTCGATAGGAGGCTAAATCCTTATATCCAAGGACAACATCTACAAGATCGCCATTTTTATCAGGCACCTGAAGACTGATAATCCGTGCGCCATAATTGATAATAGCAGCCACCGCCGTGCCATTTGTAAGTGTATACAATTGCACTGAATCGCCATCAATCTCTGCGGCAAATTCAGCCGGCGATACGGTCGATTCGGCTTGAGTAGTCCGTTGGGCTGACTGCTCCTGCGGCGGATTACAGGCCGAGACTCCAACTATTGCGGCAACGAAGGCCAACGACTTGCTTATTTTATTGTTCATCATATTTAAATATCAGGTTTGTAAAACTAGGATTATCCCCGACAAAGATAAAAGTAAAATCGTGATATGAAACAGATGAGCACACAAGAATTACGGCTAATTTATAACCATTCTAAATATTTGTGTTTGACACAGTTTTGACAGACCACAGTCAAGAGATGTTGTACTTTTGTTTCCGTAATTAGTGAGGATAGTACAACCTTGAAGAATCTCAAAGTCATAGCATTCACCCACAAACATGTGGATTTGAAAGATTTAGGCAATTTGGTGATTTGTAATGAAGAACTAGAAAGCCGGTTGATCAATCTCAAACATAGCTTTGACATTCCCGAAATTTTTTACATCGGCACCTGTAATCGTGTAGAATTTGTCTTTTACGGAGCCCATGAGCTGAAGCCCGAGTTTATCAAGGAATTTATGCACAAGCTGAATTTCTGTGTACCTTCTGAACGGCTGGATTGCTTTCTGGATCAGGTAACCACCTATGAAGGTATTGAAGCGCTCAATCATTTGTTGCGGATGTCCTGTTCCTTGGAAAGCTTGGTTGTGGGTGAAAAGGAAATTCTTGCCCAGGTGCGTAGAGCGTATGAGCGTTGCCGCGCAAGCGGATTCACCGGGGATTTTTTACGTCTGGTGATGGAGCGATTGGTAAAAACGGCCAAAGAGGTGTATACCCATACGCGCATTTCCCGCAATCCGGTTTCTGTCGTATCGCTTGCCTATCGCAAACTTAGGGAGATAAAACTGCATGAAAATCCCCGGATTCTCATCATCGGGGCGGGCGAAACCAACCAAAACTTTGCCAAATATCTGCAAAAACACCGGTTTTCCAATTTTGTGGTGTTCAACCGTACGCTAGAAAACGCCCGGGCCTTAAGCGCTGAATTAAATGGTCAAGCCTACCCCTTAAGTGAATTACCTCAATACAAAGCCGGTTTTGATATTCTGATTACCTGTACGGGGGCTCCCGAAGCAATTGTGGATACGGCGTTATATCAGGCACTACTAAACGGAGATACGGATAAAAAGGTGATCGTAGACCTTGCCATTCCCAATGACGTACATCCCGACGTGCTTCAACACCACCCCATACATTACATAGAAGTGAGCGGTTTGCAGGCAATTGCTTCTAAAAACCTGCAGCAACGTTACGATGAACTGGCCCACGCTGAACAGATCATAGCTGACAATATCCGTGAGTTCCTCCCGATACTCAAGCAACGGCGTGTAGAGCTGGCCATGCGTGAAGTGCCGGAAAAGGTGAAAGAAATTCGCTCATTTGCGCTCAACGAGGTTTTCGCTACAGAAGTAAATGCGCTCGACGCGAATTCAAGAATGGTGCTTGAGAAGGTAATAGACTACATGGAGAAAAAATACATCAAGGTGCCCATGGTGATGGCCAAAGATATATTGGTCAAAACGAATAGCTCCGATCTCAATTGACCACTTTTCCGTTAATCTCCCGCTAATCTTGATGGAGTTTTCGATTCCTTTGGTACTATGCAAATCAATAAAATTGCGTATCGAGCGGGCTTACCGGAGCGATCTCATTGATGCCAAAAAGAATTGATCCATATCAATAATTTGTCTAAGTTTGTTTATGCTAATTGAGGAACCCTTGACGGAAATCGCTAAAAAGCGGACAAAGAAAGTAGATCGCGTACTTATTATAGGCACACGTGGTAGTGAACTGGCTTTGTGGCAAGCTAATTATGTCAAAAATAAACTGGCAGAAATCGGCATTCAAGCCGAACTGAAGGTTATCAAAACCCAAGGAGATATCGTACAGCATTTACGTTTGGATAAGCTGGAAGGCAAAGGCTTTTTTACAAAAGAGTTGGAAGAAGAATTGCTAACCGGCGGAATCGATATTGCCGTACATTCGCATAAGGACCTTCCGACGATACAGCCCAGTGGATTGACCATAGCCGCTGTAACTTCCCGTGAAGACCCTTCCGAGCTACTCATTATCCACAAGGATTGCGTCGACCTTAAAAAACGACTTGCACTCAAGCACAATGCCACCGTAGGCACATCGTCCAACCGCCGAAAGGCGCAGCTGCTGGCCATGCGTCCCGACCTTGAATTTGACGACCTGCGTGGCAATGTATTGACCCGGATTGAGAAGCTCCGAGACGAAAATTATGATGCCATCATGCTGGCTAAAGCGGGAATTACCCGGATTGGGGTGGATCTCAGTGACTTTCACGTAGAGGAACTCCCTCCCGTGGAGATCATTCCGGCGCCTGCCCAAGGTGTACTGGCGGTACAGATCAAAGAAAGCGACAAAGATTTGTACGACATGCTGCAGCTGATAAATGATGCCGGAGTAGCGGAGACAATTGCCGTAGAACGTGAAGTTCTCAACCGGTTTGATGCAGGGTGCCATGCTCCCTTGGGGTGTTACTGCCGTAAACAGGACGGCAAATACGAAGTTTGGACATCCAAGGCCGACAGCGATGAAGAGTTTCCGGACCGCCTGTACTTGTCTGCGGAGCATACCGATGGACTGGCTGAGCGGATCGCCAACAAATTTGATAAAAACCGCAAGTTGCCTTCCAACGTCTTCATCACAAGAGATGTCAGTGAGTCTAACTACTTCTACCGGGCGATGACGGCCCGTGGAATCGCTGTGGAAGGCCGATCTCTGATCCGGATATTTCCGATTATCCATAAGCTGGATCCTTATATACTTAAATACGTCGACTGGATATTTTTCGGCAGCAAAAACGGCATCGAGAACTTTTTCCGGTTGGCACCACGGCTGAGCAAGCGGACAAAATTCGCAGTGATTGGCCGAGGCTCAGAAGAAATGCTTCGCCAGTTTGGCCATGCACCCGATTTTTCGGGAGAGCGATTAGGTATTAACATGGAACAAATTGCCGCTGAATTTGCAAAACTAGCGACCGGAACAACCGTCTTGATTCCGAGGGCGAAGGATTCGTTGGAAACCATCCAACAATCACTGACGAGCGAAACAAAGGTAATCAACCTTCCAGTTTACCAGACCCGCATCGACACCAATGTATCGAAGTCCAATGCCAATGTGCTCATTTTCACCAGCCCCTCAAATGTGGAAGCTTATTTTGTGGATAACCTGGTCGATCCGGGTCAGAAAATCATCTGCATTGGACGTTCCACCGCCAAGAAAATCGAAGAATTAGGGCTACCCTATACACTTCCCTATTCACCGGACGAAATCGGATTGGCAGAAGCTGTATTTGGATTGGATTATTAAGATGGAACGCGAATGACACAAGTTAATTGGGTACATGCGGGTTTTTGTAGTACGAAGGTGCAACACTAAGAAAACGGAATGCTAAGAAGACCAAGAAGGAACCGCAAATCTGCGGTGATACGTGATATGGTGCAGGAAACACAGCTAACCGCTGCCAATCTGATTTTTCCGCTGTTTGTCATAGAAGGTAACAACGTAAAGTCGGAAGTAACTTCCATGCCGGGCATTTTCCGATACTCCATAGATAACCTGCTCCGCGAGGTAGAGACCTGCTTGAAACTGGGGCTTCAGGCATTTGATCTGTTTCCTAACGTCGATGAATCCCTGAAAGATAAATACGCCAGCGAAGCGACACGAAAAGGCAGTTTATATCTCAGGGCAATTGCCCAAGTGAAAGAGAATTTCCCAGAAGCATGTGTGATAACCGATGTGGCGATGGATCCTTATAGCAGCGATGGGCATGACGGTATTGTCGAAAACGGCACCATCGTGAATGACGAAACCCTGGAAATCCTGGCAAAAATGGCCGTAGCCCACGCACAAGCCGGAGCCGACATTATTGCGCCATCTGATATGATGGATGGACGGATTGGCTATCTCCGAAAGGAACTGGACCAACAAGGATTTTCCCATGTATCCCTCATGTCATATACGGCGAAGTACGCCAGCGCATTCTATGGCCCTTTTCGTGATGCGCTCAATTCGGCACCAAAGCAGGGCGACAAAAAGACGTATCAAATGAATCCGGCAAACCAGCGGGAGGCACTGATCGAAGCCCAACTGGACATGCAAGAGGGAGCGGATTTCCTCATGGTAAAGCCCGCCCTTCCATACCTGGATGTAATCAAACTCCTGTCTGATCAGTTTGACCTACCTATCGCAGCTTACAATGTGAGCGGCGAGTATGCGATGGTCAAAGCATCCGCTCGTAACGGCTGGCTGGATGAGCGACGCGCCACCATGGAAGTACTCATGGGGATACGGCGCGCCGGCGCTACCGCTATCCTTACTTACCACGCCAAAGAGGTTTTGGAGAACAGATGGCTATAAGATTATAATTAGATTTAAAACACTAGATTGACGTTTACCACGTCAGATTTGAGGATACGAGTGATGTTAGATGCGATTAAAAAGGCCTTTGCAGGCAACGATGATTCTTTGGTTTCGACAGGCAAAAAGGAAGATATTTCACGGGAGAAATCGGCAACGCTGTACGAGAAAGCCCAGCAATATTTCCCCGGCGGCGTAAACTCGCCGGTCAGGGCATTTAAATCGGTATACGGCACCCCTCTATTTATTGAACGGGGTGATGGTTGCCATTTATGGGATGTTGATGGAAATCAATTCATTGACTTCTGTTGCTCCTGGGGACCACTTATCTTGGGGCATAACCATCCAAAAATACGGGAAAAGGTAACCAAGACTTTGGAAAAAGGACTGAGTTTCGGTGCACCCACAGCGCTCGAAAATGAGCTTGCGGAGCTGATCATCAAACACAACCGGTATATTGAAAAACTTCGCTTCGTCAGTTCCGGCACGGAGGCTGTGATGTCGGCGATTCGGCTGGCCCGCGGATATACCGGCCGTGATAAGATCATCAAGTTCGATGGTTGCTACCATGGCCACTCGGACTCCTTATTGGTTAAAGCCGGATCGGGTTTGGTCACGTTCGGCGAAACTTCTTCTGCCGGCGTACCCAAAGCGTTTGCTGATGAGACCCTGGTTGTTCCCTTAGCGGATCGAACCGCCGTAGAAGCTGCCTTTTCGGAATTCAAGGAGCAGATTGCCGCCGTCATCATCGAGGGAATACCTGCCAACAACGGCTTACTTATTCAAGAACCCGAATATATCCGCTTTCTTCGTGACATCACGAAAGAAAACGGCGCATTACTCATTTTTGACGAAGTGATTACCGGTTTTCGCCTCGGTTTCGAGGGTGCCGCTGCGTATTACGATGTACAGCCTGATATCCTGACATATGGCAAGATCATTGGCGGCGGTATGCCAGTTGGAGCCTACGGCGCTTCGGCGGAATTGATGAGCCACATTTCTCCGGACGGGGGTGTTTACCAAGCAGGCACCTTGTCGGGTAACCCGGTGGCCATGGCAGCAGGAATTGCTCAATTATCGGAACTTCGCAGCAATGGATTTTACAAAAATCTCAACCAAAAAACGTCGGAGTTCGTAGAAGCGATCCAACGCTATGCCACTGCCAAAAATTACAAAGTCAAGTTGTTCTACGTCGGTTCCATTTTTTGGTTCGCATTTACCAACCAGGCAGCTATTCGCGCTGCAGGCGATATTGACCACAGCAGTATGGAATTGTATAAGGTATTCCATCGCGAATTACTCAATCGCGGGGTATACCTTGGTCCTTCGGGCTACGAAGTGGGTTTCGTGTCTGCTGCGCATACCAAAACCGACTTAGAAAAAGCCAAACGCGCGATTTTCGAAAGCTTGGACGCCGTTTCCAGACACCAATTCCGGTAGGGATCCGAAAAACGGCTAAAATCCTACGCTCTTCAGTTTCAGGCCCGTGGTTTCGTCCAATCCAGCCAACAGGTTCATATTCTGTACGGCTTGCCCACTTGCCCCTTTTAGCAAATTATCAACAATACTGATAATAAATAGCTTATCGCCGTGTTTTTCGAGATGCAAGATGCACTTATTGGTATTGACCACCTGTTTCAAATCGATATTTGTTTTGCTGACATGGGTAAACGGGTGCGTGTCGTAGTACGATTCGTATAGCGCATACGCCTCCTCTTCGCCCAATGGACTATCCAGATAAATAGCGGATAAGATCCCTCTCGGAAAGTTACCCCGCTGCGGAACGATATGGATACGCTCCATGGCCCGTTGCAGCAACGTTCCATCTCCGTCGGGAAGAAAGCCAGGCTGTAACTGATTTAACGATTCGCTGATTTCCTGCAGGTGCTGATGTTCAAAGGCCTTATAAATGGACAAGTTGTTATTTCGCCAGCTGAAATGCGACGTTGCGGATGGCTTTTGTCCAGCACCGGTGGAACCGGTTGTTGCGTTAACATGAACCGGATTCTGAAGTAGCCCTTCCGCGGCCAACGGCAGAAGTGCCAATTGGATACCCGTGGCAAAGCAACCCGGGTTAGCGACATAGTGCGCAGACCGGATGAAGTCCCTATTTAACTCGGGTAGACCGTATATGAATTTCCCATCCCGGTATGCGGTATTTGCCCGCAATCTATAATCTTGCGAAAGATCAATTATTTTAACATGCGGATCAAATGTATTGACATCCAAAAACTTCCGGGCATCACCGTGCCCAACGCAGAGAAACAATACTTCAATATCACTATGGTAAGTTTCCGAAAATCGCAAGTCAGTATCACCAAACAGATCGGTGTGGACATCCGAAACCTTATTCCCGGCATTGCTTTCGCTATGCGTAAACACGATATCGGCATGCGGATGGTTGATCAGTATGCGTAGCAGTTCGCCTCCAGTATAGCCCGCCGAACCGATAATTCCTATCTTAATCTTTGTCATGTTTGTTTTTTCACCTACTCACCGCTTCACCTATTCACTGCTTCACTTATTCACCTTATGCCAAATGGACACCTGATTACCGAATATCTTGGAGAACCCTTTGACGTCATCCCCGCTCCATGTATTGTTCATTTCTCCATAACTACCGAATTTGTTTGACATTAAGTCATGCGGTGATTCAATGCCGATTACGGTAAACCGATACGGATTCAATTCGACGAAAACCTTGCCGCTTACGGTCTGTTGGGTATTTTGCAGAAACGCCTCGATATCGCGCATTACCGGATCATGCATTTGCCCTTCATGCATCCAATTGCCATAGAACGCAGCCAATTGATCCTTCCAGCTGAGCTGCCATTTAGTAAGCGTATGTTTTTCCAGCGTATGGTGTGCTTTGATCAGAATTAAGGGCGCAGCGGCCTCAAAGCCAACACGCCCCTTGATGCCAATGATGGTATCACCTACATGGATATCCCGGCCTATACCGTATGGCTGTGCGATGGACTGCAATTCCTGAATCACCTTCACGGATCCGATGCGATTGCCGTTTAGTGCCACGGGCTCCCCTTTTTCAAATTCAATCGTAAGTCGCCTTGGCTCGACCGAAGTAACGGGGGTCGGCCATGCATCTTCTGGCAATGTCTCGTGGGAAGTCAACGTTTCCTTACCTCCCACTGACGTACCCCAAATTCCTTTGTTGATTGAATATTTCGCTTTTTCGGCATTGAATTCAACGCCATGTTTGTGTAGGTATTCAATTTCTTCTTCGCGGCTGAGCTTTAGGTCACGAATAGGCGTAATGATTTCTACATCGGGAATAAGTGTATTAAAAATCATGTCAAACCGCACCTGATCGTTGCCGGCTCCGGTGCTGCCGTGAGCAACATATTTTGCACCGATTTTCTTGGCATAGTTAGCGATGGCTGTCGCCTGACTTACCCTTTCAGCGCTTACCGAAAGCGGATAAGTAGCGTTTTTCAACACGTTACCAAAGATCAGGTATTTAATGCTGCTATCGTAGTAGTTCTGCGTTTCATCCACCACAGTATGGGTTTTTACACCCAGCGAATAAGCCCGCTGTTCGATTTGGGTCAGCTCGTCCGCCGAAAAACCTCCGGTATTGACAATTACGGAATGTACTTCCAACCCCCGGTCCTTGGAAAGATAAATACAGCAAAAAGAGGTGTCCAATCCTCCACTAAACGCTAATACGACTTTGTTCATTGATTATTTTTTGATTCTACAACTATACTGTTTTCGGGTGACGGGCAACGAACGCAGTAACCATTTTTTTAGTGGATTTCCACAACTTTGCCTCGATACGTTTCAAGAGGGAAGATTTTTTCGTAATCTGCTTTAAACGTTCTTTGGCTTTGGCTTTCATTTCAATCCGCTCGCGCAATTCCTTTTCCTTTTCCACCGGATCCCAGAGCATCGCCGTGCACATGCAGTTTTTACGTTGCTTCATGGTAAGAATATCGTAGTTAACGCAACTTTGACATCCTTTCCAAAATTCCTCGTCCTGCGTCAATTCGGAATAGGTGACCGGTTCATAGCCAAGATCCGAATTGATTTTCATCACGGCTAAACCCGTGGTCAAGCCAAAAATCTTCGCCTTCGGGTACTTTTCCCTAGAGAGGTCAAAGATACGTTTTTTAATCGCCTTTGCCAAGCCCACTTTCCGAAAATCGGGATTGACCACCAAACCTGAATTGGCCACAAAATCGCCGTGGCTCCAAGTTTCAATGTAACAAAATCCCGCCCAAGCTCCATCAGATTTGCGCAATGCAATTACGGCCTTTCCTTCCCGCATCTTGTTTGCCACATACTCGGGACTTCTACGCGCGATGCCGGTGCCACGTGCTTTGGCCGATTCGGCCATTTCGTCACAAATTTGCTGGGCATAACCGATATGCTGCTCGGTCGCCGGGGTGATTATAAAGTCTGAAAGTTCCATTGGAATATACGACCCTAAAAATTGAAAACAGCCAACTTACGTTGTGTTTTTTAATGCTAACTACTTTAAATATGTTGGTAAAGTACAGCTTCGGACTCCTTGCCGTACGTAATGGGAGAGGATGCCCCTTATTAAGCCCGGGGCAATATGGGTCGTCGAAACCGGAGCACCGGTCTTTCGGCAGTTAAACTTCCACACAAAAAGCAGATTACATAGTGCTGAGCGCACAATGCAGTAGATACAGCTATATTATTTTTTGTGTTCATCCTTAATAGTATTACAGCTATGCTGCAATTAAGGTGCCAAAGGTAGCAAAAATATATTTTATTTACACAAGGTTTATTTTGTTTTTTTCCGACCTTTGTCACATGATCGGAACCAGCTGGTTTTTTATTTTAATTTTTGCAATTCCCCTCATCATCTTCCTTATCTGGTTGATGAAACAAGATAAGCGTAAAGGCATCTGGGGAATCATCCTGGTCGTCATCGCGGCGGCGGCGGCGATGTATGTGTCAACCAAGTACGCCTCTGGCGTTGCGGCTGCGAATTTTGAGCTCCGGAAAAAGGAGGCCCAGGAAAAAAGTCAGGAAAAATAAGCCAGAGTTGCTTTAAGTTTCGTTTAATTTAATCAAAACAGTATATTGCGCTGATTAAAAGACCGAAATTGTGGACGTCAAAGAGAGCAAGCTTATCGACATGCTTATCGAAGGACGGAAATCCGCATTTGAACAACTCTACTATAGCTATTCGAATCGGGTTTTCAACCTGTCATTTTTTTTATTGAAAGACACCGGTTGGAGCGAAGACGTTGTCCAGGAAGTTTTCGTAAAGCTCTGGGAAAATCGGACCAGTTTACAGCGCAACCAAAACATTTGGGCGTATTTGTATGTCATGACCCGAAGACATGCACTTAATAAACTACGGAGTGTTAGGCGATCCAATGCTTGTTTCGAGCGTTTATGGATGCAGTTTTCCGAACCGGAAGATAGTCTGCATAACGCCATTGCTGCCAAAGAACTGAACGAGAACATTAAACGACTGCTCGGGTTGCTACCGCTCCAACAACGTACTGTTTTCTCCCTAAGCCGCCTCGAGGGGTTCAGCCATCAGGAAATCGCTGAACAATTAAATATTTCCAGAAACACGGTCAAAAACCACATCGTCCAAGCTGTTAAGCTTCTCCGAAACAAAATCTTGCATCAAAATCTCTTCCTTCTGATCGTGATTTTTTCGTTCTAACGTTGAAAATTCAAAAAAAATTTTTTTCACGACTAGTCCCTTTTCCCCAACACCGGTGTTCTACACGGGATACTTTCCAGTTAACACTGATAACATATGATGAGTAATCTATGAGCCGAGAGAAGCTGAGTGATTTATTGAATCAGTACTTAGCGGGAACCATTAGCAAAGAGGACTTGCGGGTCTTACTCGATTTGATGGCAATTGATGACCAACGCCAGGTTGAGCCCATCATTGACAAATTGATTAAAGAGAAGGGCCCGCTTGACGATACGAGTGAACACTTCAATCAAGGGGCTGTGATGAACAGCATCCGGCGACGGATATGCAGTGGTTATTTGCCCGGCACGCGTTGGCTGGCGGCTGGCATCGCGACTTTTTTGGTCATCCTCTCCGTGTTATTGTACCAAAATAGCGATAAAAAGGTTTCAATTCATCAAAAAGCAATCGCCTCCGATATTTTTCTTCCGGAAAAAAACCACGTTATACTCCGCCTTACTGATGGCACTCAATATGACTTGTCGCAGGCTCCCCTGAAAACATTAAACGAAATCGGCGTGAACATCGTTACAGAGGACGACGGGCAAACACGGTTTGTTTTCACTCCCGCCAGTATCGAAAAGACAGGCTTTTACACCATAAAGAACGGAAAGGGTCATACGTGCCAATTGCAATTGACCGATGGGAGCCGTATCTGGTTAAATGCAGGCGCCACCCTCTCCTACCCTTCCCGATTCCCAGAATCGCGTCGACACGTCACCCTTGAGGGCGAAGCATTTTTCCAGGTTGCGCACGATGAACATAGACCTTTTAACGTCTCAACGGCACATACGGTGGTCCAGGTATTGGGCACACAATTCAACATTGCGGCCGACTCCTCCACCGGATTTACGCACACTACGTTGGTTGAAGGATCGGTAGCGGTTACTAACGGAAATCAAACCCGCTTACTCCAACCAGGGTGGCAGGCAACCACCGAAGATACGACACCGGGAATTTTGACAGATACGGTAAATCTCCGGGATGTATTGGCGTGGAAAGATGGTTATTTTAGATTCAACGACCATACAATAGCGGAGGTTATGGCGCAGGTTGCGGCGTGGTACGGCATCGAGCATATCCACATCGACGAACAAACCGGCGATCGCTTCACCGGCTCTGTTAGCAAAGCACAAAAACTGTCCGACGTGCTCCTACAACTCACGGAAATATCAAATTACAGATTCAAAATCAAAGAAAGGAGCGTCTATATCATGAAGTAGCCCCCCATGAAAATCGCAGCACAGGCGGGTTCATCGCCGCTGATCGAAATCAACACGAGAAAATGTTTCAAAAGGCCACTAACTACCTAATAATTAAACAATGCATAAGTCTGATTCTCGCAGTCGCGCTCACCAGCGCCAAACATTTTTTAGCTATGTCATTAAGATGGAGATTATGCTCATCTGCATGGTAGCATCGCTGGTGCACGTGCACGCCACCACCTACGCCCAAAAAGTAACATTGAAATTTGAGCAAGCCACGCTTCGTGATGTCTTGGATGAAATCCAACAACAAACCGGGTATGATTTCTTATACAACAGTGCCGTTATTGCCAAAGAACAAGCTATTAGCTTAGACGTTCACGACCGCGATTTCAAACAGGTGCTTGCCGATTTGCTTCACCCACGTAACTTGCAGTTTGAGGTCAAGCGGAATACCGTATTCGTCCGCGTGCGTAACACGAAAACGAAACCGCCGTCTGGCGGGTCTTCTGTACGAAAGAATCAATCATCCGCAAATGGAATCATCAGGGACACAGGGGGACAGCCGCTGAGTGGGGTTACCGTCAGCGTCAAAGGGACCACCGTTGCCACAGCTAGTAGCGAAAACGGCCAATTTTCATTACCCGCGGAAGCAGGTCAGGTCTTGGTTTTTTCGCTATTGGGTTACGTATCGCAAGAGATCACGGTTCCGGCTTCGGGAATCATGGAGGTTCAACTGGCGGAGGAAATAAGCGACCTGGACGAAGTTGTGGTAGTGGGCTATTCCACGCGCAAGGTACGCTATTTGTCCAGTTCGGTAACTACCATTTCCAGTGAGAAACTCAAGGACGTGACCACGAACGATCTGTCAACCATGTTGCAGGGCAAGGCCCCGGGCGTGGTAGTATCTTCCCCATCAGGAGCACCTTCAAGTGCACCTCGCGTACTTATTAGGGGTGCCGGTACCATATCGGCCAGCACATCCCCACTGGTTGTGGTCGATGGCAACATCGGTGGGAACTACAATCCCGCCGACATTGAGTCGGTATCCATCCTAAAGGATGCTGCCGCAACTGGCTTATATGGATCACGCGCTGCAAACGGAGTCATCATTATCAATACCAAAAGAGGGCAACCCGGTAAAACGAAGGTTGAATTCAATAACTCATTCGGTTTCGGAAATCCGACCACCGGCAATTTCCGCCTTATGAACTCCCAGGAATTGTATGATTTCCAGACCACATTTTACCATCGGGACCCATCTGTACTTCAGCATGACACCGATTGGTGGGGATTGGCATTCGGCACAGGGTACGTTAACAATCACAACCTATCTATCTCGGGTGGATCGGAAAAAGTGCAGTACTATGCTTCCGGTCTTTTTTATCGCGAAGAAGGCACACTTGCCGGAACAGGGCATACCGGATATAATTTCCGGACCAATCTTGACGCTAACCTCACGGATCGCCTGAAGGTGGCGGTTCTGATTAATGGCAATGTGAATAAAAACCGACTGGAAAATAGCAGAACCATGTACGACGCGTATACGAATCTGCCGTTCGATCCGGCATTTGACAGCGAAGGGAATCCCATTGATGCCCGTTTTTATCCGAATTGGCTGGGCCGGGAAAAGGAAAACTTCCTTCACTCGCTGCAGTATAACTACGACAAAGCTCGAAACTGGGCTGTAAGTGGCGACCTCAACCTCGATTATACCGTTACCGATAAAATTACCTTGTCGAGTTATAACCGCACCCAATTTAACAACGGGCAAACAGCCCGATTCTTTGACAGAAACACCAAGCAAGGCGGAGCGAACGGTGGGGAATTATACAACGGCACGAGCAGCTTCAACCGACTGTTGACTTCTAACCGGGTTCGATACACCGATACCTTTGGCGATCACGGTCTGACGGTATTGGCTGCCGCAGAGGCGGAAACAACCACTTCCGATTGGACCGAAACTTCGGGAAAGGGATTGCCTTCCGGCAGGGATGTGATGTCTGTTGCAACCGAGGTACTGCAAAGCCCACGGGGTGCGCGCGAGCAGGTAGGATTTCGAAAATACCTCGCGCAAGCCGACTACAGCTACAATAACCGGTATTTCTTTGTGGCTTCGTTCGTAAATGAATTTTCGTCGAAATTTGGGAAAAATAACCCCACAGCTAATTTTTACCAGCTCGGTGCGTCCTGGATTCTAACGAATGAGCCATTTTGGCAGCAAAGCCAGACACTTTCGTTCGCCAAACTCCGCGGAAGCTACGGTACGGTAGGAAATGCAGACGGCATTTCTAATTTCGCCGCATTAGGACTGTATTCAATTACCCAGGACGCCAGTTATGCCGGGCTACCTGGCGCAGCGCCTTACCAAAAGGGCAACCCCGACTTAAGCTGGGAAAAAATCAAATCTGCGAACTTGGGTGTTGACCTCACCTTTTGGAACCGTGTAGGCGTCAGCTTGGATATTTATGAAAAAGAAGCGTCGGAACTGCTCTACCGACAGCCTTTGGTGGCCACTACGGGTTATAGCTACGTATGGGTGAATGCCGGGTCGGTACGCAATCGAGGGATGGAGCTTAACGTGACCTCACAAAATTTCACGGGAGATGACTTCACGTGGGAAACCAGCCTGAACATGGCATTCAATCGGAATAAAGTACTGGAGCTCAACGACGGATCGACCATCTTCAACCCGGGTGCCAGACAACCCATCGCGATCGGCTATGATATGGATGCTTATAACCTCCCCATTTGGGCTGGGGTAGATCCGTCAAACGGAGATCCATTATGGGAAAAAGTGGTGATCGACGAAAATGGGAATAAATCGATCGTAACAACCAACGTATACAGCGAGGCCGCCACGTCCGATTCACGCCAGTTCACCGGAACCTCTGCAGCGCCCAAATTCACCGGGGGTTTCAACAATACATTTACGTATAGGAACTTCACGCTATCGGCATTTTTTAATTTTGTCTATGGTAACTACGTGTATAACGATACACGTGTATACTTTGACAACGACGGTCTCTATGAAGCATTTAATTCGATGGTGCTGCCGAAAGGATGGACTCGGTGGGAGAAGGAAGGAGACATCGCGACCCATCCGAAACCAATCGTGGGGGGGAATAAGGATTCCAACCAGTCGTCTTCAAGGTACCTGGAAGATGGGAGTTACATCCGGTTACGGAATGTACGTGTTGGCTATGATTTCCCGGAAAAATTGCTTCGGCCTATGCGGATTTCAAGACTGCAGCTGTTTGTTAGTGGAGATAATCTATGGACGGGCACCAAGTTTTCCGGTCCCGATCCCGAGGTCTCACTCAGCCAAGTTGATCTGGCATCGGGCGTATCCAGCTTCAAATATCCCATTAGCAAAAAAATCCTTTTTGGTCTAAACGTGACATTTTAATACATTTAAGCATGAAACGTTCCTCAACATATAGAAAACTGACGGTATTCACCTTGGCGGTTCTGTTTTTCTCCTGCCAGAAATATTACGACCCAACTGAGTTTATCAACGAAGATGACGCGCTAGCCAGCGAGTCTGATGTGGAGACGGCAACGATAGGCACGTATGCGGTACTGAAAAACGCGGCATATGTACGTAGTGGGCATTTCCTGATGGAGTACCCGGGAGACGCTGTCGCACAAGGACAGTCTTCGGCTGATGACTTGACCCGCGCGTACCGATATACACACATCAATACGTCCGATCATTGTGCAAATTTCTGGTCACAAGCCTACAAGGTGATTGCCGCCGCAAATAAAGTCATCGCATTTGTGCCGAACGAAGCTTCCGAGGGATTGCGGCAACTTAAAGGTGAAAATCTTTTTCTACGGGCCATGATGCATTTTAATTTGGTCCGGATTTTCGGGCGGCCATATCCGCAAAACAACGGAGATAATCCCGGGGTGCCGATTTTGAGAGAAGGGTTAAGCGATGAAGAGGCGGAAACCCTTTCGAGAAGTTCGGTGAAAGACGTTTATGATTTCGTTATCAGCGATCTGCTCCAAGCTGCCGAACTGATGAATCAGCCAAAAAACAATTCCTTCGCTTCCAAGGAGGTAGCCTATGCGCTACTGGCCCGGGTATACCTGTACAAGGAAGATCAGGCGAATGCCATCAAATATGCGGATCTGGTAATCAATTCCAATCGGTATACACTACGCCAAGGAAGTGAGTATGCGAGTTATTTCAGGGCGCAACCCGACGACAACCAGGAAACCATATTTGCCATACGGCATACCAAGGTTGAAGACCGGGCGATGTCTTCGATCGGCTCAATGTATTTTAGTGGCGATGTTTCCGGCAATCCCATGGGTCAAGGCGTAAGCGGATGGGCAGAAATTTATGCGTCAAAGAAATACTACGACTTCCTGAATCAACATCCCGAAGACCTTCGCAATTCCTTTATTACACCGTATGTGGTAAACGGCGAATTGCAATACAACCAAAAGCTCACGCCTGTTACGCCCATGTATTACGTCAATAAATATTCGCTTCAGGAAGGGCTCATAAACCTCAGTTCACCGGTGTATCTTCGACTGGCAGAAATGTACCTCATCCGGGCCGAGGCAAATGCAAAAGAAAACAATGTCGAAGCAGCCTTGGCCGATGTCAACCTTTTACGTACACGAGCCGGACTACCCTACGCAGCGTTGTATACCCCTGAGCGGTTAGCAGCAGCAGGCAAGACCGTGCTCGACGCCGTGTTGGAAGAACGGTGGCTGGAGTTAGCTTTCGAAGGACATCGCGCCTACGATCTTTTCCGGAATAACCGATCCATGGTACGTAATTATCCGGGCACCCACTCATTAAATAATACACCGACTACGGATTTACACCAAGAAGTGAAACCGACTGATAACCGGGTTGTGTTTTACATACCGCAGGCGGAAATCAATAGAAACAGTGCATTACAACAAAACCCATAATTTTATAAATCATATGAACTATTCTAGAAGAGAATTTCTCAAAACTGCCGGCATCACCACCCTGGCGGGTGTGGCCACAACGAATTACGTGTTGGCATCCGACCGCATCTGGTCGCTGAACACCGATACCCTGAAAGTGGGGCTCATCGGTTGCGGTGGCCGCGGTACCGCAGCGGCGATGGAAGCGTTGAACGCGGATCAGAATGTGGTATTGTCTGCCATGGCAGATGCCTTCAGCGATCACCTCGAAAATTCGTACAACACGCTTAAGTCCAAGATGGGCGATAAAGTACAAGTGACCGACGCGCATAAGTTTGTGGGGTTAGACGCCTATCAACGCCTCCTGGAAAGTGATGTGGACGTAGTATTGTTGGCCGCACCACCAGCATTCCGGCCCTCGCACCTGGAAGCTTCGGTGAAAGCGGGCAAGCATGTCTTCTGCGAAAAACCTTTCGCGGTGGATGCCCCCGGCCTTAGACGCGTGATCGCGGCTTCGGAAAGTGCCAAAGCAAAGAATCTCGCTTTGGTATCCGGATTCTGCTGGCGTTATCATCTTCCCAAGCGGGAAACATTTGGTCGGGTACTGGACGGAAAGATTGGAAACATCCTTTCAGCTGAAGCCACGTATAACACCGGGGAGCTATGGTACAAAGAACGCCAGCCGAAATGGACGGATTTTGAATACCAGTTGCGAAACTGGCTGTACTACAACTGGCTTTCGGGCGATCACATTACAGAACAAGCGATTCACAGTTTGGACATGATGCAATGGGCCATGGGCGACAAACTACCCCTGCGGGTAACTGGAAGTGGAGGACGCCAAAAAAGGACAGACAAAAAATTCGGCAATGTTTTCGACCACTTCGCCATGGTATACGAATATGAAGATGGTGTAAAAAGCTATTTCTTCTGCAGGCAACAAGCAGACACCGCGCCCGCTTATGCCGTGGAAGTCGTCGGCGATAAGGGCCGATGCATTGTGGACTGCCGGACGGGAGGCCATGAAATCATCGGGCGTAGGAATTGGAAATATGACGATCAAACCAAGTTCACCGATGAAAATGCCTATAAAAATTCCGAGTCCAGGAGTATGTACCAACAAGAGCACGATGAATTGTTTGCATCCATCCGGAACAACAAACCGAAGTACGATGGCGATTGGATGGTGAAATCAAATTTGGTTGCTTTGGCTGGTCGGATGGCGGGCTATACGGGACAAACGATTTCCATTCAGGATGCTTTGGCGTCCAATGAGGTTTTATTTCCCGACAACGTATCCTGGGACCTGAAATACGATATTCCCGTCGCTATTCCTGGAATTAATTCATAACAAGACGATGGAAAGAAAAACATTTATAAAGACAGCCTCTCTATTGGCAGCAGGTGCAACGCTTTCTCCCGTATTGCGCGGATTTGGTAACCCGGCTATCAAAACACCTGCGAATGCGCGTCCGCTAAAAATAGGACTGGGGTTTGGAATGATCAAAGAAGACTTATCGCTGTTGGATAAATTTAAGCTGGTGAAAGATCTGGGATTTGACGGCATTGAGTTCAATAGCCCCGTGGATCTTCCAATAAAGGAATTACTTGCCGCCAGAGATAAAACAGGTGTAGAATTGCCGAGCGTGGTAAACAAAGACCACTGGCCAAAGCCCTTGTCTGATCCCGATCCATCCGTCAGGCAGTTTACGATCGATTCGGTTGCCAAGTCGTTAAGCGAAGTCAAAGAACTTGGCGGCGATACGGTGTTAGTCGTCCCGGGCGTAGTCAACGAAAAAGTTCCTTATGAGGTTGCATATAAAAATGCATTGGAATCGATTCGGAGGTTGATTCCCCATGTTGAGAAGACCGGCATGAAAATCGGACTGGAAAATGTTTGGAATAACTTTATACTAAGCCCTGTCGAAGCACGGGAATTTGTTGACACGATTGACCATCCACTCATCGGATGGTATTTTGACATTGGAAATATCTTGCGCTACGGATGGCCCGAACATTGGATAACGACGTTGGGTTCCCGTATCGTGAAACTCCATGCCAAAGAATTCAGTCGCGAAAAGATGAATAACGAAGGCTTATGGAAAGGCTTTGACGTAGACCTGCTGGCTGGCGACAACAATTGGCCAGTCGTTATGGAAGCCCTCAGGAAAATTGATTATCAAGGCGGTTGGCTTACTGCCGAAGTGAAAGCCGGTGACCGGAATCATCTTAAAAAAATAGCAGAGCAACTGGATGAGATACGGAAGTTATGATTGTCCGTCCGGAATGTGACGCTTAATAAAGCAAGAGGCCGTCACTTTGGACGGCCTCTTTATCTTTTACACAGTAGGCAATTCCCAGCCTTGGCGGTATTCCCGCTTAACGAACTGATTCACCGCGTCAAAATTGGTTACCTTCATCGCCTTATTGTCCCAAATCAACTTCAGGTTTCTGCCCGGATATTTATTATCAACGCGCAGATCGGAACCACGGATGGCGAGATTAGCCATTAGCAACGCCTCGGTGAGTGGTCCGGCAATTGCAAACGGAGAACTGACCTCTTTGTTTCCATGCCCTGCGATACAGGCTTCCACCCATTGTGCATAGTGCCCGCCTGCTCCGCCGGGTACCCGTGTATATTTCACCGGCAATTTGTGCTGCTCGGTCAACGAAGTGGGTAATAACCGTGGATTTTCCGCATAGCACCCAGCCATCATCTTACCCTTGGTGCCGATGAAGAGGATGCCGTTACCCCCATCGCCGAACACCTCGTTTGCGCCTAATTCCTCAGGACGTTGCGGCTGGATACCGCCGTCCATCCAGTGGATCGTGACATCACCCGATGTCTTCTCCGACTTGGGAAATGTCAATACCGCGTAGCTCGAAGGCGGGCAGCTCTCGGGGAAATAACCTCTTTTAAACTCATCGACATATACACTACCGACGCTGGCTTGTACATCTTTTACATATTGCAGACCGAGAATACTAAACGGAGCCTCCATGATGTGACAACCCATATCGCCCAACGCTCCTGTGCCATAATCCCACCATCCACGCCAGTTAAAAGGAACCAGTTTATCTACATATTCTTTGTAAGGTGCCGTGCCCAGCCATAGGTCCCAATCCAATTCTTTGGGAATCTCCGCTTTTTGCGTGGGCCATTGAATACCTTGAGGCCAAACAGGGCGATCAGTCCAGGTATAAATGGTGTGTACATCACCGATTAGCCCGGCATCAAACCATTCGCGCATAATCCGCACACCGTCGCCAGATGCCCCTTGGTTGCCCATTTGAGTAACGACCTTGTACTTTTTTGCCGCTTCCGTCAGTACGCGCGCTTCGTAGACATCGTGGGTCAACGGCTTCTGTACATATACGTGCTTACCCAACTGCATGGCGGGTAAGGCATGGATTGCATGGTTATGATCCGGTCCAGATACGGAAACCGCGTCGATGTGCTTATGCTCTTTATCGAGCATCTCTCTGAAATCCTTGTAATACTTAGCCTTAGGAAAACGCTTTACCGAACCGGATGCCCGGCGGTCATCTACGTCGCACAGGTAGGCAATCTCCGCCTTGCCACTATCGTGGAAGCTCTTTAAATCCGACTCTCCCTTACCTCCTACACCGATGCCCGCAATGATCAGTTTATCGCTGGGGGCGACAAAACCTGCACCGCCCAGTACGTGCCTCGGCACAACCATAAAACCTGCTGCTGCCGCAGCGCCCGTTTTGATGAAATCTCTACGGGTTGCACCTGTTGAGTTTTTATTATTTTTCATTTAATATAAATTATTGATATACTGTTTGCTTTTAGTGGCATCAATGAAATCGATACACTAAGTTGTTTTAGCGCATCGCATGTAACTCTCTAACACATTGGTTAGCACAATCATTCCAAATTAATTGTGCGCGGCTAATATACTAAAAATTGCCAGCAGTTGCGTAACAACTTACAAGTACATTTGCAGGCAAGTACATTTACCTGCGGGGGATTGGATTCCTTGATTATGCAACGCAGCGGCAATGCTCTTTCCGCGTTGCTGGGCTGCTCAGCATATCAAGGAATCCGGTATTCAACACATCCGGCAACTGATATTAGTCCGTATAACCCGGATTTTGTTCCAATGCGGGGTTACGCTGCAATTCGTCGTCGGGTAATGGGAACAACAAGTGTCGCTCGGCATACGTGGCGCCAAAGCTATTCCGTTGGCCCACCACGTCAGCAAACGTAATCTGTCCGCCCGCCGCGGTTACCGGAAACTGCCGGGTACGCTGGATATCAAACCAAATGTGGAACTCGAAAATCAGCTCGCGTAGCCGTTCCTTCCACACTTCGGCCACGAATTGCTCGGTGGAGAGACCCGTCAGGCTAGTCTTTATCTGCAGGGACGTCTGTTGCCAATAAGCACGACCCCGTACCTGCGCTAGGTAATCTATCGCCTCTGCAGTGACCCCTTCCGAGCGAGCGATGGCCTCAGCCGCAATAAGCAGCACGTTACTATACGTCAGGATGGGCAGGTCTTTACCCGATGTTGCAGTTTCCAACGATGCCTCTTCATCAAACCAGATGTGCGGAGCTGTATCAAAATTGGCGACTGTACCATTCGCACGTGTAAGTGACGAATGGAAGTATTGCTTTTCCTGAATGCGCAGGTCCACAGCAGGGTCATACGCCCTTAAAAGTGCAGGTGTGGGCCGATAGGCGTTGTTGAAAATAGCATAAGCCAACTCAGGAGCCATACTTACCGGGAAGGCAAATTGGGTGTACCCCGAATTAGCGATCCCTACTGTATACTCGAAATAATAAATGTGCTCATTCTGCAAATTGTCGGCCAACCGGGCTTTGTTGTATGCGCTACCGGTCGGGATCAGTGCCCCCTGAGCATTCCGATCGTGCTGAGTCAGACTGTACAAGCCATCGTTAATCAGTGTACGGGCTTCTCGCGCCGCATCGGCATAGTGATCTGCCTGCAGGGGATAACCACTCATCGTAAGGTAAACCTCTGCCAATAATGCCCTTGCCGCACCTTGGGTAATCCGGTTGCCATTGTCCCCCATCGTCGAATTGGGAAGATTGTTGGCTTGCGTGGCAAACTGCAAGTCTTCCACAATCAACGCATAGACGTTGGCCACGGGTGAACGCTCGACATACAAATTTTCCAGGTTCTCATAAGGCTCCGTGATCAACGGTACTCCACCGAAAATACGCACCAGGTAATAATAGTTCATCGCCCGGAAAAAGCGTGCTTCGGCCAATAGCTTATTCGCCTCCTGCTCAGATAAGCCCGGGGTGGTAGGAATGTACTTAATCGCGTTGTTGGCCCGTGAGATGCCCAGATACATATCACGCCAAAAACCACCGAGGTAGCCAGACATGTTGATAGCATTCAGCGTCAGCTGCTGCGCGTGCTGCACATGCACTTCCTGCCCTTTATAGTCGTTGTCTACAAAGCCCGACATATACGGGCCGAACATCAATCTCGATCCGGCATAAACGCTGGCACCGAACAACGAGGTCACTCCAGAGCGATACAAGGCATTGACCGAGTTGTAGGCGTGATCCGGATTCTGGAAAAATTGACTGGGTGAAATCTCATCCTTTGGTATCTCGGTGAGAAAATCTGAACAGGAAGTTGTCAGTACTCCTGCGGAGAATATGATTGCAAGTAACTTTTTCATCTTCTGGTGTTTTAGGGGTTAGAATTGGAAACTGGTACCCAACGTAAACGTACGTGGGTTAGGGTATTGGAAAAAGAAAATATTCTGTCCCCATTGGTCGCCGCCCCACGAAGTAGCTTCCGGGTCATACCCTTTGAAATCTTTAGATTTAACAAGGAATGCATTCTGCACACTGGCATAGATGCGTAGTCCCTTCATATTAATTCTATTCAGCGTAACATTCCCGAAATTGTATCCAAGCGAGATGAGGTTACCGCGAAGGTAGGAACCATCGGCTACCCAATGGTCGTCCACTTCGCTGTTCTGGCCGGAATAAGGGCCATTTCTAACCTGCTGGACCATGGTATTTTGATTGCTTTCCGTCCAAGCGTCATACAAAGTAGTCGAAAGCCCATTGGACAAGCCGGTGCGGTCTTCCATAGAATGCATAAATTGCTGCAGGAGGTCCACACCCATGACAAATTGCAGATCGACGGTAAGATCGAAGTTCTTGTAGTTTACGTTATTGACAAAACTCCCAACCCATTTGGGAAGCCCATTACCGATAATGGTACGTTCACTACTGCGCTTGGCCACACCGGGAACAGCACCAACTGCAGCGGCTTCGTCAACCTCATCCGTACCCCAGGTGCCTAGCCGTCGGTAGCCCCAGAATGAGCTCAACGGCTCGCCGACCCGCAGGATTGTCTGGCTGCCCGACACCCAATTGGGTCCAGGGAAGATATCTTCGTCATTTTCGCCAAGCGCTTCAATTCGGTTCTTGTTGAAACTAAAATTGAGGGTAGACTGCCAACTGAATACGTCATTCGATACGGGCGCGCCGCTGAGCAGCACCTCGATACCGCGGTTGGATACGGACCCGATGTTGTCACGAACGCCGACAAAACCCGTTGTTGTGGGTACAGGTTTGTCAAGCAGCAAATCTGTTGTGAGCTTATAGTAATAGTCGAACGCCAAGGTCAGGCGCCTGTTGAACATCGCCAAGTCGAACCCGACATCGAACTGATTGGTTTTTTCCCATTCTAAGTTGGGATTTGGCAACCGGTTGATGAAACTCTGCGCCACACGGGTTCCGTTGAGTAGGGTCGTTCCTGTGGAGATTGTACCGAGCGATTGGTAGGTTGGGATCTCGGTGTTGCCTGTTACCCCATAACTCGACCGTATCTTGAGCTCGTCCAGTCCTTGTGCATCGCTCAGAAATGACTCTTCGGATAACACCCATCCGATACCGGCCGATGGGAAAATACCATATTTATTGTTTTCCCCAAATCGCGATGATCCGTCGATACGTCCCGTCACAGTAAGCAGGTATCTGTTCTTGTAGCTATAGCTTCCCCGCAGGAAGTAAGAGTTCATCGTCCACTTGTCGTGCGAAGACCCAGGGGCGCCGGGCTGACTGGCCGACTGAATTGCATTAAAGCGGAAGAAATTATCGGCAAACCCTTCCGCAGAAATCCAATTGTTTTCGTAATTACGTTGCTGCCAGCTCAATCCAAGCACAGAGTTTATGCGGTGATCGCCGATCTCTTTATTGTAGTTCAAGTAAGTCTCCTCCTGCCAGTAAAACGATCGCTGATTTTCCAGGTATGCCCGGCCCAACGGTGCGGAAATATTTATGAGGTCCGTCGGACTGTATTCCTGAATATTTGTATCATGTTTGTCGAAACCGAATTGGGTACGCACCTCCAATCCCGGCAGGATGTGGAACGTTAGGTAGGCATTGCCAAAGAGCTGCTGCCGCTTCCGGATTCTGTCCTGTGTCTGCAGGACATGCACGGGGTTAGGTATCGCTTCCAATCCATACGCATCGGTAATCATGCTGCTGTTTGACCACGTGCCGTCCGGAAATTTTACCGGGAATATAGGAGCCATTTCAAGCATCGAGCGTCGGGGCATCTGGTGGCCGCCTCCTTCTTCAAATTCATTTTCTTTCGTATAATTGGCGAGCATATTTATACCAAGTGACAGCCAATTTTTAGGCTGGGCGTCGTAAGCAATCTTGCCATTGATACGCTCCAGCCCGTTATTGAGCATAATTCCCTGCATATTAGCATAATTGAGGAAGGCACCGAACGACGAGTTATCCGCTTTCGTCTGCACCGAAAACTGGTGATTATGTGACACGGCAGTACGGGTCGCTTCTTCCTGCCAATCAGTATCGTAAAGTGGGTTACCCTGCGCATCGAACAACCTCGGATCGCTACGCGTAAACGCCGGAATATTGCCTGTGCTGTACTTCGAGTGATTGGCGAAACCGCGTTCGATCACCTCCAGCCATTCCTCGGAGTTAAGCACGTCAATCTTACGGGGCAACGTACCCACGCTGGCGAACCCGTCATAGCCCACGATCGTGCCCCCCACCTTGGCACCGCGTTTCGTGGTGACTAGGATGACTCCGTTTGCGCCGCGCGCGCCATAAATCGCGGTTGACGATGCGTCCTTCAACACTTCCATCCGTTCGATGTCATTTGGATTGAGAAATTGAATGTTCTCCATCGCCACACCGTCGACGACAAACAAGGGATTCGAAGACGAGTTAATGGTACCCAACCCGCGGATCAGGATCCTCGGACTGCTCGAAGGCGAACCGGAGTTAAGGAATACATTTACTCCCGCAATACGGCCCTTCATACCTTGTAAGGCATTGTTTACCGGCGAGATCAGCAATTCATCTGCCGACAATACAGCTACTGACCCCGTCAAATCCGATTTGCGTTGCGTACCGTACCCCACTACAACCACTTCATCCAGACTTGCAGCGTCTGCCTCCATTTGAACGTCAATCATGGGATCCTCTCCTACTACTATCTCCTGGCTTGTATAGCCCAGGGAAGAAAACACTAACGTTTCCCCTTCCGATGCCGAGATGGAGTATCTTCCTTCCTCATCCGTGGCAGTACCCCGCGATGTTCCTTTGACCGTGATGGAAACTCCCGACAAAGGTTGCTGGTCGTTGGCATTGGTTATTTTGCCGACAATGGTTTGCTGTGATATCACAAAAGAGGCAGGATTTGCATGACCTTTTGCAACTGTCCCTGCCCATAAGAAGGCAACTATCGAAGCAAATCCCATTGGATATTTCATCCATCGTATTGTGTGTGTTAAATACCGTTTCATTTTTGTTGTTTTATGATGAAAAATTGTGGCCATATCTCCCCCTTTTCTCCAATCTCCAGGTCGGAAAAACGATAAAGCGGACACAGCCGACCGGTTGGCAACCGATTAGCTACACAAGAAAGCGAAAATGTCGCCCGTTAAGAAGTCGCTAAATTATTTTAGCACGTTGGTGAACGAGGTGGTATTTGCATATTGGTGTGTGTTTTAAAAGGTGAACAATTAGCTATTAATTCCGTGGTTCAGTCCTGTTATAGAGAAAACCAATACGAAATTAGGCATTTAAAAGTTTATACACAAGCAAACTGCGCTATCTTTTTAAATTTTTTTAAAAAGATAGCGCATACGTTCATAGGGGCAAAAAAGTCTCAGTTCAACACAGAGATCGCCCGGACAAGTGTTTTCTTAGCCAGCGGCAACAATGTATGTTCAACGGGAAAAGTAATGTCGCTTTCTACTTGATATACCGCCGGATTGGGTATCTCCCGACGTGTGTGGATCAGATCTTTCCGGATGGATTCCGGAGTACTATAGATAAAATGCCTATTATATTTCGTTATGTACGTTGTGTGGATACCTCGGTATTGCTCATGCTGATTTTCAAAAAGCGTCACCTGATACTCGTAAACCCGTATTCCCTTTTCGTCCCCATTTCGCAACAGCAGATATCCATGAAAAGGGTACAATGGCCGCACCCCTATTTCAGAAATGGCTAAATGACTTTCTACAAAATCGTGAATTTCCTGCCCCTCCTTAAGGGCGGGCTTAATTTTGCTGACTGCATAGCTGACAATTTGCTCGATCTCCTGCATTAGGGCATCGTCGTTCACAATCTTCTCGTAAGTAACCTTTACCGCGGCAAGGTCGATATTGCTCAATCGCACCGGAAAATTGGTTTCCAATGTCGTTTTGTCCCTTTTGAATTTTTTAAGATTATTGTAATGAAAAATCAAATCATTTAAATTCGGATAGAGCTCTGTCTTGTTGAAATGTGCATTGATTTGTTGCAAATAGGCCAGCAGTTGATATTGCTTATGCTCAAAATCGATCGGTACTTCAATAAACCAATTGGCATTCAATGTCTGCATAAACACCTCCTTGATTAAATTAAAAGTGAATATACGATTTTTTTCAGAATTACCCATCAAAACCATTTCAACAGTTCGGCTACAATGAGTTCATGCCCATTCCCCTCCCACGCCAACCCCAGGTTTTAGCCGATCCAGCTATTTAACGCACACAGGTGTAATAATCGCGCTAACATTCGGTGGTCTCGGCGCAAACCGCTAAGTTTGCCAAAAACAATTTATTCGGATGAAGATCATTGCCATTGGCCGAAACTATACAGAACACGCCCAGGAACTGCGTAACCCGATACCGGAAAAACCCGTTATTTTCCTGAAACCGGACACAGCTGTATTGAAAGATAACCGGGACTTTTATTATCCGGACTTCTCCAAAAACATCCACCATGAAGTGGAAGTCGTGCTGCGGATCTGCAAAGAGGGAAAACACATCGGCGCGAAATTTGCATCCACCTACTACGATGCCATCGGGCTGGGGATTGATTTTACCGCGAGGGACATTCAGCAGCAGCATAAAGAGAAGTCGCTGCCATGGGAATTGGCTAAAGCGTTTGATGGATCGGCACCCGTCAGTGAGTTACTTCCGAAAGAAACGTTCGATGATGTGTATGATCTGACTTTCCGGCTGGATAAAAATGGAAAGAGCGTGCAACAAGGCAATACACGCGACTTATTGTTCTCGTTTGAAGACATACTGGTTTTTGTGTCTCAATACATCACGCTACGCAAAGGGGATCTCATTTTCACCGGCACACCTGCGGGCGTAGGCCCGGTAGCTGTGGGAGATCTATTGGAGGGATTTATCGGCGATCGGCAGCTATTACGTTTTTATGTAAAATAATATCGGAGATTTCATGAGGTACATTTTCGCTTTTGTAGCTATTTATACATTGGTCATTCCCGATGCGGGCGCACAGCTTCCGCTTATCAAAACCCGTGAATATCCGACGGGTTACTTCCGGAGCCCGCTGGCCATTCCCCCTCAGGCGTCAGGCACCTTCGGCGAACTGCGTTCGACACATTTTCACGCTGGCGACGACTACCGTACCCAGCAGCGGGTGGGCCTTCCGATCTTCGCGATAGCCGACGGTTATGTTTCGCGGGTACGCGTGCAGATTGGCGGGGGCGGAAACTCGGTTTATATCAATCATCCCAACGGCTATACAAGCGTATACCTGCATATGCAGGAATTCAGCGCTCCGTTGGCAGCGATCGTCAAGGCAAAGCAATACGAACTAAAGCGCTTCGACGTAGACATACCGCTTGATGAAAGTGCCGTCGTCTTAAAAAAAAATGACCGCATCGGCCTATCGGGCAATACGGGCAGTTCTCAAGGACCACACTTACATTTTGAAATCCGGGATACAAAAACCGAAGCCCCGCTCAATCCGCAACTATTCGGTTTGCAATTTCCCGATAACATTCCACCGACCATACGGGGCATTACAATCTATGACCTGGCAAATGAGCCCTTCAGCGAACACACTCCGCGTAGGCATCTCTCGCTTACCGATAAACAAACCATTCCGGTAAATGGCCGATTCGGTGTAGGTATCAACACCGTCGATCGACACAACGGCACCTCGTTCAACAATGGCGTATATTCCATCGAACTCCTTCTGGACAGACAACCCATCAGCACGGTGCTCTTTGAGGAACTGTCGTTCGAAACCTCGGGCTCCATTCATTCTTATATTGACTATCCCTATTACATCCTAAAAAAGACCCGGGTGCAAAAGAGCTTTAAGGACCCCAATAATCCCGTGAATATTTTTCATTTTCTTGAAGGAGATGGAAGCATCACGCTGACCGATGAACAAGAGCATAGCCTCACCTACCGTGTACGCGATGTCCATGGTAATACCAGCACACAGGTAGTCAAGGTACGGAACACGTCCTCTTATACACCGGTACGACCGCGAACTACGGGCACGGCAATGTTTCGTTACGACCAGGAGAATCACTATGCCGCCGAGCATCTTGAAGTGGCCATGCCCACAGGGGCCTTATATGATCACCTACATTTCAACTACCACCAGGGAGCACGTCCAACCGATGGGTACTCAATGCTGCAGCATGTGCACAACCGCTTCATCCCCCTATTCAAAAGCTATGAACTTAAAATAAAGCCTGACGAAACGTTGACGGACGCATTAAAGCCAAAAGCAATTATTGTCGATATCGAAAAAAGGTCGCAAGGAGGTAATTTTGACAATGGCTGGGTCCGTACGAAGACAAGGTCTTTTGGGAGCTTCTATGTAACGGTCGACACGTTACCACCCACGATCCAACCGCAAAACATCAGTGAAGGCAAGGATATGGGCGCTATAAACCGGGTTAACTTCAAGATTTTCGATGACCTATCGGGTATCCAGTCGTTCAATGGCTACATTGACGACCAATGGGTGTTAATGGAATATGATTCGAAATCACGTTCCCTTTGGCACGTATTCGAGGGTGGCCTGGAGAAAGGGAAGCATCATTTCCGACTGGAAGTTGTAGATTGGAAGGACAATCGGAGGACATACGAAGCAAACTTCGTCAAATAATAACCGTAAAAATTTAACTGTAACGATCGAATGACAAAACTCAACGTGGGAGATAAAGCCCCTGCCATCACCGCAAAAAACCAGTATGGAGAAACTGTTTCGCTGGCAGACTATCAAGGAAGAAAAATCATCCTCTATTTCTATCCTAAAGACAATACGCCTGGTTGTACTACCGAAGCCTGCAATTTCCGCGACAATTATCAATCGCTCCTGGCCGACGGTTTTGAAGTAATCGGCGTAAGTGTCAATACAGAGCGTTCACACCGAAATTTTGCCAAGAAATTCGACCTCCCCTTTAATCTACTGGTGGACACCGATCAGAAAATCGTCAACGACTATGGTGTCTGGGGCGAAAAAATGCTGTTCGGAAGAAAGTACATGGGCACGTTGCGCACCACATTCGTGATTGACGAGCGAGGCATCATCACGCACATTATCGACAAAGTGGATAATGAACGCGCCTCCCAGCAGGTCCGTGAACTACTGGCCCGTCACCAGTGAAACGGATACTCTTAATCGTAACAGGGCTTCTATTGCTGATCGTAACAGCAACATGGGCATATTGGGCGTACCGTCAATACCGTTCGTACCAAACCCCGATTCCAGCAGAAGCCTCTTCAATTATCCGAATTGGTGTGGATGTCCTATTGGTAGATCTAGCTTGGAATGCACTGTGGAACAGCGATTATTACCATGAAAATCAACCGGACAAACCTACCGGATTCGACCGTGAGACCTGGTCACATACCGGAATCGCTGTTCCGGCTAATATATTTTTATATCAGCTTAACCGGTCTGAACAGGATGCCACCGCCGAAGTGTATTTTGGCTCCCTCCCGCTTACCGACAGTTCGGAGTTCTCGAGGTGGCTAAGCGAACAACCGACCTTGCGCGTCGAGCAAGATTCGCTGGGAACGTTTGCGTATTCCGAATACGTACTGGCGGAATATGACGCAAATCGGGTCTTCTTTGCCCTATCTCCGAAAAAAATCGCGTCAGCCCTACCTGGAATTCGAAAAAGCGTGCATACCTTGATGACATCCAACACCCGGTCAACCGTTAGTGAAGGCCGATTCCCCGGCATCCGGAAGTCAAGCGGACATGTTGCTGTGATGGGTGAGCATCCAACGACGATTGAATTTAAAAACGGGCGGATCGTATTTTCCGTCATACATGCGTTGGGAAATCCGTCAACGGCCGAAGCTGTCAAACCCCAATTCCCCGATTCCAACACCGCGAGTCTCTGGATTGCCGGTATACCGTATTCCCTGGCGAACAAAACATTCGAAATCGGGCCCTATACATTGTATGGAGACAGTCTGCTCAAATATGACCAAGGCAACCTAATCATAGAATGGAAGGGTAGTGTGACCCAGCAAGACACGATCATTAGCTATGATTACGATGAAAATTTCAATATGCTGGAACGCAAGGAAGTCGTTGAAAAACCCGTACCGGAAATTTACCTGTCCATTGCCGCCAAAGAGGGTTTACTTAACTACTTGCACGCCCAACGGATACTTGATCCACAGGGATTAAATAAAGAGGTGATGCCGTTGTACCGGGTAGGCGTAACCCCTGTTCCCGGCGGTTTTCTGCAACTCCACACAGCAGACCACCATTCGGATATCCCCAAACAGCGCAGCGCTTCCCCTGACGCGCTGTATTTACGGGTTAATTTTGGAAGCATGGACACCACTTCTATCTCGTCTGCATTTACACCTTATCTTCGGTATTTTGACTATCTGGAAGCGTCAGGTCGGCGTATTGACGGAGGAAAGATCGCTACCAAAGGAACGCTTCGTATGCGCAATGCACAGATCAATAGTCTAACGCAGCTCGTCAGCGCACTGCAAAGTGCTCCTTAAACTGATTTTTCAGGATTGGGATTCGCCATCCAACTGCGCCAAAATTGCACTCCTTCTTGCAATGTGAGCAAACGATACCACTTTATGCTCCTGCTCCAAGGTATCGTAGATGACCACTACTTTCTCCCAAATCGTACACCGTTCCTTCGAATCGCCATTCAGCGTACCCAATACATCCAAAAAATCGGCCAATAGTCCAAGTTCTTCCGGTTTCAATCCTTCCTTTTTGAATCGTTGAATGAACACATTGGCCGGGGTTTCCAGTAAATCCGTAATACTCGTACCGAAATATTCCCCCAGTACCTCCTGTAGCGTAGACAAGGCTTGAGCATCCTGCCGTTCTTCAATGAGTCGCTTTACTTTGGCCAAGGTATGGCTCAATTGCTGCATCTGTGCAGTTAATGAATCTCTTTTAAGCATTTTTTTATAGTTGGCCTTCCGTCACATATCCCAACATATATTCCTGGAATTTTTCATAATATACCTTAAACAATTCTTTTCTGTTGGGAGCGTCCAACTCCAGGAACAACACGCCCTGATCCTGAAAATCAAACGGCTGAATGGTCATATTATCTTTAAATGAAACCCCTTTATTCCCTTGCAATTTATACACGGCCTCTTTTGCACACCAACACGCATATAGCTTTTCGATGTGGTTGTTTCCGATAACCTCCAATTCTTCCGGTTTCATGAATTTATCCGCGATGCGCAGAATTTTCGGCTTCACCAATTCCAGATCAATGCCGACCTCGCCATCATCGCTCATCATCACGGCAGCATAATCGAAGGAGTGTGTGAGTGAAATCCGCTGCGGAAAATTCGCTAGGTAAGGTTTTCCGTTCTCGTCAGACGGGCAGTTGATATAACCGGGTGTATTCAGCATTTTCCGCAGCAACACGCGGGTGGCTAACCAATGTAATGTCCGCTTGCCTTTGTTTAAACCGCTAAGCACGGCCCGTTCGCGTTCATCCAGTTGCAATCGACCGATTAGGTCTTCTGCGGATTCTTCGATGCGCCAGATCGCAAAGCGGACTTTGTTATCCAACTCACGTAAATATACTAATGCCATGTAGTCAAACTTAGCGAAAATTGCATTTTTTCACAAATGCAATTTTATCGGCCAATTAATCCATTATCTTTGGTGCGATGATTTGTGAAATCGAAAATCCAACATGATCTTATCTGATAAACGCATACTCGAAGAAATTGACAGGGGTTCCATCATTATTGAACCATTCCGACGGGAATGCCTGGGTACCAACTCATACGATGTCCATTTGGGAAAATACCTGGCTACGTACAAAGACCGCGTGCTGGATGCTAAAAAACACAACGAAATTGTGCATTTTGAAATTCCCAAAACCGGGTTTGTGTTGGAGCCCAACACGCTGTATCTTGGCGTAACGCTCGAGTACACCGAAACGCATAATCATGTACCGTTTTTGGAAGGTAAATCCAGCACGGGGCGCCTGGGCATCGACATTCATGCCACGGCCGGAAAAGGTGATGTCGGGTTTTGCAACACCTGGACGCTGGAAATCTCTGTTGCCCAACCCGTCCGGGTCTATGCGGGGATGCCCATCGGCCAATTGATTTACTTCAAAGTGGAAGGGGATATCGAGACACGTTACAACACCAAGGGTAATGCCAAATATAACAATAAGACTACCCGCCCCGTTGAGAGCATGATGTGGAAGAATGAGTTTTAATTATTTCCCTCCAAACTCCATCAAATAGGCTTTCAGAAATTCATCGATTTCTCCGTCGAGCACTGCTTGGGTGTTGGACGTCTCGACGTTGGTGCGAAGGTCTTTCACCAGTTTATAGGGATGCAGCACGTAATTTCTGATCTGTGAGCCCCATTCGATCTTCTTCTTGCTCCCTTCGATTGCGGCCGTGGCTTCTTGCCTTTTCCGCATCTCGATTTCATACAATTGCGATTTCAGCAATCGCAGCGCATTCTCTTTATTCTGTAATTGGGAACGGGATTCCTGGTTTTTGATGATGATTCCCGTGGGCTTGTGGTGCAGCCGCACGGCGGTCTCAACCTTGTTTACGTTTTGCCCGCCCGCTCCGCCAGACCGGAAGGTATCCCATTCGATGTCCGCATCTTTTACCTCAATTTCGATATTGTCGTCTACCAACGGATAGACATACACGGAAGCAAAGGAAGTATGCCGCTTGGCGTTGGAATCAAACGGAGAAATCCGGACAAGTCGGTGCACCCCGTTTTCCCCCTTCAGATAACCATAGGCAAAGTCGCCGGAAAACTGCAACGTAACGGTTTTAATGCCTGCCACATCTCCCTCTTGATAATCCTGCTCGGTCACCTTATAACCGCTGCTTTCGCCCCACATGATGTACATGCGCATCAGCATACCCGCCCAATCGCAACTTTCTGTACCGCCGGCGCCCGCTGTAATTTGCAATACCGCATCCAACTGATCTTCTTCGGCACTTAGCATATTTTTAAACTCCAATGCCTCGATTTTCTCCAACGCGCTATCGTATTGCTCCCGAAGGTCCGCTTCGGATGCATCCCCAGCCTGGTAAAATTCAAACATCACCACTGCATCATCTACAGCCGCCGCCACTTCGTCAAAATGGTCGGTCCATATTTTTTTGCTTTTAATGGATTGCAGCGTTTTCTCGGCCGCTTTGGAATCATCCCAGAAATTGGGCTGTAAGGTAATGTCCTGCTCTTTTTCTATCTCAGCTTTTCGTGCATCAATGTCAAAGATGCCTCCTTAGGGAAGCTGCTCGATCCCTCAAGTCCTGTATCTGTTCCTTGGTCATGGGGCAAAGGTAAGGAATTTGATGAGAATTGTACATCACAACAATTTTATCTAAGTTTGGCCGCAATGACCACGCGCGATAAGATCTATTTCGCTTCCGACTTTCACTTGGGAGCACATCCCCGTTCAACAACGCGCGAACGGGAATCGCGCATTGTCCGATGGCTGGATTTCATTAAGGTAGACGCCGCCGAGCTGTACCTGATGGGAGACATCTTCGACTTTTGGTTTGAATATGCTACGGTCGTACCGAAAGGCTACATCCGCTTTCTGGGCAAACTGGCGGAGCTGGCGGACTTGGGTGTGAAAATCTCACTTTTTAAGGGCAACCACGACATGTGGATGTTCGGCTACCTAAAAAACGAGTTGGGAGCCGAAATCCTGGATAACGAACTGATCCTTGAGCGGGGCGGGAAAACATTTTATCTGCACCATGGCGACGGATTGGGTCCGGGCGATGGCACCTACAAACTGCTGAAAAAAATCTTTCGCAGCCGTTTCTGCCAATGGCTATTCGCCCGCCTGCACCCCAACCTCGGAATCGGTATTGCGCAGCGATGGTCTGCGCACAGCCGTATTGCTTCCGGCGGTCAGGAGAAATTCCAGGGCGAGGACAAAGAATGGCTGGTTATCTACGCCAAGTCTATCCTGGAAAAGCAACGTTACGACTACTTCATTTTTGGGCACCGCCATCTCCCTTTGGAAGTCAATCTGCCCCAAGGCAGTAAGTACATCAACTTAGGGGAGTGGATAAACTACAACACCTATGCGGTGTTTGACGGGATACAGTTGACATTGCGTCAGTGGGAATCTTAATTTCAGCATGGATATCCACACCATCATATCCGGCATCGCTCCATTGCCCCTCACTTCCGCTCATAGCCTGACGGCAATTGTCCACCCCATCACTTTACGCAAAGGCCATTTACTCTTCCGGGCCGGCAAACTAGAACGAGACATTTACTTCATTTCCCAGGGACTCGCCCGTGTTTATTATCACCATCGGGGAAACGAAGTGACCCTTTGCTTCGGAACGGAAGGCGACGCATTAATTTCGCTGAAGAGCTACATTCAACACCGCCCCGGTTATGAGCATATCGAACTGCTGGAAACAAGCGAACTACACCGCCTAAAAATCACCGATCTACTTCAACTGTATTCCCAGGATATTCAGGTCGCAAATTGGGGCCGGAAACTTGCGGAGCAGGAGCTGATAAAGACTGAAGAGCGACTGATGTCACGGCAATTCAAAACCGCAGCCGAGCGTTATCAGGAACTGATCAAAAACCAACCCAATCTGTTGCAGCGCGTCCAACTGGGACATATCGCCTCCTATCTTGGAATCAGCCAGGTCACATTAAGCCGGATCCGTGCGGAAATCAGGTAATCCGTTTTTTTTATCATTTGTAAAAAATTGAAGACGATTCAATACGGATATTTGCAAAAAAAATATTCACTATGAATTGGATTATCTTGATTATTGCTGGTTTGTTTGAAGTAGGTTTTACGACAAGCCTCGGCAAGGCGAAAACCACCGTCGGCATGGAATCCATCTGGTGGTACGTAAGTTTCGCCATTTGTCTTACTGTAAGCATGGTGCTGTTAATACGGGCAACCCAAACGCTGCCACTTGGCACTGCCTACGCGGTTTGGACGGGAATCGGAGCGGTCGGCACGGTATTGATCGGCATCCTTTTCTTTAAGGAACCGGCTACCTTGTGGCGGTTGATCTTTATCACTACGCTAATCGGCTCCATCGTCGGCCTAAAAGCTGTGTCGCCGCACTGAGGGGATTCCAGTGTCTCCTGCATCAAAAACCGGCAAAAAAAGCATATTTTTGTGCGCACGGTCGCTGAGTTGTATTTCTGTATATTGACCCCCGCGTTCTTAGATTACCAAAAAAGCGGAAAGACGAAACAAAAACAGCGATTTCATAGGTAACAAATTATGCTGGAGAAATTAAAAGCCATAAAAGACCGGTGGGAAGAGGTGGAGCGTGAACTAAGCAGCCCCGAAGCCATCAATGACATGAAGCGGTTTGCCCAACTCAATAAAGAGTATAAAGATCTGGGCAAAATCGTAGATCAATACCATATTTACAAGAATATGGTCAGCAACATCGAGACCAACAAGGGCATTCTTGCCAACGAAAAGGACCAAGAATTGCGTGAGATGGCCAAGGAGGAGCTGGACATTCTTTTGGAACAAAAGGAGGCCAAAGAGGAGGAAATTCGATTGATGCTCATTCCGAAGGATCCGGAAGATTCCAAAAATGCGATATTGGAAATCCGTGGTGGCACGGGCGGTGATGAGGCTGCTTTATTCGCCGGGGATCTCTACCGGATGTATACCCGCTACTTTGAACAAAAAGGATGGCGTGCCGAGGTAATGGACGTAACCGAAGGAACTGCGGGCGGATATAAGGAGGTTATCCTGAAAGTAACCGGGGAGGATGTATATGGGCAATTGAAGTACGAATCGGGCGTACACCGCGTGCAACGTGTGCCTGACACGGAAACACAAGGCCGTGTGCACACCTCAGCGGCTTCCGTAGCGGTGCTTCCGGAAGCCGAGGAGGTCGACGTGGAAATAAACCCTGCCGATGTCGAAATGCAGACATCCCGCTCAGGCGGGGCCGGAGGGCAAAATGTCAACAAAGTAGAAACCAAAGTACAGCTTACTCACAAGCCGACCGGAATTGTTGTCGTTTGCCAGGTGGAGCGTTCCCAATTGGCCAACCGGGAGCTGGCCATGGAAATGCTGCGGTCGAAACTATACGAATTGGAAGTTCAAAAAAAGCATGGTGATATTGCCGCTAAACGGAAAACAATGGTATCAACGGGCGACCGTTCTGCCAAAATCCGCACGTATAATTATCCACAGGGACGGGTGACAGAACACCGCATCGGATTGACCATGTATAACCTTCCTGCTATCATGGACGGTGATATTCAGGAGATTATCGATGCTCTTCAATTCGCGGAGAATGCCGAAAAAATGAAAGAAGGCGCCACGTTATAAATATTTTAAAATTTTTATTTGCAAATAGCGAAAACACGCTATATTTGCAGTCCCGAACGGGAAGCAGGTCTGGTAGTTCAGCTGGTTAGAATACATGCCTGTCACGCATGGGGTCGCGGGTTCGAGTCCCGTCCAGACCGCTGATAAAACCCTCTCTAAGATGATTAGAGAGGGTTTCTCTTTTCCCTCAAACTTTATTCGTTCCCCTTCTCTCAATGCGGAAATATGCCAAAAGCTAAAATTATTCTCGAATAACCACTGTTTTTCCTACATTTACGATCAGATAAATTAGGCCAAAATCTAAATGGTACGCAGCTTTAATTGGTTTGGGTGGTATACGCCGAAAATACGTGTCATTTGCCATGTCCTTTTTTGGCTCTTCCTGACCCTTCTCTATTACATGAATTACCGAAGGTTGGCAGGAAACCATTCTTGGCTTTTTGTTTCCAAAGATCTTTTCGCAACCACGACTCTTTTTTACTTTACGACATCCTATGTAGTTAATCATTGGCTACTCAAGAAAAAGTTTGTCTTAACAGGATTGTGGGTCGTTTTCACGTACTTTTGGTGGCTTACCCTTACCTACATTGCCTGTTGGATTGACAGGAACCTCCTTCCGGAAGCCCAGGAATATTGGCAAAGGTACCTTTCGCTGGTACTTGACGGCGGACTTTTATCTCTTCTACACCCAAGAAACCTTCCGATTTTTATATTGGACTACATCTACGTCATCTCTTTTCCGCTTTGGCCAAGGCTGATGAAAAGAATGATTGATCAATCGTACGTTACTACGAAGCTTGAGCGTGACAAACTGGCAATGGAATTGAACTTCCTGAAAACCCAGATTTCTCCGCATTTCCTGTTTAATACCCTCACCGGGATTTACCAAATGGTAAAACTTGCGGAGCCTCATGCACTCACCACGATCATGCAGCTTTCCGAAATGATGCGGTACATACTCTATAAATCAAAAAAAGAGCTTATTCCGTTGGATCAGGAAATCGAATTTATCAAAAATTTTGTCCAGATAGCGCGCATCCGGTATAAAACCGATTTTCCTTTACGAACTGAAATCCAGGAACCGGACGAGCCTTACCGAATCCTGCCCCTTTTGCTGATACCATTCGTAGAAAATGCCTTCAAGCACGGCCCAGACAGAAGCCTGCAAAACGCGTGGATTTTCATTTCATGCGTCATAGAAGACGACCATTTAATCCTCCGGGTAGAAAATGGCGTTGACAGGAGTTCTCCTGCTCCGGAAGAAGGCGGAGCGGGTATGGAGAACGTGAAGCGCAGGCTCGCACTGAATTATCCCGATCGCCATGCTCTTGAAATTATAGAAGATACTGACCGTTATAGGATTAAACTGACCTTAAATTTATTGTATCATGGAGATCACCTGCATAGCGCTTGAAGATGAACCCTACGCCAAATCCTTTTTAGAAGAAAACATCCGTAATACGCTGTTTCTGAATCTAAGGGGCAGCTTCGATAACGTGAAAGACGGATGGGAGTTCCTGAAATCCGAAAACGTCGATCTGGTGATTTCCGACATTGCAATGCCAGGGATTACCGGAATGGCATTCCGAAAACACCTCTCAAATCCGCCGTTGTTCATATTCGTGACCGCCAATGCCGGTTTCGCTGCCGAAAGCTACGAACTGGACGTTGTGGATTATGTTGTCAAGCCCTATGATTATGCCCGATTCCTCAAAGCGGTAACCAAAGCCCAGGACCGATTAAAAAACGGTCTCCGCCAATCCCCTAACCGAAAGGATTTCGTCACGGCAAAAGATGGACATAATAATGTGATTATTCGGTTCGACGAAATATTTTACGTTGAAGGCAGCAAGGAATATGTCATCATAGCCACACCGGAAAAGGAAATTCTGCACAGAAAATCGCTCATTCAAATGGAACAGCTCCTTCCGGCAGGCAAGTTTTTACGCATACATAAATCCTTCATTGCCAATACAGATTTTATACGGGAAGTCGCGGCAAATAAAATCATCATGAAAGGTTCGATAAAAGACCTCCCGGTAGGCGCCCAGTACAGGCCCGAACTTTTCAGAAGGTTTGGTTTAGCATAGGCATGCCCCCGTCGCTTGGGGACCAACCGCACCATCTTTTTTGATGCGAGCTAGGTAAAATTTTCCGAGGAAGTGGTAAACCACCATTTCATTTTCGCGCTGATTCGAAAAGAAAATCCGATTTAGGTACATATGGCATAAGTTGGCCAAAATACTTACTGCCTTTTCCCGTTGCAGGCCATTAAAGGGTATGAATGCATCAACAAGGCATGAAATCCTGATTTGTCTGAGCTCATCCGACAACCCACCAATATCGGCATCCCCGTTTAAAACCGATTCAAGTTTTGGCCTGAATTCCCTATACCGGTTCCCCATTTTCTTTTTCGTCTCCTTATCTAGCTTGAACTCAATTGCAAATGCGTCAAACCACGTGTCCACGATACGCAATTTTTCTTGGTCATCCGCACCGAACGCGCTCAGCATATCATCTACTCCCGATACAGCGTACATCCAACAAGTATGGTGCCCATCAGGCCTAAGGAAATCCGCAATAGCCTGCAATATATACTCGCTGTCAATCCGGAATATTTCTTCACAGGTTTCCATGGTATCCTCGCCATACCGTTCGACTTCCCGCTCGTACGTATCGTAGACAAACCGATGGATGACCCCAGACTTGACCAAGGAGTCCAAATTTTCTGCCGTTACCTCCATCAACTGAGCAAATACCGATTCGGGTAACCCCTCTTTAATCTGAAAACGCAACCTTATATGCGGTTCGGGGTCCCGATACCGAATAAAAAACCATTTTTCGATTAATTTCCGTTGCTTCAACGTAAGAACAATCCGAGCTATCTGATCGGCTAATAGGTAGTCAGAATCGCGTTCTCCGCAATATATCTTAGCAAATAACCACCGGCTTCCGGGCGGAAAGGAACGAACCAGTTTGCCTTGCAGCCCATCCCCCAAATCCGGAGTTCCCTGAACCTCCGAACCGGTATAAAAAGGAATGATTAATTCATTGGCGTAGTGAAGACCGTCCGAGTCTGAAACCGGACTGCCCAAGTCCAGCAAACATTCCATTAGCTTTACATTTCCTTTTTTAACTCTGTCAACCAAAATCTTCCTGGCAAATGGGTTCGTCAGATTGAGGATCAGCTCATTATCGGCCTCTGCCAATACCACAATTTCTGGCAGCTTAAACAGAGTGACCAGCCTATCCACCAGTGCATCATCCGTATCGGATTGCATGCTCTCCAGCGCGCCCTTGGGAATCTGCCATTGCGCACGAGACAAAATCAGGTGCTTATGTGAGACTCTCGGCAGGTAAGGCAGCTTTTTAAGCTCCCCCCAATCCCATGAAATGTCGAGCGCATTTGATTGATATTGAAGATCGCAAAGGAACTGGTATGCGGTAACGCCATACCGGAAATTATGCGCACAACTGAGCCTTGGAATCACAAACTTGTTAAGCCGACCCGACCGGAGCCACACTTTCCCATCCTTAACGGAAACATAGAGATCCGTCAAAGGAATCTGGTAGGCGTCCGAAACCGTGCTATTCCCCAAAAACGGAATTTCATATTCCCGAAGACGGGGGCGCTGCATAATATTTCCCATCCGGTCCTCCGGCAAGTGGACGATCTCCGCGATCAATGCATCTCCACACCTGCTATCTTCTAAAGATACGCAGTCACGAAGTTTGGACTCCAGTCTTGGGTCGAGGTGCGAAAACCTTGTCATCAACGGAAGTGCAGAAGGGCCGCTGCAGCTCAATAAATTGAAACGGAAATCACCCCTATTAATCGCATTAAAATCCTTTGCCATAAGTTCACCGAACACAAATCCAGTAACCGGCAAGTCACCAAGATGAATAGTTGAATTGAGCGATGGTAGAAATTCAGACACAAATACCTCTGGTTGTTCAGGCGAAAATCCGCCCGACTCCCAATGTTTTAAATACACCGCTCCCCGGATCTGATTATGCAGGTGATCCATCCTCTTATCCACCGTCAGTCCAAGCCCTTTAATTAAAGGGTGTACATCCAGATACTGACCGGCCCGTTCACCGTAACCAATGCCACGGTCCTGATCAAGTGCTTCCATCAAGGGGACTTCCTGTCCGCCGTATCTGGAAGAAAAACGCTGCGCAAACGCTAACAGTTGCTTTGGCGGAGGGGCGTAGTTAAGCGGCACCAATTCTTCAATCTCTTCGATGATGGTGTCGCGCACGTTTCGATGCAACTCATTCGAAACGGTTTCGATACGTGTATCCACCTGAACAACGTCCTTACCCTTCCAACCGTTCTCCAGCACCCCCAATTCCGATTTGATTGCACTGGCTGGGATCTTTCCGTCCATGGCCTGCTTAACACGTGATTCCAACCTGGTAAGGGCAGCGCCCAAGCTGCTATCCTGCACAGCAAATTTTACCTTTGCATGTATAGTATTGAAAGGATTTCCTCCGATAATTGCAGGTTCCAGATCAGACACCAGTAATTGCTCATTAATCAGCAAGTCAAGGTATTCCATGGCGCTGCTCTCCGGCGCCCCCAATCCGGAAATGTGGGCTACCAGCTGCCTGAACGAAACCGGCACTTTGGCAAATTGAAGTACACTCTGCAGAATCGGATTCTTTGAAACCCTCGACCATTGAAAGGATCTCTTTCCGTCGACATCCTTCCATTCTATAAACCGGTAATGATCTCCCTGAAGGTATAAACTGTTATTGACTTTATAATTCGAGGTATACCTGATCGCGTCGTCGGCCAACAGCGTCTTGGAGATATGGCCTAAAAAGCCCATATCAAAGCGGACATTGGGCAAAAATTTACCAGATAACCCGATTCCCGAATGCTCGGTAAACGCACCCAAAGATATTCCAGAAAATTTTCCAAATGGGGTCGCCCGGCTTGCCATACGAAGCACATATTTAAACAATGACAATCCCACTTTCTGTGGTAAACGGCTCGTGGGCGCGTTCAACCACGAATCAAGCTGACCTCCCAGATCGTCACTTGCTATCCGAATCGCATCCACCAATTCCCCGTCGGAGAAAAGCCTTCGAAAGTACTCGTCAAGTAATTCGGTGGTGACACTTGAATTAAGGGCATCCAAGGTCGCCAACGGCAACCTTGGAGCCCGCAATAGGTAGAAGTCGATTCCTTTAACCCCCCTGCCCATCTTGCTGTTCAATGCGTTCCAATATTACTTCGTCGACACACCGGTTAAATCTTTCCAACGAAACGGGTTTATATAGTTGTCTCGGGTTAGCAAGTTGGTATCTGTTTTTATAGTGGCTCAGTGGGATTGCTGACACGACCACGATACTTGACTCACTAGGGAGCTTTCCGAAGTGAAAATCCCCGCAATTACCCAATGGGATAACCAAATCAAGGAAAATGATTTCCGGCACTATGGTTTCCGTTACTTTTGCAAGCTGTTCCATTTCAGTTACCACCCCCAAGAGCTTCAGATCATCCCGCGATCCAACAAGGTCTTTCATCATATCAATGACCAAAGGCTCGTGCTCAACGATAAGGCATCCAAAATTCCGGATGTGCCTGCTTTGATAGAGGCCCTGAAACTGCTTTGGCTTACCCCGTACCATTTTTGGGTCAACTATTGTTTTTTCGTTATTGTAAATTCAATCGGGTAGTGGTGGTCGTCGTACTGATGGTCATTCCGCTGATCGTTTCCGTATCTCCCCAAAAATCTGTTCCTTCGCGGACTTCGCGGTGATCTGCGCTGCAGATACCCACTTTTTCAACAGTTAAAAACTGGCTGATCTGCTCAATGTTAAATCTTTCCATAGCGTTAGAATTTAATTGTCTGTCAAAATCGACAAGGCGAAACTGCATTTGCGAAAGATTTTGGACAAAACTTTGCTACAAAGGCAAAGATTAAATCAACAAATCGCAATCTACCGTCTACATTGCGCTAAAAGCCAATCGAGTAATGTTGCGAAATCGGCGAAATTTCGCGTGGTTGATCCCAACTACATTTTCATAGCTCCATTTCCCGGTTTGGTAACAAAATTTTGATTTTATCACGCTATTGATAAAGATTTCGTCCTTAAGTTTGCAGAAGCTCCTAGGGCTTGGATAGCCATAAAGTATAACTTTGACGATATTCAGAAAACCACATGTGTGAATAAATTAATCATTATGTTTAAGAAAATATTTGGTCGTCGCTTGAAAAAGCCGATTTTGAGGCTTATCAGCTATTCTTGAAAAATAAGGCAGATTTCGAACAATACCGGGTACTTCATTAGCACATGGAATACTCATTGATGACGCCCGGTTATTTATAGGACAAGAAGATTATCCGAGTATCGATGAGTTATGTTCGTTCGTCGCTGATATTGGCAGGAACAATTGGATGTTATCGGATGCGGATGATATTATCAAAATTTTCTTAAGGAGTCAAGACCAGACGTAACATCTGATGATCGCCACTTATTAAAATTTAATTCGGCGAAGAATTTAAACTCTCAAGAAACGTAACAAGTGCGAATACCATTCCCAATTGCGAAAGTCGGGAATGGTATTCGGTAATAAACTTAAGCGCCTTCGTCTGTCCGTGCAGCCATTATGCGGTATTACTTCATGTTGCTGACAAAAATAAACTTCGAAAAGTTTATCCATTATTCAATTCAACCAAATGCAGAGTAATGGCTACGAAATAAAGAATTACGTATACCACAACGGATGTGATTTTCTTTAGCGGTTACTTTCCATTTTTATTTCCAGACCACCAAGATAATTATTACATAAATGCCAATGAAACCTGCTATATACAAAACCAGTTCCAACTCCGTTTCCGGAAATCTTGTCGACTGAAAAATATAAGCCCCTGCAAGCAAAAACAAGAGCATCGCCACGCTAAAGGAAAGTATTATTTTTTGCGCATTGTTAAGTTGGCCACGAACAATCTCCCTGGATGACGGTTGCGGTTCGAGGGAAAAATCGAGGTGATCAGCTAATACGCGCAATGTATGGGATCGTGGAAGTACTTCAGCATTCTCTATCCGCTGAATCGATCGTAAGCTAATGCCACTGATTTCTGCAAGGTCCCGCTGAGTGTATCTTTTTTTTATGCGGCTCTCTTTTATTGATTGGGCCAGATTCTGTAAATGGTTACGTTGCATACGTTGAAATTTCAGGTGGCACTATACGCCGTTTGTACGTCATTTGATAAATGACACGTAACGTTAGATTTTAGGGTGTTACATTTGTTACATGACGAGAGCTGCTGCATTGGTTAAGAGCATTCTGTTTATGCTCCTTTTTATGGGACCACTCATTATAGGCGGGATTGTACGTAACATGTTTCCCTCAACTTACGATATGCTGATATATGGAGTTCTTGGATCACTCGGAGGACTGCTAATTGCGTGGGTCTTCTTAAAGACCGAGAAGAAATCGTTTGCCTCAATTGGTCTGATGTGGGAACGGAAAACCCCATCCAGATTTTTTTCGGGTTTCCTTATAGGAACGCTGATTTTCATATGGATTCTTTTTACCCTGCTGTCCTTCAGTGAGCTTACGATGCACTTCCATCCCGATCCCTTTGACCTGCGGTTTTTATTTGTCTATCTTCCCATCTTTCCGCTAGCGCTGATGGAGGAAATAGGATTCCGTTCTTATCCGCAGATACGAATCAAAAACGCTTACGGTGTCTGGATGAGCCAGCTTGTAGTTGCTGTTTCCTTTGGAGCGTATCACATACTTAATGGATGGAGCGTGTACGTTTCCCTTACAGGTCCCTTTGTATGGGCATTCGTGTTCGGATTAGCAGCATTATATTCACGTGGAATCGCTATGCCAACCGGAATCCATTTTGCGCTGAATGTTCTACAAAATGCTGTGGGCTTAAAGGGCAATGGCGGAGCGCTTTGGAAATTAAATTATCCATCCGGTACATCCCAAGTGCTCATGGAAAAAACAGACAAAATTGCGTTGCTGTTACATGCAACGGTTCTGCTGAGTGCTCTGGTATGTACGGCATGGTATGTTAAAAAAAACACCGCCCATAAGCGCCCGGCCGATACTAACGTTGGAAATAGGTAGCCTTTACTTAATCCAGTAGCTCATCGCCGATCTTCAGACCGTAGTTCTGGAAATCGGACCATATTTCGATTTGTTGATACAGCTCGACAAGCTCGACATCCTGATAAGCCTCTAGAAAATGCTGGGTCAGATCTTTGTAGGTTATAAAAAAGCGATCGAAATATTCGGCTGGTACCTCGGCACGGATGGTACCCATGCGCTTTGCGGCGATCTGGTCAGCCGGGTTGCTTCCTGCAAATTCCCTGAGTTGGTGGGTAGCCCATGAACTGTTAGCCCGGACACCAAGGGTCAGCGGCGTATTTGCTCCATCGAAATGAAGCGTTAACCTTTGCTCACCTTCTGCGTCAAAAACCAATTCGTAGGTGCCGGATTGCTTTACATTGGATTTTATTAGCTCTTTCCCCTTTTCAAACACAAAAAAACGTTGTTCCGCATTTCGGTGCAAGATAAGTATACTTTCCAGTTCGAAATCAGCAAACGCCTTCGCTTCCTCCCGAATGGTATTCCGTGTTTCTTGCGAAACTTGTGGCGCTACCTTAATTGCAGGTACGGGAGACGACATTTTCAGTAACCGAAACGGATCGACAACAACGATTTTTAACGAAACTTCCTTTCCGCTTACCTCATCTTTCACATGAAGAACCGTGTTGCCTTTTTTCATCCCTTTCAGGATGAGACGGCCAGCCGGCAATATCGAGCCATCGGCCTGGGCTTGGATCATAGTCCCATCATCGACGGTCAATTGATATTTCTTATTGCCTTGCTGGACATCAAGCTGGAGTTCGCTGCCGTTCGATACATAATAGGTGTCAGAGGGAAAGACCAGGTCCGCAATTTCAGTGGGTTTATCTTTTTTACACGCCAGAAAAGAAAGGGACAGAAAAGAAAGAATGAGAAATCGATAAGGTAACATGATATGTCATTAAAAATGCTGCAAGTATACGGATAACCGCTGAATCTGCAAACCACTTTCTCTTCAATACACGGCTTAACTGTTTGCGCTTTGTCGCATTTTCCCCCTTAAATTGTCATGTCTTCCCTTCTTCGGATCTTAAATTAGTGATTATGTTTGTATAAGGAAATCTCCAGCTAACGGAAAAAATGGAAAATGTTCAAACCAATGGCTTTAAAACTGTTGATGAATACCTCGCAACCATCACAGACAACAGCAAGAGAGCACTTTTGGACCAACTTCGGAGAACGATTAAACACACAGTACCCGACGCGGATGAAGTCATCAGCTACCAAATGCCCGCTTATCATTATAAAGGAATATTGATCTACTTCGCGGCCTGGAAAAATCATTGGGCACTTTATCCCGCTAGTGCGACGCTTAAAGAAGTCTTCAAGAAGGACCTCTCCCGCTACAAACAAACGAAAGGTGCGATACAGTTCCCATGGGACGAACCGTTCCCGGAAGCTTTGGTCACAAAACTTGTCAGGATGCGGGCGGATGAAAATCTAAAAAAAGCAATGTCCAAGACCCTATCCAAAAAAAATTGAGCCGATATGCTTTTCTTCGAACGGACCCCATATCGGCGCACCGCTATGGATGTAGCTCAGATCGATGAGTCACATACATTATCGGGCAATGGCGTCGAACTTCATGTATTAACCCATGCGGATAATCATGCACTTTATAACCTTTATGCCGAACTCGCGACGTACGATGGTTCTTCCGAATCCGCTATACAGCCCGATGAAACGGCGGAATGCTTTACAAAGCGTGTTGTTTCAATGTGTGAAATGCTATGGACCATCCGTTTGACAGATAACCCTGGTACGGTAGTCGGCGACTGTGCGCTACACCATTGGAACCGGGAAACACGCGAAATCGAATTTGGAGGATCCCTCGCCCCCTCCTATTGGGGAAACGGCATTATGGCCGCGGCTTTTCAGCTTGTGGTCACATTTGCCAAGAAATCATATGACATAACCGCTATGCGGTGCTCGACCTCGTCTTCGAACTATCCTGCATGCCGATTTGCTGAAAAAATGGGATTCGACCCTTTATTTCCATCCGGCAACCACATCCGCCTTTTCAGAAAAGCGCTGTAATTATGTTAATTTTTTTAGTAATTTGAATTGAAAAACTTGGAAGTGCGCTGGAGACTTTTTATCTTTACTAAAAAAATTAGATTATGGCTACATCACTTCAACCTGCTTTCGGTTTGCATTTGTATGAATACCTATTGATCATTGAACCCATTGCTGAAGCACAAAAGCAAATACGGGCATTTAAGGAGTACTTTATAAAAAATCACCGCTATCCCAATGCGATTGTTTCCAAGGGCCACATTACCTTGATGCGGTTTATACAGTACGACACCTATGAAAAATATATTGTCCGGCAGCTTCAGGGGTTAGCGGCTGCCACAAAACCCTTCGATGTAGAACTGGAAGGCTTTGGCAGTTTCGGACACACCATATTCGTCGATGTCAAATCGACCGACCCCATACGCCAGTTGATATCGTTGCGCCGGGCGGAACTCAGACCGTTCGTAAACACGAAGGGATTTGCGCCTTATTTTGTATCAAAGCCCCATATAACCATTGCTCGTAACCTTACGCCCCTTCAACATGAAGCCATTTGGCCGATCTGGAATCGCACCAGATACCACGGAAGTTTTCAAGCAAAAAATATGATCCTTTTGAAACGAAAGGCTGGCACTTTTTCGTATTCGGTGGCCCAAAAGTTAAACTTTCTCGGCATATCACCTAAAGTCACCCAAGGCAAACTGTTTGCGTGACGACCCGATCCAGATCATCACACAATCGATCATCCGATTTTTAGGGCGAGTTCCTTGCCATACATCATTTTGCGGAGGTTGTTGAGTGCGTAACGCATTCTACCTAAAGCAGTATTGATGCTCACCTGAGTAACATCGGCTATTTCTTTAAAACTCATTTCGCCGTAATGTCGCATAATAAGCACCTCCTTCTGGTCGTCCGGTAGAAGCTGGATCATCCTACGCAGGTCTTTATGTGTCTGCTCACGGATCATACGCGTTTCCGCACTTTCGTCTGTAAAGTGTAGCACGTCAAAAATATCAAATCCATCGCTGTTTACGACCACCGGCGTACGGCGCTCCTTTCGGTAATAGTCAATGACCAAGTTATGCGCAATGCGCATAACCCAGGGCAAAAACTTACCCTCCTCATTGTACCGACCGTTTCTGAGTGTGTTAATCACCTTGATGAAAGCATCCTGGAAAATATCTTCGGCCAGATACTCATCTTTCACCAGTAAATAAATGGATGTATATATCTTTGATTTATATCGATCAATTAAGACCTCAAGGCCGGCCTCATCACCAGCAACATAAAGACGGATGAGTTCCTGGTCGGTTCGTTGTTCAAGCTTCATAATACGCTACGTTCACATTTACTATTTTCAACAAATAAGTAACCCTTTTCGTGTAGTCGTATTTCCTATATTAGCTCTCCTATATTATGTGAGTTTCCAAAACAACGCAAAATTTTCAAAAATTCAAAGCTTTTGTTTGAATTTAACGCTTGGAAAATACTTCATTCTGAATTTCATTTTCCTCTTAGTCCCCGTTGAATTGCGCAGCGTAATATTCAACACCAAAAAAGGTCCCTACCAATGCAAGGACCCTTTTCACTTAGCCGACAAAGCCCGATTAGGCGTACAACGGATATTTCGCCATCAAGGTTTTTACTTTATTGTGGATTTTGCCAAGCGCCGCATCATCATCGTGTTTGATCAATGCCACATCGATCATCTCAGCAATTTCAAGCATCTGCGCTTCTTTAAGCCCACGCGTAGTAATTGCGGCTGTGCCCAAGCGGATACCTGACGTAACGAATGGCGACCGATCGTCAAAAGGCACCATGTTTTTATTGATTGTGATACCAGCCTTTCCGAGCGCCGCCTCGGCTGCTTTACCGCTAATCCCCTTATTCCGGAGATCAATCAGCATCAAATGGTTATCCGTACCGCCAGAAATGATATTATATTCCTTACCGACAAAGGCTTGCGCCAACGTTGCCGCATTCTTTTTCACCTGGACAACATATTCCATGTAATCTTCACTCAGTGCCTCTCCGAACGCTATGGCTTTCGCCGCAATGATATGTTCCAGAGGACCACCCTGTGTACCTGGGAAGACAGCAAGATCCAGCAGAGAAGTGATGCTCCGGATTTCACCTTTCGGAGTTTTGATGCCCCAGGGATTTTCAAAATCTTTGCCAACCATAATGAGGCCGCCACGCGGACCACGAAGCGTCTTATGTGTAGTGGTTGTAACTATGTGACAATGTGGCAACGGGTCACTGAGCAACCCACGGGCAATAAGCCCTGCGGGATGGGAAATATCTGCTACTACCAAAGCACCAATTTCGTCAGCTACCCGACGGATAAATGCATAGTCCCAATCACGGGAATATGCCGAAGCCCCGCAAATAATGACTTTTGGCTTTTCCTGCAAGGCAATTTCCTCTAATTGTTTATAATCGATTAACCCGGTTTCCTTATCTACCCCATAAAATAACGGTTGATAGAGCTTTCCGGAAAAGTTAACCGGTGAACCATGCGTGAGGTGTCCACCATGAGAGAGATCAAAACCTAAAATCTTATCGCCGGGCTGCAGCAACGCTAAAAACACGGCAGCATTGGCCTGTGCACCAGAATGCGGCTGTACATTTACCCATTCGGCATTGAAAAGCTCTTTTGCACGTTCGATGGCAATTGTTTCGACCTCATCCACCACTTCGCAACCGCCGTAATAACGCTTTCCCGGTAAGCCTTCTGCGTATTTGTTCGTCAGTACCGATCCTGCCGCCTCCATCACTTGCTTGCTTACGAAGTTTTCCGATGCAATGAGTTCGATGCCTTCTTCCTGACGCTTGAGCTCCTCATTGATTAATTTGAATATGGTTTCGTCTCTTCTCATTATGATACAAAGAATTGAATGTTAAAAAGTTGCGCAAAGATATAAAAAAGATACAACTTGCTCGAACTTAATATCAACCCATCAATTCATTTTTAATGGTCCTAACGGCAATCTCATAAGGGTTTCCGTCTAATGCAGCGATATGATTAAGAAGAACCGTACTGAGTTCTTTTGCACTTGCATTGGCTTGCAAGCCCTTACCAGCATTGCGGATGAGGGCAACGGTGTTATCTTTCAATTGCCTGGTAACCGACCATGCAACATCACTCACATACAGCTGTTGCGTAATGTTATGCTCATATTCTGCACGGATTTCATTGATAAGACGCTGTTCGAATTCTTCGGCATCCGTTCCTTGCTGATGTAAGCGAACTAAAAGATTCACGGGATTGATCCGTTCAGCAAATAAGATAAGCCGTTCGTAAGCCTGCAAGCGCAGTGGTAGGATATCCTTTTTGGCCGCATGTTTCTGTTCAAGCATTTTAAGTCGGAATGTATATCCATTATACTTTTTCCAAAACATCCAATTAGCTAGACCGACGACCATGCATCCAGCCAAAACATATTTGACAACATCAATTGAAAATGCGATAATATCCATGCGCCTTAATGTTTACGGAACGTAAAAATCCTTATTCCTCTGCAAAAGTGGCGAAATTTATGTATTTTTGTGTGTTTGAAATTAAATCAGAATTGAGATGAGTACAGCAACGCTTTCGCCTTCAGCACCGGTGACGTTGACACCGGGTGCCGTCAGTGAACTTAAAAAACTGAAAGAGCAACAAGAAATATCGGATGATTTCGGATTGCGGGTAGGTGTGGAAGGTGGCGGATGCGCCGGCATGAATTATGTACTGGGATTTGACCAGAAAAAGGACGGGGATTCCGAATACGATATCGAAGGAATACGTGTTTTCATGAACAAGGCGCACGGCTTATATCTTGCCGGCATGGAAATCGACTTCAAAAATGGCCTTGACGCCCGAGGTTTCACCTTCAATAACCCGAACGCGAGCAGCACCTGTGGATGTGGCTCATCGTTTTCCGCGTAAGAATTTTCACTAAGAAAAATTAATTTCCCTTATCTGCTAATACGATAAGCCACCGCCATAGGCAGTACTCGCTAATAGCAGTCGACCGGCTTTACTTTCCCCCCTTGGATCGGACAGTTGCAGACGAAACCTGGGAATGGGGAGCAAAGCGAACCGATTCCAGTTGAGGAGCAACCGTCCGAATCATATCTCCCTTCCTCTTTATCCCCTTGGATTCGGACAGTTGCAGACGAAACCTAGGAATTGGGAGCAAAGCGAACCGATTCCAGTTGAGGAGCAACTGTCCGAATCATATCTCTTTTTCAGCTTTCGTACTAATTCACTATCTTTGCAACCTCATTTTTGAACACAAATAATTGATGTACAAGGAATATAAGCAGCTTCATTTATCCGAAATTGGCAAAGAAGTACTCGTTCGTTGGCAGGCGGAAAAAATCTTTGAAAAAAGCATTTCTCAACGTCCGGCCGACAAGCCATACACCTTCTATGAAGGCCCTCCATCGGCCAACGGGATGCCTGGTATCCATCACGTGATGGCGCGCACCATTAAGGATATTTTCTGCCGTTATAAAACACTTAAGGGCTATCAGGTAAAACGGAAAGGCGGTTGGGACACGCATGGTCTACCCATTGAACTTGCCGTTGAAAAAACACTGGGTATCACCAAGGAAGACATTGGCAAAACCATTTCCGTAGCCGATTACAATGCCGCATGCCGCAGAGAAGTCATGAAGTATACAGATGTATGGAATGACTTAACGGAAAAAATGGGGTATTGGGTTGATCTGGACAACCCGTATATCACCTATGAAAACGAATATATAGAAACCCTTTGGTGGATACTAAAAGAGCTTTATAAAAAAGGCCTGCTCTACAAGGGGTATACGATACAACCTTATTCCCCCGCTGCGGGAACCGGCCTTAGCTCACACGAGCTTAATCAACCCGGCACGTACAAACCGTTAAAAGACACCACCGTTGTCGCTGAGTTCCGCATCAAGCGCGACCAAGTACATCAGGCGATGGCGGCTTTGTTCGAAGACGAAAACGAAGATACGGCCTTTTTGGCGTGGACAACCACACCGTGGACCTTGCCAGCCAACAGTGCACTGGTTGTCGGCAAGGAAATCCGCTATGTTAAAATCCGTACTTTCAATCCGTACACATTTGAGCCGGTAAGCGTTGTACTAGCACGGGATTTGATTGGCCGATACTTTAAGCCCGAAGGCGAAACGATTTCACTAAAAGACTATAAGCAAGGTGACAAGATCATTCCTTGGGAGATCCGTGAGGAATTTTCGGGAGCCGAATTGGTCAACCTCCGCTACCATCAGCTTCTTCCCTATGTTACAAGTGAGGAGTTGGAGCAAAAAGGATTCCGTGTTATCGCCGGCGACTTTGTCACCACCGAAGACGGCACAGGCATTGTACATGCTTCAGCGACATTCGGGGCGGACGACTTCCGTGTAAGCCGGGAAAACGATGTGCCGGGCGTATTCGTGAAAGATGAAAACGGCAAGGATGCACCTATCGTTGACAAACGCGGACGTTTCGTGAAAGAGATCGGTGAATTTGGCGGCCGATTTGTAAAAGAAGAATACTATAGTGATGAGGAGCGGTCGGCGGAGGGTTTTAAACCCACCGACGTGCTGATTGCCATCAAACTGAAAGAGGAGAACAAAGCGTTTGAAGTCAAGAAATATGAGCACAGCTATCCACATTGCTGGCGTACGGACAAGCCGGTCCTTTATTACCCATTGGACAGCTGGTTTATCCGTACCACGGCGGTGAAAGACGAATTGGTTGCGCTTAACAAAACCATCAACTGGAAACCAGAAGCCACGGGCACAGGCCGCTTTGGCAATTGGTTGGAAAATCTGGTTGACTGGAATCTCTCACGTTCCCGGTATTGGGGCACACCGCTGCCCATATGGCGCAGCGCTGACGAAAACGAAGAAATCTGCATCGGTTCCATTGCGGAACTAAAAACGAGAATTAAAAGCAGTCTTGCTTCGGATGTGCTCAATGAGGATGAGAAAGCCAAACTTCGGCAATATCTCAGCAAATTCGGGACAGACGAACTGGATCTGCACCGTCCGTATGTAGACGATGTCGTTTTGGTGTCAGATGCGGGGCAAAAACTCTACCGTGAACCCGATCTTATCGACGTATGGTTTGATAGCGGGGCCATGCCCTTTGCTCAATGGGGATTAGACCAACAGAAGCTGACTGCTGGCAGCGCTACTCCCTTCAAGGCCCCGTTTGAGGATGCTTACCCGGCAGATTTCATTGCCGAAGGCGTAGACCAGACCCGCGGGTGGTTTTTCACCTTGCACGCCATCTCCACCATGCTCAAGCATTCTGTAGCCTTCAAAAATGTCGTGTCCAATGGTTTGGTGCTGGATAAAAACGGCAATAAAATGTCAAAAAGACTAGGCAACGCGGTGGATCCGTTTGCTACCATTGACAAATACAGTGCAGACGCCACACGATGGTACATGATCAGTAACGCCGCACCTTGGGACAACCTGAAATTCAATGAAGAAGGGCTCGATGAGGTACGCCGTAAATTTTTCGGCACCCTGTACAACACCTATGCCTTCTTTGCATTATACGCTAATATTGATAAGTTCGCCTATCGAGAGCCCGATTTACCCGTCGCTAACCGGCCGGAGATCGATCGCTGGATTATTTCCTTACTCAATAGTCTGACCAAAGAGATAGACAGTTACTATGCCGACTTTGAACCCACTAAAGCCGCCCGGGCTATCCAAACATTCGTGGATGAGCATTTGAGCAACTGGTACGTACGCCTTTGTCGCAGACGATTTTGGAAAGGCGACTATACCCCCGATAAAATTTCAGCTTACCAAACACTTTACACGTGTCTGGATACCGTTGCTAAACTGATGTCGCCCATTGCACCGTTTTTCAGCGACCGGCTGTATTTAGACCTGAACAACGTAACCGGCAAGGAGTCAGCCGAGTCGGTTCACCTAGCGGATTTCCCTGCTTATCACACCGAACAGGTCGACAAAGATCTGGAAGACCGCATGGCCCTCGCGCAGGATATTTCTTCACTCACCTTATCACTGCGCAAAAAAACCGGCATCAACGTTCGGCAACCGCTGAACAAAATTCTATTGCCCGTACTGGATGGCGACTTCCAGCGCAAAGTGGAAACCGTTAAGGATTTGATTCTCTCAGAAACCAATATCAAAGGAATCGAGTTTATTACCGACACCTCGGGTATCATTAAGAAGAAAATCAAGCCCAACTTCAAGACGTTAGGTCCAAAAGTAGGCAAAGACATGAAAGAAGTTGCCGGAGCCATCCAAGCCCTACGGCCGGATGAAATTACCACGCTCGAACAGACTGGGCAAATTTCCATACTCGGATCGAGATATACCGTATTGGCATCTGACGTAGAAATTATTGCCGAAGACGTCGCCGGATGGCAAGTGGCCAACTTAGGCAACCTCACTGTAGCATTGGATATTCATATCACACCGGAACTTAAAAACGAAGGCATTTCCCGTGAATTGGTAAACCGCATTCAGAACCTTCGCAAAGAACGGGGGTTTGAAGTAACCGATCGGATCCGCGTGAGTCTAAGCAACATTCCGGACATCGCTGCCGCGGCTCAGGGTAATTTATCTTATATTCGCACCGAGATATTGGCAGACTCTTTGATATTTGAGGATAGCCTCGCTACGGGTGACACGATAGAGATCGCTGAAAAGGAGATGAACGTTTTAATAGAAAAAGTGTAAAATTATGTCAAATAACAACGAGAAAACACGGTATAGTGATGCTGAGCTACAAGAGTTCAAGGAGATCATCCTCGAAAAACTACGGATAGCGAAAGAAGAACTGTTATCCTTGACCAAGTCGCTGAATAGCAGCAATGGCAATGGAACTGACGATACGGCAGGCACTTTCAAGACCTTGGAAGATGGGTCTGCCACGTTGGAAAAAGAACAGACGAATCAATTGGCGGCACGTCAGAAAAAATTCATTGACAACCTAGAAGCGGCTTTGGTGCGTATTGAGAACAAGACTTACGGTATCTGCCGCGAAACGGGCAAACTTATTCAAAAGGAGCGACTCCGTGCTGTACCGCACACGACGTTAAGCATGGAAGCCAAATTGAAACAGTATTAATTAACAGCAATCAGCGTTCAGTTCTCGGAAATCAGCTATGACAGCCGCTGAATGCCGATAGCTGACCGCTGAAGCCACAGCTACGCAATGAAAGGCTATACCAAACCCGTAATCCTGATTCTATCGATACTCGTTATAGATCAACTTTCCAAGCTATGGATCAAGTTAAACATGACGCTTGGCCAGGAATACAAAATTCTTGGTGATTGGTTTATCATTCATTTTACCGAAAACAACGGTATGGCTTTCGGCCTTGAGTTTGGTGGCGAAGCTGGCAAATTGGCTCTTTCGTTATTTCGTATAGCAGCCGTAATCGGCATCGGCTATGGCTTGCATTACATGATCAAGCGGAAGTATCACCGGGGGTTTATCCTGAATGTTGCGCTTATTTTTGCGGGCGCGATGGGAAACATTATCGACTCCACGTTCTATGGACTGATATTCAGCGAAAGCACCTGGTTTGAAAAAGCACAGCTTTTCCCCCCGGGTGGCGGCTATTCCAGCTTGTTTCACGGAAAAGTCGTAGATATGCTTTACTTTCCCCTTATCCAGGGGCATTTCCCATCGTGGTTTCCGGTTTGGGGAGGAGAAGATTTCCTCTTTTTCCGACCGGTATTTAACATTGCCGACTCGGCTATCACAGTAGGAGTTGCACTCATCCTTATATACCAAAAGCGTTATTTTAAGGAAGAGGTTGTGGAACCGGAAAGTTATAACAGCGAAGTCATCGAAGATTGACCCCTTACTAACTCAAAAATTATGTTTCCCCGTATCGATTTTACCCAAACATCTGCCTATAAATACTTGAGTAATCATTATATCGACATCGCGCCGAAGCACCTCCGCGAATTATTTCGGGAAGATCCGGATCGGTTCGAGAAATTTTCGATCACGTTTGGTGACATCTTTTTTGATTATTCAAAGAATAGGATCGACGATACCACGAAGGCGTTGCTCATCCAACTGGCTCGGGAATGCCAGCTGGAAGATGCCATCCATGCGATGTTTGCCGGCGAGGCCATCAACGAAACCGAGAAACGTGCCGTACTTCACACCGCGCTCCGTAACCAAAGCAGCGAACTTATTTTGGTCGATGGAAACGACGTTATGCCCGGAGTTCATGCAGTATTGGCCAAAATGCGCGATTTTTCCGCGAAAATTATCAATGGCGACTGGAGAGGCCATACGGGTAAGGCGATTACCGATGTGGTTAATATTGGAATCGGCGGTTCTGATTTAGGCCCGGTAATGGTTACCGAAGCGCTCAAACCCTATAAAAACCACCTCAACGTCCATTTTGTTTCCAATGTAGATGGCACACACATTGCCGAAACGTTAAAAGGAATCAATCCCGAAACCACGTTGTTCTTGATCGCCTCCAAGACCTTTACCACGCAGGAAACCATGGCAAATGCCCACTCAGCACGGCAGTGGTTGCTGGATAGTGGTGCAGACCGTTCGGCTGTTGCCAAGCATTTTGTGGCGCTATCTACCAACAGTCAGGCCGTTGCCGATTTCGGTATCGATACAAAAAACATGTTTGAATTTTGGGATTGGGTAGGCGGGCGATACTCCCTGTGGAGCGCGATTGGCCTTTCTATTGTGTTGAGCATCGGTTACGACAATTTCTCGCAACTACTCCAAGGCGCCTACGCTACCGACGAGCATTTCCGCAATACACCCCTCGAAGACAACATTCCGGTAATCATGGCCCTGATGGGCACCTGGTATAACAATTTCTTTGATGCCGAAACACAGGCCATTCTTCCTTATGACCAATATTTGCACCGGTTTGCAGCCTATTTCCAACAAGGCGATATGGAAAGCAATGGCAAGTATGTGGATCGGAACGGCAATCCTGTGGATTATCAAACCGGTCCCATCATCTGGGGAGAACCAGGTACCAACGGCCAGCATGCCTTTTACCAGCTTATTCACCAAGGCACCAAATTGATCCCTTGCGATTTTATCGCGCCGGTGCAAACACATAATCCTCTGGGTGAGCATCATACGCTATTGCTATCCAACTTTTTTGCGCAGACCGAAGCATTGATGAACGGCAAGGATGAGGCCGAAGTGGTAGCTGAACTGAAAACTTCTGGAAAAACCGACGACGAAATTGAACAGTTGAAAGCATTTAAGGTGTTCGAGGGCAATCGCCCGAGCAATTCATTTCTTATCAAGAAAATCACTCCTTACACATTAGGTTCGCTGATTGCGCTTTATGAACATAAGATATTTGTTCAGGGTATCATCTGGAATATTTTCAGCTTCGATCAGTGGGGTGTGGAACTTGGCAAACAATTGGCCGGGAAAATCCTTCCGGAACTGCGGAATGATGAACTGGTTAATTCGCACGACGCTTCGACCAACGGATTGATCAATCAATATAAGCAATGGCGGGCTAAATAGGCCGGCGTTGTATGGTATATCCCATTGTCCACTCCACAAAGTCGGCCTTTCCAGCGTGCGCTTTGATGGATACACCGGCGTAAGCGTTTTTCCAAACCTTGTATCGTGTACCGATGCGCAAAAACATCGGCTTAACCTCTCCATTGAATTTATTCCGATGTACATAGACGCCAACATTGCCATTAAGGTATAATCGCTTGGTCAACACATGGTCGACGTAGAAGGCAGGACCTCCCGAAAACATGGACTTTACCTTATTAAGCGCATCGCCGGCAATTTCGGGCTGATTCCCCGAATCGGAATAAAACAGGTCGCCACCCACGCCGAGACGCCATTTGTAACCTACCGCATAACTCCAATACACCCCAACCGTAGATTTGAAGTATCGTTTTCTATTCCGGGGTTCAAATTGCTTAATACCGAAAGCATAATGCAGATGAATCTGTCCTTTTTCGTCAAGTTCAGGTAATTCCCGTTTGGTAAAATCCGGTATCTGCCGATGGGGAACGTAAGTCGCGGTGACACTCAAGGGCAACAGATTGATACCCTTATTAGGTTGCCGGATTGAGCCATTGGAAAAGTGATGGAATGACAAGCCAGCCCCCAACTGCAACTGGTTACTTATCCGGTAATTGGCTTGAAAACCCAAATCGATAAAGACGTTCCGATGCGTACCCAATAAGATATTCAACGGATTGTTTTCTTCATCATAGGGTTCAAAGTTACTGGCCAATCCCAACGAAATCCGATAATTAAAGTCCCACCGTTTGAAACGCCCCGCGGTTATAGGAGCTGCAAAGAACCCATAGAGGGCTGTAGGGGTACCGATTTCTGCTTTCCGAAAGGTGCTAGCATAAAGCCCAATCCCGTAGATCGGAAAATTATATAACTGATGGTAGCTATCTCCCTCCCGATCTGTTTGCCAGCCAACCCGCAGGTTGATCCCGTTATAATAGATGTTTCCGAATGATTCACGAACTAATTTGTTGTTGGCGATCATCCCCCCGTTCTCAATATCCAACTGCACCAGCAACTGCCTCCGCTTAGGAATATGCAGATAAGGAGTATCTACCTGACCCCGGGGCCAGATTTGGGCCTGCAGATCAGGTAAACAACCCAATAGGAAGATGGCAATCATTCCCCACCTGCAGAAATAAGGCTTTGTTCTGGTCATGGAGTAAATGCATCCGCGAAACCTTAAAAGCCGTATCCGGCTCTGCCTAAGGTTACGCTATTGCAGTTAGGGCAGCGTCATAATTGGGTTCGTCTGCGATTTCCGAAACTTGCTCGGTATAGCGCACTTTCCCATTTTCGTCGATAACCACCACCGCGCGGCTTAACAATCCAGCCAGTGGACCATCGGAAATTTTCAACTGATAGGCATCGGAGAAATTGCCGTCCTTGTATTCGGAAAGCGTTTCGACATTACTGATCCCTTCAGCTGCACAAAAACGTCCCTGAGCAAAAGGCAAGTCTTTCGAAATACAAAGCACGACCGTGTTGTCGAGTCCTGCAGCTTTCTGATTAAAGGTTCTCACCGAAGCCGCACAGGTACCCGTATCAATGCTTGGAAAGATATTAAGGATTACTTTTTTACCTTGATAATCAGCCAGGGTCTTATCCGACAAATTACCCGCTGTCAATTTGAAATCGGGAGCCTGACTTCCAACTGAAGGAAGCTCGCCCGTAGTATGAACTTCTGTACCTTTGAATGTGATCGTTGCCATAGTTTGCTAATTTTCGGGTAATATTAGCAAATTACGATGGCATGCAAAAAGAATAATGCATTTGATTACACCCGAATGATATTACAAGAAACGATTTTTTTGCTGGACACCCAACCTTATGACCACGGGAGATTTGCCAAAGGCGCGCGTCACGGCAACTCAACCGCGACATATTATGGAGGGGTCAGCTGGTAGTCTGACTCCTATCCCCTTGCGGTCAGGGTGCGGCAAACAGCCAGCAAACAGCAAGCTAACAGCACGCAGAACGCCAAGCCACGCGCGGCAGTCTAACAGCAGTCTAAGATCAGTCCAATGACAAGCATGCGATTGCCGCCAAAGTATGATAACTGCGAAGCGGTCTTTTTTATTCAAACCCTCGACTTGCTGATTATTCGCCTATCTTTGCCGAAAATCACTGACGGTATCCCATGAAGCTACCCTCCCTCCCCGGCTTTGACGCGCAGGCGTTTGACAAGTACCTGAAAAACACCGGGTGGCTGCTCATGGCACGCGTAGGATCGCTGCTTATTAAGATGTTGGTTACGGCCATTGCCATTCCCAACTACCTCGGCGATGCACAGAACGGAATCCTTAATTACCCGCTTGTACTGGTCGCATTTTTTGCCGCTGCAAGCAGCTTGGGCACCGACAGTTTGGTAACCCGGGAACTGCTCGTGCATCCCCAGCGGCATCGCACCATCCTAGGATCGGCGTTTCGCATGCGTTTATACGCGGGCTTGGCCATCATCCCGTTGATTTATTTGGCATACCTGTTCATCAGCTACTATGCCCCGGAACCTCCGGCAGCTCCATTTCGATACGTAGCCATCGTATCATTCATATGTATCGCCCAGTCTGTCAACATCATCGATTGCTACTTCCAATCCATCGCCAAGGGCAAGTTTATCATGTACGTGCATGTGGGTGCCAATTTGCTGTCAGCGTTGTTAAAACTCGCGTTAATCCTATTGGGAGCGTCATTAACCGCCTTTGTTTGGATGCTGCTCGTAGATGCGCTACTGCTGGCATTTGGGTATATCTATGCCTATCGGACACAGCGACACAATCCATTCCATTGGAAATTCGACCGCGCAGTCGCATGGAATTTGCTCAAGCGTTCCTGGCCTTTGGCGTTGTCGTCTGTGTTTGTGACACTCTATATGAAAATAGATCAACTGATGTTGGATGCCTTCCGGGGGGAATCGGTATTAGGCGTCTACACCACCGTGGTGGCGTTGAGTGAAGGCTGGTATTTTTTTCCGATGGCACTGGTAGCAGCACTCTTTCCGGCACTCATGCATGCCCGCCGCGACAATCCTGCACGCTATGAAAAACGGCTGCAGCAACTTTACGAACTCATGGTTCTCATCAGCGCCGGCATCGCGTTGATCGTCACGTTCATAGCCCCCTATATCTATCAATGGCTGTATAATCCGGAGTTCCGCATCGGTGCACCTACCCTTGCCATCCACATCTGGGCGGGGGTATTCGTTTTCCTTGGCACAGCCAGTGGTCAATACCTGATCGCTGAAAACCTTACGCGCATATCGTTTCTTCGCACCGCCGTTGGTGCTGTAGCCAACATTCTTCTCAACCTCTGGCTCCTGCCCCGCTATGGCATGAATGGCGCGGCGGTAGCCACGCTGATCGCGTATTTCATCTCGACATACTCGGTCCTGTTCATTCCCAGGACACGGGCTCATGGCATTTCCCTTTTGAAAGCGCTCGTATTGTGGAATACATTGAGTACCTTAGCACGCAAATCAACAAAAAAATGAAGTTTATTTATCCGATAAGCAGCTTATTCAGCCTGCGCAAGGTCAGATCACTGCTTTCGTTCGGTGTGAAAGGCTATTTAGCGGAAATTGGCTGGATGGAAGCCTATCGGGCACGTGTACCTCTCGATAAGGACAAACAACCGCTACCGTGGTTTACGTATTCATTTATCGACTTTATGGAGCCACGGCTTGCCAATACACTCCACGTGTTTGAGTATGGTTCGGGATATTCCACCCGCTATTTTTCCAAACGGGTTGCGTCCGTCACGTCGGCCGAACATGACCGGGAATGGTTAGCTGCGGGAATGAAAGACAAAGCTGAAAACGTCACATTGGTCCATTATGAAGGGATCGTGAACAGCGATTACTGCCGAGCGGCAACGTTGCAAGGCAAAAAATTCGACGTGGTTCTGATCGACGGATTTGACCGCAATAATTGCTGCAAGCACGCTGCCGAAGCACTTAGCGAACAGGGGGTGATCATCTTCGATGATAGTCAATTAGAGAAATTCCAGGAAGGGGTTGCCTATCTTAAACAGGCCGGTTTCAAAATGCTCCCTTTCAGCGGGATTTCGCCGGGTCTGTTTTACCGAAAGGAAACCAGTGTTTTCTACCGGCCTAACAATTGTTTTTCAATATGAACAAAATTCCGGTATTGCTACTTACGTTCAACCGTTTGGATACCACCAAACGGGTATTCAACCTGGTGGCACAATACCGTCCCGCTAAACTTTACCTGGCTTCAGACGGCCCCCGGGCGCATGTCCAGGATGAGCCTCACAAAATTGAACAGGTACGGCAGTTTTTGACCGGGAACATTGACTGGGAATGCGAGGTAAAAACCCTGTTTAGGCCTACCAACCTTGGCTGTAAACTAGCGGTAAGCGAAGGGATATCGTGGTTCTTCGAGCATGAGGATTGCGGCATCATCCTCGAAGACGACTGCCTTCCGGATCTCTCGTTTTTTAACTTTTGCGCGGCCATGCTGGCGGCCTATCGGGACGACACCCGCATTATGCAGATTTCCGGCACTAATTTTATCGGACGGTACACACCCGATCCGCAATATTCCTATTTCTTTTCCAAATACGGGGGAATATGGGGATGGGCGAGCTGGCGCAGGGCATGGAAACATTTTGACCTTTCGCCGGAGAAATATCGCCAAGCCAAAGCCTCCGAAACCCTCAAAGGATTTTTGGGCAACGCCTACGCTTGGCGAATGTCATTATACGAGCAGGTTTATGAAAAAAACCTGGATACATGGGATTACCAATGGAGTTTCGCCCGCGCCATTAACTCGGGGCTCAGCATCGTACCTGCCGTAAATCTGGTCAGCAATATCGGTTTCGGCAGAGATGCCTCGCACACCCATAAGACGACTTCCGATATCGCTGATATGCAAACAAACGAGCTCGATGCACAGCGCATTCAGCCGAACCCCTTTGTTGTGCCGGATCAATACTACGATGAACGGCTCATCCGTAAACTTTCCGATGGCCTCTATCGCATCAAGCCCTTTATCCGCAGGGCAAAAGGTCTGTTACCCTGATCCGCTAAATAACTTCCGGAACGACCCGGAAATCGAAGCTTATTTTTTTATGGACTCGCGTTAGGCAGGACAGTGCAGTGCAGTTGTTTCAGAAATGTGCATTATCTTTGTGTCATCATAATTTAGGTTTATAATTGGTTAGTAAAGGTTTCCATTCTCCCCGTTTGGAAACCTTTCGTTTTTATACAAGTGCTAGTTGACAACCTCCAACATGCGATGCCTCCGTCAACCGACGTATAGTAAAGCCCACGCAACGATTCTTTTACCTGCGAACGTACGATAAACGTCGTTTAAAACGGTTGACCAGCAACAAGCCCGCAATGAATCCGCCGATATGTGCAGCGTAAGCTACACCGCCTGCTTGTTCCCCTCCCAAGGCTCCGATTCCGTTGCTCACCTGAAAGAGGAACCACAAGCCTATTGCCAGAATAGCAGGCACAGAAACGAAGAAAAGAAACAGCAAAAACGTAATACGCTTGTGCGGAAAGAGTACCACATAACCTGCTAGGACGGCAGAGATCGCTCCCGAGGCGCCCAAACAAGGCGTCAATAGATCCTGACCGAAGAACAAGACGCTGAATACATGACTCAATCCGCTCAATACGCCGCATAATAAATAAAAAACGAGATACCTGAAGTGTCCTAACCGATCTTCGACGTTATCGCCACAGATCCATAAGTACAGCATATTCCCCGCCAGGTGCCCGATACCGCCGTGCATAAACATGGCTGTGATGAGCGTCAAAAACACAGGGATACCCGTTGGCTGCAATCCCGGCATCTCGAAGGACTGGCCCGATATCGGATCGACAATCAACTGATTATCCGTAACGATATCTCTACCTGTCAATATTTCTGCGGGAATGGTGGCGTATGAAAATGTAAATTGGATATTATAGCCAAAGCCCTGAAAAAGCACAAACACAACGACGTTTAACGCGATCAATACATAGTTGACAATGGGAAATGTCCTCCTGTCATGATTCTCGTCTCCAATAGGCAATAGCATACTACCCGTTTTATTCTAAAGACGAAGATAGGTGATTCCATCGGGATTGTTGGGAAATCGTGAATTCTTTTAAGTAGTTTCGCGCAAAATTCCATCGAGGTTGAAAACGCAACTCCAACGGTTCACTTACTTTTTGTCGGGGACGATCTTCGCGATTTTTTGGGCGTCTGCGTCCGCAGCGACGAAAATCGGCCTCGAATCGTCCCAGCCGTTTGTGATGGCGGTGGCGCGGTTTGCGTTGGCATCTGCCCTGATGCTGGCATTGACACATGGGATAATGCGGCAACGGCTGCCTTCTGAGAGAAAAATTTGGAAACAACTCTTTATTTACGGCTTGTTAAATATAACCTTGTACTTGGGCTTATATGTGCTGGCCATGCGGGAAGTATCAGCCGGGTTGGGTACATTGTTCGTAGCAACGAATCCGGTGCTCATTCTATTAATCAATGCCGTATGGTTTAAGCAACCCATTCGCTTAAATACGGTTCTCAGTTTCCTGTTGTGTATTGCCGGCATGTTGCTGGCTGCTTACCCACTCTACCAGGAAAGCCACGCGAGCTTGCTGGGCCTCGGTATTCTCTTTCTAAGCATGCTCTCGTACTCGGCGGGAGCCATCTATTTTGCCAGACAAGACTGGGGTGATCTGCACATCTTGACCATTAATGGCTGGCAAACCCTCATTGGAGGGGTTTGCTTGCTACCTTTTATGGTCGTCTTCTTCGACCGGTCGGCAAATGTATTTGCCCCCCAATGGTGGGGTGCCGTTATTTGGCTAGCCATACCCGTATCCATCATCGCCGTGCTGCTATGGCTTTACCTCCTGCGCGACAATCCCGTCAACGCATCGGCTTGGCTGTTTCTGTGTCCCATCGCCGGGTTCGCCATTGCGGCGGTCCTGATGAAAGAACCCCTTTCCTGGCATACATTTGTTGGCGTAGTGCTGGTTCTATCAGGCCTCTACCTGGTCCAGCGCATGAAAACAGCGAAAAAGCCTGGTTCCTGATATGATAAATAAGCAGTTACTGAGCGGCCTGCTTTAACAATGCATAGCGCTCCCGCATTTGTTTTAATCGTTGCACGTGGACTTCATCCGCAGCGATATTATTCAACTCATAAGGATCTTGGTCAAGGTCGAACAGTTCTTCGTATGCGTGTTCCGTGTAAATCATGTACTTATACCTGCTGCCAATCACACCTTCTACTTTCGGGATGCCGGGACTTCCCATAAAGGTATGCTCATAATAGAAATCCGGGCGGGTAGGTTGTTTATGCAGAGCAACCTGCCGGAGATCCATACCCTGCATAGAGGGCGGAATGGGCACCTGTGCATATCCGAGAATTGTCGGGGCAATATCGATATTCAACACCATCTCCTGAATGTCACCCGGCGTGGCAATCGGTTTGCGGGGGTCGTAAATGATCAGCGGTACCCGTACCGATTCTTCATAACCGAACCACTTTCCCTCCAAACCATGGTTTCCCAAACAGAAACCATTGTCGCCCATAAAAATGATCACCGTGCGGTCGTCAATGCCCAACCTGGTTAGTTTTTCACGTAGTTTGCCTACCACTTCATCCACTCCGGTAATTAACCGATAATAATTCTTTACATTTGCCTGATACTGCTCCTCGGAGCCGAACAAACCTTCCCACCGCTTGCGGGCAATATTTTTTGGATTATGAAAAAAAGGAGGCGTCCGTTTCCAAGCTTCCTCGCCGCCATTAGGTTGGGCAGGAATGGAAATATCCTCGTACAAACTTTCGAAACGTTCCTGGACTTGATACACAGGTGGGTCGCCGTCAAGTTCATGAGGTGCTTTAAAACTGACCGATAAACAAAACGGGGTCGCCTGCGTTCCATATTCGTCTAAAAACCGCATAACATCCCGTTCCACACTGTCGGTATGATGAACGTCTTTGCCAGCACCATCTTTCAACCAATAGGGAGGCTGGCCCCGATCCCAACATGACCAAAAGTCAAAGCGGTCGCTCGGCGGCCGATTTCCCACACCGTATTTACCGATAAATCCGATGTGATAACCCGCTTTCTGCAACCGCATCGGATAGGTGTTAGCAAGTGCCTCCTCGGTAAAATTGGTGCTGAAATCGCTGATTTTATGCCTCGACATGTATTGGCCGCTGAGCAGGCTCGCACGGCTTACCGAACATATTGAAGTGGTCACATAGGCGTTGCGAAAAAGATATCCGTCCTTAGCCATCGCGTTCAAATGTGGCGTTTGGATAACGGGATTCCCCATAACCCCCAACGCATCCGCCCGCTGGTCATCCGTCAGCAAGAAAATGATATGGGGTCTTGCATCGGGCACGATGCTGTCGCCTGATACCTTCACCGAAGCACAGACTAAGGCATTTGCAAGTAATATGAACAGGGTAAAAAACAGACTTCCTTTATACCAACTGGCCACCGAGAAAACCATCCCGAACTGTGTGAAAGGATGCAACCTATTTTTTCACCAACCCTACATAATCTGCCATTACCGATAGACTTTCCTCCTGGATGAAATCAAGCCCTTCCTCTACATCGGTCGTTGCCCCTCCGCCAAGCGGCAGATTAATTTTCATCTGTTGGAGTGCATCTGAACGGCTCTTATTCTTCAACCGGTTATCTTCGCGCTCTTTCTTCAATTGGTCTTCCTTAAGCGTCACACTGGTTTCGGCTTCCTGCTTCTGCATGGTGTCAATATCTTCCAACAGAAATTTATACGCCTGTGAACTATCCATGCGAGCTTGGTGCTTTTTACTGAGCTGAGCGATGATCGGCTTCAAATCGGTAATTGGCGCAAAATCCGTAGCATTGATCTGGTCCCAGGGCAAAGCCGATGGCTCCGAACTCTCACCATATTTTTCAGCAGAATATAGCGACGGAAACGTGAGGTCCGGTTCTACTCCTCTATGTTGCGTGCTGCTACCCGTAATCCGATAAAATTTAGCCAGGGTAATGTTAATTTGCCCGAACTGGGGCGCACCTGCCGGCAGCCCATCATTCCCATCAGCCTGTGCTTTCAACAGCAGGCGATCCGTCGGACTGATTACGCGGCTCATGTCAATGGCCGATTGTACAGTACCTTTGCCGTACGACTGTGACCCCAAAACAATGCCTCTACCGTAATCCTGGATAGCCGCAGCAAAAATTTCCGAGGCGGAAGCGCTGAATCGGTTAATAATGACACCCAACGGACCATCCCAAGCCACGCCATCTTCACGGTCGCTGTTTACCTCAATTTGATTCCGGGTATCGCGGACCTGAACCACCGGACCTTTGTCAATGAACAAGCCCGTTAATTCGATGGATTCCTGAAGTGATCCGCCGCCATTAAATCGTAGGTCCATCACGACCGCATCCACATTTTCCTGTTTGAGCGAGTCCAATAACAGCCGGACATCCCGCGTTGTGCTCTTGTAATTGGGATCGTTTTTCCGATAAGCCTCAAAATCAATATAGAACTTGGGAAGGCTGATGATGCCAATCCGGTAGGTCTTTCCATCGTCGCCAGTCACTTCCTTGATTTCACGCTTGGCCGATTCATCTTCGATCACCACCCGATCGCGGGTAAGGGACACTATTTTCGGCTCTGCAGTGACTTCCTCGCCGGCAGGTATAATTTTTAAACGCACCACCGTGCCTTTCGGGCCTTTTATTTTGGAAACTGCATGGTCCAGCTTCCAGCCGATAATGTCTTCAAATTCGCCATCTTTCCCTTGAGCTACGCCAATGATGCGGTCATCGATTTGCAGGGCCTTCGCCTTGTAAACGGGACCGCCCACAATGATATCGGCGACTTTCACCATCTCGTTTTCCATGGAAAGCCTCGCGCCAATACCCTCAAACGTATTGGCCATATCCTCATTAAATCGTTGTGCAAAATACGGATTGAAATAACTCGTATGCGGGTCGATCGCATCGGTGAGCGCCGTCATGATAACCTGAAAGGCCTCGTTATTATCCGTCTTTTTCGCCATTGAGATCAAATTTTTATACCGACTCGTCAACGTTTCCCTTTGCTTGGCCGTGGCCGAATCGGTATTGCTTCCGCTAAGACGCAAATTCAGCAAATCGTATTTCACCCGCTTACGCCATTGGTCGTTGGCTTCGGCCTCTGACGCAAACCAATTTTCTTTCTCACGGTTGTAAACATAGCGTTCGTCGATGGAAAAGTCATGTGGTGCATCGATCTGCGTCAAAGCAAAATTCAACCGATCCAGGTAACGTTCCATATATACGTTAAACACTTGATAGGCTGCGCTTAAATCACCCTTACGAAAATCTTCACCCAGGGTATTCCGATATTGTTCAAATGCATCAATATCGGATTGCATTAGGTAATTCTTCCCTTGATCTACTGCGTTGATCAGGTTGTCAAAAATCACAGAGGAAATAGAATCGCCAAAAGGCACTTTCTTATAACTTATGGATTCAAACAACCCCACCACATCCTTAGCTATTACGGCATGTTGCGCCGTTGGCTTCAGGCCTCCCGTCTCCGCATCGAGGTTCACTCTCGGCTTGGACCCGCAGGCTGCTATGGCCACCACAAACAGCGCAAAAAATACTTTCTTCAACATATTCTCCATACTTCTTTTATCCCTTTGTCTTCATTGTATCCAACCCACAATTCCATCGTCTTTATTTAGCCGCTAAATTTAATCAAAAAACTGCTATTCTATAATTACACCGGCGTCTTTTGTTTTGTTTTCAGACCGATCAATTATCGAGCGGTTTCTCCCCTTTGAATAAGATATTTTTGAGCGTGTCGTATCGGTTGAGGGCCAGGGCAGCCCCGTCATAATCGCCGGCTTGATGGTATAAGCTTCCCAACGCATCCTGGATTGCTAGCTGCATTCCCATGATATGGTCCTTCTTTGCCAGATCGCTCGCTACTTTATATTCTTCAATAGCCACCCGTGGATTACCCGAATGTTTCTTTGTTTCGGCGAGGTTGAATATGATCTCAGGCAGCTGGTCCTTGATCCCTTCCTTGTCAACGATGGTTTTCGCCTGTACCAAAAACCATTGGGCTTCAGGGTACCTGTGCTGTAAGGTGTAAATATCAGCCAATGTGCGATAAGCGGACGCACGGCCCGCTTCATTTTTTGCCCTACGGAATAAGGGTACAACTTTTCGGATGATATCCCGTTCGGCTTCCGGTGAAAAACCCATCTTAGCCTTAACAAGAGCCAATTCCATCAATGTTTCCGCCTGGCGGGTATTGCTTCCGTTTTTTACCGCCCGGTCATACAATTGCAGGCGTAAAGCATGCGCTTTGTCCAATTGCCCTAAATACTCATAGGTGACGGCCAGGTTATGTGCAATCGTTTCCCAATCGGATTGGTTACCCAGGGTCCGTTTGGCGTGCATTGCCTTTTCGAAAAACTCCACCGCAAAATCACATGCGCCCAACGCCACGTATTCCATGGCCAAGCGATTTTCAACGTCTGCCTGCAACCCCACCTGCTCCGGTGTTCCTCCACGTCCCAGTTCCATCCATAGCTTCCCTTCCACACTGGACATCTGCGCCTCCGCAATCGGCATGTATTTTGCCAATACCCGGCCATTGCCGGTCATATCCAACCGGTGATAGTACTTCATCCGGTTCACATATTCTTCCACCACGGCCGAATCAATTTCTTTTTCCGCATAGCGGTCGTCCAGTAACTCCTCGGCCGTCTTCGGCGCCGGGAGAAAATAAACACGGGGACCGATCCCCGCAAACGTACTGTCATATTTGGAGACCACGCCGGAGAAATCCACGTGTTGCTGGGCAAAGCTGCCATTCAAAACACCACAGAAAAAGAAACAAAAGCATATAACGTAGATAAACAGCCCTTGTTTTAACTTCATAATACATTCCAATCTGCGCACTAAGGTAGGAATTCTTACTTACTTTTCCTCATTATTACAATCCTGTTACGTTTTGGTTTACTGCTCGCAAGCCGGATTTTGTCTTGCCGGGGGATCTCCACCCGCTAGTTCCTTAGACCGTTGCCGGAGGATCGCTTTGGATAGGTATCAAGCGCCCGAGTGTCACAGACGGCCGGGAGCGCCGCAGCTGCGTTGCCTATCCAAAAATCGTCACTGCAAATAAAATACACCCAATTGATTTGTATACGCACAGCAATTTGGCTAACTTTGCTAAAAAACATGGCAACTCGGATTCCCTTGGCGGAGCGTATGCGCCCCACAACCATTGAAGACTACGTAGGACAACAGCACATCATCGGCGAAGGGGCGGTGTTACGCAACGCCATTCAGCAAAACAACATCCCTTCGATGATTCTCTGGGGTCCGCCGGGCGTTGGCAAAACCACCTTGGCTTCCATCATTTCCAAACAACTTGAACGATCGTTTTTCAGCCTCAGTGCGATCAATTCTGGCGTGAAGGATGTACGTGAAGTGATCGATAAAGCAGAACAACTCCGAAATTTCCAGCAAGAACAGCCCATCCTGTTCATTGACGAGATACATCGCTTTTCAAAATCGCAACAGGATTCCCTCCTTGGTGCGGTGGAGAGGGGGTTGGTTACGCTCATCGGGGCAACCACCGAAAATCCATCGTTCGAAGTCATATCGGCGCTGCTTTCTCGCTGCCAGGTATACGTATTGGAGCATCTAACCGAAAACGAACTGATCGGCATCATCGACAAAGCACTGGCGGAAGATGAATACCTCAGCAAATTATCGGTAACCGTAAAGGAATACGGGGCATTGCTTCGGCTTTCAGGTGGTGATGCCCGCAAGCTTCTAAACGTACTTGAGCTCGTCATAAATGCCGCCGGAGGAGCCCCCTTGGAAATCACCAATGATTTTGTACTGAAGCAGGTGCAGCAAAACATGGCCATCTATGACAAGACAGGTGAGCAGCATTATGACATCATTTCGGCCTTTATCAAATCCATCCGGGGCAGCGACCCAAATGCCGCGGTATATTGGTTGGCCCGGATGATTGAAGGGGGCGAAGACCCACTTTTTATCGCCCGAAGGTTGCTCATTCTGGCCTCGGAGGACATTGGCAATGCCAATCCGAATGCGTTGCTCCTCGCCAATAATTGTTTTCAGGCGGTAAACGTGGTCGGTTGGCCCGAGTCCCGCATCATTCTTTCGCAGACGGTCACGTACTTGGCGTCATCAGCAAAAAGCAATGCGGCATACGAAGCCATCAATAAAGCACAGGCATTGGTCAAGCAAACAGGCGACTTATCCGTTCCCCTGCATATCCGGAATGCGCCAACCAAACTGATGAAGCAACTCAATTACGGCAAAGATTACCAATATGCGCATGCTTATGAGGGCAATTTTGTCGAACAGGAATTTATGCCGGATGGCCTGAGCGGGGTGAAGCTATATGATCCCGGAAAGAATCCTACCGAGGAGAAGCTACGTGAGAAATTGAGGCAAAACTGGAAAGGCAAATATGGCTACTAACGCATTTGTGGTTACCGCAGACGGTTCGAAGACCTTATTCAACGCCGAAATCGGGGAGCATTACCACTCGAAACATGGTGCCGTGCAGGAAAGCAGGCACGTTTTTATCGGCATGGGACTGTCTTACTTTCTGGATTTGCATCAACCGGAATCTGTATCCATTCTGGAAATCGGATTGGGTACCGGGCTCAACTTCCTGTTGAGTGCGGACTACTGTATCCGGAATCAGGTCAAGCTCGATTATGTAGGCGTGGAGGCCCACCCGCTATCGGCCGAACTGATCGCACAAACCGGGTATAACGAGTATGTATCCGCTGCGTTATGGACTTCCTTCCTTACACAGTATAGCAACAGCTGGAGCAGTCCCCAGGTCATCCGCCCGGATTGCGTACTGACTGCCAAAGACAGGGAAATATTGCATTTCACGACCGGTAAGCGATTTGATATCCTCTATTTCGATGCGTTTGCGTCGACCAGACAACCGGAAATGTGGTCGGAAGAAACGTTGCGGCACGTCTGCAGCTTTATAAAGACGGATGGTGTATTCGTTACCTATGCCATCACTGGGCATTTAAAACGAACATTGAAGGGGCTGGGCTTTTCGGTCGAAAAACTGCCCGGAGCACCGGGAAAAAGAGAGATGCTCCGAGCTATCAAAATATAACAATTAATGATGATGTGAGCCGTCCGGACCATGCGAATGCCCGTGTGCCAACTCATCGGCTGTCGCTTCCCGTACAGATAAAACCTCGATGGAAAAATGGAGATTTTGACCAGCCATCGGATGATTCAGATCAACCACAACCACCTCAGGGCTTACCTCGGTCACCTTGCCGCGGAATTGGTTCCCTTGATTGTCTTGTAGGGGCAGAATCTGGCCCACGGCCGGAATACCGCTTTCCTTAAACATATCGACGGGAAGCGTAGCGATAGCTTGCTCATTAAACTCGCCGTATGCATCTTCAGCCTGAAGTTCAAAATCAGTCGTATCTCCGGCCCCCAGTCCGGCAATATTTTCTTCAAATTTCGGCAACATCATGCCCACACCAAATAGGAAATCCAACGGATTATCCCGGCCGGCCTCTTCAACAAATGTCTTTTCGCCATTGTCAACAGTGTGGAGTTTGTAAGTCAGCGTAACAACGCTGTTGGGTACAATAGTCATTTTTGTTTAAATTAGGGGACATGTCATGCCCCAGTTATCATTGTGTAATTAATTGCAACAGTGCTTCGATATTCTCCACTGGCAGACTGCACGTCTTATCGCGGCACACATACGCCCGGGTTGTATCTCCAACCCTTTTTTCTAACAAGGGAAGGGTTCCTTTTGTTCCACCCAATATCAATTTATTGGGAATGTACGTTGCATCCAACGCTACCCGGAATGGATGCCAGCCGGGCCCTGTTATTACGACTTCATAGCAACCAAAAACTTCTTCCAACAATTGAATTGCCCAGTTGGAATATGCCGATCCATAGGCATCCATCTGCGGAACAACGTTTGCCAGCGCTTGTGAAGCAATCGTCAGATACCGTTGTTCATCAAAAATCAGTCCCAACCGGCCGAGCGCGCGCACAATGCTCGAAGCGGAAGAAGGAATGACGTTGTCCATCACCTCCTGTTTGCGGGCGATGAGCGTTTCCGCCAAGGAGGACGTATAATAAAATGCAGCCGTATCTTGATCGTAAAAGTGCGCTAGAACATACTCCATCAGCCTTTTTGCCTCGTAAACCCAATTTTCGTCAAAGGTTGCTTCATACAATGCCTGAAAGGCTTCGATACAAAAGGCATAATCATCGAGAAAACCCGAAATGGTCTTGCCGTTCGCATCGGGCTGATGCAGTAGGCCGCCATCTTTGGCATACAGATGTGCGCGTATAAATCCCGCGTTGTTTAACGCACAACGCAGGTACTCAGGTACGCCGAACACCCGATACGCATCCAGAAATCCTTTGAGCATCAATGCATTCCAGGATGTAAGCTGTTTATTATCCAATCCAGGCTTCACCCGTTTATTCCGGTAGTCCAGCAACCGTTGCTTTCCCTGAGCAAGATAAGTGTCCCACTCTTCCACGGAGAAACCCGCCTCCTGTGCCATTTTGTCTGCCTCGATATCGACTTTCAGTACATTCGTATGTTCTTCCTCCCAGTTCCCGGGCCGCGTGACTCCAAAGTATCGAACGAACAATTCTGCATCTTCACCCAATACCTGCTCAATCTCATCTTGCTGAAATGTATAGAACTTACCCTCTACTCCTTCACTGTCGGCGTCAAGCGCACAATAGAACCCGCCATCGGGACTTGTCATTTCACGCTGTATCCATGCCAGCGTTTCCATGACAACCCGTTTGTATTGATCTGTGGGACGTTGCTGCCAAGCTTCTGTATACAAGCTAACCAATTGGGCGTTGTCATACAGCATCTTTTCGAAATGCGGGATATGCCACCGGCCGTCCACCGAATACCGTGCAAATCCGCCTCCTACGTGATCATAAATGCCCCCGGAAGCAATTTTCCGCAAGGTGAGGTGTACGTGTTCCACAATTTCCGGATCGTTCGCTAATACGCCGTACCGCAGCAAAAACAACCAATTATTGGGCATTGGAAATTTAGGCACCCGCGTATGTCCACCCTCTTGCTTATCAAAAAGGCGTTTCCAGGGGGTGACGATCGCCTCCAATTCTTTCTTGGTATAAGCTTCTGGAATCCTACTCACCGGGAGTTGCTCACTCTGCTGTATGCCTGCTGTGAGCCGCTGTGCATAGTCCGTAGCAACTTCGGGGTTTTCCCGCCACATCTCCGCCAGCTGCAAGAGTACATTTTTCCAGTCGGTGGGCCTGAAATATGTCCCCCCGTAAATCGGGCGGCCGTCAGGCAAACAGATGCAGTTAAGTGGCCACCCGCCCTGGTTGGTCATCAGCTGCACGGCTATCATGTATAGCTGATCGATATCCGGGCGCTCCTCACGGTCGACTTTAATGGACACGAAATGCTGGTTCATCACCGCCGCGATATCGTCATTCTCGAAACTTTCCCGCTCCATCACATGGCACCAATGGCATGCCGAATAGCCGATGCTTACAACGATCAGCTTATTTTCCGACCTGGCTCTGTTCAAAGCCTCGTCTCCCCACGGATACCATTCAACCGGATTATGTTGGTGTTGTAACAGATAGGGAGATGTTTCGTTATGGAGTTTATTGGGCATTGGAAGTAAAGGTAAAGTTTTTTAAATGAAAAACGTTAAATGAAAACGTCTATTCAATTTGAATGTGTTATGTGTCTTGCTTCGGATAGGTAAACCATACTTGGCTGCCTAAACCGCCGCTTATGGACGCCCAGTCTTCAATGTCGTCAAATCGAATGTGTACCAAACCACAGGTAGGGAGATTATAAATTTGCTCATCCGTAAGGTAATTCACCAGCAGGGTAAGTCCGGGGTTGTGTCCGAAAAGCGCAATGCTTTGATAAGTGTTATCAAGTTCGCCAACAATTTCCAGCAAGGTTGTTGGTAATGCTTCATAGATACGGATATCCGTTTGGATCGTACTCACCGGCATTTCCAACCGATTGGCAAATAACTGCGCCGTAGTTAAGGCTCGTTTGGCAGGACTGCTAACCAACAGCTCAGGCTTAATTGGATACGCGTTCAGTCGTTCAGCCATCTTCGGCGCGTCGGCGAATCCCCGCGTATTGAGTGGCCTGTCGAAGTCACTGACATCGAAATTCCAATCCGACTTGGCGTGCCTGATGACGAACAAATTCTTGGCCATATGAGAAAGGTTGCAATAATCATGCCTGCGAATACCCAGATAAAAGGCACTGCACCCTACTGTTCGAGCAGCCGCCATCGCATCGGCAGCATGGGGATGGCGTCTTTCGGTTCAAAAAGGGACTTCCTGCTTGGAGAATCGATCGATTCCCATTTTTCTATTGATAAGGGAAGGCTTCCCATTTTCGGTACAATGCCATCCATTATAGACAACACAGCTTGCAACCCCGGTTCGTTGCGGTCGCCCCAATTCGGATTTGCTGATAGCGTGACCCCTGCATCAGGTTCCATTCCTTCAAAATAGTCGAACCAGCCGTCGGCATTTTTGATCAGGAAACTTGAAAGGTAAACCGTGTACTTATCGATATTGATACCAAAAAAGCCCACCGGCTTGCCGTAGGTTTTCGCACCTACCAATCGGACGTTGAAATAAGGTTTTAAGCAGCTGATCAGAAGTTCGGCGGCAGAGGCCGTGTTCCCAGACACGATGAAGTAGATGTTTTCGGTTGCGCTAAAAGATCCCTTCTTTTCAAAAGTAAACGTGTTGGCTGCTAAGCTGTAGTCAATGTCGGCCAACGTGGCTTGCCTGCCCTGAAAGGCGACAGGATTACCTTCTGCATCTAGATAAAGTTGATGCTGCAGAATGGTCGCTTTCCCGTTTTGCATAAGCGGATTAAATTCCTCCGCAAACATGGTTTTTCCATTCAAGGAAGCTGGGGCAATCAAGTTCGCCACATAGGCAGCTGTTTCTACATAACCGCCATTATTGTTCCGAAGGTCGATGACCAGTTCATTCGCCCCGGCTTCGGCAAACTCGCCAAAGGCTTCATCCAGCGCGGCCTGGTGGTCGGCCAATCGCGGGAAACCTCCGAGAACCAAGTAAGCCACCCGTTTATCTCCCTGCCGGATCACCGAACGGTATACCACCGGATCGGAGTTGGAAATGGCTGCCTTGGCGCTTATGTCCTCATTGATTTTTTCTTCCAAATAGGAATACCGCGGGATGCCGTGCCGTATAGGGTATTCGTACGGGCGTTTGTTAGCCGGATTCACGGCAAACTGCGTGATGTCGAAAAGTTCGTTTTGTAAAGCATTTATTTCCGGTTGGATGGCACCATATTGTCCGCGAGGATTAAACTGCTCATATGCAGGTAGCGCATCGTGCCAGCGATATACTTGCGCAGCGTACAGAAAGAGGGAATCCAAGGTAAGTTGCTTGCGGCTGCCTGTCGCGGGCGAAACGATCTCTTCACTTTTTTCCGGAACAGGCGGCGTGTCTTTTTTACAAGCGATGAAAGCAACCGTAATTGATATCAGCTGTATACATCGGATGATGTGCCGGAACGCGGGATAACGGATAAATCGCATGGTTGTAAACTGGAATAATGGTAATGTGGATTTACATACATAAACGAGATAAAAATCTACTATTCGATTTTTCTCCCTCACCAATGGGGCAAAATATCAAATGTTATGTATTACAATTGAATACAAATTTAAATCATTTTAATCATTCAAGTATGAAAAGAAATTGAAGCTTGCGGTTTTAACACCCCTCTTAATCTCAATACGTGTGTTTTAGAGAAAAATTAGACACACCTGTAACATTTCAATTCTTATGACCGTTAACAAAGTATGAGCGATAGAGCGGTGCGGTTCTCAGATTACCAAGCCATGCTTCGGGCAGAAATAGGAACTTCTTTGTTTCGTCAATTGCCCTTTTTCAGGTACTACCGGCGATGGAAGAAAAGCCTTAAGAACCCAGATGTGTTGGGCGATGGGATTCCGTGGATTAATTTTCCTGCGATTGATTTCCTAGAAAGGCATCATCGGCCCGATATGCGGGTGTTTGAATATGGAGGCGGTGCATCGACACTGTTTTGGGCTTCTAGGGTGAAAGCAGTTACAACGGTCGAACATGATGAGCAATGGGTCATCAACCTTGCCGTTAAGTTACGCCAATTGAGGATTGACAATGTTGAAGTCCACCATATTTCCTCTGAGCCTGATCCTGACTTCGGGCAAAAACGCATTGCATCGTTAACAGACTACATCTCCGACGACCCGCTTCATCAAGGCAAACATTTTGAGCGGTATGTAAATAAAATCCTCGAATTCCCTGATGCCCATTTCGATATAGTCGTGGTAGACGGCCGCTCCCGTCCGTCGTGTATTGCTACCGCTAGGTCGAAGGTAAAATCCGGAGGTATATTGTTGCTGGATAATACAGAACGGGGCTATTATCTTTCCGAAACTTGGCCACTACTTCGACAGCAAGGTTGGGCACGATTGGATTTTTTCGGTCCGGTTCCTTATCTTTATCACTTTTGCAAGACAACAGCGTTTGTACACAAAGGGTAACGAATTGGCAGCTCCTATCATATTATTTACCTACAATAGACCCTCGCACACCCGCGAGACGGTAACCTATTTGCAACGTAACCATCTTGCGAAAGAAAGTGAACTAATTGTATATGCCGATGGGCCAAAGTCAACAGCAGATGAACCGTTAGTCAGTGAGTTGCGGAATTATCTGAAACAAATCAATGGATTCAAGCGACTTACCGTAATCGAACGGCCTGAAAACTTGGGCCTGGCGCGAAATATCATTACCGGAGTAACTGAAACCCTGCATAAGCATGACAAAGTAATCGTTGTAGAGGACGATCTGGTGACCTCACCATGGTTTCTAACGTATATGAACAATGGTCTAACGCGTTACGCTGGATACCATGAGGTAGCCAGTATACACGGTTACGTGTATCCAGTAAAACAGTTACTTTCCGAGGCATTCTTTATCAAAGGTGCCGATTGCTGGGGCTGGGCTACATGGAAACGCGCCTGGGAGCATTTCGAGCCGAATGGGAGCTTGTTGCTCGAAGCCCTTCAGAAGCGGGGACTAACCCTTGATTTTGACTTTAACGGCGCCTATCCTTACACTCAAATGTTGGAAGATCAGATTGCGGGAAAGAACGACTCCTGGGCCATTCGTTGGTATGCATCGGCGTTTCTGAACGACATGCTTACCCTATATCCCGGCAAATCGCTCGTGCATAATATCGGAAACGATGCTAGCGGCACCCATAGCGGGGCCGACTCAACGTACGATACCGAAGTATTTCAAGATAAAATCAACGTGGAAACTGAAGTAACACATAACTCTGAGGCGTTCGCTGTCATCGCTGATTTTTTGCGTTCGTTGCACCATCCGCAACCCGCCACCGTCAAGAAAAAAAACTGGCTCAATAAACTGTTTGACCGATGAAATTATTCTCAAAAAAGAAGAAAAATACGGCCCGTCCTCTACCGCTATACGGCTGGTTTGGGAACTATTCCTCCTGGGAGGACGCTAGCCAGGAAACGGGCGGCTATCATCAGGCCAACATCTTGGAAAAAACGAAAAATGCTCTGTTGAAAATACGGGATGGGGAAGCCGCCTACGAACGGGACTCTGTATTATTTGACAAGAAAGAGTACCCCTTTCCGGTCATCGCATGCCTGCTTCACATCGCAGCGAAACATGAAAACACCCTTCGTCTTATCGATTTCGGAGGTTCTTTGGGCAGCACTTATTTTCAGGTGAGGGATTTCCTTGAGCCGATCGACCAACTAAGTTGGCACGTCGTGGAACAGCCGCGTTATGTCGAAAGCGGAAGGCTGGAATTTGAAAACAATCAGTTGAAATTCTACCATGACATTGCCCAAAGCATGGCCATCGAGCAACCCGACGTGATTTTACTATCCAGTGTAGTGCAATATTTGGACAAACCCCACGACTTTTTATCCGAATTAGCGAACTATCAGGTCGAATACCTCCTCTTTGACCGCACAGCATTCGTACGTAACGGCAACGACCGTCTCACCGTCCAACGGGTCCCGCCGGAAATATATGACGCATCGTACCCTTCCTGGTTTTTCAACGAAGCACAATTCATGAAACATTTCAGTCAATATACGTTGGTGGCAGACTTCACCTCATACGTTGCCGGCGAAGCCGACCTGTACATCGATGGTCAGTTGGCTGGATATGATAAAGGATTTCTGTTGCAAAGAAAATCGCTATGATCCATTTTTGTACGTTATTCAATTCACTATACCTATCCAGGGGGTTGGCCATGTACCGATCCCTTGAACAGCATTGCCCCTGCTTTCGACTTTATATCTTCGCGTTTGATGATTTATGCTATCAAACACTCAACAAATTGCAATTACCCAATGCTACCGTAATTTCCCTTGCCGAATTCGAAGACGATCAACTGTTGGGAGTGAAACCTACCCGTACCTCTGGAGAATACTGCTGGACATGCACTCCATCCACTATCCGGTATTGCATCCAAACATACGGCCTTGATGCCTGTACCTACATCGACGCCGACCTACTTTTCTTCGCGGATCCATCGGTGCTCATTGACGAGATGGCAGACCGGTCCGTCCTGATCACTTCGCATCGCTATTCACCGCAATACGACCAATCGGCCGCAAGCGGTACTTATTGCGTGCAATTCATCTGCTTCAAAAATACGGAAGAGGGTATGCGCGTACTTGAATGGTGGCGAGAAGCCTGCCTAGAATGGTGTTACAACCGCATCGAGGATGGCAAATTCGGCGATCAGAAATACCTTGATGACTGGCCCGGTCGCTTTTCCGGCGTGCACGAGTTGCAACACCTCGGAGGCGGGGTGGCACCCTGGAATATCCAGCAATACGATTTCGCGTACCGGAACAGTTTCCTAACCGGAAAAGAACTGGCGAGCGACTCGGATTTCCGGGTGATTTTCTATCATTACCACGGCTTCCGGTATGCGGAGGCTAATGCCTTTATCCCATCGCACCATTATTTGCTTTCTGAAAATGATTTGAAGCATATCTACAGCCCCTATATCAAAGCCTTAAAGGCCGCAGACAACGAACTCAAAAAAAAGGGTATGACAGACCGGTTCCATGAAGCGGTTGAGATCCCCCGTATACGTAAGTCTCTCCGCCGTATGTTTAAACTTTATGTAACTGGTCGCTTCCGCGAATTCTATCACCAATCGTATTTTCTTACCTAATGGCCTATCAAATCGATTTAAAAACATTCACCGATCAACGCGGCAATCTCACCGTTATCGAAAAGATCATACCCTTTGATGTAAAGCGGATTTTTTACATTTATGGCGTCGACGATTCCGTACGCGGCGGACACCGACATCACACCACCATCCAAGCGGCTATCTGCCTGAAGGGCAGCTGTACCATCTATAATCACGATGGCATCGGCGAAGACACGTTTATACTGGATGCACCGCATAAATGCCTCATCCTGGAAACGCAGGACTGGCACCAGATGTACGATTTTACACCGGATGCCATCTTGATGGTATTAGCATCGGAGTATTTTGATCCCGCGGATTACATTTACGAACCTTACAAGCCATGATTGCATACGAGGATTTATTGAAAGTAAACGAACACTTTTTCAAGGAATACACTGAGACATTCCAGCATACACTGCATAGCGGCTGGTATATTCTAGGCAACGAGGTAAGTGGCTTCGAATCGGCTTTTGCTCAATACTGTGGCGCTGGGCACTGTGTCGGCGTGGCATCCGGATTGGATGCGATGATCCTCGCTTTCAAACATTTTGGTTTTGCTACAGGCGATGAGGTCATTGTGCCTTCCAATACCTATATTGCCTCCATACTGGCCATACTGCACGCTGGATTAACACCGGTTTTGGTCGAGCCGGATATCCATTCGTACAACATCGACCCACTGAAAATCGAGGAAGCCATTTCGCCAAAGACAAAGGCCATCTTAGTCGTGCACCTTTACGGAAAAATGTGCGACATGGCCCCTATTATGGCCATTGCGGATCATCACGGCCTCCGGGTAGTGGAAGACTGTGCACAGGCACATGGAGCATCCTATTACGGCAAACAAGCGGGCACATTTGGTGACTTTGGAGCATTCAGTTTTTACCCTACAAAGAACCTTGGAGCATTGGGCGATGCAGGTGCCGTGACTACCCATTCCGCAGAAGCCGCCGCCGCCATACGCGCACTGCGGAATTATGGATCATCTGAAAAATACGTAAACGATTATATCGGATACAATTCGCGCCTCGACGAATTCCAGGCAGCGTTCCTCTCAGTCAAGCTAAGGCACCTCGACGCTATTACCGCTCATAAACGCAAGTTAGCCGCTCTCTATTTTAATGAACTGAAAGACGACTTCATCCTTCCGATCCTGCAGCCTGGATTCGATGATGTATTTCATATCTTCGCCGTCCGACACCCGAGGCGGGATGATTTGCGCGCTCATCTGCTGAAACAGGGTATCAAAACGGAAGTCCATTATCCTACGCCTCCTCATAAGCAGAAAGCGCTTAGTGGCATTTTTGCCCACAACAGCTATCCGCTGTCTGAAGAGATACACAAAACGATACTAAGTCTGCCTATTTCTTACGGACATTCGGAAACCGATATTTGGCAGGTTGTGAAAGCAATGAATGCATTTTAAGCACGAATAAAAATAAGCGGTTCATAACAGTTTCCCCTAGAAGTTGGTTTAAGGGGACATACAACGACCGAAGCTGCATGCAGGCTATGGAAGCTCTGTCATCTCAGCTACTAAATTCATAAATCGACATACCTGCTTATGTACAGTATATGGCATTTCTCTGTCTCGTTCTTTCGGTAGCCTTCCTTTCTCCATAACTGAAACCATTGCTCTGGCTAAATCCTTTGCGTTCCAGCTATCTACCACAATACCTCGCCTTTCGGATACAAATTCAGCAACCCCGCCTGAGTTAAATGACACTATCGGGAGACCAAGGTAGGCAGCTTCCAACATTACTAACGAAAAAGAATCCTCTTTTGACGGCATGAGAAGTCCATCAGCCAAAGACATATAATGGTAATAGTTTTCTCTTAGCGCTCCGGTAAAAGTCAACTTGCATGATCCGTATTTCGCTAAAACAGATTGCAAGTAATAGTGGTACCCATCATCAGACATTTCGCCTAACCATAAAATACGCATTTTCTCGTCCTGAAAATGTTCCAATAGTGGCAGCAAACAATCGACGCCTTTTTCGAACGAGGCTCTACCCGAAATAACCCAGACAAACTCATCCGGTAAAATTCCAAGATCTTGTCGAGTTGTCCCTAAAGTCGAAAGTTGTTTATCAATAAGATCAGTGTCGATAAAACTATGAAATAATTTCACATTTCGATGTCCAAGTTCACGGATTTTATCACATACGATTTTTGAACATCCGATACAATATGTGGATTCACGAATGATTAGCTGCAAATGTGACTGGCTGATGAGACGGTAAGCTCCGGGTAATTCATGAAAATGTGTGACGATACGTACTCCCAATTCTTTACCGATTTTAAAAAAGATAGGGTCAACGACTATCGTGTTTATATACCATAGATCCGCCTTTATCTCTTTTTGTATCTGCCTTAGTTGATATTCAAACGGATTTATTTTAAATCGTTTTAAAAAGCTTCGCAAAAATTTTTCTTTCCTGTTCTTTTTTTTATTATAAGGCAGGTAATGCGTTACATTTTGGGGCAGTTGTTGAGCAAGTTCTCCATCCTCCAGACTATACACATATGACCTTATACCGGATTGATTAATGCCCTTTATCAAATTTACCAATAACATTTCCGAACCCGACCGAAATAGATTGGGCGTTATAAACAATATAGTTTTCTCTTTTTTGTGTAAATGCATTTTAGCTGATCTTTGCTAAAGGTCGATCCAACCAAGGCGGTTCAACCAGTTAGCAGCCTTACTACGTTTAAGCTTGTTAAATTTATCTCGTAATTCCATCAGCTCGAACAAATCTTTTTCAAGAAAGGGAAATTCCTCGCTTAAAAGACGCTTTCTTTCTTGCTGAATTAGCGGTTGAGAATCACTTTTAGCGCTGATCCCACTAGTATCGTAAACTGTAATAGCCTTCTGCAAATGAAAATAGCGTGCTCCATGAATGCATATCGCTTTTATAAAAAAAACCCAATCGGCGCATAACTTATATTTTTCCTCATAACCACCATAGGCGTTTAGTAAGTCTCGTTTAATGAAGGATGCGGGATGGGGAATATAATGTGTATACAAATAGCTAAAAGTGAGTTCATCTGGATAATTGGAATCCCAGCATCGGTCTCCATAATCGTATTTCAAGTTGCCGTATATGATATCTATATCCTGCAAGTATCTAGAGACATGGGATAAGCTATCCGCCTCACATAAAAAGTCACCACTATTTAAAAACAACAAATACTCACCGGTTGCCCTTTCAATCCCTTTGTTCATGGCGTGATAGACTCCACGATCAGCTTCGCTCACCCAATATGCCAAACGGTCGACACGCTCCTTGACTACATCAACGCTTCCATCTGTTGATCCACCGTCTATAATAAGATATTCAAAAGACACGAATGATTGCCTCAAGACAGACTCCATTGTCTTCTCCAAGCCTGCTCTGTTATTCAGATTTACTGTGATAATTGACAACTTCATCCGCTACGTTTTTGGTATTTCCCGATCATAAATAAATTCCCTGATCTTTTCTACAATTAAATTGGGCTTTTTTTTAGATGGATAAAGATAATCCATGATGGTCCGCTCTCTTATCTTCCTTTTTTCTGCCCTTGCTAGCAGCAATCGAAGAGGGGTTAGTATTTTGAGTCTAAAATGGCCAAGCACATTTCGCTTATTATTTTTGAATAACTTTATGGCTAAATAATAATTTCCGGTCACGACAAACCCTTCGTGATTCTTTTTGTATAAAGCATGCATATAATCTTTCGTTAACTTATCTTCGGGAATAAAATGACGAAACTTTAACGCCTCGTCGTAATACAATTCATAACCGCGAAGGATAAGCCGCAAACAATACTCGGTGTCTTCGGTCGTCATGATACTTGGGTCATCGTGTAATAACAGGAAAGACGGATACTTTTCATAAAAGGATTTGTACACTGCTGTCCTTGATCCCAACCCTGCACCCCAAAGGTAGCCCCGCTTCGTGACATCTCCAGTTTGCTTACCTTGTTTTCCCACCGCATAACCCTCACTATATTCGAAAAACCACTCTGGCAACTCTCGATCTGCATCGGTTACTGGAATACCCTGTCCCCCCACCGCACCTATGTTCGGATGCCTATTAAGCAATTTATATATCCTGTTGAGGTATTCTGGTTCAAGCCAGTTATCGTCGTCGCATATCACAAAAAACTGATAACTCGCGTGAGCCATAGCGGTTTGCAAGGCATAATACTTGGCAGGTTTGCTTTCACGCAAGCAAATAAGGGGCACAGACTCGATATGAAGATTGGCCCAAATAGCTTTCGCTACTTCCGTGGAACCATCTGTTGAATTATTGTCTACAAAAATGATCTCCCAGGGAATATGGTCAGCGAACCGCTGTGCAGCCAAATGCCGGAGTGTCTGCGGCAATTTTGTTGCACCATTATAAGTACACAAGATAACGGAAATCCCATCTTCTAACAGCGAACCATTTTCTCTCATCCCTGTTTTTTTTTCCAACTCGCCCATATAGCGCTTAACCATATTTTATAAAATATCACCTTTGACGTCAGAGGATTTTCAAATAACCGCATTATATGAGTTCTTATCGCCGGATCGATCATACCTTTAATCGGCCAAAATTCCTTGAAATTCTTTTTATAAGCTCGGTTGTAATCTTTTTGGCTAATTAATTGGGTCTCATACATGCGGTTTAGAATAGAAAGGCCCTCTGCAAAATTCAATCCGCTGGCGTACGCATGGGTACTTACGTCGGATTCATGCTTGCGAAAATAATTAAGCAAACGACCATTGATGCATACGTTGCCTGTTTTAGCTAACTCCGTCCAGAACACCCAATCCCCACTGAATCGATAATTCAAAAAATCCAACGAAATGTCATTAAACTTAACTCTCCGCCATATCGCCATACTGGCATTGAAAATGGCCGGATTTGGACATAAGTATTCTCGAATAAATCGGCCACTTTCCACAATCTCCATAAGTTGGGGATGACTAGATTGCCACTTAATCTGATTCCCGATCACACAATAGGATTGGCAATAACTGATCGTGCAGCGATCGTCCTGCTGCATACCATCCACTAGATAGTTTAGCATGGTCGGCTCACACCAGTCGTCGCTCTCTGCAATCCATACAAATTCTCCTTTTGCCAATTCAATGCCCTTAGCCCACTGCTTAAAGGGACTTCCCACATTGACTTCATTACGAACTATATGACTGATTTTCGAATGGTGCCGATAACGTTCGATTACGGACATACTGTCGTCTGAAGAACAGTCGTCAAGAATAATCAACTCAATATGCGGATAAGTCTGATTCAGCACACTTTCGATCCGCTGTTTCAGATATTTTCCATGATTGTAATTGGGAATAATAACAGACACCAAACCCTTATTTTCCATTGACATGATAGAGGTCATTGGATAAAACCTGGTTCTCGATAAGCTAACTTCTCTCGCACCGTCTCTCGATAAATTAACTCGTTGGGCTCAAAGTTTCCTCGGGAACTGAGTGGATGGAAAATGTGGTAGCCCACCGCCGCCCATTTCAGCCGTTTTTTCATAATTCCGGCATTGATGAGCCGCTCCGCAAATTCGTAATCTTCCCACCCCCATCCTTCAAAGCCATTATAATACCCGTTTATCTTTTTGTAATCATCCAGCCAAAAGGCCAGGTTACATCCTTTCACATTATGCGAACTCTGCGGATTGGTTTTAAAAAGTCCCGACAATAACGGGAACCGGATGGCATTGAAGCGTGTATGCATTCCCGGACTCAATGCATAAAAATCAAGCTGTTTGCTTTCAAGTATCTGTTTCGATTTCCGTTCGCCAATCATGGCGCGACTACCCTGCACAAAGAAACCCCGTTCTGCAGCCTTTAGGTGATCCTTGATAAAATGCCGATGAAGGATGATATCTCCATCGATTTCAATGATATACGAGGAACTCACTTCGCGTACCGCTTTATTGAGTATTATACTCTTACGGAATCCTTTGTCCTCATGCCACACATGCTTAATCGGCAACCGACCCGCGTAATTCCCGATAAGCTCCGCGGTTCGCTCATCAGAGCCATCGTCGGCAATCACCACTTCGTCAGGCTGACGGCTTTGGCGCACAGTACTTCTCAGCACCAGATCCAACGCTTCAGGCCAGTTGTAGGTAGATATTAATAATGTTACATTCATCTTTGGCTATACTCGCTCGTACGGTTACTAACTCAACGAGTAAAAAAAAGTTTTCGTTACATACGGCATATCAGTTTATTTCCGGCCTCACACAATAAGTGCTCATCAAGCATAACCGGAAGACTGAATAATACCGTAAAACTATGGTAATTTCACGAATACAGCAACTGGGACGATCGATAAAACCTACCCTAACAACCCAAAAAGCCGAAGTAGCTTATTATACGGCCTTGACCATGTACGATGGATACGTAGCGGTCCTCCCAGCACCCGTTTAAAAAACTCGGCATGGCGCGCGTTGAGCAAATCATTGATTTGTTTTTTCAACTTTCGCGTCTGGATCCGCTTTGAATTCGGCCTAATCCGGTATTGATAACCAATCAATGGCAACCTCACCACCTCCCCGCCGGTTTTGAGCATGGAAATCCAAAAATCCCAGTCCTCCCGCCCTTTCATTTCGGGGCAATACCCACCCGCTTCCTTCCAGTCCGACTTCCGGTACAAGGCACTTACATGAAGAATATTTTTCCGTGCAAGCAAACGGATGTCAAATTCCGGCAGTTTGCGATAGCCGGTCTTATCGCCAAAAAACTCACCTTCGGCGGTCACCACTTTCACATCCGGGCGAGCCTGCAGTACTTCGACCGCTTCCGCAATGAACCGGGGACAGATCCGGTCGTCCCCATCCAACGGAAGAATATAAACACCTTTTGCTTCGCTGATGCCATAATTTCTCGCCACGGACACCCCTTGATTCACCTGCCGCAAAAACGTAATGTGGTCAAACCGCTGTGCATAGTCTTCGGCTATGAGGGCGCCGCCATCCGTCGATCCGTCATCAACCAGCATGATTTCAAACGGCCAATAGGTGGATTCCAACGCCCAGTCGATGGTCTGCGCCAGAAATTCTTCCATATTAAAAAAAGGAATGACAACGGATACCAGCGGCTTCATATTTTATCCCTTCTTTTCAGAAATTTCAGCAGATAGTACTTTACCGGATTTGTGTATTTCAGCTGTTTCCAAGGCCGGCTGCCATGCGGTTTGTGCCAAACCGGCACATTGTACAGCAGGTAGTTCTTAAGTCCCATGTCCGTTGCCTGGTAGGAAATAAACGTATCAAACCAATCCTTGGACTCATTAAGGTGAATAAAATCGTAGCGGCGGAGAAATTCGAGCGAGATCAGTGTACAGCAGAAACTCAGACTTTTCTTCGTTTCAATACTTCCGGTACCGACGTACTGGTCCTTAAAACGCAGATACGGAAAATTTATCTGCCCATATTCATCCACCGTCACGGCACCGATAAGTCCTGCCTTAGTATGTTGCCTGTAAAAATCAAGCAGCAGCTCAATTGTATCGGCCTTTACGATCACATCGGACTCCACAATGATCAATGGCAGGTTGTTTGCCAATGCCCGTTTCTGCGCTTCTTGAAGGACGCGCCTGTAATTCGGTGATGGGTGATTGGTCAGGTCTTCCAGATGGATGAGCTCATAACCAAATGGTACCTTTTGCTGCTCCAGGATCTCTTTAGTTGCCGCCGAGCTGAAATCGTTATAAATGATATGTTTAACACGCGTGTTGCTGGCGCGAACCGCACGTATGGTTTCCAGGGTGTTTTCGATGGCGTCTTTGACGGGCGTAACGACGATTGCTTTAATATCTGGGGACTCCATTGCCTATTTGTTAATTTTAACCAATCCCAATCGCTTCTTCCATCGAAATCTCCACAATTTCTTCGACCAATCCTTCCGGTGCTTTCCCAGCATGTAAAAATAGCCATTCCCTCTCCGAACATCTCCCGGAATCACTCCATAAGTAAATCCATGTTTCCATGCAACGTAGTTAAAGCTCAATTGATCCCGTTTGCTATAGTTTTTGACCATGTACCACCAATCTTCCATCACACCGATCAGCTGCGGATTATGATGCCTACGCACCAACACGGTACCGACAATCAGCCCGTTGTGTTCCGGGTATTGTTCGGCACGTAAGAAATCGATATGCCGCTCCATTACCTCGGGATCGTCCTTACGGACGCCCTGCTGTTCGGCCAACTGCTTCAGGTAGCCATATTCACTATAAATACAGCTACGCGGGTCGAGCTTTGCCTGCCCGTGATCAAAGCATGCCATCGTATGATCCAGCAGCACCGTTTTAATCATTCTATCGAGGTTACCCACAACAAGGACGTTGCCGTCTACAAAGATACTGATCTCGTAATCCGGGAAAAATAAATGGGGATTGATTTTTAGGTAGCGGTTGCTACGCGTGTAGTCACCGGGAACGGGCGGTTTGATCAGCCGGATTTGCCACGGAAAAGCTTTCAGGGAAGGATTGTCGGTAAAGCATACAAAATCCCATCCGGGTACTGTCTGTTGAGGCAATAGCCCCTCATAATCTCCGAAGATGGCCGTGTATATAACGTTTTGGTTCATCAGACGAGTGACAACTTTTCAATTCCGTTTATGCATCGGTATTGCCGTGAGGCTTGTTTTTGGCGAAGCAACTGTTGGTTTTCTTCCTGCGAGCTCCAGCTCTCCTCGTGGTATAAATGATATTGCACAGCCAAATGCTTAACTGATACGATCCGGTAACCCAACCCTTTAAATCGCCATACCAAATCGATATCTTCCCCAACCGCGGGCCGCACGTAATCCTCATCGAATCCGTTGATCGCCAACATGGCAGTTTTAAAGCAGGAAAAATTGCATCCCTTTATCGAGCTGATACCCAGCAGGCGGATAATCGTGCTGGAAATCGGGTTAAGCGGTACGTATACCGCTTCTTCGATAAACCGGGCGCCATCTTTTCGCAGCTGTGGGATACGTCCCAACACCTTTCGTTGGAAATTGGGTAGCGGCTCTCTTTGCAACTCCTCGCTAAAAAACGGTCCGAGTTTGATGCGTTTGCCGGCCAGCACACTTTTCGGACTCGCCAATCGCGCGTGATTTTGAATAAAATGCGTGTGGAGCACACAGTCGCCGTCGATAAATATCAGATAATCTCCCGAAGCAGTCACAATCGCCCGGTTGAGCGCTTGGTTTTTCTGCCAGCCCTTGTCTTCCTGTGTTAAGTGGATCATATTCAACCCACCTGCGTCATAGTTGCCAAGGAATTCACGCATTTCCTGGCTATCGCCGTCTTCAGATATGATCACTTCATCTGGTTTGACGGTTTGGTAGCGCAAGCTCTCAAGCACGGTGTTCAGAAACAACGTGTTCTTAAATACGGAAATAATCAAGCTGATTCTCACAAGCGTATATATTGGTCGGACGTGCCTTGGTGCTTCATTTGCGCAAAGATAGAGAATTTGGGCATATCGACAGTCGATAGATCGCTAAATGCGTGGCATTCACCTACACCTGCAGAAGCACAAGTTGGACAATTCACGTACGCGAGCCTCGCCGGCAATCGGAATGAATGGCTGAACCTGAAATCGGTAGAATATGCCCAGGCATATTTCGGTATTTGATAGCCTTTACGCGAGAGCAATCTCCCGGTATAGGGACATGATCTGACCAGCGATGCGGTCGTCATTGAAATTTTGGCTGTAAGCAAGGCCAGCGTCAATCATTTCGCGGCGTTGTACCGAATCAGTTAGAACAGTGGCGATCGCTGTCGAAAGTTCTTGGCTATCATGGGGCGATACATAACGGCTATGGGGGCCGCCGGCTTCTTCAAAGCACCCTACATTGGATGTAATAACAGGCACACCGGAATACAAGGCTTCGATGATCGGGATGCCAAAACCCTCAAATAAAGATGGATAAACAAACAGAAGCGCGGACTGATAAAGCACGGCCAGTTCATCGATGGAAGCGCCGTGGATGAATGTTACCTTGGCGGTGAGGCGGTGTTTTTCCAGATAGTCCGCAAGTTCGTTCACATAGGGCGTTTTCTTACCTGCAATCACCAGGTGTACATCCAAGTGTTCAATGGCCTTGACGATCAGAAGGGCGTTTTTGCGAGTTTCAATGGTTCCTACGTTGAGTATGAAATCCTGGGGCAGTCGGTATTTACGACGGATGGCTTGCTTCTCCGGTTCCGTATACCGTCGTTTGAAAGCCGGGTGGCAACCTTGGTAAATCACGGTTATTTTGCTTTCATCTACCCGCAGAAACTCGATAATATCCCGCTTGGTTTGTTCGCTTATGGCAATGATGTGATTCGCTTGATGTGCGGCATATTTAGCCTTTTCAAAATAAATGGTGCGGTCAATCCAAGAATACAACTCCGGATACCGTAAAAAAATCAAGTCGTGGATGGTGACCACGCTTTTGATGCCATGCTTGGTCAGGCCGATGGGCAGTTCGCTCGAAAGCCCGTGAAACAGTTCGATTCGGTCGTTTCGAAGATCTTTGATCACATTACGTTGCCGCCATAGGTTGTAAAACAGGCGGTCCGTTCGTGATCGGGGTAGCCGCTCAACCACCTGAATCCCATCCGGCTGAAACAGCCGATGCCCGGCCGGCTTAGGATTATACAAGTAATAGGAATGACCCGGATAATGTTGACTCAACATGCGCACCAGATCGCGCCCGTAATTACCCAATCCACTGCGGTTATGAAATATTCGCTTTGCCTCGTAACCGATGTTCATAGCCCTGCTTCCCGCAATCTACCAATAACCATTTCAGGCGCAATGAGTTCCATGCTATCTACCCCATCACAAAGGCAGGGCCTATTGCCATATACCGAGCTTGGCCGGGCCGGATGGTCTACCTGAATGCAGTCTTCCGGCTGCTGCCCATATCCCAAAAAACCGGCGTAAGGATGCGTGGCCCCCCAAATAGAAAGCGCGCGTACTCCCACCAGTGAGGCCATGTGCATATTGGCCGAATCCATGGTGAGCATCAGATCCAAATGTGAAATGACGGCCAACTCCTGCTGGAGCGTAAATTGGCCGATCAAGCTGTGTACGTGACGAAACCGCTCTTGCCAATCCTGCGCTACTTGTTGCTCCGCTGCCCCACCGCCGAAGATGAGAACCGTATGTCCCTGTTTATCGAGGTACTCGATTACGGCTTCCATTCGCTTAAGCGGGTACACTTTGGGTTGGTGCTGCGCAAAAGGAGCGACGCCCACTTTAGCTGTATGGTTATCAGAAAAAAGCGGCACAACCGACTCGGGTAATGTCAATTGCCGCGATTGCAACACATGTCGCAGGGTGATGGGATAGCCGAGCTTCCGGAATACATCCGCATACCGTTCTACCATCGGCTTCAGTGGTTTCCGCACTTTGTTATGAGGTCTTGTAAGCGCTCTTTTTTCTTTTCTGCCTTTATCCAATTGGCTTGTCGGAATCCCCTTTAACCAAAACAAAGTTGAAAGGGATCTGCTTCGAAGGTTATAATGCAAATCTGCCACTGCTTGCGGCGTGTACTGGAGTAATTCCTGAAATAAACGAAAAAGCCCTTGGATGCCTTTGTGGACACCGTGTGGGTAAAACGGATGAAAAATAACACCGGAGATATCAGCAAAAAAAGGTTTGAACGATTCCCGGCTGACCATTACCAAGGTAAGGTTAGGCCATTGCTCTTTTACCTCACGCAATACGCTCGCCACCATGGCGACATCGCCCATGGCCGAAAACCGGAAAATCAACAGGGTGGGATTCGCTTCCCGTTTCATCACTTTCTCGCCGCATACAGCACGGGGTTTAACGCTGCGTCGTTATACATCTTCATTTGCTTATATACTTTCATGTATTTCCTACCGGTGCGGATGTCCTCCAGCAATTCATCAATGCTGCGACAAAGGTCTTCATGCTGGCGCAACAGGATCATCAGCTTTTCCATGCAGGAAGCAATATGGGTCGGTGACGCATCCATTTTTTCCGTTTCCTGACGCATATGGTATATTTTTAGACACAGGATAGATAGCCGATCTAATGCCCAGGCCGGGCTTTCCGTATTAATCCGAGCGTCTTTCCGCGGCGATACGTGCGAGAAGTATCGGAGAAAATAATTGTCGATGAATTCCACGGTATCGGTGCGTAATTGATTGGACTCATCAATCCGACGCTTCCACTCCAAGCCGACAATGGGTTCGATATCGGGATGCCGAACCTCATCCTCCATATGCCACTGCATGGTATCAATCCAACATTTCCGATATAAAAGGTACTCCAAGGTATGACCGGGATAAGGGTTCTGGAAGGGGCAATCGATGGAATCAAAAATGTGGTAGTTTTCAATTACTTCTTCGAAAATACGGCTTGCCTTTTCACTAATCATCATATATTGCTCGGAATTAAGATGTAACAGCTAAACAATATTTTATTTATACACAATACGAAAAATGGCTACGAAACGCTACAATGCTACCCATTTAACGTATTATTAACTCATTCTTATTGATTTATAAACATTAGATGACGTCTTTTTATACGTTTCCAATAATAGGCATAAAAATAATGCCAGTTGTAGAAGATGGTTTGTTTTTTGTATTCATATTTTCATGGTAGATAAACTATCCGGCTCAATTTCCGAATAAATCAGCATAGGTTTTTTCGAGGGAAAACATTTCATCACGCAGTTTGGCCGCCTGGAGGAAGTCCATCTCTTTAGCGGCTTTTTCCATATCTTTACGTACTTTCTCAATGGCTTGCCGCATTTGGGGCTTGCTCATGTAGGCAACCAGGGGATCCGCCGCTACACTGCTTGTAGGTTCCGGTTCCACGTATATTTTAGCCTCACCCCCTTTAAAATCGGCTACAGAGGTCTGCTCCAGAATGGCCTCCCTCGATTTGCCAACGGTACGAGGTGTAATGCCGTGCTCTTCATTGTAACGGATCTGCTTTTCGCGGCGCCGATTGGTCTCGTCAATGGTTACCCGCATACTTTCGGTAATCGTGTCCGCGTACATGATGACACGCCCTCTATCGTTGCGAGCCGCACGGCCAATGGTCTGAATGAGCGACCGCTCCGAACGCAGGAAGCCTTCTTTGTCGGCGTCCAGGATGGCTACCAATGTAACCTCCGGCAAATCCAACCCCTCGCGGAGTAAGTTTATCCCTACCAATACATCGAATTCACCCAATCGCAATCCCCGTAAAATCTCCACTCGGTCCAGTGTTTTAATTTCGGAGTGAATATACCGCACGCGGATCCCCAGTTTGGCCATGTATTTGGTCAATTCCTCGGCCATACGTTTCGTCAACGTCGTTACCAGCACCCGGCCACCTTCTTTGGTCACCCGGTCCACTTCGTCCAATAGATCGTCCACTTGATTGATCACCGGGCGGATTTCGATTATCGGATCAAGCAGGCCCGTCGGGCGAATTACCTGTTCGACCACTACTCCTTCGGTCTTTTGAAGCTCGTAGTCGCCCGGTGTTGCGCTTACATAGATGGTCTGGGTCACCATTGATTCGAATTCCGGGAAATTCAGCGGGCGGTTGTCCAACGCTGCCGGCAGGCGGAAGCCAAAATCCACCAACGAGAGTTTACGCGATCGGTCCCCGCCGTACATCGCACGGATTTGTGGAATGGTTACATGGCTTTCATCGATTACCATTAAGTAATCATCCGGAAAATAATCCAGCAGACAGAAAGGGCGCATACCCGGTTGCCGGCCGTCAAAAAATCGCGAATAATTTTCGATGCCGCTGCAATACCCCAATTCCCGCATCATCTCCAAGTCGTAGTTGACCCGCTCTTCCAGCCTCTTTGCTTCCAAAGGCTTGCCATCCAGCAACAGCTGTTCCTTCCGCAATTCCAGTTCCTCGCCAATCGCCCACAGCGAATTGACAAACTTTTCACGGGGCGTCACAAACAAATTCGCAGGATACAGGGCCATGGTTTCCATCTTCTCCAGTGTCTTACCGGAAATCGGGTCAATAACACTCAATTCGTCGATTTCATCCCCAAAAAAGGAGATTCGATAGGCTTCATCCATATAGGCAGGAAAAACATCTACCGTATCGCCTTTGACACGGAATGTACCTCGTTTAAAGTCTGTTGTGGTCCGCGCGTAGAGAATCTCGACCAAGCGATGTAAAAAAGCGTTACGGCTCACGACAGTTCCAACCCCAAACCGGAATACCGAGCGCGAAAAATCTTCGGGATTTCCCATACCGTAGATGCACGACACCGAAGAGACGACAATCACGTCACGACGGCCCGACATGAGCGCGGAGGTCGTACGCAGCCTTAGCTTTTCAATTTCATCATTGATGGCCAGATCTTTCTCGATATACGTATTCGTTGACGCAATATACGCTTCTGGCTGGTAATAGTCGTAATAGGAAACAAAGTAATTGACGGCGTTCTCGGGAAAAAACTGCTTGAATTCTCCATATAGCTGTGCTGCCAATGTTTTGTTGTGGCTTAGGATCAATGTCGGCTTCTGGGTTTGCTGGATGACGTTAGCAATGGTAAACGTTTTACCGGAACCGGTGACGCCCAGCAATGTCTGGTACATTTCTCCCGTATTGACGCCCTCGACGAGTTGACGGATGGCCTCGGGCTGATCCCCCGTAGGTATATATTCAGAAGTAAGCTTGAATTTCATGGACGTTCGATCTATTGCCTGGAAATACTACAGGATTTGCAGCCATTTGCAAAGATAACGAAAACTATGTATTTGTGCCGACATAAAACCAAATCCCTGATCACAATGTTTAGGTAAGAAATAGTTATATTTGAACATGCTCCACGTCCTGACCCAACAAAATAGCGCAGCCAATCATTTCCTTGCTGAACTCCGCAATAGGGATGTTCAGCAGGATCGAATGCGTTTCCGGCGGAACTTAGAGCGGCTGGGCGAAATTTTTGCGTATGAGATCAGTAAGACATTAACCTATGAACCTGTCGAGATTGAGACTCCCTTGGGTATTTCCGAAACCGCACTGCTATCCGAGCAACCGGTACTGGCCACGATCTTGCGGGCCGGCATCCCGATGCACCAGGGAATGCTGAATGTATTTGACCAAGCAGATTGCGCGTTCATTGGTGCCTATCGGAAAACCAAAAAAAGCGGAGCTTTCGAAATCCGTAAGGAATACGTAAGCACCGTCAACCTCAACAACCGAACGCTGATTCTCATTGACCCGATGTTAGCAACGGGAAAGACGACTGTTCTCACCTGCAAGGAATTGCTTGATGACTATGATATCGGGTCGCTCATTATTGTATCCGCTATTGCCAGCGAGGAGGGCATCACACACGTACAGGCTTTTTTACCACAAGCACAACTGTGGGTGGGCGATGTAGACAGCGAACTCACCAGCAAAGCGTACATTGTCCCCGGCCTGGGTGATGCCGGAGATTTGGCGTACGGCATAAAGGAGTAATCGGCTATCAACCGACAGCTGTTCAAAACTACCGAAATGTTAATAAAAACTTTACAGTAAGTTATTGGCATTAAGGCGATTAATCGATAACTTTATATCGATTTCAATGTTGTTCTTTTCCGTATCATTCATTAATCCCATCTTATATGACTTGGAAAAAATTCAGTGGCGAACCCATCCGCCAGCCCATTCTCGATGAAGTATCATCCACCATTGCCCGCGAATATCTTTTGGGCAACAAACTGAAAGTCTGCATTGGTACCGATTCCCAAGTGAAAGGTGCTACCACAGAGTTTGCGACCGTGATCGTATTTGTTCGCGAAAAGAAAGGCGGATTTATGTACATCCATCAAGATCGCACCACGCAGAAAATGAGCATAAAAGAGCGGATGCTGGCCGAAGTGCAACGCTCGATAGAAACTGCGTATTCACTATGCGATACATTGGATCGGTATGAGGTGGATCTCGAAGTACATGCCGATATCAATACGAATCCCATGTTCAAGTCTAACCAAGCGCTTCATGACGCCATGGGGTACATCCTAAGCATGGGCTTCGTATTCAAGGCTAAGCCCGAAGCATTTGCCAGTTCGGCCTGTGCGAATAAGATCGTGCAGTAGGAAACACCGAGCGCTACAAAGGCTTGATCCGAATATTTCTGAATTTGACAACCGAGCCATGTCCCAAAAACGCGATATGACCGGCTTTGTTGAAAACAGCTTTGGCATAACTATCTGCAGGCATATTCTTAACAGCCTCTCTTAAATTGGTTTTCAGAATCACTTTGCCGTTTAACTTTACGGATATGTCATCCCCTTTTGCCACCACTTCCTGTGTATTCCACTCGCCTGGCTGCTTCAAATATCCCCTTTTTGCCGGCGAAATACCATAGACCGATCCGTGGTACTGATAGGGTTTTAAGTCCTTATACTGCGGATCTTCGTTGTCTAAAATCTGTAATTCCATACCGCTGTACCCTTGGTCATTCGGCACGATATCATGCCGGATTCCCAAGCCATTGTTGGCCCCGGGAGTCAGCAAAAACTCAAAACGGAGTACAAAATCATCATACTGCTCTTTCGTGTATAAATTACCTCCCATCTCTTGTGCGGGCCGCATGACGATACATCCCTCTTCAAGCACATATTCAGCGGTATTTCCCTGCCAAGCATCCATATTGCTCCCGTCAAAAAGAATGGTAAACCCTTTTTCCCCTTTTTTAGTTTGGGCATGTACCGCTCCAACGGCTAAGACGGTAACAGCCAAAACAGCTATCAATGTTAAAATTTTCTGCATTACTTTACTCATTACTCAATCCTAAGACTTAAACAACCTGACGCTTCACCTGACTTTCAAAACTCAATAAGGCAGCCGATGATGCATCGACGCCAAACGTTACCGATGCAACATTCTGCTTTTCACCGCGTACTGCCTCAAAGAAGTTCTGGAAATGAAGAAAATGTGCATCCGGAAAATCGGCTTTGGCCAAAAACGTATACTCTGTGTCAGAAATTTTCTTGACTTCGCCGAACCCAGGGATGTGGTTAACCGTATTCTCCAACCCTGAAATTTCCGTCGGCTTCATCGTTTTTACCGTAACTGCGCCCCAATTAACGCGCATACTACCCTTACTACCGATGATTTTAAAATTGGTGCTTCCCCAATCGTTTGAAACGCCATCTACTACATTTGCTCCTAACGACATTTTGAAATGTGCCGTTTTGGCATCGTTTTCATAGTCGAATAACGAGTAAATGACGTCGGGAGTATCACGGCTGCCATCGTGGTAATAGAGAATGTCCCCATCCGAATACACTCGATTTGGCTTTGAACTGCCAGTAATAAAGTGAATGCTGGCGATCACATGTACAAACAGATCGCCAGCCAATCCGGTTCCATAATCACTCCAATTGCGCCATGCAAAAAAACGCTGGGGTGCAAAAGGCAGGTTCGGTGCATTCCCTAAAAACTGGTCCCACCAGATGTTTTCCGGTGTTGCATCGGCAGGAGGGTGAAAACCGTTTAATGGGGAAGGCGCCGCAGAAAACCGTGCATCCACGAAATTGATATCCCCGATGATTTTCGAATCCACCAACGCTTTTGCCAGTTGAGTGCCCACCGCCGACACGCCTTGGGTTCCCATTTGAAAAACCTTTCCACTTTCTTTTTGAGCTCTGATCAACGCCCTTCCCTCTGATCTTTTGTGAACGATTGGCTTTTCACAATACACGTGCTTTCCTTTTTTTAGCGCTTCGACCGCAATTTTCTGGTGCCAATGATCGGGGGTTGCAATAATTACCGCATCGACCTGCTCATCAGACAGAATTTGCTTGTAGTCCCTTTCGACCCGGATGTGTTGCCCCCATTGCTTTCTTGCTTCCTCCAATCGTGGTGTATATATATCGCAGACTGAAACCAATTCAACTCCCGGAACCCGGATGGCTGTGTTCGTATCGGCTGTTCCCATCCCTCCCTTTCCAATTAACGCCAACTTAATGGAACGCGGTTCCTTGACAAAGCTAAAAACGGAGGGGCTAACGGCCAACCCGGTTCCTCCGATTGCGACGCTATTAATAAATGATCGTCTATTCATGATAAGCGAATGGAATTACTACGTAGTTATTGTCCGGGTGAATTTTATTGACCGATACTTGATCGATTTCCAACGCCAGCATATATTGGCCATAGTCCACATTGCCGCTAACCAGCTTGTCTTTGAAAACCTGAAAAGTCAGGGCGGTATAATCGGTCCCTTTTGAAATAATCGGGTTGTTCTCGGTCTGATAAACCGACTCCGGGAGCGGTTTATAGGACGTTCCATGCTCTTCATTATATTGCTGTATCAACTCCGTTTGATTAGGAGCTGTACGGACGGTAAAATTGACGTCACGATCGGTTGGATAATTCAATTCTACTTTCAAATAATACCAGAGATTGGACGGACTAACCGACGTAATCGTATTGACGTCTGTTAGGAAACCTGCGGAGGCAAATTGAATATAGGGCTCCAATAACCTGGGAACCAGAATGGTTTGCATTTCCTTTGGATCATTGCCCTGCGGACTCAATACCGTGATGTTACAGGGAATGGCAAAAACAGCGGTGGGATCGCTACTCGTTAGCTCGGTATATTTCTCACTGTCCAACGCCAACTCGAAACTGGCATCGTACCGACCGGATTCCATATCAATCGTTGAATTTTCAAGTGTATATACCGCCGGATCCATCAGTTTGTAGGAAGTTCCATTGACTTGGTTATATTCCGCCAGGAGATCGGGATCAATTGCTAAACGCAACTGGACGGCACGTTGTCCAACGCCCGACTTAATCACATGAACCGAGATGCTTGGCTGTTCAAAATTAAAAACATCAACCTCGTTTAATCCTTCTTCTAGCAAATAAATTTCGTCATCCACCATATTGTTAAGCATGGTATCTTCACATGATAGGCATAAGCTTATACAGATCGCGCTTATCAGCAGTCTGATCGACTGAATTATCTTTATTTTCATCGTTGTTACTTGATTTACCATCCATAATTCTGCGTAATGTTTCGCATCTCACTCAGCTGGTCCTGGTGAATCGGAAAGAAATAGTGCTTGGGCTGAAACACCCGATTTCCCGGAAAAATGGATGAGGTACGTGACCAGGAACCTTCATAAGAGGTTGACGTGAGATTACGTGTATAATAAGGCTCGTTCATTTCCTTTTCCGCGAGCATCCAAGTACGGAGATCGTGATAACGGTGGCCCTCAAACGCCAATTCGACCATACGCTCTTTTCTGATCAACTCCCGCAACAATTCCTGGTTGCCAATCACTTCGGGATACGCAACCTCCAAGTCGTTTAATCCGCTGCGCCTTCTGATCAAATTGATATAAGTTAATGCCTCCGTTTCATCCCGATTGGGTTTCTCGTTGCAAGCCTCGGCGTAATCGAGATAGATTTCGGCTAATCGATAATAAGGCCACGAAAACTGACCCCATTTTCCTTCCTCGATGTCGTTGGTGGGATCACTCATCCGACGCCATAAATAGCCTGACTTCACGCAATCGCCGGTTTGCGTATACGATGATGTACCGCCGGTATAAAAGGTTACCGGCTTTTGTCCGTGGAACGTATTGATCCAATACATACCGTTCGCCAAAATAGATGCATAAAAGCGGGCATCTCGTCCGACCACGCTGTTATGGGCCTTGATTGGTGCAAAATTATCCAATGGATGTATAAAATTTTCGGTGAACCCGGTTTCGACGTATCCAGATTTTGAATCGATAATCGGTGTTCCGTTGGATTCATATCCCGTCACGGGAAAGCGACCCGAAGCGGCCATTGGATAGGTGTCCACCAACTTCAACGAGGGAGCAAATCCTCCGTATCCATCTTTTACAACACGGGGTGGAGCGGCTCGCACATTGTAAGCAAAGCCATCGTTTACCCATCTCGCCCAGATAATCTCGGAATTCCATTTGTCAAAATAAACCCCCATATAAGATTTGATGGCCTTTCGAAAGGGATCTGTCTCGGTCTTGTTTTCGTATAATGTATACTGATTTAAATCAATAAGATCTTTCGCCGCTTTTGCAGCCAATTCCCATTTATTTGGATCGGAGGTTTGCGGAAACAGCAATTCTCCTTTTCTATTCCGCATTCCCTGATATAATTGGGCACCGTTAAACAACGGCCTCGCCATATAAAGCAACAATTCGGCCTTCGCCGCCATCGCGGCGCCTTTTGTTACGCGACCGAGCCATGCCTGATCGGTAATCTGAGCGGGCAAAACCGCAATACTCTTATCGAATTCCGATACAATGAAATCAACGTTAACCGCCAGCGGATGGCGATCAACGGAGTCCGGGGAAATAAGTATGTCCGCGTCCCGATCCCCCCATATAAAAACCGGCCCATACCGGCGTAGCAAACAGAAGTAAAAATATGCCCGCAGAAACCGGGCTTCCGCCTTCATGACGTCCTTGGATTGCTGATTCAGTTCCACATTCTTGTCGACGTTATTCATGAAAATCGTGGCTTGATTTATTCCGCGGTAATTGTGATCCCAAATATGATAATCACCTGTCGTGGGGCCCCAGGAGCCATTGTTTATATTGATCCATGGAACGGCTAACCAGGAGAATAATGCCTCATCACTTAACGGAACCATCCCCCCTTCCCCACTGATCATGTCATTTTCATTGGGGAGAAACCCATATACCTGTGCCAGGTAGGCTTCTGTGGTTTGTCTTTTATTGAAAACTTCATCCAGACTCATCTGGTTTTGAAGCTCTACATCCAGGTATTTTTCGCAGGAGCTAAGTACACCCATCGAAATTATCCCTAAAAATAAATATGAATATAATCTCATCTCGTTTACAATATGATGTTCAACCCGAAATTAAATACACGCATTTGCGGATAGACCCCACCGTAAGAGGTATCCAATTCAGGATCCCAAAGCTTAAATTTACTGAAGGTCAACACGTTTTGCCCTTGAACATACAAACGCACGGTGGAGAGTTTTGCCGAGTTCACCCAAGTCTTCGGCAATGAATACCCCAGTTCGACATTTTTCAGTCGGAGGAAACTCATATCTCGTTGCCAAAATGTGGACGCCTGCGCATTGTTGGTGCTTTCTGTCATGGACAAGCGCGGATAGGTTGCGCTTGGATCGGGGTTGCGTGCAGACCAGCGGCTATCGGCAACATCAGAATAAATTTGCCCGTAAACAAGGATATTTCCGCTTTGGCCGTATAAAGGTCCTCCGCCTATGATACGGGTCACGTTGCCAACGCCATGAAAAAATGCCGATACATCAATTCCTTTATAGGACATACTGGCGCCAAAACCGTAGTTCAATTCCGGTATGTGGGTATGACCGATGGCTATCTGATCGTAAGAATCGACCACGCCATCGCCATTGATATCTTTGTACTTGATATCTCCGGGGTGTACGGTTGAGAATTTCTGTTGAGGGCTGTTCGCTATTTCCTCTTCAGACTCAAACAATCCAAGAGCAATTAAGCCCCGCTGCTGATATAATCGCTGGCCGACTTCAGCCTGGTATGCCCAGATAGGCGTCGGTCTATCATCGTATATTTTCTTATTACGATTGTAGGTAAAATTCCCTCGTCCCTGAAAAACGAAGTCGCCGCTTTGATGCGAAAATTCGAAGGAGGCGTCAACGCCCTGATTTTTCATACGCCCCAGATTCACGTATTGTTGCACGTTGATACCAACGACAGACGGGACACTTTCCTGAAGAATATAAATTCCTTCCCGTTTTTCAGAAAAATAATCCGCATTGATGGTCAATTTATTGAATAACCCCAGCTCGATCCCGATGTTCCGTTTAATGGCACTCTCCCACGAAACATTGGGATTGCCCGGGTGTCCGGTCGCAATCCCACCTTTCCACTGTTGCCCGGTGCTTCCGAAATGATAACCGCCGGTCCAAGCCATTTCAGAATTATAGGCGAACCGTCTGTCGCCCCCTATTTGATCGTTGCCGATCTCTCCCATGGATCCCCGGATTTTCAAATGGCTAACGGTAGGCAATAAATCGCTGAAAAAGCGCTCGTTGCTAACGATGTATCCCAAGGCCAATGAGGGGAAAAATCCAAAGCGCCTACCGGGAGCAAAATTCTCCGAGCCATTATAGCCAAAGTTTCCTTCTATAAAATAACGGTCCGAAAAGGAATACGTAACCCGTGACGCGATCCCCATATTCCGGAAGGGGAATGCGGCGATGTAGTCAGCAGGAAAATTGTTGGTTCGCTGCCGCATACTGAAAAGGAACAAGCCTCCCACCCGGTGTTTATCCGCCAGCAATCGGTCATAGGTCAACGAAGACTCCAGATTGATCGTCCGCTCGCCCCGGTTTGAGCGCGCCAACGATAAATAGTCGCTCCCATCCGCGTTCTTGTGTAAGATGAGGTTTCCCTCCGCATCCCTTCCGGTCGCATAATAGGTCGCCGGGTTTTTGCGTTTGTCTAACGTAGAGCCATTGAACGCATCCCAGGAAAACTTTACGTTTGCTTTTAAACCGGGAGTCACCAGTTTAGAAAAATCCTGGGTCAGACTTACCAACGACTGAGCATTATTCCAGAAATCTTCCGAAAAACCCGTACTATTTAATGCGTAATAAGGGTTTTGCCCTACGAGCGGTTGCGCGTGGGTTCCATCTGAATACACGGTTGGAATGGCAATCGGTGTGGTATGCAAAACCATTTCATACATGGTGGCCATATCCACGCCAAGCCTATTTTTGGTTTCGTACTGGTTAGACAAATTTAAACTCAATTCCGTGGATGGCGATAATCGGATATCCAGGTTTGAACGGAAATTGATCTTATCGTAATTTACCGAAGGGTCATAATTGGGCGATTTGTTCGGCTTAAAAATACCGTTCTCGCGCAGATAGGAGCCCGACACATAATATCGAACAACATCACCGCCACCCGTTACATTGACATTCAACCGATCGTTAGTGGTAGTATTTTTGAATATTTCATGCATCCAATCCACGTTGGGATAAATATCCAAATCCACCTTATTTACATACTTATCTTTCAGCTCTTGGGGATAGGCATATCTTGACGTACCTTCAAAATTAATATCATTGTAATAATCAATCCACTGGGATGCGTTTGCTAATTCAGGCAACCGGGTAGGTTGGAGCACTCCTCTCTCGAAACGAGCGTTGATCAGTGGCTTTTCAGATTTTTTTCCGCGTTTTGTAGTGACCAAAACGATACCGTTCGCTCCCCTTACGCCGTAAACAGCTGTTGCGGTAGCATCTTTTAAAATCGAAAAAGACTCTACATCCTCAGGGTCTACCAAATCCAAGGGTCGCTCAATACCGTCTACCAGAATCAGCGGCCGGTTGTTAGCTCCAAAGCTGCTGACCCCCCGAATCCAGAACGATGCACCTGATCCTGGTTCCCCTGACCCTTGTACGGAGACGATGCCCGCCATTTGGCCCGCCAAACTGCTGCTTATTTTAGCCACAGGCACCTTCAAATCGTTTGGGGAGACCGTGGTGATAGCGCCGATAACGCTGGCTTTACGCTGCGTACCAAATGCGACAACGACTGCTTCATCGAGATTGTCAACCACAGGCACCATTGCCACATTAATGATATTGTCTTTTTGGATGGCCTGTTCACTGGGTTCAAAACCGACGATCGTGAATAGCAATCCCGTTCCGCCAACCGGAATTTCAATTTGATACCCACCAGTGGCATCGGTCTGCACCGCTACGTTAGTTCCTTTTACGGTCACGGTCACTCCCTCCAACGGATTGCCCAGTTCATCGGTGACTTTACCTGCGATGATCCGGCTTTGCGGAGCTCCCCGTTGATAACGAATGGCCTCAAAGGGCTTAGGTTTTGCTCTTCCAATCAATATCGTCTTTTCCCGGACGTCGTACGTTAACGACTGATCTTCCAACACGTCGCTTAAAAAAGTGAGCAACGGCACCTGTTTGACGGTTATGTCGATTGGATGGGTGTGCTCCAGAAAGCGAACGTTGTAAATGACTTTGTAATCCGTTTGTTTTTGTATGACTTGAAAGATCTCTTTCAATGAATACCTTTTGGCCTCAAGCGTGATGGTTTGCGAATAAGATGCGGCACTGAGGTGGAGGCATCCGACCCACACAAACATCGCCGTCAATTTCATAGTGAACAGTAATTTTTTTATGCCTTGACGACCGGACGGCCGTATCAAAGCGTTCATAATCACATACATGGTCTACATCTATACCGCAATCCGGTTTTTATTCCTAAGTTTGCGGTGATTGGATAATTTGATTAGTTTCTACAGACAAAAATTCGGTTATCCAACATGGCAGGGAGGATGGTGATGCTTTCTCCCTGCATGTTTTTACTCCGAATCGGTTAACTAGTATTGGTCATGTTCATAGGTAAATTTTTTAGTTGCCAATTATTCGATGATTAATTTTTTATCCGATATAGAATACTTGATTTCCGAAACTGTCAATAGCTGCAATACCGTCTGTAACATCACATCCCTTGACATGCTTCCGCTGAATCTATCTGCCGGCACCTCCCTTTCATAGACGATCTCCACGTTGTACCAACGTTCGATCTGCTTCATCATATCAACAAACGGCGTATTGTCAAAATAAAAGTCGCCATTCTTCCAGGCCACCGATGAGGTCGGGTCGACGGATCGTTTGCGAAGATTTCCCTGTGTCAATACACCTTGTTCTCCCGGTGAAAGCGCAATATGCTCTCCGGATGACTCCACCTGTAGTCGCACGGCTCCTTCAACCAGGGTCGTTTTCACTTCTGTATCGTCTATGTACGCTGAAATATTAAATTGTGTCCCTACTACGGTAATCTCCTGGCCACTGCTGATTACTTTGAATGGCCTACTCGCGTCTTTGGCCACTGAAAAATAGGCTTCGCCTTCTATTTCGACCACCCGCTCATTGCCAAAGAACCGCTCGGGATATTTCAATGTGGACGCCGCGTTCAACCAAATTTGGGTTCCGTCGGACAACGTAACCCGGTAGGTACCGCCTTTTGGGGTGCTGAGCGTGAGCGAGCGGGTAAGCGGATGACCATCTGTCGACTTATTCCGTCGTTCACCAACTACCGCAGTCCCATCAAGGTATGTAATGCCTTCGCCAACGATGATTCCATTTTGTGCCTCACTTAAATTTACCACACGACCGTCGGCAAGCGTCAGCGTAGCCCGGTTTCCACCAGGCGCTACATCGTTTGATTTCGGGGTGGTGGCTTCGGCTTTCGATTGTATGCGTAATCCATCATGAAGGTACCATACACCTATCAATCCGGCGACAAATAGCGCCGCTGCATATGGCAACCACAGAAATTTTCTTCGGCGCAATCCTGTTTTTTCAGTTTCATAGATCTCCCGCAGTTCTTCCAGGCCGCCGGCATCATGCTGTGCATATTGATTAAACCAGGTGTGCAATCGCGCTTGTTCCTCAGGCGTACACTGCCCCTGTCGATACCGTTCAAACAATTGCCTAATTTTCTCGCGATCCTGCATACAGTTTACAATTGACTCCCAAGGTTCTCATCCCTTTATACGTTATACGAATGGCCAAGGCAAAGGTTATAGTCGAAAAGATTTTTTTTAGAGATATAGCAGAAGCATCGAAACCAGGCGTTGGAGCTTGCCCCGCAAAATACGAACCGCTTGGTGCTTATGTTGCTTAACCGTCCCCTCACTAATCGCCATCCGCTGGGCGATTTCCTTATTGCTCAAGTGTCCGTGCCAGGACAATTCGTACACTTCCCGCATTTTGGGCGGCAGTTGGTTGATTTTTTCTTCCAGAAGTTGTTCCAGTTCGCGCGCAAGTACGGTTTCCTCGGTGGTTTTGGCGCTCTGTTGCTCAAAGGCTATAAAAGAATTGATGTATTCGTCAAAGTATTTGCTGCGGCTCATCAACGAGAGAACTCGGTTTCGTAATACCGTATAAAGGTAGCCCTTGATATTGCCGGACGCATCGATACGATCCGCTCGTTGCCACACATCGGAAAAAAGTTCCTGCACGGCATCGTGTGCTTCGTCTTCGTCACGCAGCAAATGGTACGCAGAAAGGTACATATGATTACGATGACGCTCGTAAAATAGGGTAAACGCCTCCTTATCGCCCTGCTGGATGCGCAAAACGAGGACGTCGTCTGTGGTAACCAGACTATCTTGATAGCTTTGATCCATAACCTTCTCCTGTCGCAAGTGATGAGAACCTCAGGAGTAACTGGATATTAGCTTTCTATTTGATTAGTTATCCTTTTTGCAAACTTAGGTAAATTAATTGGTAAAAAGCAACAGCAAGACCGCGCTAATAGAGCGGTCTTGCTGTGATCTAATAGATGATAAATTACGTTAGCGCTTCCCTGCGTCTATCCAGCTTTGGAAATCCCGCCAGTCATAATAGTGAAAAACCATTCCGTTGCTCATGGCTACCAACAGTCCCCGGGAAAAATTACCGCCCAGGTTTACCGCCGTCACATCGGCTCCGTCGCACTCAATGGTGGAAACCGGCACTTCCGCAATGAGTTGATGACGATGCGGCTCACCTGCAGCGCCCTCACGCGCATACACGAGGAACGTATTAGCCTGTTGGTTGGATACCAAAATATAACCGGTATGGTCAGTGCTCTTATAGATGGCAATGCCTTCATGATCATCTTTGGCGTCGCCTTCCGCAAACAAAGCAAGTTCTTCATCGTTGCCTGCCTCTGGATCGGCGTGGTACTTGCGTACGCCAACTCCCTCGTCTGAATAATAAAGATAACCTAATTCATTATCCACCGCAATGGCTTCGATTTCTTTCTTGCCACTGTACTGTCCAAACTTACGTACGAGCTTTGCATGCACCGCATGACCGATACCCTCAAGACGGTATTGCCACAAATAACCTTCCCGTGGCCCGGACTTCCGGCCCACGATGGCAAAAATTGCCGAATCGGCCGGGCGTGCATACAATGCCACCCCCATGGGTGCCGTTTCGTCCTCGCCCGTTTCGCCTTCAAACACCGGTATGCCGCCGCCATCGATGGCTTGCAAATCGGGCAAGCGGAACACACGAATGCGGTTTTCCTCCCGCTCGGTAAGCACAGCGATGTCTACCAACGTGTCTCCGAGACGCAACCCATACGCGATGTCTACGTTATTCGGCCGTTTTAAACCGATGACTTTGTTAACGATGTTTCCGGCCAAATCGTAGGCATACAATCCTCCTTCTGTATCCTTATCGGTACCTACAATCAGACTTTTGGATGAATCCGTCGGGTGAATCCAGATGGCCGGGTCATCCGTATCGTGCGGTGTCGGTTGTGTGACGGCAACCGGTTTCAAAGCATCCTCCCGCACAGGTGCCAGCCCTTGGTCACACCCCATAACGGCTAATGCCATTCCTATCAACCCAATGATTTTTTTCATAACGCAGTTCCTCTGTTAGTTAACAATCCATTGCAGACCAATCACATATCCAATTTTATACCTAAATTATACCTTGGTCGGTAATATTCCATCTGCATGGTGCGCGAAGCAATCCCTTGGTAGTAACGCAGGGGTTGATTGGTTAAGTTATTAGCTTCCCCGAATAAACGCAGGCTTTTGGTGATGCGATACGACGCGTTGGCATCCAGGAAGGTCTGTTGGTCATAATAGCGGTCTTCAAAGGCATTGCCTCCCAGTTCATCCAGGTAAGCCGCCGCATAATTCAGCGATAACCGGGCACTGAAACGCTGATTCTCCCAGGAAAGTGAGCCATTCAGCATATGGGGTGCCGTACCCGGCAGACTTAACCCCGTGCGCTCTTCGCCGTCTTCATTGGTAATGCCCTTGGCTTCCGATTCAGTAAACGTATAATTGACGTACACCCCGAATCCTTTCAGAAACTTACTCGAGAAAAAGTCCAGCTGCCGTTGGAAAGCCACTTCGAATCCATACACCTGCACGTTCTCTCCATTCTGTGCCTGCACGAACGTCCAGTTTGCGCCAACCGGAATCGGGTTATTCAAGTCCGCGAAATCCCGGCCGAATTTCTCTGCGGTATATTGTTCATCCCGCTTGTTGTAGATAAAATCGTTTATACGCTTGTAGAATGCCCCTCCCGACACCAAGCCAACCGATCGAAAATAATATTCACCCATCAAATCAAAATTCCATGCATAGGAAGCAGCAAGGTCTGGATTTCCGGCAAATAATTCGTCATCGCTCGGGCGAGAGTCAACGTAAGGCGCCAGGGCATAGTAATTTGGCCGGGCGATGCCTGTGGTAAATGCTGCATGGATTATCAGGTTGGACAATGGAGTGTACTTGAAACTCACGTTCGGCAGCACATTCACGTAACTGTTCTCAACTTTACGTTGCCCTTCAAGGTCTTCTTCGTCTTCAATGATGTTACCTGTATACGTGATACCGGTACGTTCGACGCGCGCACCGAGGATCATCGATAACTTGTCACTTAGGTCCTGGTCCCAACGTAAGTATCCTGCCACAATGTTTTCTTTTGCATGATAATTTGCAGCTAGGTATTCAGTAGGGTCCGCTTCCGGCTCAAATTGCGTGACGTCCGACAAGGGCAGCCCGCCCAGGAAGTCTTCCGATGGCAGTATGCCGATCGCATATTTATTATCCGGATTCCATTGCATTCCGTGTAGATCGTTGACAGGAATCTGATCAAGGTCAAAATTGATGTTACCAACTGGTTTATATTCGTAAAAAATATTGTTCCGATCTTTGGATTTCAATCGCACCCTGCCACCGAACCGCAACCGTCCTTTCTGACCGGAAATCACATTCAGCGGCACTCGGAAGTTCAGTTTGGCACCGAACTCTTCCTCAACCGTCTTTTCATTCTGTTCGGTTACTTTATCAAATTGATAATCGGCCAGACCGGCACTGCTTACCTGCGTAAGCAACGGTTGCCTCGTTGGACCAAAATTGGCATTGAAGGCGATACCGGGTTCGTCTTCCGGCGCATCTTCGTCAAAAGGTATCTCGTATTCGATGTAGCGTTCGTTGGGCCGGTATTCACTCGCTCTGGCGAAATTGGCCGACCAATCCATGTCCAGCGACGGTCCGAAAAGATGATTCCCTCCCAAGCTATAATTCTGCACGCGCTGCTCTTCCAACCGCCGCTGTTTTACCCGGTTGTTGTCAATGCCGCCTTTGGTTTCCAGTGACATTGCTCCTTGGTATCCGATGATGTTGTCGTTGGCATCGTACGTAGGTATTAAGTCCTTTGCATTCCACCGGAATCGGTTCTCCCAATCATCCCGCCAATTATACATGGCGTTGATATATAAGGAGTGGCTGGAATTCAATTGAAAATCAAACGCAGTGGCCAAGCTACGCCGCGTACGGCGAACATCGTATTTGCGGATATCCTGCTCCTCGATATACACATTTCCAAAATCGTCTTCAGCCCATACGGCTTCCACGTTGTCGGAACCGTAGTCGTTGTCGTTGTAGGAACCGCTGATCACCATGCCGATGTTATCGTTAGCGAACCGATTGCCATACACAAATGCGCCTGTATAGGCTGCTTTTTCGCGAATCGGATTATAGCCCCCACCCAGCGTGGCCGATATCCGTTGGCCATTGGGCGTGGCTCTCGTCACCAAGTTTACCGAACCGCCAATCGCATCGGCATCCATATCGGGCGTGAGGGTTTTGTTCACCACGATGGTCTGGATCATATCGGCGGGAATCAAGTCCATCTGTACGTTGCGGTTATCACCTTCGGCAGACGGGATACGATCGCCGTTTAGCGTCACTGAATTTAAAGAGGGAGCCAACCCGCGGACAATGATGTTGCGCGCTTCCCCCTGATCGTTCTGCATGGTGATCCCCGGCACCCGTTTCAGTGCGTCCCCGATGTTCGCGTCGGGGAAACGGCCCACCTGATCGGCACTGATCACGTTCGTAATATTGGGGTTATTTTTCTGTTGGTTCAATGCGGCGGCCTGTCCCCTCAAGCGATCGCCCAATACGACAACTTCACCAAGTTCGGTCCCCCCCGCTTCCAAAGAGAAGCTTAATTCTGTATTCTTCCCTGATTCTACGGTTACTGTAGCCGTTTTTGTGCCATAACCGAGGTAATTCACCGATACGGTGTACGTACCGGCCGGTACACCCAAAAATTCATAATCGCCTGTCTGCGTAGAAACGGTGTAACGGTTGTGGGTGCTGATCCTAAGCGTAGCGCCCGGCAATGATAGCCGCGTTGCACTGTCGACCACCTTTCCGGAGATTACGCCGCTTTGCTGGGCAGCACCGGAAAAGGACAACAATGCGACGAGGCAGAGTGTAAATATGTATCGCATAGTTAAGTTTTTTGCAATACTATTACACGAAAATTAATTAACTGTTACCTGTAAATCAATTAATAACTGATGAGCTTTTTGCAGGTTACTTCGATCGTATGTAGATTACGGCTCCCAGGAGAAAACCAATATATCACCCGGCGCTACCGACAATCTGCTGACGTAGCTGTCAGCGCTCACCGTACTCCCATCTTTCAATACACGGTTCAATCGTTTATCTCCCTCAACGGTCACAGCCATGCTTTGCTGAAAATCGCGGTTTACCACAACTAGATAGGATTTGTTATCTTTCTTCAGCATCGATACAATTGCTCCCGTTCCTTCCGTTTCAAACCGGGTAATCACATCGGGCAGCTCTCCCAATCGGCGGGTTCCCCGTGGAATCTGGTCGCCCGTATGCGCTACTGATACCACCTCAGCGTCTAAAAACACGTGGGACAAACCGGCAATTTCATGGTTCATCTGTGTGACATAGTCGTAAACTTCCGTACGCTTTTTTGTATCATACTCAATGGGGCCGTGATGAAAATCCCAGGTACCCGGCTGCGGTGTCCAGTAGGTAAAATATTGAATACCCTGGGCGCCATAAGCTAAATTACTATATACCTGCAACCTGATTTCCGCTGGTGTGGGAATGGGATACGGTTTATGGGCAACGGTTAACGCGAATGCCCAAAAGGGCTTTCCCGCATTGCGGGCTTCATCCGAGAAAATCTCCAGGTTTTCATAGAACTCCGGCCGCATCGTCCGATTGCCCGTTTCATCCACGACAATCGGATAATGATCGAACGATAGCAGCTGAAGGGGCACCTCCTTAATGAACAACTGCACATATTCCCGATAGGTTTCGGTACCTAAGCCTTCTTTGGTTGCATAATTGGGTAAAAGATTGAGGTAGCAGAAGTGTTCGTTGTCAATTGCCTGAATTCGTCTTGCCCATTTTCCTAATCCGGGAAAATCAGCCCGATCGGGTTCATCCCTCAGAAAATAGCCCGCCAATGCCGGATGATTCTTGAATCGCCGAACGATTTTTTCAGGCTCCTTTTCCAATTCCGGGCAATGAACGATCATTTTCACTCCGGCCTTCCGGGCCGATTCCATGGCAACAGCCAGGTCCTCGACGTTATCAAAAAAAGTGAAATTGTGGGTGATTCCTGATTGGCGTAGTTCCTGATAACGGGCCACGGTGCTTTCTGAAGGGGAAACGCCATACCATGCCAAAACAGGAATTTGTTCGGCCGAACGCTTTTTATGCTGGGCAAACGATAAGGTAGTACATCCGATCAGACTGACGACAAAGAAAAGGTATTTCATTACAGTGGCTTATAGGGTTTATAAAGGTTAACCTATCACAAACCGCTGGCGAACATAGCGGTTTATGGGTGCAGGTGCAACCTGCACCGTACTGGATAGAACCGATACTTTATCCGGATCGGCCGTCCTGCTGTCGTATGGGCCGACAGCAGGACGGCCTCTTCCGTTAATTCTTTTGGACTGCGGGTGCGGATAGCACCTGCTTCTCGTCAAGCAGCTGTCGTTCCAACGTGGCATAATCCACCTCCTGCACGGCAACATCGCCGTCAATTGCCAGTGAAGCCGCCAGCGCAGCGCTCTGCCCCAGTATCATGAATACCGGCTCCATGCGGATGCTACCAAAAGCGATGTGCGAACTCGACAGACACACCGGCACCAGCAAATTGGTACATTCTTCCTGCTTTGGCACCAATGAACCGTATGAAATCTGATAAGGCTGCCCCGGATGCACACCGATATCTCCTTCGTTCTGTACATACCCATCCGGTTTTACATAACGCTGCACATTGTGCGAATCCAACGTGTAGGAACCCATCCCAACCGGGTCAGCGATCTCTCGTTCGCTGAATGTATCGTGCTCGGTCATCACGTATTGCCCCACCATCCGCCGTGCCTCACGGATGTATAACTGGTGCGGCCAGTTGCCATTGTCTGTAAACTCGTCTGCCGCCAGTCCCCACTGCGCCATTTCCTCCCGTACATCCGCAGGCACCCTCGGATCGTTCGCGAGAAAATACATCAGTCCTTTCTGGTAATTTTCATGCTCCCGGATAATCTCCCGCCGGCGCTCGTAGCTCGCCTCCGGGTAATCGTAATTCATCCCAATGAAATCTGTGCTGAACGGTCCGTGGTTGTTGGTGTCGGTCTTCCGGTTAGGGATCGGATCAAACTTCCGGAAGGTTTCCCGCCAGCCTGATGCGAACACCCGCGCCAGCAGCTCGTAGTTCTCCGGGTTGTAATGGTCCGGTTTCGGGAATGCCACCCGGTTATCCGGGTGATTGCTCAGACACATCCGGAAGCAGTAGGCCTGTACGCGATGGTCGCCGGCGCCGTACTCTCCCGGGTGCTCGCCTGATACGCCATATAATAAGCCACTGGTACTGTCACCGGGCACTTTGTACGGACTGATATCGCTCTTGAACCAGTGGTCGTGATGCAACACGCCTGTTTGTACACCGTTCCATTTTTCGCCGTAGACACTGTTCGCCTCGCGGCCCACATGGTAGCTCACCCCGGCTGCCGCCATCAGGTCGCCCTCGTAGGTTGCATCGATAAAAACCCGGCCTTTATACGTGTTGCCGTTTAGTACCGTAATCGACACGATGCGCCCCTCTTTGACCACGACGCCCCCGTCGCGGTCCAACCATTCGTCCCTCCGAACGTCGATGTTGTATTCCTTTACGTAATCCTCGAATACCTTTTCGGCTACATGGGGTTCAAAAATCCACATCGTCCGGGCATTTCCGTCCATAGCAGGTGTTCCCTGCCCCTTGTTGCCATATTCCGAATGCTTCTGCCATTGCCAAGCGGCACTGTCTTCGTAATGCAGGTACACCCGGTGATAAAAATCGCGGGCCAAACCACCGATTACCGACTTATTGCCCGTATCGGTAAAACCCAACCCGCCTGACGACAATCCGCCAAGATGCTTGTCGGGCGAAACGACGATAACCGATTTACCCGATTTCGTCGCCTGAACCGCCGCGGTGATTGCCGCTGAAGTGCCGCCGTAAATAATGACATCTGCATCAAATACGTCGTCCTTGCTACAGGAGAAAAATGGAAAAACAATAGTCAGTAAAAACAAAAGTGATTTTGGTGTTCGTATCATAACATCATTTTATATGGTGGCTTTATAAACTCATTCGTTGATTCCTATTTATCGATCTGAATCTCCAGTATCTGCCTATCTTTTAACAACGTGTTTCTCAATGCCGCGTAATCGACATCCTGCACGGCCACTCCTTCATCGATAGCCTGACAAGCTATGGTAGCCGCCGACTGTCCCAATACCATAAACACCGGTTCCATACGAATGGAGCCGAAAGCGATATGCGTAGCACTCACACAAACCGGAACAAGAAGATTTCCGCATTCTTTTTTCTTCGGAACGATTGACCGGTAGCTGATCGGGTAGGGACGATGACCGTGCGCTTCCACATTACCCTCGTTCTGCACGAATCCGTTCACATCCACGTATCTTTGTATGTGGTGCGAGTCCATCCCGTATGCTCCCATACCCACCGGGTCCTCAACGACATCTATTCGCTCACAATTTTTCTGCGTCATTACGTAATCGCTCATCATACGCCGTGCCTCGCGGATATAAAGCTGTTGCTGCCAGCCATCGCTTCCCAGCTCATACTCATCCTTACACGTACCCCACTTTGACACCGCGTCCCGCACTTTTTTAGGAATCCGGGGATGATAAGCCAGCGTCCACATCAACCCCTGTTGATAGTCCCTGTGCGCTTGAACAATTCGTTCCCGCTCTTCATACGACGCTTCGGGGTAGTCGTAATTCTGTCCGATGAAATCGGTGGAAAACCCCTTCTGGTTATTGGTATCGGTCTTCCGGTTGGGCATGGGTGAGTTGATCCAGGGCACCAACTTGTCGCCATAAGGATACATCTCTTCAATCGGTCCCGGTGCTGCTTCGTAGTTTCTGAACAGCAACTCGTAGTTCAACTCTTTATAATTTTCGGGCTTTTTGAAGGGAATCCGGTTATCCGGATGGTCGGTTAGTGTCATCCGGAAGCAGTAAGCCTGTATTTTACGGTCGCCGTCCCCATCCACGCCCGGGGGTTCTTCAGAGATATAGGGCAGCAGTCCACTTTCTGGATTTCCTTTAACGACGTACGGATCAACCCGGTCAATAAAATTGTGATTGTACGCGTTCCGGGAAACTGTCCAATTCAGTGTCCGGCCTATTCTGTTGGCTTGCACACCATTTAACGTTTCCCCATATTCGCGGTTAGACTCCCTTCCTACGGCGTAACTGACTCCGGCAGCGGCCATCAGGTCTCCCTCGTAGGTTGCGTCAATAAACATTTTCCCGGTATATCGTGAGCCGCTTTCCATTTCAATTGATGCAATTTGGCTGCCGTTTTTACGGACGCCGGTAGCCCTGTTCAATCGTTCGCCATAGATAACATCCACTTTCTCGTTTGAGAGCATTTGGTGATAGACCTTCAATGCAGCCGAAGGTTCGAATGTCCACATCGCATCCTCGCCCTTTTCAGTTCTCGTTTGTCCCTCATCCAGGTACTCACCCCGGTCTTGCCAACGCCAATTTTTCGGGTCGTCGTAATGTTTCCGGATATTTTGATAAAACTCGCGAGAAATTCCGCCAATCACAAATTTGTTTCCGATATCGGTTTGCCCTAATCCACCGGTTGTAAGTCCGCCAAGGCGATGAGTCGGTTCAATAATCACGACCGATTTCCCCATCCTCGATGCTTGGATGGCGGAAGCAATTCCGGCAGAAGTACCACCGTAGACAACCACATCATACTTTTTTTCCTTTCCGGATACCGTCGAATGATTCAGGATCAATAAGGCAACGCTTACACTAAATAACCAGATAATTCTTTTTGATCTCATAACTCCTATGTATTATTCCCAATTGGGGTTTTGTGTCAAACTCGGATTTGTTTTCCTTTCAATATACGGAATGGGCCAAAGATAATCCTTATTCGGATTGAAAACACGTTTATCAACCGTACGCATGGACGTATTGGGATCGTTCACATCGGAAGCGATCGGAATTCCGGCAGCCACGTAGTCGGGGGTACCCCACGCATCGATGACGGGTGCTTTGGTAGGATACGATTTCTGCATTCTGCCAAGCACAAAGCCGTTCATTACATCTTCCGCAATTTTCCAGCGACGGATATCCGAAAGCCGCTGGCCTTCGCCCGACAGTTCATGACGGCGTTCGCGGGCGATGGCATGAAACAATTCATCGGCATTCATCTCTTCAATTTTTGGCATTCCCACGCGGGCACGGACTTTGTTCAACGCGGCATACACGGAATCGTCGACTTCACCTGCTTTCACTTTAGCTTCTGCATAGATCAGCAGCACTTCTGCATAACGGATAACAATGATGTTATTATCGCAGTTATTGACGTCTCCATAATTTTTGTCATTCACATATTTACGCCAGTTGATCCCCGAGAAAGATGCATAGGCATTCAACGCATCCTGATTATCCACCCGGGAGGGGGTCGGCGTGTGATAGTTCCAGCATTTCACACTGTCTCGGTGCGTTTCGAATTGAAAGCCCTGGAAAATGCAGCCCGGTTCATTTTGCCAATCGGAATAACCCGAAGACGGCAGCGCCAATGTCCACGCCAAACGCGGATCCCGATTGTCCCAGGGTTTAGCCGGATTATACAAATCCGACTCGTCAATCGGAAGCCCATCTGTACATCCATACGAATCCACTAATTGATAGGAAGGAATTTTATTGGCATGGCCACCGCCGTTCCTGCCGCCAAAAAGCCTGAAAATCGGATGCACTTTAAAACCGAACAAATATTGGATCGAAAACAGAATTTCTTTGGAGTCTTGCCCTTCGTACGTAAACAGATTGGGAAAACTCGGATCGAGCATCACTTCGGACCCCTCCATTTTCATCACTTCCGAAGCGGCTGCAATGGCTACGTCCCACTTCTCGCTGTATAATGCAGTTCTCGCTTTCAGCGCCAAAGCGGCCTGCCGGGTGGGGCGTCCGGAAGTTGGCTTATTCGAAGTACCGAGCACTGCGGCAGCTTCGTCATAATCCTTGAATATCTGGTTCAGAACTTCTTCTTTGGGCGAACGGGGGATCTGCGCATTATCGAGTGTCAACGTTTCAAGAACCAGCGGCACATCGCCATATAAATCAACTAAATACGAATAATAGTACGCCCGTAAAAACTGAGCTTCGGCCTTTGCCTGAGACAATACGTCGGCACTTACCGTGCCTTCTACCTTAGCGAGGTTGTTGATCAGGTAATTGCATCGGCTGATTCCGCTATAACATTTTTCCCAAACCGATAAAACGAAAGAACTTTGGGCATCGTTGGCTCCCTGTGATAGCCGTTGTACGTCGTTCGTATTGCGGTCCCAGCCATTGTCCGACAATTCCTCGAAAGCCAGAAAGAAGGGCATTCCCTCCCAGTCGGTCCAAAGATCATTGTAACAGCCAACAACCGCCATCTCAATTTCCGTTTCGTTTGCCAGAAAGGTTTTATCCGATGGGGAATCCAAGGGGGTTTTATCCAAAAAGTCTCCGCATTGGGTAAATAACAATAGGCTTGCTATTGAATATATGAGCTTCTTCATAAAATCGATCGTTTAAAAGTTAAAACCGTACATCAAGTCCGACGGTCGTGGTGCGCATAAGGGGGTAAAAATTACTATACCCCGACAACACCGGTGCTTCGACATCAAAATACTTCCAGAAATCTGTGACGGTAAATACGTTATCAGTGCTCACATACACCCGTAAATTGGAAATACCGATTCTAGACGTGAGCGTTTGCGGAATGGTATATCCCAACTGAAGATTCTTCAGGCGCAGATAGGACGCATCCTTCACCCAGAAAGAGGAGTTTTGCTGGTTGTTACTATTGTTGAAAGCCAATCTTGGGAATTGGGCATTCCGGTTCTCAGGAGTCCAGTAGTCTTTGCCTATCTCAGGCATCGATCCGCCTTCAAAAAATGAGCCGATCGAGTGCCCCCACACATAGCCATCGGCCTTCCCCACACCCTGGAACAGGAGATTCAGGTCAAACCCTTTGTATTCGGCAAATAGATTCAGCCCAAACGTGTAGCGCGGGATGGTATTACCCATAATTACCCGGTCGGAGGTGTTGATTATGCCGTCGGCTGTGTCGAAGACCCCATCGCCGTCGGTATCAATTGTTAACTGATCTTTGTATTTAATATCGCCGGGACCGAAATTGCCGATCTGGGTTGCACCGTTATAGTTCCCGTCAGCATCATAATCTTCGGGAACAATATACCCCTCGGCCTCGTAACCGTAGAGTGAATACATAGGGTATCCTTCGCGGTTAACCGATAGACCGGTCTCGTTGATGCCCTTTAAATCAAGAATTTTATTCTTGACATCCGAAATGTTGAACATGGCGCTAAAATTGAAGTCACCAAAACGATCGTTATAGGTTGCGCCTACGTCCCAGCCCCTGTTTTCGAGTTTTCCTGCATTTTGGGCAGGAGGCAACTGTCCGATAATCCTCGGGATTTCGAGATCCAGAAGAATATCATCGGTTACTCGGTGATAGTAATCGGCTGTAAACTCCAGTTTTCTGAACAAACCGAATTCCAAGCCGATGTTGCTCATCGTGGTGGTTTCCCAGCTTATTATTGAATTCGCCATCGTGGTGAGGGCAGCTCCAGAAGTGATATTCTTGTCGAAGATATAATTGGTACTTAGATTGACGGTCGACTGAGCCGGATAGTATCCGTTCAGCGTGTTCTGATTCCCCAACTGCCCCCACGAACCTCTAATTTTCAGATTATTAGCCACCTCTCTTAGATTGTCCCAGAACGCTTCTTCGCTGACACGCCATCCTGCTGAAACCGAAGGGAAAAGTCCCCACCGGTAACCCGGCGCAAAGCGGGATGAACCGTCGTAACGCAAATTTGCTTCAAACAGGTATTTACCCTGGTAATCGTAATTAAGCCGCCCGAAAACCGCCTGCAAGGCATAATCCGACGCTGAGCCGTTTGATCGTTGGTTTTCCTGGCCGCCAGCACCCAAAACGGGATAATCGGGAAAGGGAAATACCTCCCGGTATCCTGAGTGCCATTTATTCCAAAACGTCTCCTGCTGATAACCGGCCATCAGCTTCAGGTTATGGCTATCTGCGAAAGTCTTGTTGTAAGTCGCTCGTCCCACCAACATGCTGCGCAGGCTGCGGTTTGTCGTTTCGGTAAGCATTGATTTCGCCTGAGTTTGCGGGTCGGGGGTACCATCGTTGAGGTATAGCTGAACACGTTTGTCCCAATTGGTGTTGTGCCCCTCCCAGTAGTTCAGTGCATATTGCCCCTGTATTTCGAGATCTTCTATCGGCGTGAACGTAGCGGTGAAATTCATGATGCCCGAAGGTGCTGTATTGGTAATAATTCCGCCGTCTTTGTAATAAGCGACGGGATTAACACCCTGCCATCCCGGGCCATAGCGCCCGTCTGCCAGATAAGCCGCCTGATTGGCGGGGATACGACCTACGAAGTTGTATCCGGTCCCTAGCTTAGAAGGTTCCTTGGCGTCGGAATAGACAAGCGCGACATCCGAGCGGAGCGCAAATTTAGGCGAGACCCTGTAGTCGGTATTCGACCGCAGTGTATAGCGCTTAAAATTCGTATTCTCGGTAATGCCGTTTTGTGACAGATAGCCTGCCTGGGTCAGGGACTTGAGCCGTTCCGTACCCAAACTTACCGTAACAAAGTGATTTTGCAGCAAGCCATTGTTTGTCGCCGTAGCTTCGAACCAATCTACATCGGGATAGTTCGGATCATTTCTGGCAATTCCTTCTTCATATTCTTTGATGAATTCCTCGGAATATTCAGGCGTCATGCCTACGGCGCGCTTTGCAATGGAGATGTACTTCATAAAATCAACCGCGCCCACATATTTGGGTACGTTCGTAGGGACGCCTTTGGAAACATAACTGTTGAATGACACATACGCCTTGCCATCTTCCGCCCGTTTTGTCGTAATCAGGATGACCCCGTTGGCTGCGCGATTACCATAAATGGCTGCCGAGGCCGCGTCTTTAAGTACCGAAATCGATTCAATACTTTTGGGATCAATGGAGTTGATATTCGCCTCAACCCCGTCAATCAGTACCAGCACGTCGTTGTTTCCGAGTGTGGTTTTACCGCGAACGCTGATTATGCCGGCATCCCCGCCAGGTTTTCCACTGCGTTGCGTTACGCTGATACCGGGTACCAATCCCTGCAGTGCCAATGATGTTTGTGCAACGGAACGCTTTTCCATCTGTGGCACGGAAACATTTGACACAGCTCCCGTAACATTCGCCCGCTTCTGCGTTCCATATCCAACTACCACGACTTCATCGATGCCACTCACGGAAATTTTCAGGACGGCGTTGACGACGCTTTGGCCTTCGACGGTCAATTCAAGCGTTTCATATCCCACGGCGGTGAATACCAATGCGTTTTGGCCTTCCTCAATATTTAGCCGATAATTGCCATTTTCATTGGTAGTGATGGCCGAGAAAGTTCCCTTGACGGTCACCGTAACCCCCGCCATTGGATTTCCCTCTTCATCCGTAACCCGGCCGGTGATCGTTCGCTGTTGCCTTTCTGACCGATGGATCAAATCTGAGGATTTGTTCGTATTCCCGTTTCGGAGCGCTGAAATAACAATCGTGTTTTCGGTAATATGATAGGTAAGTGCCAATGGCTTTAAAAGCGATTCCAACGCGTTGGTCAACGAAGTCTTTTCAACGTGTATGGAAACTTTCCGATCCGGATTTACGAAACGGTCGTTGTATACTACAGTCAGGTTTGTCTGCTTCTTTATGGTCCGAAGTACAAGGCTAAGTGGCTGGTTGCTGGCGTCCAGACTGACCGTCTGCGAACGTGTGGCGCCACTGAGATGCATGCAAAAAACAAGGAGCAGCAAAGAAGTCAACTTCATGATCCGAATGAATTGGCCGGTACCGCAAATCGGCACCTTTTTCCTCCCCAACGGGGAAAAATCATAATTTATCATTACGTTTGTACGTTTAGATAGTCTTAAAAACTGATTTAACTCTTGGTTATTTTGTACGGTCTGAACTTCGGGGAGAGTGTTCGCTGCACTTTCCCTGTTCATTTTTGACTTTAAGTTTTGGTTCTTTTCATAGTGATTCCTGTTACGTTAATAATTGGTTGGTTACTCCTCAAATATTCTGGTTAGTTACTCCTCAAATATTCCGTACGATCAATGTCCTTTCCTCCAACGTCACATTAATCGTAGAATGTTGCAAAATGTCAAGCAATCCGCGTAGTGAAACATCGCGCTTGATATCGCCGCTGAATGTCTCGTTAGGTATACCGCCTTCGTATACCACCTCTACATCATACCACCTCGCTGCCTGCCGCAAAATATCTTCAAGCGGTGTTTTCTTGAAATAGAAATACCCCGCCTTCCATGCCGTGTAAGGTTCCGTATCGACATTGACTTTGGTCAGGCTTTCGCGCTTAACGATTCCTTGTTCTCCGGAAACAAGCTCGATAAATTTGCCGTCTTGGAGAGCGGTCCCATTTAATTGCGTAGTTAATAAAAGACGAACCTTTCCTTCCACCAGCGTAGTTTTGTTTTCTGGGTCATCTGAGTAGGCCGAAACATTAAACTCCGTACCCAATACCTGGATTTCTTGCCCGGCATTGAAGACCTTAAATGGTCTTTTTTTGTCATTAGCGACCGAAAAGTAGGCTTCGCCGGTAAGTTCTACGATACGCTCGGCACCGGAAAAACGTGGTGGATACCTCAGCGTGGACGCCGCATTGAGCCACACCTTGGTGCCATCCGAAAGCGTGATTTGGTATGTGCCGCCATTGGGGGTACTCAATTCCAATAAAGCCGTCCCGTCCAGCCCTTTCTGGCTCCCTTCAGTTTCAGTAAGCGGATTCCCGTTATTGTAGGTAATCTCGCCGCTTTCGATGACGATGCCGTCCTGGGTTTCATCCAACGAGATCGTTCGGCCGTCAGCCAGCTTAAGCGTGGCACGATTTCCGCCGGCTGCGATATCGTGACGGTGCGACGATGCCTGCTCTGACAGTTGCCGCCCTTCGCGTATGGCGACATAGATTGTCACCGACACCGACAAAAAAAACACAACGCCTGCAACGGCGGTCATCCACAGCCGATAGCGAATGCGATTGTCTTTACCAATAGAGACGCGAAACCGCTGATAGCCTTCACTTGGGTCAAATTCGTCAAACTCCGCCAACCGTTCGTTAATGGACTGGCGCTTACAGATGGTCGTATAGATGTGCCGGTTGGTGCTGTCCTGTAGCCATTCGTCAAGCACCGCCTGTTCGGCCGGCGTAATGGTGTTGCTGATTGAGTGGGCAATGATCCGCCCAATGGTTATCGAAATATTCTCCCGGTTAAAATCCATCTATCGTATTCGTCGCTATATACTATACAACACCGAATCCGATTTGTACCAATGGGTCTTAAAAAAAATAACTACCGTTGAAAATAGTATATCATGAAGGCTCCCGCGACAAGCAGTTCGAAACTGTCTTTGTCAAGCCGACTGCGCAAAATTGCCAACGCCCGGCTTTTTTGATTGCGCAAGGTCTGCAGACTGATTCCCATTTCGGCCGCAACTTCCTGGTTGGATTTGCCTTCTAAATAGGTTTCGCGGATGATCCGTCCCGCTTTTTCAGGCAAATTTGAAATTGCTTCGTTCAGTTCATTGAACATCTCTATGCGTGTGATTTCCGCCAGGTAGAAAGTGTCTTCATCACCGAATTCAGCCTGATAGACAAAATCCCTTTTCATGGACCGGGTCACCGCTAGTTGATGGTTCAACGCCGTATGCTTAGTCACCAGGTAAAGGCTGGCCAGGACATGATCCATATGATGAAATTGCTTCGACGCCTTCCAGAATTTGATGAAAACTTCATTGACGATGTCCTTGCTTGCCTCCCTGTCATTTACATACCGGTCTGCAAAGACACATAGGCGGGTATAAAAACGCTCAAATACCGCTTTAAATGCCCCACTATCCCCTTCCTGCAATTGGGTTAGCAGACTGTTTCCGTCGATCTGAGAAAGTTGGGCCACGATGAGCAATTTAATTTCAGGTCTAATATCAAGAATTTTTCCGCTAAACCAAAAAACTGCGCAGCTCCAGAAGCAGGGAAAATATTCGTAAGCGTTTTCATTTTATTCCTATTTTCGGTGCGCACTTAACAATGTCGATTATGAACGTTCGCTACCTGCTCTTTTCGCTGGCTTTATTGGGCTTTTTTGTTTGCACAACGGTTATCGGCGCCGAAAAGCCCGTTTTTACGTTGTGGCAGCTGCCCGCACAATCGCATTCTCAGATGAACTCCTATGTGCTGCTTACCGACAATGGCAAGGTATGCGTAATGGACGGCGGTACCGCCGAAGATGCTTCCTATCTGCGCGGATTCCTGGCTGCGATCGGAAATGAGGTAGAAGCTTGGTTCATCACACATCCCCATAGCGACCACATCGGTGCATTGAATGAAATCCTGAAAGCACCGAGTGATCTGAAAATTCACGCCATTTATCATTCCGAATTATCGCCTTCGTTCGTGGGTCGGTACGAAAAGGAAAGCGAAGCGCTCACCAAACAGTTTTACGAAAACCTCCGAAAATTTGATGGGAAAGTCGTCAATATGACCGAACCGGGATTGCTTATCCAAATGGGCAATACGTTCTTCAAAATATTGGGCGTTAAAAATGAAGAAATCACCACCAATCCCTACAATAATCAAAGCGTGGTTATCAAAGTATGGGACACGAAGAAATCCGTATTATTTCTGGCTGATCTAGGCATTGAAAGTGGCGATAAATTGTGGAACGGACCGTATCGTGCAGACCTCACCTGCGACTATCTACAAATGGCGCACCATGGTCAGAACGGCGTAAGCAAAGATTTCTATCGCAACATCCGTTTTAGAGCCTGCTTGTGGCCAACTCCCCGTTGGCTGCACGACAACGATGCCGGAAAAGGATACAACACCCACAATTGGGAGACGATCGAAATCCGAAACCTGATGGATGAAATCGGAATCAAAGAACATTACTGGCAGTTTGAAGGTCTCCATAAAATCCATTGACGACAGACGCTGCGCGCATCCCTTTCGTAACCCATGGCATCCATTTATCAACACAACACCGACAAGGAACTGGTCGCCAAGCTACGGCAGGGCGACGAGGCCGCGCTATCCGAAATATATGAGCGGTACTGGGATAAACTGTTTGTGGTTGCTGCGAACCGCTTAGGCGATCAGCAGGAGGCCGAAGAATGCGTACAGGATGTCCTCTACAAGCTCTGGCGCCTCCGTGAAACGTTATTTATAGAAAATGTCAATCTATCCGCCTATCTTGCCGTCGGTGTCCGCAACCAGGTGTTTAATCGGCGACTGAAAAATCACCGGGAACGCCTTCGTGCCGCCAGATTTGAAATAACCGACACGGGGCACCCCTCTCCTGAACTGGAATTGATTGCCCGTGAACTGGAGGACCGCATTGACAGGGCCGTAAAAAACCTGCCCAGCCAATGCCGGATTGTATTCGAAATGAGCAGACACGAAGGTAAAACCATTAAACAAGTAGCCGAGCAATTGGCGATTTCTGAAAATACAGTAAAATATCACCTGAAAAAAGCCAACCGCGATATCCGAGGGAGCCTCGACGCGAGTATATGGTTGGTTTTAATTTATTACTTTTTTCAAAAGTGACCTACCCCCGCTTCTCTTTTTGGTGTCAATACTAGAAACCAACAATGGGAATGGAGCAGGATAACCCTATCGATCGTCTGATTGCCAAATTGAAAGCCGGGACACTCACTGATGAGGAGCTGGTGATCCTGACTGATTGGTATAACGGTTTTGATGATACCCTCGTGACGCTATCAACCGTCGATGGCGATCATGTGGACGCATTGAAGGCACGCATGCATCGGCGATTATTCGAAAAAATAAAGCCAGCCCGCAAAGTGAACCGGTCACTCCCCATTCGATGGTTACCTTATGCGGCAGCGATGTTGTTGGCCATACTAGGGGGTTGGTATGCCCTGCACACCGCACCCGACACCCCCGACACCGTGCCGTTCACGGCCGGACATGTGAATCCGGGCGGAAACCGGGCAAAGCTTACCCTGGCCGATGGCCAAACCATTTCATTGAGCGAAGCACAGTCCGGGATTCGTGTAGGGGATGGAATTATGTACTTCGATGGCTCTGCCGTATTGGGGAATGAAGAAGCGACAAACACGCCAAATTCTCAATTTTCATCCCATAACACCCTAACTACCCCAAAAGGAGGCACCTATCAAATAGCGCTCCCGGATGGCACCGTGGTATGGCTTAATTCGGCCTCTACACTAAAATATCCGAGCCGATTTGATGGCCCCGAGCGCGTGGTGGAACTGGAAGGTGAAGCATACTTTGATGTGCGTGAGCAACGGCTGGAACCGGGAGGTAATCACCGTTCGCAGCGAAAGAAACCCTTTAAAGTGATCAGCCGCGGTCAAGAGGTAGAAGTACTGGGTACGCAGTTCAATATCTCTGCTTATCCCGATGAACAAACGAAAACCACACTGGTAACAGGCCGCGTACAGGTCGCTCCTTCCGATGTATCGCCGATCGCCATAAGGCCCGGGCAGCAATCCATTGTAAATGGAAAGGACATTCGGATAACGGCCATAGACACGAGCCAATACATTGCATGGAAACACGGAATATTCCATTTCGAATCCACGCCGTTGGAAGAAATGCTGAAACAGATCGCGAGGTGGTACGATGTAAACGTCATTTATAAACAGGGGATTCCGACGGAAACGTTCACCGGAAAGTTTAGACGGGATGTTTCATTGAACGGCGTGGTCGATATTTTATGTCTTTCCCTGATCGATATCAGGCTGGAAGAGAGAACGCTGATTGTAAACTAAATTATCACCGATATATAACTTAAAAAACAACACTATGAGGTAAACATGTGACTTTATGCCATGAACAAAGGGAAGTGCTGCGAACACTCCCCTTGCCGTTCAGAAAAACCAGTAATAAGCGTATTAAAACCAGTTAGTTAACTTATCTAAACGAACAAACGTAATGATAAATTATGATTTTTCCCCAACAGGGAAGAAAAAGATACCTTGTGGTATCGGCCAATTACTCCGAATCATGAAATTGACCTCGCTATTGCTTTTGGCCGTTTGTCTTCATCTGAGTGCAGAAACGCGGTCGCAAACGGTTTCATTAAACATCAAAAAACAACCGATTGAAAAAGTGTTCCAGGCCATTGAAAAACAGACCGAACTGATGGTTATCTTCAACGACCGACTCGTAAATCGGTCTACTCCGGTTTCTATTCAGGTCAACGACATGCCTCTGACCCAGACTTTGGAGACTTTGCTAAGGCCAATATCCCTGACGTACCAAATTACTGAAAACACCATTGTGATTACCGGACCACCGGTACCCCCGAAAAATGAAGCCGGCCGCTCATTTACGGCAAAATTACAACAGCGGGTAATCAGCGGACGAATCACGGACAACCAGGGTAACTTGTTACAGGGGGTTACCGTGAGCGTCAACGGAACGACAACTGCCACGACCACTGACGAGGCCGGACAGTACCAACTCACGCTCCCCGAAACCGGGTCGACGTTGGTGTTCACCTTGGTGGGTTATCATCCTGTAGAGCACCTCATCATTGACGCAACAAATACGGTAAATATTTCGATGATTCCCGCAGTCAGCGATTTGGATGAAGTAGTGGTCGTGGCCTATGGAACACAGAAAAAAATGTCAGTGACCGGCGCGATCGCATCCATACAGACCAAAGAGATCAAACAAAGCCCAGCGGCGAATCTCGCCGTGACCTTGGCAGGAAGGTTACCCGGTCTAACGGCCCTGCAACGAAGTGGCGAGCCAGGCCGCGATCATACAGCCCTCTTTTTACGGGGCATGGGCACGCTGAACGCGACTGCACCCATAATTTTGGTCGACGGCGTAGAGCGTGAAATGACCTACATTGACCCAAATGAGGTAGAAAGCGTCTCCATATTGAAAGACGCATCTTCCACGGCTTTATTTGGAGTCCGGGGCGCAAATGGGGTTATCCTGGTAACCACCAAACGGGGAAATACGGGGCAGCCGTCTATCGGCCTGACCTACGAACAGGGTTTCCAAGGCTTTACCCGCGAGCCCTCGGTGTTAAGTTCCTATGATTGGGCGCGCCTGCGCAATCAGGCATGGGCCAATGACAACCCAAACGCCGACCCCAATGATCCGGTAAATCAACCCCCGTATTCGGAGTATGCGCTCGACAGGTTTCGGTATCAGGACTATCCCGAGGCTTATCCAAACACGAATTGGCAGGAACTGCTGTTTAACGACTGGGTAGGCCAGCAACGGTATAACCTCAACATCAGTGGAGGCGGTGACTATGTGCAATATTTTGTCAATGTGGGGTTTCTCGACCAAGGCGGGCAGTGGAAAATCAGTCCGGACGTTACCGAATACGATCCATCGGGTTTTCTGAAACGGTATAACTTCCGGTCCAATATCGATGCCAAGCTGAATAAATCGGGGACATTGAGCACCTTTTTAAATGCCGCGGGCTATTTCGAACAGGTGAACTCTCCGAATGCCAACACCGATGAGATTTTCAGGAGAACATACAGCTTCTTCCCGGTGGTACTGCCGGGACCGCTCAGTCCCGATGGCGAAGTACTCATCGGGCCGGGTAACTACAACGTGTCACCCTGGGCATTGATTAACCGGTCGGGATATCGCCGGGAAACACGGAACAACATAACCGCTTCTTGGGGACTGAAGCAGGATCTTGATCAGGTGACCGAAGGCCTTTCCACCAAATTTATGGCGTCTTTTGACACGCGGACCGTCTATTCGCTCACGGCGTCGAAGGAATACCAGCGGTGGATACAGGTGATTGATCCCAATACGTCAAACCATCTCGGTATGGACAGCATCGAATACCGGCGCATGTTTTTGGAACTGGAGAACACGCCGCTGAGTATCGGCAGTGGATCCAACTTCCAATCGTTTTTCAATTTTCAGCTATCCGCCGACTATCAGCGGACGTTTAACGACAAACACGCAGTCACGGGAATGTTGCTGGCGCAACAGGAAGTGAGGGTTATGCCCAATGACCGGTTGCCGTTTAACCTGAGAGGTATTTCGCTGCGTGCCATGTACGGGTATGACAACAAGTATTTTGCTGAGTTCAATGCGGGCTACAACGGATCCGAGCAGTTTGCCAAAGGGCGGCGGTATGGGTTTTTCCCGACCCTATCCGGAGGCTGGCTGATATCAAATGAAAACTTCCTGAAGGAAAACGCCTACATCACGATGCTTAAATTACGTGCTTCCTATGGCCGGGTGGGCAGTGACCGATTGGGAAGCAGGCGCTTCCTGTATCTTGACGACATCCAACGCCAAACGGGAGGCGGTTACAGCGGTTCGCTGGGCCGGGGAGGTAAGATCGGTGAAAACTACCTGGGCAACCCCTATATCCAATGGGAGGTGGCGGAAAAAACCAACGTGGGACTGGAGCTGGGGTTGTTGACCGACATCACCTTGATGGTTGATCTATTCAAGGAAAACCGGAACAATATCCTCATCAATAGGCAAACCATACCGATGGTATACGGCGTGGAGGCTTCCCGTATGAGCCCGGTGAATATGGGCGTCGTAGAGAACCACGGATATGAGATCGAACTCAACTATAACAAACGCATCAACAGCGACTGGTCCATCCTTTCCAAACTGAACTACAATTTTGCACGCAACAAGGTTGTGTTTTCCGACGAACTGCAATATCCCGCTGACTATGCCTATCGTTACCGTCAAACCGGCTACCGTATAGGCCAGGTGTTTGGCTATCCGCTGCGCGATGGATACTACCAGAGCTACGAGGAAATTGAAGCCGAAGGTCTCAATTACGTAGGTTATACGGTCAGGCCGGGCGATTTTAAATATCAGGACACCAACAACGACGGACTGATCGATGAACGCGACATGGTTCCCATGGGCTATTCGGGCGTACCCGAGTTCACCTTCGGAGGGGCGTTTAGCATCAACTACCGTGATTTCGATGTGTCGTTCCTGTTCCAGGGAATACGGAACGTGACGCAGCCACTTTCTGGGTATGGCACCATGGGCTTGTACGATTTCCGCGACCGTCACCGCTATGCATGGACCGCAGAGCGGGCCGCCGCAGGAGAAGAAATCCGGTACCCCCGATTGAGCTTGGGAAGTTCGGTTAGCGAACGGGATGCCAATGCATTCTTCATCGAAAACCGCAGCTTTATTCGCTTGAAAAATGCAGAAATCGGATACCGGCTCCCAACGAGGGTGAGCAACCGTATCGGCGCAAAAGAAGTCCGGTTTTATGTGAACGGACTGAACCTGATTACCTGGGACTGGATGCGTACGAAAGATTTCGATCCCGAAGTAAACAATTCATTGAGCTATCCGGTGTACCGGGTATTCAATGGGGGAGTGAATGTCACCTTTTAATAGTTTGAGATAAGAAACATGAAAAAGTTAATCTATATACCACTTGCTCTTCTGATATGGGTCGCAACGGGTTGCCAAAAAGATCCGCTGGATATCATGCCTGACGGGCGCCTAACCTTGGAACAAATCTTTGCCGATGAAATGATGGCCGCTGAGTATGTTAATACCATTTATGACAACATTAACCCCTATGGCACGGCCTACGATTATTTTACCCTGCTCGCGGGCTTCTCCGATGAGGCACATGACAATGACTTTCCACAGGATATGGCCCGCGCCCCTTCTCGGTGGTACAACGGTGAATTACGCCCTAATTGGAATCCGCTGGACATCCAGTTTTCAACCGGAACCGCCAATACGGAATCAAATGGCAACTACTATCGGAAAAACTGGGCCGGTATCCGGCAAGCCAATGTTTTTCTGGCGAACATCAGCGGCACACCGTTTGCCAACCCACAGGTAAAAGCCCGCCTGGTTGCAGAGGTCAAGGTTCTGCGGGCCTTTTTCTATCTGGAACTGATAAAAATGTATGGCGGCATGCCGGTCGTCGATCGGCCTTTTGGTGGGGATTTTCAGTTTGAATCGCTGCCGCGGCAATCTTTTCAGGAATGTGTTGCGTTTATCAAACAGAATTGCGACGAAGCCATCCTGGAACGCCACCTGCCGTATCGCATTACCGCCGAACCCGAACGCGGGCGGTTCACGAAGGCTGTCGCTCACGCGATACGGTCCCAAGCCTTATTGTTTGCGGCAAGCCCGCTTTGGAACGAGTCCGATGACCAGGCGCGATGGGTAGATGCCGCAGAAGCAGCCAAAAATTCGTTGGAGGAGTTGCTTGCCAACAACTACATCCTCCACCCGGACTATGAAGCATACTTCAATAGTCGCACGGACATCAGCGCCAATCCCGCCGATAAGGAAACTATTTTTGAAATCAAGCCGTACCGTGCTCATGAGTTCAGCCATCTGATGTTCCGCATGCACGCCATCCCCACACTTGGAGGAGATAAGGCCGGGGCGAGCCCATCCCAGGAACTGGTAGATGCCTACGACATGGCGAACGGTGAACCCGCCATTTTGGGTTACTACGACGAAGACCACCTCTACCCCATCATCAATACGGCGTCTGGATATGACGAGGCAAACCCCTATGAAGGCCGCGACCCGCGATTCTATGCAACCGTATGGTACAACAACGCCTACTACGGCGAGATCAATGGCCGGCCATATTACATCCAGTCGTACCTCGGTGGTGCCGATGGAATTTCCAACATCATGCAACGTACGGGCAACGGATATTACCTGCGAAAGTTTCGCGATCCCGCCCAATTGGACCCGAATACGGGAACGGCACGCTTCAAAAAATACCGGCTGGGTGAACTGTACTTAAACTATGCGGAGGCTGCAAATGAAGCGTATGGCCCCACCGAAGCGGTATACGATGCCATTGACGCCGTCCGGGACCGCGCCGGTATGCCAGGGCTTCCCAAGGGTCTAAACAAGGAACAGATGCGCGAACGGATCCGCCGCGAACGGCGCGTTGAGTTGGCGTTCGAAGAACATCGCTTCTGGGATGTCCGCCGCTGGGAAATACTAAGCAGCACCGATAAACTGACAACCGGTATGGAATGGACCAAAACCGGCGACCGTTTCACAGGAAAACGCATCGTAACCGGAAGGCGGAAATCGTGGACAGACAATCACTTGATCTTCCCCATTCCCTTAAGTGAACTGACGCTCATGCCCCTTTGGGAGCAAAACCCGGGATGGGAATAGCCTCATTGAATAGAAGACAACAACGGAAAAATTCATGAACAACTTATTTTCTAATGAAAACGCACGCTCTCAATCTATTTATAGGTGCTACAGCTTTGTTGCTGAGTGGTTGTAGCAAACAGGAATCTACGCCGGTGAACACGGCACCGATCCCACGTATCATCGCTTTGGAACCTGCCAATGCGGCAGAAGGCGATACGCTGTCGATCGTAGGCCTTAATTTCTCAAACGATGCCACGGAAAATGAAGTCAAATTCGGGCAGTCGGTCGTCGAAACCGTATCCGTTTCGGATACGTTAATCCGTGTTATTGTACCTGTATTGGAGGGAAATATCATCGGAGTATCGGTACGCAGCCGCGGTAAGATTTCAAACAAACGAAATCTTTCATTGGTGCGATCAAAAATATTTGAAGATAACTTTGACCGGCCCGACGTACCTGCGGTAAGTTCGGAAACGATACCTAACCCTATTGGCTCGAACTGGCAGATTATCAATGGCACATTTGCATTGGACGGAAACCGGCTTTTCAGCCAAGCGGGTGGGTTGGAGTCGTATATGCTCTACCGGGATGCTGAGCTGGACATGAAAGTAGGCGATGGCAGTTATTTTGAGCTGACGGCCGAGATGAGCAGCTCTCCTGAGTCGTTTGCCGGCATCATTTTCAACGCGCAGAACGATAACAAGCGCTTTTACCTGCTACGCACGACCAACAACATGCTGCAATTCCTAAAGACTGGAGGCAACGGGCTTGGCGACTGGGCAAACATCCTGGTGAATCAGACATTTGAGGGATTTGCACCGAACACGCCGTATCACGTGGCAATCACATCCTCGCAGGTTGGCATCTTCCGGATTAAAGTCACCAATGCAGATACAAACGGTATACTTTTCGAACAAACCGTCGAAGATCCCAATCCTTACCTTGGCGGAGCGCCGGGATTCTATTACTTTGGCCTAGCCAATCCCGTCGCCATTACATTTGATAATTTCCATTTAGAATTACTATAATTGATTAATCATGATTGAAATAAAGACGTTCATTGGTTGCCTGGCAATTGCGGGCGCTTGTTTAACTTCGTCGTGTGCCGCGAGCGGCGACGTAGAGAAGCCTACGGAACAGACAAACGAATACGACACCTTATCCATTCTGGAAGACCGGTTATTTGAACGAGGGTTGATCCGCAAACGGGCCGAAGCTCCAGCACCGGGAAGTATTTACCCTTTTGGAACTTCAACCGACGCATCAATATGGGAAATGGCCGAATGGGGGACCAAATATGAACTTGAAGAAGCAGATAAAGAAACGGCGAGCGATGGCAGGGTCACATATACCAACGACGGAAAAGCCATCGCTTTTAAAAAGGATGGCGCGAACATAGAGGTAGCAATGGATGTCTATGCCTCGGCCGAGTACGAAGCGCCCCGGCAGCAAAACCAGGCGTGGCCGCATTTACTCATCGAGCAATCTTTTACAGAGAAACCTTACGTCAAAGATCTGGAAGGCCTGTTGCTGAAATTTAAAGGCCGACTAACCAAAGCGGAAATGAAGATGGACGAAAACGACTATAATACCGGATTGCATACCGCCCAATTTCAACTATTTATCACGGTGCAGGACCTGAACCCCAATTCGGCCTATTATGGCGACTACCTGTGGTTCGGAATCCCTTTCTACGACTATCGCTATGAGCACATCCCGGTATATGCCGCCCAAGATGTCGGGAAGGGCGATGCTACCGGGAAATTCATTTACAGTGCGGGAAGCACCGATTTCATGGAGGGGTCTTTTCAGTCGGGAGATTGGATCACCATTGAAAAAGACATCTATCCGCTCATTGTCGACGCCTTGAAACTGGCAAAAGAACGGGGATACCTAACCGGGTCTTTTTTCGAGGATTTCCGCATCTCGGGAATGAACCTGGGCTGGGAGGTGCCCGGCACGTTTGATGTCGGCTTCGAGTTTAACGGATTTGACTTATTGGCGGTTACTAAAAAGAACTAACAAATGTTGGCAAAACAACTCATTGTAAACGGGGTATTGGCCCTGACGCTGTGTGGCGGAAACCGGCAGGCATTGGCGCAAACCATCGATACGCTGGATAAGCATTGGCCTGCCTATATCAATCTCGACCAGTATATGCAACCGTTCTTAACGGCCGATACGATTTACAATGAGTTGTTGATGCCCATAAAAGACGGACATGCCGCACCGAACGGAGGCCTCTTGTTTCCGGTGAAGTCTGTATTGTCCGTCCGCGATACCTATCTGGGCACCGAATATGAACAGGGAAAGGATTGGATATGGGAAGGCCAACGGATTGTGCTTACCGACTCGTCGCGCATACCGTATTTCAGCAGCCATGAACTTGTTTACGGCGAGGCACGGGAAGGAATTTCGCAGCCTGGTTCTGCGCCCGGCACTTATGTGCTCTTCAGTGAGGGCGAGCTTTTGCGCTCGAAACAACTTGCCGTCACGTACATACCGGATCGGCGCAGTGGCAAACCGGCAAAGCACCTGTCTGCAACGCGTCGGCTGCCCCTTACGGCCGGCAAACTTGCCAAACACCAAAAACTGCATGTTGTTTTTTTGGGGAACAGTATTGAAACCGGAGCAAACAGCAGCGGGTTCCAACATGTTCCGCCATTTATGCCGAATTGGGGAGAACTTTTTGTCTGGCAGCTCCGGCGGTATTTTGACGCGCCTGTATCGTACAAAAATTTGTCGGTAGGTGGAAAAACGGCATCGTGGGGACTAACGCAGATGGACCTTGTCATGTCGGAACACCCGGATTTGGTCGTAATCGGCTTTGGCATGAACGACGGCACGTTTGGTGTCGCCGCCGAAGAGTTTGCCAAACAGATCCAGACGATGATCGAGGCGGTACGGAACCAGCGGTCAACCTGTGAGTTTATCGTAGTTACACCCATGCTGGCCAACCCAAAGGCTATTCATAACAACCTGCAGGAAGCGTATCGGCCGGCCTTGCGGGGATTGGAGTGCAACGGAGTGGCCATCGCGGACATGACGTACTGGCATAAATGGCTACTAACCCACAAATCGTATCAAGACATGACGGGCAATAACATCAATCATCCGAATGATTATCTATCGCGTTGGTATGCACACGTCCTGGCGGCCCTGCTCATTGAAAATAGCCCCTAACGCTTGCTATAGGCAACGGCCTTGAGATAAAACCAGCATCCGCTCGGCTAATCGTTACGAAACAATAAAGAAGAACGGAAACCGATTGCTGCTCAACCGGGTTTCCGCTCCTCCAATGCAAAGAATCCATCTACCAAAAAGGGTTTTGAACAACCAACGGGCTTACGTTAATCGTATTTTGATCGATTGGCCACAAATAATGCTTCTTCTCAAAAACCCGCGATTTCTGGTAAGTACGCTGATAAAACCCGTCGTCTTTCAATGAGTTTCCAACGTGGATATTCATTCCATATAAATCAATCTTATTGGTTTCTTCCGCGATTAACCACCGACGCGTGTCAAAATAACGATGGGTCTCAAAAGAAAGCTCGATGCGGCGCTCATGGCGTATTTTCGCCCGCATTTCATCTTTAGATAAACCCGATGGGAGGCCTGGCAATCCCGACCGGTCCCGAACCGCGTTTACATGGGCGTACACGGCCTCAACGGGGCCTTGTGCCTCATTAAGTGCCTCCGCATAGTTAAGGTATTGCTCGGCGAGCCTAAAATACACCCATGTTTTTAATACGAAGCGACCTTCGCGGATGTTGACATTATTCTCATCCATAAACTTCCTGAGCAGGTACCCCGTTACCGAGTACAACTCGGTCCCTCCCTTAGACTTCCCTTCCGCACCAGAATTCCAAAACTCCAATTGCCTGCCCCGCCACATGGCGCCGTTGTAGTTTACGGTAGCATAAAACCGGGGTTCCCGGTTGACATACATGTTCCGTACTCCCGCAGGGTAATATCCGGCTGGATGTGCCTCGGCAGCATAACCGGTTTCCTGATAGCCTGAAGATGTATTGATTAGGGGTTGACCATTAGCTTCGTAACCGGTTATCGGGGTTGTCCCATCGGCCATTTCGTACGCATCAACCAACCGCTGCAGCGGACACAAACCGCTCCATCCACCTTCGCTATTGGGTGCTCCCCCCATCTCCTGCCAACTGTGGACGCCCAGATTGCGGGCAAAGAGAATCTCTTGGTTGTGCCGCTCGGTGAAAACCTGCTGGTAATTTTGGACGGGATCGTTGGTGGACGACCGGTAAAGCCGGTAACCGGCCGCTTCGGAGCGCTCAATGCTTTCCTTTGCGGCGTCGGCGGCCCGTTGCCAAAGTTGCCCATCGTAAGAGGAAAACAGCTTGACGCCTTCGGAATCCACAAAGTCCGCGTAGTCCGGGTTGCCATTGAACAATGGGCTTGCTGCGTAAAGCAATACCCGCGATTTCAGAGCCAAGGCGGCTGCACCGGTAACCCTGCCCTTGCTTGCCGCGGGCACCGTCATGGGGAGAAGCGACGCGGCATCGTCACATCTGCTCACGATATAATTGATGCACTCGGGCAGCGTATTTCGCTTTAATAGAGAGAAATCATCATTGGGTTGGAATGAATGGTCAACAATCGGCACAGGTCCATAGAGCCTGACTAACAGGAAATGAAAAAAACCTTTCAAAAACTCCGCCTCGCCGATCCAAGTTCGTTTTACCTGTTCATCCATCGGGGTGCGCGTGATGTTCTCGGTGAAGAGGTTCAGTCGCCTAAGTGCTTGATAAGGTATCGACCAATGCTCATTGCCGGGTACATCGTTTGGCCCCCACGTGCCCCCGTTCATCCGGTGTGAAAACCGGTTCAGCCACGACATCTCCATATCATCAGACGCTCCCACAAACGGATTTCTGCCGGGTATCTCCGCAAAATCAATCTCGGTAGGGAGATAGTTATACGTAGCGGTTAAAAAGCGCTCCGCGTATTGCCGCTCTGCAAACACATCGTCTATCGTCAAGTCTTCGTCGGGTGCTTTATCTAAAAAACCCTTTTCGCACGAGGCTGCTATCGTGGATATCAAAAGGGTTAAAACCACCCACTTTATAGATTTTCTTTCCATGATTTGTCCCTAATTAAAATTTACGTGAATACCAAAATTTATGCTCCGCTGCAGTGGGTAGCTCCCGATTCCATTATTTGACTCGGGATCGATCACCTTTACGTCGTCCCACGTGATCAGGTTCATCCCATTGACGAATAGCCGAAGCTGCTCAATGCCGATGCGGTGACTGAATGATGTGGGAAACGTATACCCGATTTCCGCATTACGTAATCGGATATAACTTGCGTCCCGCTGATAGGTAGTGCTAAACCGGTAGTTGTTCGGATTGATATCATCCGTTGCCGCCGGATACTTTGCGTTATCCATACGATCCGGCGTCCAACGGTGATCATAAAATTCCCGAAGAATGTTATATGAACCTTGCCCTTTCATAAACGGCATAATGCTGGGGCCGTTTAGATAAAGACTGGTGCGCGCGGCTCCATTGAAAAACAAACTTACATCCACGCTTTTATAGGCAACGGTTCCTCCAAATCCATACATGACTTCCGGAGTACGGGAGTAACCGATCGCCACGGCATCAAAATTATCAATGACGCCGTCCTCATTAACGTCTTTATATTTGATATCACCAGGCCTTACCACGTCCTGAAACATTTGCTTAGGGCTATGTGCAATTTCTTCCTCACTTTCAAAAAATCCAAGGGCGATTAACCCGAAGGGCTGATCAATGGGATGGCCTTTTGCCGATTGATAAGCCCATCGCTGAACGGGCTCGTCATTTTCCTCAACCCGGCTCCTGGCAAACGTGAAATTGCCCATGAATGAATAGTAAAGGCCATTGTTATTGACACGCTTCAGTTCCAGCATCCCCTCAATCCCCTTGTTGGTAGCGATGCCGATGTTTCCATAAGGAATGGATCCGGGGTTAAAACCGGCCATATTCGGGATCGTACGACGCTGGATGAGAATACCTTCCCGCCGTTCGTGAAACGCATCGACTTGCAGGGTTATCATACTGTTCAGGAAGCTCACATCAAAGCCAACGTTTGACTTGGTGGAAACTTCCCAGGTGACGTTGTTGGTGCCAATTTGCATTTCGTCGATCCCCGGCCAAAGGGTCTGCTGATCCCCAAAGAGATAGCCTTGTGCCGTACGTGCATTCATCGAAGTAAGGTAAAGGAACCGGCGACCGCCGATCTGGTCGTTGCCGACCTGCCCATACGAGCCCCGGATTTTCATCGAATTCACAAAATCGACGTTTTCCATGAACGACTCATTTGAAAGTAACCAACCGCCGGAAATCGACGGAAAGAAGCCAAACCGTTGCCCCTTTGGAAAGTTTTCCGACCCGTTGTAGCCCATATTAAACTCAGCGAAATACGTGTTTCGGTATCCATAGGTCGCCCGCGCAGCAATGCCTTGCCGCCGGAAAGGAAGCCCATCGATGGACGATCCAGCCGTGATGTTGATGTAATCCCGCTGGTTGTAAAGAACCATTCCGGACAAATTATGTTGTCCCAATGCCTTTTCGTAGTTGACAATAGCCTCTGAATAAATGGCCCGGTTTGAATTGTTCCAAAGCCAATAGTTCATGGGCTGTTCTTCCCGCAAGACGGTATATCGCGGTTCTCCGGTTTCCTCGTCTTCCCCCGTGTAATATTTCACTTCAAAAGACTTATGCCGGTTGATCCCCCCTGAGTAATGATGGTCGTACGAAAACCGTCCGCTGACCGAAAGTCCGGGAGTTACCAAAGAAGACATATCCCATTTGGCAGACAAGGTTCCCTGTACGTTGCTGTGCATATGTACGGAATAGCCTGACTGCGTGGCTAGCCCCCACGGATTATTTCCGATGAGCGTAGGTGTACCGCCCGGACTTCCGTCGGGATTCCTAGCGCTGTAAGCAATCGGCGGCGTCACCCGGATTGCGTCCAGCAAGGCGTCGGATCCTGTAGCCGGAAAATCGCCTTGTTGGATAATGCCGGCAATGCCTAATTCCAATACAAGATCTTTACTTACATTGACATCTACATTGGATCGAAGATTGTACCGCCGCATGCGCACATTTGTTTTGTAAGCATTCGCCGGATCGTTCTTCCAAATACCATTTTGATCCGTATAGCCTGCATTAGCATAGTACCTGACGATTTCGCCTCCCCCATTTACATTGAGGTTGTTAATGGTTTGATAAGTATGCTTGCGCATGATCTCTTCAGTCCAATTCACATCGGGATATAGATAAGGAGCGCTACCGTTACCGAACCGCTCGATCTGTTCGTCCGTCCACCTCGGCCGCTGCCCCACATGTTCCAGTCCTTCGTTCATTAAACTTGCGTACTCCACGGCATTGATGTAATCCGGTAGCCGGATGGGTTGAAGAAGGGCCGACTCAGAACGAAAAGAAACCTTCGGCCGCCCCATAACACCTTTCTTTGTGGTGATGACGATGACTCCGTTCGCTCCCCGGACTCCATAGACGGCGGTCGCCGAAGCATCCTTTAAAACTGAAAAAGTTTCGATTTCCTGCACATTGACATTGTCTAGACTACGCTCCACACCATCGATTAATACCATGGGTGCCCGATTTCCCCACGTACCCATCCCCCGGATATATATTTGTGCTTGATCTGATCCAGGTTCAGCGCTCGATTGCCTCGTCATGATGCCGGGTAACCTACCGCCTAACGCATTCGAGAGCGACGGTGTGCTCGTTTTCGCCAGCTCCCGCACGGCGACCGTTGAAATTGCCCCGGTTACTGATATTTTCTTTTGCGTACCAAAACCCACCACCGTTACCTCGTCCAGTTTCGCCTGTTCTTCATCGATGATCATGGAAAATTTCCGCTCACGGTCCGTCCCGGCTAAAACCTCTAGTGGATAATAGCCGACATAGCTGATCAATAACGTATCTGTGGGGCGGGCAATTTCCAATACGAATTTGCCATCGACATCGGTTAATATACTGCGATCGCTTCCCTTTATGACCACACTGGCATTAGCCAAAGGTTCGCCGTTCCCATCAACCACCAATCCGGTCAGTACATGCTGCGCATGCGCAGCTGTCGAAAGCGATAAAACAAGCAATAACAGCAGCCACATCCGACCTAACCGACGGGGCTTAGCGCTAAATTTGAATTTCTTGGTTTTCATCATTTCATAATTATTTTTGGTTTTTATTAACTAATTGGTTGCTCGCGTATTCCTCAGAACGTAAAGACGGGAGGTCAACGATTGGAGTCCTCTCGCATGCATACTAAAGTCAACGTTCACTATTTCACAGTGACGGATACAATGCTCCTACGTTCACGAAGATATTTAGGGAGTGTTCCGGCGGTCAGTACGTCGCTAGTGCACGCTTATTTCCGATTTCAGCCAGGATTTTCTTCAGCCCATTCATCTCATCGCTCAGCCCCTGTTTGGCATCTTCATTCGCATCGTGATTGATGATCCCGATTGTTCCACGGTATTTACTCTTCCAAACCTGACGAATCATCTCTTGCTCAACGTCACCCTGTCCGGTTCTAAAAAACCGGTCGGTAACACCGGTCTTTAACCCCGCGATGTTAAGCGCAAACAGGTGTGGCAATATTTTGGGGAAAAATTCAGAAAAACGTGCGTGGTGTAACCGGGCATGATGGAAGTTATAAACCATGCCAACATTCTCAAGATCCACTTCTTTAATAATCTCAAGTTGGTTTTCCGGCTCACCAAACCAACCGCCGTGGTTATACAATGCCACCTGGCACCCAAGCTCGGCGGCCCGTGCCGCTATATAGGCTATGGGCTTGCGCATGGCCGACACTTTATCCTGCTGGCTGAGTTCACCAAAACCATCCCATTCGCCCATCAACAGCCAAATCTGGGGGGTGACTCGATTACGTGCTATGAAATCGAAAATCTGCCGGATATAGGGATCACTTTCTGGATCGTTGCCTGACATCATCCAAAATGCTTCCAATTTAATTCCATACTTATTGAGCGCACGTAGCTCGTCATCAAACGTTGGGATATGTTCTTCGCGCCAATCGTACGCCAGCTTCGTTATGCCAAGGTCTGCCAACATTTTTGCCCGTTCTTCCGGCCCCCGGTGCTTGGCGTCAAAGGGCACGATGCACCATGCGGCAAGATTCTGTTTTGCAAATACATTTTTTTTAACCGGATGGTCGTTTGGCACCTTAAATCCGGCCAGTGAGGTCGTGGCCAAGACAGCCAAAATAAAAAACCAGGTTGTTTGCGGTTTACCCTTTCTTTTTGGTTTCATAATTGTTCTTATATGTTAGTTAGTTTATTTGATAAGCAATGCATATGTGCTTCGTAATTCATCTTCCTTTTCCACGATTGCCCGGAAGATGGCTTAACGCCCTAAGTATCTTATGCAATCCCTTCCGTTCGGAAATTAACGCTTCCTCGGCGTCTCTGTCCGATCGGTGATTCTGGATACTCATCGGACCGTCGTACCCGCTGTTGACAATTTGTTGCAGCAGCCTATATTCCATATCACCCGTACCCAACGGGACAACTTTTACCTCGTCGCCGCTGGCGAGCCCCACCACATTTATACAAGAAAGATAGGGTTTCATCTTCGGATAAAATTCTGAAAACCGCGCTAGGTGATGCCTTCCATGCTGAAAGTTATACACCATTCCCACGTTGTCCAGTCCCAAATGTTGGATAACCGCGATTTGATTTTCCGGCTCGCCAAACCACCCTCCGTGATTATACAATCCGACGCTACAACCCAATTTCCTGGCTCGCTCCGCTACGTAACGAATAGGTTCCGAAATTGTGGCGATTTGCTCCTGTCTCGACATTTCTGAAAAACCTTCAACCAGGTTCTCATACCCCGCAAACCAGCCCGGCAGATACCAAAGTTGGGTTTTAATATGATTCCGCTCCAAAAAAGCGAACACTTGCTGAATATGTGGTTCGTTGGCAGGATCGACATTCGACGGCAGCCAAAACGCAAAAAGATCAATTCCGTGCTGTTGAAGCGCTTCCCATTCTTCGTCAAAGGTTGGGATATACTCGTCACGCCAATCGTATGCCAATTTGGTTATACCGAGGTTTGCCAACATCGCTGCTCGGTCTTTCGGAGTGCGTTGTTTGGCGTCGAAGGGAACAATGCACCAAGCTACCAAGTGCTCCCGGGAAAACGCTTTGTTGTTGGGCGCCTGGCCATCTACCCTTCCAACAACCAGCATCAGCACCGTTCCGATTAGTAATCCATACCTGGTGAAAATTATTGCATTCATCTTCGTAAAATATCGCATCACCGCAGTTATCTTGTTAACAAACTATCCGATAGGGCAAAAGCCACATACGCATCGCCGGTGGCCGTACCCAGCTTGCCGCCGCCGGTTGCCGGGATAATCACGTATTGCTTACCACCTGCACGATACGTACTCGGTACTGCATAGCCACCGAATGGCAGTTTTGTTTCCCACAGGATTTCCCCCGTGTCCTTATCAAATGCCCGGAAGCGCTCATCGCGGGTAGCCCCCACAAACACCAACCCACCAGCGGTAACCATACTACCGCCGAAGTTCTCGGTACCGGTGATGGGAATACCCTTGGCCGTCAACTCTGGATACTCACCCAGGGGAACTTTCCATTTTATCTTACCGGATCCTAGGTCAATAGCATTTAAGGTACCCCAAGGCGGGGCAGTTGCCGGATATCCTTCCTCATCCAGAAATTTCGTATAATCTATGGCGCGATAATACGGCTTACGGGCCGACTCATTTTCACCCTTACTCGCCGTTTCGATATCCAGCAGATAGGAGGCGATCAGTTGCACGTCGTCTTCGGGCAGGTGCGCAAACGGTGGCATGGCGCCCTTGCCTTTTTTTATGATGTCGACAATGTCCTGCTTCGTATACGTTTCCGAAAGATCTTCCAACTTAGGTATCCCACCCCGTCCTTTACGGTCGGCTGCATGACAGTTGACACATCCGCTGACGAGGTAGACATTGCGGCCAGCATGTTCTTGTCGGTCTTTCGAGGACGCCAATGGGTCCGTCGCGTTAATATCCCGCATAGTGATGTGCCAAGCTAGTTCATTGGAATTAACGTACATCACATTGTCGACGGGATCATAGGATCCGCCGCCCCATTCCGCTCCGCCATGTATGCCGTAATAGATCACGCCCTTGGTGGAAGGAGGAATAAACCAACCCACATCCGCACTCTTAAACCGCTCCAACGCGTAAGCATGCGCCTTTTCACTGATACGGGTTAAGTCGTCGGCAACGACGACCTGTTTAGAAAACGGTTCCGGCCATTTGACAAAGGGCTGCGTAGGATAGGCGTACTGTCCGGGCAAGGTACTCGGAGGAACAGGACGTTCCTCCACTTCCGATAGCAACTCGCCGGTTACCCTATTGAACATTAACAGGTTTCCGGTCTTGGTCAGCTGCACGACACCGGGAATTTCCCTTCCGTTTTTCCTGAGCGTAGTCAGAATGGGAGCACAGGGCAGATCCAAATCCCATAGATCGTGATGTATCGCCTGATAGTGCCATCGCCTTTCACCTGTTTTCGCATCAAGCGCGACAATCGAATTACCAAACAAGTGCTCGCCTTCGTTATTGGGCCGGTAAAAATCATCTTTGGGTTGGCCGGTCGCGAAATAAACCAGCCCATTTTCCGGATCTACACTTAAGCCGCCCCAAACGTTTACCCCTGCGCCTGTCTTCCAAAAATCCGCATTCCCCCAGCTTTCATATCCGTATTCGCCGGGCTGCGGAATGGTGTGGAAAATCCATACGCGCTCACCCGTATACACGTTGAAAGCACTTACGTTCGCCGGGGAAGCCCACGTCATGGCGCCTACAATCACGAGGTCGCCAACCGTCACCGGGGCCCCGGGAGCGGTAATTCCCATTTTTTCAGGTGGTTTCACCAAACCATCGTTCAACGAAATTCGGCCCCGATCGCCAAATTCAAGCACGGGTGATCCGTCTTGTGCGTATATAGCATTGAGAAAACCTCCACTCGTAAAAAAGATACGCTCACGCTCATTTTTCTTACGCCAAAAGGAAATTCCGCGGTTGATTCCCCCGAATTGTTCGCCTTCCCTTGCGGGATTGAATCGCCAAATTTGCTCTCCTGTGGCACCGTCAATGGCTATAACTTCCTGAAGTGGGGTAGTAACATAGACGTTGCCATCCACGATCAGTGGATTCATCTGAACATTTCCGGAAGTTACTCCGGAATTAAATACCCATGCCACCTCCAGATCGGCAACATTGGACCTGTTGATTTGTCCCAATGACGAATATTTGGTCTGACCCGCGCTGCCACCGGGATAGGCCCAATCAGATTCCGAAAAGGTATCGGGCGGTTGGCAACCCCATACCCCCAATGCCGAAATACCAACGAATAGGATGAATCGCATGTGATCGAAAAATCAATTGTGTATCGGTTTATGCGGGAAATTGTAATCCCATCTCCACGTGTCAGCCATATGGGGATACTTTTTTCTGCAGGCCAGGTATTCTTTAATCATGCGTTGCATGGTAGGGCTAAGGGTTTCGATATAATAGGGCGTAAGCAACTGTTCATTCAATAGGTAAAAATGCCAGGTAGGCGGGTAAGCCGCGCTGTGGTAGCCCATGTGCAGCGTCCGCCGCGGGACTTTCATGGTTTCCGTATACCCTCGATGAATTAAGTTATTATTGTAGAGAACTGCTTGTCCTGCTTTGAGAGAAACCGGAATTCCTCCCGGCATTTCTGCACCGATCGGGGCGTAATGTTTTGAGCCTGCAAACGCCTCGTTTTCCTCGGGTGTATTGGGACGATTATGGCTCCTCGGCACTACCCATAACGAGTTCTCTTCGACCAGCGGTAAGTTTATTTGCACGCTGTTATGGAAGCGTTCTTTCGAGAACAACCAATCGGCTATTTCATCCTCGGGGATCTGTATCACATCGCGGTGCCATCCCAGCGAATAGGAGGTTCCTTCGTTAGCGGCCAATATCGACGCATTGTTGATGATGAGATCAGGGCCGATGATTTCCTCAACCGCTTTCAAGATAACCGGATGGTGAAACGCGTGAAGAATGGGTGCAGTACCTTCTTTGGTTAGCAGGTGAAAATAGTATTGCCGTGCCTCCCGACCGAATTCTGCCAGGTCATCGCCCAGGTGCTGAAACGATGCGCTGTGCTTCTTCGTGTCCGCTGCTTTCACTTCAGGGTTTAACAACTGGTCCATAAGAACCCTAAACTGGTTGATTTCCAAATCGGTAAGCACGTCGATAATAACATATCCTTCGGAAAGGAATTGGTCTTTAAGTGATGTTTTCATATATCTTTTTCCTTTGATTGTCTTAACTAATATTCGATGGTTACGGTCTTTTGTTCGGTTGCGGATTTCAGACCGGCTTCCAGTACTTTGAGGATCGCAACGCCATCCGAAAAATCAGGCTTAATTGCTGTACCCTGTCCCAACGCAGTAACGAAATCAGCGACCGCATGGATAAAGGTGTGTTCATAACCGATAATATGTCCGGCGGGCCACCAGTTTTTTATATACGGATGGCTTTCATCAGTTGTCAGCAGTGTACGGAATCCGCTCAATCCATCTGGATCTCGGTTTGAAAAATACCGCAACTCATTCAGCCGTTCCAGATCGAACGTGACGGCACCATCGCTTCCGTAAATTTCGAAAGACAGCTTGTTCTTACGACCATTGGCAAACCGGGTGGCTTCAAACGATCCGACGGCCCCATTTTTGAAATTGACGAGCATGAGCGCTGCATCTTCTACAGTGACCTGCCCCATGCCCGTGCGCGAGGCTTCGGCTTTTAGATTTCCCATGGCACCTTCCATAGCCAACGGTCGCTGGTCAATGAACCGCCGTGTTAAGGCCGTCACATCGGTGATCTGCCCAACGAGGTGATGCGCCAAATCCACGCAATGTGAGTTGAGGTCCCATTGCGGGCCGGCTTGTGCCAATTCGCGCTGCAACTGCCAGGTAAGGGGAAAGTTTGGGTCGGTGATCCAGTCTTGTTGGTATGCGGCCCGCCAATGATAGACAGTTCCTATCAACCCGTCATCAATCATTCGTTTAGCCAGTGCAATTGCTGGTACACGCCGATAATTGTGGTTCAGGTAATGCGTTACCCCACTGGCCTGACATGCCCGCAACATCTCCTCGGCCTGTGCACTGGTCATTGCCAACGGCTTTTCGCAGAACAGATGTTTTCCAGCCTTTGCAGCCGCCAAAGCAATTTCTGCATGCAGGTGTTGCGGTGTTGCAATGTCAATAACATCGATATCATCCCGTTCAATAAGGCGCCGCCAATCCGTTTCCGTTTCTTCCCATCCCCATTTGTCGGCAAATTCCGTTAAGCCGTCCAGATGCCGTCCGCAAGCCACTTTGAGAACCGGTTGAAACGGGATATCAAAGAAAAGTGACGCCTTTTTCCAAGCATTGCTATGGGCTCGCCCCATAAATTTATACCCAATGATTCCGACGTTTAATTGTCTCATAGTTGTATGCTTAAAGTTGTATGCTTAAAAGGTTGTGATTTTTCGCAGTTCCGCGATACTTTGGCGTACCACTTGCTCCTCCTGATTGCGGTAGTCCGGATGAAGAAAATCGATCTCGACCGCCAAAAATCCTTCGTAGCCCTGTGCATGGAGAATTTCAGCTATTTTCCGGTTATCAATCATTCCCTGATTGGTTGGCACGCATGAGAAAAAATACCATTCATTCGCCGGCACTCCTTTGACGGGAAGCAAATCCTTGATGTGGGTGGCGTACACATAGGGCGCCAGCTTTTCCATGGCTTGGATCGGATCGTCCAGGACCCTTAAGAAATTACCCGTGTCAAAGTTCACACCGAAATAAGGTGAATTTACGTGGCGCACCAGCTGCAAAATTTCGTCGGCATTATAGTCGATATGATTTTCTACCGCCAGTTTTACCTCATATCGCTCAGCTATTTTAGTTGCCTCTGCAAACTGTTGTCCCAATTTTTCGAGTTGGGGCCCATGCGGCTCAAACCGGAAAAGAAGACTGCTACCTACCACCCGCATTACTTTTGCACCGATCTGACTGGCATATTCAATATGAGCCAACATTTCGTCGTAGGCCCCGGGGTTTTGGCCTCGTTCTAATCCATCGGGATGGCCCCAGGCGTATACCCGATCCATGCCGGCGCTGTCAAGTATCCCTTTGACAGCCTGCAAATAATGCGCGTCAAATTTTGGGAAAAAACACGATTCCAGCGAAAGTCCGTCTATGGGCAATTCGATTGCTTTTTCCAGAAATTCGTCAAAGGATAGTAAGCTTCCAGGCTGATCTTGTTGCGGATATACCTCCCCAAACAGTCTATGATAACAATAGCTATCGATACCGATCTTCATAATTTAAATTGTAAAAAAGGTTAGCAATCACGTAAATCAAAAAATAGTGAACGTTAACTATTTGGTTTTAAAAAAAGAGGCTGTTAGCCTTAAAAATAGTGAACGTTCACCTTATGCCGCGAATATAACTATATTTTTTTTAAAACCTAAATTTTTACCCATTTTTTATGTATAATTGATTAATTTACTTGTATTTTTGTCGTATCTAACCGCCTTGTCTTTGTACCGGTTAGCCAATAATGATCATTTGCAATGAAAAAAAATCCCGTTGGCATTAAAGATATTGCCCTACACGCTGGCGTTTCCACCGGCCCTGTTGACAAAGTACTCAATAACCGGGGAGGGGTTTCAAAAAAGACAGAAGAGCGGATTTTAAAAGCCATAGAAGAGTTAGGCTATACGCCGAACATTCTGGCGAGCCGCCTGAAATCGGCGAAGCAATATTCGATTGCCGCGCTGCTTCCGGAAGCCACGCCGGACATTCCTTATTGGAAGGAGCACGAACGTGGCTTTGCCGACGCTATTAACGAACTTAAACCATACGGTTTCCAGATCGAGGTCCACCGGTTTCATCAAAATGACAAACAGGCATTCGTGACACAAACAGCATCGATCTTGGAAAACAACTACGACGGTGTATTCATGGTTCCCATTTTTGCGGCCGAAACCCTAAAATTTGTGCAGCGCCTTAAACGAGCCGGTACGCCGGTCATATTCTTTGATACGCAATTGCCCGAACTTCCTAATATCCCGTTTATCGGCCAGCATTCTTTCGACAGTGGCTTCCTCGCCGGCGAATTACTACACAAATCCGTATCTCCTTCGTCAACGCTCCTGATCATCTCGCTTACACAAGAACAGGATAATCACTTACATTTTACCAGTCGGGAAAACGGTTTCAGGGAGTTTTTCAAATCAAAACAGCGATCCATTATAAAATATGAAAGTACGTTGGCCAATGAACACATTGAAACCGAACTCTCGGGATTAATCGCTGCCAGCCCCTTTGTCGAAGGAATATTCGTTACCAACGGTATCCATCGCGTTGCCAGCGTATTCTCACCCGAAAAAAAGCACATTTTAATCGGTTATGACCTGATTGAGGAAAACGTCAAATATTTAACAAATGAGGTAATCGATTTCCTTATTTCGCAACAGCCCTACACGCAAGCTTATGCGGGCATCCACTTGTTTTATGATCTGCTGATTTTAAAAAGAACCATCAATAAGAAGACGTATCTTCCGATCGACATCGTGATGAAGTCTAACCTGAAGTATTATAACCATATCGGTCACGGTGCCTGACAGCTCACGCGTTAACCAGCGGAAATACCCGCATCAACGTATCCAGCCTTTTTAATATACCACCACTTCATCGGTAAGCAACAATTCATGCTGTACGTTGGTCGCGACGATGCGTAGGTAGCGGGCCGTCTGCGGAACTTCGAAATTGAATTCAAAAGTTTTGGTTACAGGAAACCGCTCTTCCGGAGATACGGCGTTGGCCACAACACCCGCTTCACGGAAATTTTTGCCGTTATCAGACAGCAATACCTTTACCTCCCCGGGGAGATATGCATTCACAGCTCGATCCTGCAGGAACCCGATGGCTACGCTGTGCAACTCCTCGCGTCGCTCAAAATCGATGGTCACATCTACGTGGTTTCGGAATCCTTGCCATTGACCGTCGTCGGCCTGGCGCCCGCCCTTACTGCCATTTACCAACGTGCGGGCTTCCTCCGCCGCATAAGTATCCCAAGGCGTCTGATAGGAAACCGTTTTGCCGATGGCTTTATGAACATCAGCCTTGGCCGTCGTCACCGATCCGACGCGACCCGAATCGACGAAGTATGCCGCCTTGACCGTAGCCGGTATAGATAGCTCGATGGGCTCGGCATACAAGGCTGATTTTGCATCCGGGTCCGTACCATCGGTCGTATAGCGGATACCGGGTCCGTATTGTTCGGTAGACATGGAAACCGTGTTGGTTAGGGTATCCGGATTGAACCGAACCGCGATATCCACCCGATATGAGGGGCGGTAGTAATTAACATGAAATTTTTGCAACAACGTATAATGTTGTTGCAATCGTTCGTAGAAATCGTTCCAATCCCGTTGCCCCGGATTGGACCACACCACTTCGGCCAAAGCCAGTGCGCGGGGAAACGCCATGTATTCCACCTGTTCCGACGTTGGCATGTACTCGGTCCAGATATTACCCTGTGCTCCTAAAATATGTGCTACCTTATCTGCCGCAACCCCTTTGGGAATGGGTTCATATTCGTACACCTTACGTACCGGGATATAGCCCCCGATCGCCTCGGGCTGCGTTCGCGGATCACTTTGGTAATAATCGAAATAAAGATGGGAATTGGGGGTCATAATCACATTGTGGCCTGCATTGGCCGCTTGGACTCCGCCTTCTTCTCCGCGCCAACTCATCACCGTCGCACCCGCCGGGGCGCCTCCCTCCAAGATTTCATCCCAGCCGATCAATTTCTTTCCCTTTGACTGCAGAAATGATCCGATACGCTTTACCGCATAACTCTGCAACTCATCCACTGTCTTAAGGCCCTCTCTTTCCATCAACGCCTGGCACTTCGGACAGGCCTTCCAGGATTCCTTGCTTACCTCATCTCCACCGATGTGGACATATTCCGACGGAAAAACAGCGATTACTTCACTCAGCATGTTGGTCAGAAACGTAAAGGTCTCCTCACTACCGACACAAAATTCGGCGTGCTGATAAGGGCTTCCCGAACACGATAATTCCGGATACACAGCCAGTACTTCCTCGGAATGGCCCGGCATCTCAATCTCCGGAATGATGGTAATGCCTTTTTTTGCGGCATACGCAACCAATTCCCGCGCTTCATCCTGCGTATAGTACCCACCGCTTGCATTGGGCTCCCCTTCATTCAAATACCTGCGCCCATTTTGCCACCAATCTTTCCACGGGACGTGTGTTCGCCAAGCCGCCCTTTGGGTAAGCTCGGGATAACGCTTGATTTCCAATCGCCAGCCCGCGCCATCCGTAAGGTGCCAATGAAGCGTATTGAATTTATAGAGCGCCATCAGATCGATGAACTTCTTGAGAAAAGATAACGGATAGAAATGCCTCGAAACATCCAAAAGGAGCCCACGATACGCAAAACGTGGCTTGTCCTCAATCATCATCGCCGGCAATATCCGGCCATTGGGCTGGGTATATGCCAATTGCAGCAATGTCAATATCCCGTTAATAACCGCGGCCGGCTGATGCGCGGTGATCATGATGCCTCCGGTGTCTACCGTCAACCGGTATGCGTCGGCCGGAAGATGATCCTCTGCGCGGGCCCGGATGAGCCGTATGCCACCCTCCGGTATCCGTTTATGGGATTTGATACGTTCAGCCGGCGTAAAGTTCGCATAAGGATGTTCGGCGAGCAACGAAGCGACATCTGAAAATTCATCAAATGCATACACCGGTGTAACCGAAGGAAATACAAACTCGCCTTCGTGAATTTCTAGGGTATTGGGCCGGGGAATGAGAGCTATCTGATTTTGACCAAGGGCAGGTATCACCGCCGTAGACGACAACACCAACAAACCCAATATCAATCTGCGTGCATATTGAGTCATGCGATCTGTTTGTTTTAGTGTATCTGAGACAAACTTACTCAAAATGCTTATATTATCCAATTATCGTAGTGCGCCATAATTAGAAACACCCCAATCAACCCCGGTTCGGCACTTCCTTAATACGCGGAGAACCCTTGAATGCGGACATGCAGTGAATAAATTATGGAAAAATATATATTATTGTAGCAAAATACCTTCGTTATGAATCTTCCTTACTTGGCGCTATTACTAGTAGTTTGTGTTAACCAGCGGAATCGGCCGGACATACCATCGCCTTTATTTCCCGGACCAGAGGAATATACGTTTGCATCCACCCCCTCCTGGGCAGATGAGTTTAACTACGATGGTCTACCCGACGAAACGAAATGGGGGTATGACATCGGGGCAGATGGCTGGGGTAACAATGAACAACAGTACTATACCGAAAAACGCCTGGAAAATGTGCATGTCGGTGGCGGCCTGCTTACCGTCACCGCGATCCGCGAACCCTACAAGGGGTCGGCCTACACGTCGGCAAGGTTGGTAAGCCGGGGAAAAGCCGACTTCCGTTACGGAAGATTTGAAGTAAAAGCCAAATTGCCATCTGGCGTAGGTACCTGGCCCGCAATATGGCTGCTGCCTACCGACTGGGCGTATGGCGGGTGGCCGGCTTCAGGTGAAATCGACATTTTAGAGCATGTGGGCCATGACCCCGATGTCGTTCACATCAGTGTGCACACCGACGCATATAATCACGTCAACGGAACACAGAAAACCGCAAAAAAAAGAATCGAAAATGCGACAGCCGACTTTCACGTTTACCGGGTGGATTGGACCCCCACTTACATCCGCGGGTACGTGGACGACGTACAAATCTTCACTTTTGCTAATGAAGGGACCGGATTCCGCGCCTGGCCTTTCGACAAGAATTTCCATTGGCTGATCAATATCGCAGTGGGTGGCAATTGGGGAGGTTTACAGGGGGTCGATGAAATGGCCTTTCCGGCCCAATTGGAAGTGGACTACGTCCGGGTATATGACTTGATTGAAAACTAACGTGTACTTGACACAGCTTCGCAAGACTCTGTTAAAAAATGTAAAAATTGTTAAAAACGTTAAATACCTATATGTCTGCTGATTAGACGATTATTTTTGCATCAACTTAATCAGTAAACCATGGAAAATAACACGTTACTCGTATGGCTGCTGTTACTACCTGTACTCGGTGTCGCTCAACTCAACCGGCCAGCTACTTATCATACGACAATCCGCGAATACTACTCCACTGCGGTTGGAGACACATTTACCGTTGCCATGCAATTGCCCGAAGATTATCATTCGGATAGCGACCAACGCTACCCAATCGTGCTGTTGGTAGATGGCGACTTCTATTTTCCATCCATGGCTCCGCTTGTCAAGCAGCATGAAATGACCGGACTGTTGCCCCCGGTAATTCTGGTGGGCATCGGCTATGGCGATTTTAAAAAAATGGATTCACTGCGTGTGAGAGACTTCCTCTATCCCCAGTCCTTGGAATCGGATGAAATAAAAGCTTCAGGTGGAGGATTGAACTTTTTCAAATTTATAAGTACCGAATTGCTACCCCAATTGGAGGGGGAATTACGGGTAGATACCGCACAGCGTACATTAATGGGGCATTCATTCGGCGGTTATTTTGCGTTAACGGCCATGCTTCAACAGGCACAGGAGGGAAAAACGATATTCTCGAATATCGTCGCGGCGAGTCCTTCCCTTTGGTACCATGATTTTTATCTCAATCAGTTGCCAGAGAAACTGGCGTCCCTCAAGCCGGATACCCGTCTGAATATCGTGTTAACCGCGGGCAGCTTGGAAAATAGCGAGTGGACCGTTGACCCGATCTACAACTTGACCATGGCCTTTAAAAATCAAAACATCGACAGTTTATACCTGGATACCTTTATCTACAATTTCCTCGATCACATGGACACCGGCCAATTAAGTTTTATCAAGGGACTGCAACGTTTTTACAGTCCCTTGATTACTCAATGATTACCGCAGTGCCGCTGGCAGTAACCATCAGCATGCTTCCCCCACTGCCTACGGTTTCATAGTCAAGATCGACGCCTACCACCGCATTTGCGCCCATAGAAGCTGCATACTGCTGCATTTCGTAAACGGCGGTCTCTTTGGCTTCCCGCAATATTTTTTCGTAGGATCCCGAGCGGCCACCGACAATATCCCGTATTCCAGCGAAGATGTCACGGAAGAAATTTGCTCCGATAATCGTCTCCCCGCTTACCAAACCTATATACTTGGTGATTTTTTTTCCTTCTACCTGATGAGTTGTTGTAACAAGCATAGCAATCAATTTTTACTATTGGATACCCGCCCGTGGCAATTGTTACAACATCAGGGAGTGATCGGGGAGCTTCGCACGGATCACTGACTAATCAATCCGTTGGAAGTTGCCCTCCTTGTCAAATTGCAACTCCATACCGTTAGACAGCTTGATCTCCTGGCCCCGGTCATCCTTTTCCCAGTCCCGTATAAAATGATCTGGATAATGCGCGTGGACATAAGCCAATAACTTGGGCGGAACAACGCTATCCGGCAGTCTGTTCGGGCTTTCTATGCCAAGAATGTTTCCATGTTTATCAAAATCCAGGTTGTATCCCTCGCTCAGATAGACATCATAAGAAGTCCTCAAATCGTCACGTTCTTTTACCACTTGGAGGATTTCATGTTCCGGGAAATGCTGTGTGATAAACGATTGAGCCGGCCCCGGAAGCCGATCGGTAGAAACCACCTTTTCTTTTTCACAACTAACAACCAGCATCGCTGCAACACTCACCAAAACCACTAAATAGTTTACTTTTTTCATGATTAAATATTTTGTTATGCCTGATTTTATACCAAGACAACGCAAAGGCAGTTTACCCTTACTGCTTTCATGAAAAAAACTATTTAACCACTTTTTCAAGTATGTCAATGTATAACCGGATGCCTTCATCGATTTCATTTATATGAATGAATTCATCGGCCATATGCGAGCGGGCCGAATCGCCCGGCCCGAGTTTAAGCGAGGGAATATCGAGTAAAGCTTGATCGCTGGTGGTGGGTGATCCGTAGGTGGTACGCCCAAGCGCAAGGCCCGCCTGCACAACCGGATGGTCCTTGGGAATGGATGAAGGCTTAAGCCTAACCGAACGGGGCTGAACCTCGCAATGTACATGGTCGCGGATAATTTCGAGCACTTCTTCATTGCGATATACATCCGTTACCCGGACATCTACCACGAACTCGCATGTGGCAGGTACCACATTGTGTTGAGATCCCGCGTGAATAACGGTAACACTCATTTTGATCGGCCCGAATTCTTCCGATTCTTTCGGAAACCGGTAGGTAATGAACCATTCGATATCTTTGAGTGCTTTGTAGATGGCATTGTCTCCCTCATCGCGCGCAGCATGGCCGGCCTTGCCATGCGCTACACAATCCAGTACCATCAGGCCGCGTTCCGCAACGGCCAACTGCATCAGCGTAGGCTCACCTACAATGGCAAAGTCCAACGATCCTAAATCGGGAATGACCGATTCAAGTCCGTTGATACCGGAGATTTCCTCCTCGGCCGTAGCAGCCAGGCAAAAATTATATTGGAGTCCTTCTTGTGGGTAAAAATAAAGAAAAGCCGCTATCAATGAAACAAGGCATCCCCCTGCGTCATTGCTTCCAAGTCCGTATAAAATGCCGCCCTCGACATCCGGTGAAAAGGGGTTGCGTGTATACCCCGTGTTGGGTTTTACCGTGTCGTGGTGAGAGTTAAGTAAGATCGTCGGTTTGGCCGGATCGAAAAATCTGTTATAGGCCCAAACGTTGTTCATCTTTCGGTAAGTTCGCACGCCCCGTTGCTGCAAAAACCGCTCTATCGCATCACCTGTCTGGTTTTCTTCTTTACTAAACGACGGAATGCGGATGAGATCTCGCAGGAGGGAAATGCTTTCCTGTACCAGCTTGTCAATCATTGTAGAGCCCTCCCGCCTTCAATGCGGACAATTTGATACCCTTGATAAAAGCAGAACTGAACCCATTGTGTTCCATTTCATTCAATCCAGCTATTGTACAGCCTTTGGGTGAAGTGACTTTGTCAATTTCTCCTTCCGGATGGCTTTGTGTTTGCAGTAGTAAGTCTGCCGCTCCTTTTGCCGTTTGAACCGCCATTTTTAACGCATCGTGCGCGTGAAAGCCAATTTCGACGCCTCCCTGTGAGGCCGCCCGGATCGCACGGAGGAAGAAGGCAATGCCACAGGCACACAACGCTGTCGCCGAGGTCATCAGGTCTTCGTTGATTGTAACCACTGAACCAACCGTTTCAAACATCTTCGTCACCCGCTCCAACTGTTCGTCGGAAGCATTGTCCGAAGCAATACAGGTCATGGATTGACCAATCGCTATCGCTGTGTTCGGCATAGCTCGGATCACCTGGATGTTGTTCCCCAACTTATCTCGCACATCGGCACACGTAACACCCGAAATCACTGACACCACGATCTGCTTTTCAGGTACGACAGCGGGAGCAATTTCTTCCAGGACTTTCTTCAATTGCTGCGGCAACACCGCGAGTACAATAACATCGGCGTCATAGATCGCTACTTTATTGTTGTCACTCACCTTAAAACCTTTCGCAGCCTCCTCGCCCAACGATCTGAGGTTCCTCCGGGTCAAGGTGATATCTTCAGCCTGGCAGTAAGCCCTGTTTACCAAGCCCTTGGCTAACGAAAGGCCAATATTTCCGCTTCCTACAATCGTTATCTTATTCATTTTTCACATTATATATCGTATACCAGCTAATCCGGTATACCAGATTTTCATCCGATGTCTACAGCCGTCCCTAACGCACTAACCTCGTTCCGAAGTGCTGCTCTCGCAGCAGATGGAGGTCGTCTGCGTGGCCAATGCATACTTCACTTACCCCTTTGCCAATAGCTTCGAATGCGTTATGTAGTTTAGGTACCATCCCATCCGCGATGACTCCTGATGTTTTTAACTGCTCAAACTCACCGGCCCGGATTTCGGGAATCGCGGAGTTTTCATCGTTGATATCGCGAAGTACCCCTCGTTTCTCAAAGCAATAAACCAAGGAAGTTGCATACCGATCGGATAGGGCTATGGCCAATGCCGAGGCAATCGTATCAGCATTGGTATTAAGCAGCTGCCCATGTCCATCATGGGTGATGGCCGAGAACACCGGAACAAAGCCCGCATTCACGAAAGTTGCAATCGTATCGGTATCCACCGAATCAGGTAAGATATCTCCTACAAAACCATAATCGACTGCACCTACGGGGCGCTTTATCGCTCGGATGGAATTGCCGTCAGCGCCGCTTAATCCCACGGCATTGCAGCCACGAGCCTGCAAATCAGCTACCAGCTGCTTGTTGGTCAACCCGGCATACACCATGGTTACTATGCGCAACATCGCCTCATCGGTGATGCGCCGGCCATCGACCATTTTCGCTTCGATACCCAAATCCGCCGCCATCCGGGTTGCGATCTTTCCTCCGCCGTGAACTAAAATTTTGTAACCACGCAGGCTTCCAAAACGCTCCAAAAAGCGTGTCAATCCTTCAGAATCGTCGATGACGTTACCTCCGATTTTGATAATCCACAATTTTTCCCGCATACCTCTTTTAGTTATCCGACGGCTAGTTGTTCGAGCATGCGTTTTAGCACGGCTTGTGCCGCCCACACACGATTACCCGCTTCTTGGATTACCAATGCGTTGGGGCCGTCTAACACTTCGCTGGCTAATTCCACATCGCGACGTACAGGTAGGCAGTGCATGACTTTGGCGTCGTTCGTCAAGGTCAACTTATTTTGGTCGATCATCCATCGATCATCAACCGAATGGATTTTACCGTAATCCTCGTAAGCCGACCAATTTTTCACATAGACAAAGTCGGCATCTGCTATTCCCTCCTCCAAGGAATGGGTAACGGCGGCGCCGCGTGTAAATTCCTCCGCAAGCGCATACCCCTGTGGGTGTGCAATCACAAAATCTACCATTCCCTCAACCTGTGCCCTGCACATCCACTCCGAAAACGAATTCGGGACTGCCTGCGGTAGTGCCTTGACGTGGGGAGCCCAAGCCAATACCACCTTGGGCGGTCTGGTTATTTCCGACCAGCACTCGCGTATGGTAATTAAGTCCGTAAGGCTCTGCAAGGGATGGCGGGTTGCACTTTCCAAGCTAATCACCGGCACCTTGCAAAAGCGAATAAATTTCTGAAACAAATCTTCGCTGTAATCTTCCTCCCGATCCTGCAATTTGGGAAATGACCGCAACCCCAGGATATCACAATACTGTCCCATTACCGCCGCAGCCTCCCGGATATGTTCCACGGTACTCCCGTTCATGACAACCCCGTCTTTGGTTTCCAGTGCCCACCCTTCTTTATCCATGTTTATGACCATGACATCCATACCTAAATGGATGGCAGCCTTTTGGGTGCTCAGTCGCGTACGTAAACTGGGATTAAGAAAGACCAAGCCCAATGTCTTCCGCTTACCCAGGTATTCCGAGGCAAAGGGATTGTTCTTGAGCTGCAAAGCTTCGTCTACCAATTGAGGTAAATTATCTACATCTGCTACAGAAAAAAAATGTTTCATCCGAAATACGTATTGATCTATGATCTAAAATTCCTTTAACCGCTCATCCAGTGCCTCCAAAAACCGATCCGCGTCGCCTTTCGTCATTGTCAGCGCCGGCAGCAACCGGATTACGTTTGGTTTGGCTTCGCCCGTGAAGATACGGTTTTTGGCTAACAAATCTCGCCTGATTGTGCCGAGCTCCTCCGGAAGGTCGATGCCGATCATCAGTCCCCTGCCCCGTACTTCCCTGATGGCAGTAATCGTTTTCAATTCGCCGATGAGGTAGTTACCTACCTCGGTTGCACGTTGCATCAACGCTTCTTCCTGAATAACTTCCAACACGGCCAACCCGGCCGCACAAGCTAAGTGGTTCCCACCAAAGGTGGTGCCCAACATGCCGAACCAAGGTTTAATGCGGGGTGAAATAGCGATGGCACCAATGGGGAAACCATTCCCCATACCTTTGGCCATGCTGTAGATATCCGCTTCCACTCCCGCATGATCATGTGAATAAAACCTTCCCGTGCGCCCGTATCCGCATTGCACGGAATCGGCGATAAACACCGCACCGTATTGGGTAGTTAATGCCCGGATCTTCTGTAGAAATTCGCTAGAAGCCACCTGTATTCCCCCGACTCCCTGTATGCCTTCTATAATTACCGAAGATACCTCACTCCCATAGGTGGAGAAAGCCTGTTCCAATGCTTCCACATCATTGAAAGGCAAAAAAACAACATGATCGGTCTGGTTCACGGGTGCAACGATTTTCGGGTTATCGGTAGCAGCCACCGCCAAGGAAGTGCGTCCATGGAATGCGCCTTTAAAAGCAATTACCTTTTTCCGCCCGTTATGAAAAGAAGCCAATTTCAACGCATTTTCATTTGCCTCGGCACCCGAGTTACATAAGAATAATTGGTAATCGGACTTACCCGATACTTTTCCAAGCAAATCGGCCAATTGACGTTGCAATGGCATTTCCACGGAATTCGAATAAAATCCGATTTGCGCTAATTGCTCCGTGATGCGTTTCAGGTAATGGGGATGGGTATGGCCAATGGAAATCACCGCGTGGCCACCGTACAAATCAAGGTACTCATTTCCCTGGGCATCCCAAACGGCGGTGCCTTTCGCTTTCGTTATCGTTACCGGGTTAATCGGATATACATCAAATAGGTTCATGTTCAATCGTTATAAATATGAGAAAATATACTGAGCTATTAATCCAGCGGGGGCAATCGAGCCACCATACAAAAAAACCCGTTTTTCGAAATCAAAAAACGGGTTCCACTCATTCCTGAACTAATTCGCTTAGTCTTCCTTCTTATCTTCTTTTGGAGTTTCTTCCGTTTCGGGGGCGGCCTCTTCCGCATCAGCAGCCTCCTGTTCGCCGGCAGCCTCTTCTGCAACCGGTTCTTCCTGAGTTTCCGCCTTCGGTTCCTCGGCTACCTCTTCAACGACGGTAGCTGCGGCAGCGTCTGCTCCGGATTTTTTCTTTCCACCGCGTCGTCGCGTAGATTTCCGTTCGGTAGCTACGCCATCCTTCTTATATACCTCGTTATAATCGACCAATTCGATAAACGCCATCTCTGCGTTGTCACCCAAACGGTTTTCAAGTTTAATGATACGCGTATATCCGCCCGGACGGCTGGCAACCTTCTCGGAAACCTCCCGGAAAAGAATCGTTACCGCCTCTTTATCCTGCAAGTAGCTGAATACCGTCCGGCGTGAATGGGTAGTGTCATTCTTTGACTTCGTAATTAACGGCTCCACATACTGGCGTAGCGCTTTGGCTTTTGCCAATGTGGTCGTAATGCGCTTGTGTTTGATCAGCGAAGTTGCCATATTAGCCAACATCGCCTTGCGATGACTTGCTGTGCGGCCTAAATGGTTGATTTTCTTTCCGTGTCTCATTTTAATCTAAAAATTTGTGCATACCGTTCTTTCGAAATTAAAAGTCAAAAGTTAAAAGTCAAAAAAGTGCACTTCGCCCAATTTTTTACTTTTTCTTTCTTACTTTTTCCTTTGCCAAGAGGAATTATGCAGCAGGTCGCTAATTATTGTTTTTATTCTTCGTCAAGTTTATATTTGGCCAAGTTCATGCCAAATGATAAACCTTTTGATTTCACCAATTCCTGGATTTCACTCAGGGATTTTTTACCGAAATTCCTGAATTTAAGCATGTCCGCTACGTCATAGGTCACCAGCTCAGCGAGTGTACGGATATCCGCTGCTTTCAAACAGTTAAGCGCCCGTACTGACAGATCCAGGTCGACCAACTCGGTCTTGAGAATTTTGCGCATGTGCAAAATCTCTTCGTCCACCACCTTGGTTTCCTCTTTCGCCTGAGATTCGAGCAACATATTCTCATCAGAGAAAAGCATAAAATGCTGGATCAGAATCTTGGCGGCTTCCTTCAAGGCATCCTCTGGATGAATAGATCCGTCGGTCGAAATATCCAACAACAATTTCTCGTAGTCGGTCTTTTGCTCTACCCGATAATTTTCGATCGTATACTTCACGTTCTTTATCGGAGTGAAAATCGAATCCACGGCAATTAGCCCAACGGGGCCATCGGCTACCTTATTTTCCTCGGCATTCACGTAACCGCGCCCCTTTGCAACGTTGAGTTCCAATTCAAGTGTCACGGAACTTTCCATGTTGCAAATGACCAAGTCAGGATTTAGTACAGTAAAATTGTTGGAAAAATTAGTGATATCCCCGGCCTGCAATTGGTCCTGCCCGTTGACAACCATGAAGATCTTCTCGGATTCGCCCATTTCACCTGTTTTCTTGAAACGAACTTGTTTCAGGTTCAGGATAATTTCCGTCACATCCTCCACAACACCTTTTATCGTGGAAAATTCGTGCGATACCCCCGAGAAACGAACCGACGTAATTGCATATCCTTCCAGTGAGGACAGTAGAATACGGCGTAAAGCATTACCAATGGTCACACCGAAACCCGGTTCCAATGGACGAAATTCAAACGTGCCATCGAAATCTGTCGATTTCTGCATGATAACTTTATCAGGTCTTTGAAATGCTAAGATTGCCATGTATTTATTCTTATGTTTGTTTACAAAAATTGCTAAACAACAGAAGAGCATATACCAACCGGATATGCTTTTCTGTAGCGTTATTTATTTGGAGTACAACTCGACAATTAAGTTCTCCTTAATATTTTCGGGAATTTCTGACCGCTCTGGGTAATTAAGGAATTTCCCCGTCAAGTTACTTGCATCCCATTCCAGCCAGCTGAACTTGTTGATCTTATGACCGGCAACCGTGTTCGTTATCGCTTCCAGTGATTTTGACCGTTCGCGCACGGCAATCACGTCACCGGGGCGAAGGCTATAGGAAGGTATGTTTACCACCTCACCGTTTACCGTAATATGTTTGTGTCCCACCAGTTGACGGGCGGCCGAACGTGTTGGGGCGATTCCCAATCGATAGACCGTATTATCCAGGCGGGCTTCCAACAGTTTCAGAAATACCTCACCGGTAATCCCGTGTTTGGAAGAAGCTCTCGCAAACAGGTTTGCGAATTGACGCTCCAATACACCATATGTGTATTTCGCTTTTTGCTTCTCAAGCAATTGTACCGCGTACTCGGATTGCTTTCCTCTCCGCTTTGAAACTCCGTGCTGTCCCGGAGGATAATTCTTGCGCTCTAATGCTTTGTCAGGCCCGAAAATTGGTTCTCTGAACTTACGGGCTATTTTGGACTTAGGTCCTGTATATCTCGCCATATATGTGTGGTTTTAAAGTATCGTTCAGCCTGTAGCTGAAGAATCTTAGCTTTAAAAAATTTGTTTTATACTCTTCTGCGTTTGGGGGGGCGGCAGCCGTTATGAGGCAGTGGTGTGATGTCTCGGATAGCCATCACTTCGATTCCTGAGTTCTGTAACGTACGGATCGCCGACTCACGGCCTGCACCAGGGCCTTTCACGTAAACTTCTACTTTGCGCAGTCCCAGATCGTGGGCTACCTTGCCGCAATCAGCAGCTGCTTGAGAAGCTGCATAAGGCGTGTTCTTCTTTGATCCCTTAAAGCCCATTTTACCGGCACTTGACCACGAAATTGTCTGCCCTTGATTGTTGGTAAGCGTAACGATGATATTGTTAAACGTAGCGTTGATGTGAGCCTGACCTACCGGCTCAATAACAACAATACGCTTCTTGCTTACTTTTTTACTCTTAGCCATTGTTTCTTCTCAATTATTATTTAGTAGCCTTTTTCTTGTTTGCAACCGTCTTGCGTTTTCCCTTCCTCGTACGCGAATTATTCTTAGTACGTTGACCGCGAACAGGTAAATGCTTACGGTGACGCAGCCCCCGGTAACAACCGATATCCATCAAGCGCTTGATATTCAACTGAACCTCCGAGCGGAGCGCACCTTCAACTTTGATCTCGTCATTAATGACCGTACGGATGGCAGATAGCTGCTCATCGTCCCACTCTTGTACCTTCACGTCATAACCGATGCCAGCTTTATCCAAAATACGCTGTGCTGTTGACCGACCGATTCCGTAAATGTATGTGAGGCCAATCTCGCCTCGTTTGTTTTTCGGTAAATCTATACCTGCAATCCTTGCCATATTTATTTAGTAATTTTATCCCTGACGTTGCTTGAATTTAGGGTTCTTTTTGTTGATTACAAATACCTTCCCTTTGCGACGGATGATCTTGCAATCCGCACTGCGTTTCTTGATGGATGCTCTGACTTTCATGATCTTAATATGATATTAGCGCTTTTTTTTCGCCTTCAAATTTCAAACTTATCACTTATACCTATACGTTATTCTACCCTTTGTCAAATCGTACGGCGACATTTCTAGTTTTACACGGTCCCCCGGCAAAATTTTGATGTAATGCATACGCATCTTCCCCGAAATATGAGCGATAATTTCGTGCCCATTCTCCAATTCCACGCGAAACATGGCGTTGGAAAGTGCTTCTTTAATGACTCCGTCTTGCTCAATTGAGGCTTGTTTCGCCATATAGTCTTGATTATTATCTAATTATACCCCCACACAAACAGGGATGCAAAGATAAGCAAAAAAAATTGAATGTCAATTCTTTTTATCCAAAACTTCTTCAATATACGAAAAAGTAGTCAACACATCGGGCACGCCTTTGCGGATCGCAACCATATGTTCATAATGTGCCGATGGTTTGCCGTCCACGGTACTTACCGTCCATCCGTCCTCCCAAAACTTCACTCCTGCTTTTCCCATGTTAATCATAGGTTCGATGCAGATAACCAGGCCCGTTTCCAGTTTCGTTCCCGACCCGCGCTTGCCGTAATTGGGTACCTCGGGCTTTTCATGCAGTTTAAATCCCACACCGTGCCCAACCAACTCCCGGACAATGCCGTAGCCGTATTGGGTCACATGCTCCTGTACAGCATAGGCGATATCCCCCACACGTTTGCCCGATACCGCTTGCTCAATTCCCAATTCGAGCGATTCCTTCGTCACCCGAAGAAGTTGTTTGACGTCATCACTGACCTCACCGACCGCAAACGTATAAGCCGAATCGCTAATGTATGAATTTAATTCAACCCCGCCGTCTACCGATACAATATCTCCTTCGCGCAGCTCATAGTTTCCCGGAATCCCGTGCACCACTTGATCATTCACTGAAATACACAGCGAATTGGGAAATCCGTTATAATTCAAAAATGCAGGCCGCCCACCGTGATCGTGGATATACTCGTAAGCTAGCTGGTCCAAGGACAAAGTGGTTACGCCTGGCTTAATCTGTTTAGCTATTTCACCAAGCAACTGCGAAAGTACCGTTGCCGACTTTCGCAGTTGAATAATGTCTTCTTCTGACTTGTAATATACTTTAGACATGCTAAAGATTATATGACCGATTGGGTAGGTCCAGAAGCTACCGGCGTCCGTCCCCGGATACGGCCGGTCTTCATCAATCCGTCGTAATGACGCATCAATAAATGGCTTTCAATCTGCTGGAGCGTATCCAATACTACCCCCACGAGAATCAGCAAGGAAGTACCTCCATAGAAATGCGCAAATTGATTGTTCACGCCAAATAGGCTGGCAATAGCTGGTAAAATCGCAATGATCGCTAAGAACACCGCGCCGGGAAGCGTGATTTTCGAAATGACACTATCGATATAGAAATTAGTAGCCTGCCCGGGTTTCACACCCGGAATAAAGCCACCATTCTTTTTCATGTCCTCTGACATTTGCTGAGGATTCACCATAATAGCCGTATAGAAAAATGTGAACGCGATGATCAATATCCCGAACGTTACATTGTAGGCAACCGAGGTATAGTTACTTAACGATGTCAGAAAAGACGACTGCAAGTCGGGGAAAAACTGACCAAGGCTCATCGGCACGAACATAATCGCCTGTGCAAAGATGATAGGCATTACGCCGGCCGCATTCACCTTCAACGGTATGTACTGCCTCACTCCTCCGTATTGCTTATTCCCCACGATCTTCTTTGCATATTGCACGGGTATCTTGCGTACGCCCTGCACAATAAGAATGGTGAAAATCACAACAAAGAACAGCGCAACAAACTCCAGAAGCAAAGGAATGGGTCCACCGCCGCCTGTGCTCATCCGTGAGAACCATTCAGCCGTGATACCACTTGGTAACTGCGCAATGATACCCACCATGATAATTAGTGAAATACCATTCCCGATCCCCTTATCGGTGATCTTTTCCCCGAGCCACATCACAAAGAGTGTTCCGGCCGTCAAAACAAAGGCCGATAAGATGGTAAACATCGGATCGGCAATCATCTTCGCGCCACCGTCTATTTGCGTACGTACGTAAGCGATAGACTGTACCAGCGTGATAGCCAACGTAAGATAACGGGTAATCTGGTTCATTTTCTTGCGCCCGCTCTCTCCCTCTTTCTGCATTTTTTGGAAATAGGGAACCGCGATTCCTAACAGCTGGACAACAATGGAGGCTGATATATAAGGCATCACGCCCAACGCGAAGATCGCCGAACGAGAAAACGACCCACCGGCAAACATATCGAGTAGGCCCAGTAATCCCTCTTTGGCTTCGTGCTGAAGTGCAGCGGGGTTTACCCCCGGCAATACAATATGGCACCCAACGCGGTAGATCAAAAGAAATAAAAGCGTATTCAGAATACGCGTTCTCAGATCGTCGATCTTCCAAATGTTGGTCAAGGTTGTGACTAGCTTCTTCATGTATTAAAGTTTTACAATCGAGCCCCCTGCTGCTTCAATCGCCTTCTGAGCCGTGGCTGAAAATGCATGTGCTTTTACCTCAATTTTGGATGTCAGTTCTCCTCTACCCAAAATTTTCACAAGGTCTTTCTTTGAGACCAATCCATGAGATTTCAGCACATCAAAATCGATAGCGGAAAGATTGTACTTCTCTACCAGCCCTTGTAGCACATCCAGGTTGATCCCTACGTATTCAACCCGATTCAGGTTTTTGAAACCATATTTTGGAACCCGCCGTTGCAGCGGCATTTGTCCGCCTTCGAAACCGATCTTCGTACTGTGTCCTGAACGTGATTGTGCGCCCTTATGTCCACGTGTTGAAGTACCGCCACGACCGGATCCTGTACCACGGCCTATACGTTTCTTGCTCTTTACCGATCCTTCTGCTGGTTTTAGATTACTTAAATTCATCTCAAATTAGTTGTTGTGTTGCACCTTCGCTTTCACTAAACAGGTACAACGATTAAACGTATATTATACTTGCTCTATTGCCACCAGGTGGCTTACTTTGCGCACCATACCGATAACGGAAGGTGTTGCCTCCACCTCGATGGTATGATTAATCTTCCGCAATCCCAATGCTTGAATGGTACGCTTCTGACGTTCGCTTCGATCAATGGTACTCTTAATCTGGGTGATTCTAATCTTTGCCATAATCGTTATCCGTTAAATACTTTATTTAAATCGACACCACGTTGCTGGGCAACGGTGTAGGCGTCGCGCATTTTCAGAAGTGCGTCAATGGTTGCTTTTACCACATTATGCGGGTTTGACGACCCTAAAGATTTAGCCAATACATCCGTAACACCGGCACTTTCCAGAACCGCGCGCATGGCGCCGCCAGCTAGCACACCCGTACCGTGAACGGCAGGCTTTATCAGGACATTTCCTCCTGAATACTTACCGATCTGCTCATGAGGTACCGTTCCTTTGATGATGGGCACCTTAATGAGATTCTTTTTTGCGTCGTCAATTCCCTTGGTAATTGCTTCCGTTACTTCTTTGGCTTTACCCAAACCGTAACCTACCACACCGTTTTCATCTCCCACTACGACGATGGCCGAGAAGCTGAACGTACGACCACCCTTGGTTACCTTCGCTACGCGCTGAATACTTACCAAGCGGTCCTTCAGTTCAATTTCGCTTGATTTTACTCTCTTTATGTTGCTTAATGACATGTTTTCAATGATTAAAAATCCAAACCTGCTTCCCGGGCACCCTCGGCAAGCGATTTCACCCGTCCATGGTACAAATATCCATTACGGTCAAAAACCACTTTACTAATTCCTGCTGCCAGCGCCTTTTCAGCGATCAACTTCCCCACCGCTTTGGACTGCTCTACTTTGGTCCCTGATGCGGAAAAATCCTTAGCTAAAGACGACGCTGAAACCAACGTTACCCCGGCTTGGTCATCAATCACCTGTGCATAGATGCCTTTGTTGCTCCTGTATACAGACAAACGTGGGCGCTCCGAAGAACCGGACAGGCGCTTCCTGATCCCTCTTTTTATGCGATCCCTACGCGATACTTTTGTTCCTGCCATGATGAATCTTATTTTTTAGCTGCTGATTTACCTGCTTTCCGGCGCAATTGCTCACCAGCAAATTTAATACCTTTTCCTTTATACGGTTCCGGTGCGCGCAATGAACGGATCTTTGCCGCCACCTGTCCCAACAACTGCTTGTCAATGGACTCCAATGTAATGGTCGGGTTTTTTCCCTTTTCCGCAGTTGTAGTCACTTTTACCTCCTTTGGGAGGATCAATACGACTTGGTGAGAAAAACCAAGTGTCAAATCCAGGGTGCTTCCCTGTGCATTTGCACGGTATCCCACACCTACCAGTTCCTGCGTGGTCTTATACCCCTCAGTCACACCCACAACCATATTGTTTAGCAGCGAACGATACAAGCCATGCAAGGCTTTGTGCCGTTTCTGATCCGTCGGGCGTTTTACTAATAGCTGTCCGTCTTCTTGCGCTACGGTAATATCTTTATCTACCTGTTGAGCCAATTCCCCTTTGGGGCCCTTAATGGTGACCAGATTTTTATCCGACACCGTGATCGTCACTCCTGCCGGTATGGCGATCGGCGCCTTTCCAATTCTTGACATGTCGACTGTTCCTCCTGATTAATATACGTAACACAATACTTCGCCGCCGACATTTTGAAGACGAGCTTCTTTATCGGTCATGATGCCTTTCGAAGTAGAAAGGATGGCGATTCCCAAACCATTCAACACACGTGGCATGTTATCCACTCCCGCATATTTCCTCAGGCCCGGTTTACTGATCCGCTTTAACGTCCGGATAGCCGAAACTTTGCTGACAGGATGATATTTCAAGGCAATCTTGATAGTGCCCTGAACGGTGTCAGCATCAAATTTGTAATTGGAAATGTACCCCTTGTCGAAAAGTACTTTTGTAATTTCCTTCTTGAGGTTCGATGCAGGAATCTCTACAACCCTGTGGTTGGCCTTAATGGCATTCCTTACTCGGGTAAGGTAATCCGCTATTGGATCTGTATTCATCTAAGCTATTCATTTATGATAACGGTTTCCTTCGGCCACCGCGGCTTCCAGACCTGCTATCGGTTTAATTTACGTAATTTACGATATTCTTACCAAGAGGCCTTCTTTACCCCTGGGATTTTGCCGGCTACCGCCATTTCGCGGAAAGTTACCCGTGATATACCAAATTGGCGCATATACCCTCTCGGGCGCCCTGTCAATTTGCAACGGTTGTGCAAACGAACAGGTGAAGCATTCTTTGGCAGCTTGTCAAGTGCTGCATAATCTCCGGCCGCCTTTAATGCTGCACGTTTCTCAGCATATTTTGCCACCAATTTAGCACGCTTGATTTCCCGTGCTTTAATTCCCTCTTTAGCCATTTACTGTCGTATTTTGATTTTTGAATGGTAACCCAAACTGTTTTAACAGCTCCAATGCCTCCACGTCCGTCTTCGCGCTGGTTACAAAGGTAATATCCATTCCTTGAATTTTATTGATTTTGTCAATATCAATCTCCGGAAAAATAATCTGTTCGGTGATTCCCAACGTGTAATTGCCTTTCCCGTCAAAGCCTTTGTCGTTGATACCGCGGAAATCCCGGATACGAGGCAATGCAACCGCTACCAACCGGTCCAGAAACTCATACATTTTACTGTCACGGAGGGTTACGCGCACGCCAATTGGCATTCCTTTACGGAGTTTGAAATTGGACACGTCCTTTTTCGAGCGTGTTGCTACCGCTTTCTGACCCGTGATTAATGTCATCTCGTTAATGGCGTTATCGATCAGTTTTTTGTCCGAAGTAGCAGCACCGATACCTTGGCTTACCGCTATTTTCTCCAGCTTCGGAACCTGCATAACGCTCTTGTACTGAAATTTATCTTTCAGCGCCGTACGGATCTCCTCCTTGTACTTAGCCTTTAATCTTGGTATATATGTCATTAGTCAATCACCTCCCCTGATTTTTTCGCAACGCGAACAATTTTCTTCTTACCATTTACTTCAATCACCTTCCGTCCTACGCGCGTGGGCTTGCCTCCTTTGGGATCTATCAAAGCCAGGTTAGAAATATGGATAGGAGCTTCCTTTTCCACGATACCACCGTTAGGGTTAGCCGCACTGGGTTTCGTGTGTTTTTTTACGATATTAACCCCTTCCACGACCGCTCTGTTTTCAGCTTTGATGATCTCCAAAACCTTGCCTTGAGCACCCTTGGAATTACCCGAAAGAACTTTTACCAAGTCCCCCGTACGGATCTTAATCTTATGTGTCGATGTATTTGTCTGTCCCATGATTATAATACCTCCGGCGCTAATGATACAATTTTCATGAACTGTTTCTCACGCAATTCCCGCGCTACCGGACCGAAGATACGTGTACCACGGGGTTCATCCTGATTATTCAACAATACAGCAGCATTGTCATCGAAACGGATATAGGAACCATCCTTACGGCGGATTTCCTTTTTCGTCCGTACGACCACTGCTTTGGAAACGGTACCTTTCTTCACGTTTCCAGCGGGCAAAGCACTTTTCACGGTGACAACGATTTTGTCTCCGATCGATGCATAGCGCTTGCCGGTGCCGCCTAACACGCGAATCACTAATACTTCCTTAGCTCCGCTATTGTCGGCCACATTGAGTCTTGATTCCTGCTGTACCATGTTACTTAGCCCTTTCTAAAATTTCTACTAAACGCCAGTTCTTGGTTTTGCTCAGCGGACGCGTTTCCATGATCAACACCGTATCGCCGATACCGCAGGTGTTCTCTTCGTCATGAGCCTTGAATTTGGTAGTTTTCTTCACAAACTTACCATAGATAGGGTGCTTAACCTTACGTTCAACAGCCACTACAATGGACTTGTCCATTTTGTTGCTCACTACCAAGCCGATTCTTGTTTTTCTTAACTTTCTTTCCATTTCGACTTCGATTTTATGCCTCAGCGGCTGTTTCGTTCGCTTCGTTAGCTACCTTCTCGGCATGCTTACGCTTGGTCAATTCAGTCAATAGACGCGCGATTGTTTTACGCGTATACTTAATCCGATTCGGATTCTCAATTGCTGAAACAGCATGTGCAAACTTCAATTTCGTGAGGGCGGCCTTCTCTTCAGCGATCTTGGCTACTAAATCCTCCGTTGACAATTCTACAATTTCTGAATTTTTCATTTATATTACTATTATACTGGATGCCCATCTTCAGCGTACTTCCACGGTTTGATCCCCATGGCGGCTTGCCGGTAACGGCGGCAAGACCAAGATCGGCAGCGCCAGCTGCGTTTATGCTTGTTCGTAATCTCTACGAATCACAAACTTCGTTTGTACCGGCAGTTTTTGAGCGGCAAGACGCAAGGCCTCCTTGGCTACTTCCAAAGGCACCCCTTCAGCTTCAAACAGCATGCGTCCCGGGCGTACTACGGCCACCCAATATTCAGGCGCACCTTTACCTTTACCCATCCGCACTTCAGCAGGCTTCTTGGTTACCGGCTTATCCGGAAACACGCGAATCCATACTTGCCCCTCACGTTTCATATAGCGCGTCACTGCGATCCGGGCCGCCTCAATCTGGCGACTGGTAATCCATGCCGGCTCCATAGACTTGATACCGAACGAACCGAAAGCCAACTCTGCCCCACGGGTAGCGTTGCCTTTCATCCGGCCCTTCTGCATCTTTCTGAACTTTGTTCTTTTTGGCTGTAACATGTTCGTATCTTATAAAAATTCCAAACTGGAACTGATTGTTAAACTACCTATTTCCTCCACGATTGCCACCGCGGTTTTGCCCGTGACCACCGCCACGATTTTGCCCATGGCCACCGCCACGACGCTGGTCACCGCCACGGCGTTCACCGCCTCTGCGATCATTTGGACCACCACGACGGCCTTCGCCACGGAAATCTGCAGGCGCTCCTTCGCTACGTGACTTCAAACCAGATGTTTGCCCCACGTTAGGCGACAAATCGCGTTTGCCATACACTTCCCCTTTGCAGATCCATACCTTTACACCGATTTTTCCGTAAGTGGTCAACGCTTCGACCAACGCATAATCGATGTCTGCACGGAATGTGTGCAACGGAATCCGGCCTTCTTTGTATTGCTCGGTGCGGGCCATTTCGGCGCCACCCAAACGGCCGGAGCACATGATTTTGATGCCTTCTGCTCCCATGCGCATGGTTGAGGCTATCGCCGTCTTCATGGCACGGCGGAATGAGATCCGGGCTTCGAGTTGCTTAGCAACACCTTCCGCAACTAAATGCGCTTCGAGTTCCGGACGCTTGATCTCGAATATGTTGATCTGAACATCTTTCTTGGTCAGCTTCTTCAACTCTTCTTTGATCTTGTCCACTTCCTGACCACCTTTGCCGATAACGATACCGGGGCGGGCTGTATGGATGGTTACGGTGATGCGCTTCAACGTGCGCTCAATAACCACCTTGGCCACACCGCCCTTAGCGATACGAACCGACAGGTATTTCCGGATCTTCTCGTCCTCTACTAATTTATCGGAATAGTTCTTGCCTCCGAACCAATTGGAATCCCAACCTTTGATGATTCCTAATCTGTTACCTATTGGATTTGCTTTTTGTCCCATTACTGATAAATTAGTTTTGTGCTACGTTGCTTTTGCTATCAACCACCAACGTTACGTGGTTTGAGCGCTTCCGGATGCGGTATCCGCGTCCTTGGGGAGCTGGACGCAATCGCTTTAATTGACGGCCACCATCCACAAATACTTCCTTGACAAACAATCCGCTTTCTTCCACAGACTTGTCCTCATTTTTTGCTTCCCAGTTCTTGATCGCCGACAACAATAATTTCTCAACGCGTATTGCAGCTTCCTTGTTGCTATGCTTCAAAATAAACAGGGCATTTTCAACCTTTTCACCACGGATCAGGTCAACCACCAGTCTCATCTTGCGCGGTGAGGTCGGGCAGTTTACTAATTTGGCAGTAGAAGCTCCTCCTACCTGAGCCTTTTCCTGCTCCTTGCGCTGTTTAATGATAACAGACTTCTTTAGTTTTCGTGTTGCTTCCATTGCCTACCTATTTTTTCTTTTCTGCGTGGCCCCTGAATGTACGCGTGGGCGCAAATTCACCAAGCTTGTGACCAACCATGTTTTCCGTTACATATACCGGAATAAACTTGTTTCCGTTGTGCACTGCGAAGGTATGGCCAACAAAATCAGGAGAAATCATTGACCGGCGTGACCAGGTCTTGATAACTGATTTTTTGTTGGTTTCATTCATAGAAAGAACCTTTCTTTCTAAGTTGTGGTCGATATAAGGACCTTTTTTAATTGAACGAGCCATTATTTCTTCCTTCTCTCAATAATGTAACGATTCGATGCTTTCTTCAGACTACGGGTTTTGTAACCTTTCGCCAACAATCCTTTACGTGAACGGGGGTGTCCGCCGGATGCACGGCCTTCACCACCACCCATGGGGTGATCAACCGGGTTCATTGCCACACCACGTACGCGCGGACGACGTCCCAACCAGCGCTTCCGCCCAGCCTTGCCCAGTACTTCGTTTGCTTTCTCGGCATTGGATACTGAACCAATGGTAGCCAAACAAGTAGCCAATATCATGCGGCTCTCGCCTGATGGCAATTTGATGATGGCGTACTTACCATCACGAGCCGAAAGTTGTGCATACGTACCTGCACTCCGTGCAATGGAACCGCCCTGTCCCGGATTCAATTCGATGTTGTGGATGATCGAACCCAATGGGATGTTTTGCAAAGGCAGGGTATTGCCAATCTCGGGCGCTACCGTATTGCCTGATACGATGGTTTGTCCTACTTTCAATCCTTCCGGTGCCAGGATGTAGCGTTTTTCGCCGTCTACATAATGCAACAGCGCTATGCGCGCCGTCCGGTTAGGATCGTACTCTATCGTGGCAACTTTTGCGGGGATATCTTTTTTATCGCGTTTAAAATCAATCAATCGGTATGCCTTTTTGTGGCCCCCACCGAGGTAACGCATAGTCATTTTACCGGAGTTATTCCTACCGCCTGACTTCTTGATCTTCACGACCAACGACTTTTCCGGAACGTTGGTGGTGATATCCGAATAGTCACCTCCTACGCGGAAGCGAGTACCAGGGGTAACCGGTTTAAATCTTTTAACTGCCATCTCTTATTATATAGTACTGTAAAAGTCAATCGTTTCGCCGTCCTTAATCGTAATGACAGCTTTCTTGTATTTCGGCGTCCTGCCGGATACAAATCCTGCTTTGGTATAGCGGCTTTTTGCTTTACCGGACACAACCATGGTGTTAACAGCCAGTACGGTCACACCGAACATCTGCTCCACGGCTTGTTTGATCTGTATCTTATTCGCCCTATGGTCAACTTTGAAAGCATAGCGGTTCAGCTTTTCCGTAAGCAACGACGCTTTCTCCGTCAAGACCGGTTTCTTAATAATTTCCATATTATTTGGCAAATGCCTCCTCCAAAGTTTTAACGGAAGCCGTTGTCAACAAAAGCTTGCCTGCGTTCAACACATCGTAGGTATTCAACTCACTGGCAGCGATTACTTTCGCCTTCTTCAGATTCCTGCTTGATAAATAAACGTTGTTATCTTGAGCGGGTAAAACCAATAAGGTTTTTTCATTGGCTATGTTCAGGCTGTTTACCAAATTTATGTAATTCTTGGTTTTGATGGACTCAAAGTTCACCTCGTCCAATACCACGATATTATTTTCTTTGGCTTTATAGCTCAATGCCGATTTGCGGGCCAATGCTTTTAGCTTCTTATTCAATTTAAAGCTGTAGTCACGTGGCTGCGGACCGAAGATACGGCCACCACCGTTGAACAGCGGAGATTTGATGCTGCCTGCACGGGCACCGCCGGTTCCTTTTTGTTTGTGCAGTTTGCGGGTTGATCCTGCAATCTCGTTACGTTGCTTGGATTTGTGCGTTCCTTGACGCTGATTGGCAAGGTATTGCTTCACGTCCAAGTAAATCGCGTGATCGTTGGGCTCCACCCCAAATATCGCTTCAGGAAGTTGCACCTTGGCACCTGTTTCTTTACCTGATATATTTAAAACGTTAACTTCCATCTCCTTATTTATCTACGATTACGTAAGAACCCTTGGCCCCGGGGATGGAACCACTAACCACGAGCAGGTTTTGCTCCTCGTAAACTTTCAGCACCTGCAGGTTTTGAACTTTCACGCGGTCGCCCCCTGTACGGCCAGCCATCCGTGTCCCTTTAAATACACGCGAAGGCCATGATGAAGCTCCCAATGAACCAGGCGCCCGCAGGCGATTGTGCTGACCGTGGGTTGCTCCACCTACACCACCGAAACCGTGACGCTTCATAACACCCTGGAAACCTTTTCCTTTCGAAGTGCCGACGACATCAATATAGTCGCCTTCTTCAAAAATAGAAACCGTTACCACGTCGCCGAGCTGCTTTTCATCGGGGAAGGTTTTAAATTCTACCAATTTACGCTTAGGCGTTGTCTTCGCTTTGGCGAAGTGCCCTTTCAAAGAGGCCGAAGTGTTCTTTTCTCTCGCTTCATCAAAAGCCAGCTGAACAGCGGAATAGCCATCTTTTTCATCCGTGCGTATCTGCGTTACCACGCACGGGCCAGCTTCGATTACCGTACAGGGAATATTTTTCCCTTCGGCATCAAAAATGCTGGTCATTCCTACTTTTTTACCAATAATTCCTGACATGTTTTTATTATTCTATTAACGTCCATCGAAGCAGTAGGGCTTCGCTCAAGACACACCATCCCCTCAAAAGGGACGGCAAAGATAGAAAACTTACTTTAAGTATCAAACACTTAGTGAATTATTTTTTTTATTTTCCGTCCAGACGACTGCTATGCGCTCCCGACTCTTTCGCATTCCTCCGATAGGGTCACATTTTTCCCGATGGTTTCCCGATAGTTTCCCGTTGAATCGCCGCTTTTTGGTGTTTTTGCCGAGACAAGAGGGGATTTCATAGGGATATACCACGGGAAACCCACGGATATGACCTAAGATTGGGTGGAACAAACCAAAGGGTTCGCCTTTGGGTGTAGACCGCATGCCGCAGCGAAACCGGTATGTGGCGACTATCCTTCCAGCAGCTTTTTATACCGCATCAGCGCTTCTATATAATAGTAGTCTGCATAGGTTAGGGGCACGTCAATTTCACCTCCGTGGGGAATGGAGCCTACACTGTGTTTCAGAATGAAGCCCCCATTGGTACCAATGGCAGCCTTATAGGGTTCGGCCGACAGGCTTTTCAGCGTGTGTTCGGCCTTGGACAGGTAGTTGGCACTTTCTTCACCATCCGTGTGGGTACTTAACTCGATCAGGGCCGATGCAAGTATCGAGGCCGTGGAAGCATCGCGGTTCGAGGTATGGTCGGCCGCATACGGGCTGTCTGCCGGTAGATCCGGGGCATTAAAATCCCAGTAAGGAACCCCATCTTCCGGCATATTGGGATGGTTCAGAATAAACGAGGCTATTTTTTTTGCAAAATCAAGATAGGTTTCATCTCCGGTCTCCCGATACATCATTACATACCCATATAGTCCCCAAGCCTGTCCACGCGCCCAGGCTGATTCATCATAAGCCCCTTGAGCGGTTTTTTTCGCCACGATGCTACCATCTTCCGGATTGTAATCAATCACGTGATACGAACTGTAATCGGGACGGTAATGATTTTGAATCGTGGTATTGGCGTGAATAACGGCAATATCCCGGTACTTGGCATCCCCGCTAAGCTTCGACGCCTGCGTGAGAAATTCCAGGTTCATCATGTTGTCGATAATCACCGGGTACGTCCACCCCTCCCACGAACGGATTGCCTTGACTGTGGGGTTATACCGGGTAATGAGTGATTCAGCCCCCGTAAGCAATATTTCCTTATACGCCGCCGTATCGCCCGTAAGCCGCAATGCGTTGCCGAAACTGCAGTAGAGCATAAAGCCGAGGTCATGCGTACCCTTGTTGTGCTTTTCCTTTTCAAGAATGGTTAGTTTGTCTTTAGCCAATCGCAGCAATTCCTCGTCGCCCGAATATTCATAAAGGTATAGCAAAGAGCCGGGATAAAAGCCCGATGTCCACCACTCGGTGTCAGAACTCACACTGGTGTCGCCCTGAAAGGTACGCGGCATTTTGTCGGCAGGAACACGGTCTGCCAGCACCTTGATCTGGGCTACCGCATTGTCTAATTGCGCATTGATAAACTCCTGGCTCAATCGCATCGTATCGTGTTGATTAGCGGATTGATTTTGGCAAGCAGAAATCATCAATAGCATACAACAGCCTGCTAGCTGAAAAAAGTTTGGGAAGTGTTTTATCATAATTCGTTTATAAAAGTTTACCGTCCCAAAATTAGGTTTTTGAAACGATATGTGCAAACGTTTGCTAAACGATTACTTCCCCCAATGTGACCGGCGCTCCCTGCCGGACTGACTGCTGCGCCGCCACCGCAATCCGGGCGGCTTTTAACCCATCTTCGCCGCTCACCGGTAGTTCGTGGCCGCCCTTTACCGCTTTGACAAACGCTTGCATTTCCGTGAGGTAGGATGCCGTATACCGCTCCATGAAAAAATGCAAGGGCAGTGACGACTGTGCGCCATGCTCGTGATAATACACGTGGTTATCCGGCTTGTTGTTGTCAACCAGCGCCATCCCTTTGGAACCAAAGACCTCCAACCGCTGATCATAGCCGTACGCAGCCTGCCGGCTATTATCGATCACAGCCATGGAACCGTCTTCAAAGGTAAGCGTCACCACCGCGGTGTCAATATCGCCGGCCGCTGCCACCACCCCCCCGGTAAGCGTCGCCGCAGCGGCATATACTTGCACCACCTCCTTGTTCATGATATACCGAGCCATATCGAAATCATGGATAGACATATCCATAAACAATCCGCCGGAGTGCTGCAGGTAGGTTAACGAGGGTGGCGCTGGGTCCCGGCTCGTGATCTTCACTATATGAACGTCTCCGATTTTACCTTCGCCAACCAGCGAGCGTAATTTCATAAAATTCGTATCGAAACGCCGATTGAAACCCAACATCAGCTTGATACCCTGTTGCTGTACAACCGCCAGCGTCTGCTGAATGCGCGTAAGTGAAAGGTCGAGCGGCTTTTCACAGAATACATGTTTGCCGGCGCGGGCGCACTGCTCCACGTAATCGGCATGGGTATCGGTAGGCGAGCAGATAACCACTGCCTCGATCTCCGGGTGATTGATGACTTGATCGGCCCGGGCAAACTGAACATGTGCCGGCAGCGCGTCGTTGCGTACATCCGCGACCATTACCACTTCCGCTTCTGTTATTTGCTGAGTAATGTTATTGTAGTGTATTGTGCCTATCCGTCCGAGGCCGATGATACCGATTTTAAGTTGCATATGTTATATTCCCAAATGTTCCAGATAAACTCTGTTGTTGCGTGCACACACCTTGGGTGTACCCATGCCCGGAAGCACGTCTTGCTCCACAACGATCCATCCTTGGTAATCTGTGCTTTTTAGCACTTCCAGCACACCCGCAAAATCAACGCTGCCTTTCCCGAGCTCGCAAAATACGCCCTGGCGGACCGACTCAAAATAATCCCACCCTTTCCTGCGTGACTGTTTTCCCACCTGCGGATCGTAATCTTTGAAATGGACGTGCCAAATCCGATCCCGGTATTTCGCAATCCCAGCCAGCGGATCCCCACCTCCAAATGCGTAATGTCCGGTATCAAAACACAGTCCGAGTAGTTCCGGATCGGTGAGGGAAAGCAGCTTATCCAACTCCTCGGGTGTCTCCACGTAACCTGCGCAGTGATGATGAAACACTGTGCGCATCCCGTGGCGATCGCGGACGGCTTTGGCGATAGCCGTTGCACCACGTGCGAACGTGCTCCAATGTGCTTCGTCGAGGCCCATGTTTGGTGAGATACGCCCGGCATGGATTGTCCGCTCGGCCACTGTACCGTTATCATCTGCCAAAACGATGACTGCTTCGGGGTATCCGGCGTCTTTCAGCAATCCAGCCACGCGCAACGCGCTGGTAATTCCTTCCTCATGTGCCGCTTCATCCGCCAGCGCAACCGGCACGAAAGCGCCGATCAGGTCCAACCCCTGTCCGCCGACAACCGCACGCAATGCTGCAGGTTCAGTAGGCATGAAGCCCCAGTCTCCCAGTTCGGTGCCTACATAACCGGTTTCCCGGATTTCCTGCAAGACCTGAAGGTGATCCGGAGCGGCAGCACCCAGGTCAAATTCCAGTGCTCCCCAAGAGCACGGTGCATTGGCGATCTTTATTGTGTCCATGTTGCTCAGAATTTTCGCGACCACTCTTTGGGCCACCGTTCAATAACCACTTTGGTTTGTGTAAAAAACTCAATCGCATGGCGACCCTGTCCGTGCAGATCCCCAAAGAAACTATCGTTCCAGCCGCTGAAGGGGAACTGCGCCATCGGCGCTGCGACACCGATATTGATGCCGATGTTGCCTGCATTTGCTTCACTGCGGAATTTCCGTGCACTGGCACCACTACCGGTAAACAGGCAGGCCATATTGCCGTAGGCATTTCGGTTGATGAAGGCCACCGCCTCTTCCACCGTTGCCAGGTTAATTAAGCTCATAACCGGACCGAATATTTCGGTCCGGATAAGCTGCCCATCCAGCGGCACGTCGGTGAGGATGGTAGGTCGGATGAAATTACCCTGCTCAAAACCTTCGATGGCAGCCCCTCTCCCGTCCAACAATACCGTCGCACCTTCTTGCGTACCCTGCTCAATCAGGTGCTCAATCCGTGTCTTGCTCTCCTTCGTGATCACTGGCCCCATTTCTACCCCTTCCGTCAGACCGTAGCCGGTTTTCCGGCTTTTTGCTGCTTCATACAGCGCGTCCCTAATCTGTCCCCGTTGGTCGCCTACCAAAACAATATTTGACGCAGCCAAGCAACGCTGCCCCGCACATCCGTATACACTATCGGCGATGATCCGGGAAGTTGTCTCCAAATCCGCATCGGGCAGTACGACGACCGGATTCTTGGCACCGCCCTGTGCCTGCACGCGTTTGCCATGCTGTGCCGCTTTCGCGTAGATATACCGGGCAATTTGCGTAGAGCCAACAAAGCTGATCGCTCTGATCCCCGGATGTTCCAATAGCGCATCGACGGTCTCCTTCCCGCCATGCACAAGACTGACCACGCCGGCAGGCAAACCGATACGGTCAATCAGTCCCATCACCTTCTGCATAGTCAACGGTACTTTTTCCGACGGCTTGATGAGGAAGGTATTGCCGCATGCAATTGCATAAGGTAAAAACCAAAAGGGAATCATCCCCGGAAAGTTAAACGGCGCAATGCATGCGCAGACGCCCACCGGCTGCCGGATGACAAACTCGTCGATGCCCCGTGTGATATTTTCCGAAAATTCGCTTTGCATCAATAAGGGCGCCGCACAGGCGGTCTCCACGTTCTCAATAGCACGTTGCAGCTCGCCGACCGATTCGGCCCTCGTCTTACCGCATTCGTTGGTGATGGTTTCCGCCAGCTCTTCCAAATGTTCTTCCAACAATGCCTTGAGGCGGTATAAGGGCTGCACACGCTGCATCACGGGCACCTCTGCCCATGCCGCGGCCGCTCTCGCTGCCGCTGCGACGGCCACATCGACATCCCGGACCGTACCTCCGCCGTAGGGTACACGTGCCATGCATTGCTGCGTGGCGGGGTTAATTACGTCAATGGCCTGCCGCTCGTTACTGGCACGCCATCCGCCATCGATATAATTCTGTAGTAATTCCATGCATTTAGCTTTTAACATTTCCCAATAAGATATAGATAGCCACCGTAATCAACACCAGTAGGATGGCAAAAGGCCGTGTATAGCGCCACGCCTCCATTGAAACCGTTTCAGCCACCGGATTCTCCGCGGCGACAACGTCTCTCGGATACCACCACGAAACCGCAAACATGACCGCCATATTCAGCAAAAACTCGATTCCCCATACATGCACGAAATGAATATCGATCTCAATGACGAACGTGCAAAGCACATAAAACACCAGTCCGGTGATCAAGGCGACTTTTGCTCCCTGGGCGGAGATGCGCTTAAAGAAAAATCCCCCCAACATGATGGATGCGATGGGAATGAAGAAAATCCCGTTTAACTCCTGCAACAATTGATAGAGCCCATCCGGCGCGTTTGCGACAAAAGGAGCGGCGATGATAGACGTGATGGCCAGTACCGTAGCCACCACCCGGCCCATACGCACCAGCGTACGCTCGCTGGCGTTTGTATTGATCAACCGCTTATACACATCGATGCTGAATATGGTAGATGCACTGTTCAGCACGGCATTAAACGTGCTTAGTACGGCACCGACGATGACCGCCGCAAACAGCCCCAACAGCGGGATAGGCAAAACGCGCTTCACCAATGCCGGATATACCAGATCCTGCTGGTCGTAATAACTATCCTGGAAATAATAGTAGCCGATAACCCCCGGCAATACGATAATAAATGGCACCAGGATTTTCAACAGGCCGGTATAAAGCAATCCTTTCTGCGCTTCTTTAAGATTCTTGGCTCCCAGAACACGCTGGACAATGGTCTGGTTCATGCACCAGAAATACAGTTGGTTGATCACCAAACCGGTAAACAGCGTGCTGAACGGCAATACGGAATCTTCCGTCCCGATGACGTTAAACTTCTCCGGGCTGTTTTCGAACACCGTAGCCAAACCGGCCAAGGGATTGCCATCGCCGATGTAGATAAGTGCCAACACGGGAATGAGCAGTCCCCCGATCAGCAGCCCATACCCATAGATAACGTCCGATATCGCCACTGCTTTCAATCCACCGACAATTGCATACGCAGCACCCAGGCACCCGACCACCACGACGGTGATCCAAAGTCCCTTGTCCGTGCTGACCTCCAGCAGGGTGGAAAGGTTGAAAATGCTTTCAAGGTTGATGGCTCCCGTGTAGAGAACGATGGGCAGCAGGGTCACGGCGAAGGAAACCATCAAAAAAAGCGCGATCAGCGAGCGGGTTCCTTTATCAAACCGCCGCTCTAAGTATTCCGGTATCGTCGTCAAGCCCATCCGTAGGTATTTCGGCACGAAGTAGACGGCGGCGACGATAAGAGCCAAGGCCGACGTCACTTCCCATGCGATGATGATAAACCCGTTTTTATAAGCTGAGCCGTTCATGCCGACCAGGTGTTCGGTCGAAATATTCGTCATGATCAATGAAGCGGCGATGACCGGCCCCGTCAAGCTGCGCCCACCCAGGAAATAGCCGTCCTGGGTATGGAGGTCGGCTTTCCGCATACGCCACCACGCATAGCAACCTACAAAAAGCGTAAAGACAACAAAACTCAGTATGGCCCACATAGGCAAAAGGATTAATTAGATTATAAGTGATGACGTTGCTTGGCTTTTTGTCGCTGGGTTTCCTCGTATGCCTCCCGCACTGCGGGCGTTTCCGATACCGCAGCGATGGGTACCTCCCACCACGCATGCCCGTATCCGGCCATTTTTCGTTCGGGCACCGACTCGACGTAGATGACCGTGGTCTTGCTGCCGGTCTTAGCCCGTTGCAGGGCATCCCTCAACGATGCCACGTTGTGTGCGCGGATGACGTCGGCACCCAGGCTTTCGGCATTCCGTGCGAGGTCCACCGGCAGCACGTCACCGTCGAGCAGCCCCGAACCTTCGTCCCGTGCCCGATACTGTGTACCGAAGCCTTCCGTTCCCAACGATTTGGAAAGCCCGCCGATACTGGCGAAACCATGGTTGTTAATCAGGATGATCGTTAGCTTCACGTCCTCTTGTATGGATGTCACTAGCTCCGACGACATCATCAAATAACTTCCATCGCCGACCATGACATATACTTCCCGCCCCGGGTCGGCCATCTTGACGCCCAGTCCGCCCGCAATTTCATAGCCCATGCACGAGTAGCCGTACTCCAGGTGGAAACCCTTTGGATTGCGCGTACGCCATAGTTTATGCAGGTCGCCAGGCATGCTGCCCGCCGCACAAACCACCACATCCTGCGGTGCGGAAAAGGTGTTGACCATCCCAATAACCTCTGCTTGGGAAAGCCGCCCTTCCTCTTCCGGCGTATAGGCTGCTGTCACCTTGTCGTCCCAGCTGCGGCCGTAAGCCGCTACCCGATCCCGATAGTCCGACCCTACACGGTATCCGGCCAATCGGTCTGCCAAGGCTTCCAACGTAGCCCGGGCGTCTCCGGTGAGCGGCAATGCCGACTGCTTATGGGCATCAAATTCAGCCACATTGATATTGATAAATGCAACATCCGGATGCCGGAACGCCGTCTTCGATGCGGTGGTAAAGTCGCTGTAACGCGTGCCAATTCCGATAATCAGATCGGCCTCTGCACTGATGGCATTGGCTCCTTCGGTGCCGGTGGCGCCCATCGCACCCAAGTGATGCGGATCGTCATAAGCCAGGGATCCTTTTCCGGCAAACGTCTCGGCCACCGGTATGCCCGTTGCATGGACAAAGGCACGCAATGCATCCGACGCCTCGCTATAGATAACACCGCCACCGGCTACGATAAGCGGCCGCTTGGCCGCACGGATCTGTGTTGCCGCCCGGTCCAACAGCGCAGCGTCAGGCAATGCCCTGGGGATGAACCATACCCGCCGATGAAAGAGTTCCTCGGGATAGTCAAACGCCTCGGCTTGTACGTCCTGCGGTAGGCAGAGAGTAACCGCCCCCGTTTCAGCAGGAGACGTCAATACCCGTAGGGCCTGCGGCAGGGAGGCAATCAGCTGTTCCGGTCGGTTGATCCGGTCCCAAAAACGTGAAACCGGACGGAAACAGTCGTTAACGGTTACATCGGGTGCAAGTGGATATTCCAGCTGTTGAAGTACCGGATCGACGTGGCGACTGGAAAAACTGTCACCCGGCAACAACAGTACCGGCACCCGGTTAATCGTGGCAGCAGCCGCGCCGGTGAGCATGTTGGTCGCGCCTGGACCGATCGATGAGGTACAAGCTAATGTGGATAAACGGTTTCTGGCCCGGCTGTAGGCCGCAGCCGTGTGCACCATCGCCTGTTCATTCCGGGATTGATAATAGCGTAAAGCGGGATATTCAAACAATGCTTGACCGATCCCGCCTACATTGCCGTGGCCGAAGATACCGAAGCATCCGGCAATAAATTTATGAGTCACCCCGTCTCGCTCAACGTATTGCCGGTCGAGGAAACGGATGACCGCTTGGGCGGTGGTTAGTCTGGTGGTTTTCATCGTTAGTCAATATGGTTATCAATCGGTCAGAAGCCCCCGTGTTGTTCGATGAATGCCAACGATTCATCCAACGTAGGCATAAAATTGGCACACCCTGGCTGCAACACTACCTGTGCCCCACTGGCATTACCCATGCGGCACGATTTATACAGGTCCCACCCATTGAGGTAACCGTAGATGAATCCCGAGGCAAACGCATCGCCCGCTCCTAGGATATTCAACGGCACCACCGGAAAGCCCGGTACATCTTCGCGTCTGCCGGCGGCATTGTACACGCTTACCCCGTTGGATCCACGCTTGACCACTAACACGTTTACGCCCAGTGCCAGTACCCGCTCGATCGCTTGGTCAATGTCTCCGCGGACGGTCGGTGCCGAAATTTGCTGATGTTCAATGGTTACCTGCGAGGCATCTTCCAACATGGCAGCCAACAATTCTTCTTCGGTTCCGATCGCAATGTCGATACGCGGCAGCAATGCTCGGACCATAATGCCAAACGAACGCACATCCGACCATTGGTCGGCCCGGAAGTCGATGTCCAACAACGTGGTTGTGCCCTGTAGCTTCGCTTGCTCTGCCGCATGGAAGACTGCACTCCGGCTGGGTTCCAGGTTAAGTGCGGTACCCGACAGCTCAAGCAGCCGGATATCGCTCATGTTAATGGCGTTGACATGGTCCACGGTGATCTGCGAATCTGCCGCATTGTTGCGGTAAAACACCAGCGGAAATGTATCCGGTGGCTGGATGCCCAGCAGCACTGCGCTGCTGCGTGCACCGGGGATACGTGGAATAAATGTGGTATCCACCCCTTCCCGCCGCAGAAAATTCAGGATAAAATCGCCAACCTTGTCTTCACCCACACCGGTAAGCAACGCCGCGCGCAGTCCGAGCCGGCTGCATCCCGTTGCAATGTTAAGGGGTGAGCCGCCCACAAATGCGTCAAATCCGGTAATATCGATAAACTCAGCGCCGATATCCTGTGAATACAGATCGATGGACGACCTTCCTACGGTCAATACGTCATATGTTTTCATCGCATTGTTTATTTTCCGTTCATTGCAGCAGTAACCATCGGAATACGCTCGTCCGTGCCTGTCCATGTCCCAAAGATCCAGGCATGGTCGGGATCGGGCGTATTGGCCAGGGATTGATCGGATCCGGCAAGGAAATTCAAGTAATAGACATCATACCCGTGCCCAGCTACCACCGGATGGTAGCCCTGGGGCACCAATACCACATCGTTGTTGCGCGCAATCGCAACCTCATCCAACGAGCCATCGCTGGTATATACGCGTTGCATGGCATAACCCTGCGGTTTGGCAATTTTATAGAAATACGTTTCTTCCAGCCGGGCTTCCAGCAAGGTGCCCGCTGCATCAACCAAACGTTCGTCGTGTTTGTGCGCCGGAAACGAGCTCCAATTGCCCGAAGGCGTATAGACTTCAACAGCGACCAGCCGATGGCAGGGAAAGCCCGGGCCGAGCAGGTCATTGATCTGCCGGGTGGCGTTATCGCCTCCGCGGATTTCGACCTGCACCTCCTCGGGGCGCTTAAACACAGGGTCGAAGTCGCGATCGGTCTCGCACCAGCCGTACGCAATATCCAATACGTCGCTTTCGGCGGTCAACCGGAACGTGGTATGGCGCGGCAGATACAACGTATGCGCCATGCCCGAGAAAACATCCCGGCGTCCATTGCCGGTCTGCCAGCTGCCCCTATCCGTATTTACGTGGTAGTTGCCGCTCAGCAGAACAATCGCATACTCGTGATTGCCCGTATTCCCCACCCAAGTGTTGCCTCGGGGAAGCTGCCGCGCGGCAAAGTTCAGGTATTGCCACCCACCGTCTTCACGCGTAATGTACTGGTAATGTCCAGCCGCTTCGTCAGCCTTAATAAGTAACGGACACTTTTCGTCTCGCTTCATAGTATATGAGTTAGTCTTCTATGAATTAGTCTTCGTTCAGTAAGCGGCCCCCTGCAGGAAAGTTTTTGCCTTCCCGGTGGATCCTAACTTCTCAAACTTATCCATACAAAGTTTTTCCAGCTCGTCGATGTATATCCTGCCCGGCACTAAGGGATCGAATAGTTCCGGCTGCTGGACAAAGAATTCGCGGTGCACGCGAGCCCACAGGACCCGCAGGTCCGTCGCGATGTTGACCTTGCAAACCCCCAACCCGATAGCCCGGGCGATCTCGTCGTCCGACACGCCCCGGGATCCCTGCGCCAGCCGACCACCCGCCCGGTTAATACGCATCAGCTCATCCCGGTCAACCGATGATGCCCCATGCAGTACCAACGGAAATTCCGGCAGGCGCTGCTGGATGGCCGCGAGGATATCAAACCGTATCCCTTGATCACCCGAAAATTTATACGCTCCATGACTGGTGCCAACTGCCACCGCCAAACTGTCACACTGCGTTTGTTTCACGAAATAAGCCGCGTCTTCCGGTCGGGTAAACCGGGCCGATCCTGCGTCGACCGCCAAGTCATCCTCCACGCCGCTCAATACACCCAGCTCCGCTTCAACAAAAATACCAACCCGGTGTGCCGCCGCCACCACGGCACGTGTGCGGTTTATATTTTCCGCCATCGGTTCGTGAGAGGCATCGATCATAACCGATGTATATCCGCCTGCTTGCAGGGCTGCTTCGACATGGGCTTCGTTTCCGTGGTCCAAATGCAACGCATAAACTACGTTCGGATAGGATTTCGCAGCCGCGGCAATCATTCCCAGCAACATTTCGGGGCGGGCATAGTCACGTGCTACCGGTGTCGTCTGGATAATTATGGGTGATGCGCTGCGACTGGCCGCACGGAAAACACCCGACACTTGTTCCAATGTAAACACATTGATCGCTGCAATGGCATACTTACCGTAACAGTCGCTGAACAAGGTGTCGGGTGTTACTTTCATGCGGATTTGTTTTAATCGGTCATGCAATAAAACGATAATTCGCCCAAACATCCAAGCAAAACGCAGGCAATCCGCACGCAAAGGTTTGCATGCTCCAGCTTATTCACCATCAATTATAACCCTCATTTTGAGTGAACGCATCGGAAGCATCCATCGTAGCCTGCGGAATGGGATAAATCCGCCTAAACGGTTCAGACACCGGTTTAGCTGTATAGGCATCCTCGAATTTCCCAAATCGGATCATCTGTTTACGTCGATTCATCTCCCAGTACATTTCGTAGCCGATTTCGTTGTAAAGCGTCTCTTCGTCCAACGCATCGATGGGCTTGCCGGGCGCATTGCCAAAAAGCGCTTCACGCGTCCTGCTGGTCCGTAGCATGTTCACATCAGCCAATGCTTCATCGATCAGTCCTTTCCGGAAATAGGCTTCAGCGCGCATGCAATAGATACCACCCAGACGGTACAGCGGAACATCCACTCCCGTCGTCCCATTTCCATTCTCGGGGTCAAACTCCCACTTGAATACGCGCGCACCGCGATTGATCTGTGCTTGGGTAAACACCGATTGGGCCGGATTGTCAAAATCCAGTTCGGGCGTAAAGTCCATGGCAAGTGTGGTATTCTTTTCGCAATACAGCTTGTTCACCTTAATGCGCCCGTCATTGGTCATCTCAAACACGCCACTGGGAAGCAGCGTTGGGCCATACTGCTGCCCGGCCATGATCCCCCGATTGAAATGGAACCATGGCAGTCCATCGCTATTGGGTACGATACTCGTAGCCGGCACGCTCACATCTGTACCGTCGTTCATAAACCAGGTACCGTCGTCATATTGATAGTGCCGGTGAAACCGCGGGTCGTCAAAGTTACCCTCCCATGAATAGTAAAATTCAGGGGTGATGCAGGAGGCATTCGTTCCCCGGTTAGCGGGCGATGGTTTTTGATTGCGTTCCATGGGCATATACGCAAAATCGTTATCGCTGCCGCGCAATGTATTATTGTCCTGCGATGCCACGAAAATCATTTCGGGACGGCCTGCGTTGTCGATGTCAAAATTCCTGAAATAATTGCTTTCGAGATTAAACTGACCCGATCCGATGAGTGCCGATGTATACTGGATCACCTTGTCCATATCCGTTCCGTTGCCATCTAAAGCCTGCGCATTGAAGTTGAAATCCGTTGCATAACGATCCTTGAATACCGCACGGTTCAGGTACATTTCGGCCAACAGGCCGTATGCCGCCTGCTTGGTAAAGCGCCCACTGTGGGTAGACTGCTCACCCACATTTGCCAAGTCGGGCACGATCGCCTCTACCTGTTGGATCAGCTCATCGATTGCCGTGGCGGCCTGTAATACCTGAAACGGTGCATCCGCTGTTAACGGATCCCGGTAGGGCGCCTGTCCAAAAAGGTCGAGGGTGTGGAATGTATAAAACGCCAACAGCCCCTTAGCTTCTGCCAGAAAAAGTGCTTTTTCTGTAAACTCCTGTCCGTTTATGGTGCCGATGGCAGTAAGTGATTGCGTAATACCGTGGGTTAGGTTATTCCATGTACCGTCAATCACCCCCTCATTGGGGCTCCATGTAAATTCGTGGAAAACGCGCCACCGGCCGCCGTCGCCCCAATCACTTCCGCGGGTCGGCAACAACGCCTCGTCGGTGGAATATTCCTGCAGAGCGAAAACATTACCATGATCGACAAACGTCGCGTTGCTGAGCCGGTTATAGGCAGCCGCTAACGCATTCTCGGGCTTAGCACTTTCCGAACCCAACACCTCGTCGATTACCTTTTCTTCCAGGTTTGTACAACCCGCCACGACGACGGCCAGGAAGGTGCAAACCAACTTTTTCGATTTAACTAATTTCCTTGTCATGTCTCTATGGATTAGAATTTAATCGTTGCGCCCACCATAAACGTCTTTGCCGGGGGATAGGTGGTATAATCCACACCCAACGACTGGTTTCCGCCCACGCTCTTGGCCGTATTCACCATCGGGTCGTATCCGGAGTATCCCGTCAGCGTGAGCAAATTTTGCGCACTGACATAGATATTCACAGACTGCAACCAACCGAAGTTTCTCGGTGCCAGTGTATAGCCCAGACGGACGTTATTGAGCCGTATAAAATCGGATTTCTCCAGATACAGCGAAGACAATTGCACGGCGTTGGTCGTACTGGCTCCTGCATCGTAGTACTTGGCCAACACATTCCGATCGGACGCCAAACTATTGATGTTTAAGTTGATAGCTGTATTGTTCACCAGATATCCGCCGGTCTGTCCGATGATGGAAAACGAAAAATCCAGCTGTTTGTAACGCATCTGGCTGTTTAAGCCGAAGTTGAAATTCGGGATCGCGCCTTCGAAAATCTGCCGGTCGTCTGCATTGATCGCCCCATCACCGCTTATATCCTCAAAGATATCTTTCCCCTCGCTATCATATCCGAGATGTTTCAGCATAAAGAAAGAGCCTGCTTCGTAACCACTTTTATAGATATTCGCGTACACCGAAGACAAACCCGGACCGGAAATACTGCCTGAATAAAGTTCGGAAACCGGTAAGTCTTCGATCGTGTTGGACAATGTCGATCCATTCACGTCGACCGACCAGTTAAACGCCTGCGTGCTGATAAGCTGCGAACCCAGCGTCAATTCTATTCCCTTATTGACCAAGCGGGCATCTACATTTTTCCAAACCGTGGTGGTCGGGCTCAGCGGCTCAGAAGGAATGTTTAATATCGGATCCTTGGTGGTCTTATTATAGTATTCCAACGCGCCATACAGCTTGCTGTTCCAAAAGTCGAAATCTAACCCGATGTTAAATTGCTCTACTACTTCCCATTTGAGTCCCGGGTTGGCCGTCCGGTTCACGTCGGTACCGTTAATCAACGCGAGGTCCCCGTAGAGGTAATAACCCGATGATGGCGAGAGCGAGTAGCTTGCCTGGGTAATCTTATTAGGCACCTCCTGGTTGCCGGTTTGGCCCCAGCTGGCCCGTAACTTCAATTCGCGGATGCCGCTGATTTCCTTTAGGAACCCCTCACGTGAGAGCACCCAACCCACCGCAAAGGAGGGAAAATACCCATACTTATTGTCTTCGCCGAAACGCGTGGAACCATCGGCACGGAGTGATGCTGTCACTAAATACCGGTCATCAAAATTATAGTTCGCACGTCCGAAGAACGACTGCAGTTCATTCTCCTGAGCAAATCCACCGGGATTGGTGGGAATACCCGAATAACCCGGGTTATGCTCGGGAGCTACGCCCTCCCCTTGATTGGCAATGTTCTCCATACCAAACGATGTGCCTGAAAATTTGAACTGCTGATAGGAAAACCCGCCGAGGAGCTCCACTTGATGCTTATCGACGCTTACGTTGTAGGTCAGGTAATGGTCCAGCAAGGTGGTTAATGACGACCGGTTATTCTGCACATAGGCCCCCAACGGTGTGCGGTCGGTAACATTCGGATACATCGTCGAGCTCCGCTCGGAAGTCGATTTGTCGATGCCGTAGTTGAACCGATAATCCAAGCCCGGCAAAATGCGCAACGTAGCTTCCACGTTGCCCAATACACGGAACGTGTTGGTCTTATCGTCAAATACGTGCAAAAGGTAAGCTGGGTTGTAGTGCGCATTCATATTGAAGTTGGTATATTCACCGTTTTCGTCGCGCACACTCCGTGTCGGGTTGGCCATCAGGGCATGGATGATGAGCTGGCCATCTGATCCCGCCGTATTGCCGTTCGGAACGCCTGTTTCGTCGATATCACTGGCCGTTAGGTTCATTTTCACTTTCAGGCGATCGTTATCGAAAAACGATTCTTCGGCATTCAAGCGCGCGGTTGTCCGCCTAAAGTCGCTTGATTGCACGATTCCTTCTTGGTCCATGTACGATACCGAAGCCATGTAGTTGCCCGATTCGGTAGCCTTTGAGAAGGAAACATTGTGATTTTGTGTCAAGGCATTCCGAAGGATTACATCCTGCCAATCTGTATTCCCGCCATGGTCATACGCCGGGTCGGGCAGTGCAGCCCGGTAATCAGCAGCAGATAGCACATCCAGCTTCCGGATTACCGAAGACGATCCGATGTACATGTCGTACGTGAGTGTCGGTTCGCCGCTCCGCCCCCGCTTGGTGGTAATCAAGATCACACCGTTCGATCCGCGTGCGCCGTAAATGGCAGCCGCGGAGGCGTCCTTTAATACGGTTACGGTTTCTATGTCACTTGTATTAAGGAAATTCAACGGGTTTTTCGCTTCCGAACTACCTAGTCCGAAGTTGGCCCCGCCTGCGCTTACGCTCTCATTGCTCAGCGGCACCCCATCCACCACAAAAAGCGGGGTGCTGCCACTGCGGATCGAGCCTACACCCCGGATGAATACATCAATGCCCGCTCCGGGTTCACCGCTCGATTGGGCGATGCGCACTCCCGATACTTTACCCTGGAGCAGATTATCGACCGACACACTCACCCCTTGCTTGAGGGTTTCCCCTTTCAACTGGGTCAATGCGCCCGTCACGTCGGATCTCGCTTGGCTGCCGTAACCGACCACCACAATTTCATCAAGCGAATTGCTGGCTTCGGCCAGCGTGATACGCAAGGACACACCGGATACGGCAACCTCCTGCGTCACGTAGCCTACGTAGGATACCGTTAGCTTTTCGCCTTCGCCGGCATCCAATGTGAATTCACCGCGATCGTTGGTCGTCGTCGCACGATTGGTGGAAAGTGATTTTACGGTAGCCCCCGCTACCGGTGCGCCATCGGCGCTGACCACCACGCCGTTGATGGGTCTTTGCTCGTTGGCCCACAAAAAGCCACCCCACGAAAACCATAGCAGAGCCGCAATTAGGAAGATTTGCTTTTTCATATCAGGTTTATCTTTAAAAGTCGCACGTATACTATTCGACAAAACAGACATCAGCCACTACCGGCAAATGGTCCGAGGGATACCGTTGGCTTTTTGCATCGGTCAACACCGCATATTTTAACACCTCAAACTGCCTACTTACAAACACGTAGTCGATGCGGTTCTTCATCGGGGCGGTAAACCGGAACGCATTGGTGGTACCAACCGGACCGTACGGTGGCTGTTTGGTTATCGAATACGCGTCGTGCAACAGGGCTGACATCCCTTTGATCTGTTCGGTCTCCGGTGTTGAATTAAAATCCCCGGTACAGATCACCGGGGCATCCTTCGCGATTTCCTTGATTTTCGCTACCATCAGTTTTCCCGATTCCTGGCGAGCAACCACCCCTTGGTGATCGAAATGCACGTTGAATACATAAAATTCTTTTTCCGGTATTGTTGTGAAGTGAGACCCCAAAAGTTAGACAAAAACTTTTGGGGTTCACCTCACTATTTGAGATGGCCTGTTTTGTTCAAATCTTAAATAATCTCATACGGAACATTGAACTAAGGTATAATAGATACAATCATCCCGTTTTTATAATTAAAAGTATTTGATCCCGGGTTAAATCCATTTGCGTCGTAATACCCGTCGTAAGTTCCTCCCCATCCCCAATTTATATGCAAACGATTAAAGAAACCGTTTGGGAGCCATTCATATTCAGTTGTATACGGATCTCCATCGTCCTCCCATTTATGACAAATTTCCTGCCCACCACCATTATAACCATCAGCAACCCAAGCGTGCCCATCTGCGTAAACATTGAAAAACCACCATTTATCTTTACGGCCACCGCTTAAAATCACCGGTCTGCCCTCCCTTATATTATTAAAAACAACATGGGGAGTATAAGTACTATTCCACACTGCAGATGTATAGCCGAAGGTGTTTTTTAGAGCTGTCGCCGCTATTGAAGTTTGAGTTCCTGACCCATTACAATCGTAATCCATCGAAACTGCAGTGCCAATATTTGCCATCAAGGTTGCTGTTGTAGAGCTTCCTGTATTATTAGGCATTAATGCCCAGTTATATGAAGTTGGATGTTGATGGTATTTCATCACCTGTGCAACAGCCGTTGCGACGCATCCCGTGGGAGGCCTGCCATTTGAATACGATGAGCATCCCATATTTGTTAATGCATTGTTGTAACCGACGCCTTGCGCCCAAGTAGTAGAAAGAAACGGGCCATGGGATTCAGAAAAATAATGAATTTGACCATCATAAGTACATTCGGGGGGTGGCTGATAAGAATTAGTACCCATAACTATGTCTGAACGAAAATTCATTGCTTCCCATTCGGCTTTTATCTGTTCAGCTTGGCTAAGCTTTTCGTTCCTAACGACCTTCACTATTTCATTTGTAGTTGAGAGCCATCCAATCAATCCAGCTGGATAAGATAAATTAGAATCTATTGGAAATGTTCCTGTATCCGAATAAGCCAAAATAGGAGCCAAGCGGTCATCACCGGAAACAATACTAAAGCCACCTTCCTCAAAGTTGAAAATGTAAAGACTAGGATCTTTCTGTTGAAAATTGACACTGAGGAAACTTTCAATGTTTTTTGAAGATTTGAGAGTACTAGGATCGATATCCATAGAAAGTGTTATTGTGTTCTCTCCAGATTTTAATTTTGGGCGGAACATAGCATCCAAAACTGCAACTTTCTGTGCTTGCTCCAGAGTAACCAAATGGTTATGAATTTCACCAATGTCAACATTTGGTGTTCTAAATTCTGACTTTTCGCATGCACTAAATACATAAGTCGCGAGAAGAACATAAACTGAAATCTTTGCTTTCATAATTTAATTATTTAACAGTTAGCGAATTATTTACAAAGTCTTTGTAATTGAAAAAGTTCTTAATTCTGAAAAATCCTCATTCCCTGATTCCCACTTCAACTGATCATTATACCAGATCTTTATACTAATAACTGATTGTCCATTCCGATGGAACTCGCTTTTAATAGTATCAATATCTGAATCACCGTAATCGATAAACGTAAATGGTGCTTCTAAATCTGAATTCAGGAAAACTCTTAATATTAATTGTTCTTTCTGGTTCTTTAGTATGGCATATCCCTTAGGATAATCTAAGTTTGGCCGATTAAAAAGTTCCTTTTTTCCATTTACTAGATAATAAATTTTAATATTTTCTTCTTTGAAATTGTCCATTTCTAAAATATTGTTCGCCCTTGGGTCGAGAACTAAAATATCTACAGTTGCATCGACTACAATTAACTTGGCATCGTTCTCGCAACTAAAGGCAAGAAAAATAAAACTCATTACGAATAGGTAAGATATTCCTATCATGATATTGGTATTTGATGAACAAATTATTTGCTCCCTCGCGAACGGCTACGGTCTGTTGCTTCGTGCCGTATGAGATGTAAGAAACCTCAACGATGTGCTCGCCCGGCGTCACCGTAAGTGAAAATCGGCCTTCGTCATCCGTGGCCACACTTCGTTGCCCGCCCGCGATACGCACGCTCGCTCCCGAAAGCGGTGCTCCCTGCACATCCGTTACCCGGCCCACGATGCGGCCCCTTTGTTGAAGGGTATTAGGAGTGGCTAACGCGTGCAGCCAAGGTCCATTTATAAAGATGATAAGATAAAGTAAAGCTATTCTTACATACCATTTACCTACTAATAAACGATTCATTATACACGAATTTTTGCCTTCAAAAGAGTCAGATTCATTCTTTTCTTTATCTTTGAAGGCATGGTGATACCTATTGTATTACTCATAGAGGGATTACAGTCTCAGATGTCCAGTCTATCTGCTTTCCCACACCCTGAGCAGGTACGTCACTATGCCGTACCTGTTCGCTTTTTATCAACAGATCACAATCTTTTGCCCTCCTCTTTACTAATGAACTTGAAACTTATTGGCATATACCGTTATCTATCGAAAGAAATGATATGACCTAGATGCATACACAATGATACCGCGTATACAAAAACTGGTGATTAAACCTGAGTTACGTTTAGTTTAACTGACTGAACCGGCCAATATCTTTTTATCATCTATAATTGTACTAACAAAGCTAATTGGTTTGCCCCCAATAAATCAAGCAATTGAGCAGTTATCTCAACGCAAAGGTTTGCGCGATAATTGCTAGCGGTGTTATTTTACTTCATCAGGAAAAAATACATCAAACATGCTATCAATCTGAAAGGTACGAACTCCCGCGTCCGAGAGGTTCTTAATGGATGTCGCGCCTTTACCCAACACATCGCCTTGCTGTGTCCATGCGTTGACCGCACCTACTACCGCAATGCCGTGACGTCCGGCCCACCGGACATCGTCCGCACTGATGTCGTTTGAAAACAAGTAATAATCAGATGCGTTAAAGTCACTCCGTTTCCGATTGGCTTCCAATTGCCGCCGCGTACAGCTCAGCGAAATCTTGCCACGATAGAAGTCAGTCGATTCATCGGTACCTATCATCATGGCATCGGCCAGCAAGCCATACGTAACCAGCATTCGCAGGAGCCTGCCGTGCAAGACGGTGTCATTGCCCGGTATTTTGAGGTCGATCATTACACCTATACGCCCACTGGCTTTCGATAAAATTTCTTCTAAGCGGTGTACCCGATTATCCCGATCACCTTTGAGTCTGCGCATAGCCGGCCATGTCATTTCGGTTACAGGCGTATCGATCCCGTAGTATCGAAGAAAAGTACGATCGTGGTGCGCCACAAAGACGCTGTCCTTACTCATACGCACATCAATTTCTACCCGACAGTATCCACGGCGGATGGCTTTTTCCAAAGCCTGTAAACTGTTTTCAGCTGTGTTCTCGTCCACGACGCCCCCACGGTGGGCAATAAGCCGGAAATCTCCAAAACGTCGATCCGATTGACCATGCGTTTGGCGAATGTCGAAACCTGAAAAAAACTCGGTACAACGTTCGATCTGATCGGTATTGATAATATCAACTCCCATCGTATGCAGTGTACTCCAAGCGGTAGGTCCGTCGGGAGTGCCCCAAAACCGGATTTTCTTACCCAATCCATGGGCTTTCTCGATGGCGTCGGCCACCTGCTTTTTCTCTTTGCCGACCAAGGCCCCTTTTCCGTTCCAGCTAGCATAGCTGGAGAATGGTGCACTGATGAACGCCACCCGCTCCAATTGATGGGAGGTATACCCCGTATTGAGCCGCCCATCAAACTGGATAAAACGGGGGAAATCATCAAACGATGCCGGAGGCGGCATATCACCGGAAATAACGACCGTTACTGCATAGGGATTAACCGTCGCATCGAACACCTCTGGATGCCTGGCAATGAGGTCTACGATAGGACGCAGGGTGCTCGCCGCTGGCGTTTTCAAATCGATGAGCAGCACAAACCGGCTGTCCGAAGCTGTCCAGGCCCGTCCGCCATTGGAAGCAAACACAGCTACAATAGGCTTGATGTATAAGGATTCTAACGTACGGTGAGGTTGCAAATCCTCCAGATCATGCCCTACCAATAAGCGACCATCCGCCGTGGCAAACACATCTGCTTCAATGGTATATGCCTGTTGGTCATAGGCTTGGTAAAACGGCATCGGTTGTTCGTAATCGTTGTGCGCGTGTATCAAGACACGTCCGTGTTGGGCAGCCAGAAGCAGTGGTGCAGAACAAGCGAACAGCAATCCGACGCATCCGAGAAAGCGCATGGTATTCATCGGTTAATACCCTTTATTTTGTTTCAGGTTTTCACTACTGGCAACTTCGCGCACCGGAATGGCAAATACATGGTGTACCGTGGGGTCGAACTGACGTGCAGGCCACACTTCTATTTCTTCCAAGGAGGAGATAGCTCCCCCTGCAAGATTTACCTTAAATCCATGCAGTGGCTGTGCATACGTCGCCTGAGCATCACCCCAGCGAACAAGGTCAAGGTGGCGCCACGTACCCCACTCAAAGGCAAATTCCACACGCCGTTCATTCTTCAGTTGTGCCTTTGTCGCTTGGCTATTGCGTTCCAGTCCGGCCCGCTCCCGGACGTCGTCCATCAGCCCTTTCGCCACGGGATCTCCCTCACCATTTTTCCAGATCAATGCTTCGGCCTTAATGAGTAGGATCTCTGCATACCGCATCAATGAGATGTTGAGGTCCGTGGTCATGTTGTTCCCATCCGGATTCACGGTTTTGCCGATGGCGTCAGCATCCCGGAACGGCGCCAGGTACTTCCGTAAGGTCATTCCGGTCGGGCTCGAAGTGGAGGACGGGTTCACTTGCCAAATAATATCATTGCCAATGAATGAAACATGATCACCGGGTGCCACAATGGTAGCGGCCCGGCGTTCATCCCCTTCCTCAAATGCGTTGTATAATTCCAGTGTTGGCTGAAAATATCCCCATGTGTTGTAGTAGCCAAAACCAGCGTTTTGGAAGGAAATGCCTGGCCATTTCGAACCATCGATCTCATTGCTCGTTACACTGAGTATATACTCAGGACTCCAGTTGTTTTCGATTTCAAACACATCGGCGTACTTGTCCAGCAGCCGGTGTTTCTGCGAATTGATCACCTTGTCGGCATAGGCGATCGCAATATCGTAAAACGACGCATCGTACTGTGCCGCATATAGCGCTGCCCTTGCCGCGAAACCCCATGCCGCAGTTTTGTGAGTCAGTCCCCAGTCGCTTTTGGGAATATCCTCGAAAAAAGGCAGGTATCCCGACGCCTTTTCCAAATCGTCAATAATCATTCGGTAATTCTCGAGTACCGACGCCGGACGCGGCACATCGATTTCCTCCGTCGGCGTACTTTCTGTCACGATGGGTATTCCCCCATTGGGACCGTTGTCGCCGTACCAAGGGGCAAGCCAGAGGTAGGCAAACGCACGCCAGAAGTAAGCATTGCCCAATACGGTATTGCGTACTTCGTCGGAAATAGCGGTTGCCTTCGGAATATCAGCAAGTATCCGGTTGGCGTAATTGATGGTTTGGTACATCTGCGGCCAATTGTCGCGCACATCCCGCGACGTAGACCCGTTATCGATAAAGTTTTTGATGTTGGCCGCCTCTGCCTGCGTGCGGCCCGTTACCATATCATCGCTTGCATTCTCATACCAGAAAAACCCTCTACCCGTGGTTCCTTCTCTGTACTGCCATTCATATAAGGCATACACCGTTTGCATGGCCTGCTCATCGGACATACCACTTAAGTCTGAAGGTTGACCATATGGCTCGAATTCCAGAAATTTGTTACAAGACGTAAACACAACCAGTGTGATCGTCGTTATCATTGAGATCTTCTTCATCTTCAAAACGGCTATTTGCTTCTTAAAACGAAACGTTAATTCCTAAACTGAACATCCGCGATACGGGAAACCGACCGCCATCGATCCCTAAGTTGCCTACTTCGGGGTCAAACGCCGAATAATCGGTGATCGTCAACACGTTTTCGGCATTGGCGTACACCCGTATATCGGTCTTGCCCACTCCACCGATTCGGTCGACTACACTACGGGGTAGCGCGTACGACAGGTTCACATTCTTCAACCGCAGGTAATCTGCTTTTTCTAAGAAATAGGAGGATACTTTTGAATAGTTGCCATTCGGATCATCGATAAAAGACAACCTCGGTACTCCGGAATTAGGATTGTATTCAAATGATTGCAGGATGTCTGTGGTCATATTCCAACCTTTCAATCCGGAGGAAGACATGGCCCGTACACCATTGAATACATTTACGCCGGAAACCCCCTGCCAAAATAGGCTCAGACCGAACCCTTTCCACGTGGCTCCCAGTGTAAACCCATACGAAAAATCAGGATAATCATAGGCGCCCATGTATTGCCGGTCGCCATCGTTGATGATACCATCATTATTGAAATCCACGAAACGGATATCTCCCGGTTTCGCTGCGGGCTGGATTAACGATGTTTCGCCCGTTTCGGTATGGGTATGGGTGTAGTTGTTTATCTCTTCCTGCGTCTTGAAAATTCCATCGGCTTCGATCAGGTAATACGAGTACCAAGGCTGCCCCACGACCGATTGCAAGGGCTGCATCGAGTTTACACCCTCGGAATGCGGCACAATCGTTCGCTTGCCCAAATTAAGCACTTTATTCTTCACAGTTCCCAGATTTCCCCGGAAATCCAGCCCTAGATCACCGAACTGCTGATTGTAGGCCAATGAAAATTCAAATCCCTTATTCTCAACCTGCCCGATATTGATTTCCGGAGGGGAGGCCACACCTGCTACGGATGGTACTGGCAACGGCTCGATCAGGTCGTTGGTCTTCTTATTGAAATAATCAGCGGTCAAATTGAGTTTATCATTGAAAAAACCAATATCGATCCCAAAATTCGCCTGTTCAGCGCGTTCCCATTTCAAGTCCGGATTCGGGATGGTATTTTGATAGAGGCCAAACACTCGTCTATCGGAGTTTTCTCCGAGGAACAAACCATAATCTCCTAGCCGATAAGGCGGTGCATAAATGAACCTACGAACCGATCGGACATTGCCCACTTGCCCCCAGCTAACACGGAGTTTAAGGAAACTCAATGCGTCGCTCTGTGGCATAAAGGGTTCAGAAGTGACCTTCCATGCCAAGGATGCTGCGGGGAATATATCGGAATTATCATCGGGGTTCAGCTTGGAAGAAGCGTCCCGCCTTACACTTCCGGTGATAAAATAACGATCGTCGTATGAATAGGAGAACCGGGCCAAATGCGAGATGATGGATTCCTCCCAGATAGATTCGCCCGGCCTGTCAGAACTCCAGTCAGATGCGTTTTCAAACACCACATAGTGCGGATATTCGAACTGGTAGCCGCGGGTGTATACATTGTGGCTCCGCCCCGTGGAATAATTCATCGTAAAGGCCCCTAAAGCAGACACATAATGCTTTCCATTAAACGTTTTCGAATACGAAAGAATATTTTCCCAGTTCCAGTTCTTGTCCAATGACGAACCGATGTTGTGGTAATTTTCGTCGATGGTCCTTCCCGGGGCAGTGAATCTTCCCGTGAAGGTTTCCCCACGGAAACTAGAAGTGTTGTATGAAAAATCCGACTTAAATTCCAATCCATCTATGGGTTTTATGCTCAATGAGGATAGCGAAAACACCCGGTTAGTGGGATTGTGCTGCCGCGTGTTAAGCAATTGGGTAACCGGGTTCAGCAGATCGGCTTCCACACTGAATCCTTCAGCCAGGGCCCACCGCGGAACCGTCCCACTCGGGAGTCGATTGCCCAAGTCGTCGTATTCATACATTTCATTGAAGCGTGGGTACGCCATGGCGCTGAATACCGCACCGGTATGACCTGATCCGATTTCACTTTGCCCGTTGCTGTATCCGTAAAGTAAACTCTGATTCAAGCTTACCCATTTATTGATTTTGAAACCGAGGTTCAGCCGTGCCGTCAGGTTTTTATTCCACGTGTTTAACAACGTACCTTCTATGTCGTCATAAGCAAGTGATGCCAGGGCATTCAGTGATTCGGTTCCTCCGCTGAGGGTCACGTCATAATGTTGCATGCGGCCCGATCGAAAAATCTCGTCGACCCAATCGGTACGGGTTACATTGCCATAGGAAAATTGCGCGGGGTCATAAACCGGCGGGAGGTTTCTTCCCGCTGCCATCGATGCGTCTTTCCACAATCGGTTGAAATCTTCTGCAGAAAGTACTTCCGGCGTCCGCCAAGCCTGCTGTACACCGTTCCACGCATTGACATCCACGCGCACCTCGCCTGCCCGAGCTTTCTTGGTTGTGATGACAATTACGCCACCCGAACCGGCATAAGCACCGTATATGGCAGAAGAAGCCGCATCTTTCAATACAGTGACCGATTCAATATCGGCCGGATTGTAAGGTGCATTGGGTACGCCATCAACGACATACAATACCCCATCGCCGGAGCGGTTACCCCGCCCACGTATGCTGATATCACCGGTAGAACGCGGGTCGCCGCTTTGTTGTACGCGCACACCGGGCATCTCGCCCTGCAAAATGTTACCCAATGTGGCTGGACGCCCTTTGAACCGTTCGCCAACGTTGATGGACGACACTGCCACAGACAAGTCTTGTTTCCGGTTTACCGCGTATCCAATCGCTACGACTTCATCCAGCACGCTGGCTTCTCCCCCCAACTGCACGTCGACGGTCGCCCGTCCGGCCACATATTCTTCCACGGAGGGAAACCCTACATAAGAAAATATCAGTACGGCGTTTGCCGACACCTGGATGCTGTACGCACCCTGTGCGTCGGTCATGGTCGACCTATTCGATTGCTTTTCAGTCACCGTGGCACCTGCCAACGGCTCGCCCGAGCTTTGGTCCGTAACCCTGCCCGTTACCGTACCTTGTGCATATACGCTGCTGTACAGCGCAGCGAATATCAACAGCACCGATAGCTTTAAAAGATAAACTTTCCTCATATTAACGATTTTAATTAAGCGGACTACTTTCCGCGACAAGTATACATACGGCATTAAAACTTTGGATTAACTCCATGTTACGGTTAGCCCACTACGAAATTGCTATTTCTTTAAACTTATAATTGCATAGCAAACTAATCGCTTTTCATGCAATAAATCAAGGGGTTCTCTCGTCCTACAAACGCAAAGGTTTGCGTAAAGGCATGCCCGCATTTGGTTATACGGTATATCTTGACGAACTTAGGGACATCGTAACGATTCGACGACCAATTAATAACCCCAAATGCAGAAAAACCGCCAGACGACCATCATTGACATCGCGAAACAACTGGGTGTATCCCCCTCTACAGTCTCCCGAGCACTTCACAACCATCCTTCAATCAGTGCGGAGACCAAAAAGAATGTATTGGCACTGGCCGAAAAGTACAGTTATCAACCTAACCTGCTCGCATTAAGCTTGCTTAACAAAAGAACCGGCATTATCGGCATTGTGGTACCGGAGATTACTAGCTACTTCTTTGCTACGGTCATCAGCGGTGTGCAGGATATGGTTTCTTCTGCAGGGTATAAGTTATTGATCTGCCAATCCAACGAGTCGTTTGAAGAGGAAAAAAAATTATTGCAGGATATGGCCCTGCTTCGTGTGGACGGGGTGTTGATTTCTCCGACTTTCCGCACAAAAACATTTGATCATTTTGATCGACTGAAAAGCGCCGGAATTCCGCTCGTCATCTTCGATCGCGATTGCCCGCACTATAAAGCGGATAAGGTACTTGTAGATAGTTATGACGGGGCTTATCAAGCCGTGGAATACCTCATTAAAACCGGCCGGCATAATATTGCTCACATTGCAGGTCCCATTGCCTTCCCGACTTTTAAGCAACGCCTCGATGGCTACCTGAATGCGCATTATGACAACAACATACCGATCCGGTCCGAACTAATCGTTTACAGCGATGGCTTTTCTTCGGATTACGGCGTGGATGCGTTCGTGCAACTTGTCGCGCGCAACAAAAAACTGGATGCCCTCTTTGCCGTTAATGATGCCGTCGCCATCGGTGCCATGCGTGTCATCCGTGAAAACGGATACCGGATACCGGAAGACATTTCCGTAGTAGGCTTTGACGACGAATCCTATGCACAATACTATTTTCCACCGCTCTCTACCGTTTGGCAGCCCGTTTATGAGTTGGGAATGCTTTCTGCTAAAATCCTGCTCGATCACTTTGCCGGTAAGGCGCTGGGGGAGCGCTTCCGGTATGAAATATTGAAGCCTGAATTAGTTATCCGCGAATCATCCTTATCGCTGAGCTGAAGTTAGGTAGTCATGCGTCTCACCAGATCTACCGGGCAAACCACCGGATCGCCGATCGGGGTAATGGGGCCGGAAGCAGGATGCTGCAAAGCACCGATCAACGTTTCAGCGACTTTGTCAGCCATCTCATGTGGATACTGCTCAATGGATGTAATCGACGGCGAGATGATGGATGTTCTCGGGTCGTTGGAATAACCAATGATCCGAAGGTCCTCGGGAATCCGGATAGCACGTTCCCGCGCAAATTCTACGGCCGCAATCGCCGTGGTATCATTTGCCGCGAACAGGCCGTCGGGTACATTTTCGCCGTCAAACAGCTTACGCAAACTGTTCCAGGCATTTTCCATTGTCAGCTCATGGTGATACACCCATTCTTCACGCAGACTGGCTCCGTGTTTAGCCAATGCGTCCATGAAACCACGTGTACGTTCATGATAAATGCTACAGGACAAGGGACCGCTGATGTAGGCGATCCGCTGACAGCCTGCCCCGATTAAGTGATTGCCGGCTAACAGCCCCCCGCGATAGTCATCGCCTTTAATAATGTACGATGGCGTTCCCTCGGATGGGACGCGATCGTAAAACACGAGGGGAATGCCCTGCTTCAGGAACCCTTCGAAATGTGAAATATCTTCGGTATACAGGGTAAGCGACACAACCAATGCGTCCACACGCGCGGAATACAGGGAATTTGCCAGTTCTCTTTCCAATTTTACCGAATCATTGGACTGACAGATCATCAGGTTGTACCCGGCGGCCTGCAATTGCCGCTGCAACGAGGTGATAAAAAACGCGTGGAAGTACATCGAAATTCGGGGGACGATCAACCCGATTGTATTCGAGCGCCGATTGCGGAGCGAGGAAGCCATGCTGTTATGCCGATAGCCCATTTCCATGGCTTTCTCCTTTACGCGCTTGCGTGTGGCCTCACTGATACGCAAATTATTATTCAGTGCACGCGAGACGGTTGCCGGCGATATGCCCAGTGCCTTGGCGATATCAACTATGCTGTTTTCAGACTTCGGTTTTCTTGGTGTCATGACGTAAAAGCCGTAAGTCCAAAACAACAGTATTTTTCCCGAAAATGCAAACAGCTAACTAATATTGTCCCGTACTCAATAAGACCAACGTACAGGCTTCCAACGCTTCAATGCCTTGCTGTTCGACCAACGCCTTCAATTCCGGATTTTCAGTCCCTGGATTGAAAATTACACGCTGGGGCTTCGCATGAAGGATATAGTCATAATATTGAGGTTGCCGCTGGGGGCCGATATAGAGTGTGACCGTATGGATATCAGTGGGTATATCGCTTGCAGGCCGAATAGGGACACCCGCTACTTCTCCCTTTTTTATACCAATATTTACGATTTCGTGTCCGGCCGCCACCAAACGATTCGCCGCCAGATAGGCGTAACGGCCCGGATTGTCCGTTGCACCCAGAACCAGTGTTTTTTTCCGTTCCATTTATAACAAAGGTACGAAATATTGCCTTATCAATTCGCCATGAACTCGCCTTCCGCGGAATAGGCAGCCTGGCGGATAACCGGCATGCCGAGGATTTGATACAGTTCATCGAGATGAAGCAAACTACCATTGGCAAGATTCGTCAGTAACACAATGGTAATATCTTCCTTCAGGTCGCGGATATACAGATTGCGGAAGCCATGCCACCATCCCGTGTGGTATACGACTTTATGGTTTCCCGGATCGAACGTACGCCATCCGTAGCCGTAGTTAAACAACTCCTTCTTCGGCGTACTGTATCCGGCATAGGCAGAATCGAGTGTTTCCGGTTTCAGCAGCCGCCCATCCCGAAGGGCGCGATCGAACAAAAACAGATCCTGCACCGTACTGTAAATCCCTTTGTCGCCCACCGGACCATCCTGAAAATTCTGCACCACTGAACGCCGCCATACCTTGTCATGCCCTACGGCTACCCCCGGTGGAATTTTTTCATAAACCGCAGTCGAATAAACCGCTGTGTTTTTCATACCTGCCGGAGCAAATACTTCCTCCTGCATGTATACCGCAAAATCCTGGCCGGTTACTTTTTCTATGATCGCGGCGAGGACCATATAATTGGTATTGTTGTAAAAAAAACGTACATCCGGGTTGGCATACTTATCCGGTTTATGCGTAGCTAACAAATTCATCACCTCTTTATTGGACATGCCCTTCCGTCTATCTGGCCATATCTCTTTTTTATCCGTGAAATATAGGTAATTCATCAACCCCGAGCGGTGGGTAAGCAACAACTTAATGGTAACGCCGGGATACGGGAAATCTGGAAAGAACTCATCGACCGTTTGGTCGAGCCTGATTTTGCCTTCTTCCCAAAGTTTAAGTATGCCCGTGGCGGTAAGTGGTTTGGAAACCGAGGCCAGTTCAAACTGCGAGGTGATTTTGAGGCTATCCTTCCTTAGGTAATTAGCCCAACCAAAGGTGTTTTGATAGAGGATTTTGCCTTTTTTGGCAATGAGCACGTTACCGTTGAAGCCCGAGCGACTATGCAATCGCTGCATAAATGCATCCAAACGCTGATCCGCTTCGGCAGCGTCATACGCCAGCATCAAGCTGTCTTTTTCCTGTTGCTTGCGTTCGGCTTTGGCTCGCTTCTTTTCCGAGGATGTGCATGAAGCGCCCATCAGGGCGGCGAGTAGAGCAATAAAAATAAAGTTCTTGAACAACGGCTTCGCAATAATCGTCATAGCGCGCTAAAGTATTGCAATTGACTTGCAACCGCAAACTTTTTGTTTAATTAACGTTACTCCAACGTAAATATTACCGCTCACCCCGGGTCTATCCATGTATATGCTCAGTCGTGCCATATGACTTGATAAGCTCACCTTCAAAGGCCAGCCATTCCTTCCAACGCGTTTCCACGTCGACATCAACCGTATATCGCCGGGCAAAATTCAAGAATGTTGTATAGTGGTTCGCTTCCGATACCATGAGATCGTAGTAAAACTTGGCTAACTCTTGGTCTTTGATATGCTGAGACAACACACGGAAACGCTCGCAGCTGCGCGCTTCTATCATGGCAGCGAAAAGCAGCCGATCGATGAAAGCTGTGTTTCGGCTTCCATCTTTTTTCATAAACTTCATCAGCTGGTTTACGTAATCATCCTTACGCTCACGTCCCAGTGTGTATCCACGTTGCTTGATGATATCGATCACCTGTTGGAAGTGCTGCATCTCCTCCAGGGCAATCGCTGTCAGTTCGTGCACCAGATCCTGATGCTCCGGGTTTTGGGTAATCAGTGATATGGCATTGCTGGCTGCTTTTTGCTCACACCAGGCATGGTCCGTCAAGATTTCTTCCAAGTTGGATTCCGCTATATTGGCCCAACGTGGATCAGTCAGCAATTTTAATCCAAGCATTCGCAAATCGTTTTGGGCAAACTTACCGATAATTTTTAAAAAAGGCAGCCACCCGAAGAAAGCAGCTGCCAAACTATATGTAGATCCCCGGGGGGCTTGATTACCTCGAAGCGATGGTGGTGTCCTTCGTCGAAAACCGGTTCACCCGGTCAATCGCGGATGCAAGGTGCTGCTCCGCTTTCTGTAAAAGCGGCAGTGTTTCCTCATTCACGAGGCTGGCGTATTTTCGTTTCGACTTTTGCAGGTCTTTCTGCTCTTTTAAAAGTTCTCTTTTCAGCTGGGATTGCAACCGGGCAAGTTGTTCCTTCTCATAGAGGTCACGCTGAGCATGCTTTTTTGCGTAGGTGGCTTCGATTTGGGCAATGACCCTTTTGCTTTCCTCGACCCGGATCCCGTTCTCAATGTCCCGCTGATAGACTCCTATAAAAAATACGCGATCACGTTCCAGCTCTGCGTGGTTGCCGTGAGTCGCTCGGATTCGGGTTTCCGCTAATTCGTATTGCTTCCACAACGCATCTACATTTTGTTGATGAAAAGCGATTACCTGCCTAAATGTTTCAATACGTTGGTCACTAGCCATTTCGTGACTGGTTCCTTTTTCAACAACATCCAAAGCGGGACGTGTTGTGGCGATGCTGTTACCTACTGCTGCCGCGCAGATTATGGCACTTAATACGAGTGATTTCATGACGGTTGTCTTTGTTTCTCCTGTTTTTCTGTTATTTGCATTTATCGATAAGACGACCATGCTCAGAAAACGTTGCATGCGGCTCGGGCGGTAATAGACAAACACCCGCCAGTAATCGACCAAACAAAGGCGAATTAGACGAATCCCGTATTTTTCTAGACGAATCCGTTGGAGGTTAGGCAGTGTTGTCCTTTTTGACAAAGTAGATGAGGATTTCCTTTCGCGTTTCGAAACCCAATCCGGCATATACCTGTATAGCTCTTTCGTTATCAGCCCTTACGTGCAAAAAGGGGATTTCGCCTGCTGCCTGAATCCGCTGGATTTGCCGCCACATGAGCAACGTGGCCAACCCACGGCCCAAAAATTCCGGATGCGTACACACGGCACTGATCTCGGCGTACGGTTTCGGATTCATGCGTTGCCCGGCCATGGCAATTAGCCGGTTCCCGTCATAAACACCCTCATAATGGCCAAATTGAATCGTGTTTTGTTCAAAAGGTCCGGGTTTTGTCAATTTGTTTAACGCCAGCATCTGCGGGATATCAGGCAACCCCAACGGCACTACCGTTGCCTCCTTCCTGACGGCTTTCGTCGCGCGCAGACATACCATCTGCGAAACCGTTACCGTCTCGATAACGGTCCATTGCCGGGGCCACGAGATTTCGGTGGGCGATACAATGGCCACCGGACTGTCAAACGGGATTTCTTCGTGTAAGGTTATGAGCTGATCGGCCGAATTTGTACGTAATCCCACAAATGGAGAAACATCGTTCCAAAAATACCTAACGGGCCCGCTGCCGTGCGCGAGCGATTGGTTTCCCGACGTTAACGCATGCCACGCGGGGTTATCTAAAATAGAATGCATCTCAAAAGACAAACTAAGATAAAATTGTCTTATTTTTCAAATGTTTATTGCCAGTTGCTTATCTTCGTCATTCTAACGACTCGCTGACAAATGAAGAGATTGACATTTTCTGCTGTTTTTTTTGTCGTCTTGGTTGTCGCCATGGCTTGTGAAAAACAATCCATGATCGGTAGTCCGGAAGCTGAAAGCCTGTTGTTGGAACGGCTGCATCATGAAATTGATTCGCTGGCCTCTTCTTACCCCTGCGACGATGCTGCCGAATGGCGCTTTACCGCCGTCGGCGAAAAGCCTTGTGGAGGCCCCGCGGGTTACGTCGCCTATTCAACCGGGATGGACACAGCGGTGTTCCTCCATAAAGTCGAAATCTACACGCAACGGCAACGCTCTTATAATGCAAAATGGAACGTCGTATCAGACTGCTTATTTTTGACTCCACCGAGTCGTGTGGTTTGTCAAGACCGTAAAGCGAAATTAGTCTGGGATGCCGAAGCGGCTTCCCAATAACCTAACCATCAGGATATTTTCTCCCATCCGATGCCTGGTTCCTTGCGCGAAAGGTATTCTCGTAGTCGCGTATTTTCGGGGTTAACCAATTGGGGATCGTCTTTAAAAATTTGGATGACGCGGTTGCGTACTTCGGTTAACAAGGCTTGGTCTGTGGTGAGATCGGCCAGTTTGAGGTTAAGTACGCCGCTTTGCTGAGTGCCCGCAAGATCCCCCGGACCGCGCAATTGCAGATCCACTTCGGCAATCTCGAACCCATCATTGGTCCGTACCATCGTCTCAAGTCGCAATTTGCTTTCCCTGCTAAGTTTGCTTCCGGAAATCAAGATACAATAGGATTGTTCAGCTCCGCGGCCAACCCGGCCGCGCAACTGATGCAATTGGGACAGCCCGAAGCGTTCCGCATTCTCGATGACCATCACCGATGCATTCGGCACGTCCACACCTACCTCAATGACGGTTGTTGCCACCATGATTTGCGTTTCGCCCTTGACAAAACGCTGCATCTCAAATTCCTTGTCTTTAACCGGCATTTTCCCATGCACGATACTGATGCGGAACGCCGGCAACGGAAATTCCTTCATTAACGTTTCCAAACCCGCTTCCAAGTGCAGCAGGTCCATCTTCTCGCTTTCCTTAATAAGCGGATACACGATATACACCTGCCTTCCCTTGGCCATCTCTTCCTTCATGAAACCAAACATACGTAGGCGGCTGCTTTCATAAAGATGCAGGGTCTTGATCGGCTTCCTGCCCGCAGGTAGCTCGTCGATAACCGAAATATCAAGATCGCCATACAATGTCATGGCCAACGTACGGGGTATCGGTGTAGCGGTCATCACCAACATGTGCGGAGGGATCCGATTTTTGCGCCACAGTTTCGCCCGTTGCTCCACCCCGAACCGGTGCTGTTCGTCGATTACCACGAAACCCAGGTTCTTGAAACGTACCGCGTCTTCAATCAACGCGTGTGTCCCTACAAGGATGTCCAGCGAACCTTCCTCCAATTGGGCGTGTATGAGTTTGCGATCTTTCTTTGGCGTAGAACCGGTAAGCAACTGCACCGACGCAAGTTGCTCGCCCAACAGCTTTTTTATGCTATGGTAATGTTGCTGAGCCAGTATCTCGGTTGGTGCCATCAGGCAAGCCTGAAAGCCATTATCCACAGCCAATAGCATAGTCATCAGCGCCACAACCGTTTTCCCGCTTCCCACATCCCCCTGCACAAGGCGGTTAAGCTGTGCACCCGATGCCGTGTCTTTTCGTATTTCTTTGATCACACGCTTCTGCGCATTGGTTAACGAAAAAGGCAGATGACTATGATAGAACGTGTTAAACCGCTCGCCCACCACATCAAACCGATGGCCCTGGAATTTCTGCGTATTCAGCAATTTGTTTTTCAACAGTTTCAACTGAATAAAAAACAGCTCGTCAAACTTCAGCCTGCGGATGGCTTGGGCGAGCTCCTGCTGGCTTCGGGGGAAATGAATCGCAATCAACGCCCTGGGCAACGGTATAAGCCGGTGCATTTCGATTATATAATCCGGCAGTTCTTCTTCCAATTGCGAGGAGATGCTTTCCAACAGAGCCACCTGGAGCCGTTGGATACCCCGGCTGTCCAATGCAAATTTTTTGAGCTTCTCCGTAGAGCTGTATACCGGCTGCAGGTGCATATTGCCCATCTCCTTCGCCCCCCGCTGGTATAATTCCATCTCGGGATGCGTCATCGAAAGTTCCTGATTAAAGACGTTGGGTTTACCGTAAATCACGTATGCTGCCCCTATCTTCAGGGATTTTCGCAGCCAGCCGATGCTTTGGAACCACACCAGTTCCATGGTCCCCGTATCATCTTTGAAGATCCCCACCAACCGCTTCGCTTTCCGGTCTCCCCGCTCTTCCAGATGCACCAGCCGTCCGACCACCTGAGCCGCAGGCATATCGGGATGCAGCTGCCGTACTTTATGAAATTGTGTCCGATCGATGTACCGGAAAGGGTAATGTTTCAATAAGTCACCAAAGGTATGGATACCCAGCTCGCTCTTGAGCACTTCGGCACGGGCGGGCCCCACTCCCTTGAGATATTCAATGGGTGTTATGATGCGATGTTGTTCCACCCCGGATTTACGCTCTCCAGGCAATGACGGAGATCTCGACATTGACATTTTTTGGCAGCCCCGCCACCGCCACCGTCTCCCTTGCCGGGGCTTGTTCGGTAAAATACTCCGCATACACCGCGTTGACCGCTCCAAAGTCGCCCATATCCCGGAGGAAGATGGTGGTTTTCACTACATCGGCGAAGGAATACGCTGCCGCCGCCAATACCGCTTCAAGGTTTTTAAGTACCTGACGGGTCTCTTCCTCGACCGTTCCCTGAACCAAAGCGCCGGTTTCAGGCGACAGCGCTATTTGACCCGATACATACAACGTATTTCCGGCCTTGATAGCCTGATTGTACGGTCCGATTGGTGCGGGCGCACCCGTTGTGTTGATAATTTCCTTTCGTGTAGACATAATTGTATCCTATGAATCAATAGCGTATTTCTATTTTAAAAAAAGGTATTCGACAATTTTGTAGAGGATAGCCAGTAAAAACAGAATGATGGCGGTTGCATTAATAACATGCATTACCCGGAGATTAAAACTATCGGGCCGGTTTGGATCTTTTTTTCTAAAAAAGTACATGAGGCTAAGTTAAAAAAAAGCCGCCCCGAAAGCAACACTTCGGGGCGGCAGCATATCGTATAAAGGAAAAAAGTTATCTTACCCGTTTCAATGCTCTTTCTGCTCGCTTGTTTGCCGCATTTATTTTATAGTTGAACCAACGATCTTTAAAAATTTTCCGCATCGTGTTGTCAAAATTACGGGTAATGACCAGGTTTCTAAAACCCCGCCATTTATCATAAACTTTTGATGGTAATGCCCGTACGCTGATCGAATATCCTTCGGTTACATACTGAATGTAATGCCACCATCCGGACGGCATAAACAGCGTCTCACCCGGGTGGATTTCCGCTTCATATCCATTCAGGTATTTCAGCGCCGGAAATTTCTCATAGTCGGGGTTTTTGATATTGGCAATGCTGTGAAAATTATAAGGTAATTTGTACATCAAATCGGATTGTTCCAGCGGGAATAGCCATATTTTCTTGACGCCCTTATACTGAGTGATGAACACATGCGACATATCAATGTCGAAATGATTACGAGTACTCGATCCCTCGCCTCCGAAAAAGAGATAGGGCAGCCACTGCAGTACCTTTCCGCCGGTTACATCGTTATAAATCAAATCATGATTTAGTTCCGGCTTTAATTTCATGAGATTAAACAGGAAAATCCGCAGGTCAGTAGGCTCACGTTCAATCAAGTCTAAATACTCACTGAATTTCATTTTGGCAACAGGGGCACTTGCAGCCCGATCATTTGACGCGTCTTCGCGTCCATGCAGTGAAATTACGGTATCTCCGGCTATTTCCTTGAAATAGTCATAGCTCCATTTTTGCCATGCAGGGCTGTCCTTGCTTACGAAGTCATCCATAACAACAGGAACGCCCTTGTTCAGGTAATCTTTAATGAAGTCAGCCGAGCTGATCCCGGAGATTTTTTCTACTTTTTTGAGTTGCACGACTTAATATCCGTTTGAAAACTAATGTTAACGCACAAGATGCAAACTTAGGAAAACTTCATATGTCCCAATACGCCGTATCCCAATTTTACATTTGCATTATAATAGGGACATAACTATTTACGTGCCAAAAAATAAAAAGCTTAATAAGACCATAGATCCTGCTCAAAATCCACAAGGCTTTTCTTGATGCGCGCCGCTTCATTGAGCCTTTCTACGCCGTTGTCGATATAATCTCTTATCCGTAAATCCTCGGGATTGGATTGCTTCACAATGTAGCTCGCAAATAAACGCTTGATAAATACATCGTCGTAACTTAACCCCGTCGCATCGTTATGTCTTGAAGTAACCTCTTTGTTCACGAAGATATGCCTGGCCTCGGGAAAATAAATCCAAAAAGCCGGGTACGCATCTGCGGATATCGAGCCGGCATCCGAGCCGGTATCCAGCCCCGGAATCTCGGTCAACGCCTGATCACTCGCTAAATCGCCCGTTACCATCGTCTCACCGCCGGTAATTTCATCCACCTTCGGGGTCACCAACGGTGCGATACCAATGATACGGGGTTCGAATACCGATCGTTGTTTATCAAATATCCAATCTTCCTTGATCCGAAAGCGCACGACATCGTCGGGATTAAATGCCGAAGCTTCGAAATGAGAAGCAATCACATTCCCGTCTTCATCATATTCTTCGACAAGGGTACTATCCGCACCGAACCGGCCAAGCACCTGATCCGGTGACAGGCGCGTTTTGAAACTATCGCCTGTGGGGTCATCTTCCGTGGGGGTGGGATCGTACGCCGTTAACTCACCTGCCAGTACCGCTTCCATGATGACATCGATCAACCGCGATTTAGGGGACGCATACAGTGTATTCATTTTCTCCCGGAGATCAAACTCCCGCCATATCCGTTTCACGTAAGCTACATCCGTAGGACGGATCACAGAATAAGGTACCACTTCGCGGTCAAGGATGTCCGATTTGACATAATAACCGTCTACGGGAGGTTCTTCGGCCGCAATCGGCGTGGTACTGTTTGACAGGTTGCCTTGCTGCGCATATGCGGTAAGCCCAACGAACATCAAAACGACGGAAACAGGCACTTTCATGGTAACCTCCTTTATAATTTAATTAACCCTAAACGAAATCGGATCCAGCTCCTGCTGTACGCCATCTGGACCGACCGCAATGATATTGTAAAAAAACACAAAAGATCCCGGAGCAACCGAACTCAATGCATTCTGCATCGGTCCCGAAAAGGTTCCGTTCGTTCCCTGGTAGGGTCCCATCGGATCTACCCGGGGTTTCTGTATCAACATCGAAAACCGGGAAATGTTGAATTTTGCGTCGAATTCAAAATCTTCCAATGCCGCGAAAATCCGGTTCTGGCCCTTTATTTGCGCCGCGGCAACCGCTCCGCCCGACCGTCCTGCGACGCGTGCTTGCGGTTTCGGGATCCGCTTCACACGGAAATTGGTGGAGCCAAGAGACTGTGTTTTTTCTCCCATGCGCGCGGAAACCTGAATACTGGCCGTGCCGGGCTGTGTAACCCGGGCAACGTATTTGCCTCCTGAACCGGAAACGGTGACACCCTGACCGCTAACGGCTAAGCTTTCCTTGGGTATTCCCGGAGCCGACACGGATATTGGGTTGTCTACACCGATATACAGTACGTTCATCGCGTCCGGTGACACCACTGCCGAAGGCCGGGCGACCTGGTAGGTTTGGGGCTCTGTCACATATTCCTTGACCGTTCCGTCTGTTTGCTTTACGCGGATGGTACCGGTCCAATTAAACACACCTTCACTAGCCGTATTTACCGAATACGTGGCCTGTCCCTCGGTAACCGGTAGCGTGTTACCCCCTACCGTTATTTCAGGATTCGATTTGGAATCGTAGGCCGTGAGGAATATCTTGGCGGTATAGGGCTGTCCCTGTATCACATAAGAAGACGGAGCCACTGCCACCGCCGCAAAGCGGTCGAGATTGACAACGGCCATGTCCATTTCACCGAAAATATGTTTTACCACAGCGGCCTCCGCATTTTTGACATCGGCTTTTATTTTCTCCAGCGCGGTAATAGCCGCTGTCAGCGGAATCCCATCACCGAAATTGGCCTGCTCCCAGGATTTCTTGATTCCCCCGCGTGCCGGTGGTTCCTGCGCGTTCAATGAAAACGATACTTCGTTATTGGACAGTTCAAGCAATTGCTGACGCGTTTCGTTAATTAGATTCCGCAGTTTTTCTGCTCGCTTTTCCTTTTGCTTGATCATGATGCGGGGGCTGATGCTCAGATTATCACGCTTCCTTACATCGCCGGTTGATTCATTTTGTCCTCCCCCCTCCTGTTCGAGCAATGTCTTTAGCGAGTCTATATAACCGGAAAGATTATTCGCCAATTGACTGGCCTGCTCGGCTCGGCTCAATATAGGTTGGGCCCGTTCGGGCTCGTCCTTCAACTTAGTGGCCCGAAAGGCATTGAACATGTTGTCAATCCCTTCTTGTGTATTTTGTGTGGAGGTACCTAAGCTCGTTGCAAGGTTTTTGAAGGCATCGAGGACCGAATCACTCACATTCAATGCCACCAATCCCAACAATACGAGGTATAAGATACCCATCATTCGTTGCCGTGGAGTCTGTTTTCCTGCTGCCATTTGTAATTTACTTTTTAAAGGTCAAAGGGTTTGATTCTCTAGCGTAAATTACACCCGCGGCTGGTTCATTGCGGCCAACATGTTTCCATAAATAGCATTCAGCGAAGCCAAGTTTTTGTTAAGGTGGCTTACCTGTTCTTTTAGCTGCTGGGTATCCGAGGCAGACTCGTTGAAGTTCCGCAGTGTTTGAGCAATACTATCGTAATGCTGGGTGATACTTTTCAACTTTTCTCCCGATTCCTTAAGCTCAAGTTCGTACACGGCATTGAGTTGCTGTAGGTTGTTAGCCAGTTTGCCCACCTGCTCTTGGTAAGTCTTGGCATCCGTACTTGCTCCGCCAATGTTCGCCAGATCACTGGAAGCTCGCTCAAAAGCAATATTCAGCTTGTCGAAGCTGTCTGTTGCGCCTTTTATTTTTTCGGTAAACTGGCCCGTAGCCAGTGACACGTCAGATACATTGGATATGGCGGCTACCTTATCGCTGAACGTACGCAACCCGTCGCCAAGGTTACCGATCAATTCTGGGCTGATGCGGGCGTCCTGCAACATTTTATCAAGCGCGGCGGTATTGCCCACAGCCGCCGCAACAGGCCGTGCAGATGTTTTCGGCAACTCACCTTGATAATCTTCCGCCAATTCGGGATACACCCTGGTCCAGTCCACATCTTTCTCCTCGTTCTGGAAACCCAGTAAAAAAAACAATATGGCTTCGGTTCCGAGCCCTGCTATAATCAACCAATCGCCTGCAGGCCAATGTTGTAATTTGGCCATAAGTCCGATGATAACAACGGTTGCTCCCCATGAAACGATGTTATTGATACCTACCTTAAATTTGCTTTTTCCTGCCATAATTATGAGTATGATTAATGCTTTTGTGTTGATATTCGGTTAGTTATTCATTGGATCTACGCCGGGAAAACCGGATACACTTCTAAAGCCGAGATAGGACTTAGCGGTATCCTGGTATTCATACGCACGGGCAGAGTTTTGCAGAAAATAGCCGATGTCTTTCCAGGAGCCGCCCCGGATGACTTTGCGTTGCAAAGACTGCGGATCTCCCGGCTTCGTATCGTAACGGTAGGTTGGGTTCATGTCATGGACGAAGGACGAGGCAGACTCATTGAACGTTGACGACGTCCATTCCGCTACGTTTCCCGCCATATTGTACAGACCAAAATCATTGGGAAAATATGAATAAACCGGAGCAGTATAGGCCGCCCCGTCATCAATATAATTCCCTCGTCCCGGTTTAAAGTTAGCCATTAAACAGCCTTTCGCATTACGTGCCGACGGGCCGCCCCACGGATACTGTGTACCAACCCGTCCTCCACGGGCGGCATATTCCCATTCCGCTTCCGACGGCAGCATATAGGGTTGGCGGATCTCGCGGCTTCCTGTCTTTCGGCTACGCTGAAAATTATCAAAAAGCCGGGTGCGCCACGTGTTGAATGCTTGTGCCTGACGCCAGGTAACACCCACCACCGGATACTCGTCAAAGGAAGGATGTGAAAAATAGCCTTCTACCATGGGTTCATTTTGCGCATAGCTAAAATCATTGAGCCACACGGTCGTATCGGGATATACCAGGATGGTATCTCGCCTGATAAAATCGGACCGGGTCTTTGTGGGGTCATTTTTAGCCGCTGTTGCCGCCCGCAGGTCGTACCACTCGTAATGGTACCGCAATAACCGGACATCCAGCTCGTCTTTACCGAAGATGCGATCTTCTCCCTGATAAAACATTTGGCGTGTGCGTTCCCGAACTTCCTGATCCCGCGAACTCCAGAGCGATCGTTTGCCACCATTTACTTTAGACCAGTCGATATATCGTTCGCCCGACCCTTCGGTTTCCAGAAAATAGCTGTCGTCCTGTAGGTAATTATAGACCAATATTGAGTCGCGAACCCAGTTGACAAACTGCCGATATTCGCTGTTGGATATCTCCGTTTCATCCATATAAAAGGACGAAATAGTCACCTGCCGGTTTTGAGCAACCTGCGCAAAGGTGATATCCTGATCAGACTGCCCCATGATGAAGGTACCTCCCGGAACTAACACCATACCATGCGGAACACGATTTGTTTTGAGGCTCTGTCGTTTTACCCCAACAAGTTCGCCACCTCCTGACTTGCTACAGGAACTTGCGTATACTGCGGATATAATAATATATAGTATAGGTAAATATCTTCTCTTCATTTAGACATCCATATGGTTGGAAAACATGCGCTACGGTATATTCATAAAAGACGTGATCAACAACCCGTTACGAAAGCAAAATTCAGACCAAACCGCACACACAGTTCCTGTTTCGCCAAATAGTACAAAATTAACCTCTTCTCCACGTGTTCAAAATCGTGTTTCTCAAATAGGTAAGTGCATTCCATCTCCTCAGGAATAGCGGCGATAAATTTATTAAAAGAAATGGTATTTCTTTAGCAAAAGGGTAAGATATTTAAAAATATTCTATTTGTTAACCATCTTGATGTACTGCTCCACAGCCATGGTCATACTCGGCGCTTCGGGAGTAGGCGCCGCAATATCCAAAATCAGCCCTCGGTCCTGAATCGCTTGATGCGTGCTGGATCCGAATGCCGCCAGCCTCGTATTATTCTGTTTGAAATCCGGGAAATTTTCGAACAGCGACTGAACGCTAGACGGGCTAAAAAATACGATTACGTCGTAAAAAACATCTTTGAGGTCGGAAAGATCGCTTACCACGGTCCGGAAAAGCACTGCAGGAGTGACGTTGTACCCGTTGTCTTGAAGCCAATTATAGGTTTCTTCGTTGGCAACATCCGAACAAGGATATAAAAATCGCTCTTTCGCGTGTTTCTTTAGTACATCCGCCAAATCTTTAGCCGTTTGTTTACCAAAGAATATTTTCCGCTTACGATATTGGATATATTTTTGCAGGTAAAGCGCAATGGTTTCTGAAAGACAAAAATATTTCATATCAGCAGGCACCTCATAGCGCATTTCTTCGCAAATCCGGAAAAAATGATCTGCCGCATTCCGGCTGGTAAAAATGACCGCCGTGAAATCAGCAAGGTTGATGCGCTGCTCTTTCCGTACTTCGCGCGCGGGCACCCCTTCCACATGGATAAACGCTCTAAAATCAAGCTTCAGGTTGTATTTTTGTGCCAAAGCGAAGTAGGGTGATTTTTCATTTTCTGGCTTAGGCAACGTCACTAAAATGCTTTTTACTTTCTTTGCTCTTTCTGCTTCTGACACTTGCATGTTTTTTACGTTAATTACCCAATACTTTTACCAAAATCAGTACCGGCGCGATTTCGAGGCAGCAAAGATACATAAATAAATAAAACTTTGAAAATCGATGGTTCGTAAGCACGTTGCTAGCCGTTTTAACAAAGCGAAAAATGAACAGTCCCAACACCACAACCAACGCAGCGGGAACGATCCAAACCATCTGAGTTTGCGGAACTAAACTCAAGACCAGCACTACGGGCAAAAACACCAAAGCCGCATTAAAATAACTTAAATATAATATGGACACGTATTCACGCACGATTCGCTGCACATCAAAAACAACCCCCAAAAACCGCGTGACGATAATTTTGAGGATAAACAACAGCATGACAAAAATCGATATGCCCAAAAATGTGTCCATCCCATCCTGAGAGCTTCCTTCTAAATAATAAAGATTGCAAACATAAATAAACAGCCCCACGGCAAAACCAAATAAAACATACAGGAAAACGAATGGCCAGGAGCTGTACAAGGTGTCCTCTTTATTGATTTGCAATAACATCCGATCATTATAAAAGGCTTGGATAATGGAGAGCACCTCGTTGGGGAAAGAAGCCCTTACCACACCCAGCAGGAGCAGCAGCAATCCTATGACTGCAATAACCCACTGCTCACGGCCATTTCTCTCGTCGTCCTTTTCGATCTGCTGTTCCAGTGACTTTGCAAACTGCAGCCACCTAAGAAAATCTCCCTTCTGTACAACAACCAGCTTTCGCAGGCTATCGGCAAGTTGATTGGGCCGATCGGGATCCGGTAGACCGATGAACTGCATGACCAGGGAGTCCTGCACGCGCTTCACTGAATCGGCTAGTCGCCTTTTCTCCATGATCTGCGCCTGCCGTATTGAGTCGCGAACAGATACATTCCGCGGCTGTTGCAATGAAATACCAGCAATCGCATCCTTTGATGGAATAAGCCAACACACAGCTACGATCGCCACTAAAAAATACCTCATTGCCAAATGGATTGAAAATGGCAGTAAAGTTAGGCAAAAATCGAAGTTCTTACAGCCGCTTAATTTTTATATTTCTGAAACTGACCCGGTCGCCATGATCTTGCAACAGGATATGTCCGGTTTCGGCGAGTCCGAAGTCGTTCCATTTTTTGTACTTACTTTCGCTTACCAGCTTTTTGTACGCATCGGAGCCCCGTTTATATTGCAATACCTTTTCGCCGTTAAGATAGTGAGTCACGGTATTATCCGGCTGAACGACGACACGTCCCTTGTTCCATTCACCTATTTTACGGCGCGTACGGGAGGTTTTTTGCGCGGTAATCAAATCGTACAGCGAAGCGAGCGTACGATTGCCATCTCTTCCCATTTTGGCATCAGGATGCTGTTCATCATCCAATATTTGATATTCAAGTCCGATGGCAGACCCCGTATTGTTCTCGCTTAACGTTACAAAGTATTTTACGCCACTATTTCCTCCTTCGGTAAGCTTGAATTCAAAGGAGAGATCGAAAGCACCGTATTGATCAATCGTCACAATATCTCCTCCATTGGTGGACTCCCCTCCGTCCGACGGAAGCACGGTAATCGTTCCGTCCTTGATTTCCCATCCCTTCTCTGGGAAAGCGTCCTTATAAGCCCCTACCCATCCCTCCGGGGTATTTCCATTAAACAACAAGGTATATTCGTTCTGCTTTTCGTATGCAGACAGCGCATTAGGGACGAGGTTTACCGTATAGATACCCAGCGGAAAATCCCGTGGCTTCAGGTTGTCCGTTTGAATCCGAACGTTTTTGAAGTACACTTTTTTGCCCGCGAGTTTTTCGTCGTTGATACCATGAACCTGCAATCCAATAAAACCGGTCGCGTCTATCGTATCTATTACATACGCTACGGGAATGTCATTTACCCATGTTTTCGTTTCGTTACCAATGGCTTCAATACGAATATGGTTGAACTCACCCTTTTTGTAGGCACGCTTCGCCCCTTCGTTTAAATCAAGTGGGTACAACCATCCCCGACGTGCTTCGTCATAAATACCTCCTGTCCATGACCGTTCGGTCGGATCTATTTCCACCTGCCTGCCATAGACCCTACCTTGTCCGTTGTTTGCTTCTTTATCGAGGTGACTGCGGGTCTGTATGCCCGAGTTGGTCGTTTCTCCTTCTAATTTCACGTCCAACTCCAAAATAAAATCACCATATTCTTGCTCGGTAATCAAGAACGAATTAGGTGTTCCTGCCGTCATCGTTCCAACAATTGCACCATCCTCTACCGTGTAAGGAGCCTTCCCGCCCACGGACTTCCACCCGTTGAGTGTCTTCCCGTCGAATAGCGGTTTCCATCCGTCGTGAGAAGCTGCGGTACATGAAGCTGTGGCACATGATGTGAACACCATGGCCGTGATCAAATAAGTCAGCGCAGTCCGGCGCCCTGGCCTATTGTTTTTCGGTATGTTTATCGATTTCATAAAGCGCCCAAGTAATCTGGAATAAATAATTAGCTTTGTTAATGCTTACTAATTGATTTTGCACTCAATAATAGGCATTTTTAGAGGTAATTCCATTTTTCGAATGGGATTTTTACGAAAACGATATCGTAATATCCGGATGGAAACAGGTAATTTTTTTGAACAAGTATATCAAATTGTCAGGCAAATTCCCGAGGGTCGGGTAACGTCTTATGGAGCAATTGCCCGTGCCCTTGGCGCAGCAGGTTCTTCGCGTATGGTTGGGTGGGCAATGCGGGCCGCTCACACGGCTCATCCGCCGATACCGGCTCACCGTGTAGTCAACCGCATCGGGGTATTAAGCGGCAAAATGGCCTTCGGCAGCCCGACGCTCATGCAAAAATTACTGGAAAACGAGGGGCTAACGATCATTGATGACCAAGTGGCAGATTTTGCCGATGTCTTTTGGGAACCTGCATCGGGCGCAGGCGGGTGATTCCCGCTATTTGAGCAGGAAAAGTATAATATCGTTTAGGTCGACCGTACCGATCAGGCTTCTATTGGCGTCCACAACGGGTAGGGCGAGCATTCTTTCCGTCGCTAATAATTCGCCAACTTCGGCTACGGTTAAGTCGGAAGAAACCAATGCCGGATTTCGGACCATCACCTGATCGGCCTGTAACATGTCAAACATCCCTAACTCGACGTCGGCATGCCCGTCGTACTCATAACCAAAACCCAGATGCAGGATGTCTCTTCGGCTGATGATGCCGACGATCTTGCCTGCATCAAGCACCGGAATATGATTTAACTGACGCCGTTTCATCAGCCGATAGACCGAACTTATTCGATCCTGCGGATTTACAGTGACCTTACTTTTTGATACGATCACTGTGATTGGAACAGTTTTTTCCACTCAAACAAACATTCCTTGGTGGAACACAATATTTGTTCCAACTTTTAAAGGGAAGGATCGGATAAAGAGGGAATTTCTCGGTAAATATCCGGAAGGGTCCGCCCTAGGCCCTGATAATCCAACCCATATCCGACGACAAAATCATTGGGAATTTCGAATCCCACATACGCGATATTGCCAAAGGAATGCTGCACGGCTGCGGGTTTAAGAAGCAATGTACAAACGGCCACCGAAGCCGGCTTCTGTGCGTTGACTAGATCCATCGTATGCTTTAACGAATTACCGGTATCTACGATGTCTTCAACAATGATGACTTCGCGATTTCTTAGATCGACATCAAGACCGATCAACTCGTCCACCTGCTCCCGTCGATCTACGCCATCGTACGAGGCTAACTTTACAAAAGATATTTCACTGGCAATATGGATTTGCTTCATCAGATCTGCCATAAACATAAAACAGCCATTGAGTACCCCGATAAAAACCGGGTGCTGACTCTCGTAAGCGACGTTGAGTTGAATCCCAATCAACCGGATCCGCTTCTTGATCTGATTATAGTCGATGAATCGCTCGAATGTCCGCTGGTTAATCGTGATTTTCATGGCGTTTCTTTCTCTTCCGGATCGTTCCGAAATATGCGATCCAATAAGCTTCTGACTTCCTCCAACTCGGCTTCAAAATCCGTGGGGGGTGCTTCCAATTGAAGCGTATCCACAACGGCCGGTTTATCTGGCCGAAGCGCTTCCCGCAGGCTGACTGCATAAAAACCATAGCTGCCCGTGGAGTCGGGCGGGGCCAAGCCCCTCCTGGCCATAATATTGCCTATATAGTTAAAATACCGCCCTATATAGGGCTTAAGCCTGCCCTCATAGTTAAAAGCGTACAACCCCGTCTTAGGTCGCGGGACGATACTGGCTAAGTAGATACTTTCTCCCAAGGTAAGTTGTGAAGGATGCTTACCAAAATAATAGCGTGCCGCCTCGGTAATACCGTAAACATTACGGCCCCACTCAATGATATTGAGATACACTTCATACATTCGCTCCTTGCTCACCGTTCGCGTACTCTCCATCAGCCACACAATCAGGATTTCTTCCAATTTTCGGACCAGTGTTTTGTTTCGGCTGAGGAACACATTTTTCACCAACTGCATGGAAATAGTGCTGCCGCCCCGCTTAAATGCTTTTTCTTTATAATTAGTCGCAATGGATGTTCGGATCGCCTCTTCTACAAATCCATTGTGGCTGAAAAACGAGGGATCCTCTGTGGTGAGAATGGCGTTCCGCAAATAAGGAGATATTTCGTTGAGCGAAATAAAATTGGGATTTTCAGGGCCTACGACAATGTCACGCACGGGCTTTTCATCTTCATAGGGGGTATATACAAACGCGCCGTTGAGTTTCGGGACATTCGCGTGCCCCCAAGCATTGACCTTAAATCCGCTTTGTTGCATATCGGAGTTGAATTGAACGCTGTCGGGATTACTGGTATCCAAAAATGCCTCCAATTTATATTGGATATTACCCGCAACGCGTATTCCTTTCAGCGATTCAAATAATCCGTTGGGAAAGGCGTCAAACAAGTCCTGCGCTTTCATCTCAGGGGTTTCCAGCGCAAATGCGTAGGTTTTTTCGGGTGCGATCGTGTAGCGAATAAACGGATGTACTTCCAGTTTTTTCACGGTGATGGTCGATTCTTTCGAAAGTTCCACATGATTGTTTCCCACCACCACTTCCGCATCGATATGCGCATCCGGTATGACCACATCTTCTTGAGCGATGCGACGATGATTGATTTGCAGATTTTTGACGGCCCACTCGCCTTTAATGTGTAAAAACTCGTTGTTTGTCCAATAGACTTCACGAAGTCGGGTTTCGACCGTATCAAAGCTAAGCCTTAGTCCGAACTTCCGTTCCAGCAAAGGCAACGCAATTTTCTGCCCATTCGCGTGTACTTTTATGTACAGCTGGCGGTTACCCGGATTTAATCGGCCAGACACCTGCCAAGCCGCCTTGTTATCGTTGAGGTATACGGCCGAAGTCAGGGCTCCATCGTCGATATCTGCCTTAGGCACACTGATGCGTTGCTGTATGCTGTCATCGCGATACGTCAACAAAAATTCGCGCAGCTCCATGTTTTTTGGAATTTTGTAGAGTACGCTGTTGAGCATCCGGTTTGCTGCTTGGGCTAAATTGATTGTTGTGGCTTCCGCTTGCTCGGCTGGCTGATTCCGCAGCAACGTATCGCGATCCCTGAATAAGAAATCGTAATTGCTGACGCTGTCTTTCTTTATGAGCTGTATACGCGCATTATGTGCACGCAGACGTCCAAATTTTACATCTCCGGTAATCAGGGGAAGGAGTCGCACGCTTACCGAAACATCGGCTACACCGGCTAATTGTTCCCGATCATGCGGAGTGACGGAAACCTGTTCGAGTGTGACCGTCGTTAATCCGGAAAAATAAGCTTTCCCGATGGCCAGGTCGATTTGATAGCCCTCCGCAAGTTGGGTTTTCATCTTAGCGATCGTAGCCGCTAACAACGCTTCCCGCTTGTGAAAGGCGACGGCAAAAGCGACCACCCCTACTACGAGCAATACCCCTACTACGATGCTGGCAATGATGAATTGCTTTCTTGTGACCTTATCAAAAAACTTCCTAACGATGCGATGTACCATAAAACCGGTCTAATCGGTGTCTAAATACGGGATAATTCTCATTAAAAACAAAGATATGGCAAGTTTGTGTTCGTGTTCCCCTAGGTTTCGACCATGGTCAATTTTTGCCATAGGCAGGCGACAGCTCGCAAAAAATGACATCTCTATTAATATTTAATGGCTATTTTTGTTCGGTTTGTATCCGTAAATGAAAGAAGCGTAATGATTACGAAAGAACAGGTGTTGCATGCATTGAGCCACGTGGATGATCCCGATCTTAAGAAAGACTTGGTTACTTTGAATATGATTAAGAATGTGGAAATCACACCGTCGAAAATCCGTTTTGACGTGGTGCTTACCACACCTGCGTGTCCATTGAAGGGACACATCGAACATGCCTGCCGTAATGCGATTTCGCTATTCGTAGATAAAAACATTGCGGTTGACATTAACATGACCTCCCGGGTTGTTGGCTCCAAAAGCAGCCAATTATCGCAAATAAAGAATATTATCCTCGTAGCCTCCGGCAAGGGAGGCGTCGGCAAATCTACCGTCGCAGCCAATCTGGCATTAGCCTTGCACGCCGAGGGTGCAAAAACCGGTTTGCTTGACGCGGATATTTATGGCCCTTCACTGCCTATTATGTTCGGACTGGAAGGTGCCCGTCCCAAAGCTTCCAAAACCGCGGACGGCAAGACAAAAATCGAGCCGATCGAAAAATTCGGCTTGAAATTGTTGTCTCTTGGCTTTTTTACGGACCCCAATCAGCCCGTTCCGTGGCGAGGCCCGATGGTAAGTACGGCTGTCAAACAACTGTTTAATGACGCCGATTGGGGAGAACTGGATTATTTAATAGTAGATTTACCGCCGGGAACGGGCGACGTGCATATTACCGTGGCTCAAGGTTTTCCTGTTTCGGGAGCCCTTATAGTCACTACTCCTCAAAATGTAGCCTTGGCCGATGCGGTACGGGGTATCGGTATGTTCCTGATGGATTCCATAAACATTCCGTTACTGGGCATCGTAGAAAATATGGCTTACTTCACACCAGCGGAATTGCCGGATCACAAGTACTATATTTTTGGCAAAGACGGCGGTAAGCGTCTGGCTGAACGGTTCAACGCCCCGTTCCTGGGTGAAATCCCCCTGGTCAAAAGCATCAGTGATTCGGGTGATAATGGGCTACCTGTTATGCTGGACGAGGATAGTCCCGCACGCCCGGCGTTCTTGGAAATCGCCGGTAAAGTAGCCCAACAAATAGCGATTACGCAAGCCGTTATTTGATAATATCACCGAAAACCCTATCTTTGACTCCCATGCTTTAGGGGTGCTTTCCCGTTTGTAAAACGGGAGGCTGAGAATAACCCTCAAAACCTGCTCAGGATAATGCCTGCGAAGGGAAAAGTAACGGAACCTCACACCTATCGGTGGCTTCCTAAGGCATAAGTGAATATATGCCGTTATGGAAATCATTATCAATCAACAAAAAGTTCAAGTTCATCCGGGAATCACGCTCGCAAACGTGTTGCGAGATTACGGTGCCCAGCAACCTAAAGGCACGGCCGTGGCCGTTAATGAAACCGTCATTCCCCGAAAACAGTGGGATATCACCGTACTCCAGCCCAACGATCGGATTATCGTCGTCAAAGCGGCCCAAGGGGGATAAGGCAATATCGTCAAACAACAACCGCTATGAAAACTGAAAAACTTCCCAACGAAACGACCATTACCCGGACACCGTTTCCCGGTTCGAAGAAAATCTATGTAAATGGAAGCACACCCGACATCCGTGTGCCCATGCGCGAGATTTCACTTTCCAAAACCACCGACCGCTTCCGGAACGACGTAGAGGACAACCCGCCCGTGACCGTGTATGACACCAGTGGACCCTATACGGATCCATCCATTGACATTGATGTGCGGAAGGGCATTCCCCGAATCCGCGAACATTGGATTGCCGACCGCCAAGACACCGAATTGCTGCAAGGTGTCAGCTCGCGTTACGGCCAATCGCGGCTTTCTGACCCTACATTAGACCACCTACGGTTTGAACACCCTGCAAAGCCCCGTGCGGCTAAAGTGGGGAAGAATGTATCGCAGATGCACTATGCACGCCGGGGCACTATCACCCCTGAGATGGAGTTTGTGGCCATCCGGGAGAACCAGCGGTTGGAAGCATGCTATCGTAACGATAACGCTGCGTGGAAGCAACACAAAGGACATAATTTCGGGGCATACGTGCATAATGGATTCATTACACCGGAATTTGTACGGCAGGAAATCGCCCTGGGAAGGGCGGTATTGCCGGCCAACATCAACCATCCCGAAACGGAACCCATGATCATTGGCCGCAATTTTCTGGTGAAAATCAATGCAAACATCGGTAATTCGGCAGTGACATCGAGCATCGAAGAGGAAGTGGAGAAGATGGTGTGGGCAACCCGTTGGGGCGCCGATACCGTGATGGATCTCTCCACGGGCAAGAACATCCATGAGACCCGCGAGTGGATTATCCGCAACTCGCCGGTGCCGATCGGTACCGTACCGATTTACCAGGCGCTGGAAAAGGTCAACGGGAAGGCTGAGGAACTCACCTGGGACATCTTCAGGGATACGCTCATTGAGCAGGCCGAACAGGGGGTAGACTATTTCACCATCCATGCAGGGGTACGGCTACCCTTTGTGCCGCTGACGGCCAAGCGGGTCACGGGCATTGTATCGCGTGGCGGCTCCATCCTGGCGAAGTGGTGCCTGGCCCATCACCAAGAGAACTTCCTATATACCCATTTCGAAGAAATCTGCGAAATCATGAAACGGTACGATGTCGCCTTTTCACTGGGCGACGGGCTGCGCCCCGGATCCCTTGCGGACGCCAATGATGAGGCGCAGTTTGCCGAGCTGGAAACACTGGGCGAGCTCACCGATATCGCCTGGCGCCACGATGTACAGGTGATGATCGAAGGGCCCGGTCATGTGCCCATGCACCTGATTAAAGCCAACATGGACAAACAACTGGCGGCATGCAAGGAGGCACCGTTTTACACCCTCGGCCCGTTGACCACGGACATTGCCCCGGGATATGACCATATCACGTCGGCCATCGGCGCGGCAATGATCGGCTGGTTCGGCACTGCCATGCTCTGTTACGTGACACCCAAAGAACACCTCGGCCTGCCCAACAAAAAAGACGTCAAAGACGGCGTGATTACCTACAAGATCGCTGCACACGCGGCGGATCTGGCCAAAGGGCACCCAGGTGCGCAGCATCGCGATAACGCGATGAGCAAGGCTCGGTTTGAATTCCGCTGGGAAGACCAGTTCAATCTGGCGCTTGACCCGGATACCGCCCGTGAATACCACGACGAGACACTGCCCGCCGAAGGAGCGAAGACCGCCCACTTTTGCAGCATGTGCGGCCCGCATTTCTGCAGCATGAAAATCACGCAGGACGTGCGGAAATATGCCGAGGAAAACCGTATAGAAGATGCCGAAGCCGTGAAAAAAGGGATGGACGAAAAAGCGCGGGAATTCCGCGCGAACAATTTCGAACTTTACTCATAACGGCGAGGTATGCAACTGCTGGTAATCACCCGGGAAGATTTTTTCAGCGAGGAGGCAGCCGTGCTCAACGACCTGTTTGAGACAGGCTTAACCGGGCTCCACCTGCGCAAACCCGGTGCAACCGACCATGAGGTACGGGCGCTGCTGCGAGCGATCCGTACGGATTTTCATTCACGTATCCTGGTACATAACCACCAGGCATTATCCGGGGAATTTGACATATTGGGGGTACATCTGCCCCTGAACACATTGCTTCAAGCCGATAAGATACGGGATAAAGGACAGATTTCCTGTTCGGCGCATAGTCCAGCCGAAATCCAAGCCGCAGCCACCGTGGCCGACCGTGCGTTCATCAGTCCGTTATTTAATAGCCTATCCAAAAAAGACTACAGAGGCAATGCCTCGCTGTGTACGGTTCCGAAGCCCAAGGGAAATACGCTATGGGTGGCACTTGGTGGGATTACGCCCAACCGGCTTGCTGCCGTGCACCGATATGGCTTCGAAGCGGCCGCCGTTATGGGGTACATCTGGCAGTGCGGGCGGCCGCTGCAACAGTTAGCCAAATGCCAGGCAGCAGCGGCTGGCTTAACAAAGGAGACAAACCATGAAACACATTGATACCCTGCACTACATTACACATCCGCTGACCGATTACCCGATTGCCCGGCAGGTAGAAGACGTTTGTCGCGGCGGCTGTACGTGGATACAATTGCGCATGAAGCACGCCGATACGGAAGAACGATTGGCAACCGCACGGGCAATCTATCCACTGCTGGAGCGCTACAGCGCCAAGTTGATCATCAACGACGACGTTTACGTAGCCAAGGCCGTGAACGCCCACGGGGTACACATCGGTGCCGAAGATATGCCCCCTTCGGATGCGCGGCATCTCCTCAGTCCCGACAAAATCATCGGATGCACGGCCAACACCCTGGATGATGTGCTCCGGCTGAGCAAATATGACATTGACTATATCGGCTTGGGGCCTTTCCGGTTCACTCCAACCAAAGAAAGGCTAAGTCCCGTATTGGGCCAGCAAGGTATTCACCGGATCATTGCTGCCGCAAGGATTCACGGTATCCGTATCCCCATCGTCGCCATCGGCGGAATTGCCATTGGCGACATCGGCAGGTTAATGGGTACCGGAATCCACGGGGTAGCCGTTTCCAACGCCATACATGGAACGACAGATAAGGTGGCTGCATGCCAAGCCATTGCGGCTCAGCTGACCGCCCATAACCGTTTCCAACCATAAATTACGAATTATCGATCACGAATTATCGTTCAACAAAAGATGGAAGACACCTTAAAAATAGCCGATAAGATCTTTTCATCCCGCCTGTTTGCAGGTACGGGAAAATTCGGCGATCACCGAATGATGGAAAAGGCCCTGTTGGCTTCGGAAACGGAGTTGGTAACGGTCGCATTGAAACGCGTGGAACATAGCCAGCCGGAAGAGGACGCGCTATTGGCGCATCTTGCACCCGGCCGCATCCACCTGTTGCCCAACACATCGGGAGTCCGCAATGCCCGAGAAGCGGTCTTTGCTGCACAGCTGGCCCGGGAAGCGCTGCATACCAACTGGCTGAAGCTGGAAATCCACCCCGATCCGAAATACCTCATGCCCGACCCCATCGAGACGCTGGCCGCTGCGGAACAGCTGGTCAAACTGGGTTTTGTGGTACTGCCGTATTGCCATGCCGATCCGGTGCTATGCAAGCGGCTAGAAGACGCCGGCGTAGCGGCCGTGATGCCCCTGGGTGCTCCCATCGGCAGCAATAAGGGATTAGTCATGGAGGAAATGTTGCGGATTATCATCGACCAGTCCGCCATTCCGGTCGTGATCGACGCGGGCATCGGCGCGCCCAGCCACGCCGCACGGGCGATGGAACTGGGTGCAGATGCCGTACTGGTCAATACTGCAATGGCCACGGCAGGCAATCCGGTGGCAATTGCCGAAGCCTTCAACTGGGCAGTGAAAGCCGGGCGACAGGCCTTTGTAGCCGGCCTTCCCGATCAGCAAGCCGCTGCTGCACCAACAAGCCCGTTGACGGAATTTTTGGAGGATAACTGACAGCCCACAAAACATGTTTACAACGCTATTTAATCAATGCGACTGGAATAAGGAGTTGCAATCCATTTACCGTACGACGGCCGAGGATGTACGCCGTGCTTTGGCACGCACGCAACGGACGTTGGCCGATTTCAAGGCACTGATCGCCCCGGCGGCGGCACCCTTTTTGGAACAAATGGCATGGCTAAGCCAGCAAGCTACGCAAAAACGCTTTGGGAAGACGATCCAATTGTTTGCGCCCCTATACCTTTCGAACGAGTGCCAGAACATCTGTACCTATTGCGGGTTCAGCCTGGATAACCAAATCCCACGCAAGACCCTAACTGCCATGGAACTGATCCAGGAACTGATTGCCGTGAAAGCTATGGGTTACCAGCATGTGCTGCTGGTGACCGGTGAAGCGCAGCAACGGGTCGGAATGCCCTATTTCCGTCAAATGCTGCCCCTGGTCAGGCAACATTTTCAGCACATCGCCCTCGAAGTACAGCCCCTTGACGAAGCGGATTATGCCGAACTTCGAGCGCTGGGCGTAAATACGGTCTTGGTCTACCAAGAAACCTACCATCGGGAAGACTACCGAAAACACCATCCCAAAGGCAAAAAGGCCAACTTCGACTACCGCTTGACGTGTCCCGACCGCATCGGCAGGGCGGGGATGCACAAGATCGGCATCGGTGCGCTACTGGGATTGGATGACTGGCGGGCGGATAGTTTTTTTACGGCTATGCACTTACAATACCTTGAAAAAACGTATTGGCAAAGTAAGTTTTCCGTATCCTTCCCCCGTCTGCGTCCCCATGCCGGTGGCCTGCAGCCCAAGTCGGTGATTGCGGACCGGGAATTGGTGCAGCTCATCTGCGCGTGGCGGCTCTTCAACAACGAGGTAGAGCTGTCCATATCCACCCGCGAAAGTCCACGCTTCCGCGACAATATTATCAAGCTAGGTATTACGTCCATCAGTGCCGGCTCAAAGACCAATCCCGGCGGCTACGCGGTTGCGCCCCAGAGCCTCGAACAGTTTGAGATCGACGATGCACGTGACCCGGCAACCATCGCGCAGGTTATCAGGGATGCTGGGTATGAACCCATTTGGAAAGACTGGGACCATGCTCTTCAGCTATAGCCAATTTTTATGCATACAAACTGATGGAACAACCACTCACCCAAAGGGAAACCCGTTATTTTGACCGCCACCTGAAACTACACGGCTTCGGGCGGAACGCCCAGCAGCGGCTCAAAAACGCCCGTGTATTGGTGGTAGGTGCCGGAGGCTTAGGTTGCCCGGTGCTTCAATACCTGGCAACAGCCGGCGTGGGGCATATCGGTATCATCGACTTCGACACGGTAGATTTCCACAACCTGCACCGGCAGGTGTTGTTTTCGCCCGATGATGTCGGAAAAAACAAGGCAGAAACGGCGGTGCGGAGGTTATCCATCCAACAGCCTTTCTCACGGTTCACCGCCTATCCCGAAGCGCTGTCGACCACAAATGCGCTGACGCTCGTTCGTGCGCATGACCTTGTGATCGATGGCACGGACAATTTCGCAACCCGCTATCTCGTCAACGATGCGTGTGTCATCACGGGCGTACCGTTCGTATCCGGTGCAATTGACGGGTATACGGGCCAGGTATCGGTTTTTAATTACCAGGGTGGCCCCACCTACCGTTGCCTGTATCCCGAGCCTCCTGAAGCATGCGGCTCCTGCGCCATCGATGGGGTGCTCAATGTCCTGCCCGGCATTGTCGGCACGCTCATGGCCAATGAGGCGCTCAAGGTACTCAGCGGCTATGGCGAGATCCTGACAGGCAAACTGCTCCTGATCGATATCGGTGGCAATGGGTACCAACTGTTCAGCTTTTCGGCCATTGAAGAAAATAAGCAAATTCAAGCCTTGCAACCCCAGTACGTAAATGTACCGGCGGAGAGCGGCGAGGCGCCCCCTGTGCCGGTCGTGCAGCCTAGGGATGCCTTGTTGGTGGATGTACGTGAGCCGTGGGAGTACGAAGAATGCCATGACGGCACCCATGTTAACATCCCGCTATACGAGTTGCCAGACCGCGTTGACGAATGGGTTGTCCCCGGGCGGCCTGTTGTATTTTTCTGCCCCTCCGGCAAGCGGAGCCGGATAGCCGTGGAGCTGGCCAAACAACAGGGTGTGACGGCTTATGCCGAGCAATTGCCGTAGTTCCATCAGAGGTCCTCTTCCGGTGCGAGCGGCTGTCCGATAAACTCCCGGTACGGATCGTTTGGATACCATATCGCATCCGGATTGTGCTGGAAGGGTATATCCGGGTTAAACAGTTCTTCAAGCGTATGCCTTAAGAACTCCACAAACTGCGTTTTGATACGTTCGAGTTCCTCGCCTTCCGCCACATATTTGCCGCGCCCACTCATGTAAAATAACGGTCCCTCCTTACGGAGACGGCGGGCGATATAGAGGTTGGGTTCTACGCCCCGTTTGCCTGTTACCTGTTCGTATACATACGTATAAAATAACGTCTGGATCATCGCTTTGTTGCTTTTGGCCGACGCAGGAGCAAACAGGGTATCCAGCCCGTTGTATTTCACCTCATCGCGCCCGGTCTTGTAGTCCACGATACGGGTCTTGCCGTTTACCTCATCCACCCGGTCGATGATGCCGTAGAGTTTAACCGTTCGAACTTCTCCCTGTACGGTTATCGGGAATTCAATGGAGTAATCCCGTTCGTTTTCCAGCTCCACGATATGCAGGGGGGCCACATGCGTGGCATCATACTGCAAAAACACCCGCGCATACTCCTCGGCCACCTTAAGCAGAATGCGTTGCATACTGTTGGGCGTCCGGATTCTCCCGGTCTCGCGGTAGAGCTCTTTGGACAGTGCCTCCAAGCAAATCTGCGGAAGCATTTTTATCTTCGCTTGAATGCGGTGGGCTGTAATGGCATCGTTTTCTGCTTTTAATTGTTCATAGGTATCCTGCATCGCCTGATGCACAACCCGACCCAATCGATTCATTTCAAACTCTTCCGTGATCTTGGGCGGCTCCTTGATGCCGGCAACGTATTTGAGAAAAAATAGAAGCGGTGATTGCAGGTACGTTGTCAGCGCAGAGGCCGACAGTTTCAGGCGGTCGGGATCGGCATCGTCCAAATAGCGGCTCAGTTTGTCCCATACCGCTCCGGTTTTGGGCAAGCTGAGCGAAGGCGGTGGAGAAATGGTCTTGACGGGTTGCTGCTGGATGCGGCGCTGGAACTTGAACCGGCTCTCGAATGCCAATTGGCGAATAAAGCGGCTTACCTCCCCGCTGTTTCGGTCGTCAACTACTGAATTATACACCACGGTAATACGCTTAGGGTGGTGCAGCAGTCGGTAAAACAGATAGGCCGATAAGGCATCCTGGTTCTCCAAAACGGGTAGGCCATGGGCGCGCCGGATGGAATCGGGGATGAAGGTCGGAGCCACGGTAATATTTGGAAGCTTGCCCTCATTGGCGCCAATGATGTAAACCTCGTCAAAGTCGAGGCAGCGGCTTTCCAGCAGCCCCATAATCTGCACACCTTTCAGCGGCTCCCCCTCGATGGGCGCCGATATACTTTGGAGTGCCTTACGGATCAGCGCACACAGGAAAGACATCGAGAGTTCGGGGTAATGGACCAGCCCTTCCTGCAACAGGTTTAGGGCTTTCTTGACGGCCAGGATGAGTACCGCCTCGATATGCCGAAGGCTACGGGCACCTTTGCGGTGTGCAAGCACCCCATCGAGCAGGGCATGTAATGCGTCCAGTACAGCCTTATTGCCGCTGCGGGGCATGAAAAACGCCGGGTAGCTGCCCGACTTCAGCGACAATTCAGCAATAGGTACCTCCAGCCATTCGTTGGCCGTGATGTTGCCCTGCAGCGCATCCCGTTCTTCCGCCGATATGCCACTGAGTGGGTGGGTGAGGATCGTTTCAACGTCGAGGTGATGAACGAATTGGCCACGGTTGACGGCCAATTGCTGCTGAATACCCAGCCATCCATCCAGGTATCCGAAGAGCGTAGATTGTGACAATGGATAACCCATTGTTACGTTAAAATCAATACCATCGGGTAAGCTTTGCAATACCGGCACCAGTAGGCTTTCGTCAGCCAGAATAATCGCGGTACGGGTTGGCGTGTCCCGGTCGGCAGGTCGATCGGCGAGCAGGGTCGACAACCATTTAGCCTGGGCTATGTTGCCGGAAGCGGCAATCAGCTCGATGTCATCGGCTCTTGAACTCAACGTTGCCGGAAATCCGCCCAACGCATTGTGCAGTCCGTACTGGATCACATTTTTCCGGAGAAAAAGTCCCGCTTCCTGCAGGTTGTCGTCCAGGTAATAACTGTCTGCATCGAAGTAAAAGAGCGCTTTCCTTTCTTCTTGCCATTGCGTGAAGAGGTTGATTTCACATCGGTTAAGCGCATTGAATCCCACGAACGCAACTTGCTTATATATCGATATAAAGTTAGGATTGTCTGCATAGTTCTCTGCAAGCGCACGGTAAATGTCCGCCGTGGTAGTCAATTTCTGTTGGACCAACTCTTCTTTGAACCGTTGGTAAAGCTTGGGTAAGCGCCCCCACAGCTGTAAAAACTTCTGTTGGATAGCGGTTTGTTTGCCTACCGAAAAGGACTCCCAGAACTGCCGCATAAAGCGCTGCTGATCGGCAGAGAGGTGCGGGAACCGCTGTTGGAGCAGGGCAATGTCGCGCAGCTCGGCATAGACCGCCTGTGGCTCTACCAGGTCATAATCCAGTTGTGCAAAATCACTGAGGATGGTTTCGGCCAGCGGGTAAAACTCATCGGGCGTTTCCTCGGGCCGTCCTTCCTCGCGCAGCAACGCATTGTGCAACCGATGCAGGATAAAGAACTGCGTAAGTGAACTTGCTTCCGGTAGGGTAGCCGATTGGCGGATAAATTCCTGTATCGTAAAAAATGAGGGGCTCCATATCGGTTTGCCTGATAGGTCGGCTAGGTGTTTCCGTAGAAAGACAATGGGCCGCTTGTTGGTGAACACCACGGCTACGTCTTTCAGATCATCGGCAAACCTGGCTAATAAGTCTGCGGCAACTTGTCGGAGAAATGGGGGCGTGGTGGTCATATCTTGCTTGTTTTTTTATACCGTAAGCAAATAATTGGTACTTCTTCCTCCTGCTTCGTCCTTGACCAATATCCCCTTTACGACCAAGTCCTGTATATCACGTGTAGCGGTATCTTGTGAACACTTGGCAATCTTTGCCCATTTGGAAGATGTTAGCTTACCCTCGAAGCCATCCAATAATTTATTCAACATCAATCGCTGGCGATCATTGAACGTTTGTGCTACCGGCATCATCCAAAGTTTAGCTTTGCGCATCACCGATGCCAGCACCACATCCGAAGCATCGATTGCACGTCCAAGGCATTCCAAAAACCATTTTAACCATTCCGTAATATCCAAATCACCCGATTGTGTTTTCTCCAGTACCGAATAATAGTGCTTCCGCTCCTGCCTGATTTGAGCCGACGTGCTATAAAAACGTTGGGGACTACCGTCTGCCCTTGCCAATTGCATGTCTGCTATCGCTCTTGATATCCGCCCGTTGCCGTCCTCGAAAGGATGTACGGTCACAAACCAGAGATGTGCCACCGCGGCCTTTAACATCGGATCGATAGGAGTATCGCTATTGAACCACGCTAAAAACCGCTCCATCTCTACCGGCAATCTCTCACTATCGGGTGCCTGAAAATGCACTTTCTCCCTACCCACCGCCCCTGACACCACCTGCATGGGATCGTCCTTGGTGTTCTTGCGCCAATCGCCTACCACAATACGATACATACTGCTGCGACCGGTGGGAAACAATGCAGCATGCCAGCCAAACAATCGTTCTTCATCTAATGGCTGATCATAGCGCTGCGTGGCATCGAGCATCATCTCCACCACACCGTCGACATGCCGATCCGAAGGTACCAAGCCAACAATATCGAGCCCGAGGCGACGGGCAATGGAAGACCTTACCTGGTCAATGTCCAGCATCTCCCCTTCGATTTCGCTGGACTTAACCACATCTTGGGTCAGGGTCTGCAATACCGCTTCCGCTTTTAAGTCGAACCCCAAGTGTTCCATATACCCCAAAAGTTTTCCCTGTTTAAAACGTACCGCTGCCAAGAGCGGGGCTATTTCATCCGCATTCCATGTAAAATCAGGCCAATGATGCAATAGATGAATATACATTCTCCGCAAATTATACGGCAAATATAGACAATAATCTCCGCATCCAACAGCTATACTCCGCAATATATGCGGATATAAATACACTTATTCTCCGCATCGAATTGTGAATGCAGTGCGTTCGCAATTGGGAGCAGCTTCCCAAACTGAAGCGTTGCAGCTCTCCATTACCGATTACCCAAAAAAAACAGCCGTATGCGTCATTTTTAATTTCAGTCAACAATTTAATTGCTTACGGATTTCTTCGTCTGATGGCCGTAAGGTTTCAACAAAGTTCTTAATTGAACTTCGATCATTGAAATAAGTGGTTTCTCTATGCTCATGCCATTTTAATTCTTATCAATCTTTTCTGCCATCCGCATCCCCAACGCAGTCAATACATAACGTTGCTTGCTGCTTGTCGGATTATTAGGGTCGACCAATTCTACAAGCCCCGCTTGAATGGCCGGATTCAAATAATTCTCCCGGAAATTCTTCCTATCTGATAACCCAAGAAAGTCCTGCAATTCCTGCCTGTTGTGCTCTCCCGTAAATACACCCAACAACCGTTCGACTTGGGGGGAGGTGACTTGGGGGGTAACCGACTCCGACGCCGGAAACGTCATGCGGATAAAGTTACCCATAAACCGGAAGCATTCCCTGCCGTAACTTTCCAGAATCCGTGGCACGCCTGAACCAAGCTGCGCCACCAATTCCAAATCCCGATACACCCGCATCAATTCCCGATTCCTGGAATGGAAACCCCATCTAGGAAATCTTCTTCGCTCAGCCCTTCCGGCAATGTACCTGCTGATGTATTTTCTATCCGGTCGGTTTCGGGCATTTTGCAATCATTTTTTAACCAAGAAATAATGTCATTGATTTAATTCTATCGACATTAGCTCCGCTTGATTTCAAAAGTCTTTCAATAAAAGATTCGCTCCATAACGGACGAGCATCAATGTCCGGCGAACATCTGAATTCAAAATAGAAAACCCCATTATCGAAATTGCTTCACAAAATACGTAAAAATCCGATTATCATCTCATTTTTTGACGTGCGTTTTATTCCATAAACCCATTAATTGCGCCGTATTTGTAATTTTCCCGGACCCAAAGAAATAAGTAAAAATTAAATCATTGAACGGATGGTCTAAAAATCCTATCGATAGCAGTTGTTACCCGATTCTTTTCGAATTAAATTAGGATAATCACCAGCATTTGTTTACTTTTGGGTAAGCATCCGACGACGCTCCTGAACACGCCAATGATTATAAGCTACAACGAATACACCAGCTAGGGGATTTTTCAGGGACTTCTTCGGGATGAGTCCATAATGAGTCCATAAATAGTCCATAATGACCCCATTAATTTAGCAGTTTTCATGGAGTCATTATAGCATGTTTAAAGACACTAAATTGAGACATGGCGAATACATAGCGAGTTGGATACCTAGCGGGCCCGAACACGGCAGGAAACAAAAGTAAGAAAAGGGACAAGCGGTAGGTAGACAGACCAAAGATAGCAATTAGTTAAACCATTTCAAAATCATTTACCATGGCTTCACGGGATAAAAACGGGAAAATCCGGGGCAAAATTGACAACATCGTTTACAGGGGCTACAAAGACAAGCAGATTATGCAGATTGCGCCCAAACGGGTAAAGCAGACGCTTTCCTCAAAGCTGAGCGCGCTCGAATTCGGGCTGGCCGCCAGGCAGGCTAAATTCATACGAAGCGTCTTTCACAACGTATATGAAGAATGCGATGGCAATATGGTGCGACGGCTTACGGCAACGGTTGCTGCCTGTATCCGTACTGCTGAAACGGAAATAGGTGAACGCGATCTCCACGACGCTGACCTCAGCCAATTAAAAGGATTTTCATTCAATGAGGACGCCCCGTTTGAGAAACTTGTGGCGGTGTCGCCTAGGCTTGATGTGGCGGGCAACGGCGCTATCCGGTTTCAACTGGGGCCTTTCGTCCCCGATGATGACATCGTTTATCCTCCGAACTTCTACCGGCCGAACGGCACTTTCGGCATTTTTGTCGTCGCCTTCAACTTCCGGGAAGGAAACGTGCAAATCGTTGATTATGCAGGATTCGATGTTGGAGAATCAGACCATAGCCCTACGGAAATCGATTGGCAGTGCAACAAACTGTTGCTCGAAGGAGATATTGTACTCGTGGTGCTATGCCTGCGCTATTTTTCATCGAACTGGCTGGGGCAGCGTACCCAAACCACCAACAAAGACTTCTACCCCTCTATCATCCTCGACGCCTTTCATGTAAGCCCTGAAATGGCTGCGTTGGGAGCAGCCGACCTTCTACAACCACCGCCAGAAGACGATTTTTCGTCTTATGGTGATACCAGGGGACGAATCCAGCAAAAGATCGCACGGCTAACGACGAAACCAACCAAAAAATAATCCTACCTCAAAGCTCAAATTATACTTTTACCAATTTTTCCATAGAGCCATAATACACATATCCGCTTACGTTCGGCATGCCCATTTCACGGAGAAGCAGCTGATAGTCGACCACCTGCTTGAGGTGTGCCTCCTCCTCATGCTGGGTGAATTTGAAGTCCAATACAACGGTTTCACCCGGGCGTACCAATACCTTATCCGGGCGGAGCGTCCGTCCGTTGGGTAAAATGATACTCCGTTCGTTCCAGTGTTCATAATCACCATTGAACCACTGCGCCAATTGCGGATGATTCCATGTATTCAGGGCGAGCGTCAATACATCTGCACGTTCTTCCTCGCGTAGGAGTCCCTGCGCCTGCAAGGCATCCAAGCGAGCGTCCAGATCGGCCCTCGAAGCGGTCTCAGCCATCAGCTCATGCAGCAATTGCCCACGCCGCTTTGCAGCGTCCAGTCGCACAATGTCCAGTTCTGCCTCTATTTCCGGGCGGACCAACTCCTCCTTCATCCGGAGTGAAGCGGGATAATAGCTGAACGACAGGCCGGCCGAAGCCGGTTTATTCTGCCAAATGATATCGTCGTTGTCGATTTCACCTAACTGCATCCCACCATGAAAGACCACATCCAGCTCCTCAGCAATTTCCGGCAACGTCTCCAGGAGCAGGTCGCCGGCAAGCAAGGAACTGATTTCGCCATCGCCCTTTTTGCCAGGTGCGGTGATGTATAAATGTCTGCGGGTCCGGGTAGTTGCCACATAAAGCGTATTGAGGGCGTCCATATAGTTAAAGAGCATCTCTTCGAAATACGCTTGGTAAAGGCGCGACTTGCCGAGGTCGCTTTTATATTTCACCGGCGTTTTACGCAGAAGGGCATAAGGGGTGTCTTCGGTACTCACCCAAAAATTGCCGTTGGTACGCCCATCGATGGGCCAGCTGCAAAACGGGATCATTACTACATCAAATGCCAGTCCCTTGGACTTATGGATGGTCAACACCTCGATCGCTTCTGCGTCACCTGCAGCAGGTAATGCCCGGTCGATTCCTTCTTCCTCCCAATACGTCAGGAATGCGGGTATTCCTCGTTCGCCATTGGCGGTGAAAGCGGCAACAAGGTCGCGGAAAGCAAGCAGATACGGAAGGCTCTCCTCATTCGTCTGGAGTCCATAGGCGACAATAAGCGATTCGATCAGCTCGGCCAGCGGCAGTTGGGACCAGGTTTCCCAATTGCTGCAAAGCGGTTCGGGCAACAATCCGGTCAGCCTGGTGGGTTTGCATGTACTGATCCGTACCCAGTCATCAGGTAAGACGCTTTGCCCCCTGCCACGCAATTGGCTATACAGGTGGATGCAGTTGGCCATATACAATGCCGTATCAGGAAACTTGCCCATCAGGGCGCGCAACGTATCCACCAGCAGCCGGATCGCCGGATGGCTGGCCAATGCCAGTGCATCGCCGGATATAACGTCAAATGCAACACCGGATTCCCGCTGCCGATCGAGCAGGTGCTGGATGACTTCACGGGCTTCGTTGTTGGTGCGGACAAGGATACCAATCTGGCCAGGGCGGTAGGTATCTGAAGACAACCATTCGATGACCGTATCGGCCAAGCGGCCGAGTGCTTCTTCCTTCACGGCACTGGCGCGGTGATTGTTGCTGCCCACATCGATGAAATCCACCTGTACTTTACCGCCTTTTTTTTGCACAGAAGAAGGCAATTGCTGTCGACTGTCGCTGTACGCGCGGATGATGGTATCGTGGTTGCCGGTAGGTTTCCACCAGCGTTCATATTCTTCATCACCCAGCTCGGTCCGAATGCGTTCGTTCAGGCGGTGCTGCAACCATTGCGGGGCATACTCAAAAACCAGGTTATTGAACGTCACAATGTTCTCGTGGCTACGGTAGTTGGTTTCCAGTGTTTCGTTCTGGACGAGCGACGACGTGTCGATTGTATTAAACGCTGTACCGATCTGCTGCTCTGCCCGGTCCAACAGGATACGCCAGTCGCCGTTCCGCCATCGATAGATACTCTGTTTGACGTCGCCCACGATGAGGTGTTCACTCCGTTTACCGCTAGCGTTTCCCATCGCATTGATGAGCAAGGGGCGCAGGTTATTCCATTGTTTCCGCGAAGTATCCTGAAACTCGTCAAAGAGGAAATGCCGGAAGCGATTACCCGTTTTCTCCCAAATGAACGTAGGATCGCCCGATTCGTTAGTCCCGATGTTGTTGAGCAGGATTTGTGCATCACTTATAAGCTGTGCTCCATTGTCCCTACGCCATTCGGCCAGTAATGTGCTCATTTCTTTGAGCAGACGCAGGTAGTAAAGGTTCTCGTCGATCGCCTTGGCCAGGTAATAATCGGGACTTTGCTTAGTATACAATTCATACAGGCGTTCTAACAAGGGGTTTAAATCGCGATATAACACAGCTACCTCGCCCACCGGACCGCCTTTCTGCCATTCATCGGGTGTATGGATATATTTTTCCAGCTTTTTAACCACGTCGTGAGGGTTTTGGGCAGACAGGCTACCCAGCTTGCCCAAGTGGTTGCGTGACTTCCCCGCCAGATCCATCATATCCACTCCGGAAGCGACAAACAGCTCTGCAGCTGTTTTGAGCAACTGCTCAAATGCACCTTCAAACTGTTTGATGGTTTCTTTGCAGTAGCTGTCAAGACTGGCAAACAGTTCCTGTTCGGGAATATCGGACACGGCCTTGTCGAAATCCTGAAAATCCTCTTTAAAAATTTCCGAAGCAAGGTCACTGAGTGCCCATCGGTAGTTCCAGTTTTCATCCCGGTCGATCTGTACCTGTGCATAGTCCATGATCCATTGCAATAGGTCCGGTCGTTCATCCAGCAAGCGATTGAGACGCAGCACCAAATCCGTCTTCACTTTCCGTATGTTCATCTCTAGTTTATATCCGGCTTCGATGCCCAGTTCAAATGTGAAACCACGGATTACTTTCTGTGTGAAGCCATCGATGGTGCTCACCGCAAAGCGGCTATAATCATGCAGGATTTTGCGGTACACTTCGGCCGAGCGTTGTTGCAGCATGACGGCATCCCACTGGGGATAGGCTTCTAACAGGATTTCGCGATAACCGGCTGCATCATCTTTCTCGGAACCGCCGCCGGTGGCCAAGGCTTCCAATACTTTTAGAATACGACCTTTCATCTCTGCTGTCGCCTTGTTCGTAAAAGTAATGGCGAGAATCTCGCGGTACTTGGTCTCACCCGAGAATAAGAGCGTTAGGTAATGCGCTGTGAGACTGAAGGTCTTACCCGACCCGGCAGACGCTTTGAGTATTTTGAGGGGTGGTACAATAGGCATCGTTCGTGTTTTCAATGATGAAGATAAGAAAATATTGGCAAATTCAACTTTTGTAGTCACCTTCTTTACAGTGCGTCCAGGGTGAGTCCACCTAAGGTTGCGGTGAGTCCGGGCTTTCACCTGAAAAATGCAGATTCACCGCGGATTCACTTTGGATGAAATAAAGGATCATAGTGAAGAAGGCACCGGGAATGTGTTAACCAGTAGGCTTATTGTGTCTAATTTACGTAGCGTTGGGAGTCCTTTAAAAAATCAAGCGAATAGCGACTGCTGCTTGTAGGGGCTTTCGTGTTCCAGCAACCACTTCTTGCGCCAAAGACCTCCGGCATATCCCGTGAGCGATCCATCGCTACCGATGACCCGGTGACACGGCACCACAATCCAAAAAGGATTTTGTCCATTAGCCGCCGCCACCGCCCGGATGGCTTTCACATCGCCAAGTCTCCGGGAAAGTTCCAAATAGGAAATAGTTTTCCCATAAGGGATGGAGAGCAATTCCTGCCAAACGCTTTTCTGGAAATCCGTGCCTTGGTGATTCAACTTTAGCTGGAACGCTTTGCGTGTGCCCGAAAAATATTCATGCAATTGCTCTACCGCGGGCTTTAATCCGTCCGGAATAGCCGATGACGGCGTAACCATATCCGCATCGATAACGGAAATTGATGTTAAACCTGCTTCGTTTCCCTTGATGACGGTTAATCCAAGTGGCGTTTGGATAACTACTTCTCCTATTTTCATCGCGCATTTCCCTTGATCAAAGTTACCAAAAATCCAGATTGGGTTCAAACGGTTATTTTTTATGTTTGCATTATGATTGTTTACAACCCCAAGGATTGGTTTCACGCCACTTTCACACTTCATAGATCGGACACCATACGCAAATTGTTTCCGCTATTACTGGTCATGGCCTTGTACTCCTGGGGCATCGCCTATTGGGAGCTGGAATACCTTAAACTTTCCGAACGAAGCTGGGTAAAGAACATTACCATACTGCATAACCTGCTGGGATTTGTGATGTCGATACTATTGGTTTTCCGTACAAACACCGCTTATGACCGATGGTGGGAAGCCCGGAGGCAGTGGGGAGCACTCACAAATTGCAGCCGCAATCTAGCCATCAAGCTTAATGGTTTTCTGGCACCACAAGATCAGGCTAACCGGGATTTTTACGAAAAGACGATTCCGATGTATGCGCACACGCTTTTTGAGCACCTACGCTCCAATGAAACCCGCTTCATGCTCGACGAAAAAGCACACCCTGAGTTTGACCAGTTGGATAAACAGAGGCATGGCCCCAACCAACTCGCTGCGTTGATGTACAACCGCACGAACCGCCTCTACAAAGAGGGAATACTTACGGGTGATCAATTGATTGTCGTCAACAACGAATTATCGGCACTAACCGATATTTGCGGTGCGTGCGAGCGGATCAAAAACACGCCCATACCGTGGTCATACAGCTCCTTCATTAAGAAATTCATCATCACTTATGTCCTTACTTTGCCGTTGGGCTATGTATTTTCCATGGGGTATTTTGTGATTGCCGCAGTGCCCTTCGTTTTTTACGTAATGGCTTCGTTGGAAATCATTGCAGAATCGATCGAAGATCCGTTTGGCGAAGATCCGGATGATTTACCCATCGATAAAATTGCAGAGAACATACGAAAACACGTGCAAGAGATTATCCGTTGACTAGCGCACGTATGCGATTACATGTCAAACAAATGCTTTTCCGCGTGGTAGGACGAGCGCACCAACGGACCGCTTTCTACGTATTTAAAGCCCATCCGCAACCCGATTTCTTTGTAGTATGTAAATTGGTCGGGCGTAATCCATTCGACAACTGGATGGTGCGCTTTCGTAGGCTGAAGATACTGTCCCAGCGTGAGAATATGCACGCCGGCTTCATATAAATCGGTCATTGCTTCAATAACGTCAGCTTCTGTTTCGCCGAACCCGAGCATGATTCCCGATTTGGTTCGCAACCCAGCGGCCGATATCCGACGCAGGCATTCAAGGCTGCGGTCGTATTTTGCCTGTATGCGCACCTCCCGTGTAAGACGGCGTACGGTTTCAAGATTATGCGATACCACTTCGGGACGTACGGCGAGGACACGCTCGAGATTATCCCATTGCCCTTTGAAGTCGGGGATCAGCGTTTCCAGCGTCGTACCTGGACTTTCACGGCGGATTGCGTTTACCGTTTCTGCCCACATTGTCGATCCACCGTCTTTCAGGTCATCGCGGTCCACCGAGGTAATCACACAATGTTTTACCTGCATGAGTTTGACGGACTGGGCAACCCGATTAGGTTCGTCCAAGTCGACTGCCAACGGACGCCCTGTGGCTACCGCGCAGAACGAACAGGAACGTGTGCAGATATTTCCCAATATCATGAACGTCGCCGTACCCGCCCCCCAACACTCTCCCATGTTCGGACAGTTTCCGCTCTCACAGATGGTGTGCAGCTTATGCTCGTCCACCAATCCACGGACGTGCCGGTATTCTTTTCCCACAGGAAGTTTTACACGAAGCCAATCGGGCTTGCGCTGTAATTGATTGGCCGGAATGACAGGAAGTTCGATCATAGCCACAAAGTTAGCGATTAATATTGAGATTACTCAAACGCTGACTCCGGGGGCCAGGGATAATCTGACATTCCGCAAACAGAGCGTTCACTTTTCGGCTACGGATAGGCACCGGCTATAGGTACTGTCGGATCGCAGGCAATGCGCGCACATCGCTTGTGCAGGGGGTGGGTATTTTTGGCACGGTTATTGATCACATACTTGTATAAAATTGTCTTTTCATAATTTAGGTTTATAATTGGTTAGTTTAAAAGCCCTGATTCTCCCCGTTTCAGGGCTTTTTTGTTTTCAGGGGAAACCTTTATCTTTGCATCTTGTTAGTTACCAAAAAGCCATGTAATACCCACGCATTCGGACTTTTACGTATATTTTTACACTTAATTTTGACTACATGGCAAAACAAAAGATTTTTGATACTGCTATACAACCCGAAACCGCTGTACTGGTAGGCATTATCCTTCCGGATTCAAGCGAAGAAAAAGAACGGGAATACTTGGAAGAACTTGCGTTTCTGGTGGACACAGCCGGAGGGATTGTAAAAGAGGTCTTTACGCAAAAGCTTAACCATCCCGATCGGTCAACCTTTGTGGGTTCGGGGAAATTGGATGAAATAAAGGCATATGTAAAAGCTGAAGAAATCGACATCGTCGTATTTGATGACGAATTGTCACCATCCCAGCTACGAAACATTGAAAAGGAATTGAACGTAAAGATCCTGGACCGCAGCAATCTTATTTTAGATATATTTGCTCGACGGGCCAAATCGGCGCAGGCCAAGACCCAGGTGGAATTGGCGCAACTGCAGTACCTGCTGCCGCGTCTTACACGTATGTGGACTCACCTTGAACGTCAACGCGGCGGTATCGGTATGCGTGGTCCGGGTGAAAGCCAAATTGAAAGCGATCGCCGGATGATTCTGAATAAGATTGCTTTGCTGAAAGACCGGCTGAAATCCATCGATCGTCAAGCCGAAACGCAGCGAAAAAACCGCGGCCAGCTAATCCGGGTGGCATTGGTGGGCTATACGAACGTGGGAAAATCCACCATTATGAATCTGATTTCCAAATCAGATGTCTTTGCCGAAAACAAGCTGTTCGCCACACTGGACACCACGGTACGCAAAGTTGTCATCAACAACCTGCCATTTTTGCTGTCGGACACGGTTGGCTTTATCAGGAAACTGCCCCACCATTTGGTTGAGTGTTTCAAGTCTACGTTAGACGAAGTCCGCGAAGCGGACGTGCTGCTACACGTGGTGGATATTTCCCATCCGAGTTTTGAAGATCACATCCGGGCGGTAAATGAAACCCTCAAGGATTTATCTGCACTGGACAAGCCCACGATTACCGTATTTAATAAAATTGATGCGTACAGGCACGATGCTGCCTCGAGCGAGGGCGACGATAGCAACGAGCCGGAGGAGACTGCTCCCGTTTCATTAGAAGCGTTTAAAAGCAGCTGGATGGCGAGACATAACAGTCCGGCCGTGTTCATTTCGGCAACCGACAAAGTCAACGTTGATGGATTCAGGAAGTTACTTTACGAAACCGTTGTGAATATGCACACGGAAAGATATCCGTATGACAATCTGTTATATTAGAGCTGAAAAACCAATCCAGCATGAATAAAAACGTAGTTTTCGAAGATTGGGGGCTGATGGATTACCGGGAAGCCTGGGATAGACAGGAAGTCCTGTTTTCCGAAGTGGTGGCGCAGAAGTCAGCAAACCGTGTGAACCGTACGGCATCTCCCACCGCCAATTACCTGATTTTTACGGAACATCCACACGTATATACGCTCGGTAAAAGTGGCAAACCGGAAAATCTACTGTTGGATGAAAAAGGTTTGGCCGAAAAACATGCCGCCTTTTATAAAATTAACCGCGGCGGCGACATCACTTACCACGGCCCTGGGCAGATTGTAGGATATCCGATTCTGGATCTCGACAACTTCTTTACGGACATTCATCTCTATCTCCGCACCTTGGAGGAGGCTGTTATACGCACATTGGCAGACTACGGCATCGCAGCGGGTCGTTACCCGGGATACACGGGGGTGTGGCTCGATGCGGATAACGGCCGGGCCCGCAAAATATGCGCCTTGGGCGTCCGGGCGAGCCGGTGGATAACCATGCACGGCTTTGCATTCAACATCAATACCGATCTAGCATACTTTGGCAACATCGTTCCATGCGGCATCGATGACAAGGATGTCACGTCTATGCAGCGGGAACTGGGGAAGCCGCAGGATATCGATGCCGTGAAAAGCCGGCTTAAGGACCATATCGCGGCGTTGTTCGGTATGCACCTTATCGAATAAATCGCTTTTTCGGACGACCGATATCAACCGGTACGGGACGATTCAGCTCGTCTTCGAAGCCCGGAACCTTCACGGCGTGAAGTGCACGTGCGGTCTGCGCCCTCGTTCCCATGCTTTTTGCAGCGAGCGGCTGCATGCTCGGATCGATAAGACCAAGTGCTTTCGCCAACAGCGGATCATCCAACGACCCGATGGGAGACCACGGCAGGTAATCCCATTCATCCACGATATACTGCGGCTGCAGACCGTTCGGATAGTCCCCATATCCATTTTTATCTGCGAGTTTTACAATGATCGGTTGAATTCCCCATTCGATCTCCGGGGGCTTTCGTTCGTCAACGATGGTAATGGACCCCTCATTTTTTCCCACCGTTGTTTCGCCGATGTGCACAACGTTCGCATCGGATAAGAAGGGACGGAGGTTATTGATAACCAATTCGCTTGCGGATGCTGACGAGTTGGTTGCCAGGATGTATACCCGGGGCAAATTCAAGTTTAACTCCTTGATAACATTCACCAATTCATTTGCCGACTCAACCTCCTCTTCCTTTTCCGAATCCCCGCCAAACAACTGGTAGTAGGTCAGCGTTTCGCTTCCATAGTTGCTATTGTATTTGTATTGGATGAACGGGTCAGCCTCCCGGAAATTAGCTTGAATAAGTCCCGACATCATGGCCGCAATCCATATACCGCCCCCACCATTATACCGCAGATCCAATACCAGATCGCTTACACCCGCCGATTTAAATTTGTCGAAAGCTTCCAGCAATTCGTTCGGCTGCTCATTAAGAAATCGATTGTAAAACAGGTAGCCCACTTTTTTACCCCCTGATGTGGTGATAACCGTATCCATATGAATCGCTTGCTCCTGAAACCGCTCGACCGGTGTAAGATCGATCTCTTGGTCAAGCACGATCTGATCATTTTCGTTAATATGCGCCAATTGAACACGAAACGTCGACGAACCGTAATAAGGCTCCAGCACTTCCTGGTAATTTTCGATTGTCAACGCACGGCCGTTGATTTCCGTGATAATATCCCCGCGCTCAATCCCGGCTTCGTCTGCCGGGGAGTCTTCCAGCGCATACCGAACGGAGATAATTACTTCGCCGGCTTGATTAATCTGAAGCAAGCCGATTCCCAATCCCACTGTTGTGGAAACACCAGACAGATTGTCCTCCAAATCTTTCGCCAACTGAATCCATGAAAACCGATCGTCCGGATGCAAAATGCTCTCAAAAAAATCTTCGGGATCGGAACGGAAATTTAGATTGCGGTCTTGGGGTATGGACGTGTTCCAATAGTAAACGTCCCGCATGTTTTCGATCACCCACTGATTGGTTTTTTCATTGCTGGAAGGAGACTCGTTTCCACCGTTTTCTTTTTTACAGGCTGCAGCCAGCAAAAGAACAGAAGCCAATAGGGGTGCGGCATTGCCCACCTTTAATCGGCTGAAAAGCATTGTATACATGGTGAAGAATTAAAGATCAATCAAACTTTGCTAAATCCTGATATAAACAGGCCAACGAGCTCTTTGTTTCACTTTTTATATTGAAACCTATCCATAGGTCACATTCATATGGACATCCAGCTCACTGGGTGCTAAAAGGGGGTTGCTTCCCAGACAGTACACCGCCGTTTCGGCATAACGACCTGCTACAATGATTTCTGTGCCCTCCCGGTGTTCACTAAACAAATTGTATACCAGCTCCGGATCGTTATTGTCCCGTGATAAGTGCGAAAGAAATAAGTGGCTCAATTTCGGCGATCGGTATTGCCTAAATAACTCCAGCGCTTCCCGGTTCGACAGGTGCCCGTAGCCTCCCCGGATACGGTTTTTGAGAAAAAAGGGATAACGTCCTCCCATGAGCATATGTTCATCATAGTTGGTCTCCAGGAAGGCAGCGTCACACTGACGAAAATAATCCATTACCCGCTCGCAGACACGGCCGATGTCTGTAAAAACTCCCACGGTATGTTCGCCGCTATTTATCAGGAAGCTGTGGGGATCAGCCGCATCGTGGTATTTCCGAAAAGACGTAATTGTTAGCGCTCCCACCGTTACCGTTTGCAGATCGGCCAACGGATGCAGCAAACGATCCGGTATTGCCAGCCGGCAGCCGGCGCGCGTACCATCGGACAAAAATACCGGCAGTTGGTATTTGTTGGCCAACACACTTAATCCCTTTATGTGATCCGTATGTTCGTGTGAAATGAAGATGGCCTTCACCCGTTGCATGGATAATCCCTGCCGCGCCAAGCGTTTCTCCGTTTCACGGCAGGAAATGCCTGCATCCACCAGAATCGCTTCGCTGTCATTGCCGACATAATAGCAATTGCCATTGCTACCTGAAGCGACCGAACTGACGAAAAGAGGCATAGCACAAAGTAATGAAAAAATTAACACTCCGGCAAGCTAAGCGGAATATTCACCGCCAAACCGCCGTCGGCGGTTTCCTTATACTTCACGTTCATATCCTGGGCCGTTTCCCACATGGTTTTGACGACCGCATCCAGGCTGACCTTGGCCTTATCGGGATTGGATTGCAGGGCTAGTTGCGCTGCCGTGATCGCCTTGATTGCGCCCATGGTATTGCGCTCGATACAGGGAATTTGTACCAATCCGCCGATGGGGTCACAGGTAAGACCTAAATGGTGTTCCATCGCGATTTCAGCGGCCATCAGCACCTGTCGCTGCGAGCCGCCCAGACGCTCGGTAAGTGCCCCTGCCGCCATCGCGGATGAAACCCCGATCTCTGCCTGGCACCCTCCCATCGCAGCCGAGATGGTCGCCCCTTTTTTGAAGATACTGCCGATTTCCGAAGCCGTAGCGATAAATCGGACAAGTTGATCCTCCTGCAAACCGTCGTGAAAAGTAATGAAATATTGCAACACCGCAGGGATAACGCCCGCTGCACCGTTGGTGGGTGCAGTAACCACCCGGCCGAAAGACGCGTTTTCTTCATTGACCGCTAGCGCGAAACAACTTACCCAGTCTAGGGTATACTGAAAACTATTGCCTCCAGCGCGTATCGCCGCTATCCAGCTTTCATAATCACTGTAGGGTCTGCCGGAAATCAGCCGCTTATTAAGTTTATGGGCGCGTCGTTCCACTTGTAACCCGCCAGGCAACGAACCCGTCGTGTGGCATCCCCGGTAAATGCAATCCCGGATGGTTTCAAATAAGCGGATTATACCTTTTCTGGTCTCTTCCTCTGATCGCCAAGCTTGTTCGTTTTCCAGCACCAATTCAGAGATTTTGAGACCCGTGCGCATGCACCAGGTCAATAAATCGTGTGCGTTTTGCACGGAAAAAGGCAGATCGACTTCTTGCTTGTCTTCATCGCTGTCGTCCTCTTGGACCACGAAGCCACCACCGATGGAGTAATACGTTTCGCTGACGGCCGTTCCGTCGACCAACAACGCCTGAAAGGTTACGGCATTTGGGTGAAAAGGAAGGCTGTCTCCATACAAAAATAGCAGGTCGTTGGTATATTGAAAGGATATTTCGTGTGTCCCCGCCAACATCAGCCGATGCTGCTGTCGGATTCGCTCAACTTTGGAAACTACCTCCTCCACCGCAAAAGTAACCGGATCGTCTCCGCTTAGTCCCAGCAATACCGCGACATCTGTCCCGTGCCCGATGCCCGTCTTGGCCAACGAACCATAAAGCAGGATTTTGACAGCTTCCGTCTGTTCGAGCACACCTTTTTGCGACAAGCGCCGTAAAAACAACTGCGCTGCACGCCAAGGTCCCAGCGTATGTGAGCTTGACGGCCCAATGCCAATTTTAAACATGTCGAAAACAGAAATCTGCTCTTTCATCCGCGTCCTGTCAGAAGGGTACGCTTGCAAAGATATTGCTTTTATTTCATGTAAAGAGCATATTGCATTTTTCGAATTTACTCTTATATTTGAATTGAATTACAGACAATTACTAATCAATTTCAATTAATTCACCTCATCATCAAAACTAAAATCATGGATAACTACGGAAACTACGACGGGGTAAGCGGTGGCTTATTTACCGGTATTGGTATTGTTGGGATGATTTTTTATTTGTCAGTGCTTGTACTTTACATCGCTGGCCTCTGGAAAATGTTTGAAAAAGCCGGGAAACCGGGTTGGGCTGCGATCATTCCCATTTACAACATGATCGTCATTGCCGAGATTGTGGGCAAACCCATATGGTGGGGTGTAGTTGCGGCCTTGGTACCGTGCGTAAACATCATTTTCTCTATCTGGCTGCTTAACTTGTTGATGAAAAGCTTTGGAAAAGAAGTACCTCTTTGGACCATACTGGCCGTCCTTTTTGGAATCGTGGTATTTCCCATCCTTGGTTTTGGCGATGCCCGATACATCGGACCCACCGCAGCCGAGGCTACGGGCGGCAACTCGTTTAACAATTTGAAGAACGACTTTGACAACATAAAAGATTCATTTGACGATCGGGACAATCCACAAAATCCAACGGTATAACATTCCGAAAACGCATTTTTTCGCGTGGGCCATTTGCAGCCTGGAGGGTTTTTCGTGGCTGCAACGGTTGTTGCTGCCCTGTCCTTTTAAAACTCTTACGGGAATCGATTGCCCGGGCTGCGGATTCCAACGTTCGCTTTTAGCCCTGTTTAACGGAAACTGGGCCGAAAGCTATCACCTCTATCCACCTACGATACCGTTATTGATCGTGCTGGTGTACGCCATCGTCAAAGGCGCGGCCGGTTTCGACAAACGGGATGTCGTATTGAAAATACTGGCCGTGGCCTGTGGCTGGTTTGTCATGGGTGCGTACATCCTAAAGTTATGGAATGGGCACGGGTGACGTAGATTTTAGATTTACGATTTTAAATTTACGATTTTACGCGTTAGATTTGTGGTGGATGATGACATTGGAGATAAGTACTGTTCGTGTTTGCCGGGATTTTCTTTTTATTGCTTTGCTATCGCTTTTTTCGTTTGCGGGTTATGGTAATTCCCACCCGCCGATGGATGTGTTACCGAAACGCGAACTACGGGGGGTTTGGATCGCGACCGTAGTCAACATTGATTGGCCGTCGGCAAATAACCTCACCACCGCCCAGCAGAAAGCGGAGTTGATTCAACAATTGGACAATCACCAACGGGCAGGCATCAATGCGATCCTCCTGCAAATACGGCCATCGGCCGACGCATTATATGCTAAAAGCAAGGAACCGTGGAGCCGATTCCTTACCGGGAAGCCGGGGCAGGAACCCACTCCCTTTTATGACCCGCTTGAATTTGCGATCGAGGAAGCGCATAAACGCGGCATGGAACTGCACGCATGGATCAACCCCTATCGGGCTACGTTTGATTTGGTATCGGCCCACACGACCCCCGATCACATTACCCGTCAGAAACCTCATTGGTTTTTCATTTACGGCGGAAAGAAACTCTTCAACCCCGGCCTGCCCGAGGTCAGGGAGTACATCACCGGGGTTGTCATGGACATCGTTCGAAACTATGATATAGACGGCATCCACTTCGATGATTATTTTTATCCTTACCCGGACAGTGGCAAGCCGATTCCTGATTCAGAGACGTTCAGAAAATACCCAAATGGTTTCCGCGATGTAGGTGATTGGCGCAGAAACAATGTTAATCTATTGATTAAAATGGTTTCAGACAGCGTGCACAGCGCGAAAAAGTACATCAAATTTGGGGTAAGCCCGTTTGGCATCTGGGACAACAAAAGAGACCATCCGCGCGGCTCAGCATCCTCAGGCTTAAGCGGTTACCGGACACTCTACGCAGATGCGCTAAAATGGCTGGAGGAAGGATGGGTGGATTACATCAATCCACAAATTTACTTTCCTTTTGGCAATCCCGCGGCTCCGTACGAAGTATTGGCCGATTGGTGGGCCCAGCACACCAACGGCAGGCATTTCTATATCGGTCATGCGGCATACCGGGTAAACGAGAACCGGGAAGGTTGGCGGGATCGCAATCAGATACCCAATCAAGTGCGGTATGCCCGGGCGCATGCACATGCACAGGGAAGCATCTACTATAGTTCCAAGCACATCAGCAATAATGCTGCCGGCCTTAGGGATTCGCTGCAATACAACCTATACCGTTATAAGTCGCTCCCACCCACCATGCCGTGGCTGGACAGCGTTCCACCGGAACCCCCTTTCGGTTTGTTGGCTACCGTAGCCGAAAATCGCACTTCGGTAATTTTGCATTGGCTGCCAGCTGCTGCTGCGGCAGATGGCGACGAAGCCTATGGCTACGTCGTATACCGATTCAACGAAGGTGAAGACCTAAACTTAAATAACCCGCAAAACATACTATACATTACCTATGACAGCCACCAGTTGACGTATACCGACAACATGACCCGGAAAAACGGTTACTACCGGTATGTGGTGACGGCCATCGACCGTATAAAAAATGAAAGCGTGCCTTCAAATGTACGCGAAGTGTATATTGAATGATCGTCCCGCCTTGTGATTGCGGTTATTTCCCATCGCCATAACGGAAAAACGAGTTAATGGTAACCGGTAGTCTTCCGGAAGGAGTTAGTCTCCGAAGAAGAACTTTTGCTGCGGCGCGCTGCATAATGAGATCATTCTGATAACATACGAGGATGGATTTCGCCTGTTCAATTCCCGGCAATCCGGCCAGGGCATACGGATTGGCGAACACACAGAAAACGCTGTTCATCGCGGCAAGCTCATTTAGGAAAAAACGTACCGTTCCGTTATATGGCAAGGTGCTCCTTGGTCGGGCGCGATTATCATGAATTGCGACAATTATCTGGCTGTATCGACCCAGTTCGCTTGCCACGGCAGCCACGTCATCCGCCGTCGCATCCGGAGATAGCACATAATTCATGTGGTTATCAAACCGCCATCCCAGCATGTTCTGAAATTCCGAAATCTGTGCAACGCCTACACTGATAATCGCCGTCCGCTTGGTATAATTGATGGCGTTGATCAAACTATCGCTGTTAAGAAGGGTCACTGAAGCGTCCGCCAGCCGTTGATTCAGTAATTCGGTCTGCCGCCTATTGACGTCTTGATAAAGATGGGCAAGGTTTACCGGCTGCTGCTTATCCAATCCTAACCAATATTTTGCCGCTAATATCTTCTTGACGCGGCTGTCGATATCCGCTTGTGTCAACCTCCCCCGTTTGATCGCCTGCAACACCATCTCAATTGCGCGAGCGCTATTCTGTGAAAGCTCCAGAAGGTCATTCCCTGCGATGATTGCCCGGACGTCCGCTTCGCCATTCGGGAAGTGTTTGACGACGCCATTCATATCCATCGCATCCGTGAACGTAAGGCCCTGAAAGCCGAGCCGCTTTTTGAGCACATTGGTAACAATATGCTCGGATAACGACGAAGGCAGATTAGGCGTCTTGTCCAAGCTCGGGATGTTCATGTGCGCCACCATAACGCCCGAGGCACCGGCTTTGATCAATTCACGGAATGGATACATTTCAAGGGAGTCCAATCGCCCAGCAGTGAATTTAAGTTGGGGTAGGTCGTGATGCGAATCCACATCGGTATCACCATGACCGGGAAAGTGCTTTAGAGACGTAATTATTCCCCCGTCCATCATTCCGCGCATATAAGCCAGTCCTTTACGGGCGACATTTCGTTTGTTCTCACCAAATGAACGGAAATTGATAACCGGGTTGCGGGGATTGTTGTTGATGTCTACCACCGGGGCGAAGTTCACATTCAACCCGAGCCGTTTGAAGTCTCTCGCTATTTCCAGGCCCATCTGGTAAATCAACGCTTCGTTTTGCACCGCGCCCAATGCCATTTGATATGGAAAAGAGATGGTAGAATCTGCCATCCGCATACCCAGCCCCCATTCGCCATCAAAGGCAACCAACAGCGGCACCTTCGACAAACGCTGATACCGATTGATCAACTGTGCATGGCGCACCGGCCCACCTTGAAATAATACGATTCCACCCAATTGTTCCCGTTGCACGACATCAGCGACCGAATCGATATACCGCTGCCCCAGATTGGTGTGGGCGCGGACCATAAAAAGCTGAGCTACTTTATCCCGTTGGCTGAGTGTATTGAATACCGAATCGACCCACGCATGTTGTGTATTGATAAAAGGGATGAATGCGTCACGCTGTTGGCCAGCTGCTGAGAAACATACCAACAGCGAGGCAAAGACAGAGATAACGGCAGCTTTTCTGAGCATTTTTTCGTTTTTAGGTAGCAAGACCGTATTTGGCTTCGAGCAGTTTCGCCACTTCAGCAGAGTGACTCAGCTCACCATTTGCTTCTTTTTTCCAAAGCGTTTCGATAATCATTAAGAGCAATTGAGTTTCCAGTTCCGGATTTTCGTATCCCAATTCGCTAAAAGCACGCTTGATAGCCGGATAAACCGGCTTCATGAAAAGTTCGTGTTGTTGACGGGAAAACTCGTGGTGCGACAACCGCTCCTGTAATTTCCAGAAGACCGGTTCTTCGTTAACCAGCTCTTTCGGCAAATTAATCATACTCTTCAGGAAACTTTTGGCATCCCGGTAGATCATCATCCCCCGATGATGCTGTAAGACCCTTCGGTACCCCGATTTGATCAAATGGAACAACAGGCGATCTTTATTTCCGAAATGTTTGAAAATAAGTGCTTCGGAAACTTCCGCCCGTTGGGCAATGATTTTGGTAGAGGTGTCCATGTAGCCTTTTTCAGCAAACAACAAAAGTGCCTCCCTCATTATTTTATCCTTTCTACTTTCTGCTTTTTGCTTCGTCATCACGCCGTACCAAATAAACTGCAAATATATTACTCAAAAAACGGTTGCAATAGTCAAATCGAGAAAAAGAAGAAAAGTTCACAGAAAATCCATCCATATTCATAAAAAAATCGCTGTAACAAAGCAATTACGATTAAACGTTAACCTGCCAATTGCGTCTTAAACTACGAAATTGTTCACACAGATACTAAATTAACCATGAACAACCAGTCTAAACGCTATTATTTAGCGTTATCTTTGCTTTTTTGCTCGCTTGTTACCTTTTCACAACAAACCCTACGGGGCAAAGTACTTGATAGCGCTGACCATACGGCCTTAGGGGGTGCCAGTCTCCGATTACTCACAAACCGTGATTCGCTATTGGAACAGGCGGCTTCCGCTATCGACGGGAATTTCCAGTTCAAACAAGTGCCTGCCGGTAGATACCGCCTTCAAGTAAATTTCCTGGGATACCGGCCAGCCTATGTAGACATCCGCATACCCGCTCAAGGCACCTCGCAGCCAATGACCATTCGCTTAATTCCCGAGTACCGTGCACTGGAGGAGGTAGCCGTCATCGCCGCCCCACCGGTTGCCGTCCTCAAGGGAGACACCACCGAGTTTGATGCGTCGGCCTTCAGCACCGAACCGTATGCCGATGCGGATGCGCTGGTCATGCAAATTCCCGGGGTGGAGATTGACGAGGAAGGACAGATAAAAGCGCAGGGTGAAGATGTACAGCGTATTATCGTGGATGGCAAGGAATTTTTTAGCACCGATCCGCGGATTGCCTTGAAAACCTTACCCGCAGATGTCATTTCGAAAATTCAGATCATCGACGAAAAAAGCGAGCAGGCACAGTTCACCGGATTTGACGATGGGCAACGCCGGAAAGTAATCAATATCGTTACCCGTCCGGATCGTCGGCACGGCTACTTTGGACGAGCCGCGGCTGGCTATGGCGCAAGCGAACGATACAATACCGGCGGTTACCTGAATCTATTTAATGGCGACAGGCGCTTCACGATCTTTGCGGTATCAAACAACGTCAACCAATCGGATTTTTCCATGGCAAGCATCGCCGGAGGGGAGCCCACCGGACGCAACAACCGCGGCGAAAGAAACCGTAGCAACCCAGCGGGCGAAGGCAACGGTAGAGGCATTAATCAAACGAACAGCGTTTCGGCCAACTTCAACAACGAATGGTTGGATGAACGTTTGGATGTCAACGCAAACTACGCTTTCAATTCCACGAGCAACGCCACAAATAGTCTGACGAACCGGGAATACCTGATTGGCAGAAATGCCAACCAATTCAACACGCAAATCCAGGAATCGAACAGTATCAATTACAGCCACAGGGCCAATGTCCGCGCTCGCTTCGATATCGACTCCAACCAGCGCATCGACTTTCGCCCCAGTTTATCCCTGCAACAAAATAATCGTACGTTATTTTCCAACGGTCGTATGGTATCGGCCACCGATGACCCGATCAATGCATCCGAGCGTACCAATGATCATGACAACTTCAATGTCAATTTCAGTGGCAGTCTGGATTACCGCCTGCGTCTAAGCAAAGCCGGAAGGACCGTTTCACTGAGCGCAAACGGGTCGGCCAATTCCAACAAAGGCTTAGCACATACCTATTCTCTCAACGAGTTTTTCGAGTCGCAGACCGTCGGCCGCACCGATACCGTAAGCAATCAGAACAACACAAACGGATATGGCAATGGTATTACCGGTAGAGTGGCCTACACAGAACCTCTGGGTCAACACAGCCGTGTCCAAGCCAACTACAGCTTACGCAACACGGCCAACTATTCCAACCGGGAAACGTTTGAATTCCTGATTGAGACCGGCCAACTTGGGGAGTTCAACAAACAGCTGTCTAACGAATTCAGGAATGACTATACCTATCAAAGCGGCGGCGTCTCTTATCAAATTGCCAAACGGGATTCCTTCAGCTTCGAGGTGGGCATTGATTTTCAAGATGCCAAAATCAACAATCACCGCACCTTTCCGGATGCTCGCATTACGGGAAGCCACTTTAGCAGTTACCTGCCCAACGCCAGTTTTTCTTATCACTTTTCCCGCGACAAGGAAGCACAGATCAGCTATAATTCGGCCACCAATGCTCCTTCTATCGGCGAGCTGCAGGACGTGATTAATAACCAAAACCCGCTGAATATACGCACCGGCAACGCCGACCTGAAACAGGAATATGGCCACCGGCTCAGTCTTCGGTTCAACAGTGTAAAACGCGAAACCGGAAGTAATTTTTCGGCTAATATGAATGCTGAGTTCTCAAACAACAAAATCGTAACTTCCTCCTACATCGCTAGCAAGGATACGTTAATTGCCCCCGATGTACTGTTGGGTGCCGGCGGCCAGTTCACACGGCCGGAAAATATCGACGGATACTACCGCGTACGGGTTCATACCACCTATGGCACACCCATCAAACCGTGGAAAATCAACCTCAACCTCAGCACCAATGCCTACCAAAACCATGATGTCGGACTGATCAACGGTACAGAAACGTATTCCGACGCCTACGGCGTTAGTCAGCGCATCGGGGCGAACAGCCGTTTCGGACCGCATTTGGTTATCGGGCTGAGCTACCTGGGGAGTTACAGTATCGTACGGAACAATTCCAATTCAGATCTAAGCTATAACTATTACAATCAGATTATCCGCAACGACTTTGCCTACACGTTCTGGAAAGGTATACGCGTGGCCTCTTCCTTATATTACACGTATAACCAAGGGCTCGCCGAAGGTTACGATCAACAGTTTATTCTGTGGAATGCCTCTGTTGGTAAAAAGCTATTTAAACGGCAGGAAGCTGAGATCACCTTGTCGGCATACGACCTGCTGAACCGCAATACAAACATCAGTCGTAGCATCAGCGAACGATATATTCAAGATACCCAGAACAATGCGCTTCAACAGTATTTTCTCTTAAGCTTCACCTACCACGTCAGGCATTTTGGGGGAAGAAGCGGAATCCCGGGTCATCAACGCAACTTTCCGCCCCGTTGAAGGAAGGTTGTCCGCTTATCCCGATAAGCGGAAGCGTCAATCGGTCGCACGGCTTCTTCAGCGATATAGGTATCAAAGCCTTGAGCCAACGCATCCAGGGCGGTAAAATACACACAATAATCCGCGGCCAGGCCACAAACCGACACCGCGGTTATGTCTCGATCGCGTAGATACCCCGCCAAGCCCGTATTTTTACGCTTGCCATTGTCAAAAAAACCGCTGTAACTGTCGATGTGGGGATCGGTACCCTTCCGGAAAATCGCTTCAATACGGCGCGTATCCAAAAGATCGGTTAACTCTGCGCCCCTATTCCCCTGCACGCAGTGGTCAGGCCATAGCACCTGTTCGAGTCCATCCAGATCCACGATTTCAAATGGTTGGTGGCCCGGATGGGCCGATGCAAAACTTTTATGGCCCGCAGGATGCCAATCCTGCGTAGCCACTACCAAATCATAGTCGTTTTGTATCCGGTTTACTTTCTCGATAATTTCATCACCAAACGGGACCGCCAGGGCTCCGTTTGGTAGAAAGTCGTATTGGAGATCAACGATGATCAAGGCATGCATATCCGAAAAATCCAGTTGTTACCTGACAAATTTACGGAATTCTGAAATTAAAGTGCGAATTGCAAGCCGGCTATCCCGCCCAGATAAAATCCGTTGAACACATCATCACCGTGCCACCTCCATACGTACCGATCATTCCGGACGTCAGGTTGGTCGGTATCAAACATCAAGTGGTTGAACGTGGGGCCGGCAAATAATTCCAGACGCGGCGTAATCCGATAACCTGCAAGTAAGCGAAGGCTCTGCCTACCGTATGCGCCTTCTTCGAAGTTGGTCATCGCGGCGCTTGCCAGTTCGGCGTTGAGCCGGAAGGCCTTGGCGGTGACCAGGTGTGCCCCTATCCCTGCTTCGAGCACATAACGCGTTTCTTCGTATCCGAAATGATAGCCCAGACCCAGCAGGCCATACAACACCTTTCCTCCCGAGCGTAGGCTTACCATCGCATTTCCTTTCTCATCCGTGGTTAGCCCTACCAACATTTCGCCTTCTTTAATCACATTAAGAATGCCTATCGGATAGTTACTTTCTTCCGCGATATTGATCAGTCCGGCTATCTGGACGCCTTTCACTTTCTTTGCCACATTGATCAACCCCGCTACTTGTGTATTTGTGTTTCCCGCTTTATTCATTAACCCGGCGATTTGTAAGCCTTCCGCATCGCCCGTGGCATTGATCAAACCAGCTATCTGAACTCCTTTCGCCTGTTGTCTGATCTGATTCAAGATCCCTGCTATTTGCACGCCATTTGCCTCTTTACCGACATGGTTAGCTATTCCGGACACCAACGTTCCATACGCGTCGCCTTTGACGATGCCCGAAACCCCTGCGATCAGAAAGGCATTTTCTTGTTGTGAAATTCCCGCAATCAAATGCAGCGAAAACTGGTTGGTATCCAAGTAAGCTGTTTTCCCGTTGGTGCTAAGCGGGTAAATGATACCGACGTGTGCCTGGTTTGTCTTGCCTTGTTGTGCGATTACGTACCCGGACAGGGCCAGCGTTAGTAGCGTGCTTGCAAGTAGTCGGACTGAGAAAAGGGTAATCTTATTTTTTTCCATCTTGTTGTTTTCAGCTTAAGACAACGACCACATGGATTACCCTTATCGATGTTTGGAAATAAAAAAAGCATCCGCTGATTGGCGGATGCTTTTTACCATGCTCACGCGTGAGTCGGCTATAATAGTCCTTTCTCGATCAATTTTTCAGCAATTTGAACCGCATTGGTAGCTGCACCTTTACGCAAATTATCCGCAACCACCCAGAGATTCAGCGTGTTGGGCTGACTTTCGTCCCGACGAATACGTCCCACAAAAACCTCGTCCTTGCCATGTGCATCTTTGGGCATGGGATATTCCAGATTGGCCGGATTATCTACCACCACCACTCCTGGCTGTTTGGCCAATAAAGCGCGTACCTCATTCAGGTCAAAATCGCTGTCAAACTCGATATTGACCGATTCGGAATGCCCCCCGATAACGGGGATACGCACAGTGGTAGCTGTCACGCGGATGCTGTCATCACCCATGATCTTGTTCGTCTCCTTGATCATTTTCATCTCCTCCTTCGTATAGCCGTTATCCTGGAATACGTCAATCTGTGGGATCACGTTCAAGTCAATGGGATAGGGGTAGGCTTTTTCACCTTCTATACCTGCTCGTTCATCCTGCAGCTGCTTTACTGCTTTTACGCCGGTGCCCGTTACGGATTGATAGGTAGATACCACGACCCGCTTGATGGTGTATTGCTCATGCAGGGGTTTCAACACTACCACCATTTGTATGGTAGAGCAATTCGGATTAGCAATGATTTTGTCTTCTGCAGACAGCACATCCCCGTTTACTTCAGGCACTACCAGTTTTTTCGCCGGATCCATCCGCCAAGCCGATGAGTTGTCAATCACCGTTATACCGGCTTCCGCAAATTTGGGCGCATACTCCAATGAAGTACCTCCACCGGCAGAGAATAATGCGACATCCGGTTTTAGTGCAATGGCTTCGTCGGGTGTCACCACCTTGTATTGCTTTCCCTTGAATTCGACTTCCTTGCCCTTGCTCCGCTCGGAAGCTACCGGAATCAATTCTGTTACGGGAAAATTACGCGCTGCTAACACGGTTAGCATCTCCGAACCCACAAGTCCGGTCGCGCCGACTACTGCCACTTTCATTTTTTTTGTGTTGTTTTTTGTGAACTAAATTATTAATGTTAACTTTAATTTAAAGTTGCCAAACATACAAAATTTGACGCAACAATAGACTAAGGAATCTCAAAAACCTTGAACCTGAAATGCTTTGTTTATCCGTCTTAAACCTATGAAAAGCAATGTACTCTGCTCAGTTGGCCTACTGGCTATCCTTCCGGCCATCCAGCCGCTCGTCAATTCCCTGCTTATTGAACTAATCGTGCCTCCGTTGCCAGGGCCGGCAAAGCCTGGACCTACATCGGGCATACACGCTTCCATTCAACCCGGTGACATTCTCATCAATGAAATTCTCTCCAATCCAAAATCAGACGGGGTCGATTTTGTGGAGCTTTATAACTACTCGGACAAAACCATTGACCTGCAGCAATTGTATGTAGCCAGCGTTAATTCGGTCGGTACGGTGGGCAGCCAGCGAAAAGTGAGTGACCGACCGATTTACCTATATCCCAACCAATATAAAGTACTAACTACCCGCCCGGCCCTCGTTCAGCGACATTATCCGAACAGTGATCCGTCTGCTTTTGTAGAAATGCCTTTGCTGCCTAATTTCAACAACGAAACCGGCGGCGTCGTTCTTTACAGTAACCAGCGAACCATTGACAGCCTGTTTTATATGCCGCAAATGCAAAATCCGTTTTTGGCCAATCCAAAGGGTATCTCGCTGGAGCGACAATATTTCTCACAGCCTACGAATCTGCCGGGGAACTTCCGCTCAGCTGCCACCTCGGTTGGCGGTGCAACACCGGGATACGCAAATTCCCAATCGCCGATCGAAGCAGTAAAACATGGCTTCTTTCTCGAGTCTCAAACCTTTTCGCCAGATAACGATGGATTCGAGGACGAAATGGGAATCGCTTACCTACTTCCAGAAAGCGGCTTTATGGCTAACGTTGATATCTACAATTCCAGTGGACAGTTGGTCAAAAAACTGTACCGCAACCAAAGCCTCGCCACGAACGGCCGAATGGTGTGGGATGGAATGTCGGATGCGGGGCAACGACTTCCCCTGGGAATCTACGTAGCCGTGATCGAAATCTACCATGCTAGGGGGGCCACAAAAATGTATCGCATGAGCTTCGTATTAGCTGCGGCACTGTGACGAAGATGGAAATTTTACTAAGTTTGCAACCGATGAATGAACGGATCATTATCATTGGATCGAACGGCCAGATCGGAACCGAACTGGCGATTGCCTTACGGGCAAAGTTTGGCCCCCAACATGTAGTTACATCAGATATACGGGAACCGCAACTACCCGATGCTGAAGGCCCGTTTGAAATCATCGACGTGTTGGATCGTAAATCCCTGCATACACTTTTTACGAAATATCATCCGACACAGGTTTATCTGCTAGCGGCTATGCTTTCGGCCACCGGTGAGAAATATCCTCGTCAGGCTTGGGACCTGAATATCAATGGGTTGTTGAACGTACTGGATTTATCTCTCGAATACCATGTCAAACGGGTGTTCTGGCCCAGTTCGATTGCCGTGTTTGGGCCCCATTCTCCAAAAGCAAATACGCCTCAGTATTCCGTTATGGATCCTAACACGGTTTACGGCATCAGCAAACTCGCCGGCGAGCGGATCTGCGAATACTACCATACCCGTTATGGATTGGATGTTCGGAGCATCCGGTATCCCGGAATCATCAGTTGGAAAGCGGCACCTGGGGGCGGCACCACTGACTATGCAGTGCATATTTTTCATGAGGCCTTGAAAAATAATCGCTACGCGTGTTTCCTGTCACCGCATACGGCTCTACCGATGCTTTATATGGATGATGCGATCCGCGGCACACTGGCTCTGATGGATGCACCGACGGAAGCGCTCAGCATCCGATCAAGCTATAACCTAACTGGGGTTAGCTTTACTCCCGCCATGTTAGCCGATGAAATCCGCAAACACCTATCGGAGTTTACCATCACCTATGAAGAAAACGACCCGCGCCAAGCCATCGCCGATACATGGCCTAATAGTATCGATGATACCGTGGCGCAACGGGAATGGGGATGGAAACCCCGGTTCAATCTTAGCCAGATCACCGAAGACATGCTAAAAAACCTTAAAGGAAAAAATACGATATAAAAGATGGGAAGAGCATTTGAATTTAGGAAAGAGCGCAAATTCAAGCGTTGGGCCAAAATGGCTGTACAATTCACGCGCTTGGGCAAGGAAATTGCCATATCAGTCAAAGAAGGAGGTCCCAATCCAGAAGGCAACTCACGTCTACGTACGGCTATCCAGAATGCAAAGGCCGTAAATATGCCAAAAGACCGCATCGAAGCTGCGATCAAAAGGGCTTCGGATAAGGATGCAAAGGGTTACGAAGAACATGTATACGAAGGATATGGCCCACATGGCGTACCCGTTCTCATCGAGACCGCGACAGATAATACCAATCGCACGGTTGCCAACATCCGCAGTTACTTTAGCAAAGCGGGCGGCACATTGGGTAAAACCGGCTCATTGGATTTCATTTTTCAACGAAAATCGATTTTTCGGTTTACTGTAGGGGAAGACGTGGATTTAGAAGAATTGGAGCTGGAGCTAATTGACGGAGGATTGGAAGAGCTTTATGTGGAAGCGGATGAAGAAGGGAATGACGTGGTGGTAGCGCAAACCTCGTTTGAGGATTTTGGCAATATGCAGCGTTTGCTCGAAGAAAAAGGTATTGAAATTAAAAGTGCAAAACTGGAACGGATTGCGTTATCAAATACAGAAGTCTCTGAAGAAGACGCAGCTGAAGTGCTCAAATTGATCGATAAAATCGAGGAAGATGATGATGTACAAGCTGTATATCACAACATGGTCTGATGACTTTCGAAGAATTTTTCATTAAGAAGAAAATCGATCTGGCACAACTGCAACGTGCCAAGCCGGCTTTATATGAGGAATTCCGCAGTCACTATGAACAAATGGGCGAAAAAAGTTTCGACCATACCAAGAAATATTGGTTCAATCGGCTCCGCAAAGATTACCGGTTGACGGAATCAGCGCCAGTAGGAACCAAAGCTGATACTCCCGCTTCGACTCAACCCCTCGCATCCGGCGCGCTTTCGGGTACGGCCGCGCCTTCAACCGGATTATCATCGGTGAGTCCTTCGGGCTTCAAACCCCGGTTTAAGCCGGGCACGACGAAATCTGCTCCATCGGCAGAATCAACCGAAAATAAGCCTGCGGAAAGTAAACCGCCCGTAGACGAAGTGCCTCAGAAAGCCAATGCTCCTTCGGGGTTCAAACCACGGTTTAAACCTGGCGCGGCAAAACCTGCTCCGTCGGCAGAATCAACCGAAAATAAGCCTGCAGAAAGCAAATCGTCCGTAGACGAAGCGTCTCCCAAAACTGCCGATCCGGCCGCGGAAACAGCTGTCCAAAGAGACGCCCCCGAGCAAGCTTCCCAAATAACGAGCCCTACCGGGTTCAAACCCCGGTTTAAGGCCGGCGTAACCAAACCGGCCATACCCCAGGAGCCAGCGGAAGATCCAGAATCACAGACGCCAGATCAACCGGAGCCATCCGACCCGGCAGCTGCGCCACAAGAAATCCCCGAGCAGACGCCTGCAAAGCCTATTGGGTTCAAGCCCCGTTTTAAGCCGGGCATAACGAAACCTGCTGCACCGACAGAACCAACCGAAAACAAGCTTGCGGAAAGCAAACCGCCCATAGAGGAAGTGCCTCAGAAAGCCAACGCTCCTACCGGATTTAAACCCCGATTTAAGGCCGGCGTAACCAAACCAGCCACACCCCAAGGGCCAGTGGAAGGTCCAGAATCCGAGAAGCCAGATCAACCGGAGTCATCCGACCCGGCAGCTGCACCAAAAGAAGCCGCCGATCAGACGCCTGCAAAGCCGCTGGGGTTCAAGCCCCGTTTTAAGCCGGGAATCACCAACCAAAAAAATGAGGATAACGAATCATAACGTTACTTAAATACCCGGTCTTCTTTCTCAAATTCACGGCGTATACCCGCAAGCAAATCATCCTTCTCTATAAAATGGGCGGCCTTTGAAAAGGCTTGCAACGCCGCGTAGTGTACGGCCTGCACGATTGCCGAGCCACTGAGTTCATACTTTTCGGCAACTTCTTTGAGCGGCATGTTGTCCGGAAGCATGCCTTTGGCCGGAATAATGGTTTGCCAAAGCTTGAACCGTTCCGCGACACCGGGCATGGGAAAATGAACCACGGCATTAAAGCGTCTCATAAATGCTTTATCGATGTTATTTTTAAAATTGGAAGCCAAAATAACCAGCCCCGGAAAATCTTCGACCCGTTGCAATAAGTAGGCTACTTCTTGATTGGCATACCGGTCGTGGGAACTCTGCACATTGGATCGCTTGCCAAATAGCGCGTCTGCTTCGTCGAAAAACAGTATCCAATCCTGATTTTCCGCACGCTGAAAGATTTTTTCCAGGTTCTTCTCGGTTTCGCCAATGTACTTGGATACCACCTGGGAGAGATCGATCCGAAAGACCTCCCGGTTGAATTCTTTACCCAATAACGTCGCCGTAAGTGTCTTGCCTGTACCGGACGGCCCGTAAAAAAGCACCCGGTAGCCGGGTTTGATTACCCGCTGCATTTCCCATTGGTCAACCAGCGCCGCATTATGGCGAAGCCATGTCCGGATATCCGCTAACTGCTGGCGTGTTTTATCGGCGATCACCAAATCCGGCCACTCCAGCAACGTACTGATCGGCTTAGCTGGGAAATCCGGGCCAAACACGGGCCGTAGCTTTTTGCCGAGTAATAATTTCGATAGCCATTCCGGCGTTATGATCAGCCTCCCACTCATCGGGGGTTCACTTTCCTTTACTGCCTCCAGGTAAATCACACCTTGTTTTATTAACTGGCTTTCTCCCATGAGTTGCCGCTGAACATTTATGCGCTTTTCGAAATCATCCCCGGCGATAATAAACAAAACGGTTTCGCCCGTGGGTAGAAATCCACGGTGGTTGCCCACATTCTTTACACCTCCCATTTCGATAATGTCGCCGCCATTGGGTAAAAAATCCTGGATGATGCGGTCGTAAAAAGCAGGACGGACATGGGGAGCCAAGGATAACATAAGCATCGTTTTTTCAATATCCGTTGACTGCATTAAGCACATCGAACCGTAAGACCCATCATCTTTCACCGTCCAATGCCACGGTTCGTCGGCGTAGTCCTGATCTGGCGCGAAGTACGCGCGAAGCCTGCGCGTAACAAGCTGTTCGGTTTGCCCAAGCAGATCGGTCAATGTAGGTATCAACATCTGTCCGTTCATATTTTCAGTGTTAAGCCATATGGCGGAATTCTTCAATCAGCGGAAAATCCCCACGCATTACGGGTGGTGGCAGCGCTTGCATTTGTGCCCTCCATAGATCGATATGATCTCTGATGAATCGATACCGTGCCGGTGAACGTTGTTGCAGTACCGAATTAGCGTAGACGAACGCTGCGATGGTTTCCGCAAAATCCTCTCCGGGACCTCCCGCCACGGCATAGCGGGACATCGGTTGTTCGTTCCACCGCGGACTGTTCCAATCGTGGTCCTGAATGTGATATTGGGCAGGCGGCGGTATACCCTGATCTATCGCATCGGCTACTGCCTGCTGGCCGATATCAAATAACCGGCCGCCAACCCAGCCGGTTGCACGATTGAACTCGGTAAATACATTGGGATCGGCACGGTGCGCATCTTCAGCCATCGCGTGTCCCAACTCGTGCACGATGTTTTCCCGCAGGCTGTGTACACGCGATTGATAAGGCAGGGGCGCTCCGGGCGTTTCTCCGGCTGCAGGAGCAAGAACCACCCCCGCAGAAGGATGGGAACCGCTGGCATTGCTCCTAGCATTCGGAAACGCACGACTACGCGAAAATGCTTCAAAAATCGTCAACTTTCCCCCTCCGAATGAGGCCCCGACGTCGGGTCTCGCAATACCGACACTGGCGGCGTTCGGCTCATAATCCATCTTAAAAAACACCACCGTACGGATGGTCGGGATGGCACCGAAGGTTGCTGCAACATCTTCAATTGCTTGGATGATATGGGCGTAGTCAGCCGAAGAGGTCCCGGGGTCCCAGGATTCCCAGTTGGGAATGGAAGGTGCCGGGCGCCCGTGTCTGGTCAAAGACACTTCTTGTTCGGTCTGAGTGCCTGTATGGATATCCTGTACACCAAAATAATCCCTCAGGTATTGATCAAATTCCGCACGGCTGATCTCTCCCTGGGGGACAGACCTGAATAAAGGATCGGGCTGTCGTTGCGGGCTGCGCTGGCCGACCTGATTGCGTAACGGACTGAGTGCAGGCTGGAAAAAAGGCATGGCACCCGAACCGGTGTGACTGCCGGGGAACGTGACTACCGGCATTGACAAGGATGAAATCCGCGGTTTATGATCGTACGCCATAAGGTTTGTCGTTAAGTTATGTGAGAAGCCCTGCCCGGCATTGGATAGTCACCGATCGGGTATACCGGCGTATGGGATGGGCAGGTACCGGTCTGTGGATCACACTCGATATGCGGTACACCCAACATATGCCCGAACGCATGCTCCGATGCCCGTTGCTGAAAATCCTGTCCAAGCCTATTACGCGTCATCATATCGTTGTCAAGCGGTATCATAAAGAAAAACATATCATACCCTTAAAATGAGCAAAACCAAAAAAAGCAAACTTCCAATATGAAGAGCAGCACTTCATGCATGTGCAATCTATCTGTTAGTCGTTCCCAGAAATTCATGATGTTACCAAATCGGTCAGTTAAAGTGAAAACTGCACGCGAGCGGCTGTTTCGACTGCTTGCGGACAGCCCACCCTGCGATAACCTGCCGGTTCTTCCAGCGTTATTTGTTCGTCTCGCATGCCGCTTTTTTCCAACGTGATGGTTGCCCGGCGCAACAGCGGATATACCGTATCGCGTTGCTGCTCTGGACTCATCGTTTCCATTTGTTCCAGCAGTTCTTCCGTGCGATGAGCCGATTCATCCGCTGAGGTTTTGAATTGATCGACAGCATGCTGTGCCAGTTGCCTACCCTCTATTTCGCGGCCCCTATCGTCTGAAAGCGTATACAACTCGCCTAGTCCGATGGGTTGTACATCGCGTACAGCATCTGCCGTACACCGTCTGGGATCCCGCATGCGTAATTGCTGCGCTGCGCAGATGGATTCAATTTCAGCGAGTGCAGCGGTTGCTCTGCTTTGTCCCAATTGATCATTACCCTCAAATCGCCTTCCCCGTTGCATCGGTCCTTCCGGAGACGTATGCCCTGTGATACGCGTTACCCGATACCCTTCTTGCAGCAGCGTTGTAATCTCGGTGAGCATCCGGGCGCTCCGGGTCCGATCGATGGTTGCAGCTGCATAGTCGAAGTATATAAAACGGCTTTGGGTGTCCCGGTAGGGAACCGGAACCGTAATGTTATACGGCGATGCCTCATGCCACTTCTCGCAGACCAGCTTGACCGAAAGCGGTACCGAAGTACATTCAAATGTTTCATCGGTACGGCCCGGGGTAACCGTAATGTTGCCGCCGAGCGTCCATCCCTCATCGTCTCCCTGTCCCCGGATTCCGATGTCGAGGGGCCCTATCCGAATACCCAAGGAGCCTGCACCTCCGGTAACGCCTTCCAGTCCAACGGTAACTTCGCCCCGCGCCGTGATGCTGAACTGACCGGATCGGGCAATCAAGACTTCGATAAAAGGCGTTACATCGACTCCTTCAAGCACACTTTCTATGTCGCCGATGGCTCCGCGGGTGACGGCATCCAAAATTCTCCGGGCGACTCCGATAGCGCTTTCCGGAATGTTTGCACCCAGTTCGACCGTGCCCCGCGTGGTATCGCGACAGACCCTAATCGTGATCGTGATGTTGGTCCGGTCAATGTCGGCATCTATCGAGCCGGAAGATCCGCTGCCCCTCCGTCTGCTCTCCAACACCCGGGTTACCCGGTAGCGTTCTCCTTCATGTTCCACTTCCACCACATTGGGCGTCACGCGACGTGCCGTTTGCCGTTGTATGGCTCCGTTGCCTCCTCCTTGCTGCACCACGTGGGTCAACTCGTGCGCCAAGAGCCGCTTTCCGTTTTCAGATCCGGGTTGATACTGACCGGCATTAAATACGATGTTATTCCCTGAAGTATAGGCCAATGCATTGATCCGGTCTGCCGACTGCGCCGCCTCACCTCCGGTGTGGATACGCACGGTGGAGAAATCATAGCCGAAACGGGGTTCAAAAAAATCCCGCTCGGACTGGGGCAGTACGGTACCGCGCCCATGCAGTGAAGATACATAGGTTTCGAATTCTTCATCCACCGGTGGGGCAACCAAGTCGGTTTCTTTTCGATGGATCCGCTTTTCTTCTTCCTCGCAATGCTTGCACTTGCGCTGTACGGTCATCCGCATAACTTGATCGGCCATTGCATCCGCTTCCTGTTCGTACTTGTCGCCCGGTTGGTTTATCCTCAATTTGGGTTGGAAAAAAACGCCCGGGATGGTTCTTTTAACCTCGGTATCTGACGTGACTTTTGGTGACTGCATCACAGTAGCATTTTAGTAACGATCATGTATCAATAAACCCTGGCAAACCCGAGCAATTTTTCCATGCGCGTCTTTACGTAGGAAAATCCGGCGACATTGGCTGCTTTGTTGCCTTCAATGGTATATAGGAAGCCATCTTTGCAGTGGTGAACAAAGCCGATATGCCCATTTCCGGACGCCAACGAAGTACGCCACCAGCAAACGACATCCCCCGGCTTCGGTTGCTTCTCGGACTCTCCCGAAAAACTCCAGCCTTTATTTTTCAATTGGTTGAATACATCGCGTGCGCCGGCTGAATACTTGAATGGCATGTCTTTACGATTCCCGCCCACGGCCTGCAGAAAGCACCAGCTTACGAAAGCCGCACACCAAGGATATCCCTCGGGTAATCCGGCGGGCTCCATATATTTCCGCACCCAGGGGCCTTTGTTATTTCCGCCTACCTCACCTGCGCCGGCTTTCAACTCATTGATGGCTATGCGCAGCGCCGCTCTTCCCAACGGGCTTTCTCCATATTCTGAGGGAGGTAATTTATGGTATTCGATGACACCGGACACCACGCGGGGGCGCGGATTTTCAAGCGCCCACCAGGTCAGCGCACCGACAACGCCATCGACGGTCAGTGGCTGTTGGTGCTTATCCAAATGCGAACTTTGGAAATCTTTTACGGCCTGCTCCGTTTGGATGTCAAAAACCCCATTTACCGGCACGGCATAATCCAGCTCGTTCAGTATGGATTGCAGCTCTTTTACCAACGCTCCGGTGCTTCCCTTTTTTATCGCCTCACGAGCCGTTTTCGGCGCGCCGGCATCCGCCGATATGGATGCGTATTTGTGATAAGCTTCCTTTAATTTGATATCGTATTGATTAGCTGCATAATCGGGACCGTTATAACGCTTAGCGAACTCCGCCCATTGCCGATTCCGGAGGTACGTTAGCAGGTTATTGGCTTGCAGGAATTTGCCAAATGCTTCCAGTTGCTGCCGTTCACCCAATTGCATATCGCCGACGAATCCCGTTACTGAACTATATCCCAACGTTTCGTAATGAAAGCCCATAATCTGAAATAATCCCCATGAGGCAGAAGCATAAGCGGCGTCGGCGACTTTGCTGTTATTGGGAATTACGTTGATGGCCTTGTTTAGCCGCTCATACTCCGCAATGCCGCCTTTGTAGTAAGCTTTCGTCCATTTTTTGTATAACACATCTTCGTTGCCTGAAACGTGGGCTGCCGGATCGATCCCGCGCCTTTCCAACTCCTTCCAGAATACATGCCCTTCGAACAGTATTTTCGGGTTGCCGTCGGCGTTGAATCCACGGCCTCTGCTCTCTACCTCATTCACCGCCTTCATAATAGCAACGTCCACGGATAGGGCTTCCGCAACCCGGTTAAGGTCTGCTTCTTTCAGGTATTTGTCTTCCATCTTACTCAAATCTATCGGTGTCCCGTTGATGAGCTTCGTCCATGTTTTGGTATAGACAATCCCGTCAGCCACTAGATCATGATCGTTTTGGAAGGACCGGACAGCCTGCTCGGTTGCCTCGTCAAATATTCCGTTGACGACCAATTCATGGCCATATTCATTGAGTAATTCCTGTAGCAACTCTACGGCGTCTCCACGGCTGTTGATTTTGAGTAGTTCCATAACTGTAGGTTTTAATTGTTCATATCCACTCGACATATAACATGCACTCCATCCAGGGCAATTTGATTATACCAATTGACCATGGCAAACTTGCCATCAGCACATCCACACCCCGCGAATCGACCTGCAACAGCCAGTTGTTGGCCCGTCGAGTCAGCTTGCCCTCACGTTGCAAGAAGGTTTCCCGCAGCCCTTCGGCACTGGTATTTCGGAGCACATGCCAATGTGTGACGATGGAATGAAGCACATCCTCACATTCTTGCTTAACCGCGGGCGTGCATTCAAATACATCAAGATTAACAAAAGATTCCGGTCTCAACCCGCAAAGTACTTTGTTTAAAGCCAGTGCACTTTCGTCAAATGCAGGCGACGCGTATACCAAACAGTGAAGCAAGAGCGCGGCTTGCGCCCTGTTTTCTACCGAAAAGGGAATATCTTCACCGATAAGTCCCACGTGTTGCATCAAGGGTTCGATAAAGGGATAGGCCAGTACCAGCCCTGCATTGCCGAGGTAAAACGGTTCCTCATGAGTTGCCTTGTCCGGCAGTCTTACGTCTTCGCTGCCGTTGCTAACCGTGTTTTCTACGCTTCGCCGAATAGCTTGCCCGGTGGGCCCTTTAGATTGGAAAGCTCGTGTCGAAGCAGGGAACTCGTCCTGGGCCAATGACCGTAACGAGGCGATAAACGACGGGGTGGCAAAGGAGAATTTACCGTCCGTTTGTTTATTTTTGAGAAACCGGTGGACGCCTTGCACCATATTAGTTTTATGAGTGACGTCCAGGGCTGGCCAAACAATGGACAGCAGAACGATGGAAAAGCGCACAGGTTTTGTGGCCTGTTTATCACGTATGGCACCATAAGCGCTAATAACTGACCTGGATAGGGTTTCGGGATTCACACCCACTTGCCTCAGAAATGCTACGTACGCGGCATCGTCCGACGAAAGGCGGGCAACAAATGCATCGCACAACCGACGAATAAAATGGCTAGAAAAATGGTGAAAGAGGCGGTTCATAGCATCGGTAGACACATGCAGTACGCAAGCGAGATCATCCAAAAAAGCAGGTTCGGGTTTAAACCGCTTTTCAAAATCAGAGATCGCTTCTTTCCGGCTTTCCCATTGAAATTTCCCCCGTTTTACGAAATGGATAAAATCTTCGACCCATTGTGAATCCGCCCCATCCCGATTGTCCTGATTTCCTTCTTTAAGCGCCGAACCGCGATAGGACTGAAGTTCATTCGTGAGTGAACTGACTACACGTTCGGTCAGCCTTTCCTCCCAATCCGCTTCGGAGATTTCTCCGCAATCAATCGACAACACCGGAATCCTCAGTGCCTCGGGTCCATAACCAATCCCGTCAAACAAGTTGGCTAGTTGGGGCAATATCCGCTGGTAATAAACCGCGGCCACGCGATCTTGCATTCCTTTGTCCTGCCCGGGGCGACGAAAGTCAACTTCCAGCGATTGTCTATGGATGATATGTGGGCTGCGATCCATGGCTTTCTATTCCACCACGATTTTTCCCTTGTTGGCTACCAACTGTCTGCGAAGCACGGCGATGGATTGCGTATATGTTTTTTCGGCTCCGCAGGGGCCGTCACCAAAATCAATCCGATGCGTAATTGTTAATTCTTTAAGCTTTTCGAACTCTGCGAGCGGAATGCTGACTGTTTCCTTGGTTTTCTTTCCGTTGACGGTCCATGTTGATGTTCCTCCGGTCGACAACGCTTTTAATGCAATGTTCACGGTATTTTTAATTTCTCTCCGGATCACCACCACATCGCTTTGCGGTAATCCGATGGTTGCTTCAAAAGATGCGGTGCCTAGCGTGATTGTCAAAACCGCCAATACGTGGGTATCCCCATTCGCATAGTGGTATGCAATTACACCCTGTTTCAGTCCGTTCTTTGCCATCTGCTCCGGTGAAATAACCAGATCCGTACCTTTGGTGGTTACACCCTTCGGTGCCGCTACAACAACGACCGTCCCCGAGGTTTTTACGGGGATTGTCAAGGTTGCGGCGTCCGAACAAACGGTTTTTGCCTGTTCATCGCGGACGAACGCACGGACCTTTTCTCCGGTACCGCAGGTGCTTTCGGTAACCGAATAGGCAATCGTAGTACGCGGGTTATTGACGGTAAGTAGCTGGCTGATTTCGGACTGGTTTTCCGCAACAGGTTTACCATCCAGCAGCCACTGCGATTTGAGTGGGGCACCGCTAGACACAGCAGACTTCAGGATCAATTTCCAATTTCCATCTTTTTCCGAATAATCAGCCCCTGCAACTTCGAAATCCGGTTCGGCGGCTTCCTCCACCATAAATTGTGTACTTGCTTTAGCTCCAGATGCCAATGTGTATACCACCTCAAATGTGCCTTTTCCCAAACGTGCGGGAACTATCTTCGCTTCACTCGCTTTTCCATTAAGAGTCAATTTTCCCCCTTCTGGGCTGACCTTTATCGAATATTCCTGCGTATCGTTGGTACAAAACGTGGTAGGTTCTATGACGACAGAAGGCTGACCTTCCTCCGGTTCTTCCGGTTGCGAGGGCCCATCGCCTGTGTCCTTTTGAAAGACATATGCGATCGGCTGACAATTGCTTTTAACCAGATAGGGTATGTAGAAATCGGCAATGACCACACCGCCCGGCAACCGACTCACCAACTTCTCAGCCTCTTCTCTCTTCTTCAATGCATCCAACACTTTGGTCGCATCGACCCCAAGGCCTAATTTTTCGATGAGGCTTACGGTGTCTGCGTACTTATACCCCACTTCTTTCTTAATCGTCGTTTCAGCTGGTTCCTCTATACCAAGATCGGCCAACCGATCCATCAAGCGTATTTCCTTCTCCGGTATGGTGGCGGTATAACGCGGTGCGGACGGTTGGTACACCAGCACAAAAGTTCCTCCTTTAGGTACTCCGGCTTTATGTTCCAGTCCCTTGTGCCGTTCAAAATAACGGGCAAAGGTGGTGGCCTCCTGATACCGTTTGAGCCGTTCGTTGTATTCCTCCTTAATGGCATACAATTCTTCGTTCGCACAATTAAACAACACGTTGTTGTTTTTGGGAGCGAAATACGCTTTCAATTCCTCGTTCTGTGAATTTGCAGACTCTTTGATGATGCTGTTTACCGTCGACTCGTACTCCGCCCATAGCTTGTTATAGGCATCTACATCAAACTCACGAAGATCATTTTCAAAAAGATAACCAAATATGGCATTGAGCCGCTGAAGAAACACCAGCAACAAATCTGGTTTCGGCAATACATACTCAAATAATTTCCGGTCGGTAACCAGAAATGAATTGATATCCTTCGCTACGAAATCCATCAGTTTCACTTCTTGATCATCCTTGCCTAAATCGACGATCTTTTCAATGTAGTTTACCTTCCTAACTACGGGCTGCGTGGTCACTTTCTTTTGCAGGTCCACTTCTTTCCGGATTTCGGTTACCTTTTTTGAAAACGTGGGTAGCGATAATGTATCGCTAACCTTAACGGTATCGATCAGTCGTATGTCACCGATGTCGGTATCTTTCTTCGGTCGTAGACCGCCTACATAAGTCAGCAACTGTTCTACACGGCACAGCAATCCGGCTATCATTACGTTGTAATTGGATTCCAGGTCTTGTACCTGGCACGACACGTCGTTTCCATAGGCTATCCGTTCCAGATCAACCGCGCTGAGTGCCACCACGTCAAAAGGCAGGTTGTATTTATCCCGCTCAGCAATAATCTCCGATAGTGCGGTGGCGTAGGGCTTGCCGACATGTCCTTCTATCCGAAAGGCATTAAAACGCTCGGTGTCATAAAGCAACACGTTCTTGACAGCCTCCGGTGCATCGATGGCTGTACGCAGATGATACCCGCGATTCATGTGGGGGACACCGATCCGGCTAAGCCGATAGTTCCACCATTTATATAAGTCGTTCAATCGATAGTAAAAGGGAATGCTCCGGTCGGAGAGTAGATTCGCCCCGATCTGACTTGGGGTAATCCGGGGAACCTGGTTTTTAGACGGCAATGTACCATCAAAATCGGCTATCATATACCGTATACGTTGCAACAGCAGAGCAATTTCTTCTTTGAAGTGTTGCTGGCCGTGGAGGTGATGCACCGGAACGAAGTATTGGCGATACCGGTCGCAAGTACCAAACCGGGTGCTTTCCGACGCCAATCCGAGGGTCAGATGCAATGGGAAATGTGTTTCATTTGCATGTAGCCTGCCCCAAAAGTCCTGTACTTTCTCATGGAATTCCCTGACAGCCTTGATCAGATCGTCTATAAAGTCGTAGAAATACTGGATGTAGTGGAAATTTCCCTTCTGATAGCTGAATTTATCCCGCAATGCTTTCAGATCAAGCTTTTCGAACGGATTGGATTCGGGAAATCCTAATATGGCAGCATAGCGGTCCCAGCACATTTTCAGGTTCTGTTCCAGCTTCGTCAGCGTATCGTCGTCGACCAGCTCGTAAAATCCATTGAGTATGGATTCGCCGCTCTCCAGGCGGCTATTTGCCGGCACACCGTATCGCTTTAAAAGCAGGGAATCAACAGAGGATTCGTCGCCTCCTTGTAAAAGTGTGATGTGTACCAATAAGGGTTTCACTGTAAAATCCAACCGACTGCCCTTGTCATTGCAGTCGTTGGTGTCGCAGTTTTTCAGCTTGACCTGTTTTGCCTCCAATAGAAGTACCACCACGTACTCGCCTTTTTTCAACAAAGAGACGGCCTTCTTGCCTTCGGCCGGTGATGCTGCGGGCACGAGTTCTAAAATTCCTTCCATCCCATAATATGGCCACCCGGGAGCTTCGTCTTCACCACATCCCACGATAAAGTCCATTCCCGTGGGAATATCCGGGGAAACAAAGTCGATGTAATGGGTATATTCCTGCTGACAATGCTGGATAAGATATCCTTGTGAGGTGATGCCGTAGCCGTCGCCTATTACAATGCTCTCATCAGATGTTGTGATTTCCAATCCACCTACAATCCCGCTCCCGATAAGTCGGATCCGGGACAGGCGCTCTTGCCGCTCCAAATAGCTGACGGTGTCGTTCAGGTGATTATTGGTCAGTACCTGATCCGCCTCAAAAAGGGGATATGACTCCATATTGTTCATGGTCATTGATTTAAATAAGTCCCTAAAATTGTTTTGCCCAACATGACCGGATTAGTTTCTATGCTGCTCTCCGAGCAGTTGTGAAGTGTCGCCTGCGGATGGATATTCTTCAGTTGTGGCAATAATTCCAACAACTCATCGCTGGTTTCCTGCAGACGGGAAAGGTCTCGCCTATCTTCCTGGAAATAGTTTGCCAGTGCTTCTATCCAGGCTTTGTACCGAATCTCAAACAGACGCATCTGTTCATTGCTGATCCAACAGACCTTCAGTTGGACGTGTGCCGGTGCTTCCTCCTGCAGCCGGTCTTCCACATAATTACGGAAAGAAGGGTGGTCGAAATGGTCCGGCCAATAGGGCAATACCACCGACGCCCTGAACGAATACGTATCCAGCTCACAGGGACAATCCCCTTCCATTCCGCACAGGTCCATCAGCTTAAACGCATCGCTTCTTGGCCGGAGCAACACATGCTCGATCAGGTGCATTCCCTCCGGATCCCCGCATTCACCGCCGAATTCGGCAACCAGTTTTTCGATGGCTTCATTGGCTTCAGCCGCCGTTTCAAACGTATTGACCGTCTCCAGCAGTTTATCTTCATCGATCGACAGGACGAGCTTATTTCCTTCAACCCCGAAATTTTGGGGAAGGAGAACCGTATCAAAGATTTTCTTCAAGACGGTTTCGGCTTGCGCTTTCTCGGCGAATTTTTCGGAAGCCAATACGATCCCTTCGCGGGAGGTAAGCTCAAAACGATGTAGACAACGGAGTTCTCCATCCACCCACTCTTCTTCGCAACGCACTTCGGCATTCCGAATACAGTATAAAAACCTACGTGACACATCGCGGACGCCGATCAACGTTCCCACCCGTTTTTCCAGGCCGGAAATATTCTCCGTATCCCAAAGCATCGTTTCCGCTAATCCGTACTCGTCCGTTTGCGGGAAATAGTTAAATGCCTGGGACCGGTTTGCACTGATCTCCGGATATCTTTTCAATGCCTGGATTTTGGCGGCAATGAGCTCTTCACTGTCGATCCGTTCGGCTGTCTGCTCTTCTAAATTGATTCGGTACTGCAACAACGCAAAGTCGTTGAAAGACTCCGCGAAGCGGGCAAGCAAATGGTCTAACAAGCGATTGCGGCGCGCCAGGAATTGGCTTTTATTCTCGTAAAGGTCTCTCCAACCTTGCACATCCGGAGCGCCCGTAATCGCATTCTCGAATGCTTCCGACAACAAACCTTCGCTGTCTTTAATATCGCCGAGATACTGCGCAAAATACGTTTGCTTGATATCTCCGACGGAAAACAACGTGTGGGCATGTGTCAATTGGGCGAGGAAATCTGCCAGAAGTTGTTCAAAAAATAGCAAGTATCCCTTCAATTGCCGCTGCTGCGCTTTACGTAGCACATCGGCATGCGGGGGAAGGCCAGCTTCACCCACGCCGTATGCCATTGGCAGGTCGTACTGAACCGGGCGGTAACTGAGCGTATCGCGTGACCGCCCCTTCTCCGGCGTGAGTTCCACGTCATACCCCTTGCGCTTTCCGAAGGTCCGCTGGGCTTTCAGGACCATCAGGGTATCCTTTACTTCGTCCGCATTGGCATGGAAAGGAAAACCGTCTTTATAAAATAGTATTTTCGACCGGGAAGTGCTCAAAATTGGCTTATGCTGCCCAGTAATCTGCAGGCACCACTCCACGCCAACGGCGCCGTCCACGGGCTGGCCGTCTGTATCGTACTTGGTCATCAACAGGTTCCTGACAGACAAGACTCCCTCAATATCCATCAGCAAGCTAATGATATCCGAAGCGTAGACATGGGTACGTAACTGGGCTTCGTCCAGCTCCTTCGGATCGATGAATCCATTCGTAAGCGCCACGCCGTCGTAGATATCGGGGACGTCCCAGCCCTTATCGAGCAATTCCTTCAATGAATAAAAATTGACCGAAGGATTCAGGTAATTTTCAATGGCAAAAAGCAAAGCGGCCTGTACATACTCGATGTCGGCCTCCGGCGAAATATCCACATCCATGCATAAAGCGACTTCTTCATAAGGCACCTGTCTGATGGACACAAAATCTTCGCAGAGGTTTCGATGAGATTGTAACCGACGGATCACACGCTTGAATACATCGTCAATCGTTTTCAATTTTTGAATATAAGCGTCCGCCAGTTGGCTCGCAATTCCTTCTGCTTGCAATAGGTCCCAAATTTGAGCGGCCGTTATTTTTCCAGTAGACGGATGTTTGGCAACGGTAACCGCAAAAGGAAATTTGAACGTAGCGTCTCCTGCCGCATTCAAGATCAATTCATATGGGTATTTTCCGGTCACATTGACAACGGTTGCGGAAATGATATTGGTCTTCAAAACGGTCCGATCGATGTTTCCATAACTTGGAAATTCAACGTTTAGCGCGGATTCGCCATCGGGACTTATCCATTCGATATCTCCCGAGTTTAGATCGCCATACGGCTCTTCGTTGTCCAAATCAAGCACCACCTCATACAGACCGTTAATGTGAATCGGTGTATCTGTAGCCGTCAGCTGTAACGTCTTATTCGAACGGTTGTAGAAGATGGGCGTCTCTTGGCTGTTAGCCGGATAAAGCCAAGCGTTATTTACCCCTTCGATATCGATCAGCAATTTCCGGTAATCGGCAATGGTAAAGGGATGGTTCGTCAAAATTTCGCGGGCGTTGTACAATACCTGGCCGGATGCGCCGTGTAGCAGATCTTTCGTATCAAAATCACTCCGATAGCTCAGTTCAGTAATGGCGTAACAAAGCGCTTCCAACAGGGTAATTCCCGGATCATGGGCATTGTAATCGGTCCATAAATCACTAGCTAGTTGCTCAATGTGCTTCAACCCCTCTCCGCGAAGCCATTCATAGTCCATCGCCGGAGTTAGCTGTCGCTTTGCAGCTATTGTGTAGCTTTTCATAACAGGTTTCATGCGCATTCGCAGTTTTGTAATACCCGGATTTGGTGTCTGGCCGTTCCATTGGCATACGAAACCAGTATGGAACGGGAAGAAGACGCCACGATTTCTTCTACGTTGTAGTGTGCTGTCTGGACAGCGTCGTTCTCATCGCGGATGATGTGATGCATTTTAAATCCGCTCACCGCATAAACATAAGGCCGTCCGTCTATGAAATCGATGAGCGAACTTTTCTGTATTTTACCGCCAAAGGAAACTTGCTTTGCCGTGTCGAATGCCCATGGACAGAGAAAACGCTCAATATCGTCGTTCAGTTGATTTAGGTAAAAAGCCGCATCCCTGTTAGGGCGAAGCACCACGTCAAACGCTAGTTGTATCTCTTCGAATTGCGGGTTACGGACATGCAACGCAACAAATGGATTACTGATTTTCCGCAGGTAATTGGTGATATCAACCAACGTCCCGATTGGCGTATACGGGCGCAGAGGATTTGCATAGGTTGATTTACTTAAATCGGGGATAGTCACAAGGGTAACATGGCCGGGAAAGTTTTCGCAGAACTCGGTTACGCCGTTGTGATCGACAAATCCCGCTCTATTGATGCATTTCGCTTTATAGATCGAAGGAAACTGTTCCAGCACCAGGTGCTCGTAGTCCCATAGGGTTATAGCGCGTTGTTTATGACGCAGTCGCTCGCTCACACGGCTATAGAATGCTGCCCCGGATTCCGCTAGCCTTCCTCCGAAAGAATCCGCAGGCTGGTTTATACCTTTAATTGCTGCATCGTTCACCACCAATTTAGCAATACTTCCCTTTGGACGTATTTCCGTAAAATAAACGTTATTGATTTCATCCTGTACCAGCTCGACCTGACCGGCTTGTGCGGTAATCGCTCTCAGCTTACAGACCGCATCAATCTGCCCTTGCACGGCCACTTTCAACCATAACATTCCCGCTGGCATCACGGTACCCGTATGCACGGCATCGGAAGGAAATGAGATGGTGACAATACCCGTCCGCGTCAGATTCAACGTTCCGTCGATCAGCGTTGCTTTTTCAAAAGCCTCCCAGTTATTTTCCTGATTGAGGTAATACCACGAAACACTTTCACTGGGTTTTAAGGGGTTGGCACTGCCTTCCACTACTTCGAAAAGCACGGATACCGTTTTCGGCGACGTAACCTGAGTCAAGCCGATGAATAATTCCCCTGGATTTGAAAAGCCAGGCAATAGCCCCAGCAATTTTTTGCTCGTTATCTGCTTATACCCAAATGGATAGAGATGAAAAAAAGCATTCTTCTGCGACTGCGGCGAAAATGCTAGGGTGTCTACAGCCGTATAACTGGCTTCAAAATCCGCTACGATCAACTCCTTGGGTGTAGGAGTCGAATTGCGGACCATCCGGAATCCTTCAAATTGGGTAGCCAAGGTTATTTTCTTCAGTATTTCTTGCTGGGCAATGCCCAATGACACCCCTGACGCGGTCTTGTCCACATTTATTTCTTTCGCAGCCGTCAATCCCTTGGCCTGTGCCTTTGTTTCCGCCTGTTCAGCAAACACCCTGTCTATGGCCCCCGATGTCTCCATGGGTACTATTTTCATCATCCGGGTGTCATTGAAGCTTTGCGTCAGGCTATCCATAAAAGACGACAACGAATATTGATCGCTGTCCAGCGACAACCGGATGTAGCCATCCCGTTCCCCGCTGCCGTAAGAACGCCTTGATTGCACGGTTGGAATCGTTGCTTGAATTGGTTGCCCCGGTAACTTTAACGTATGTTCTTCCCCCACCGTTGTCACTACCACTTGATTCCAGGTTCCGCGTTGGAGGTAACTAGCGGAAAATGCCGCAGGCATGTCCATGGTTAACGTTAAAGCGGTAAGCGGCTTTTGAAACAGTTCGTCACTTCCGATGTAAAACCCTGCATTCCTGCGGGGCAGATCGCCAAACGGCTTAAAAGGTTTGCTTCCGTCCAGCAACCCGATATCGTTGCTGAGCACAAAATCTTTATAGCCCCGCACTGCTACGGTGATCTGAATCGTATCGACGAGCTGTTCGGCCAGCGTATCGTAAGCGAATCCGGACGCCACCTGGTCAAAATAAACCAACAACACAGGTAAAGAGACCTGCATATTCCGTTGATGTATTTTTTCCTCATAGCCCCGGATAGCTTCTTTTCCACCATCGACTGTAATGGAAAATGTCAATTCGCCCCGCTGTGGTTGATAATTTGCGGTGACCCGATCCTCCAACCAGCCTTTTTCGCCCGTCAATAACGTGCGGAATACCAGGTTATCTATCGAATGCGCTTTACGGATTCCCGCCAACGATTTAAACCGGATAGACAGGGTGATTGTCCGTTCACCTCCTTTTAAGAAAAGCAGATTGGAAGCGACTGCAAATCCGGTTGACGCAAGTGGAGCTCCGGCTTCGCCAAATAAAAATGGCTGTGCTTCGTTGCTATGCGCTGTTGCATACAGTGCCCCGTTAGCCTTTTTCAATGAATAGACCAACCCCACCTTCGCTTGGTTAAGTACCGTGTCCTGTGACAGCTGATATACCAGCGAGTTTCCGCTTTGATCCTGCCCTCCCTTGAACAAAGTGCCCGCTTTTAGTAAGTGATTTGCCGTACGGGTGTGCAGGTCGAAGATCAGATGAGCGTGATCCGGCTCCGCTTTTCTTGATTTCAACTGCAAAACATCCCGGTAATAGTATTCCAGATGTTTCCGTCCGTATTCATTCAGCTGGGTTTGTGCATGACGGAACAGCTGCAAAAAGGTCAGCAGCAACGCCATGTGGGGTTTATGGTTGCGATAGTTTCCCACTGATTTGTCAAACAAAGTTTCCGCTTTTACGGTGGCCGACGCAATTCCAGCAAAGATCGCTTTCACCTGCTGCTGGAATAGGTTGTGGTGGATAATAAAATGAATCTTTGAGCCGTCGTCCGTATCCGGTATCGTGAGGTTCAGGGTTTCGGTTGCATCGGTATCGATGTAATGAAACGTATAAACCGTCACAGCGGAATTCAGCACAACGAAGGGAGCCAAGGGATCCGTTACATTTGATGCAGCCAGTAATGCCGCATGCGCATTTTTGAATGTAAACAAACGTAGGAAAGCCCGGCTGATTTTTGCGGTAATGATGTCTTGGATGCTTCGTTGGTAATCCAATTCTTCCGACAACCGCATACACTGGTCGTCAACCGTCTTAACCAGCGTATACACCAAATCGAATAGATACTTAAAGCACTGTTTGGCCTGTTCAACTTCTTCCGCTCTTACGGCCAATCGAATGCGTTTCACGAGTGATTTGTAATAGTCGGTAAACGAAATCGGATCAACCGCCGCCAACGTCGCGAGCGCTACACTCAGATCAGGTTGGATGAAGGGTTCCCAATTGCCTTTGGCGTTATTTTCGTTATCAAAATAAGTAACGTGGGCCGCATAACGCTGTGCAAACAATAACAGATCCCGTAATTCCCGTTCGTCTACCTTAGCAAAATCAGGCGACAGTGCCGCCAACGATCGGTTATATCGCCCGGTTCCCTCACGGATCAAGCCATTTTTATCTGAGCATGCCATGGTCTATCGTTTTACTTCGGTTCCTTCCTGGATATAAAAAGGAAAAACATAATTAAATCGTGAATTGGTCGAGCGTATCGTATACGCGATGTTTATGAGAATACGTCCTTCCATTTCGCCGGTATCTACCAGTTCGATTTTATCGACCACAATACGCGGCTCGTGATATAATATGGCTGTCTGTATCAGGTCCTTCATGTAAGTTTTCATGGTTGTCGTCAATGGCTCAAACAGCAATTCATCCAGGTTGCAGCCATAACTGGGAAACATTACCCGTTCACCGGGCCGGGTTGACAGCAGGATTTCGAGACTACTCCGGATATCTTCCCCATCACTCAGCATCTCAACGCTTCCACCTTCGTTATCAAACTGTGGCGGGAAGCTCCATCCGGTACCTAAAAAGGATTTATGCAACTTATCCATCGGTTATCCTCCTATTAATACGGTGCCGCAGCCACTTGTAATCACGCCTCCGTGAGCCGTCGGGTCGCCCATCCGTGCGGCGGGAAGTCCGCCGATAAGCACAGTCGCCGATCCCTTCACGATTGCATTCGGTGGGCCGGGGCAAGCACAAAGATCGCCAATCCTTGCGGCGGGTAACCCACCGATCAGTACAGTTGGGCAACCCGCCGGCAGCACCACTCCGCCCACATGCGGATTCGGACTGCTCATCGGGCAGGTATGCATATCAGTGACTCTCGCAGCTAAACTCATGATCGACTAATTTATTTTCACCATAGATCCTTTTATTTCAGTGATGCCTGAGCTTCTCACGCTTAGCGATCCGTTTGCGGATAGCTCGGCGGTAGCATCCGCTTCGATCATCAATTGCGGGGCCGATATCGATAGCGAAGACATAGCTTCCAATGTCAAATTTTTGGCCGAAGACAGGGTTATCCCGCTGTCATCCAATACTAGCTTATTGCCGGCCGCATCTTCCAGGCTGCACAATCCGTTGGTATCATCCAACGTCAGTTTCCGTCCTCCCGGCGTTTCGATAGAAACGCGTTTGTCCCCATCGTGGAAAAGCACTTTTATTTCTGAACGGGACACATAGCCCTTTTCGTTATTTTCATCGGTTGGCGCGATGGGCGGTGGGTTCGCTCCGCTATGCAGCATTCCCAACACCACAGGGTAGTTGGGATCGTCACCCAAAAAACCTACAATCACTTCATCATTTATTTCCGGCAAGAAGAAGGTTCCCCGGTTATTGCCCGCATCCAGGGTTGCCAAACGCGCATAAATTCCATCTTCCGCCATACCGACGATCGGCAAACGCACGCGGATCCGGCCTCTCCCTGCTGGATCAACAATATCCGTCACCACGCCGACATGCAATCCCTGGGTGGCCACATATTGCCCGGAGGAAGAAACCGGGTGTTCCGGAAAGATTTTTTCGGAAAAGAAGGCCTCTTCCCAGCCCAGCGTCGCTTCGGTCATCCAGTTACCCTCGCCGATTTCATGCTGCACACCGGAAACAAATACTTTCCCATTGAATTGATCTCCCAGTCCGGATAAAGTGATATAGACCCCTGGAACTACGGCTGAAACTCCCGAAAACTTAACTTTACCCTTAATCTTGGCAAGCAATTGCCGAATTTTCTTCGCGTTTGCCAATTTCTGAAGTTCTTGAACTGACATCCCGCCGGATAGGCGCATCTCAAACGCCTTACCCATCACTTCAGCCAGCTCATCTGCGGATCGATCTCCGGCATAGGCAGACAGACTCACTTCACCCTCAGATTCTTCGATGTCCTGCACTGACTGATCCCACGCATAACTAAGCACAGAGGTAGATTGCGTACGTGCGTCAATAGATGCCTCAAGCGATACGATATTGCTTCCGAATGTGAGGGCCAGCACCGAATCTCCGTCGGTGCCCGCTTTCCCGATCACAATTTTCCCTTGGTTTACCGAATAATACAATCCGTTCACATCCAATCGTGTCATCATGAAATCCCAATCGCTGACCTGGTTCTGGAGCAATTGTTCGTGCACAACATCGGTTGTGATTATCTTATAATCACTGATGCCGCTTTCCGCAAGCAATTGCTCGGCCACGTCGCTATCCATCACGTCTGTATAGTAACGGCTTTTTTTACCCAGTGTCATCCGTACCGTCTCATGCTTACAGGTAACTACCAACAGTGACCCGGAATCCTGTATCTGATGGCTATTTGCAACAACAATTCCTTTGAATACCGTCGTATTATCTCCGTCGTATCCTGCTTTGATCTCGATAAATTTTCCGGGTGTCAGCCATCGGCTTCGGCTCACCTCAAAATCCTGATCAGCCACACTACCATCCGCTACCGTCAAGGTTGCCGTCGGAATTTTATTAAGTGCGCTGTCAATATGGATCTCGATAACAGGTACCACCCCGGGTAGTTCATCGGCCGCTGTGAGCGGGGCGCTACTGCCAGAAAGAATCGTATAGGTAACCAAATCCCGGTTGTTGGAGGCTGTCGGCATAACTTTATTGTTTTTCTAAGGGTGGAAAATACAGTTTGCTGCCCGGTTTGATGTTTCGAAAGCCATCCAGTTCATTAAAGAAGGCCACATCGATGTAAAATTCATTCCGTGCATAAATCTGCTCCGCCATCCGGTCGATGCGATCGGTTTCTACAAAAATTCGCTCGTGGGTAATATCCGAGCTCTGCTTGTTTTCGATCGCTTCACGGAGTTCGTCTTCAATACTTTCCGTAAAAGCGCATTTGGCTACCGCGCGTATCGGTGTTCCATCAGAAGTAAATACTTTATACTCGATATCAATTTGGTTCAGTACTCCCTTGAACAGCAGTGTACCCCAGTGTATTTTCAAGTAATATGGACGATGGGTGTCGCCCTTGAATTCAATGATCTTTTTCTTGAAGTCTTCCAATTGTTCGGCCACGGAGGCTGGCTTTGCAAATGGATTGGCCACGGAAACATTCAATACCGCTGCATTCTTCACCACTCCGGTGCTGTCAAACAGAAAATCAAACGTGAACTTCTGCGGCTTGATCTTATTGAATTTCATCTTCACGGACGAGCGCCCCCCAGCCTGCGTGTCATCATACTCAAACTCATATTTACAGGTGTAGGAAGCGGGATTAATCAAGGCACTGAATTTTTCGCCCGGCGCTTTTCGGGTGAAAGCCGCATCAAGGTACGCTTCCACATAAAGTTTCTCGGCGGATGTAAGATCTCCAAACATTATCGTTCATTTTTTTGTCCCAATTTTTGCATAAGTTTCCTAAGTACTTCCTCGGAAATTTCCCGCTTTAATTTTGCGAGGTTAATCGATTCGCGCGACATAAGCGACTGCTGGTCAGCTACAACTACAGCCTTAATATGCAGTTCCTTAATTTCAATGGGCATAGCGTTTCTTCATTAAATACTGATGGATCCGCTGAGGCTTCCTGAGGCAGATAAAAGCGAGTCCACACTGATGATATTGAAATACTGGTAACTCAATGTGATACTCTCTACCACCACACTGCTTTTCGTTGCATCAAAAGCAGATACCGTCCATTTTTTTGGAATTGCATTGACCACATACCACGCCTGAATAGGCACGTGTTGGTCGTTCAACAGCGCAATCAGAATGTTCACAGGTTCAAAAACAAAGTTCTCAAACGCATTTTTGCACCACATAAGAATCCCCGAACCGATGAACATTCCCCGTTTAAGTACCAGGTCACTATATTGAGCTTTTACAGGCAGCTCCCAAGTGAAACGGTTCTGCCCGCCTTCGGCGAAAGGTTCCATTTCCATAGTCATTTCCAGACCCGTCACCTCCTGGAAACGGAAATCATTGGGCGTCTGCGGAAACAGCTCGAACGTCACCAAAAAGTGAAAGCCGACGGGAGGATATGCAAACATTACCCTTCATTTTGAATAGTCAAACCTTCATGTGCAATCTCGATGGTCTCGATGGCCACATCATTTCCCGTGGAACTGAGGTCGGTCGACTGAACTTTAAGGGGCCAGGCATTTTTTATTTTCCAGACCACCACGGGCGCGTGTGCTTCATCCAGTAACGAAATGATTAGATCCCGGCGTTCAATAGTGTTCAGGGCCACTGTATTCCACCAATTGTAAAAATCATTGTCGCCCTTAAAAATACCCCGTTTCATCGTGATATTTGAAAAACTCTGGAGGCCCGGCATTTTAATTTTATGGTATTCCGGACTTGCGCCATCGCGGTATTCAATCGCTTCGACCGATACGTCCAAGCCCGATACTTCGCTGAAACCGATCTTTGCTCCACCCCATTCTACTTGGAAATGAAACTTTGGAAGAGGATAATTTGCCATTTTATTATGATTTATGAATTCAACATTATGACACGGCTGCGCAGCTAAGACTCTTGCATTTTATGCGAGAACCGGAGGATAATAAATTCCGCAGGACGTACCGCAGCCATACCGATTTCCACAATCAATTTACCGTCGAGAATGTCTTGGGCAGTCATAGTCTGATTTAACCCGCATCGCACATAAAACGCATGCTCCGGCTTACTACCAGCCAAAGCTCCTTGCCGCCATAGAAGGGTCAGGTAATTTTCGAGCATGGCACGTACTTTCACCCAGGTATTCGCATCGTTGGGTTCGAAAACAAACTGGAGGGTTGCCTTCTTCGCCGATTCTTCGACGGTGATAAAAAGCCTCCTTACGTTCACGTAACGCCATTCGTTATCGTTCCCTGCCAGAGTACGAGCGCCCCATACCAGAAATCCTTTGCCCTGAAACGAACGTATCGCGTTCACCGATTTTCCCGTCGTGGCGTCCATATTCATTGCCCCTTGTTCGGCATCGGAAATATTTGCACTTAGTCCGTATACAGAATTGACCGATACGTTGGCCGGGGCCTTCCAGACTCCTCTTGAACCATCTACACGCGCATAAATACCGGCCATGGCCGCGGATGGAGGCAATGTCGGGCTTAATTTTGTATTGATAGTTTCCACGCACAGGTTATAGATTGCCGTTTGCGTAGTTTTCAATGTATTCAGCTTTACAGCTGCTGCTGCAGTTCCGTTGGTTACTACCACAATGTTGACTGCTGTATCGGCATATGCATATTCAAAAGTTGTTTTAAGGTACGGATAGTAGACCGCCCCATAATTCAGGTTGTCATTTTTCGTAAATTCCGCACGGAAGGCGTTAATGGTGCTGGTTACATTGGTTCCTTCCGAATGCACGTCCAACAACGTGAACCGATCCTGCAATAGGACACATTGGTCAATCGCTTTACCCATTAACTCGTAATACTTGTCTTTGGCAAGCGACAAACCGTCGGGAATGACAATAAGAGTCGGTTCATCACTTGTTGCCAATGCATTTAATCCACCTTCCAAGGTCGCAGGCGTAATGTTCGCCGAGGTCGCGGCTGCTGATACAATATAGCAGGGACCGCCTCCATTAGCAAAATAGAGCCGCAGGCTGTAGTACATCTTATATTTTGATACTTTGTCAGCAGGTAACTCAGCTACTGCCGAAAGTGCTGACACTGTCGAGCCCTCGGTCGTTTGCTGAACAGTTACCTTAATATCGGTCTGATTCTCAGGCCCGCCGAAATATTGTTCGTACTCCTTAAGTGAATAAATCTTGGTAGGCTTATTGATCAACGATTCACCCAATTCATTCTCGGCTTTTTGTGTGTGGCCGATAAAAGCTGGAATTGCAGTTTCCACCTGAGCAATTGAGGGCGGAAACAAAGGTATTTCATTCACATATACCCCCGGAGTTTTGATCGCAGTTTCATTAATTTGTGCCATTGCTATAAAATTTAAGTTCTATTAATTTCTTCTTTTCAAGATCGTTTCAACTTCCCTGATGGCGATAACCGGTTGTTCCTCCCTGCTATCGATGGTCAACATACGCATTTTGTAAAGGACGGAAGGCTGATATTTCCCGCCTAACATGGACCATAGCTGTTGCAGTTGTTCGAACGAGAGTGTCACCAACTCCAAGGTCAGCCGTTCGATCCCATCATTGGCAAGCTCTGTGATATCGATAGCGCGAAAAACAGGCTGCTTTTGGAAAAAAGCTATCACGTCCTGTAGATTCCGTATGTTATTCTCATAGCCAGCGCCATAAGCAGTGAACAATAGGGAGAGATCTAAGTGTACCGCGGGATTTTTAGGATAAAGTTCGTCTTCGATCTTGACGACATAGCGTGGCTCCCTAGCCAACCGAACTTCTTCAATATTAACAAGCGAAATAAGGATATCCGCATCGTGTTGCTCCTCGCCTCCGCTGGTATATTCAGCTATATTGGCGATGGCCACTGTAGGACCGATACCGTTATTTAGGAGATGCTGAATATTCTCGATTGCGGGATAAAGCATTTTGGTAGTTTGCTATCGCCCGGCAACATGCCGAACAACACAAATATCAAAAGCGCTGGAAACGTGGGCAATACCTATTTTGGTGTAATTTTACTTTCGGTTTAATTGGTACGCGTCTAGGAAAAGGAGTATTAAATACCTATCTCAAAAAAAGAAAGCCCCGCTGCATTCTGCAACGGGGCTTCTTATAAAATCCGGCACCGACCTACTCTCACGCCTGTTACGGCAATACCATCGGCTCTGGCGGGCTTAACTGCTCTGTTCGGGATGGGAAG
>NZ_JBHTDN010000003.1:0-721621 GCF_042666505.1 Parapedobacter sp. GCM10030251 | reverse complement strand
ATCAAAACGACTGATATACATTTGCAAACGTTCTGCACTTATTGTTGCCATTGTTATGCACTCTTTGTTGCCGAAAACTATGTATTCCTGATTGCCAAAAACGCTGCACTTTTAATTACCGCTTACATTAAACGACCTTTCCAAAGCATCGCTAATCTTCAGGAGTTCGATTTTTCACGCATAGCGGCACCGACTATCCGGGTGGATAGTTGCTTACCTATAGTTGAAAATAGAATGTGAATCTTTCTTAGTTTATGACCTACGAAGTCAAAACAATCAAATCAAAATACATCAACCTCGTATGAAGCTGATGATCCCGAGTGTAGTCCAGATATTCCTTTTCCTGATCTTCTGTGCTAAAAAGAAAACCGAATCCTTCACGTTCGTAATATCCCAGCGCTCCGTTGTTATTGTAAGCATCTACGACAATGAAACGACAACCGGTCTTATTACCTTCATCCACGAACCAAGACTTGATAAAGTCCATCAATTCATGGCCGATGCCCTTGCCGCGAAATGCACTATTGACACCAAGCCGGCCAATTAGCACAGAAGGATAACTCCGGAATTGCTTTTCCCTTGGGATTTGTTGGTTCACTTTCTTTTTTCGAGCATTCGGCAAATCAGAAACCTTGATGCTATCATTGGACACAGTGAATGCACACACGATCATCCGAGGATCAGCATCAAGCGTGAAACAATATGATTTGCCCATGAGATTTCGAGAATAATGCAGGGAATCATTTTCGAAAAAATCATTCAAATCGCCATCTCCGCAATCAAACGGTTCACATTGATGAAGTAACTCTTCACCATAAGGTTTTAGGGTACACTCGTCTAACAACAAAACAATTGGGTCTATTTGATTTTGGCCTTGGCTAAAATCTTGGCTGCTTGGTTAATCTGTTTTGAAAAATCAATGGTAGCCCTTTTCTCATTATTGTCTGCACCGATGTAAAGTGACCCACCATTCTTAAGTTATTTGACCCGCCTAAACTTCAGGTGAAAAGTACCGAAAGTCACCGGCATTCCGTATTAATTAAAAAGCAAATAACGTATATCGGATATGGCTGTTGCCGGACCGGGGTCTCCTTTACTGACATTCCGGCGTAAAGTGACCCACCCCGTTATTCTTAAGTAAAGTGACCCACCCCCGGGGATATCATCGATGGTTTTGGCAGACGATCCCTTATTTAGCCGTTTCATTAAACGCGATAAACAAAGGATTGTACGCCGATGAGCAGGAAACCATTAGCAATGAGCAGAATCAGACAGGTACTCGGGCTGTACCAGAACAACAGGACGATCCGGGAGATCGCGCGTATCACGGGCATCAGCCGCAATTCGGTCCGCAAGTACATCCGTGAATACGGTGACGGTGCGGATATCACGGGCATTGACGATGAGGCGCTGGGCAGCATCGTCCATCCCGCCGAGACAGGGTCATTCAACAGTGAACGCCACGTGGCGCTGGTGGAGCACTTCGGGAAAGAGAAAAGCCACCTGGTGAAAAGGCGCGGGAACAAACAGGTGATCTGGGAGGAATACCGGCAGGCGCACCCGGACGGTTACAGCTACAGCCAGTACTGCCTGCTGTGGAGGCAGTACCTTAAAGGGATGGATATCTCCCTGCCGCAGCATTACGGCCCCGGGGAGGTCATCGAGATCGACTTTGCCGGCAGCAAACTGGGCTACGTGGATACGGAAACCGGTGAGGTGGTGGATTGCGAGATCTTCCTTGGGGTGATGGTTTTCTCCGGGCTTGTTTTCTGCCGGGCGGTGCCTACCCAGCAGTTCCCTGATGTAGCCGCGTGCATCGGACGGATGCTGGCCGCATTCGGCGGCGTACCCACGGGCTACATCATCTGCGACAACATGGCCACGCTGGTCAAAAAGGGCGGACGGGAGGAGCCCGTGCTGACGGATGCCTGCGAGCAGATGGCCGAACATTACGGCACGTGCTTTTCCCCAACACGCCCGTACGAACCGACCGATAAGCCGTATATCGAGCGCAGCGTATCGATTGCCTACGACCGCATCTACACGCCGCTGCGCCACCGGACCTTCCACAGCCTTGCCGGACTCAATGCCGCCATCACCGCACAGGTGGAGAAGCTCAACGCCCGGCCGTTCCGCAAGTCGCCCCTGAGCCGCATGCAGCTGTTCGCCGAACACGAACGGCCATTGCTCAGGCCGTTGCCCGCCACGCTGTTCACCCCGCGCCTGCTGCGCATGGGAACGGTGGAAAAGAACAACCACGTGTACATCATCCATGAGACCAGCAGGGTGATGTACCATTACAGCGTGCCCTGGCAGTACATCGGCCAGCGCGTTCGGATCTATTACGACCGGGATACCGTTGAGGTCTACCTGGATGACGTGACCCGCCAGCGCATCGCCGTGCACCGCAGGGAGGGGACGGCGATCTACACCACGGTCGGGGAACACGTCCCCCCGTCACACCGGGCCATCGTGGCCCGGCGGGGATGGACCAACGACTATTTCTACCGGATAGCCGATGCCATCGGCCCCTGCACACGGCTGGTCATCGAGCGTATCATCGCCCGGTACCCGAACCGCACGCAGGCCTACCGCACCTGCATCGCCCTGGTCAAGCTCAACCAGAAGGATGGTTTCTCGGGCCGGCTGGAAGCGGCGTGCAGGCGGCTGGAACACGTGGCAAAGCCATCGCTGAACATGGTAAGGAACATACTGGCAAAAGGGCTGGACAAAGCACCGTCCGACCTGTTCTCTGGCCCGGGTGGCCCCGTGCAGCCACCGCACGGTAACATCAGGGGAAAGGATGCCTACCGTTGATCGCAGCGGAAGCAACGCCATGCCTCCGGCGGGCGCTCGCCGCGCGGGCAGGTTATGGTTGATGGCACAGGGTGGCGGCATTTTATTGATAAATGGCACCGGTGGATAATCAAGATTACATGTTAAACAATAAACAGCAATGCAATGAACAATGAAGCAACTTTACAGCAGCTCAAGGAGCTGAAACTGCGCGGCATGGCCGCCGCCTATGCCGGGCAGCTCGAACTGCCCGTGGACAGGCAACTGGAAGCCCATGAACTGATGGCACACCTCACCCAGAGCGAGGCACTCAACCGCAAAAGCGAACGGGCGGCCACGTACCTCAGGATGGCCGGGCTGAGGCTGCCCGCACAGCCCGAAAGCGTGATCTGCTCGCAGGAACGCAACCTCGGCAAACAGCAGCTGGCTACGCTGCTGGAGGGAACCTATATCCGCCAGGCCCAGCCCGTGCTGATCAGCGGCCCGGCCGGGGCCGGAAAATCGCACCTGGCCTGCGCATTGGGTTACCAGGCCTGTTCACAGGGTTATAAAACCCTTTACATGAACATGAACAAACTCATCGAGAAAATCACCATGGCCAAACTGGAAGGCACCTATCTCAATCTGCTGGCCAAAATGGAACGCATACCGCTGATCATCCTGGACGACTTCGGTCTGCAGGTGATGCCGACCGAAGTTAAGCTCGCCCTGCTGCAGATCATGGAAGACCGGTATGAACGAAAATCCATCATCGTGGCCAGCCAGATGCCCGTGGGAAGCTATCACGATTACCTCAACGACCCCGCCGTGGCCGATGCATTCCTTGACAGATTGACAGCAAATGCACACCGTATCGAGCTGAAAGGCGATTCACTCAGGGGAAAAAAATTATAGTTGGCACTATCCGGATATTAGTGTTATTATTGATAATAGAAACCGTTCTTTGATGTCTTCCGGGGGTGGGTCAAATTATAAGAACGGTGGGTCAAATAAATCGGAATAGACACATTATTGGCATACACCTTCTTTTCAAAAGCTTCAGCTGCCTCTGATTTAAGAACAGGTATCGATTTAATTGCAATTGCCATAACGTATAAACTACTGGTTACAAAGATAATGACTTCTATTGACAACTACAACAAGCTTTACGCGAAAAAGCGGGGGCCAAGCTCATCGCTTGGCTCCCGGCTGACCGGGGACACCCCACTCCGTTTGTGCAAAAAAACAATTGTCTGTAGCTACACAAATATTTTCAAACAGATAGTTTTATCAAAGAGACTCAATATTCCTCTTGAAAACACGCAAACTACGTATATCCTCGATAATATCGTCCGCACTTTCCTCGGATTGGTATACACCGAATAATGATTGCAAGGAAGTTTCTGCAATAGGTTCAGCTTCTTTCTTTGCGCTCCCCTTGGCTTTATCTACGGGGTATTTCTCTGCGTTTCTGGCAATTTTATCGGTTACTATTTGATTGACGTCAAGGTCGTATTTTCAGCCAATTGCAGGGCAAAGGCAAACACATCGGCCAGTTCTTCTTTGATTTTTTGCGGATCGGCATCTTCGGCCTTCTTCCAAAGGAAAAGCTCATTTAATTCCGCCACTTCGATGCTGAGCGCCAATGCCAGGTCCTTGGCGTTGTGGAATTGCGCAATCGCGCTCTTCGTTGAATTGCCGCAGCTTTTTGATAAGGTCTTGCCAGTCGCTCATATGCATAGCAGGTTTGAGGGTTAAAGATAGGGAATTTTGAGCAGCTATCTTTATTTGGACGCAACAACCCTTATTCACTACGTTCGGTTCGTTTGCGTTTGCGCCATTCCCACGGGGCTATAGCATCTTTTTCTACCCAAAGCCCGTGCTTTGCCGTTTGGGCTACATTTTCAAGTCTTGCCCATTGGGGATTGTGGTCGTAGTTTTTGTAATGCCAGGCTAAACCCGCCTCCAAAAGGCGCTCATTGAGGTTAATGGTATCATTGATCAGAACGATACCAATAACCCTCCCGTACCGGTCGGTATCCATCTCCTGAACCTTTACCTTGCCCGATGCCAATAGGTCTTTGGTAAACTGTGTTGCCACGCGACTGTACGGCTGCCCCTTTTCCGGACAGTCGATACCGTGCAGCCGGATGCGTTGCGGCTGTCCGTCCACCAACATCGTAAACGTATCGCCATCAGCAACACGGACAACTTCGCCGGAGAGGTATCTGGTGGTTGTACATGTACTGGTTAAAAATAGAAATAAAACAAGGACGCGGCTAAACATGGCGCGAAGATATGTAGAAATTGTGCAAGGACGGCCACGTAATATATAATGGGCTGTGTTTACCGGAACAGGTTAATTTATTAAAGCTTCTAGGTAACGGTATCAACTAATAAAGAAAGCCCAAACTTCACCGGATCAGAATGATTTTCTAATCCGGTTAGGCTTTGGCGGCAACGCATGCTGGACAGTATTTTCAGGAATCGCGCCATATTTCACTGAAAGATCGAAAATAGTTTAACCGACTACTGCTTCCTTTTCTTCCGGAAACACCAATGACAAAACCACCGATAAAACCAAGACCCCTCCAACAATTGCTAAGGAAACCGGCGATGGTATATGATACCATGGGGATATGATCATCTTAACCCCGATAAAAGTTAAAATTACTGACAAACCGTATGGAAGTTTGCTGAACATATGAATGAAATTGGACAATAGAAAGTAAAGTGACCGTAGACCCAGGATAGCGAATATATTTGACGTGTAAAGGATAAAGGGATCCTTTGAAATCGCAAAAATAGCAGGAATTGAATCCACAGCGAACAGCACATCCGTAAACTCAATAACTGCCACAACAACCAGTAAAGGTGTTGCAATCTTTACACCATTCTGGAAAGTGAAGAATTTATCTCCATCGTAGTCGGCACTCACTTTGTATAATTTCCGTACCAGTTTTGCGCCAGCAGAATTAGCAAAATCCTGGTCGTCATCGCCATCATCCCCGCCCCAAGACTTAATACCTGCATACATCAAGAAAAGCCCAAATAAAGTTAGTACGACATTGACCGTAACTGCTTTACCAAAAAGCTCCATTTCCGGCAGAAACGTAATGTTAATTATGCCTACTCCTGCAAAAATGAAAATGGCCCTGAACACCAATGCTCCTATTATTCCCCAAAATAACACTTTATGATGCAATGAACGAGGCACTTTGAAGTAAGAGAATACCAGAATAAAAACAAAGAGGTTGTCTACTGAAAGCGCCTTTTCAATCCAGTAAGCTGCCTGAAATTGTGTGAATTTTTCGACTGCCAATTCTGTACCGCCAGCGTCTTGGCTGAAAACCCAGTACACCACCCCCGAGAAGATCATCGCCAACGAAATCCAGACAACGGTCCAGACGGTAGCTTCCCTGGAAGAGACAACGTGGCTTTTCTTATTAAATACGCCCAAGTCTAACAGTAGCATAACGACTACTGTGATTGCAAAACCCCAGACCAAACCAGGGTGTAATTCTAGAATACTCGTTTCCATTTTGTGATAGTGATAATTAATAGTTGATTATTGATTTGCTAAGGAAATAACTGCCACTCGCCCCCCTTCTTCTTTAGACAACAATAGCTGTTTGCCATTGGTCAGCTCGACCATTGCGCCGGCAGGTATGTCTCTATTTTCGGTTTTGTCTGATAAAGAATTCAAATTCTGATTGACGAATAGCCACTTGCCATTGTAAAAAGAAAAATATCCGACAGGAACTTTGTCAACGTCAGTTAACCGCTCATTGCGTATAATATTTCTATTGATATGCCAGTGATGCAAAGTTGAGCTATTATAGATCACTAAACGCTGATTTTCTGGTTTCCAAACGTTTGGTTTGAATTGAAAGTAAAAGTCCAATACGGGAATCGACTGTTTATATTTGGTGCCGCAGATAGGACATCTCGTGTCAACAGTGTTTGTATAAATGAACCATTTTTGATCACACGATGAGTTGCTGCATTCTAGCTTCAAATCGTTGGTTTTAATCAACGCCTGCTCCCATTCACTAGCTGTTGGTCGTTGCATAGGTTGATGTAATCCCTTAATAAATGCCTGATCAAATAGGCTTTTTAGATAAGGCCCTGTTATCGTATATGGCGTTTTCCGCAAATCGGTCCACGGAAGAAACTTTTGAAGGTTATCTCCGTATTCTCTCTTGAAATTGCGATTACTGTTATCAGTGGGATGCTCAACAAAAAGTGCCTTTTCGCCCATTAGCAAATCTTCCTCCTTTTCGGTATCAATTGCCCCGAAGTAGTTTCCACCTCGTAAAGGATGTCGATACAAAAGATACATATAGATAAGCACTGCCAAGGCGTGCAAATCTGTAAGCCGACTGGGCAGCTTTCTATTTGGATCGTCTTTAGAAAGGTGTTTGGTTGCTAAGACCTCCGGGGCAATAAAATCTGCTGTACCGATAACATCAGGTGGAAAAAGATTGGGCACTACTAGACCATCAATATCGATGATGGCTGCTGTTTTTGTAACCGGGTCTATAAGTACATTTTTATAAGACAAATCTGAATGTGCTAAGCCCGCTGCATGCAACCGCTTTACACCCCGTGCGATGTTTACACAAATCTGAAAATAGCTTAACCAATTACCCAACTCTGAGGGGTCGAGCTTGGTCCTTGATTGGCTAGCTCGAAATTTGGCACTGGCAAACCATTTTCCTTCTTTCTCTTTTCCTTTGAGCAAATCGTTCGTGACGTAGCCTTTCTTAAAGAAGAAGTTTTTATTATAGCTTGGTACGATGATTCCTACTTTTTTATCTACCTCAACTACGTCTGTCGGCCAACTATAAAGTTGCTTGTAGAAAGCCCCGGTTATCGGCTCCTTGACAAAAAAACTTTCGAAATATTGGGTGGCAATTCGCTTTAAGCGTTCTCTAGAATTGAAGTCTTGTGGATCGCGATAGATCGCGACAACATAAGATTTGTCTGGACTGAAATAGACGTCTTTCATGCCTCCTCGCATGGGCTCGCCGTTATCAACATATTGATAGGTCTTGCCTTGATTGATTATGGATTGTACGGTTTTAGTGCGCATATCTTTAGCGATTAGAAGATAATGGCCAGTGTCCTATCGTCATGATTTCCGGGGCTCCAGAAATCCATCCAATGAGCCAATTCATTGGCAATATTTTCGTTATTCGGGTTCAAATTTACGCTGATGTGATCTTCATTTTGACCCTGCAAATCCGCTAAAAATGCAATCCATTTTTCATGCCGCTCTAGGTTTGCTTCAACCGTGAACTTCGCGTCGTAAATCCCATCAGTCATTAAAAACAGGTAACTGAAGTCGGTCGTAATGTGCATATTAAAACGGTCAGCCATTGGAATAGGATTTGCTTCTAGGTGGTAAATGTCATGTTGTGTGAGAAACCTGGTACCGCCGCCGAACTCTCCCACGTCCAACGTATTCAACAACGTGCTTTGTGTTTTGTCCTTGTTTATAACCGCTATGGGACAGTCTCCGACACCAAAGGTCAAAATCACGTACCCGAAATCGAACTTTTTGAATAACGCGAAAATCAACGTTGCATGAAAATACTCTAACAGGCTCTTTGCTTTTGGATTATTGAAAAATTCTGGGTTTGACTTGAAAGTTGCTTCTGCAACTGCTTTAATCTGGTTGTGAGCAAATAATACCGATCTGTACATTTTTTGCTTAATATCTACCTCGATCTCTCTTAATAAAACTTCATTTTTCGACTCTTCAAAATCTAAAAATTTGCCATCAAGTTCAATGAAATATGTTGGCTCCAATTGATTTTCAAAGTATTCCACAATCGAATGGCAAGCCAATTGCGATCCTTTTCTAGAAAGCGGATAACTTCCAGCTCCGTCTGAGACGGCGACTATTGACCATCCTGTATTTTCCATAAATTTGAACGCAAAATCGTCCTCGCGGAAAGACCCATTATTTTCGTGAGACCGGCCACGGTTCGATGCAACAACAATATGCTTGTTACCTAGCTTGCCAAACGCGCAAACGTCATCGTCTTTCCAAAATATTGCCTCTTTGTCGCTGGGTATCGTTCTCCACAGGGTCTTAGGGTCAGGATTTACGATCAGCGAGAGAACCTTTTCACTAGAACTGGAAGCTTCGTATCCCCTAACTCTAAAACGTAATACTAGCTTAAAATCTCCGCTTTGATTGGGGGTCCCTTCGATCGAATGCGTTTCTTGATCGTACTTCAAACCGATTTCTTCCAACCCCTGCCAACCCAAGACAACCAAATCGCTTAAGCCCAATTGCGTTAAGTCGATTTTGGCCGTGTATTCCCTTCTTTCTGTGGCATTAGGAATAACCACGGGCAAAGCGAGAATATCGGCAATTCTGTTTTTAAGTACCCATTGATCCATTAGGTAGTTTTGTTTTTCCATGATTGTCAATACTGCGTCCTCACTTCCTCGACTTTCTGCGAACTCTTCGAAAAGCAGCGTCTTGCTTTTTGCAACAGCTATTCCCTTTGCTGTGAACAGATTTTGTATGTACGATTTAACGTCTGACATGTTACCAGTTTTATCCTTGACTACGATTGACATCGAAACTACCGCCGTGCCCGTAACTTGCTTCTGTATTGCACCAAGGACAGGTGTTCATTTCCTCCTGGCCTATGCAATGGAGATTGCCACAACTGCACAAGGCGAAGGCAAATTGATTACCACAGCAAGGACAGCTCGGATATCCTGTTAATTCTTCGGTGTTGATTTTATTCGAAAAGTTATTCCCGTCGGACAGTTCGAAATAACTGCTATCTATCTGGTAAGCACCAACGAGTCCGTAGGACCGGGTTTCAAGCGGCAGTTCTTTAAAGCTATTGGCATGGATACTTTTTGCGTATTTCATCAAATACGGGCGTTTTGTATTTTGACATTTTGCTGTCAGTACGACAAAATTGGTGTCAGCCCATTGACGATGTTTTCCTTTATTAAGATCGATTTTCTCGATCAATGCATCGTCCAAACCAGCTAGTTCAAACCCGGACGAATTACTTTCAACGCTTACACTACTCGTCTTAATGGAAGCCGTTACCCATTTGAAAAACCCCCTGTAAGACTCTGCAACGGTATTCTTAAACATCAGTACGTTGTCTGTAAGTTCACCCAATAGCCCGCTGTCGGCTTCTTTGCCAAAAGAGACAGCCACCATATTGCATGAGCGCTGCCAGTTTTGTTTCCATTCAACTATCGCACTGCTGGTTTCATCTGTTGGAACGCCATCGGTAAACAGAAAAATGATCGGCTTCCAATCGCCTTTTTGTTCTGCGGTAGTTTTGATCGTATTTTTACGAAGCTCATACATCAGATGTCCCAAACCGTTGCTTAAGGAGGTACCGCTACCAATCGGAAACTTTGGCGGGTAGAAATTGATGATCTCGTGTAACGGAACCAATGTCTTGGCCTGACCAGCGAATACGATGATCGATACGTAAACGGTCTCCATTGCAATTGGGTCGGTCTTTAACGTCTGGATAATGGTAGACAAACCTTCTTCTACCTGTTGGATGGGCTCGCCAACCATTGACTCAGAAACGTCAATTAGAAAATAAATCGGTAAACGTCTGCTCATAAGGGTTAGATGACCAAATGTATTTCTGACGGGGGTGGGGGCAGCTTGACATTGTCAGTCGTGCCCATACTCTTGTTTCCTTGTTCAATGGTTTCGGACACCCATTCAAAAAATTGCTTTAATGAAGTAATATCAGCCGTATCTAGACTCACGACATCTGGAGTTAACTCCAAAAGTCTTTTACTATCGGCCGCATGACCTGCAGCACATGCTACTATTGCACCAAAATTTAGTGATTTAATTTTCGGCAAGGTTTCACTATACAACAGCGAGTCTGAAGGTTTACCATCTGTAAAAATGAACAACAGCGGTCGCCAATCACCTTTCTGGGTCGGTGAGCCACGCCTGATTTCATTATTTACCTTCTCGCAAAGTACTTGCAATGCTTGCCCTGTAAATGTAGGGCCGCTTTCGGGACAAACAATCTCAGGCAACTGAAACGTCTCTAACGGGGTTAGCGGAACGACTTCATTTACTTCTCTGTCAAATGTAATGACGCTGATCCACAATGTTTCCGCAGCTTGAGCATCCGAACGCAGGCTATTGATCATACCACTCAGCGCATTATTCAGCGCTTGAATTGGCTCACCGTTCATTGATCCAGAAGTATCCAAAAGAAGGTATACAGGCAATCTTCTCATGTTTATTTTTTTCCAAGTATCAATCTGAAAAGCAGGCGAGCAAACTTTCGCTCTGCACCTGCTCTGGTTGTAGGTATGCCTGTTCTTCTTGAAAAATGTTGCCTCGCAGCGGTTATTCCCAATGCTCTTTTCCATGAAAACGAGAAACCAAATTTTTTGAAAAACATAGCTTTTGGATTGAATATGAATAACAGCGTATTTATACGACTATGTTCAACTCCGATGGTGGTGGTGGCAGTTCATTTAAACCAATGACTTCCTTGCCAGCGTCTTCTACTTTGGTAGAAGAAACGCCGATAGAAGCGGTAACCCATGCGAAAAATTTGGCAATGCTCTGACTGTCTGCTGTATCTAAACTTAATACATTGTCTGTAATCTGCTTTAGTATGGAGGTATCTGCACCGCTACCAGCTGCACAAGCTACCGTATAAGCCGTCTTGCTTTTCCGAAATTCGTTTAGACCGCTTTGCCAGTCGTCTGTTGGTATCCCGTCAGTCATTATAAAGACCAATGGTTTCCAATCACCTTTGGTTTCAGTACTGGTTTTAGCGACTTCCTTTTCAATACAATTACTTACCAATTTCAACGCATCTCCCAATGCCGTCGTTCCTGTTGCCTTGATATCGACCATCTGGAAGCTTCCTAGATCGGTTAATGGGATAATTTGTTTCGCACTGCTATCGAAAGTAATTACGCTTAAGAATGCAGTTTCGATAGCTTGCGGGTTCTGCCGCAAGGAACTAACCATCACTTGGACTCCGTTTTTAACGGCCTCAATGGGCTCACCAGTCATTGAGCCGGAGGTGTCGAGTAATAGATATACGGGTAGCCTTCTCATCTTATAAATAATTTAATGCCACTGTAGTTATTGTTTGTTCTAACTTTTTATCCTTAGTTGGTTCACCAATGGCGTTAAATTTCCATTCGCTATTTTTCTTATAGAATACCCCTAACACCATTGAAACGTGCCCTGCAAAGCCGGCACCTCTCACGATGTCATAGGTAGCAAAAACGTCATTCACTCGGGTAGGTGTACCCTCATATATCCGGATGGTTGCAAACGGAATGGCCGCGAAGTCATGACCTCTAAAACTATTTAATACAAAGGACACATAACCAACGTTATCTTTGAGTTTAGTAAAGTCGACGGTGATAACTTCGTTATCCAGGCCGTCATCGCCACCCATATCGCCGGTTAAATCATCGCCGCTATGTTTAATGGCTCCTTCTTTCGATTTTAGATTCCCAAAGTAAACGACGTCGATGACGTTTTTGGAATTATCATACAGGACACAACTTGCGTCCAAGTCGACAGCCTCTTGAGATATGCCTCCGAGCCAGCTTTTCTTCTCAATTGCGCCCCAATTGACGCCAACGCAAACGGTTTTCAGTTTGTCGCCATTATTCTTTTCAAGGCTTATCCGCTGCCCCTTCTGTAAACTAATTGCCATCGATTTAGTTGAATTTGTTTAAGTAATCTTGTAATCCACCTTTCATACCCATACCGACAGCCTCAAATTTCCACTCTCCATTCCTTTTGTAAATCCGCCCAAATTCCACCGCCGTCTCCACAGAGAAATCCTCGTCCAATTCGAACTTTAGCATCTCTTCATTGCTGCTCGCATCCAATACCCTAATAAATGAGTTTCTTACCTGACCGAAATTTTGCCCTTTCGTTGTCGCATCGTGAATAGTAACAACGATGGTAATTTCAGTAGCTTCACCTTCAATTTTTGACAAATCGACGATTACTTGTTCATCGTCCCCGTCACCCTCTCCGGTTAGGTTGTCTCCGGTATGCGTTACGGAGCCATTTGGGCTGCTTAAATTGTTATAGAAAACAAAGTGTTGATCGGACAAGATTTTTTTGTCTTCGCCAAGAATAAATACGGACGCATCTAAGTCGAAACTAGTTCCGGTCGACGAACTGTTTGTATCCCATCCCAAACCGATAATAAATTTCTGTGCGCCAATGGTCTCCCGCTGGCCTTTTTGTAGATTAATTGCCATAGCTTATGTAGTTTAATTGCTTATTAACTTCTTGTAGTTTATCAAGATTAGCTTTATACGCCTCTATTTGATGGTACTGATTGCCGATAGCCATATCTAACAGTAGCTCAACGAAAATTGGAGACTGGTTCTGAATAAAGATATTAAAGGCGTCTGGATCGGCGTTCAGGATATATTTGGTAATCCTTGTGTTGACCCGGAAATTTGGGTTACTCACAATGGGAATTAAATCAAAAATATTCTTTACAAACGCATGGTTAAGGTAATTTTCGACTTTAGGATGAATTTGCTTGTTGGTCAATTCCGCAAAATATAGCAGCCAAGCTTTATTATCGATCTCATATTGGGCAGCCATCTTTAAAATCATATTTTCATGGCTTCCTGTAATTCGAATATCGTCTAAGAAAATCAAGTCCTTCCCTTTAAGAAATCCAACATCTATATGAAATTCATCGTTTCCAATTAACGCCATCCTTTGCTCCGCATCAAGCTCGCCATAATCTTCTTTGTATGTGATTTTTCGATGGATTTTCGCCTCTTGGACGACTGGAAAATCATGACCGGCCAACCATTTATTTAAATAGGAAACAAAATAGTTTTTCATGACAAACGTTGCCGTAGGAATGAAAGAATATGGACTGGAAATGACCACAAACTGCGGTATGACGACTTCATTCGCTAAACAATTTTGTATGAATCCAACAGCGAGTTCTGTGCCATAGCTTTTAGCAATATTGCCATCCCCGAATTTGAAACGGCTGTATGCTATGGGATTGAATGGAAAGGTAAATTCGTTATCAATCTGATATCGAGCGTATTTGCGTGAATCCATTTTAATTTGTTTTTGTATTTACTAAATAGCTTTGAATCCCGTAACTGACAGCTCCCCCAATGTCAGCCACGCTGTTATCACCGATGTGAATAATTTCGGTTTTGCCTACATACCGGTTAATCTGCAAAACATGCTGATACAAGATCTCGAACATTTTGAGGCTTGGCTTGGAGAAACCAGTTTCGTCGGAATACAGTTGAAATGTAAAGTATTCCGCGAGACCAATTCTTTTTAATATCTTCCTAAGCGTTTGCCCTGTGATAAAAGCGGTATTGCTAAGAAGGCTTATTGTGGCCTTTCTTTCTCTCAGAATCGATAACGTTTCAACAATTGATGTATCATAAATTACCGGCATAAACGTAAAAGCAAGATTCTCCATGGCATAGTTCATTTCAACCAAGTCATACCTTGAGAAGTCACTCGTTTCTCCGATTTCTGCCAAGACCATCAAGTACATTTCCTCAGACCTGATATTGTGTCCTGTTTTCTCGTTAATGGCATTACACATTACATCTACCCTTTTGAAGGTGATTTCTATCTCCTCTAAGGATTTTTGCAATGGGTTGAAATTCTCAAAAAAGTAACGGCTTCGCTCTTTCTTGAACTGAGGATCGGATTTGATGAGAGTGCCCCACAAATCGAAAGAATAGTGTAAAAACGGTCGCTCGTCGACTAGATGACGTACCATTCTTATGTTATATAAAGTAGATGTTTCCAAAGCCAAAGGATATCATGGTAGATGGAGATGATGCAGCCGTTGGTCATCGGCCATTTATTTAGCACCAGACGTCCATTCTAGGCTCCAATTGTATTTTTGATCACAATCTCCATGTGAATTATGGAAAGTCACCAATTTCTTCACCTTAATTGAAGTTGGAGCGCACAATATTTCCGCAATGGCACAGAACTTATGAGAACTGGATTGGCGTCCCATTTCGACTTCGATACTAGGATTACCGGGCACACTCACCGTAACAACAGCGTTAGTTTCCTCCCACCGGGCAACCCCCTCATAAATGAAACAGTAAACGAAAATTCTTTTGATATCTCTAATTCCTTTTGGATTAATCAAAATGTTCTCGCCAGAACCAGTACTCTGCCCTCTATCATCACCGGCATGCCAAATCCAAGGGGTATCCGTGTATCTTCCCTGCCGGGTAAACCTATCCCTTGCGCCGCCCCGGCCTTTTGAGAACTGCAAACCATCGATTACGGTTCTTTCTCCGTTGTTTAATTCATAGAAGCATCCTAAATCAAGGTCCACGCTTTTATTGAAAAGTCCTGCTAATAAGCCCTTTTTTCCTTGTGACCAATTCAAGTTTACCGTGATTTCGCGTAAGATGGAGCCGCCATCTTTTGAGAGGTTGATCGAATGACTATCGCCTTGTCTTTCGAGTGTAACTTTTTGTAGATTAATTGCCATGGTTGATTATTGAATTATTTGACCTTTATAGTACTTTGAAACAAAATAAGCGAGGTCTTCTTTATAGCCTATCCCAGAAGCTTCAAACTTCCATTGGCCGTCTCGCTTGTACAGTCGCCCAAATTCCACTGCAGTTTCAATAGAAAAATCCTCTCCCAATTCATACTTCGCGACTTCACGTCCGGTGCTCTCGTCAACAACCCGGATATAAGAATTCCGTACCTGTCCGAAGTTTTGTCTCCGCTCTAAAGCAGCATGGATGGTGACCACAAAAAGAATTTCATGAATACTGCTATCAAGTTTTGAAAGATCGACTTTAATGCTTTCGTCATCTCCGTCGATGCTATTACCGCCGGTCGGATCGTCACCGGTATGCTGCAATGCGCCGTCGGGAGAATTGGTATTTCCATAGAAAATGAAGAACGGCTCTGAAGGAATGTGTTTATTTATGTCGATCATAAATGCCGAAGCATCTAAATCAAAGTCGGACCCAGTCCCCTCGTTGGGATCCCACCCCAAGCCAATAGTCATACGACTAAGTTGAATTCCTATTCTTTGACCTTTTTGTAAATTGATTGCCATAATTCTTTAATTGACTTTTCAAAAGTACTCTTGCTATTTTGGCGGCCCTTACGGGAACCCGTAATCGATAGCCTTTATCTCCGTATTTTAATAATTACTCACCGTCTCCAGAATCTCTTCCGAATACTTATAGATGTCATCCAGTCGTTCGATATCGTGCCGCGTCTCCTTCTTCTCTCTATCAAACAGTCCTATCCGTAGGCGATTGGCCGAGAAATAGAACCGGCAGATGGGTTTACGGTTATTATCATCCAGGAGGATACCGCAATAGGATTGATTATCGCGCATGAAAATACGGCCGACCTCGATCTCCTTCCGTAAAATGGACTTCACAATGAGGAAGCCGTCGATCTCATCCTGGGTGGTGACGACCAACGGCTCCGGCTCTTGTATAGGCTTAGTTGATTCATCTTCTTCGGTTTCTTTCTTTAAGGCACTTTTGAGCCGCTCGCTGATCTGGTCATTGATGATCTGGTTGAACACCTTTTTTACTAGCGGGGTAAACTGGTCCATCACTTTGGCGGTGACCAAACCGGGATAGGCTTGCTTGGCAAAATAGCGCACGAATTCCTCTGTAGGATTCTGCATCTCGCCGGCGATGAGTATTTTGAGTTCATTGAAATACTTCAGCTCACTGGCTGTGGAAGATATGCTATCGAGGTCAAAGACAGCTTTGTGGAACTTGCGCAGCTCGGCAATTTCGTTATCCCGGATCTCGGTAATCTTAAACTCGAAAAACGGCTTTTCGTCCATCTTATTGGGTGTAACCAGATCGGTATAGAACCGGTACTCCAGCCCGTTGGTTAACAAACTAAACCTAGCGGTAGTGGTGTGAAAATACCGGAACAGCTGGGAATTGTGCGGATCGAGTCCGTCTGCATAGTGTTTGCATTCGATCAGGATGACGGGCATCTCATCCTTTAGAATGGCATAGTCTACCTTCTCCCCTTTCTTGATGCCGATATCGGCAATAAACTCAGGGTGTACTTCGAAGGGATCAAACACATCGTACCCAAGGATTTTCAAGAAGGGCATGATGAGCGAGGTTTTGGTGGCCTCCTCGGTTTTAATCTGTGGCAACAGCCTATCCACGCGCTTGCCGAACTGGCGGATCTCGTCTTTAAAGTCCATGGTATTCATCTAGGGTTATTGTTTTAAATCTGTTTTTCGTAGGTCTGTATTGTAATTCTACAGCACCAAAAGTAGATGGTGTATAACCCTATTCCTTACGGGAAACCGTAAACCTTCGATTTTATTTAACGTCGTTAGCGGCTACATTGGCCAAATGGCTGTTGCTGTAACCGTCATGATCATCCGATTGGACGTAGCAACCGCCGCATAATGCAGTAGCCACAGTGAAAAGGAGTGTTAACAATTGGGATTTCATGGGTACTTACTCCGGGGTACACGCCTTGCAATGATAAGCCGAGGGGTGTGTTTTTAAGGCTTCTACCACGGCGGCCATTGGCGAGTAAAATTCGCCGAGGTACTTGCGGCAATCCGGCGGTGGCAGATGTGGGCAGTCTTCTCGATGAACCTGACGGTCAGCGCTGATCTCGGTATTCACATAATATTTTCGCCGGGTGTATTTCATGCGGCTTAGGATTAAATGATACCAATGTCTTTGCAATAGACGATGAGCTGTTCATTTTTGGAAAACCCCAAAATTTCCTTCATCAGATTAAGACGCTTTTCGACGCTGCTCAATCCCGATGGCTTGATGTCGTTTTGACGTAAATAATAGGGAATGTCTTTTTGGAGCATCCCTTTGGAGAGCAGGGAGATGATGGTCACATCGAAAGTGGTAAACTCGTGGGAGTTCTTCTCCCTGACGGTTTGCTTCAAATCGGGAGAGAGATAGGTTTTATTGCCATAAACCACTTGCAATGCCTCCTTTAAATGCTGCGCATCGCGTCGGGCTTTGCGGACATACCCATCTATCGAAAGCGTTTTGAAAAGTCCATCGACAATGGCCGGCCGGCTCTCGGCTGAGAAGACAATGACCTTAAGACCGGGCTGCACCTGTTTGACGGCCTGGATTAATTCCTTTCCGTCTGAAAGCTGCTGTTCATAGTGGTCTTTCTCGAAATACAGATCGGTTATGAGCAGGTCATAAGGTTCTCCGCTACGAAGGGCGTTTCGCACCCAGGTAAGCGCATGGTCACAATAGTAAACATACTTGGCACCGTTGATGCCCAGTTCTTCCAGTGTTTTTTGCACCGAGATATTAGCGCTTTCATGGTCTTCGGCAATCAATACGTTTTTGAACATCCGTGGTCAATTTAAGATAACGGGAAAGTCATGCGAATCTTCAGTCCATTCTCCCCGGTGTCAAAGGTAAAATCGCCTTGTAGATTTTTTATACGGTTTCCCGTATTGACCAGTCCGTTGCCTTTTTGAAAGTTAGGGGGCAAGCCTATTCCGTTGTCGGAGTAGTGAATCGAAAACTGATGGTTGTGTCGTTCAAACCGCATGGCAACGTGACTGGCCCGGCTGTGCTTCTTCATATTGACCATTAGTTCCTGCAGAATATGCTCAATTTCGTACCTAGCTTCGACAGACAGGTCGGCCCACACGTCGGAATCGTTACCTGCAATCAGCACTTTTGTGGAATCCGTAGCGAAGGAAGCAAGCAGGTCGGTTACTTTCTGATGGTAGTCGATTTGTTGAATAGGTGGGTCTTCCGCTTCATAGGATATATCACGGGATTTTTCATACATATCCTCGAGGCGGTCCAGAATTCCTTCCCGATCGATATCGCTTTTATTTTCGATCTCGGCCATGACCCGGTAAAGCCCATTGGCTACCACATCATGTACTTTTTTGGAGGTTCTCAACTGGCTTGCCTTTATCCGGTTCTGTGCTTCCAGCTCCAATCGCTGTTTTCGCTTTCTATACCAATACATACCGCCCCCAATTAACGCAATGGCAAACAGGGAAACCATTCCGGTTATGGTGCGTTGCCTGTTGATCTGGAGGTTCCGCACGGCATTTTCTTGTTGCAGCTTTAGGTTTTCGGCCTTGTTCTTTTCAACTTCATAACGGATAAGGGCAAACTGGTTCTTGGCGGCCGCACGGGCAAGCTGTACGCTGTCGCTCAAACGCCGGTAGACATCAAAATACCATTTTGTGGAATCCGGCGAGCTTAGTCTGATAAGCATCTGTAGCCCCATAATCTGATCATCGGCACTTTTTATTTCCCGGGCTATGGCGTAGCGTTTGCGGGCAAAAAACAGCGCCGAATCAGGACGTTTTTGTTCGTAGTACGCTGCAAGGTGCGCATAGCTGGAGTTTTTGCCCCATTTATCGTTTTCCTGCTCGCGGATATGCAAGGCGGTTAACAAATGTGGTGCAGCGTTGTAGGCAGGGTTTTGGTGCCATCGGGTATCAGAGATATTGGTCAACGCCCGGGCATATTCCCGAGGGTTTTTGCTGTTTTCCTGAATGATGTGTTCATATATTTTCAGCGCCTCTGCGTATTGCTTATTGTCATGATACGCTTTTGCCTTATTGTTCAAAAAAATACGTGTATTCAATGAATCATCTGAAAACTGAATGGCTGAGTCGTAGAATGATATCGCGCGGTCGAAATCTTTGAGTAAGTACGTGGACCTCCCCAGGTTGTTAAAATTTGAACTTAAATAAATGTGATGTTGGGGATTTTCGACGTCCAAATAATCATTGGCCTGAAGTGAGGTTTCCTGTGCTCCGAAATAGTCGTTTTGATTCGTCAGGGTAATGGCCATCTGTATCAAACAGGCTGCGACACGTAAGCTGTCTTTGTTTGCCAAAAACAACTCCCTTGCCTGATCAAAATACCGGAATGCGCTGTCGGCCTTTCCTGCATCTAAATAAGCAAACGCTTGATCATAATATGGGTTTGCAACGGAGGCTTCTTCCTGAGTTTGGTCAGCCGAACAAGACAGGAGAATCAAAAACAGCGTATAGCAGGTTAAGTTTTTCAATTGGAATCGAATATGATCCGAAATTACTGAAAAATTGCAATAACCAAATATCAGACGGTAAACAAAAAAGGCAGCCAATGGCTGCCTTTTCTCCGATATGCTATTTCTTAAAGTATTCGGATCAGGGGTTTTTAGGTGGCCGAACGTCGCCCGTATCCCCACCCGTCCCCTGCTCGCCTTCACCCATTGTCTGGACGGTACCGTTTCCCTGATGATTGTGATTCGAATGAGAAGGACACAGCAATCCCATCAATATAGCAAAAAATACACTATACATAACTCAAAATTTTACTTGAAAAACTTGGTAGGTCCCCGCGGATCCTTCCCGCGGGGGTTGCTACAATTTTTTCAGAAGGCCTTCTGAATTGTTGGGAAGTGTGAGATTCGGCCGCGGGAGCTATCAACTGCTTCCCAACCGGTTAACAGCCTCCGCTGCCTCTTCTCGTTTTGAAATCTGTTTAGTACCTTTGTTTGTTGACTAATCAATACTTGAACTGATTTCTGATGCAAACATATATTGCATAATCTACTAATCATCAAGTGTTTCCTATGTTTCCGGTGTTTCCGGCACTATGCTGGTTTTTCCGATGGATTTCCGGAATTTCCGGTGCCGATGGCGATAAAATGAATGGATAAAATGATACGGTTTCCCGTAATTTCCGATTAGGTAAATGGGCTTAATTTGCGGTGATGTCTGATTTTGATCGATTTCAACAAGAGGTGATAAACGCTTACCTCGAAAAGAAGGAAAAGCACCTACTCCCTATTGAGCTGGAGCGTGCTGCTCCAACGCAATTGATGAACTATTGCCTAACGCTTTTTTACAGAGGCGAACTGGCGGATGATTTACCGACATTAAATCGAATATTCAATCCACTTACTAAATATCCGGATCTCGAAACCGGGATACAAGAGTTCGGAGCAGTTGGATTTAGGTCGTTGCGGAATTTTATGATCGGCAGGACTACCAGACCTCGCGAACCTATCGTAAAGCTATTGGCGGTGCTGATTGATTTTCAGCCTCGCCCCTACGATAAATGGGTGAGAGAACGAAACGGCAATAAAGGGGGAAATGTGGACGGAAAGGCAGACGAGGAAAACACAAATGAAGAACCGCCCAAAGATAATTTGGCACAAAGTGGAATTAAGGATTCTGCCCAAGAAGGAGATAATGAGCACAAGGAAACGCCCCCATCAGAAGAACAGACAATAAAACCTAGCATTTTATCCAGATTAAAAAAGTCTGCTCTATATGGTACCATAGCTTTTGCCGGAATGGCAGGTGCTTATCAGATTTCTGATAGCTTTGACCGTGAATGCATGTACTGGAAAACAGATCGCTATGTACCGATCGCATGCAATGAAAAGATCGAGGATGCCGAGATTATACCATTGGATAAAGAACTAGTGAAAAATTTCCGGAAAATTATGAGTCCGGATACCTTGACGTTAAAATCCGTAGGGAAAGTTTGGTATGCTAAACCGACCCAGGATAGCGCCGAGTTTTATACCACGAAAGGAGTCTATCCAATGGATAAAGGGAAAGCGTTAAAGCCGGCGACTGAGTATATTATCAAAAAATATATATTGGATAGGTATAAATGATGGGGTAGAGTTCTAATATCATATGACCATCCGTTGCATCAAGTCCGTTCGGCAGGCACTTACACCGACAACCATCACCCAAAATTGTCATAAAAATTTAGGCATCGTCAACGATAAACCTGCCGCATAAACAAAAATCCTGTCCCGCGGTTGCGGGACAGGATTTTGGCAATTAACGTATACGACGGTTTACTTTTTTAGCAATTCGAGGTAATAGGCCTTGATCGCATATGGCAGGTTGACCACCTCGTCAATGGACGCCTCCATGGGAATACGTGTTCCATCCTTCAAGATCACCGCTTTTTCCGCCGGATCAAACACGGCCGCCTGCACCCTGCCCGAGCCGCTGTAGTCGCCCGGTATGGGCAGGTCTCCCCGTTTTCCAAGCGCAGCCAGGGGGGCCTCCTGTCCATAGACCAGCCATTCGCCGGTCGCGGGGCGCCAGACGGCCATATCGGCTTTACCGTCACCGTCGTAATCCGCCGGTACCGGTACGTCGCCCTTTTCGCCGAACGGCACATTACCCACCGTTGCGATGTACCACGTGTTGTTGCTGAATCGCCAGACCGCCCGTTCGGCAGCACCGTCTCCATCGTAGTCGGCCGGCACAGGCACCGACTCCGCCCAGCCGTGCTTTACCGGTTCACTTCCGGCTACCAGCCACTCTGCGGTACGCGGATTCCATACGGCCACATCGGCAACGCCATCGCCGTCGTAGTCTGCCGGCACCGGCACGTCGCCCACCTCGCCCAGTGGGGTCGCCTCCCAGTCATTCAGGTAAAATGCCGCCTCTGCCCGGCGGTACACCGCGGGGCTGGTTTTGCCGAAGTGGCGGTAATACGAGGGCACGGGGATATCGCCTTTCTGGCCCAGCGATGCTTTGATCCCTTCGGCGTCATACCAGTTGCCGCCCATGAATCGAAAAATATCCGCTTTGCCATCGAAGTTAAAATCGAACTGCCGACTGGCAGCAGCCTCCCGGAAGAGCGGCACGGTAAACCTGCTGTCGTCGTCCGTTTCTTCCAACCCGTGGTACGGCGACAGCGTACGCACATGCAGCACGTCTTTTTCCAGGTCGAATGTCAGCAGCCGCATGAGGCCGTTCCCTCCCATCGGCCGGCTCTGGTAGTCCGACAGCATCGTCTTGACGGTATGCCCCGCATAGGTATCCTGCCGGTAACCTTCGCCATTAGCGCCCACGTGGCCGCACAGCATCAGGAACACGTTGGGCTGCGTCTTGATCCGGTCGTACAGCCGCTGGCCCTGTTTACCGAAGGCCGCCGGTCCGGCGACATTACTACCGGCTACAGGATTGAAACCCAGTATGTAATGACTCACGATAATCGCCTTTCGATCGCTGTAGCGCTGCAGCAATTCCACCGCCCAGTCGTTCATGGCGTCCTGCTGCTCGTCAAAAGCGTCGTATTCAATGTAGATGATAATCAGGTCCAACCCACCAGCAGAGATAAGGTCGTAGTGGCTGTCGTTATCGTCGTCGAAATGTCCGCCATAGTAGTCGCGCCCCTTAAAATGGTCCACCCCGAAATACTTATTGTAGTTTTCCGTTTTGCCGGTTACCGCAAACTGGCTGGGATACTGGTCGTGGTTGCCGATCGCCAAGCCGTACGGCAGGCCGTGCGGCAGGCCGGGAAGCGGTTCTTCGAGTGGATACAGGGCCTTCGCCGCATTAACCCATTGCTCTGGCTGGCGATCGCCCTTGTCGGTAATGTCGCCCACATGCGCCAAGTATACGATATTTTCTTTCTCGCGGTTGTCCAGCACCCACTGGATCATGCTTTCAAACAGCGCATTATTACCCCCTTGGCTTTCCTCCGTGTTGTACTGGGTGTCGGGGATAACGGCAATCGAAAACGTTTTTGCCTGTCCGGCGTGTCCAGCAGGTTGCGCATAGACAGCCCCGGGCGCTATCAGTACCGCGGCATAGAGCAGGTTTATCAATTTTTTTATCATCATATTTATCGATTACAGGTTATCTGGATCGTTTGCCAACTCAGGGTTTACCCCCACTTCCGCAAATGGCAGCGGGTACAGCAGCTTACGTACATCGACTTGATACGAAGCCGGCAGCAAGTAGGAATGCTGCTGTTTCATCGCTTCGCCATAGGCATTCATTACCTCCACAGCCTTGTCAGCACGGATCAGGTCGAACCAGCGCTTGTTTTCAAAGGCCAGCTCCACGCGGCGTTCATGGAGAATTAGCTCGCGCAGTACTTCCTTTGAACCCGTCGCCAGTGGCGTCGCGTCGGGCATCGCCCGGTTGCGAACCTTGTTTAGGTGCACCAGCGCTTCGGTGGTCTTCCCCTGTTCGTTCTGAACTTCAGCGAGCAACAGCAGCGCATCCGCATAACGATACACCGGCCAGTTGTCGTCGGTATTGTTGGGATTGCTGTGCGGATTGAGGTACTTCTTGATGTACGGCACGCCCACCTTACCGGCGGGTGCTTCGTAACCTGTCACAGGTTTGTTAGCTTCCAGCGTAAAGTAATAGCTACCGTCATAAGTACCTTCAGCGATACCGATGGAGGTCTCCAGACGCGGATCACCCGGCTCGTAGGCATTAATCAGGTCCTGCGTTGGGGTATTCCATCCGCCCCCGCCATCGGTAGCGGTATTGCGTGTGGGCACCCCGAAGGTAATCAGGGACGTGTTATAACATTTCGGAAGGAATATGTAGATAAAGTTGCTTTGCATACCCGTTTCCAGCCCTTGCATGAACTGCACTTCAAAAATCGATTCCCGGCTGTTTTTATTTGCCGTCGAAAACACGTCCGCATAGTTAGTAAGCAAGTCATACCCCATTGTACCCAGATCGAGCAGCAATGTTTCGGCTTCATCGTATTGCCCCAACGTGGCATACACGTCGGCCAGCAGCATGGTAGCCGATCCTTTCGTTGCATAACCCGACTGGGGGAAGCCGGATGGGACGTTCAACAGATCGATGGCTTGCCGGGCATCGGCAACGATCTGGTTGTAGACCTCGGCCTTTGGCGACCGCGGAAGAAAGGCTTCCTCCTCGTTGGTCACTTGCTGCAGGTAGAGCGGCACGCCACCGAAATAACGCACCAGCTTAAAATAGTAAAACGCGCGCAGAAACAGCGCCTCCCCCTTGAAGCGGTTCTTTGCCTCTTGGCTCAATGCCGATTGGTCGATCTGTCCGAGGATGATATTGGCCCGGGAGACCCCCCTATAGCTTTCATAATACATCTGGTTGGAGTAGTTGTTGCTGGCGTCATTGGTAAAATTAGCGATGTCTGAGCGCATGGCCACTGCGGTCCCCTGGATGGCCGGGTTATGTTCGTAATGCGTATTGTCAGACCGCATTTCACTGATGTAATAATCCGGTCCAACAACCCGCAGTGGATGGTAAGCCGCATTCAGTGCCTGCGTAAAGTCGGCCTCCGTTTTGAAGAAATTGCCGCCCGAAACCTGGTCCTCAGGTATCAGGTCCAGCGCGTGTTCACACGACACGAACAGCAGCGCCGTGGTAGTCAACAAAATATAAATATATCTAAACATGAGTACAGTCCATTAATCGGTTATTGAAAAAGTACGTTTAAGCCAAAGGAAAATGTGCGAGGCACGGGATAGGCGTTTTCATCAATCCCGATGCTGGCGCCGTCCAGGCCGTTAAGGCTGATCTCCGGATTCATCCCCGAGTAGTTGGTGAGGATAAACACATTATGGACGGAGGTATACAGGCGAACCTGCTTGATGGGGCCCGCATTTTTAATCGGGTGCCGGTAGCCCAGGGTAATGTTTTTGACGCTCAGGTATGAGCCATCCTCCACCCATTGCGAGTTGACCTGCCTGCCAATGCCGGTAGTACCGGTCTTCGTGCGTGGAAACTTGCCCGATCCGGGATTTTCCTCCGACCGCCAGCGGTCCGCCGCTTCCGCCAAGAGGTTACGCGCGCCGTCCATGTTAGTCAGATACGCCCATTTAGCAGGGAGGATGAGATCCCCGCCGGTGGCGCCGGCCATGGAAATCCCTAGGTCGAGTCTGCCATAGGTGAAATTGTTGGTCAAGCCAAAAAGCATGTTCGGGTTGGGGTCGCCGATAAACGTGCGGTCATTTTCGTCGATGATGTTATCGCCGTTGATGTCGCGCATTTTGATGGTACCCACGTCCGAATTGGTTTCCTTAGCCGAGTTTGCCAGATCGTCAGCATCCCGGTACAGGCCTTCGAACACATATCCGAAAAACATGCCTAGCGGGTACCCTTCCTGGTTGCGGAAATAATCGGCGCTGGTCGTATTGTTCCGGCGGAAGTATCCCGGACTCACGAGCGAGACAATGTGGTTGCGGTTGAACGAAACATTGAATGCCGTATTCCAGTGAAGTTTACCGAAGTCGAATCGGCCACCGGCACTAAACTCATGTCCCCAAAAGCGGATTTCGCCGACGTTCGACGTGATGCTCGAATAGCCCGAACCCTGTGGAATCGGCCGGTTCTGGATAAGCCCATCCGACAGCTTTCGGTAGTAGTCATACGTAAAAAATAGCTTATCGTTGAGAAACGCCACGTCGAGGCCCACGTCGAGCTGCTTACTCCGTTCCCAGGCCAGGTTGGTATTACCCAGTGCGGTAATGGTCGTACCCGGAGCCAGCCCCCCGTTGGCCACGTAATCGGAGCCACCAAGCTGGGCGACATGGGTATAATTCCCAATGTTGTTGTTTCCGGTTATTCCATAGCTGCCGCGCACCTTAAGCATGCTCAGCGTGCCGCTCCAGGCATCCATAAACGCCTCGTCGCTGATGATCCATCCCGCAGAAACGGAAGGAAACGACCCGTATTTCTGGTTTTCACCAAAACGGCTGGACCCATCGCGACGCATGGAAACGCTAAGCAAATAACGGCGCTTGAAGCTGTAGTTTATCCGGCCAAGGTACGAAAGGAGGCTGTAGGCCGCCGCATTGCTCGACCCGCCGGTAATGTTGGCTGCCACATTGAGGTACGGCACGTCGTCGCTCGGAAAATTTCTTCCGGTTACGGAATTGTTCTTTTGCCGAAACGACTGGAAGGAATACCCGGCCAACACATCGATATCGTGCGACTTCCAGCTCTTATTGTAGTTCAGGTTGGCCTCCGCGGTATAGCTATAGTTATCCACCGAGCTGCTCGTGCCGGTGGAAATATCATCTCCGTTGATCAGCGCCGGCGAAAAAAATTGCCGTGTTTCTGCGCCTTTGTCCACGCCGAACAGGCCTTTCACATGCAGGCCGTCCCAAATGCGGTAGTTCAGGTGGGCATTTCCCAGGATGCGCGTAGTGATGTAGTCGTCAATCACTTCGGTATACCGCGCCAAGGGGTTGATGTAGCCGACCATGCCCGGCGAATTCGCATGCTTTACGAGGTTGCCGTTTTCATCATACGGATCGATCAGCGGACTGGCCTCCGAGGTCTTCTGCACAATGCCCTGAATACCATCCGCCAACCGGTTGTTGTGGTCCAGCCGGTAGCTCGGCGCCAAGTTGAAGCCAATCTGCAGCCGGTCGTCGGCAATGCGGTAGTTCTGGTTGATGCGCAGCGAGTACAGCTTGGTACCGGAGTTGACAACCACGCCCTGCTGGTCTTGGTAACCCGCTACCACCGATGAGGTGGAATGCGCGCCGGCGCTGGTAAAGGTGAGGTCGTAATTCTGGATGGGCGCCGTGCGCGTCAGCAACGAAAACCAGTCGGTACCTTTGCCATACCGTTCGGGGTTTTGGTATACTTCCGGAATTGCGCCGGTATACCCCTCATACCGGATCATATCCTGGTAGCGCTCGTTCATGAAGGTCGCATATTCCCGGGCGTTCATCATCACGGGCACGCCGCGGCTCGGAATGTGCTGGATCCCCACATTGGTGTTGAGTTCGATTTTGGTAGCATCGCCGGGCCGGGCCTGTTTCGTAGTGATCAAAATCACCCCGTTGGAAGCCCTAGAACCATATAGCGCCGTTGCCGCGGCATCTTTCAGCACGGTATACGACTCGATCTCCGCCGGGTTGATGTTGTTTATGCTTCCCGTTATCGGCATGCCGTCGATCACAAAAAGCGGGGAATTTCCCGAAGAGAGGGACGCTGCATTGCGGATCCGCCACGACATTCCCCTTCCCGGCTGCCCCGAGGTCTGGTAAATCTGTGCACCGGCGATCTTGCCCTGCAGCTGCTGGGCGAACTGCCCCACGGGCATATCCTGCAAATTAGCGGCGCTGATTTCTTCGACAGCTCCGGAGATCTCGCGGCGGCGCTGTGTGCCGTAGCTGACCACCACTTCAGCCAGTTGGCCCGATCCGCGCAGAATCGCATTGACCGGCGTATCTTCGTTTTCTGCAACTGCCACCCGCTGCTCATAGGCGTCATAGCCGATATAGCTCACCCGCAGCGTGTAGGTGCCCGGCCGTATGCGCAGCGCAAAGCCACCATCTTCCCCGCTCATGGCGGCAGCATTTGCCCCGACGAGGCTGACGGTCGCCCCCATCAGCGGCCTGCCCTCCGCATCGACGACCGTGCCGGTCACACGCCCCGGCTGCTGCCTGCGGTTGATGTAAACGTTTTGTCCTTTGATCTCATGGACAATGGGTGCGTTGGCCGTTAAATAGTGGAGGAGGGCCTCCAGGTTGGTTTCTGCAGCCGGCATTTCGACAACGCGATCCCCATCAATCTGCGTGGGACTGTAGATCAGGTTGAAACCCGACTGTTCCTGCACAGTTTCCAGCACCTGGATGAGCGACAGCCGCTTCGATGAAAACTGTATCATGGTGTTTGCCGCCTCCTGCGCGTCGCTCCGGTGAGCCAGCAAACTGCTGGCAGTCGCGGCAATTACACAGAGAGTCACTACTGATGATTTCATAAATAAACCTATATACGTATGCAGTTTTGGTATTTTTCGCATATCTTTACTTGTTGTTTTTGATTTGTTTGTGGAAAAGCAATTGAAAACGTTCTCGGCCGGAATTGTTGTCAGCAGTTCTGGCCTTTTTTCGGGTATGTGGTTAATCAGTAATGCGGACCTCCTTCCTGTTAATGGTATAATGGAATTTATTAATCTTCTGCAGGGCGTTTAGCACCGCCGCCAGCGAGGGATCTTCGAATCGTGCCGTAAATGTTTCCTGCGCACCTCGGCGCAGCTGCAACTGTACGTCCACACCGTACCACGCACTTAGCCGCGCAGCAACCTCCGGCCACGATGCATGGTGGAACACGAGCACCTTCCGCGTCCAGGCGCTGAAATCTGCCGGATCGACGGTGCGCATCTCGTGGCTGCCGGCATTACGGTTGTAAACCAGCTGCTGCCCCGCCTCCAGCACCGTGGCCGGCATGTGCAATTCCTCTGCGGTGCCTACCCTTACCTTTCCGGTTGCTACGGTAAGCTGGTATTCGTTGCGGTGGTTGGCCACCTCCACGTTAAACGACGTACCGAGTACCCGGGTGTCCACTTCGCCGGCATGCACCACAAAAGGCCGGTCGGGGTCGGGCTGCACCTCAAAGAAGGCCTCCCCACTGTCCAGGAAAACTTCCCGTATCGCGCCGTCAAATACCTTATCGTAGCGGATGGTTGAGCGGCCATTCAGCCAGATAACGCTGCTGTCGGGCAGGGTGAGCCGGGCACGCTGACCGGGTGCGGTGTGTAACGTGAAAACCGAGCGAACGGGTAGTTGCTCCTGTGAAGGCGCGCTTTCCCGCTGACTTACCAACAGGTAGCCCGCCCCCGCCAGCAGGACAATGGCGGCAGCCACCCCCCGCCACCATGCCTTCCGGCTCATCCGCATGTCACTGCGGCGTGCAGCCGCTACCGTCCGTTCATTAATAGCCGCGAGGATTTCATCGGCCAGCCGGTCGGCATCGGATTCCGTCAACGCCGTCGTGACCGGTTCTTGCTGGTCGAACCATTGGTCAATCCACTCCCGCTCCTCCCGACTGCACCGGCCGGCTAGGTAGCGCTCCAGCAAATCGCTTATTGCTTGCTTTGTCATCTCCGCGTTTATTTACCCACATGAGTAAAAAATGCAAGGGGAGTACCTATGGGTAACGATGATGAAATTGTTAAGAAATGATGTCGAAATTGTGATCGCAGTAACTTAAAGCAAAATGGACGATAAGATTCCGGCCTTGATTCCGCTACGCACCTTGCGCCGTGCATGTACCAGCTGGTTTTTTACGGTTTGCTCGGCGATGTTAAGCTCGTCGGCGATCTCCCGTGTGGTATAATTTTTTTCGCTGTGCAGCCGCAATATGCGCTGTTGCCGTTCCGGAAGCGCCTCAATTTCGCTTTTCAGGCGCTGCTTCAGCTCGTCGGCAAAGATCGCCTGGTAGCTTGGCGCCACCATGGAGTCAATCAGCTGCTGGTAATCGTAGTGATGCTGCTTGGCTTTTAAGAACCGCCGCATACGGCGAATAATTTCGTATTTGGCCATGCTATAGAGGTACGCCGCAACCGATCCCTGCAGCTCGATGGTGCCGATCTTCTGCCACAGCACAATGTAGATATCCTGAACAATATCTTTTGCTTCGTCTTCGTCTTTCGTCTTATGGTAAGCGAGCTCGTACAGCGGCTGCCAGGTACGGCGGTAGAGGGCCGTGAAAGCCGCATTATCCCCTGTTTTGGCCAGGTGAAAAAGTTCTTCTGTCGTATGATTTTGCATAAGCGCCGCCATGCTTCGGCGGCAAAGATAGCGGTACGCTGTTAACCTAAGGTTAACAATCCATTAAACGAGGCGCGGCAGGTTATGGCTTCCCACCGCGCCGTCGCGCTACTGCGCCTCCAAGGTTTGCTTAGAACGTCAAATCTTCCGGCGCGACCAGCGCCATGCGCTTGTTCACCTCGCGTTGGTTATAATGTGCCGGATCCCAATCTTCATTTGATCGTAGACCAAGCCATTGGCGGTAACTCCGCTTTTCCGCTGTTGTGCCATGGGCAAACGTATCCACCATTTTCTGGTAACCGCGGATGTTACCAACATCTTCCGGAGGACATTCGTTTTTACCGCCCAGACAGTAAGCCGTATGGATATCTTTATCGGTAATTTCCTCCAATACGACTTGATGCTGCCAGTGGTCACCGAAATCATATACGTACGTAAACTTATCGTTCACTTTGCGGAAAATGGCACTGATTTTTATTCGACGGGCATCTTTTACCGGCATCTCGTCATTGGGGATTCCGATACCATCTGGGTCGTTCAACCCATGTTTGCCGAATTCAAAAAGGTGGCTATTCTCCCAACCGAATGCGGCTTGGATAGCCATGTGAAGCTGATAAAAATTAAAACCAGCGGGAACGACAATCCGGCGCCAAACGCTCGGCCTGGTTTCCAAAAGCGTGATCTTTAGTTGAAGTGTTTTGAAGCGGGGCATGGCATTTCCTCGATAGCAGCGCAAAAATATATTATGCAAGGCATATTGGAATCAGTATTTCGTCCTTTTCTTTGGCCAATACGGAGTCGCCGTTCGTGGCGCAAGCGGCACTATCGTAGTATTTTCAAGTCGTCGATACGTTTAAAATGCTTTTTGTTCAGGGTTACAATAGGGAGATCGTGCACAAGGCAGGTGGCTGCGATAAAGATATCACGGAATTCAATCATCTGATTCCTTGTACGTAATACATGGTATATTGCTGCTGCTTTCCGAGCAACATCATCAGTAAACGGTAGAATGGTGAAACTTTCGGTGATGACAGTTACATCTTTCTTTTTCTCGGGTGTCGTAGCTCCCATATGAAGTTCATATAAGGTGACGGCTGATAAAAAGACTTCAGCGCTATCGGCTATTTTATAAAGGGTGGTTGACAGTTTATCCTTAGCCCTTAGATGTTCGATAAAAATCCCGGTATCGGCTACCATTGGGGAGGTGTGAGGTTGTCAAATGCTTGCTTGCTATCCTCAAAAACCTGAAGGTCCTTATCCGACCATACGGATACATTGGCCAATTTTGACCTAACCTCCGATATATTCTTTTTGCCAGGCGATTGAAATACCACCCCAAGCTCTTTGAGTAGCTGCTTTACCAAAGCGCTTTTTGTTTCTGGGATATTGATGGTCAACTTTTCCATAATTCAAATTTACGAATATTTTATGATAATCGATAAGACATGTCAGTTCTTACAACGATTCGGAGAGGCTTTAGCATTGTTTTGTGATATCCGATTATATTGGGAACACCAATTATTCTCCTCCACTACTCTTGCTATCTTGCCTTGCAGCGGACCTCCATAAACTATTTGCCTTTTTAATAGACAGCGATTGGAATTCCCAAAAAAGATTATTTTTCGTACTTTCAAGCCGTGGAATACATTTATACCGATGAATTTCCTAGCCAAGTTATTCGCATAAATGAATCGAATTGCATTTATCGATATAGAAGTTGAGCCAACCAATGGAAACATTCAGGATATCGGCTGCGTAAAAAACGACGGTAGTCTATTCCACCGAAACTCGCTTACTGCATTCGCTCAATGTATAGAAGGTGCTCAATTTGTTTGCGGCCACAACATCATTAATCATGACCTCAACTACGTTGGCCAGACACTCAGCGATGCCGGAATAAAGCCCGGGGCGGTCATCGATACGTTATTCCTCTCTCCCCTGCTTTTCCCCTCGAAACCATACCACGCGCTGCTAAAAGACGAAAAACTGCAATATGACGAGGCCAATAACCCGCTGAACGATGCGATAAAGGCAAAAGATTTGTTCTATGATGAGGTTGCTTCTTTCAATCAGCTAGATGAAGGATTCAAGGAGGTGTGTTATTTGCTATTGCACAACAAACTAGGATTCGGCGCTTTTTTTGATTTTTTAAACTACCAGATCCCGGTAACCTCAACCGAAGCCCGTATTCGGGAGCGATTCGGGGAGGTGATTTGCGAAAAAGTGGATCTGCATCAGCCTATTACGGACCAACCGGTGGCCCTCGCCTATTGCCTGGCGCTGATCCATGCGAACAGTCGCTATTCCATTACCCCCAGATGGGTCATAAAGAATTACCCCGAAGTAGAACGCATCATGTTCCGTTTGCGGAATCAGCCCTGCTTAACCGGGTGTAGCTATTGCAACCAGATGCTTGACGCGCATGGCGGGTTGAAAAAGTACTTCGGTTTCGATGCGTTCAGAACGTATGGTGGCGAGCCATTGCAGGAAAAGGCCGTAAAGGCGGCCATCAATAACCGATCGATATTGGCAGTTTTTCCCACCGGTGGCGGCAAATCAATCACATTCCAAGTGCCGGCATTGATGAGTGGCGAGACGTCAAAAGCGCTAACCGTGGTGATATCGCCGCTCCAATCACTGATGAAAGACCAGGTAGATAACCTGGAAAAAATAGGCATTACCGACGCGGTGACCATCAATGGCTTACTCGACACCATTGAGCGGGCAAAATCATTCGAGCGCGTGGAAGACGGTTCCGCATCCATGCTCTACCTATCGCCGGAGTCGTTGCGTTCTCGGACGATTGAACGGTTGCTGTTGGGAAGGAAAATTGCACGCTTTGTCATTGACGAAGCGCATTGCTTTTCTTCCTGGGGTCAGGATTTTCGGGTAGATTACCTGTACATTGGTGATTTCATTCGGTCGATCCAGGAAAAGAAGAACCTGGAGGACAGCATCCCCGTTTCGTGTTTTACCGCTACGGCTAAACAGAAAGTCATCGAAGATATCCGTGCCTATTTCAGCGAAAAGCTGGGGCTTGACTTGGAGCTGTTTACCTCGACAGCATCCCGGACGAACTTGCAATACCAAGTGTTTGAAAAGGGTGACGATGAGGAGAAATACCAAGCGGTAAGGGACTTGATTGAGGAAAAAGACTGTCCGACGATTATTTACGTTTCGAGGACAAGGAAAGCCTACCTCCTCGCCGAGCGCCTTACGGCTGATGGGTTTAGTGCAAAACCTTATCACGGCAAGATGGAGGCACAGGAAAAGACCGCCAACCAGAATGCGTTCTTGGCGGGGGAAGTGCCAATCATGGTAGCCACGTCGGCGTTTGGGATGGGCGTTGACAAGAAAGACGTGGGCCGGGTAATCCATTACGAGATTTCTGATTCGTTGGAGAACTACATCCAAGAGGCCGGAAGAGCTGGCCGTGACGAGAACATCGTGGCCGATTGCTATGTGCTCTACAATGAAGAGGACCTCGGAAAGCACTTCATCCTGTTGAACCAAACCAAGCTTTCGATCAAAGAGATACAGCAGGTTTGGAAGGCCATCAAAGAAATCACCCGATTTCGCTCCACGGTTTCCAACTCGGCATTGGAGATTGCACGCAAAGCGGGATGGGATGATAACGTGGTCGAAATTGAGACGCGGGTAACGACGGCCATTGCGGCGCTGGAGGACGCCGGATACCTGAAGCGTGGCCAGAATATGCCGCAGGTATTTGCGAACAGCATCCTAGCCAAAAGCGCACAGGAGGCCATCGATAAAATACATGCATCACCCCGGTTTACGGAAAAGCAGAAAGAAACGGCGGTTCGTATTATCCGGAAGCTTTTCTCTAGCAAAAGCAGGAAGCAATCGACCGACGACACGGGCGAATCGCGGATCGACTATATCAGCGATCACTTAGGCATTGTAAAAGAGGAGGTTATTGCCATCATCAACCTACTGCGGGAGGAAAAAATCCTCGCAGACGGAAAGGACCTCAAAGCGTTTATCCAAAAAGGCGAAAACCAATCCCGTTCAGAAGATATCGTGAAGGCGTCTTATAAGATCGAGCGTTTCCTTCTTTCACATATGGATGAAGCCGAAAAGACGATTCATTTAAAAGAACTCAATGAAGAAGCTCAAACGACGGGAATAGTCGATTCGACAACCGATAAGATAAAGCGGGTTATCAATTTTTGGGCAATCAAAAACTGGATTAAAAGACATCACCTTTCCTACTCACGAAATCACGTGGCTATTCGCTGTCTGCTCCCGGTAGATATCCTGGAAGACAGATTAAGGAAGCGGTATGAGTTGGCCATTTTCATGGTGAAGTTTCTGCATGAACGAAGCCTCTCGGCGGACCTGGCAACCGAGAACGGGAAAGAAGAAACATTGGTGGAATTTTCGGTACTGGAACTGAAAGAGGCGTTTGAGTACTCGATTGCTGGCTTCGGCACAAAAGTGACCGTAGACGATGTTGAAGACGCGTTGTTTTATCTTTCGCGAATGAGTGCGATAAAAATAGAAGGTGGCTTTTTGGTGTTGTATAACCGGCTAACCATCGAACGCCTCGAAACCGACAACAAGAAGCGCTACACGAAAGATGACTACCAGCGGCTGGATCAATTTTACGAAAACAAGGTGCACCAGATCCATATCGTGGGCGAATATGCGAAAAAGATGATCAACGATTATCGCGATGCGCTTCAGTTTGTGGAAGATTATTTTCAGTTGAACTATAGCTCTTTTTTACGGAGGCATTTTCCGGGAAGTAAGGCCGATGAGCTCAAAGTGAAAATGACACCTGCTAAGTTCAGGCAACTTTTCGGGGAGCTCTCCCCTACGCAATTGAAAATTATCAAAGATAATGAAACGAAGTACATCGTAGTGGCGGCGGGGCCAGGCAGTGGCAAGACCAAGTTGCTGGCGCACAAACTTGCGTCGTTATTGCTGATGGAAGATGTGAAGCACGAGCAGCTCCTTATGCTTACGTTCTCACGAGCGGCGGCGACCGAGTTTAAAAAACGGTTGCTTAAATTGATCGGTAATGCGGCCAATTTTATTGAGATAAAAACCTTCCATTCGTATTGCTTTGACCTGCTGGGTAAAATGGGCAGCCTAGAAAAATCAGATATGATTTTGCAACATACGGTAGACAAAATCCGTAGCGGCGAAGTGGAGGCCAGCAGGATTACAAAGACCGTGCTGGTGATTGATGAAGCGCAAGACATCAACGCCGACGAGTTTAGCTTGATCAAAGCGCTGATGACTAAGAATGAAGATATGAGCGTGATCGCCGTGGGCGATGACGACCAGAACATTTACGAGTTCCGTGGCGCAGACCCCCGATTTCTTCAACAGTTCCTTCAGTTGGATAACGCCATTAAATATGAGCTCATCGAGAATTACCGGAGCCTGCAAAACCTAGTTGGGTTTTCGAATCAATTCGTGCAGCGGATTGGCCAACGGATAAAAAGCACACCTGTGGTCGCAGCTCGAGCAGAAAACGGAAAGATCAAGTTGGTGCGTCACCAAGGCCACAACCTGATCATGCCCTTGGTAAACGACGTCCTAGACACGGGCTTGACCGGCACCACTTGCGTACTAACGAAGACGAATGACGAAGCATCGCAGATAACGGGACTACTATGGAAAAACGGGCTACGGGCAAAGCTGATTCAAACCAATGATGGGTTTAATTTATACAACCTTGCTGAGGTAAGATACTTCTTGGCGGCATTAAATATGGCCGACGATACGTTTTTGATTAGCGACGACAGTTGGTCAGCCGCCAAACGGTCCGTAGCCGATCGGTTTAAGAACAGTACGCAATTGGAGGTTTGCATCAACCTGATCAGCGATTTTGAGGCGACCAACCCGAAGCGGAAGTATCGGTCGGATTTAGCCGTTTTTATCCGTGAATCTAAACTCGAGGATTTCTTAAATCAAAACGGCGAAACAATCTTTGTGTCAACGATCCACAAGGCGAAGGGAAAAGAGTTTGACCATGTATTCATCATGCTCGAACGGTTCATCCCTACCACCGATGAGACTAAGCGCCAGCTTTATGTGGCCATGACAAGGGCCAAGCGGAATCTCACCATCCACGTGAACGCTGATTTCTTAGATAGCATGACCGCAGAAAATTTGGAGAGGGTGATGGATAGGAACCACTATCCGCCGCCGGAAGAACTGGCTATGCACCTCACTTACCAGGATGTATGGCTCGACTACTTCATCAACAAACAGCATTTCGTTTCCCAACTGGTGAGTGGTGATAACTTAATCGTCAGCGGCAACGAATGTTTAATGCCCAATGGGCAACCTGTGTTAAAATTCTCCAAGAAATTCCTCGATCAGATAGCGGCAAAGCGCAAAACCGGCTATGAGCTGAAAGCCGCCAAAGTGAACTTCGTGCTCCACTGGCGAAAAGAGGGTGCTGAACAAGAAATTAAAGTTGTTTTACCGGAGGTGCTGTTTGAGCGGACATAACAATATAACATGGACATACCAATCCGATACCGACCCGCGGGCAACGGGGCCAATCCACAACGGGTTATGGGGCCAGTGACTGTCGAATTTCCTTTGTGAAATTCATCACACTCGCATTTTTGAAATGGCGGTTCTCCGGGACATGGAGTTTGTAGGGCCTATTAAATGCTTCTTGGGCCAGACTAAAGCGGTTGGCCAACTTGCGTATCACTTCTTTGGAAAGTCCTTTTTTGTAATTCAATATATCTGAAACGTATCCTTTGCTGACACCCAAATAATCAGCCAAGTCCTTAGGCCGCAAACCATGATCTTTCATAAGCGATTTCAATAATTCGATAGGATCTATTTCCGTGAAACTATTGTTTGCGGCATCGTAATGCTCAATTAATAATGTCAGCAACTCCACTTCTTCGGAATCGACGGGATCACTCTCAAGCAATGTTTCCAACACGTTACAATAGGCATCATATTGTGCTTTGTCTTTAATAACGCTATATTTCATTGTTGCCATAGTTTCTAATAATCGTTTATTGAGTACTGTGCGCCCGACCCACATAATTTATCGTATTCAGCATGCGTACCTATCCAACATATGAACACGTGAACTTGTGTTGCTCCGAACACGTATTTACAGACCATTCTATAATTATTGCCGCCAATATCAAATACCACCCTGTTACTACCGTTCCCCAATAGGTCTGCGCTACTGAATGTATGTTTTATATCCTGCGGCGACTTCCAATACGCATATTTAATCTTTCCCAACCAATCCCTTAATGAAACCCTGCTTCTGGCATGTAAAGACGCGAATTGTTCTATAGTTTGTCTTTTTATCAAATGTACGCGCATATGATACACAACAAAGGTACAAACAAAAGTTCACAAAAAGAGAACCAACCAAGTTTTTGCTTTAAAAAACACATCACTCCTCCTCGCGGCTATACTCTTCCCAATAAAATGCGGCGCCTTCCGCATCAAGTGTCTTATAGTATTCGAGGAGATTGATAAACACCGTCTCTCCTACTCCAATCGTGACCAGCGATAACAAGGTTTCAAGATAATACTCAATAGATCGCTTATCTTGGCTTTGTCGTTTGATTATTCGGTTAACATCGGCTTCGATTGCAGGTAAATGATGCGAAAGGCTTGCTTTGAATTTGGATATCTCGTTGGAGATATCTTTTACTAAATCGTCCATACGGTTAAGGTATATTGGTATTTCAGTTGGTTAACGCGACAAAGATACGGAAAATTTGGAACGTATCTACTGATGAAACGGTTTCCTGTTTCAACCAACCCTAGCGAGATTAGAAGAGAGAAGACCGTTGTTCCAAAATTAGGTCTGTAATGGCAGATAATCCTAGGAACAGTGACGATCAATATTACGACACCCTAAAAAAAGGGGTTGTATATATTTAATATCTGGTAAACGTTATTCGGCCCGTAAACTCTTTACCGGTTTGGTTACCGCGGCTTTAATCGCATGGAAGCTGATCGTTGCCAGGGCAATGATAGTTGCTGCGAATCCGCCAGCGGCGAATAACCACCAGCTGATGTTGATGCGGTAACTGTAACCTTGTAGCCACTGGTGCATGTAATACCAGACAATGGGTGTAGCAATTGCCAGGGCAATTGCGATGAGTACCACAAATTCTTTGGTAAACAGATAGATGATATTGCCGACATTGGCACCCAATACTTTACGGATACTAACTTCTTTGATCCGCTGCACGGCCATGAATGAAGCGAATCCATACAACCCAAGACAGCTGAGGAAAATGGCGATTGCTGCAAAAATTATATACAATTGCGCAAGCTGATTTTCCTGTTTGTAGAAACTCTCAATTTTCTCATCCAAAAACCGGTATTCATAAACATAATCGGGAAACGTTTGCTCCCATATTTTTTCAATGGATTGCAAGGTGGAAGCCATGTTCGCGGTTGAAAGTTTGATGGAAGCCTGGCGGTACATGGTCGCATTCGTAGCAATAAGCAAGGGGGCTAAGCTCTCATGCAACGGCCTGTCATTAAAATCTTTCAACACGCCAACCACCGGACATTTGATGACACCACCCATGATGCTTATTTCTTTGTTCAGGATATCTTCCGGCTTTTTAAGACCCAAACTTTTCACGAGCGATTCATTCACCAGGAATTCGATTGTCGGACCCGAAGGTTTCAAATTTCTCCCGGCTACCAATTGTAATTGATAAGTGGGCACATAGTCTTGGTCGGCGAATTTGACGATCGCCTGGAAATCTTCATCTTGTAATGCGCGATCAAATCTGAAATTGGTAAACCTGTTATTTTCATCTTCGACCGGGGTGTTGGAGTTGAAACTCACTGCCTGCACACCGTCTGACAACAACTGCTGTCTTAAATAATCCGTCAGCTTACCGCCGGTACTATCCGGACGAAAAGGCACATTTACGATCGCATCTTTATCGAAGCCTAAGGGTCGATTCATGAAATAATTCATCTGCTGTAAAATAATGAGTGTTCCAATGATGAGTGTCTGAGCGATGACGAATTGGAACACGATCAACCCCCTCCGTAATGAAATTCCCTTTGCTGTATTGACCGCGAGCTTACTTTTTAACGCTTTAACAGGATTGAAACGCGACAAAACAATGGAAGGATAAAATCCTGCAAGTGCAGTTACGATCACGATAACCGTTAAAAGAAATACGATGATTGCCGGACTGTACCATTTGAATGAAAGCGAAAGTTCTAAAAGTTGATTGATGTAAGGCACGCTGAGAACGGTAACAGCTGCGGCAAATAATACGGAAATGGTAACGATCAAAAATGTCTCGCCGATGAATTGGATTTGCAATTGAAATTTGTTGCTCCCGAGAACTTTTCTTACGCCCACCTCTTTTGCTCGATTAACGGCTTGTGCCGTAGATAGGTTGATAAAGTTTATGCAGGCAATAAGCAGAATGAAGGCTGCAATCAGCCACAATACATTCAGAAGTTGATGACTGATTGTTTGGTTGCTGTAGTTCCCCGCTTGCGAATCGTAATGCACATCACGTAAGGGCTGTATAACATAGTTGTCCTGCTTGTCGGCCGATTGTACTTTTCGGGCGTATGTGCTTAATTGCTGATTAAAATCGTCGGCGGAAATATTGGGTGGCAACACTACATAACAACCAAAATCAGGTGCGGACTGATTCCAGCCGGGTTGTTGAAATCCGTGTTGTGCATCGCCCGTAAAACCTGTTCCATAGGCAACCACCAGTTTCAGCTGGAAGTCTGTATTCGTCGGTATGGTCGCGAGAACCCCTGAAACCTTCAGCGTTATTGCCGAAAACTGGAACAATCCGGCACCTATATTATAGTATCCCGTCATTTTGAGACTCTTGCCCATCGCTGTTTTCCAGTCGCCGAAATAGGTTTCTGCTACCTCTTTTGTAAGCAAGACATTATTGGGGTCTTTCAACGATTCATACGACCCTGCGATTAAAGGGAAATCAAAAATGCGGAAGAATGAAGGCGATGTATAGAATACGCCGCTTTCCTCTTTGAAATTTTTAATAGGCGTCCCGCTTCCGTCCATTACTTGTAACTCATCATTGTGGCTTGCGTATACGGGGGCCACGTGTTCTAACTGTGGGAATGCCGTTTTCAAGCCTTCGGGCATCTGGAAAGGAACGTTTTTCTCGTACGTGATATTTCCGGCATCTGCATGGTGAGCTGCTGTCAACACACGATAGATGCGGTCTTTCTTTGCATGAAAATTTTCGAAGCTTGTCTGGTATTGGATAACGATAAAGATCATCATACAAACGGCGATACCAACAGCCAATCCTGCAATGTTGATGAGTGTGTAATTCCGGTTGCGGATCAAACTCCTGAATGCGGATTTAAAATAGTTCTTTATCATGGCTTTCGTCTTGTCGTCTATCGTTATGCTACTTTCAGATCTTCTCAATAAAACTGCCAGATAAGTAAACTATTTATATTCAAAATGTTGTGAATTTTTTATCCGATTAGGTGTTCGTATTCGAACACTAGTTGCTCGTATTCGGACAAAAAGGTGGTTCGACGTCCCGTACCAGACAAGTTCTGGCAAATGAAATATTGCTTCTGGCATGCCAGGACTACGTTCGGGGTGGGCTATCGAGGTGGCTACGCCCTATTGAAACGTACGGGTAAGCGATAGAAATATCGCCGGTATATTTTCTACACAAACTTGCTGACATAAAGATATTTAACTATCTTTAGTTTGTTGTATTCGTAGCTATTTCAATGCTGACCCTTTGTTTCTGTACCCATGGCGAAGAAAAACACAGTCTCCGATCTGCCGCAGCACAATCCCTTCCAAAGCATTGCACTCGCATTTTCGGGTGGTGGTTTCAGGGCCGCCGCTTTCTCCTTGGGAGCCCTTAGCTATCTGGAACATTTAACACTGGAAGGCGTACCGCTCACAAAACACATCGGCTACATAAGTTCAGCCTCCGGAGGTACAATTACTAATCTGCTTTACACCTCGGCCATGCACAAGGGTGTCTCGTTCGATGAGTTTTATGAAAAGACCAAGGCAAAGTTAAATGGAGAAGACTTGTTGGAGAATGTCCTTTCCGTATTGAATGACGACAGATACTGGCGGAAAACCGGCGACGAAAAACGCCGGAATCTGATCAATTCCTTTGCAAAAGTCTATGATGATGAATTCTTCCACGGGGAAACGATGGAGGTGTATGCCACCAAAAAATATGTCAAGAAATTTGAGATATGTTGCAATGCGACCGAATTCTACCGAGGCCTCTCGTTTAGGTTTAAAACCGACGGCACAAAAAGCTGGTACCAGGTAATCGGCAATAAATACCTGAGATTTGATGATACACGGATAGACTGCTTTCAAAAACTGAAACTCGCCGACGTCCTAGCGGCCTCATCCTGCTTTCCAATGGGGCTTGAGCCGATTATCTTTCCGGAAGACTTTACCTATAACGATGGTAATAACAAGGTTCTTACCTCACAGGAACTTCGGGAAGCCATAGTATACAGTGCTTATAACGAGAAGGAAATGCATTTGTCTGACGCTGCGCATCCCCTTCAAATCCGTTCATTTGGATTGATGGATGGCGGGATTACCGACAATCAGGCACTAAAAAGCCTGATGCTTGCGGATGAAAAACGGAGGCGGAAACAGAAACCCGATCCATTCGACCTGATGATCGTTACGGACGTTAGCAGCTACTTTATGGATTATTACAAAGTACCGGATCAGAAAGGGGAAAAAGGATGGCGGGGAAAAAGCATTGACTACTATGTTAACCTGTTTCAGAAGGCGGTTAGGTATCCACTGCGTATTCAGAATAGTGCACTGGCAATCGCGATCGCCTGCTTCGCGGTTTCCACGACGGTTGAGAGCCCTTACGCCTGCTATCCGAGCTTGGTTCTCGGTGGAATGGCAACGGCGGTTTTTATGATGATGTGGACGGTCCGAAAATGGCGGGTTACGCGGGAGATTCTGCGGCAACCGGAAAAATTTGACCCACTCAAAATCGTCCGGACGGCCCTTCCCGTGCAATCATTTTCCGACCGGATTATCAACAAAATAATGGATTATTTGAGGCTCACCAAACTTAATGTATTGGAACAGATGCTGAAAGCGCGGATTACTTCCGTGATGAGCATGGTGCTGGATGTGAACCTGAAGCAGGTTAGGCGGCTTATCTATGAAATGTTCTATAACGATGAACGCTGGGAAGACCGGCGCGTGTCAAATTTTATTTATGAATTGAGCGCCTATAATCTTGCGAGCCGTTCCAACCGGTTTAACAATCCCAAGCGCTTGGGTTGGAAAGCGACCGAGGAAGATAAGGCCCTGCTCTGTGAGAATCTGGATAACATTACGCCGATAGCTGAACGGGCAAGAAAAATGGGTACCACCTTATGGTTCGATAAAGAAGACAGGGACAATGATCAACTGGCCAATATAATCAAGACAGGCCAATTCACGACCTGTATGAATTTACTGGAATACGTCATTTCTTTGGAACGCAAAAAGGTAGGCTTGGAAAAGAACCAACTGGACAACGTGCTGATGATCAAAGCGCAATTGGTCAGGGATATTAATTTATTTAAAAGTGATCCAGGTTTTTTATTCCAGTAAAAACGTGAGTGCCTTTTTGCAATCACCCGCAAAGGTGATAAGAATAGCACTCACGTTTATGCTGCTCCTGGAATCCGGTTTTTCGTTTCCCGCTAACGGTTCCCACTAACGGCCAGTTGGTACGGATCAGTTGTTTGATAGTCAGTCTTACCACTCGGTACAAGTTTCCGGCTATACACATACGAAATAGCCAAAATGCCCAGTATCACGAGCGGCAACAACATAAACCCGATAATCTGATCAACGGCTGCGTGACTGATGAATGCAAAGATTAAATTAAAGGTGAGCCCTGCATATGCCCATTCTCTTACTTTGGCGGGCGCGCTAGGAATCGAAATGGCCAAAGCGCCTAGTACTTTGCATATAATTAGCGCATAGGCGAAGTAGTCCGGATAACCTAACGGCCTTGTACCGACTGTCGCCTGGTCTGGAGCAAACAGCAGCGAAACGAGTGGCATTACTCCTTCCCAAAGGAGGATGATGATAGTTGCGATCCAAAAGATGATTCTGTTCTTTTTCATGACTGTAATTATTTAATGATTAATTATTTGTTGATTCAACATATTTCACAAAGTTGTCGAGAATAGCTTGCCATCCCTGCTTCTGGAATTCAGGGTCGTTTTCGGTTTCAGGGTCGAAAATGGTCTGAATGTTGGTCTTGCCATCCTGCTCCGTAAACAGGGTAGAAACCTTCCGGCCATCGGGCATGGTGTAGGCAATTTCCTTGTGCAATTCCACGTGGTCATAAATGCCTTCGAAGTCAAACCCGAAACTGCCGTCCTTGGCTTCCATCCTATTCTTAAATTTACCGCCTGTTCTCAGGTCGTTCTCACTGGCCGGGCAATGCCAGCTCGGATCAGGGGTATTCCATTGCATAATATCGCTTGGTGTGTTCCAGGCTTTCCAAACGTTTGCGACGGGAGCATTTGCTGTTGCCTCTACCGTGATTCTTTTTTCTTCTGTCATGGTTAATGCGCTTTATGTTTATCAATTTGTTTACGATTCAAAGGTACAGCAGGGGAGAAAAAAGCGGCTGTTGTGAAAACGACAACTTCAGGGGCTGATTACGACAAAATAACGGTCACGTGAAGCCGGGGGATAGTTCATGTCCACTACTTACGTATTCATTTCAATTAAAATTGATAAATTTGGGCCGTCGACATTCAATAAACACCTAAGAGAAAACCTTAAATTAATCAGTTGCGCATGCCCTTGCACATTAACATACAAGACCTTATAGCTGGGAGAACAGTCGAAAGCGATCGGATCGAATACAAAAAAGGCTGGAATCCTGGCTCCATCTACCGGAGTATTTGTGCATTTGCCAATGACATTGAGGACATTGGCGGTGGCTATATCATTGTAGGCGTCGAAGAAAAAAACGGAAAGCCTGTATTGCCACCTATCGGGGTAGACGATGAGCAGATCGACCGAATCCAAAGGGAAATGGTTGGATATAATAACTTAATCAATCCGGTCTACTTCCCCAAGGTTGAAATTGAAGAGGTCGATGGCAAAAAAATCGTTGTAATTTGGGCGTTAAGTGGTACAAACCGGCCATATGAAGTACCCGAGGAGATAAAAGCGAAGGACAAACGGCACCAGTATTATATTCGCGTGATGTCCAGCACCGTGAAGGCCAATAAGCAACAACGCGAGGACTTGATAGCGCTAGCCAATAAGGTGCCTTTTGATGATCGACCAAACACATCTGTCAGTGCTGACGATATCTCGTTTACGTTGATCAAAGAACATTTGCGGCAAACCAAAAGTCGCTTGCTGGAATGGGTAGACGACCGCTCCAAAACAGATATCCTTTCACAGATGGAGTTGCTTTCCGGACCGCCGGAACGGTCACACCCCCGAAATGTCGCGTTGATGATGTTTACCGATAACCCGGAAAAGTATTTTCCGTACAGCCGGGTAGAAGTGGTACATTTCCCAAATGGTGCTGACGACCCGACGTTTACTGAAGCCCCTGCCATTACTGGACCGGTACCGCAGATAATCCGCCAAACACTGCTTTATTTAAAGACTGCTGTTCTTCAGGAAAAGATCAGGAAAATACCCGGCCAACCGGAAGCCGTTCGAATATGGAATTATCCTTACACAGCTTTGGAAGAGATTGTGGCAAATTGCCTGTACCATCGGGATTATCAAACGAGGGAACCGGTCGAAATCCGTGTGTATCCTAACTTTATTGTATTTCTTAACTACGGCGGCCCTAGCCGGAACTTTGATCCTAACAAAGTGCAGACTGGTCCACTCTTTTCGCGTCGTTACCGCAACAGGCGGCTTGGCGACTTTCTGAAAGAACTGGATTTGACAGAGGGCAAAGCAACGGGCATCCCTATTATTAAAAGGGCGCTTATAAACAATGGATCGCCCGAAGCTAAATTTGAGACAGATGAAGACCGGTCTTATTTTCAGGTAATACTGAAAATACATCCTGACTTTTTAAACGATAAAGTTGAGGGAGCAATTGAGGGAGCAATTGAGGGAGCAATTGAGGGAGCAATTGAGGGAGTTACAAAACGAGTTAAAGAAAAACTGACTGCCGTGTTATCAATTATCGCTGCGAACGAAGGAAAACGGACTCCAGAATATGCACAAATTACCGGCATAAATGCGAAAAGCCTAGAACGGTATATCACCACACTACGAAACGCGGAATTGATTTTCTTCAGTCAGAAAGCAACTCAAATAGGTGGATATTATTTGACCGATGAGTTACGCTCAAAACTCAGTAATGCAAATAATCAAGAATGAAAGCAAGGCACAACCGCTGGAAAGCTCACGTTAATAAACCGCTAAAAGCACTGGCGTTTATGTTGCTATTTACAATTAAGGCCTTGGGTCAGGTTTCCAATTATGACGACAAGCCAATCAGTATGGCAAAATTAGAGCAAACCATAACGCATGCGATGGACTCATTGGGTGTTCCCGGAATGTCCGTCGCGATCATCAATAAAGGAAAGGTTGTTTATTGCAAAGGATTCGGTTTTGCGGATACAAGCAAAGAGAAAAAAGTAACTGCCACCACATTTTTTGAAGCCGCTTCCCTATCAAAACCGGTATTCAGCTACTATGTGCTGACACTGGCTAAAGAAGGAAAAATTGATTTGACCAAGCCGCTCTACAAATACCTGCTGGAACCCGATATTGTAGACGACCGCTATAAGAAGATAACCGCCGAGATGGTGCTGAGCCATACGACCGGTTTACCAAACTGGCGCGAAACACCAAAAATGGAGTTGGCTTTCGACCCAGGGCAAGGTTTCGCCTATTCGGGAGAAGCTTATATGTACCTGGCAAAAGTTGTGGCTAACCTGAAAAACACAACCCTTTGGCGGCTTGATGAAAACTTTCAACAGGAAATAGCCCATCCCCTTAAACTGAAAGATTTCCATTTTGTGATTACCCCAAAAGTCGGCGCTAAACTGGCAGTCGCTTACCAAGACGGTGAACCGGTGGAAGATACACGCGATCGATCAATGTTTGATCCTGCAGGTGGTCTGTATGCTAACGCACCTAACTTTGCAAAGTTTCTGATCGCCTTGATGAACCAAAAGGAGTCCTACAGCGAGATGTTTAAACCGTTCATTCAACTACCGGCAGACGATCCGCTCAGCAGCCTCTTCGGAATTAGTGCTTGGACGCTTGGATTGGCCGAAATTAAAATCGGACAATCAACCAATTTCTGGCACGGGGGGAACAACCTGGGATATACGTCGTCTTTCATGATCGATCCGACTAAGCAGTTTGGTTATGTATTCTTCACCAATGCTGATCAATGCAACGGAATGAAAAAAGTGTTTGAAACCATATTGTGGAATAGGGATTGAAAGACCAAGTTTAGATTATTAAGAAACACGTTTATGAACCGTATACAGTCTTCAATTGTTTTATTGCTCATCTGCGTTGGAATGGGTGCTCAAGGCCAATCAAGAATAAATGATTACCTGACGACCGATGATGGCACAAAGTTATTTGTTAAAAAATCCGGCAACGGGCCAATCTGTATTTTTATTCACGGAGGCCCGGGAGCCTGGAGTAAGTCTTTTGAAAGGTTGAAGGGGGAAAATTTGGAGACGAATCTGTCGATGGTATATTACGATCAACGAGGGTGCGGCCGTTCACAGAAATCTGCAAGTGGAGATTATTCCCTGGAAAGAATGGTTAAGGATATTGATTTAATTCGCAAGCACTATGGCGCGGCAAAAGTGTATTTGATGGCCCATTCGTTTGGAGGTATTCTAGCTTTAAATTATGCGCTGAGTCATCCTGACTGTGTTGAGAGGTTGATCCTAGCAAATTCAACGCTCAGCATGCGTAATTCTTTAGAAGGTCAGATTAACTATATAAATAGTCTTTTAAAAACGGACTTTGCTGTGCCTGCCAGTACATCCGCTTCATTAATGTCAACATTTCTTAAAGCGAAGAAAGCGCTAGCTCAAAGGGAGTTCGGCTATAAAATGCTTTCAGATAGTAAAATGAATGTTGACAAGGTTGACGAAATTGACAGCCAGAATCCCAGTGATTATGATTTTTCCAAACACGTCTTCTCGATAGATGATTACTGGCAAGATTATACACCGATGACCAAACAGGTTAAGTTACCGGTTTTGATAATCACCGGCGAGAAGGATCATTCCATTGGAGAAAATCATTATTTATTGTTTCATTTTATAAACGGGAATGTCCGGAAAATTAACGGCGGACACATACTGTATTATGAAAAGAACGAGGAATTTATCCATTCTGTTTTTGATTTTATAAGCGGAATTTAAACCGGTACCTTTGCATTAACAGCACACGCCACGCTACACATAACAACAGCGTCCCAGGGCGTGTCTTTTGCTTTTTAGTTTGCATACCATCATCAGGTCTTGGTTTGAATCGCGAACGCTACCAATGCTTCTACGTATCGCAATCACCTATGGGTATTCTTGTATCCAACGAAATCGAGTGCCTATCAAAGGAAACGATTCCAAGTCGCGCCGCCGAAGCTTAATTTCGACAGAATCCAGCCCCATAGTTCCGTGTAGTCGCAACAAATCTGATGCCTTTTCAAACTGCAAAATTGACTGCTTTGTGGAGGGCCAGGCAGTGACTGTCAGTGAGCGCGCTAAGGTGTCCCATACTACAGGATAATAAGCAATGGAGTCGTTCATCAGTTTAACATGGACGTGATCCGGAAAATCCGTTATGAGCTGGCGCCAACGAATGCTATCCGTTGTGAGCGGTGCGAGGGTATCACCGTTAACTATGAATTGGGTCACATCGTAAATTCCATATAAGGGCGACCGTTCCCGCCCATCGCCGGAGGTCTTCGTACGCTGGAAACAACCCGCCACATTTCCAATAACCACGGTTGTAATAAATAGTATTTTGACTACTATGGCAGTGTTTCGCAACCACCGCGTTTTCAAAAATTGCCGTCGCTTTATGGCCTCGGTCGGCTTATTCAAAACGAGCATGCGTGTTAACCGCTCTACATCGGGGAGCACTAAAAAGATGGTCATGAAAAATAGAACGGATGAATACAGCTTAACAGGTACGTGAAATGTAAGATTCATCACCACCACATTAAGCATTACTACCCCACCAATCAGTGCACCAAGTGTCATTGTTCTCCGAAAAAACAACAATATACCGGCAATGACCTCCGCCATGCCAACAAACGCACTGAATACCGGTGAGAAACCCACATAAGACCAAGCAAGTCCCATCGGCGTTTTGTTTCCAAAAGGTTCCACCAGCTCAAATAATGTGGGCGATGGCATCTGCAGATGAAATACCTTGATCATGCCGTAAAACATGAATACCGAGCCGAGGTAATATCTCACCCATACTTGTACCCAATAATAACCGACAGGATAGGACAACCGACGTCGATCTAAGAAACTCCAAACGGCTGTAGTGAACAATGCCAGCACGGTGACAATCAACAAAAATACGTAATCATACATTTTGTCACCACCATCATTAAAGTGTGTGATTGGCTGCGGCAGATTTAAAACGTGGTTGCCTACCCACACGGCAATCGCATGCCAGGCTTTCGAATATCCTTGTGCCAAGACATGAACACCGGGCACCTTGTCAAACGGAAATGGTAAAATATATAAGGACAGAAATATAGCAGCAAATCGGAAAGCAATACGGTGAAAGAGCGACCAATGGTCTGCTTGGTTTACGGGTGATTGGGTCATATACGTCGTCGGACTAAAGTAGACAAATGATTATAAATGGTTTCCACGATAAAAATAAGATTCTTTGAGTTAATTCCTAAACACTTTCCTGTCGAGACAGGAATCACCTCCAATGAGCTGGAGCCATCGATCTTCGGTTAAATTTGCTAGTCGTAAACCTTAGGCGGAGGTGAAATAGTGGGACGCCGGGTGTTAACATATCGCATAAACAACGGCATTAACTAACAAGAAATCCTCAGCAATTCAAATGGAAGGCAAACTTGGCCTTCATCTGGCCGAAAACCAAGTTATTAAGTAGCTTCACTTTTACGCGGTTGTACAATGAGCAAACGTATCGACCATTGCCTGGTAACCACTGGTGTTGCCGATTGCAACACTACCTTTTGTGGTACGATAAGACCTAAAAACTGGGGCTTATCGCCCTTCATTTGGGTAAACGGACATAATTTGAGAGCGGTGAGCTGGAGAAAAGATAAGGTTTTTTTGTATCTTTGGCTAGGAAGCTAGATTTAGAGCTATGGGAAAAATCGTTAATAAAAGATCGCCATCAAAGGAAAGGTTTGCCATGCGCAAAGCAGCAAAAACGGCTTCGTTACGAGCCGGCAGAATTTCTAAAGCGCTGGACCTACCTGTTCAGGTTATTATAAAAGGGGACTTGATTGAGAAAAACTCTGATGGCTCGATAAAAACAATAAAAAAAATAGAAAGATTACCAAGCAACATCAAGCTTAAAAAAGGATCTAAACTATGGCTAAAGCCAAAAGGCTAAGAGTGTTGCTTATCTGTTTGATAATTCCGGAGAAACAATGCTATTAATTGCGGAAATAACAAATAGTCAATTAACCACCTTAGTCGAACAAAACCAACTTCCCAACTGGTTTATTGAATACGTCATCAACAAACTCTCATAGCTATCGGCCGCTAATCTCCGCCTTTTTTGGAGATGCTAATCGAATAAGCTAAAGTTATAAGCTCATCTTCAATTTGAGATTATTCACCGATATAATTAAACTTTTAGTAATATTGTCCTAACAGTTAGTAGGGAGACATTTGGTAGTTTTGCTCCGCATAATTTTACCCGTTCATGGCGGCGATCTCTTACAAGTCATGCAGTGATAGCGAATTGATAGGACTCATCTTAGAGGATGATCATGGTGCTTATCTGGAAGTTTACGAGCGCTATTCGCCGCGGCTTTATTTCCATGCTTGCAAAAGGGTGGCCGACCGCGATGATGTGAAAGACCTGCTGCAAGACGTGTTTTCTGCACTTTGGCACAACCGGCATGCATTATCGCCCGAGAGCTCATTGGGTGGATACTTATATGCAACCCTTCGATACCGGGCCATCAAACTGATCGTGCAAAAAAAAGCGACAACGGGTTATTTCGAGGCGCTTTCAACAGACATTCCGGATCCTGTGCATGCCGATGACCGCGTCCGGGAGAACCAGCTTGGTCAATTGATCGAAGAGGAAATCGTACAACTACCGCCGAAGATGCAAGAAGTGTTCCGGATGAGCCGCCAGCAGTACCTGTCGCACAAAGAGATTGCAGATGAGCTCGGATTGTCGGAAATGACCGTCAAAAAGCACGTAAACAACGCCTTGAAAGTACTGCGCCAGAAGCTGGGCACCCTGCTGTCACTCGCTTATTTCCTTTTTTTCTGATTTTTTTCACTTTCGTTTACGCCCTGCGGGGCGGTTTAGGTACTATGCTAATAGACAAACAAAAACGTACGTGGAAAAATACTTATACAAAACGGCCCTCTTTTTGGGCGCGTTCCTTTTCTTTCAGACGGCTGCATGGGGTCAATCCCTTGATTCCGTTGCGGTAGTTCAAAAAGAATGGACGGTTACACCCATCAAGAAAGGCATCGTATGGAAGCAGGGCCATTTTGATAACCTCTTCGAAAGCCAGCAGGAAATCAACTTTGTAGAAATTGACCTCCGGAAACACCGGAAACGGATCTTGATGGCCGCTGATTCCGTGCAGCTCAAGACGGCCGCTCAGTTTGCAGGGGAAAACGATGCGCTGGTTGCTATAAACGGGGGATTCTTTGACATGGAAAATGGCGGCGCATGGGATTACATCAAAGTGGCAAACAGGGTGGTTAACCGCACAAAAAAAGCAACGGACCGGGCAAACGCTGTCCTGCTGATAAGCCGTAAGGGGATGGAAATCCACCCGGCAGCTGCCATCGATTATGAGAACCACAAGGCGCCCAACGTGCTCCTTTCCGGTCCGCTCCTGATCCATCAGCAGCGCGAGGCGGAGCTGGGTGCGAACGCATTTAACGCCAACCGCCATCCACGGAGCGCCATAGCGGTGACTTCTGACAAGAAATTGCTCTTGATAGTGGTAGACGGCCGGAACCGAATGGCCGAAGGGATGAACCTGCATGAGTTAGGCTGGGTACTGCGTTGGCTGGGGGCGAAAGATGCGATGAATCTGGACGGTGGAGGCAGCAGCACGCTCTATGTGAAAGGCGCGACTGAAAACAACGTGGTAAACTACCCTTCCGATAATAAGCGGTTTGACCACGAGGGATTGCGCGAGGTAGCAAACATCATTTACCTGAAGGATTAACCGCACGCAAACCGGAATACGCATGGATGCACACAAGAAGATGGAGCAGCTCTTACACAAGTACCTTTCAGGTACCTGCACACCTGATGAGCGTCTTCAGGTGGAACAGTGGTACCGCCAACTGGATCTACCGGGGGAGCTGCCTTCCATGGAACAAATGGAAAACGACCTTGCCGAAGTTCGGGAGCGGTTACCCCGCAAGCGGGTGCAACGCCTCGTTCCGTGGTATCGCTACGTCGCTGCAGCTGCCGTCGCAGCGGTGATGGCGATAGGGGTTTATGTTTACGTTTTCCAATCGGAACCGTCGGGCACCGAATCCGAGGTGGCGGCCACGTCTTTACCAGACGACCTAGCTCCCGGGGGAAACCGGGCGATCCTGCAACTGGCCGATGGGACGGAAATTGTACTGGACGAACGGCCCGACGGCACCGTTGCTCAAGAGGGCAAGCATGCCATCTATAAACATGCAGACGGTGAATTGGTGTACCAGCCGAAACCTTCCGGAGTGGATCGCGACGCGCCGGTTTTTAACCGCTTGCAGACGCCGCGTGGCGGACAGTATCACCTGGTGCTGCCCGACGGTACGCACGTATGGCTGAATGCAGCATCGACACTTACCTATGCCATCAGCGGTGCGACGGAGGAACGACTGGTGCAGCTGGAAGGGGAAGCGTATTTTGAGGTCGCCCGCGATCCCGCCCGCCCCTTCCGGGTGGCCTCGCGCGGACAGGTGGTGGAAGTATTGGGCACCCATTTTAACGTGAACAGCTACCCCGATGAACCGATGGTACGGACTACGCTGGTGGAAGGGGCGGTGAAGGTGAGCGCCGGAACGGACCAAGGTCCGGTGGTGCTGGCACCAGGCGAACAGGCGCTGGGCGCAGCAGGCAACCCACTGAAAGTAAAGAAAGTGGACGTAGCGCAGGCTATGGCCTGGAAAAACGGCAAATTCAACTTTAACCATTCGGATGTGGCGACCGTCATGCGGGAGCTCTCCCGGTGGTATGATGTAGACATCACCTTCGAGGGAGAAAAGCCCAATATAACATTGTCAGGCGAAGTATACCGCAACACCAACGCCTCAAATGTGCTGGATATCCTGGCTTTCTACGACCTGGATTGCCGTATCGTGAACCAGCAGGGCATCAAACAGATTATCGTTCGAAAGAAATAACCCAATAATGTATAACCCAAAATGTGAAATAATGAACTAACAAACAGACACAACCACAGCGTCTCAAAATAAAAACGCCTTCTGATGCCGGTCAGAAGACGTATACGTTTGAGCCGAAGATTCGAGTAACTGGTATTAATCAAAAATTACTAACCCAAACATTACAAAAGTAATGAAATTAGCATGTCATGCATCGACCAAATCATCAAAATGGTCGCCTCCACAAAAATTTGCAAAACTCAGCTTTATTATGAGATTTCAATTGATCGTCGGTTTACTGCTCTCGTTGTTCGTCCAGGTAAGCGGTTCGACCTATGCGCAGCGGGTGTCACTCCAGGTGAAGAACACGACGTTGTCCGATGTGTTTGAACAGGTAGCCAAGCAAACGGGTTACGTGTTCCTCTACGACGACCGGAGTTTTACCGAAAAGAAAATCAGCCTGGCGGTACAAAACGCACCGGTGGAAGAGGTGCTGGAAGCTTGCCTGAAGGGCCTGCCCATCTCCTATAAGATCGTCGAGCGGAACATCCTTTTCAAACAGGACGGAAGCAAGCGCAGCCTGCCTGCCACCGCCCAGCAGCCCGAACAGGTGACGGGCCGCATTACCGACTCCCTCGGAAATCCATTGCAGGGCGTAACGGTGATGGTGAAAGGTACCTCTCGGGGGGCCACGACCAACGCCGCGGGAAACTTTCAGATCGATGCTTCGAGCGGCGACATCCTGGCTTTTACCCTAGTGGGGTATCAGCGTCAGGAAGTAACATTGGATGGACAAACGAACCTACAGGTTGTCCTAAAAATGGATTTTTCGGACCTGGAAGAGGTGGTTGTTATCGGCTATGGCCGGCAGAAGAAGGAAGACCTGACCGCCTCAGTGGCTTCCTTCCGGCCCACCGAAGAAAATGCGCGCCCGGTGTTAGGTCCCGACCAGCTGATCCAGGGCCGCATGGCGGGCGTTCAGGTAAGCGGCGGCTCGGGCAGCCCCGGTACGGCCAACCGGGTGTCCATCCGCGGAATCGGCTCGCTGAGCGCAACCAACGAACCGCTGTACGTCATCGATGGGATTCCGCTGGTGAACCAGAATGCGGCGCTGCTGAACTTCGGTGAAAACATGAACCCGCTAGCCTTACTGAACCCGAACGACATCGAATCGGTGGAAGTGCTTAAGGATGCTGCCTCGTCGGCGATCTACGGAAGCCGCGCCACCAATGGGGTGATATTGATCACTACCAAATCCGGTAAGGCCAACCAGACGAAATTTGGTGTCGATGCGTTCACGGGCGTGTCCGTAGTGCCGAATACCGACAAGATGGAAATGGCCGATCCGGATCTCTACCTCTCGGTGATCAACGAGGCCATCGACAATTTCAACACGCAGTATGGATACACCCCGGGGGCGTCCAACTACATGGAGCAGAGGGAAAATCCCTTCCCCGGCGAGCCGGGAACGGACTGGTTTGACCTGATTACGCGTCCGGCAAATACAACCAGCGTTTCCCTCTCCTTCACGGGCGGCACCGATAAGACGAGCGTGTACCTCTCAGGAAACTACCTCAGCCAGGAAGGTGCGTTTATCGACCAGAAGTTTACCCGCTACACGGGTAAATTGAACCTGACCCACAAGCTGTATAAGTGGCTGGAATTCGGTGCGAATACCACCTACAGCTATTCAAACAACAAGCGCGTGCCTGGGTCGAACCTTGGAACCACCATGATGGGACGCTCGCTCCTGCAACGGCCGTTTGACCGTCCGTTCAAACCCAATGGCGACTATTACCTCGGAGGTACGGACGAGCTAATCTACCACAACCCCTTCCAGATTATCAATGAACAGGATATCTCGCTGGATAACTACCGCTTTTTAGGATCGTTCTTCGGACGCGCAACGATTACCGAGGGGCTGGTGTTCAAAACCATGGTGGGTACCGACCTGACCTACACGCTGGATAATATTTACTATGCCGAAAACCACCCCTACGGTACGGGCATCGGTGTGAAGTATGACAACCGCCGGTTTACGCCGAATGTGCTGTGGGAAAATACGCTGAACTACAACAAATCGTTTGATAAGCTGAACGTAGACGGACTGTTGGGCTACTCGTACCAGAAAATCAACCTTTCTACGTCTAACATCGAGGGCAGCGGGTTCCCCTCTCCTTCGTTTCAGCAGCTCTCGGTGGCCGCCTCCATCCTTGGGGCGGGAACGACCGTTACGGAAAGCGCCTTGATGTCGATCTTCGGACGCGCGAACCTAGCCTGGGACAATAAATACCTGCTGAGCCTGTCGCTGCGGGCCGACGGCTCGTCGAAGTTTCATCCTGACAACCGGTGGGGGTCGTTCCCTTCGGTTTCTGCCGGCTGGAACATCTCCAATGAGCCGTTCTGGCAGCTGAGCGGTACCACTGCGAAAGTCCGCGCGAGCTACGGCGAAACGGGAAACCAGGATGGCATCAGCAGCTATGCGTACCACGCGCAGATGAGCGGCGGGCTCAACTACGACAACAAAAGCGGCATCGGCGTGAGCACCAATGGCAACCGCGACCTGACGTGGGAAACGGCACGGCAGTACGGTGCGGGCCTGGACCTTGGTTTCCTGAACGGCAAGCTGAACGTTACCGCCGATTATTTCATTAAGAAAACGGACAATTTGCTGTACAGCAAGCCCGAGCCGGCGACGTCCGGCTTTACGTCAATCATCAGCAACATCGGATCGATGGAGAATAAGGGCTGGGAGTTCTTGGTGAATGCAAACGTGCCGTTGGGACCGGTACAGTGGTCGTCCGATTTTAACATTTCCTTTATCAAAAACAGACTTACCTCGCTCATCGGCGATGAAGCCCTGTTGATTGGGGCCAATATGACCCTTCAGGTGGGTCAAGAAGTGGGCAGCTTCTATATGTATAAGCAAACGGGCATCTACCAGTCGGACGAGGAAGTCCCCGAATCGCTCTATAAAAACGGCGTACGTGCAGGGGATGTCATCTACGAAGACTTGGACGGCAACGGTGCGATCAACGTGTCGGACCGCCAGATTGTCGGTACGGCCAACCCGGATTTCTTCGGCGGCTGGAACAACAGTTTTTCCTTTAAGAACTTTGACGTTGCCGTCTTCTTCACCTATTCGTATGGCAACGAAATTTATGCGAGCTACCGCACCAATACCGACCGGCTAGGAAGTGGTTTTATGAACATGACCCAACGGGTGGCCAATGAACGGTGGACCGGGCCCGGGACCAGCAACACCACGCCGCGGGCTATTTATGGAAACGCCTGGAATACGCAAAACTCTTCCCGGTTCTTAGAGGATGGATCGTATATACGGCTGCGCTCGTTGAATGTGGGGTACACACTGCCGACGGAAGTGGCTGCGAGACTGGGCATGAACCGGCTGCGGGTTTACCTGCAGGGCGATAACCTCCACCTGTGGACGAACTACCGGGGGTACGACCCCGAGGTGACCAACAATTTCGACCCGCAGTTTATCGGTCAGGACAATTTGATTCTGCCGCAACTGCGGAGCTTCAACGTAGGGGTAAATATTGGTTTTTAACAAAAAGCTAAAGAGACAATGTACAAGAAAATAACAATAACCAACGTCTTGGCAGTGCTGATGTTGGGATTCCTATCTTCCTGCACGGACCTGGATTTTTATCCGCATACATCCGTTGCTCCGGAATCCGTAAGTGAACGCGATATGGACGCTTTGCTGCACGGTATGTACAACGCCGTTCAGAACAACCAGGGACGGGAGTCCTACATTATGTTCGATCTGGTGGGCGGAAACCTGATCGGGGCTTCCGGCGGCAGCGAACTGGCGTTCATCCGCAACATCATGCGGACCGACTTCGGCCTGGTGAACAACAACTGGAGTGGTTTATACCAGTCGCTGTACCAGGTGAACAACGTACTGAGCATCATGGCCGATCAACCAGCGTCTGAGAAGCGTGAGCGCATGGAAGGTGTAGCCCACTTTTTTAGGGCTTATATCTACTATAATCTGGTGACGCGCTGGGGCGACGTTCCGCTTATCCTGGAAAACACCACCGAACGGGTATCACGCGATCCCGCCGCCCACGTGTGGCAGCAGATCGAAGCCGACCTCGCCGTTGCGCTTGAGAAGGCCCCGACCTATGAAGGGGACTATTACTACGTGTCGCGGCAGGCGGCCCAGGCGCTTTTGGCGCGTGTCCTGATCGGCCAGAACAAGATGGAAGCGGCCGCACAGGCGGCCGAGGCGGTCATTGCGCTGCCGACGTTTTCGCTGGACCGATTTGATAAAATCTTCCGCCGCCAGCAGAACCGGGAAGAGATCTTCAGCTTCAAAAACCTGACGGAAGAATCCACAATTACCCTCAGTACGCTTTTTTATACCTATGCGCATGACGTAAGCGGCTCATATGTGTACAAGCCGACCGATGCGGTGATGACGCTGTTCGATGAAGGGGACAACCGGAGAGACATCAGCATAGCCACCGTAAGCGCCCTCAATGTCATCAATAAATACCCGAGCGGGCAAACCGGAACGGACCCCTTCCCGGTCATCCGCCTGGCGGAAATGTATTTAATAGCTGCCGAGGCGAAAGGACTGGAAGGTCTCCCTTGGTTGAATCAGCTTCGGGAAGCGCGGAACCTTCCGGCGATCCATCCCACTACCGAGACGGCCTACCAAGAGGCGGTGGCCCTCGAACGCCGGCGGGAGTTGCTTGCCGAAGGATTCCGCTGGTATGACCTGGTGCGGACGGGCAAGGCGGTGGAGGAGCTCGAAATCGAGCCTTACCGGACCTTATTCCCCATACCGGATTACGAGCGTGAAGTAAACTCGAATCTCACTCAAAACGATGGCTATTAATTTAATTAACCGTGCTAGACATGAAAAAAAGTAATCAATGGTTTCTTATTGCTGCCCTTTCGGCAATCCTCTTTGCCGGATGTGAGAAAACCGAGCAGAAACCCATACAAATTTTAGATCATACGCGCAGCGAACTGACCGTTCGCTTGCAGGAAAACAGTGGACTGGTCCACCGCGTTTACCGCGACACGACGATTGAGCTGTCGACCGGTGTTTCGGAAACCCATGTGCATTTGATGGATGTCAACGGGCACAGCCTGCGGATTTTCATCCTGGAGGCCGACATGAACCAGCCGGCGGTTAAGCTGCACCCGCTTACACCTTTCGGCGAGGATGCGTATGCACGGCAGACCGTCCCGGAAATGGTCAGCTATGCAGAATCGGAGGGCCGGGTGCTTTTCGCAAGCAATGCCGACTTTTTCAACGGATCCACCGGCGAACCGCGGGGTATCGTCTACAAGTCGGGCGTGCCCATCCGGACGATTATACCGGCTGGCTGGACATTTTTTGGTGTTAGTAAATCAGGTGAGTTAATGATCGGCAACGATGCGGACTACGAACGGGAGAAAGCCAACATCTATCATGCACTGGGTGGCAACCAAACGCTGGTAAAAGAGGGAGAGCCCGTTATTCATACCGATAACACCATCGAACCGCGCACCGCGGTGGGGTATACCGCCGATAACCACGTGTATTTTATGGTAGTGGATGGTCGCAAATACGACTACTCCTACGGCATCAGCTTCACCGATCTGGGGCAATTGATGCATGCCCTGGGCGTGACGGAGTCCATCAACCTTGATGGGGGTGGCTCATCCACGTTCCTTGTCAACGACTCGGCGGAATCGACCTACAAAGTACGCAACCGCACTTCGGACGGGGCGCCGCGGGCGGTCGCCAACGGGTGGGCGATTATCACGGAATAACGAAACAACCAACGCATGGCCCAACGAGTGCGGAAGATTCCGGCTCGTTGGGCCTTTATTTTTAACCTTTTCCTTCCATGACACACGGTTGTCAGTAATCTGCACTATTTTTGTTGAAACGCAAAAATAATGGCACTGGAAGAACACGAAACATTGTACGCTGCCTCCAGCGCGGAGTGGCGGGAATGGCTGCACGAAAATCATACGAAAAAGCGGGGTGTTTGGCTAATTCAATATAAAAAAGATTCCGGTAAGCCCACCGTATCCTGGAGCGACGCGGTGGACGAAGCTTTATGTTTCGGCTGGATCGATAGCATCAAAAGGAAACGCGACGACGAAAGTAGCGTACAATTTTTCAGCAAACGCAAACCGACAAGCACCTGGTCGAAAATTAACAAGGAAAAGGTAGACCGGCTAATTGAAAAAGGATTGATGACGGCTGCCGGTCTTGAATGCATCGAAAAGGCGAAGGAAAACGGAACGTGGTGGCAGCTGGATGAGGTGGAAACATTAAAAGTACCCAAGGATTTAGCCGCCGCCTTCAAGCGCCATCGCGGTGCGAAAATCTATTTTAACGGGCTAAGCAGGTCTACCCGCAAAGCAATATTGCAATGGATCGTCCTTGCAAAGCGCCCCGAAACCCGCGAAAAGCGAATTGAGGAAACCGCAGCGTTGGCAAGCCAGCAAATGAAACCCAAACAATTTTAACAAGTCATCCAACGACTATTTCAGCTACATAAAGAAAAAATCTCATGAAAAAACGGAATTTCAGCTTCTCTTTATTTCTTCTCTTTATATGTTTAATATCCTTTATTGGTATAATAACAATTGCTTCCGATAAATCAAACGCGAAGACGATGGAACACTTGGAGGTAAAAAATGAAGAAACGGATTTTTTAAACCATTCAGTAAGTCAATACCCATGCAATGACTTAAAGATTGAATCTTTGGCCCTAGACAGTTTATTCGACCAGATTGTGAAGCGTTATGAGGAGGATATCGCTTTTATTCAGAAAATAAAGACGTCTCAGGAATTGTGGAATAAAACAACTGCTGCCAATATAGCAGCGATTTTCCCCAGCGGTGAGCCTTCAGAATATGGCAGTTCCCAAACCATTTGTCATTGTACTTTTTTGCTAAATGAAATAAGAGCAAGAAGACTTTTTCTAAACACGTGGATGGAAGGAGTTCCTGAGGGGGATGTTTGCCGCGGTTCAAGGGAATTAAGGAAGTAATACAGCTATAAATTTATCTTTTCCATCGTTTATGCGTCCACAGCCAGCCGTATGGTTCCTCGCGGATATTTTCCGTCAGCAGGTCTATGTACTTCTGGGTGATTTCGCCGTCGCCCATCGCTTCGGCTTTGGCACACAGCGGCACACAGACTATTTTGTAATTCCCTTTTGACAGCTGCGTGATGTGTAGGTAGATCACGGCCGTCCGACCTGCGCGGGCCAGTTTTTCCATACCCGAAAAAACATAGGTTTCCTGGTTCAATAGCGTAAACCGGTAGTTCTCCTCTCGAATGTGCGGGCATTGGTCGGCAAGAAACAGGTAGACCGCGGGGCCTGCATCTTTCGACAGCATGTGGCGAATCACGGCAGTTCCAGACATTAACTTCATGCCGAAACGGGACCGGAGCTTCACCATCAGCCGGTTGATCGTTGCCGACCGGAGGGGTTTGTAAACGGCATATATCTCGTGGCGCATTTTATGGGGCATCACATTCAGCATCTCCCAATTGCCGCAATGCCCCAGACAGGCAATCACATTGCGTCCGCAGTTGATATACCGGTCGATCAAGTCCAAATTCTCGAATATGATTTTCCTCTCCAGTAGGTCTATCGGCGCAGAGACGCCTTTTATGATTTCAGCAAAGTAGGCGCAAAAGCACGCGTAAAACTTTTTAACGATGGCGTGGATTTCGCCATACCGCTTATCCGGAAACGAACGCGCCACATTTTGGATGACCGTTGTTTTCCGGTAGCCTATGAGGTAATAAGCAAAGAAAAACGTAAAAGAAGCCATCGCATACAGCCATGCGATGGGCAGCAGGCTTACAACGTAGGTAATTCCATAAACGCCCCAATAGGCAACGTTCCGTAAGGTTTGCTTCAGGTTCATCTTAAAACTTCATTTTTAACCCTACTGACGCATAGGGGGAGGCCGAAAAATGATAGTCATTATCCCCGGCAAACACCCCCTTCAAGGTTCGGTCGCTGTAGGTTGCCGGGCGGAACAGGTTTAGCCCTGCCATCGCCGTTATCGACAGCCCGGTTTTGCCAAGCGTTAATTCGGGACGAAACCCCGTAACGATGTATTGATGCGAGAAGATTACGTCTTTGCCGTCCTTGGTAAGCAAAGCAACCTGCCCGTTCATTTCAAGGGCATACGATAGTTTGAAGCGGTCATTGAAGCCGTAGCCTGCCGACACATCCAACCCCTCCACCAGCTCAATCGTTACGTCGAATTTCCCGTCATGCCGCCAGTTGATGTAGACGGCCGGAAACACCATCGGATACCCGAGGGAACTGTTTATCGCCACACCACCGCCAATATCGAGGTTAGGGTTCAGGTGGCGGATAAACACCACGCCCCCGCTTCCAAGCACGTTTTTAAAGCCGATTCTGGAAAAATCGGTCGTGGGTGTAAATATCCCCGCTCCTACGCTTGCCCGCATCGACCACTTATTGTTCAACGGGCGCAAGTGGTAAACGCCCAGCTGTAGGTTCGCGATTTCGGAGACCATGTGCTGCGAGAAATTTTGGTTCTTTAACGAAACGTACGCGGCACCAAGCCCGACGCCCCAGGCGGTCGGACGGTTGTTTGCATTTAATTTCATCGACAGGGGCATACTGAATGCACCCTGATAAACCATCGCCGAGCCCTTGGCGTCACCGATTTTTTCCCGCGGCTTTTCACCGGGAGGCAGGTAATAGTACCCAGAATTTCCAATGTACTCCGTCTTGAAAGACAGCTGTTGTGCCCTTGCCCCCAGACCCAGCAGCATACATAATGCGGTTACGGATAATGTTATTGATTTCACGATTAATACTTGCTTTGATTTCAGCACAAAGGAACGGCGACGGGAGCGACGCTTAAAGCCATAAACGACAGGCTTCAGTATTTACCGAATGAAATGCAGCGTTTAGGGAATCGGATTTTCTGTACCGGGTTATTCCACGATCCCGTCCATCCATTTCAGGAAGTCTGGAACGCGGACGCGGCTCACCAAAACCTCGTGCGGGCATTCCGGTGAAAAGGAAAGCTTCAGTCTGCTGTTGAAGTGTTTGGCGACGTTTTCTATCGCTTTCACATGGCCGATGCAGTTGCGCGATACGCGGAAAAACAGCCGATGATCGAGCTGCTGTGCCAACTGGTCTAATGTATAATTAATGATGTACCGCCGATCGTTGAATGTGTGGAGGAAGACCACTCCGTCTTCGCTATAAAAATGGGCAATGTCTGTGGTTTCGATATAATGGTAATTTTCCCCCTTGGCTATCAGGAAACGGTTTTTGGTTTTGAGCGGCAGGAGTTGTTCAACATTCCGGGGACTGACCTTATCCGGGTGGATAGGAAAGATGGTTTCAAATTTGGTCAAGGCCGCATCCAACTCCTGCTCGTCGAACGGTTTTAACAGGTAATCGATGCTGTTCAGTTTGAACGCTTTGATGGCATGCTCATCGTAAGCCGTGGTAAAGATCACCGGCGTGGTCACTTTCACGTGGTTAAACACCTCGAAGCAGTTGCCGTCTGCAAGGCGGATATCCATCAAAATTAGGTCAACGGCAGCTGCTTTCAAAAACCCGATGGTCTCAACGACCGTCTTGGTATGGCTCTCCAACTCATAATTGGGGCGCAATTTTGTCATCATACGCTTCAGCTCTTCGTAAGCAAGCGGCTCGTCTTCTACGATCAGGTACTTCATGACTGGATATAGGGGATTTTTACCATAAATACATGTTCGGTATGCGCCACGTTGACTTCTTTACCATACATTTTATACTGCTTGGCCAGGTATTTCAGTCCGACGCCGCCTTTATCCGCAGGAGTTGACGGCTGGATGTTGTTTTCAACCGTTATGTAGTCACTGTCGATCGTAATTTTTATGTGCAGCTTTGATTCTTCCGTTGCGCTATTGTGCTTGAAAGCATTCTCGATGAGCAGTTGCAGGGTGAGGGGAATAACCCGATGCTGTTCACAGGCCGCTGCTTTATCCACCATAAACGTAAACGCGTTTTCAAACCGGGTCCGCATCATAAAAATATACGCATCCAGCGCATCCAATTCCTCCGCGATCGACACGACCGGCTGCTGGGTAAGGGAAAGCACATACCGGTAGGTCTTTGAGAGCGCTTTTGTAAACTTGTTGGCGCTGTCCGGATTGATGTAGATTAACGAAGACAACACGTTCAGCGAATTAAACAGGAAATGCGGGTTTATCTGTGCTCTGAGTGTTTCGTGCTGAAACAACAACACCTTCCGTTTTGCGATTTCGGAATCGGCTATGGCTTTTTGCTCGGACTGGAAATAATGAATCAATTCAAATACCAACAGAATAGGAATATTGGTGGTCATGGCAAACGCAAATTTGACGAGGAAAGAAGGCATTCCGGCTTGGGGAACGAGCAATACTTCGTAGATCAGGTAATTAAAAATTCCGATTAACATCAGGGATATTACCGTTATACCGACAATGTCTGCCACAATGCGGTAAAATATATTTTTGGAATAGGGCAAATGTTTATTCAGAAACATCAACAGCCCGTAGTCTGCGATGCACATAGCCAGGATGACGATATAATGAGCGGACAGCTGGATGTGAAAATTATGCCATAGCTCTTCTTTCATCAGGATAATGCTGAAAAGCATTTGACACAACGCATAAATCAGTGTAGCGAAAAAGAAGATGAGCAGCCGCTTTATATTCATTTGCTTCGTTGAGCCGATCTTCAAAAGTAAACTTTCCTAAATAAGATTTACCAAAATCTGCCCGGGTTTCTGATGAACTTCATTTTTTAAGGGATGAATTTAGTTATTTAGTTATCTCTTTCCATTTGGTCATTCTGGCTTTTAAATCGATTGTTCGACCATCCACGCTGAAGGTTCCGTCACCTTTATGATGAAATATCCTTTGTTCTTTTCTTTCAGCGTTGGTCCACGCCTTTACCGCCGCAACGACAAATAGGTTGTATTTTCCGGATAATTGGGTATCTACAACTTTACATTCAATATTAGCAAGACATTGTTCTATCAGCGGTGCTTTGACCTCTTCCGCGGGTAAGCTATTTAAATTTGTATGAATCGTCGAGTTGGTTCACAAGTATTGCGGCCGACTCTTTAAAAGATAAGCTGAGGGATTAATTAATAATCTCCCCTTTGTTTTTGGCCAGTTTATCCCGGAATTGCCGTATGGCCTCTGGCGTTTGCCGCACCCATTCGGTTACTTCACCAACGACTTTCATGGGCGATCTGGTTCGGTAGGAACGCGTGGGGTTGCCGGGAAATTTTTTATCCGTAACGTTCGGGTCGTTTTCAAATGTACCGGTTGGCTCGACGATGTAAACACGTTCGGGTCCATCACCATTTGCCAACGCAGCGGCAAACCCTGCCCCGTTAACCATGGCGGTGAAGTAAATGTGGTTCATGATGACGCCGGGGTGGTAGTTAGAAGGGCGCCCCGCGGTCAGCAAATCACCCATTTTCAAATCGGCTCGCGTTCCATGATAAAAGGGGCCATTGTCAGCCGGTTCGTTGGCAAACGTAGCAGCCAGTTCATAGTACTTCTTTGCCTGGCCAGGATCGCCCAGCCCTTCATAACATTTGGCAATGTGGGTGTAGAGCGAGGCGACAGCACTGTGCACGGAGCCATCCTTTATGGCTAGGGCGAACCGTAAAGCAGTTTCGTACCATTGCAGCCTATCGGCATTGTTTTCCTGGTACCGGGCTACATAATATGCGGCAATAAATTTTTCGAGGTCGTCGGTGGCTTCGTGCCAAGCCTGGAGGAACAGCCGACTTGCCTCTTCTGGGTTTCCGCCTTCGGCCATGTCCATGCCTTCAAGACAGCGTCTTACAACGGGATTACTCGGATTAAATTCCATGGTTGTTTTTTCGTGAAACACAAATGTAGGGGCATCTTTTTAAAGATGGGAACGTTTTGGACAATAATTGCAACGGCAAAATAAAGCCTGCGAACACGTCGTTTTAATTATAGCGGCTGTCCAAAGTCTACGCTGCCACAGTCACAATGCCCGATGGCTGTTAGGTGCTGGCCGTTAAACTGATGTGTGTCGCGATTAAAATCCCCAAATTGTTTCGGTACTTCCCAAAAAAACATATACCGCCTCTTAGACTTGTACACCATCCACCCGTATTTGACTATTATTAAAAATATTTTCCCGCAGTTTAACAGGGAAACGGCATGTCTGCATGTGAGGTGTAAATAGGTGGTACAAATTTTGGCGTTCGCCGGGCATACTTATTTTTTAACCACCTCACCGCTAATTTGCTTGAGAAAAAACATTAGTTAGACATGATTAAACGATTGACCGCATTTCACGGATTTTATGTAGTTTCTTTCTTCTTTTTTTTAGGATTTTTAAGTTCATGCGCCAAGGACGAGCTTGTCGCCGGCGTAGACGATGAGAAGCTTGACGCAACGATAGCCTCGTCCGCAGGCTTATCTTCGGGTTCAGCGGGACCGTTCCTGTACGGCTCCAATATGGGGTATTACTCAGGTTGGTCCGATCAGCAGCTGGCTCAATTGCTAATTGGCAATCAGAGCAAGAATATTGCTGGCGCCGGGGTAAACAGCCTGCGTCCGGCAATGTACGATCATTTTGTGCAGCGATGGGGCTACGACATCCGGGCAGGTGCTTTTGAAACCTACCGACAATTGGGCGGCAAGGACCATACCATGTATCTCAGTGGACCTTCCGACGCGCACAGGGAAAAGACCAAGTACTGCAATGGCGTGCAGTCCAAAACCTTCGCTAACCTGTATGAACCCATATGGTCATCACCCGGAAAGGTGAATGCTAAAAATTACTACGCCAATTACGTTTACCATGTAGTAAAGACCTATGGCTCCTATGTAAAGTATTGGGAGGTTTGGAACGAACCGGACTATACCAACAACTGGTCGGCCAGCCAAACCTGGGCCAAATCAGACCCCAATCCCTGCGACCTGCGCAACTTTGCCGCGCCCATCCAGTCCTATGTTCGCATGCTTAGAATCACCCATGAGATCGTTAGGCATCTGGATAAAGATGGCCTGGTCTGCGTAGGTGGCCTGGGTTATCCCGGTTTTCTGGATGCGATATTGCGCAATACCGATAACCCCAATAAAGGAAGTGTAACTGCCAATTACCCCAAAAAAGGCGGACAGTGGTTCGATTGTCTGAGTTACCATGTATATCCGATGTATTATTTAGGTAGCAACCGCAACTCAGACGCAGCAGCTGCAACGGTAGTCCGCTTTAAGAACGACTTTCAGGCCGTACTGGATAAGTATTCCTATAACGGCAAAACTAATCCCAAAAAAGCTTTTATTGTCACAGAAACCAATATCCCCCGTAAAGCTATCGGCAACTACGTTGGAGGCAATGAAGTGCAGCGAAACTTTTTGATCAAGGCAGCAGTCACCGCGCAAAAGGCGGGTATCAATGGGCTGTACGTTTATTGCCCGGCTGAAAGCAAGCCACTGTCCCAAGCCACCGATCCCTATCAGGCGATGGGCTTCTACCAAAACCTATCATCCAGTCCTTACAACGCCACGATAACACCTGGTGGTATAGCGTGGCGCACCGTTAGTAATCTTTTAAAAGACCGGCGATACGATGCGGCCGCAACCGCTCAGTTGAAATTGCCATCCAATATAGACGGTGGAGCTTTCTATTCTTCGGCTAATAATGATTACGTCTGTGTATTGTGGGCCAAAACCAGCGGCACATCAGAAGTCGCGTCGGCGCAGTACACCTTCCCGGCAATGTTCAATATCAAAACACTTACGCAAATCAATTGGGAAAATAAACAGACCAAAATATCCAATACCGTTCGATTAACAGGATCGCCGGTATTTATCAAACTTTAACGTCTGGGGCAATGGCTGTATGGCGCTTTCTTTTGATGGAATTTATTTTGCCGAAGTGCCGCGGTTTGCTGTTAAGTATATCATTCAGCAGGGTGAGAGCCCTCATTTAGCCGATTTATTGATTTCGAGCGGGATTCTCAATAGAAAATATCAGTTTTGCACTTACCCTTAAATGAAATCGATATGCTTAACGACATCGTCCCCAAATTACCCATGCGCGATAAGGCCAAAACACTGGAGTTTTATATCAATCTGGGTTTTCAGGTATTTGGAAGTCCCGACTACGACGACTACCTCATGGTGCAGAAAGACAACATCCAGATCCACTTTTTCAAATTCGAAGCACTTGAACCGAAAGAAAACTACGGACAGGTTTACATCCGGACCGATGATATCGACGGGCTATACCGATCGATGCTCGAAAGAAACCTGGCCATACATCCAAATGGATCGCTGCAGGTAAAACCCTGGGGACAGAAAGAGTTTTCCATGCTCGATCCGGACAGCAATCTGCTGACATTCGGACAGACGATGACCTAGTGGGCGGCGCAATATACTGCCGCCCATTAGTGTTCTTCATTTAGTAAAACGGGCTTCTTTCCGACGGCACGTTCATTCGGCCTAAACGGAATCCCGGAAATCCTTGATAGCCTTGATGTGTTCTTTTATCTCTTTAATTTTGTCGAAATAGCTTTTCTTATACATGAAATAGGAGATCACCACTGCCAGCACAACGGACAAAACCAATCTTGGTAGGATATCAATCAATTGCTGGAATTGATAACCATCGATTAACAGGTAGAGGGAAACCAGGCCAAAGGGAATGGATGACAAGCCAATCAGCCGCTCTCGGGTAACCAGTAACTGAAATCGATCCATTTTAATTGCGAAGTCGGTGAGCGAATCTGCCGCCAGGTCTATCTGCTTTATTAAGCCAATCTTATAAATCGCTGTACCAATTTTGGCAAGCATACTGAACAGCAAGATGATGTATCCGGTCATGGCCGGGATAGCCGAAAAAGCCCGGTCTGTCAGGGACAGAAGCGCGACAAGCAGAATGACCACAAACGAAAGACCGATGTATTCGTCTCTTAGAATCGTGTTAAGGTACCCTCTTGATTTATCCGAAGCAGCGCGCTCGGCATCTTGTTCGCCGGGATAAGCAATGGAAAGCCGTGTCTGTTCCTTTTTGGAGCGCGTTATGGTGCTTCCTCCCTCCTCTTCCGAAGCAGCGGACATGGCATGCTGCGTTTGCCAAAGTTTTTTCATTTCATCAAGTTCCATCGTTTGTTCTTATGCGTTATTAAGCACGGCGGCTTGCTTCCTTAATTTTTCTTTTATGCGTGCTAGCTTGGTACCTACATTCCTTTCGGAAATACCGAGCATCTCCGCTATTTCGCGATAAGGATAGTCGTCCAAATAAAGCACGACCAACGCTTTCTCCATCGCGGGCAGTGACGCAATCAGCTCATACATCATTTCATACTTTCCATCTGCGCTAACCGGGGCCGCGGCGTGTACATCCGGCACTTCGGCCACGCTGGTCACAATGTTTCTTTTGCTTCGCCGCTGAAAAGTAATCGCGGTATTCAGCGCGATCCGATAAAGCCATGTGCTGAATGACGCTGCCTGGCGGTATCTCGGATACGCGCTCCATGCTTGCAACACGATCTCCTGGAACATATCCTGACGTATGTCGGCATCGCTCTCATATACCCGGCACACTTTATAAATCAACCGTTCGTTGGCCGCTATCAAGCTGAGGAAGTCGTTCGTATATGTTTCGGTACTTGCTGGCATTCCGTTGCTGCTATATCCCTATTAGTCGCGAAAGCTAATGAAAAATCACACGTGGGGTGAAATTAAAAATCCGCTTTACGTTGTTTTACCTCTTCCAAGATTTTCGAAAAGGACTTTTCTCTTTTTCGCTTTTCATGTTCCGAAGCCGAAAAATGCCAAGCCTCTTTACGAAGTTTTATATAGCTTTCGTAGATCTTACGATCCAGTGTCCCCTTATTTACTGCCTCCAAAATCGCACAGCCCGGTTCGTTGATATGTTCACAGTCCTTAAAACGACACGATTCAGCAATATCCGAGAATTCCATTATTTCGGTAAGCGAGTCTGGATCGTCAATCGCCAACCCGAATTCACGGACGCCAGGCGTGTCAATCAAAATGCCTGAATTATCCACCAATACCATTTCTCTCCGGGTGGAAGTATGCCGTCCCTTTCCTGTGGAAAAGCTGATATCGGAAGTAGCCAATGCGGGCCGTTCACAAAGTGCATTTACGAGCGAACTTTTCCCGACACCTGAAGAACCGACGAATATAACGGTTTCGCCCCGGCTAATGGATTCCCGTATCTGGCGTATCGTTTGGGGTTGGTGAATGCTAGTAAAGTATACCGGCATCCGATGAACAAGGTGTCCGATCGCTTCGTCGACGGACTCCTTGTCAAAGCTTAAATCCGCTTTGTTAAGCACCAAGATGGGCTCGATCCCTGCCTCAGCTATCTGAACCAGGAAACGTTCTATCCTACGGACATTGAAGTTTCCGTCGAGGCTTTGTACAATAAATGCTTTGTCGACATACGAGGCAATAGCTTGCCTATCTGCCACCGTACCGTTTTTCTTGCGATACAACGTCCGCTCCCGGCTTAACATCTCAACTATAATTCCTTTGTCCTCATCAAAGGCCTGAAAAATCACCCAATCGCCGACGCAAGGCAATTCAGATGTCGATTTTCCGAACAGTAGGCTACCAGTCAGCTCACATTGGAAAATTCCACCTTCGGAAACCACTTCGTAGCAGGTGCGATGCACAATGGCTATTCGCCCATGAAACAACGCCTTATGTATTGATTTTTGTTTTTGTTGGTCCAATCTGTTATTCCAACCGTACATTTCTAAATTGGTCATGGCTTTATAGTTAAGCATGAATAATGTATTATCGTAGCATACACTTTCTTTGTCAGAATGCTACTTAGTATGTTCTGGCGTCCGGATTGCCGGGTTATTGCCAAACGAAGACAACGAACCCTTTGTATCGCACGCTTTTTTTTTGAATTATGCTAATAAAAGATTTTTCTCAAATAGGATTATTCGAGAAGAAAGAAGGGACAATCTGCACAGTATTATACAGATTGTTTACAGTACAAGATCCGAGTTAAGTGGAGTATTAAACATAAAATCACCCGTTAATTCGACAAAGGTAGAACTAATAAATCATATTGTCCATAAGCAGCACGTTAAATTTATGTCCGTCAGGGTCAGCAAATGCAAACCCATAATACCCAGACTCGTCCCTGCGTAATTTTTGAAAGATCTCACCGCCAGCTTCTCTTACTTTCGCTTCAAATTCCTGCACTTCCTTTTCCGTCTCTGCAGAAAGCGTAAATACAATTTCATCCGTTTTCGAGCCCGATGGGAAATACGCGTCTATTCCAGTGCCTTGTTCAAAAAAATGGATAACAAATTTATTTTCGCCAAAAAAGAAACTGGCAAGTTTAGGGTTACTTTGAGGCGGCGTGTTGGGAGTAAAACCCAATTGTGTGTAGAAGTCATTTGTGCGTTTCGCATTTTTCACACTAAAATTTGCCCAAATAAATTTCGATTTCATATTGCCTCCTTTAGTCGCATTATGCGTATCTCTATGAAACGATAGCTACGGTTTGTTTAGTATTTCGCCCAACGATATACCCTCCAGCTAGACCAGCTCATGAGGGTTAGCGGCTATCAACTTTTTTGACTACTTTTAAGCCATCAGGAAAAATAGTTCAAATTGCTTCTCATCGTACTACGCCATTTTAGGTTCTTGATTGCCATTAACTTCCTCTGTAGTATCGCCCTATTGGCCAACGCATTTTCCGGTATTTCGGCAACCATGGCAATCCCGCTCATCGTAATTGCAAAGATTATCGGATATGGGCTCTCCATCCTGATTGAAAAATGGTTTTATGCGAAGCAACGTGAATACTATTTCAAAAACATTGGTATTGCATATTGCCAATTGTTTGCCCGCTTATTTGCGATTGATACGATTACATTAATACTTTTGGCGTCCGTATGGCTAATGGTCAGGAACTTTTCATAGATAGCGTTGCTTGCAGGTTTGGCAACCGAACGGTTCTCAGCGGGGTGCACATTGCGTGCAAGCCCGGCGAGGTTGTCGGGTTGCTTGGCAGAAACGGTTCCGGTAAATCGACACTATTAAAAGTGATCTTTGGCACCCTTAACGGCCGTTACAAATACTGCCTGTTGGATGGCGTCCGCTTCACCAAAGGATATCGCACCCGGGCAATCGCTTACCTTCCCCAACACCCCTTTATTCCGGCCAATACCCGTGTACGCTCGGCATTGGAGCATTTGGCACATACGTATCGGCAAGATTTGCTCGCTATCGGCAGCATCAGGGAGAACCTGGATGCCCGCATGCACGAACTTTCCGGCGGTATTCGGCGCATGATCGAAGCTTTGTTAATCATCTATACCGATGCGCGGTATGTGTTGCTTGACGAACCGTTTTCTAATATCGCTCCACTGTATATTGATGAACTGAGTGACCACATGAACCGATTAAAGGCAACCAAAGGATTTATCGTTACCGACCACTATTACCAACGGGTTCTGGATATCAGCGATCGGATGGTGCTGCTCAACAACGGCTGTAATTACCGTATTGATAAACCCGAAGATCTCTATACATACGGCTACATCCCTGCTTCTGCGTTTGAGTGATTAATGGAAACGCGGAGTTTCCGATTCAGACACGCGCGACAAAACCCTCGCCAAACAATTCCAAGAAGAGAATTGTTTCTTTTGAGAATTTACCGCGTATGTCAAGGCAAATCTACAACAGGACCATCAACGTGGATGGAATTAATCTTTTCTACCGCGAGGCCGGAGATGAAAAAAATCCCTCACTACTACTGCTGCATGGGTTCCCGACTTCATCGGTTGTCTTCAAAAATCTGATGATCGCGATGTCTGACGAGTATCATCTGATTGCTCCGGATTACCCGGGGTTTGGCTTCAGTGAATTTCCCGTGCCGGATGACTTTGATTATACGTTCGGAAACTTATCGGTGTTGCTGAACAAATTTACCGAAGCCATCAACCTACATCGGTTTTTTATCTTCCTTCATGATTACGGTGCGCCGATCGGGCTTCAACTATGCCTAAACCACCCCGAAAAAATTACGGGTATAATCGTTCAGAGCGGTAATGCACACCGTGAGGGTATGGGTCCGGAATGGGACGAATACATTGAATATTGGTACAACCCAACGCCTGAAAAAAAGGAAAAGCTGATTAAGTTCTTAAGTGCAGAAGGTATCAAAAATCAATACTTCGGCGGACTTCCCGAAGATGTATTACCCAGGGTCAGCCCCGAATTGTGGATGCTTGATTGGGAGTTTCTGAGGAGACCGGGGAATATCGAACGGCAGTTTGAACTGAACTGCGATTTCAAAACTCACCTGGAAATGTTTCCGGTTTACCAGGAGTATTTCCGCAAACACCAGCCACCTGCTCTGGTTATGTGGGGGAAATATGACATATTCTTTTCAGTGAAAGAAGCTCCTTGTTACAAACGTGAACTGCCCGAAGCACAAATCCACATTCTGGACGGAGGGCATGACATTCTGGATACCCATTTTGACGAGGTACTGATGCTGATAAGGAATTTTGTAATTGCCAAAGAAAACCAATGGGGGTCAGGGGATTGCCAGTAAGGAAGATTTCCTTTCAATCTCAGTTTTTAAGATGGAAGCACTTTGTTCGATGGATTGATTTGTGGTGTCAATGATGTTCGATTCATAGCGCCCCAGATTCGTAAATTGCTCCCACATTCTTTCCACCAATTCAGTGTTGGTGTCCTGGTCCAATTTGGGACGATTGATGGCTCGCTTCAGGGTTTCTTCTTTTGCCGCTCGCAAGATCAGGTAATGTACTTCATAATTATCTCGTACGGCTTCCAGCCACGGCGCTAAAAACCAGGGACCAATAATTCCGTCAACAATCACGTCGAACCCGCCGCGTGCAAAACGTTTTGCTGCTTCCAAAAACGCTTCGATTACAATTAAGTTTTGTTCTGCTGATTCCGGTAAAAACGGAGGTATTGCGCCCTTACGGATATACTGGTAGAAATCATCGGTGTGCATATGTACCGACTTTGATCGATCGGACGATTGGGCAACTATTGATGCCAGGGTACTTTTACCCGTCCCCGGTGAACCAGTAATAATTACGATTCTGCCTTGCTTCATAAACATCCTATGTTTGGACCGAAAAATGAAACCACGAATTTACAACTTAGGGTGTATTTCACCATCGTCTCGCGTAAATGCGGGATAATTTTTAATGCAATGGAATGAAATAGGTGTTTGAATCTATCTTATTGAATGGAATGGAAATTTTATCACCGTGTGGATACAAGGGTATGCCACTCGGCGTATTCATACAGGGATTGGCGAGGTGCCGCAACTCGAAAGGCTTGGTAGATGGAATCCTCTCTTAACATCAACAATTTCGCAGCCGCCCATTGGCGCAATTCGCCGTCCGATACGCCGTCGGGACCAATAGCCTGTTCAAACAACCGGATGGCGTTACGGTGCCAACGCGCCATTCGCTCGGTATATTTCACATCAAATGGCTCCCCTACCGGAGCAACCAGTCCCTCAAGCATAAGCTGCTCGTTCTCCTGCAGCATGTCGGGTACGTCCAGGCCTTTTAAAGCTGCCAGTTCGGCCAGTTCCGTACATGCAGCGCCGTAGTCCGACGCCATCTGCGCACCACATGCAACGACACTTTCATCTGTTCCCTGGGCGTAAGCCTGCCCACCGGCTTCAATCTCAAATTGGAGATTGCTCATGGCTAACACCACAAATTCCTGGTCCTGCATGCGGTCCATTTCATCGCAGCTATCGTTCAGACCTAACGCTAGCAATCCGCATGGCACCAGTAACGAAAGTAAAGTTGTTGTTCTGACCATCTTGAATCATTTTGCGTTTCTGCCATCGCATCCAATGGCTGCCTGTTACTTTACGAACAAATGACCTGCCATTTTGTTGTCGCGAATAGTGGATAATTACTTCCGGAATGAAGCTAATGAAGACTCGTCGGTCGTTGATCCATCGATAACCACATGTGAATTCATCACGGAACCGATAGTTAACGAAAATAGAGAACATTGGATGGCTTTATCGAATCCATCGGGTATCCAAACATCGATAAGGTGCGAACGCTCCGTCTGAGAGGTTCGACAGGAGTAATCTTTGTACACGCGGGTACAAAAACTCGCTGGATTACGCTAAAATTTGCGAAATTAGCAGACGTTTTCCATATCATGAAAAAACCCATCATCGTCATTAAATTTGGCTCCGCGTCGATAACGACGTCAGACGGAGCGGTCGACGAACAAATTATCGTGGAAATAGCGCGGCAGACGGCCAAACTGCAGGAACATTACAACATCGTACTTGTGTCGTCCGGCGCCGTGGCGGCAGGAAAAGCCTACATTCCGCGCTACAAGGGAACTCTGCCGGAGCGCAAAGCAGCCGCAGCAATCGGCAACCCGCTCTTGGTCGGCATCTATGCCACGTATTTCAGGCCGTATAAGATCTCCCTGGCACAGAGTCTCTGTGAACGGCAGCATTTTGCCAACCGTGATCAGTTTCTCCAGTTGAAGAATACCTACGAAACCCTGTGGCGCAACCATATCATCCCCATTGCGAATGAAAACGATGTGGTAAGCAACAAAGAACTGAAATTTTCCGACAACGATGAGCTGGCTACCCTCATTGCCGTGGGATTCGGCGCCGAAAAAATCCTGTTCAGCACATCGGTGCCGGGTGTATTGGATGCTGCCGGACAGGTCATCAGCGAAATTCCGGTCATCGACAAACAGGCCCTGTCGTTGGCTAGAAAGGAAAAATCAGCAGTAGGCCTTGGCGGCATGACCTCCAAGCTGAATTTCGCAAGGATAGCCAGCCAACTAGGTATCGAGGCGGTCATTTTCAGCATGCGTACCGAAGACGCTATTCTGAAGGCCGTGGCAGGTGCTACCGGTACCCGTTGCCGCGCACAGCCCAAGAAAATCTCATCCCGTCACAAGTGGATGGCCACCGGCAGCATCATTTCCGGAAAAGTAAAGGTTGATAAAGGCGCCTTGGAGGCATTGAAAAAACGGCGGAGTCTACTTGCTGTTGGGGTCACGGAAGTGATCGGCGGCTTTACAACCGGTGAGGTATTCCAAATCGTGGATGAACAGGGCCTTGTACATGCCGTTGCCAAATCCAAGATGGAATCAACGGTGATCGAAAACACGACAAACAAAAAAAATATCGAAATTGCGCATGCGGACGACATCGTCCTCTTATAACAGCAACCGATGAATAGTATACATCAACAATTGATACAGGCACGCCAAGCGAAGAAAGCGATGGGCATGCTGACATTGTCCCAGAAAAAGCAGCTATTACAGGCTATTTCTGAGCTACTGGTCGTCCATCAGGATGCCATTATCAGTGAAAACAAAAAGGACTTGGATCGCATGGATCCCCAAGATCCCAAGTACGATCGGCTGAAGCTTACCGCTGATCGCATCCAGGCATTGGCAGACAGCGTGATCGACGTAGCCAACCTGGACGACCCTACCGGTAAGGTATTGCTTCAGAAAACCCTCGAAAACGGCCTCCAGATCGAAAAACGGTCGGTGGCGCTCGGCGTGGTGGGCGTTATTTACGAGTCACGGCCTAACGTAACGGTCGACGTCGTTGCCCTGTGCATCCAGTCGGGCAATGTTTGCCTGCTGCGCGGCGGTTCGGACGCCTGGTTTACCAACAACCACCTCGTATCACTGATCCGTCAAGCTATCGAGACAGCGGGTATCAATCCGGATATCGTGCAACTGCTTCCCACAGCCCGTGAGCTGATGGGCGAACTCCTCACGGCTAAGGACTACGTGGACATCCTGATTCCCCGCGGATCGCAGGCATTGATCGACTACGTTAGGGATCATGCCAAAGTGCCGGTTATTGAGACCGGAGCGGGTGTATGCCACACATATGTAGATGGAACCGCCGACCTCGATAAAGCCGCCCGCATTGTTGCCAACGCCAAGATTTCGCGTCCATCGGTCTGCAATGCGCTGGACACCGTATTGGTAGACCAACAGGTTGCCGGCCCGCTACTCTCCAAACTGGTTCCCTATTTTGCCGCCCATCAGGTGGAGGTTTACGCCGACCCCCAAGCTTTCCAGTCGCTCGAGGATGCAGGATACCCTCACCTGCAGCATGCCACCGAAGATGATTTCGGCAGGGAGTTTCTGGATTTGAAGTGTTCCGTCAAAGTGGTTGAAGGACTGGAGGATGCACTGGATCATATCGCAACGTACTCTTCGAAGCATTCCGAGTGTATTGTGTCTACCGATCCGGCACATATTGATACGTTTTTGCAAACTGTAGATGCCGCCGCGGTGTATGCAAACGCATCTACCCGCTTTACTGACGGTGGCGAGTTTGGCCTGGGCGCCGAAATCGGCATTTCCACACAGAAGCTTCATGCGCGGGGTCCATTTGCGTTGGAGAAGCTCGTTACCGAAAAATGGGTGGTGAAGGGCGACGGGCAAATCCGTTAGGAGCAGAAGTTATGGATACGGCATGATATACATCACCCAGTTAATTTACATAAAGAAAGGCCAAGAAAAGGTATTCGACGAGTTTGAGCAAATCGCCATTCCGTCAATCGCAACCTACAACGGACGGCTATTGTTGCGGGTCAGACCTACGGATGATGCCTTTGTAAGCACCGAAATGGGCAGGCCTTATGAAATACACCTGGCTGAGTTTGACAGTATTCAGGATTTTGAAAACTTCATGCGGGATGAGGAACGCAAAAAATTCCTACACCTAAAGGAACAGTCGATCGAATCGTCGATATTAATCCGGGGAATGAAAATTTAGTCTGCCGCCCCACCGTAAACAACTCTTCCTTCAACGAATCGGTTGATCAAGCAGTACGCAGAATCGGGACTATCTATTGAAATACTCAAGTAGTTCATAGCTTCCATCCGCATACTTTGAGAGCAATTCTTTCAAGTAATACTTATGTTGTACGCCTGTTAACACGACAATTCGTTTGCCTTTATGTTCGTTGGCATGCCGCAAAATATTGATCGCCATAGAATTATTCCTCAAATCCCAAAAATTACACCATAGTTGATATCCTTCCCTGTACGAAATCTTTTCTCCATCGGGCTTTGTAACATACCGGGTCAAAAACAGGGGTTCTGAATTTGATATTTTCGGGACCTCGTGGTGTTGAATATTTTGGCGATAACGATTTAGATTCTCGAAAACGACACCATTTAATGTCTCAATATCCGTCTTCGCAAATGCTTTTAATGCATGATTCGCTTCCAAATATTTCGCATAAATCTTCATATTTTCAGGTTGTAAGGCCTTTTCTTTGTACAGGCTATCGATCAGCCTGATGGTCAACGCATCGGTGGGTACCATGCCATGGTCTAATCGAAATTGATTCCGCCCTTCAAACTCGAAGGGAAGATTCAGCGTTTGCGGATATTTTTTGATGTATTGTAGGGTTGCCGTTTGTTCATTGGAAGTAGGCCGAATTTCTTTGGTGTACTCAGCGATTTGTTTACTGTCATTTTCCTGCAGTAAAACATCAGGCCGAATTTCGTCCAGAATAGCGAAAAGCATTTTGGGCGTAAGTACCGACGAGGAGTCGTGCACGGTCCCAATGAGATAAACGGAAGCCTTCTCATTGGATTGGCCAAACGAAAACAACCCTAAAAAAGTAAGGATAAAGAGGTATAAAATGCGCATGTATATTTTCAAATTCTGTGCTCCAAAAGTAAAAAAAACCGTACTTAACCCGAAGAACGCACGACGATTACCGCAATAAGCCGAAAAGCGTTATTGCGAGGCCGTATCGAAAGGACGCAGATACGGCATCGACACCTGTTGGGCACATATTTCCCACGTGTTTCCCACGTATCTCCCACGTATTTCTCGCCTTTCTTTTGTGGGAATGGCCCGGGTAAATTGTTGAGCATCCCCGGGAACAACCTGTAGATAGCTACTCCGTGACCCGACGAAGCTTGGGGTGTTACGGAAGTCCGTGGACGCTATAAAGAAACGAAATAATAACCAAATATGTTTAAGTTTGCCGGTATCATGAACGATGCAATAACCCAGCGTTTGCCAAAAGCATACAGCGACATCGCCGAAGAAACACGCCGGCTCGGATTTACCATGCCTTCAGACGTACAGACCTGTGCTTTGCTGCGCACACTGGCTGCCAGTAAACCTGCTGGAAGGTTCCTGGAGCTCGGCACGGGCAGCGGGCTTTCCACCGCTTGGATCCTTGACGGTATGGATCGAGAATCCACCTTGGTGTCTTTCGATCACGATGAAACCGTATTAGCCGTTGCCCGAAAGTATTTGGGCGATGACGAACGCCTATCGTTGGTCTTGTCCGACGGCGCCGATTGGGTACAAGCAAATGAAGGGCAATCATTCGACTTTATCTTTGCGGATACCTGGCATGGGAAATACCTGCTATTGGATGAGGTGCTGGCGATGCTCAGCCACGGTGGTCTGTATATCGTGGACGACATGCTGCCCCAACCCAACTGGCCAGAGGGGCATCAGGAGAAAGCGCTCGCATTCATCGAGTACCTGGAAAGCCGTGATGACCTGTGGGTCGTGACACAGCATTGGGCAACCGGCATGATCATAGGCGTGAAAAGATGATCACAGAATGATCCTGAAGTTCTTATCGGTTGCCAGCAGCGCGACCGACAGGATGCACATAATTAACGAATTATAGAAATGATCGTATTCCTGATGGGCCATATGGGCGGTAAATGCCCCAATGGCAAACGGAAACAAAATCAATATCCCCACCGTTTTTAACGGCGGTTTATAAATCCCAACCACGATCAGTATAACACCGATCAATTCGCCTATACCAATCAGAATAGTCCAGGTCTTATTAAAACCCAGCGATTGCATGCTCTGCATCATCGTGGTCTTCTGAAAAACTTTAAATAACGAAGCGTACCCAAATACATAAAGATAGTAGGCAAAGCTGATCCAGTGTACGAGCGGTTTGATAATTTCCATTTTCTTATTCTTTTTTATTAGAAAATAATTGCTTTTAATGGTCTAATAGAACCTGCATTTTCATCGCCTTTTTCATCAGGCGCTGACATAGCAGGTTTCTTCGGCACAAATATCTTTATTAACTTGCACGCATAACAGAACCTACAAAATTGTAGGATACTGACAAAAAAGTAAGTATGGGTGAAAGAAAAGAAAATTCGACCAACAGCGTCAACGAAATGTATTGGAAGGAAAATTGTGGCATCGCCTTTACGCTTTCGATCATTGGCGGAAGATGGAAAATAAGTATCCTGTCCTACCTCTTGAACGAAAAAAAACTCCGATACAATGAATTAAGAAAGCGACTGGTTGGGATTTCCGAGCGGATGCTGATTTCAAAATTAAAGGAGCTGGAAAACGATGGGCTCATCAATAGGATCGTTCATCAGCAAGTTCCGCCTAAAGTCGAATATGAACTGACCGGATTGGGCCATTCGCTCAAGGACATACTGGTTTTGATGGATCGGTGGGGTGAGGACATAGCACAACTATCTAGACGTAGCACAACCACCTAATAACCAGCCGCCAAAATTTAAAGGCCCGGCAATTACAAATTGTCCCGGATGCCCCCTCCAATTGTCACTTTTGCACTAATCGATTTCGATTTTTGAACAGTACCTTTAACAAACTGCGAAGCATTCATGAATGCCGCTAAAACGGACAATAGAGTAATAATCACTTTCCAATGAAAAAACTCATTTTGCAGGAATTTATGTCCCTCGACGGCTTTTGCGCCGACCGCGAAAAGACAACGGGATTTTTTGACGGCACATATCACGCCCTTGAAAAAGACGTGGATGTACATCAAGCGACGCTTATGGATAGCATAGACCTTATCCTGATGGGCACCGATACTTACCACTTATTTTCTTCATTTTGGCCGTTTGCAACCGGTGAAGACCCCAAAGTAACCGCAGGGATGAACAGTATCCCCAAAATCGTTTTCTCAACGTCCTTAAAGGAAGTACAGTGGGGAAGCTATGGAAATATATCTTTGGTAGCAGGCGATGCGGTAACCCATATTAAATCTTTGAAGGAAGGTAACGGGAAAAACATGATTATGTGGGGAAGCATTGCCTTAGCCCAATCCTTGCTGAAAGCAAATTTATTCGACGAGATCCAGCTGATTGTCGCCCCGGTCGCTATCGGAAAAGGATATAAGCTGTTTCCCGAAGACGTCAAGCTCTTTCCGTTAAAATTTATTCGGAGTAACGTGTTTTCGGAGGGCACAACACTGCAGATCTACGGTACCGCACCAACAAATAATTGAGGAAATACATGATGACTAAAAGTAAATTGTTGCGAATGGACAACGTCGGCATTGTGGTTGAATCCCTCGATGAAGCCATTTCTTTTTTTACCGAGCTTGGTCTTAAACTCGAAGGGCGAGGTATCGTAGAGGGTGAATGGGCGGGGCGCGTCACCGGGCTGGGCAACCAACGTGTGGAGATCGCGATGATGGTTACCCCCGATGGCCATAGCCGACTGGAGATTTCACGGTTTCTCTCACCACCTGTGGTCGCCGATCATCGGAATGCCCCGGTGAATGCCCTCGGTTACCTCCGCGTCATGTTTGCTGTGGAAGATATCGATGAGACGCTGGGTAGGCTCCGCCGTTTCGGCACGCAGCTCGTGGGTGAATTGGTTCAATACGAAAACTCATATCGGCTCTGCTACATCCGCGGTCCGGAAGGGCTCCTCATCGGGCTTGCGGAACCGCTTTTTTCCGATACGTAATTGCTGTATTTTTTGTATCTTGCTCTTGATGCAAAAATATCAGGCAAAAATAGATTTGGCACTTTTTATTCCCGTTGTCGGACTCATGTTGGGCGTCACGCTGATGACGGTTATTTTGCCCCTGAATGAGGCGGATCCAAGAGCCGCCTATACCTCGTGGGGGATTGCTTTGCTCATGCTTCTTTCCACGATTTTTTGCGCCCAGTTCTTTTTAGCCACCCATTACCTCATCGATGGCCAGGCGCTGATCGTTCATGCGGGACCGCTTTATAAGAACAGGAAAATAGATATCGCTTCCATCCGGAAAATCACGAAAACCCGAACCTTCATCAGTGCGCCCGCGCCTTCGCTGGATCGGCTCGAAATTTTTTATAACAAGTTCGATAGCATCGTGATTTCACCAAAAGACAAAACAGCATTTATTACGGATCTGCTAAAATTGAATCCGGCGATTGAGGTGGCATAGTTAAAATAAAAAAATAACCCCAGCTCCTTTCTGAAAAATGAGCCGGGGTAAATCATCTTTCCCGGGAAAAAGATGTCGCCCCCATGGGATCGGGGACTATCAACCTAAACCTAGGCCGAATATAAGCATAACAACTTAACCGCGCAAGTAATTAATTAACAAAACAGAAAAAAAATGAGCAAGGCCAGTCGGAGTGGTCAGTGCTCGTTACACGTTATCGACCGATGGCGATTTAATACCGATTCTATGCAAGATATCTGCCATGAATGATTTTTTTACTTAACAAAAGTACAGGCTGAACACCGGATGCGACGGTGTGAAATAGACAATACAATGGGGCGGTCTGGACAATCTAGGGTCGGGACAATCTAGACTCCCGGCAAAGGTACATCAATCTGAATAATGCAACCGCCCCACGATCGACAGCTTGTCGCTCGCTGCCAACCCATTTGGATTGCAACCGAGCTGTCCTTCCGGCACGGGGATGCCAAGCGCATCATAAAAACGAACCCAATACGCATCAAACTCCTTCGTCTCCGGATCTTTGAAAGTCATCGGCTCCAATTCGAAAAGATGACATTTCCTAAAAGCCCGTTCCACTAAATCCGAACAATATACCGAGCTGTCATTCAATACATAAGACCAATTATACGGCTTTCCCAACCATTTCTTTGCCTCGGCGATGGCATCGGGAATGCACGGCTGATAATTGCTTTTCAATCTGAAAATGAACAACCCGCGACGTTCGGATGAGGACGCTGGATGTAATCGCCGATCGGTTCCCGTAGGGTACCTTTCTCCCCGGTTGCATGGATCAGGTAGATACGGCCGTGAAACACTTCCACTAAAGCTACATGGTCGAAAGCCTTGCTCGTTTCTCTTTGGGTAACCCGGTTAATCGCCCCGGAAAGGTCTTCGCTTTTCGCGCCCACAAATAAAAGATCCCCGTTTTGAAGTTCAATGTTGCAGCGTTGGGTCGCTTGCGGATAGGCCAGGGCCTGAACAACCGAGAACACAAGTGCAAGTGAAATTCGTAAAAGTATCTTTGCCATCCCGCAAAGATAGAACGGCCCGCACCATAAAGTGGCAAAATGCGAAAAAAGCTTTCAGCGTACAAGGTTCGGATCCCGAAGATATTGCGCCAACGATGTCGGGAGTTTTACGGCATCATCCGGTCGTTCCAGTGCCGTCCTTCCGTCGATCACCGCCTGGGTCATGTCTGCAAGATTGGCTGCTGTGTTTTCGGTAAATCCGACCGATAACAGATTTTCCTGCCATTTTTCCCGGGGAATGGATTGGGCGGTCACCGTTTTATTAAACAGTGTTGAAAAGGCCTCCGCAACGTCTTCCGAGCTGTAAGGCCGTTGCCCAATCAACTCATAAACTGCGTTTCCTCCGAATGATTCTCGGGCCATGACCTTGGCGATGAATCCGGCCAGATCAATAGGCGAATGCATTTCAATTTTCAATTTTCCGGGGAAAAACGTCGGAAGTACCCCATGCTGTTCCATAGTTTGCCAATAGGCCAACCAGTTGCTGAAATAATACGAAGGCCGGATAAATACCTTGTCGGCATCGAGATCGGCGAGCCCCTGTTCTAATATGCGCGACATTAAGATGTTTCCGGTGCATCCTTCCACATGCGCCCCCACACATGACAGCGCTACCACTTTTTTGATACCCGTCGCTTGAATGGCCTTCCGGTAGTTTTCGACAATGCGTTCGGTCTCACCAAGGATATCATTCGAGGTGGGATCTTCCGGTGTCAGGACGAAAACTGCCGATCCTCCCTGGAATGAAGCAATAAGTTGCTTGACATCAAATAAATCAGCCGCCTTGGCCTCGATGGATTTGTCGGCCACTTTATCGGGGTTCCTGACCACGGCACGTACAGGGAAACCGTCTTTTTTGAGTTCCTTAAGAAGATTTGAACCGACCTGTCCGGTTGCGCCTACAATAATATTCATACGTCTTGAGTTTTCATGTTAACAACACAAAGCTAAGACGGGTTTGTGACAACCTTATGGCAAGACTCCGCGACCCACCGGACAGTTCGTTCAGTTTCCGCTAGCTAGCGGCGCAGGGCGAACCCGGCAGCATTGACCAAATGGAAAATCCGCGGCGACCGTAGCGACCGCGAATGACTCGGGGCAGCTACCCCGGGCTTTGGTCGGACGGCTTTATGGTAAGCACCACGTCCGTAAACCAACGTAAACGCACTGTGCAGGTGAAATCTTTCCCAAAAAATTCGGCTACCTGAAAACGCACATCCGATTCCAGCGACGCTTCGTCGTCACCTCTGGCAATGAGCCCGACATTTCCCTCTATCGCCGTAAGACCGCCATCGTCTGTTTTATACACAACAAATATCAATTCCTTGATATTATTCCAAAATTTTTTCATCTTGTTTATCTTAATCTCATTCATCCGCCGGCAAGCATGACAATCCGTTGCCACACCGGCACGGAGGTTAGGCCTGGCGTTGATCGATTTTTCAACGTGCAGGTATTGCAGCCCATCGTTGCAATCGCCGCAAAAAACTAGTTAATAGAATTCTTATATAAAACGAGTGTAATCCGGGGGAGCCCGCAGGCCGATGGAAAGTAGAGCAAGGTTTTGAAGATAAGGTTTCGACTGTACGGGGGGTCGGCGACGACAAACTACAAACGGTAGCTGGCCGAGACTTATCCAATCCGCTATGAAAGTTGTATGGGGCAGCTGTTGCTTGACAAATCGTAAGATATGGCTGGCGTGTGAATACGCATGGGAGTGGTTAGCATGGGCGTGATTTTCCAATAGCCGGTCCAGGATACCTCCCTCACAATTATCACAAACGAAGTGATTGTGTGTGTGCGCCGTTCGTTCATGGAGATGGTCATGCGGAAAAGTATCATGCCCGATCATGAACAACATAATCAGCAGCATCAACATCACCTTTATCCGTTTTAACGCGCCCATTTCCCGAGCAAAGATACCTACGTTATCCGTTTATTTTCTCAGAATTTTTCCATCGACCTTCCCTTGGCTAGCATCGCCTGTCTTCGATGTCTTTTATACGATAACACAGGTGACGCCGGAAAATTTCCGGCAGATCATTTCATCCACCTCCGTCGTTGTACGGCCTTTCTTTTCTGCTCTGGATAAAATGCGGGTCGGCACGCGCAAAAGACATTGGATAAACCTCTTCGCATTAGTCATCAACTCGTCAACCATTCCCATATGGATGCCTCCAAGGTTTCCGATAGGGTCTCCTCAGCAACGCTGTCGCTTCCGGATCGCCAATGCATATTTTCTGCTGCGGATCATAAGTCAATGGCCGGTTCACCTGCATGGAAAGGTTCGCAAGTATGCAACTGGCCGTTGAGATGTGCCCTTCTTCGATATCCGCAACCGGCAAATGATCATTTTCAATCGCCGACAGGAGGTCCAGCATGTGCCGCCGCGTTGCGGGGGCGGTATGCAGCTCGATGCGCGACTCGTTAAGATCTTCCGGAAACTCGGTTTTCTCATACACGACATCTTTCGCAATGCGATCGCCTTTGCCAGTCGGAATAAACTCATACTTCATGACACTTCCTTTGAGCGTGCCTTTATCACCGTAAATCATAAATGCCCATGGATAGTCGGCATCTGTTGGGTTGCCCCAGGTGCGGTGCTGCCATATGCAATTTAATTCATCGTACTCAAAAATGGCGGTCTGCGTATCGGCAATTGTTGATTTTCCACCTTTCTGAACATAGATCCCGCCCGTTGCATGGATCCGTTTTGGCCATTTGAGCCCCAACAACCAGCGTACCGTGTCAAACATGTGAACGCACATATCGCCTGTGACTCCGTTGCCGTATTCCATAAAAGTCCGCCACCAACCTCCATGTGGTAATCCATCGTAAGGCCGTAAGGGAGCGGGACCGGTCCACATTTCATAGTCAAGAAATTCAGGAACGGGCTCCGCAGGCGGATTCCCATTTCTTCGCATGTGGTAGTAGCAACACATCTCAACGTGTGATATCTTACCGAGCAACCCCTTGTCAATCACCTGCTTTTTTGCATCGATCAAATGAGGGGTACTTCGCCTTTGCGTGCCTATCTGTACTTTTCGGTTGTATTTGCGCGCCGTGCTAAGGATAGCTTCTCCCTCGAGCACATCGACGCTAACCGGCTTTTGCAGGTAAAGATGTGCTCCGGATGTCATTGCATCAATGGCCTGTTGCGCATGCCAATGGTCGGGCGTTCCAATGAGGATAAGATCGAATTTATGGTCTGCAAGCATCTTCCGATAATCGCTATACAGCTGGGGGATCTTCCTTGAAACCTGCCGCTCGCTGATCAGCTTTCCAGCTTCTTTCAGGTGATTTCCGTCCACATCGCATACGGCGACTACTTCCACATCACGGACCTGGATGAGCTTGAAAAGGTCACTTTTCCCATACCAACCAGCTCCGATTAACCCCACCCGCAAGTTACTGCATGTTCCGGCAAATGTTAGTCCCTTGGCTTGCAGGGCCGATAATGTCAAAACAGCGCCGGCGCCCTGAATGAATGTTCTGCGGTTCGGATTAAAATTTACCATAATCTATCGGTTCATTATTTTCTGGGGAAAACTAAGAACGAAGATAAGGTTTATTTCGCGATTTCGTGGGCGTACTGTCAAACTATCGACAACGAAATCTGTTACCCTAGGTAAGATTGAACGTAGTAACACATTAACGAACGGATAGCATGAAAATTGACAATAGAACCTATTGGTTAGTGGGGGCGGGATTATTGGGTGTTGCTTTGTTTTCTACTTGCGGCAGCATTCCCCGGAAAGCAAAACCCATCAACCATTTTGAGCTCGACCGTTATTTGGGCACATGGCATGAGATAGCGCGTTTTGACCACCGATTTGAAAGAAACCTGAACAACGTGACGGCCAGGTATAGCCTCAATGACGACGGAACGGTCCGAGTGGTAAACAGGGGCTTCGACACCGTAAAGAATGCGTGGAAATCTGCAACGGGAAAAGCTAAATTTAGAAAAGATAAACAGACTGCAGCGCTCAAAGTTTCTTTCTTTGGGCCTTTTTATTCAGGCTATAACGTCATTGCCATCGACGCCGATTACCAATATGCCCTGGTTGCCGGCGAAAGCCTCAAATACCTCTGGATATTGTCAAGGACAACCACCATACCACCCGATGTCAAAAAGGATTACCTCGAACGGGCGAAGGAAATAGGCTACGACACCTCGAAGCTCATCTGGGTAGCACATAACAAAGACTAACATCTGACATAGGGTTGTCAAATTCCGTCCTAACTTCGCCGGCCACGAAACAAAAGAAAATCACGGCCCTGTCTTTTGGATGGATCGATGAGATAACTGCACTCGCCGGCCAGTATAAAAAACCTAAACAATTTTAGTTCTTAAGCGTATGGTAATAAATTAAAATAGGTTAGTCACATCATGAGAACATTGGCCATACTTCCGTTTATTTTACTGACATGCTGCCAGCCTGAAAAAAAATTCGATTTTCTGGTCGGTGAATGGACCCGCACCAATGAAGAGGCGGGGGAACAGACCATTGAGACGTGGAAACGGCTGAACGATTCAACGTATATAGGCCATAGTTACATCTTGAGCGGAAAGGACACCGTGTGGCGGGAAAAGGCTATCTTATCGCCGATTGCAGGTGTGTGGCATTACCAGGTCAGGTTAATGGAAGAAATTGAAGCAATCAACTTCCGCGTGGTCGAAGCGGATGGCCGATCTTTCATCTGTGAGAACCAACACAATGCATTCCCCAAAGTTATTAGATACTGGAAAGACGGCGAGAATCTACAAGCCGAAGTATCCTATAATGATTCATCCGTTGCCTACCTTTTCGCGCGAAAGCAAGAGGTTCAATGAAACTATGGAAAAACATTTTGCAATATTTCATCCGTCGTATACAATAAGCACACCATCCGTGCGTTTATGAAATAGGTTTAGGTTGATAAGAGAGGTCCGGCTACCCCAAAAACGCCGGGCCTTTCGTTTTTGGCACTATTCAAGCGTCGGATTAAACGTACCCCCCCAATTCGCATTCTGCTCAATTTTAGGATTCCGGTCGATGACGCTCTCTTGGATGGGAAAGAAATAATACGTTTCCGGTACCGAATTCACACGGACACCAGACAGCGGCACCTGCAACAGCCGGTATTTGAAATCATCTTCCTGTAACGCATAGGTGGATGCTTTTGTCCGGGCTTCGGTGATAGACATCTCTGTCCCGTCCGCTTCTACGGCAATCGCCTCCACCCCATGTTTCGTTGTGCCATCCAAGCGGTCGAGCATACGTAGCCGCCTTAAATCCCAGAAGCGATGGCCTTCAAAACAGAATTCAATATTCCGCTCTGCCAAAATCGCCTCCCGCATTTCGGTTCTTGAAGAGGCCTTGATACCGTAGTTGCCATCCGCACCGGGCTCGATCCCCGCCCGCTGGCGAATTTGCTTCAATACATTCATTGCCTCATCCATCCTGCCGGTTTCATTGGCGGTCTCTGCGTAGTTTAACATTACTTCTGCAAAACGCATCAATACAAAATCCACGTCGTATTGCTGAACTTCTCCTTGCGTAAGCCGCAATAAACTGTTCTTTTCTATAAAAAATCCGCTGTACCGATCCAGGTTTGTGGAGTTTACGCCAGCGCGTGGATTGACGCCAAAATCGTCGAGTTCATGCGCTACACCCAATGCGGTATACTGCCGGCGACCGGTTTTTCCGGAGACTTCATACAGTTTTCCATTCCATACCACTGATTTCTCGAAGCGGGGATCCCGATTTTCCCAATAGCTTTGTAAGAACTCGTCCTCTGTCTTGTAGTAATCACTCGTTGGGTCATCAAATGCTTTTCCATCTTTCATTGGAAACATTTTGACATACTCCCACGTAGGACAGGCATTCGCAGCACCGCGGCTTTCCGAACCGGGCCGTACCCCGTGGTCCCACACAGCGACCTTATTGGGATAAGCGTTGATTACGGCAAAGACGACTTCCGGGCCGCGTTCTGCCAATGCGATATCCTCATAATTGTCCGCTAGGGTATAACCGTTGGTCCCTAACGCATCGTAAGCTTGTTTATTGACGTCATAAGCGGTTTGCCAATCCGCATTATTCCAGGGATTGGACGGATGAAATTGCGGGGATGCCCGATACAGCAACACTTTGGCTTTAAAGGCCAGCGCAAACATGCCGTCTATCTTTCCGTAGTCGGCCGAGGTTTTCTCGATCTGCTCGGGCAGTTTCGAGATCGCGTCATCCAGATCGCGAAGAATCAATTCAAAACACTCGGCTGTCGAATTGCGCGGCACATAGAGGTCGTCTTCGTACCGATCCTGCGGGATCGTCACGTACGGCACTCCTCCATGATACATCACCATCTGGAAATAGGCATATGCACGCATAAATAATGCTTGCCCGGTTATGTTATCTTTTACCGACTGGTCCAATGACCCAGCATTCACATCCTGAATGGCTTGGTTAATCAGGCGAATGCGGTTGTAGTCCCACGACTTGTACTCATTATTTGAGATGGTAATCCGGTTGGGATAAAAGTGGATCCCGATGAGCTGCTCGCTACGTTGTTCGGCTGTCGTACTCCAATTGCCAAACATTTCGTAAACATTGGCCATGTACGCGTTCGCTAAGTTCGGGTCGTTCCAAACTTGTTCGGGATCATAGCTGGTTAAATCGTCGATATCCAGCACATCTTTACAAGAGGCAAACAGACCTCCGACGCTAATCAGTATATAAATTATCTTTTTCATCTTTATGCATTTTCTTTTTCAGTATTGTTTAGAAGCTGACATCCAATCCGAAAGTGAACGTCTTCATCACCGGATAAGAGTCGTAGTTTTCTTGTTCGGGATCGTGAAATTCGCGCATGGCCGAAAGGAAAAACAAATTCGTCCCGTTGAAGAACAACTGGGCATTGTTGAGACGCAAGGCAGACATCCAGCTTTCAGGCAGCGTATAGGCCACATTCAGCGTCCGTAACCGCAGATACGCTCCATTCCGAATCCAAAAGGAAGAGGCGCCGGTGCCCGACTCGAACCAATTCTGCCCGATAGGTCTTGGGTATTTTGCGTCGGGATTTTCTGGTGTCCACACGTCATCCGATGCCCATATCGGATAATAAGGACGTATCGCCCCGCCGTGCTGCCGCATACCCGGCCCTTCTTGATTGCTGATAATGCGGTCATAAGCCATCACCCCTTGAAAATGTGCCTGCAGGGCAAAACTTCGATAACTTATGTCGAACCCGAATCCGTAATTGATTAAGGGCGTTGCTTTGGTAGACAGCAGTTGAATGTCGTTTCCATCAATTTTCCCGTCGGCCCCCGGCGCAAATCCATCGCCGCGCACGTCTTCAAAATACAACCCACCCAGGTACGGATTACGCCCGTACTGCGTGAAACCCTGCTCCAGCAATTCGTCCAACTGTTCTTGGGTACGGATAATGCCCAGTGCTTTCAGCCCGATGATCCGCTCGTGAGGCAATCCGATACGTGACTCAAAATGACGATTCCCTCCGGGCGCATAGGCGGCGCTTTCGTCATAGACATCCCAACGGTCTTTTGCATAACCGAGATTCGCATTTACGGTATAGCGGACTTCATTGTTGGCAGCCAGTTGATCGTTCCATTGCACGGTAAACTCTCCACCTCGCCAAGATCGCGCGGCATAGTTTTCCGGAGCCAGGTCTTGTCCGTAATTATCCGGAACGGAGACTAACCGGGGTCCGAGAATATTGGTTTCCTCTCTTAAAAACACGTCGAGCGCAGTGGTCAGCTTACTGTTAAAAATCCCCACGTCCAATCCGGCATTATAACTGGTGGAGGTGGCCCAGGTCAGGTTCGGGCTGGGCGTCGGGCCGGGTGCAATCGCACCGTAATAACGGTCGCCGAACATGTAGCCTCCGGAATTCACGTAACGTTCGGTAAAGGAAAACGCCGGTATCCGGTCGTCCGTACTGATCATAAGATCGTTACCCGTCGTACCATACGAAGCACGAAGCTTCAACTCGTTAATGGCGGTTTCGGCATTCTGAAAAAATGCCTCTTCCGAAATCCGCCAGGCCGCGGAAACAGAAGGGAAAAATCCCCACCGCTGATGCTCTGGAAACAGCGTATTCCCATCGTACCGAAACGAAAATTCAGCGATGTACCGACTATCATAGTTATAATTCACCCGGCCGATGAATGATTGCCTTGATCCAATTTCCTCCCAGCCATCTGCCTCCCGGAACTGCCGATCCGTTGGGTAAGCAAACATTTGATCGTAATTGGTAATCGGATTTTCGCCCCGTGCGTAAGCGGCAAACAATCCGTCTTCCGCTTGTTCGAAAACCGCCAAAGCATCGATCGCATGGTTGCCAAATGTGCGGGTATAATTCAGAAACCAATTGAACTGATAGGCCCAATTGGTATGGATTTCATAGTCGAGAAAGGGTTGGTTCTGACTGAAATTAAATGTATTGGTCCGGTTGGGGTCAGGCGCAGCCGGAATAAACCGATTGCCATCCGGATCGGCAGGAATGAACTGGTAATTGGTTTGGAAGGTCAGGTATTTTTTCCGCATATAGTCCTCTCCGAGGTAGCTGCCAACCACCTTTGTAGACAAACCGGGCGTCACCTTGTCAAGCTTGATATTCACTGACAAAATGGGATTGAATTGCCGCTCCCTGGTTTTGATGTATCGATCGCCGATGACCTGGTCGATGACGCTCCAGGCCAGCCAGCTTCCCATGGGAGTCTGTACGGGGTAGTTCGTTACATAGTCCGCCGGGGTACCGTCGGCCTCCGTGTAGAACGGATAGGTCTTTGGCCAGTTGAAAGTAACGCGGTATAAGTCTGAAACGTTATAATCGTCGTCTCCCGTAAACGGCCAATAGAACCGGTCGCCGTTTTGCTGGTAGGCGGAGAGATTCAGATCAATGGAAATGCTTTCATTGATCTTCGCCGATACGTTGCTGCGCAAATTGAATTTGCCGTGCTCCAGTGATTTGTAGGATCCCTGCTCGCCCCGGTAACTCAACAGGGAGTAGTAGGTAACCCGCTCAGATCCGCCGTTTACACTGAGCGATTGCCGGTGACTCACGGGATTGCGCCAAATAAAATCATGCACATTATAACTCCGGTTGCGGAAATATTCAAATTCTTCGTCGCCGTTGGGTAACGGCGTGCCATTAAACGTTGCCACACGATTCTGATAAATCAATTCATCAGTCGCGGTAGTCAAATCCGAAAGCAACGTCATGGTGGGCTGCCCCAAGGTATAATTGGATTGAAAATTAAACGTGGGCTTTTGCTGGGTCCCTTTCCTGGTGGTAACCAGCACCACGCCGTTTCCGGCCCTTGAGCCGTAAATCGACGCGGTAGCCGCGTCTTTTAAAAAGCTCATCTGGTCCACTTCAAAGGCTTCCAGCGCGTCGAATGCTGCTTTATCGCGCACAACGCCATCAATCACGTATAGTGGCTCGCCGAAACCTCCGCGGATCCGGATACTCGACGTTGCTCCACTTAATCCCGAGGTATTGGTAACGTTGACCCCCGGTGCCCTGCCCGCCAACGTGTTGGAAAGATTGGAAGGCGATATTTTTGTAAGTTCCCTGGCATTCACCGCGGATACTGCGCCCGTTAAATTTGATTTTTTCTGTGTACCGTACCCAACGACCACCACTTCTTCCAAGTCCGTTGCTCCCGCTACAACCAACGTCTTAACAATTGGATCGTCGTTTTCAACGACGTGGGTTGCCGGCTCATATCCCAGAAAGGTGAACGCAAGCGTATCACCGATGGCAGCAACGAGCTGGAAATTTCCATTTTCATCCGTTACGGTCTGGGTACCGCCCGGCTGAACGGTTATGGAAACGCCCGTGAGCGGCTGGCTGTTTTCATCCAGTACGGTACCCCGGATGGGTTCCTGGGCGAAACTTGGTGAAAGGCCGCTGATGAAACATACCGCTAATGCGGCGACAAAACCCGTTACGCAACGTGGTGCCGATTTGTTTAACAAACTTCTCATGATAAATTGATAAATTGATTATAATACACGCCTAGGCATCGCGCCGCTCCACAGGTGTCCTGCTTCGGGCACAAATCGCCCATAAATAAAACATCGATTTTTTCAATTAGCAGTTCTAATCTGGTAATAATCAGCAGCAAATGGCAAGCGCCCCTGTTGCTTAAACCTCGCTGGATGGGCTAACGTGATGGCCACTCCAGCTACGAATAACCGAAATTGCTAACAGTGCTCCGGCGAGAAAGTTTCCCTTATTTGAGATTTATCGAGAGCCACCTGCCACAAGGTTGTCACCTGCATCGATTTATTTCGCTGGGAAAACAGCAATAAGCATGGAAAAATTAGACTTAACGAAGCTGTATACGTCATATTACAGCGCCAAGACAACGCCAGAACTCGTGGATATTGAACCCGCAAATTTTCTTTCGCTGGTTGGCAAAGGGGATCCATCCGGTCCGTTGTTTTCCGAAAAATTACAGGCACTCTACGCAACGGCCTATTCCATAAAGTTCAGGTGTAAAGAATTCGACAAGGATTTTGTTGTTCCGAAACTGGAATGCCTTTGGTGGTATGATGAGCACCGATTCAACCACTTCTCGATGTCGGACGCGCCCGCGAACATACCCAGGAGTGAATGGGAATACCGGCTCCTGATCCGTATGCCGGAGTTCGTCACCGAAAATGACGTGCAAAAAGGAATTGAAACGGTAATATCAAAAAAGGCGCCGACATTCGCCAGAGATATCGAATTCTATCGGATGACCGAGGGTAAATCCATACAGATGCTACACATCGGCCCTTTTTCTATGGAACCCCAATCGCTGGCGCGGATCGCGGAATTCTCCGAGGCCCGTGGACTGAAACGGAACGGCGTACACCATGAGATCTATTTGTCTGACTTTCGGAAGACAGCTCCGGAAAAATTAAAGACTATTCTAAGGGAACCGGTCAAGTAGGGTCGATTTGCGGAATGTCAGGTTTATCCGCGGTCTCATGGGAGTGGCAGATTTGGCAATGCGGTGCTCCCAATAACGCTGTAGGTCACCTTTCATCAGCAGCAATGAACCATGCTGCAATCGGATGGAATAACGTAGGCGGTGATTTTCCTTTTTCCGAAAATCGAAGTCGCGTTCCTGCCCCAGGCTGAGCGAGGCAATCTCGGTCTTATGCCCGGGTACCGTATCTTTATCGGCATGCCAGGCAACCGAGTCGTTCTCATCGCGATAAAGGTTTAACAACACGCCTTGAAACGTGCTGCCGGTTGCGCGTTCAACTTTTCCCTTCAGTTCCCACAGTTCAGGAATCCAGGGGACGGGCGTCCGTACGTCGCCATCACGTATTGGCCGGTCACCATACCAGGCGGTAAGCCTCGGGGTAATGATCTCTTTATCGTATAAAACCGCCTTATGCTGCTGCCAAGGCACATGATTAAGTAGAAAATCCAAAAGTGCATCTGCTTCCGACTCGGCTAAAAACCCGGGAAGATACGCCATCAGCTCCTTCGGTAAAAGCAAATGCGCGCTATCATCAAATAATTTGTGTTGCATCCCACAAATATAACTAATAAAATTAGTATTATTTGCGTTGCATCTCCCGGATGATCTTGATTGCGATTGGCACGGAAACAACTAAGATGATAACCATAACCACATAGTGGAGGTAGGGACGCAAAAACGGCATACTTCCGACAAGGTAACCTGCGGTTGCAAACGAAAGGATCCAACCGGCAGAGCCTATCAAAGCAAAGAGTACAACACGGCTGAATTTTAGCCGAATGACACCGGCTACGATGGGGCCAAACGTGCGGATCAATGGAAAAAATACGCCAATGGATAAAGCTAAGGAACCGTATTTATGATAAAAGTTCTCGGCACCCGTTAAATGCTGTTTCTTGAAAAATCGTGAATCTGGCCTGCGATATAAGAGCGGACCGGCTTTGTAGCCTATCAGGTACCCGGTAACATTGCCCAGCAGCGAAGCGAGCACGCCCAAGCTGCATAATGCGAAAAAGCTATGCGCAAACTGGCCGCTGGCAATTAAAACTCCTGCCATGAAAAGAAGCGCTCCGCTTGGAAGAAAAAAACAGAAAAAGAGTCCGGTCTGCGCGTAAATTGCCAAAAGAACCAGCAGCAATCCACCAAATTGGATTAACGCTTCAACATCAAACATCCAAATTTATCGTTGTGTATCCTGCTGCCAAAGATAGGAAATTAACCCTTCCCATCGGCGCCCACGCTTTTTCAGTGTTGCAAAAACCGGATAAAAAATAACTAAATTAGCGGAAGCTTTCTAAAGGTTCCACATTCAAATTTAAACGCATTATGATATTACAATCTTTAATTGCTGAATTCGAGCAAGAAGTAAACAGCACCCGGAAATTACTACAAGCTGTGCCTGAAAAAGATATCCATTACAAACCTTCGCCGATTTCCTGGACCATGGGTGAGCTGGCGCAGCACATCGCCACCATTTATTATTGGTACGTAGGAACGCTCACTCAAGATGTTTACGACCTGGCTGCAGATCACCTGGATCGCGGAGCGCCGGAAGACATCCATGCAACGCGCGAACTCTTTGAGAAAAACGTTGAAAAGGCACGGACAGCGCTGAATGCAATCACCGACGAAAACTTACAAGAACCTTGGACCATGAAAGTGGGCGATCGTACCGTGCTCGGCCCGATGCCCAGGGGTATTGTCGCCCGCAGCTTTCTGTTCAATCATATTTACCACCATCGGGGCGAAATGATTGTCTATTTGCGTGCCACCGGCAATAAAGTACCTGGCCTTTACGGTCCGACTTACGAGGAAACGCCGGGTCAGTGACCTTGGCTTAGCGCGTACGTTGCTCGGGCATTGGAGGTACCGCCGTGAAATGCTTCACCGGTAATTTTGGTAAAGCGCTTACACCGTATTGCATTAAGTTTTGTGTACTGGGAGTATTTAATCGGAATTGCTATACTTGTTCTTACCAATGGAGGATACGTGCTTCGATCAACTCAAGCTAGGCGATGAGCGGGTGCTTTCGGCTTATTTTAACCGCCATGGCCGGGCACTGCTGCTATTTGCGTATAGGATAGTGGCCGATGCGTCATTAGCCGAGGAGCTCGTACAAGATGCGTATGTGAAATTGTGGGCCGCACGACATCGCTTGGAGAGCGATGCACATATAAAATCGTTTTTATACCGTACCACCCGAAATGCCTGCATCGATCATTTAAGGAGCACCGATTATCGCATGCAGGCCGTCTCTGGCGAATCCTTGGCAGAGAACAGCATTCAAACAGACAGTGACCTCCTGGCCCGGATGATTCATGCCGAGACCTTGCAGCTGGTTTATGCAGAGGTAAAGAAATTATCACCCACGCAGCAGCAAGTCTTCAAGCTTACCTTTGTGGAAGGGTTAACTACCGAGGAAATATGCTCGCAACTGGAAATGACGGCCAATGCGGTCTTTATTGCGCGTTCAAAGGCCTTGGCGACATTAAAAAGGGTGTTTAAAGATACGGACCTCTTCCTTTGTCTGACCTTTTATGCGCTGATGGAAAGGTCGGCCGACTTCCCTACCCTGACCTGAGTCGCCCTCCGCAAACAGCCGAATGTTTTTTAAAAAAATATGGAAAGGTTTCTTTGATTTTATCGTAATACCAATCAAAAAGGCCAGAATGCGTACCGGACAAGACATTGAGCACCTACTTCTACGTCGTTTACAAGGCATAGCCACCGCCGAAGAAAACGAATTCATCGAAACCTGGGCGAATGAGTCTGCCGAAAACCGCGTGATCCTGAATCGCTTGGAAACCAAACAAACGCTTCGTGAAGATTTGGGGGTATTGTTCGATCTGGTAGACACGGAAAAAGGTGCGGAACGGCTCCAACGCATGGAACTGCACATACGTCAACACACGGAGAAACAATATGCTATCCGGACCAGAAGGTGGTTGCCGTATGTAGCGGCAGCGGTTGTGCTGACGCTGGCAACAGTTGCCTGGATGCTCAGGGAAGATCGCGTTCCGGACCGGCGGTCTCAAATCGACCTCGCACAACGCATTCAACCGGGAGGCAACCGGGCTACCTTGACCCTGGCCGATGGCCGCATGATCAATCTCAGTGAAAACCAAGATGGAATCGTTATTGGCGACGAAGGCATTACGTATCTCGATGGTACCGGCGTAGGGCTGACAACCACCCAGGGGCCGACCGACCGAGAAGCAGCCTCCCTATCCGTCTACCAGCTGGAATTATCAACGCCACGTGGCGGACAATATCAAATAACGCTTCCGGACGGCACGAACGTATGGCTTAATGCCGAATCGACGTTACGGTACCCAAGCAGATTCAGCCAACGTGAACGTATGGTGGAAATTGCGGGAGAAGCTTATTTTGAGGTTGTAAAAGATCACAACAGACCTTTTAAGGTCGTAAGTCGAGGGCAGACCGTTGAGGTTTTGGGGACGGAATTCAATATCGCCGCTTATCCCGATGAACAGAATGCCAAAACAACGCTGGTAGAAGGAAAGGTTAACGTTAGGCTCAACTCTTCAACGCCAAGCCGGGATCACGCGCCACTGACATTGCTGCCCGGACAACAGGCAACGGTCGGCGCATCGTCGTTGCGCGTTGACAAGGTAGACGTGAACCAATATGTACTTTGGAAAGACGGATTCTTCTATTTCAATGGCCATTCGCCGCAAGAGGCTTTTACCCAATTGAGTCGGTGGTACGATTTTGAACTGGTCTATCGCGGCAGCATACCCTCTGTGCAATTCTTCGGAAAGATTGAGCGGAATAAGTCGTTAGGCTCCCTACTAAAAATACTCAACAAAGCGGGACTGGAGTTCGAAGTTGTCCCCAAAGGAAATAAAATTCAACTCGTCATCGGACAACAGCACCAATAATACCAATTAACCAACACGATTTACTAACCACTGAAATGAAAAGAACCATGAAAATCGCGCCCGAATAATCTGAAAACCCCCATTAGGCAGATAAAACCGGACGGTGCTCACTACACCATCCGGATATCGTCTGGATCGGATAGTCCGTATGTGGATACACGGCTATTAAAATAACGTTTTACCATCCAAACAACACAAAGATATGAGTTTTTCATTAACTGTGAAGAGGGACGCCTGTCCCTTTAGATACCGGTTTATTCTAATCATGAAATTAACGGTTTTTTTTACCGTGGCGTTGACACTGCAAACAATCGCAGAAACGTATGCCCAGCGAATCACACTGAGTGCTCGCAATGCGACACTGCAAGAGGTGATGAACAAAATCCAGCAACAGCAGGGGTACTCGTTTTTCTTTCTGGGAAATCAAATTGCCACGACGCGGATCAGCGTGAATGTGAAGCAAGCGGATTTGTCGGAGACGATGGACGCCATCCTCAGCAAAAAAGACCTCGACTGGTATGTCGAGGATAAAACGATTGTCATTACGCGGTCCAGTAAGCGCACGTATCATCAAACGCATACTCCCCTCAAAGTCGGCCAACAGCATACGATTACAGGCCGTGTGAGCGATCACGACGGCGAGCCGCTGGAGGGGGTAACGGTACGGGTTAAAGGAGCGGATGTGGCCACCACCACGGATTCCGACGGACGCTATGCGATTGCTGCGCCAACCGACGACGCTACGCTCTCCTTTTCACTTATGGGTTTCAAACCCTCGGAATTGCCGATTGCTGGCCAAACCGTCATCGATGTTTCGCTGGAAGCGACTGTCAGCGACCTCGACGAAGTAATCGTGGTGGGATATGGAACGCAGAAAAAAACCTCGGTGACCGCCGCCGTGTCCACCATGAAAGCGGAACAAATAAAAAATGTACCCACCGCTAACCTCAGCAATAATTTGGGAGGAAGGCTTTCGGGTGTCATTGTAAAACAGGGATCGGGAGAACCGGGGCGCGATGGTTCCAATATTTTCATCCGCGGAATTTCGACGATGGGGGCGAACCAGCCGCTGCTGATTGTGGATGGTATCCCCCGTAATTTCCAGCAACTGGATCCCAATGCGATTGAGTCTTTCACCGTGTTGAAAGACGCCGCCGCAGTGGCCCCATATGGGGTCGCAGGCGCAAACGGCGTAGTGCTGGTTACCACCAAAAAGGGACAGTCAGGCAAAACAACGATTGCCTACAACGGTTACGTTGGCTTCCAGAATCCCACGACCCTGCCCAAGTACGTGAATTCGGTTCAATTTGCCATGCTAAAAAATGAGATTGCAAAGAGCGAGGGCTTACCCCTGCCCTATTCTGAAGAAGCACTCCGGAAATTTGCCGACGGCTCAGAGCCAGACGTTTATTCCCCGGATTACGCGCTTGATTTTGTCATTACCGACAACTCGCCCATGACCTACCATAATTTGGAAATGACCGGAGGAACGGATCGCATCAAATACTACGCAGGCCTGGGCTATTTATACCAACAGGGAATGTGGAATACGGCCTTTTCAAACCGCTACAACCTGAACCTCAATATCGAAGGTAAAGTCAGCGATTACACGACCGTCTCCCTGAATCTGAATGGAAGGATAAATAACGGAAATTACCCAAATTCGGACATGCCGGCAAATGCTACCGCGCGGATCATGGAACTGATCGGATATGCACACCCGGGATTTGGGCCCATGGTTTTCAGCAATGGGATGTATGGACGCCATGCGATGGGTGCCATATTTGGAAGCGGCTACCTGAGAGACCGTTCAACCGGAATATTCACGCAATTGAACATTGAACAACAACTCCCTTTTCCGGGACTGAAACTGAGGGGTACGATTGCATACGACCCTACGTTTACCAACGTCAAAGGCTGGGCTACTCCGGTACGATTGGCAACGATCGATACGAGCCAGGAACCGCATGTTATAACCAACGGTATTTTTGGCGAAACCAAACCGTCAATCAGACACAATGCAGGACAAACCCAGCAGTTCACCTACCAAGCTGGATTGGACTACTTGAAATCCTTCCGGTCACATCAGGTAAGCGTGCTAGGATTGTTTGAAGCCCGAGCCAACAATTCCTGGAGCTTAGGGGCTACACGACGGAACTATAGCCTTTCCATCGATGAAATCGATATGGGCAGTTCGTCTTCCGCCGATATGACTACCAGTGGCACGTCGGCACAAGCGCGTCAGATTGGTTTGGTATATCGCGTAGCGTATGACTATGCGGGGAAATATTTGGTGGAAGCGAGTGGCCGATACGATGGGCACTATTTCTTTGCTCCCGAGAAAAGATTCGGTTTCTTCCCCGCTTTTTCAGCTGGATGGCGGCTTTCGGAAGAAAATTTTCTGAAAAACAAACTATCTTGGCTGGATAACCTAAAAATACGGGCCTCTTACGGCGAGGTGGGCGCATTGGCCGGGAGCGCATTTCAATACCTGAGCACGTACAATGTGAGTGGGCCGGGATACAAACTGGGAGGCAACGCGGTTCAGATTGTCAGTGAAAGGGCAGAGCCGAATCCCAACATTACCTGGGAACGGGCAAAGAAAACGGATGTGGGACTGGAAATCTCTCTTTTGAACAACCTCATTCAGCTTGAAGCCGACTATTTCTATGAAAAGCGTTCCAATATGTTGGTGGCTCCAGATGTGGTCACACCCCTGGAATATGGCATAGGCTTAAGCCAGGTCAACGCCGGGATTATGGAAAACAAAGGATTTGAGCTTGCCATGGGATTTAACTACCGTCCTAACGACAACCTGTTCTTGCAAGTCAACGGTACGTTCACTTATGCAAAGAACCGGCTACTTCAGACGTTTGAGAACACGGTGACCTATAACAATCCCAACCGCAGAAGGACAGGGCGCCCGTTAGGTACCCAGTTCGGCTATCATGCCCTTGGCTTTTTCCAACCGGAGGACTTTGAAAGCGATGGTACCCTCAAACCCGGGATCGCAACCCAACCCTGGGGAGCCGTGCAACCGGGAGACATTCGCTACGAGGATGTGAATGCGGACGGGCGGATTGACGTCAACGATGAAGTGCCTATCGGCGACCCAAACCAGTCGCCCCGCATTATCTATGGCCTTTCCCCAACGCTTCGGTATAAAAATTGGTCGATTGAAGCCTTGTTTCAGGGGGTGAGCAAAACAAATCTGTACCACGGTTCTGCCATGATCTGGGCGTTTTTCAACGGCATGAATGCCTACGAAGAGAATCTTGACTATTGGCGACCGGATAACCGGGATGCGAAACACCCCAGATTGACCGGTTCACCAACGGCCAATAACACACAAACGTCCTCGTTCTGGATGAGGGACGCAAGTTACCTGCGATTGAAAAACCTAACATTGGGTTATCAGCTGCCGGAATCGCTGGTCAACAAAATCGGGTTCCAACAGGCCCGCCTCTACGTTTCCAGTCAAAACATGTTTACCTGGACAGCGATGGTTTACTGGGATCCCGAGTCCAATTATAACACGTATCCGCAACAGAAAGTAATTTCTTTCGGCGTTAACCTCAGTCTATAACTCATTAGGGAAACGATCATGAAAACAACCATAATTAAGTTACTATCCGTAATCCTAGCGCTAACGGTACTGAATGCCTGCAGCGATTTTCTGGAAGTCACGTCAAAAAGTCAGATAGCCAATGATGCATTGTGGAGCTCTTCGGGGAATGCCGATCTGTTTTTAAACAATGTATATGCCGGACTGCCGGGTCCGTTTACGACTGACGACCCGGGCGAAAACTGGACGGATAATGCCATGGCCAGCAGGGTTGGGCCCACAAGCCGGAATTTGATGGCATTATCCCAATACGCGCCAAACAATTCACCCAGTCAATGGGGGCACTACGCCAACATACGGCGAGCAAATCTTTTTATCGAAAACGTGACCGCTTCCACACTCCCGGACGATTGGAAAAAACAACGACTGGCTGAGGCGCGCTTTTTAAGGGCGTATTACTACATGTTACTTTGGATGTACCACGGGGGCGTACCCATCGTTACTGATGTCCTGAATATGTCGGAACAGGGAGATGCCGTTTTCAGACCCCGGAATACAGCGGAAGAAACGTTTACGTTCATCACCGACGAGTGTTCGGCCATCGCAGGCGACCTACCGTTGAGCTCGGATGCCGGAAGAGCAACCCGCGGAGCAGCGCTGACACTCAAAGGGTGGTGTGAATTGGTCTGGGCCAGTCCCATTTACAACCCGGGAAATGAATCGGCTCGCTGGGAAACCGCCGCCCATACCCATAAACAAGTCATTGATTTAGACGTTTACAGCCTTTTTCCCGACTATAATGCCCTGCATTTTGAAGAGAACAACAACAATGTGGAAGTGATTTTTGACAAGCAGTACCTAGGGGGAACGGCGCTCGGGAGCAGTCGAGAGGGACTCCAGGGTCCCTGGATGGTAGGAGGCATCCAACGTTCATGGGGGAATGTGAACCCAACCCAGGAATTGGTAGATGAATATGCAATGGCCAATGGACTTCCCATCGATGACGCCGCTTCGGGATACGATCCGCAGCATCCTTATGAAGGCAGGGAAAAGCGGTTCTATCAGTCGATCATTTACGACGGAAGCGAATGGTTGGGATTCGAGATGGTCATGAAACAAGGCGTAGGAAGCCCGAATGCGACGGATCTGAGCGATATCAATGAAGCCACAAATACCGGGTATTCATTGCGAAAAGGCCTAAATCCGAATTATGCAATCAATGGGCCGAATCAGCAAAATAGCGGTAATTTTATTATCTTTAGGTTTGCGGAAGTACTCCTAAGTTATGCCGAGGCGCAAAACGAGGCCTTCGGACCGGATGAGTCGGTATACGCCGCAGTAAACAGCGTGCGGGAAAGATCCGAACTTCCTCCCCTTCGGGAGGGGCTGAGCAAAGAGGCCATGCGAACGGCAATTCATCGGGAACGGAGAGTCGAACTTGCTTTCGAAGAGAAACGCTGGTATGATCTGATACGGCTTCGTTTGGCAGAGAAGAACTTAAATGGAACGTTGCATGCCACCGTGATTGAGCGGAAAGGAAGTGAATGGACCTACAAAAACGTTCCGGCACCGGGAGGCCAACGTTCATTTGATCCCGCTAAAAACTATCTGCTGCCGATTCCGCAGGATGCCATCGACCGAAATCAGCAGCTGATTCAAAATCCGAATTACTAATTGTTCTTCATGAAGTCGAAATACATTTTACTCATTGGCAGTCTCATGGCGATCGTGAGCACGGGATGCCAGAAACAACCCGCGACCGTTCGCGGCCTCTCACCCGAAGAATCCCTGGCCACCTTTGAGGTTGCGGAGGGCTTCCAAATTGAACAGATCGCAGCTGAACCTCTCGTCTCCGATCCGGTCGACATGGAAATCGATGAATACGGGCGCTTGTATGTAGTGGAAATGCACGGATACCCGCTCGATAAGGAAGGATCCGGCAGCGTTAAACTTTTAGAAGACACGGATGGCGATGGAAAAATGGATAAAAGTATCGTTTTTGCCGACAATCTGGTCCTTCCGACCGGCGTTATGCGCTGGAAAAAAGGCATTCTGGTATCCGACGCGCCCGACATATGGTATTTTGAGGATACCGACGGCGATGGCAAGGCGGATGTAAAAGAGGTGATGTTAACCGGATTTGCCCTTGCTAATCCACAGCACAACGTGAACAACCCGTTGTTGGGACTGGATAACTGGATCTATTTGGGGCACGAACCCGCGGCAACGGCCAAGGTGTATACCGATTATTTCAGTGACCGCGGAAGCGACGTATATTTTCCGGCCCATGCTGACGGTCCGAAACTTCCGGAAAACGCCTTGGGACGCAGTGTACGGTTTAATCCCGACAAAGTCTTGCTAGAGAACCTCTCGAGCCAGACCCAATTTGGGCATACCTTCGATCCCTGGGGCCGCCGTTTCCTGGTCAGCAATGCCCATCACATCTATCAGGAGGTGTTCAAAGACCGGTATCTTCGGCGAAACGAGGCGCTTTTGATTTCCAATACCATCGAGTCGATCTCGGATCACGGCAATGCGGCCGACGTGTATCCCATTACCAAAAATCCGGAACATCAATTGCTGACCGACGTAGGGGTTTTTACCGCAGCCTGCGGTATTACCTCGTATACCGGAGGGCTATTTCCGTCGATATACGATCGCGTCACCTTTGTTGCCGAACCTGTCGGAAATCTGGTGCATGCCGACGTGCTTCGTGACCGGGGGGTTACCTTTACCGCCAGCAGGCTTTTTGAAAAAAAGGAGTTCCTGGCGTCTACCGATGCTTGGTTTCGGCCAGTAAACCTGTACGTCGGTCCCGATGGCGCTTTGTATGTCGTAGACTATTATCGGCAAATTATTGAACATCCGGAATGGATGGCGGACGATGTTGCTAAATCCGGAGCCATCTATAACGGAATCGATCAGGGAAGAATATACCGCATCACGCCAAAAGGAACCCCCAAGCTGAATTGGAGTAATCGCCTCAAGTTGGGAGATGGTCACCTGCAGGAGTGGGTAGACCACCTGGCCAGCCCAAATGCTTGGTGGCGTGGCCATGCACAACGTTTGCTGGTTGACCGAAAAGACAAAGCCGCCATTCCGCTGCTTGAAAAACTCGTGGGATCGGCCGAAAGCCCGCTAGCCCGCCTTCATGCCCTATGGACGTTACACGGCATGGATGCATTAACCAGCGAGGTATTGATACAGGGCCTTCATGACACGGAGGCTGGAGTCAGGGAGAACGCCATTCGCATGTCGGAAGATCGTTTCCTTATGAAGAAAAGCGCCGAAACGGACCGGGTGGTTGCCGAACTGATCAAACTCAAAAATGACAGTTCGCCCAAAGTCCGGTTCCAGCTGCTGGCTTCCCTCGGCTTTGTCGACACCCCCATCGCCGCAAAAACAAGGAAAGATCTGCTTTTCGAAAACCTGGACGACAGATGGATGCAGATTGCAACCCTATCAGCGACCCCCTTTGGCGAAGATAATCTTTTGGAAGAGGTGTTACAAAGATCCCGCCCGGGAGACACGCAATATGCCTCGCTCATTGAGCGGCTTAGCAACCTGACGGGGGCTACCGGAAATATGCCTACCATCAAATTGTTAATCAATAGGGCGCTGGTGCCGGGCAACACACCGCATTGGGCTACCGCGGCTTTGGCAGGTCTGACACAGAGTCTAAGAAATCGGGCGGCAGACAAAAACACGCTGGCACCCGAACGGGAACGGCTGCTTGCCACTGCGCTCAACAGTCCGGACGCCGCACTTCGCCGTTCCGCGATGAACCTCCTGCGAGTGATTGGCCTACCGGAAAACGAAGGGACTGCCGACGCAATAGCGAAGGCAGTGGCTAACCTGCAAAATACTGCGTTGGACGCGGAAAAAAGGGCGGAAAGCATGGAATTGCTAACCATCAGCGGTCCGGAAAAGTATGTGGAAATCCTACAAAACCTGATTACGCCGGCAGAGCCTATCTCCGTGCAATCCGCCGCGCTTAATGCCCTTAGCAGCATTCCCGACACTACCGTTTCCGGCTTTCTCATAAAAAGGTGGGCCAGTCTTACGCCAAGCCTCCGGGAACAGGCTATCGGCACGTTCTTGGGCAGCGAACCGCGAATTTCGCAGTTGCTTGATGCGCTTGAAGCGGGTGTCGTCGACCCATCGGTAATCAGCTGGCCCCGGCAGGTCGGCCTCATGGCCAACGGAAATGAACACTTGCGAAACCGGGCGAGAGACTTACTAGCCGATAAAAATGCGTCCCATCAAGAGGTGATCAAGACCTACCAGGAAGCGCTTACCTTGACAGGAAATCCCGAAAACGGAAAGCAATTGTTTGCCGTCCATTGCGCCATGTGTCACCAGATTGGCGGTAAAAACGGCGTCTTCTATGGCCCTGATCTGGCTTCCATCCGGAATAGACGTCCGCAGTCAATTATGGCTGATATCCTCAATCCGAACCTCTCCATTGCGGACGGATACGACATCTGGAACATCGAACTGAAATCGGGTGAAACGCTACAAGGGCTGATTGCCAGCGAAACACCGTCGGCCATTACCGTGCGAAATTACGGAGCGGTCGAACGTGTAATCTCGAGAAACGAAATCCATGCATTGACGGCAATGGGGGTATCCGTAATGACCGCAGGCTTCAATCAGCTAATTGACAAACAGCAAATGGCCGACCTGCTGTCCTACCTCAGACAATCCGAATAAAACGTTTAACCGTAAAAACCATGAGACCAATTATCTGGAACTACACCAAATCATTGCTCGCCAGCAGCTTCTTCGGCTTGCTTGCACTGACAGCCCATCCCCAGGCATTCCGGGCGGCCGTCAGCAAAGTTAACATCACGCCTCATACCTCCCAGCAATTGCTGGGTTATGGCGCGAGGAAATCCACAGGGGTAAATGATTCCATTTATCATCGCGTGGCCGTGTTGGACGACGGCAAAACACGCTTTGTACTTGTGTCATCCGATATCTGCCTGGTGGCGCCTTCCGAATACGATAGGGTTGCGGAAAGACTAGAAAATGAATTGGGAATTCCGCCGGAAAATTTCTGGTGGTCCCTGACCCATACACATTCTGCACCGGAAGTCGGCCCCCCGGGACTGCCGGAAGCGTTTCTGCCAAATCGATACACACATCAATACGACACCGCCTATACCGAAGAAACGGAAGCCCGGTTGGTGCGCGCCGTAGCGGACGCTGTTAACCAATTGGAACCTGCTCGACTGTCTGTCGGCTGGGGTCATTCGAATGCGAACATCAACCGCCGCGCAAGAGATGCCGAAGGGAAAACCTATCTGGGTCTTAACCCAGACCTGCCGGTAGACCGGCGTATTGGTATGCTGCGCATTGAAAGGCTCGATAATTCTCCCATCGCGATCATTGCCAACTACGCAATGCACGGCACCGTGATCGGTGGCGAATGTACGCTCATCAGTGGGGATGCCCCGGGGATCGTGGCGGATTATGTCGAAAAAAAGTCAGGGGCAATGATGCTCTTTATTAATGGGGCCGCAGGCAACATTGCCCCTATTTATAGCACGCAAGCCGGCCCGTCCCGGCTGAAAGAATTCGAACCGCTGTTGGGTGACCGCATCCTTGAAGCCAATGCGAGAATGACCGCATCGAGCCCGAATGTCGCCCTCGATCCAGGAAAGACCACGGTAGGGACGCCGCGCAAGAAGGGGCTGAAGTGGCCGGATTACATGAAAAAATATACCGGTAGAAACAGCACAGGTACAGAGATCGTTAACCTGCCCATACGCTTTTTAGCGATTAACCACGATATCATGATATGGAGCGCTCCCCTGGAGTTATTCTGTGAAATCTCGAACGAAGTGCGCAACCGGTCGCCATTTCCCTACACATTCTATTATGGTTATACCAATGGATGGCTGGGATACCTGATGACCGACGAAGAGATTCCCTTAGGGGGTTATGAAACCACGGTAACGCCGTTTGAACCCGGTGCAGGTACGGATGTAATCAATGCGGTGCTGGGATACATCGAGGGAGCAAGCAATCGAAGCATATTAGATCAATAAAAAAACCTATGAGACGATCTTATCTACAGACTATCGCACCCGGGGCCGGGTGGGTAATGTTCCTGGTGACAATTTTAGAACCGTGCGTGGTCACCGGACAGGAAACGTTCCCCTGGCCGGAAGGAAAAAAATTTGCAATTAGCCTTTCGTTTGACGATTCGCGTTCAACAAATTTAACGTATGGTATCCCCCTGCTCGACAGCCACGATATACGTGCTACGTTCTACGTGCATCCCCAAGTGGTCAATGAGAAATTAGCGGAATGGAAAGCAGCGGTAGCTCGGGGACATGAAATCGGCAACCATACGCGGGTACACCCTTGCAGTGGCAACTTCCTTTGGTCGCGGCATAAATCTTTAGAAGAATATACGTTGGCAGACATGGAGGAAGAGTTGGCAGCGTGTAATCGGGAAATTGAAAATTTACTCGGGGTGTCCCCACAAAGTTTTGCGTACCCGTGCGGACAGACTTTTGTTGGCCGTGGAACCGGAAAGAAAAGCTATGTACCTCTGGTGGCATCCCGTTTTACAAGCGGAAGAGGATGGCTGGATGAAGCTCCTGCAGATCCCCTATATGGTGATCTTGCCGAGCTAAGCGGTATGAAGATGGACGATATGGACTTTGACGAATTGATGCCCATGATTCGCTATGCACGGGAAAACAATCTATGGCTTGTCCTGGTTGGGCACGACACACAACCGCAACCTACCGGACAAACTACGAGATTGACCTTTCTCAAAGATTTATGCGAATACATCCAAGCCAACGGGGATATTTGGGTTGCACCGGTAGGTGAAGTAGCCAGTTATATCGAAACGACCCGGACAAATGGCCGGCTTTTGAAGCACGAACTCCCATCCATTCAGGCGGATTTAGAAGGAACCATACACTTGAAAGCATCCTCAGGTAGGGGCCTGGGGCCAAAAATCGAATACATGCCGGATTGGAAAGCCTTTGGGTGGTGGACGAATCAAGATACCGTTAGCTGGCGTATCAACGCCCCTGAGGCAAGGACTTATCAGATCGAAATGGACTGGTCAGTATCCGACCAGGAGGCGGGCAAAACCGTTCGCGTACTTGTCGACGGCGAAGCGCAAACGGTAACCATCGGAAAAACGGGTGGATGGGAAACGTTTAAACGGGAAGTCGTCGGCACAATACGGATAAACAGCGGAAAGCACACCTTGACTATCGTGCCGGCAGACCCCGGTCGCGAGGGACCGTTGATGGACCTGCGGCAGGTTCGCCTCATCCCCGTGCTGTAACCGCTCGTGGCTTTGTTTTCCTGATTTTGTCTATCTTGGTCTGTTTAATAACAATCACATGACGACAAATCCGAAAGTTGACTGGTTTTTTAACGAGGATACGCCGTGGCAGAAGGAATACGCCGCGCTAAGAAGAATCATCCTCGATTGCGGACTGACCGAAGAGCTGAAATGGGGCCAGCCTTGTTACACATTACAAGGCAAAAACGTCGTCCTTATTCACGGATTCAAGGAATATTGTGCGCTGCTTTTTTTCAAAGGTGCCCTGCTGAAGGATGACCCAGGGATATTAATCCAGCAAACAGAAAACGTACAAGCCACCCGTCAGATCCGGTTTACCGATGTCCGGGAAATTGTTGAGTTGGATAAGACACTGAAAGCGTATGTGCATCAAGCGATTGAGGTAGAAAAGGCGGGCTTGAAAGTGCCTTTGAAAAAGACGTCAGATTTTATCGTGCCGGAGGAATTCCAAAAGAAATTGGACGAAATGGCTACCCTCAAAGCGGCCTTCGATGCGTTGACGCCCGGCAGACAAAGGGCTTACATCTTTTATTTTTCGCAGGCAAAGCAATCCAAAACCCGGGAATCAAGAATTGAAAAATACATCCCCAAAATATTAGCCGGGAAAGGGCTTGAGGATTAAAAAAGCCGTCTCATTTCCTATGAGACGGCTCCTGCTACCATACCGCTTTACCGAGTGTCCGGCTGCTCAACACAGATGCCGCCGAATCGCCCATCGCTATCCCGATGGACCAATTGCCGCATGAAAAAAATGTTTGCCGCTACAAACAGTACGATGATTAATATCGCTGCCACCCTCGTTAGCCGGGTCAATGATCTTTTCTTCGAAAACCCGCCAAAGACATAGCCGAGGATGAAGACCATGCTAGCTGCGAACAGCAGCCGCACGATGATAATAAATGGGAAAAACATGGTTGTACGTTTTTATGTGATCAATCGTTTATTAACTCCTTGTTTTCGCGAGCCCCCCAATGGGGCTGAACACCCGGCTTTTCCTTGGCAAGCAATGCCAGACTTTTATGGGCGAGTTCTTTTGCCAGGCGCTTGTCGCCGCCCCACATCTTCGGTGTGTGGTACTTATTCCAAGCGTCTACATAGACGGCACGGGGATTGTCAGCGTCGAGCTTCAATGCCAACTCAAGGTATTTACCAGCCGTGGGGCCGTACTTACGTCCCATGGTCATTGGATTGATGAACACCTTCGTGCGGTATAGCAAGCTGGCAACTACATAAACTTCAGCCAGCTCCTTCCGCTGGGTTGCACTGTCAATACGTGATCGGGCTTCTTTCAATTGCTCGAGGCCACGGTCGCTGTAGCGTTCAATACGGTCGCCTTCTTTTTCGAGCAGGAAGCCGATGTTGGCGTCGCATAATGCCGCGTAATACGGTGGCAACCATTGATTGTCGGTCGCTGAAAGCGCCGCGAATTGCGATTCCAATACCTCGTAGTCAGCCACGGTAGTGGCGTTATCCAATTTAGCGACCAGTTGTTCCAGGGTGCTTGCGCCGCCCCGATCCTGGGCGAACCCGCTGACCGGAATCAGCGCGACAAGCATGATGATTACTTTTTTCATTGCTTTTGTGATTTTGTGATAATGTGAACTAAAGAAGTTGGTTATCCATGAAGTCGTCTCTGCGGTCCACCCCCCAATTCATGAACACGCCGATGTAGTAGTAGCGGGGTGCCGGCAGGGTGATGGCCTGCCGGTATTGTCCGTCGGTACTGTACTGATACCCGAAGACCTGTTTGGTGCCCAACAGGTTGTTTACGCCCATGCCGATACCGGAGAAGTTTTTCAGCTTAGACCGCTTGAAGAAACTGGTGAGGTAGGCCACGTGCAGATTCACCACGCTATAGGGCCGAGTCGTGCCTGCATGCCGGATCGATGAGGATTCCGGTCCCGGTGATGGCACGATATCGTAAAAGGGTCTTCCCGATGCGAAAGTGTACGACACGTTGATGTTGGTGGAAAGGGCCGGGAAAAATTTCTTGATTGCCAACGTGCCGGTATGGGGCGCCGCAAAAGTGGGCTTTAGCAGCGCTGGATAATTCAGAAACTGGCGCTTGGTATCGATATACGTATACGTAATCCAGTAATCCAGGTTGGCAAACGTCCGCTTATCACGGAAAAAGAATTCGAGACCTTTGGCATCGCCCGCGCCGGATGTCGCCAGGATGGGTTCGGTCCGTAACAATCCGTCGTACCGTTTATAATAGGCTTCCGCCCGGAAAAACCGGTTGCCACCGTTATAGGTGTAGTTGACAAGGTAGTGGGCCGCCCGCGAGAATCCCAATTCCGGATGATCGTACAGGTAGATCGATGACGGCGCTTGATAAAAGATGCCATATGCTGCGTTCAGCTGGCCGTCCGGCCCCAGCCGGTAACCCAGGCTAACACGTGGGGCAAATGCCCAGCGCTGCAGAGCCGATGAATGTTCGACACGCCCACCGACCTTGGCCCCCAGGCGTGTGGTAAGGTAAACGTCCCCCTCCGCAAATGCCGAAGTAAGCTGATCCGTGAATCGGATGGGACGGTCTTCCCAAGTCCCCGTTTCCCGGGTAAAGAAATGTTCCGCACCGAAACGGATGGCTTGATTGCGGGCAAAGCCTTTCGAGAAAACCGTACGCAATTGGGCGAAGTGCTCATCCCGATCGGAGTGGCCAGCCTGATCCGAACGGATGGACGTACGCAGGAAACTGTATCCGGCGCTGGCATCCATTTTCCAGTTATTGCCGAAGTAGCGAACCAGATTCAGGTTGTTGTACGTATTCCGACCCCGCACGAAATACGCTGAGCGGCGGTTTGGATCATCGACATCCGGCTGGGTCAGTCCTACTTCGCTGCCATTCCAGTTGGTGTAGAACTTCAAGATTCCCCGCTCGTTTGTTTTGATCCGAAAGTGAGCGTCGCCCTGCAAATAGCTGGGGCCGGCGAAATATTCCGGGCCCTGCGGAACGATCGCGTTGTACAACCGGTGATTGCTATATGCCAGGTTGATTCCATAGCCGCTGTTGCCGTCGTTCGCACGCCGCTGGAACCCCAATCCACTATTCGCCGGAAAGATACTGAAGCTGGCTTCGGTCGCCTCGGGAATGTCGATGCTCTCCAGAATCAGCGCGCTGCTCATCGCCTGGCCATAAAGGGCTGAATAGCCCCCGGTACTGAACAGGATCCCTTTGAACAAAAATGGATCAATGCGGGCATATTGGGGGATGCCCGGTACAGAAGGATAATTCGGGTTCTTCACCAGAATGCCGTCAATGAATTGCTTGGTTTCCTCTCCCGTGCCACCACGTACAAATAGTCCCTCTCGTTCGCCGATCTGCTGTGCACCCGGCAAAGCGCGGAGCGCCTGCGACAAGTCGTTGTTGCTGCCTGCAACGGTCACTGCATCTATCGGTGTAAGGGAAGCCCCTTTCGCCTTGTCACTCGCCTCGAAAGTACCGGCGCTAACCTGTACCTCTGCCAATATTCTTGGCTTTCCCTCGCTGACGGTGCTATCGCGCTTCTCGCTACGCTTGTCCTTTGGTCGATCCTGAGCCACCGCCCCCTGGCTTCCTATCAGGAAGATCACGACTGAGACGAGGCTGATGATTCTTGGTGTTTCCATCGCGTTGTTTCATTTGATTCCGTAACAAAGCTAGGATGCACATCCATCCGATTTTGGATGTGTAGACCAACGGGCCGATTGCCGCGACAAACGGTTGAGGTGTGTAGACGTGCTTAGTTAGTGGATGGCCGGACGATGCGCTCTACCTGCTCCCGATAGGCTTCGCCGATAGGAAGCTCGCGTTCCCCGAGATAGAGGGTGTCCCGCTTGATCGCGGTGACGTGCGGAATGGAAACCAAAAACGACTTATGTGTGCGGATGAATGGCGCGGCAGCCAAGCGCTCCGCCATTGATTTAAGGGTCATGCGCGTCAGCACAGGCTTATCGCTTGATGCCAAGTGAATCTTCACATAATCCTTGAGCCCTTCAATGTACCGGATATCCGCGACAACAATTTTTACCTGGGCGTACTCGACGTTGACGAAGAAAAAGGGATCAGAACCGGGCGCCGCGGAACGTGCGTTACCTTGCCGGGATTGATGGCGTTCCAGCGCCCGGTTGCAAGCTTTGAGGAACCGATCGAAGGCATAGGGTTTCAAAAGGTAATCGACCACGTCCAGATCAAACCCTTCAAGTGCATATCGTTCATACGCCGTCACCAAGATTGCTAAAGGGGGGTGCGGAAGAGAACGAAGGAACTGCAGTCCGCTAAGCCCCGGCATTTGGATATCAAGGAATATCAGGTCAACGGATGCCTCCTGAAGCACATTGATGGCTTCCATCGCGTTTTTACAGCTGCCCACCAATTGAAGATACGGCACCTTCCGGATGTTATCCCCCAAAAGATCCCGGACCAGTTTCTCATCGTCTATGGCCAGGCACCGCATCATGACAGCACAAGTTTAAGGGTAACCTCATACCAACCTTCCCGCTCGCCGATTGTGAGCCGATACGCACCGCCGTACAAAAGATCCAGTCTTTTTTTTACGTTTGCCAGGCCAATTCCGGAATCCCGGTCCTTGCTGGTTTCGGCCGACGGGGGGGCTATCCGGTTTCTGACGTTAAACACCAGTTGACCTTGCTGCTCCGATAAGTGGATGGCAATCTCGGGGTGCTCCAGGTGGCTGGTACCATGCTTAAAGGCGTTTTCCACAAAAGGGATGAGCAGCATCGGCTCGATGAGATAGTGTTGTCCCGCTTCGGGGGCCAGCTCGATCGTTGTCGAGACATCGATGGTGTCGTCAAAGCGGAGTTGTTGCAACCCGATGTAGTTGCGCAAGTAGGTAATCTCTTTGGAAAGCGGCACACGCTTGCCCTCCGTATCGTAAAGCATATACCGCATCAGATCAGAAAGCTGGATCAATGCGGGTTCCAGCAATTCAGATTTCTTCCGCGCCAGCGCTACCAGATTGGTCAGCGTGTTAAACAAAAAATGCGGGTTGATCTGCGAACGGAGGAACTTCAGTTCAGTAGCCAACCGTTCCGCGCGTTCTTCTTTCTGCAGGCGTTCCCCGCGAATGTTGTCCAGTATTTTGCGATAAACGATGCTGATGGCAAAAAAAACGAAGCTTGGTGCGAAGACGATGCGATAGGTAACCGGGTTGGCCAATGCCTCGGAAAACCAGCGATCCAGGATGGCGTATTTGAACACCAAGGAAAAGCCCACTAACATAAGGGACGATAACACGTACAGCCACCACGTACGTCTGTTAAAGAATTGCGGAAAAAGTACGTAGGCATTGACGTAGAATATCACCGCATGGATAAGACCTGCCCAGGTAAAAAAAACACCTCGAATAGAGCCAATCGCATACCCGGTGCCAGGGTCAGCAATGAAAAATGGAAAGAAAAGGATGGCCGCCCATACGATGGCATGGAAGAAGAGAATGATGTATGGGAAAGATATCCGCATGCGTTAGGACAAACCTAACGAACTCGCTGTTCAAATGCAAACATACTAACGACGGCGTGATGGGGTAAAAAAAGCCCATCCGTACTTCACCATGTAATATACCGGGACAGAAAGGGTGATCCACGAGAGACCATGCCAAATCCCCGTACCTATGATGGCCAGCAGCAACCCCGCGATGGTAATGGCAAATAGCAACAGCGGCATACCCCAAAGGGTTAACCAGGTATTTTGTTTACGGGTTGGCATCTTCCTGTAGACTGGATAAGGTAAGCGATTCAGCCTGTTGAATAACCCGCTTTAACTGCGCGGCACGCGCCTTGCGTCTGGCGAACCATAAATACAGTCCGGAGATCAAAACAACAATGGTAAGCAGGTCAAAAACCACCCACAAGATTTTCATGGGTATACCCCCATAGTCGCCGAAGTGGAAAGGCTGGGAGATAAAGATGGCTTTCAGGTACCAGGGCATATCACGAATATCGGTAAGCTGACCGGTTTTGGCATCGATAAGCGCTGGCTTGATAATGCGTGAAGTCAGGGGCGTGTTGCCGATCATATACACAGCATAATGATGCTTACTGGAGTACAGTGTACCTGGAAATGCCACAAACGACACATCCATTCCCGGGGCGGCGGCCCGGGCGGTATCGAGTGCTGCTTGCAAAGAAGCAAATTCACCCGTTACCTTGGGTTGATCCTTATATTCGGCCACCATTTCGGCAAGCTGCCCGTCGCGCCATGCTTCCAATGCGGGGTCGGCCAATGTGTTGATGACGCCGGAAATGCCCACCACAGACGCCCAGGCAAGCGTGACAATGCCCAACAGGTTGTGGAGATCAAGCCAACGCAGCCGCCGGGACTTTTCCGTGCGGATCATTCCGAAATCAAACCGCTTCATGATCGGTCCATATAATACCACCCCCGAAATCATCGACAACATAAATAGCACGCCCATAAACCCGAGAAACAACTTCCCCGGAATGCCCGCCAGCATTTCGACATGCAGGTAATACATAACCAGCATGAAGTCCATCTCATTGGGTGCCGCTTCCAGCACCCGGGCGGTATATTGGTTCATGGTGAGGTAGTGGTCGGCCTCAATCGGTGCTTCGGCCGAGTCGGCCAATGTCAGAAACAATTGCCCGGGATGATGGTCTTCATCCCAAAACGCATACTTTGCCGCTTTGCCTGGTAATTTCTCCATCGCCGCGCTGAGTATGGCATCGGCCGAAAGGCGTGGTGCCCCCTCATGCGGAGGCGTCGCCTCAATGTCATCGTGCAAAAAATGATCTATTTCTTCGTAGAACACGAGTGGCAGTCCCGTAATGCAAAGCATTAACAGGAACAGCGTACATACCAAACTGGTCCATTTATGAACGTGGAACCATCGATTAATTGTCTGTGCCTTCATGGGTTAAAATTTATAGGCTACGCTGGCAGCAAAATTGCGCCGCTTTTGCGGATTGACCGACCAGTAACCCACGTAGTACTGCTCGTTGGTCAGGTTATTCAAATTGGCCGTAATCCGTATGCGTTCACCGTTATAGAACAAACTAGCGTTGACCAACGTATAGGCCGGAAGATAAAACACGCCGGTCATGCTGTTGTCAATCACCTTATATCGACTGGCACGGTTACCTCCAAGACCGATACCGTAATTTTTTAGCTTTCCCTCCGGGAACCGATAGGTTGCCCAAAAATTGGCCAAATGCTGCGGCCCTTGCCCGCCTGGGCTTCGCCCGGGCTCGGAATAAAAATCTTCACCATTGCCGGTGATCACGTTGGTTTCGTTGTAGCTATAGCCTGCCAGCAAACTCAGCCCCTGTATCGGATTGGCGTTCAGGTCGACCTCGACCCCCCTGCTACCCACCTTGCCGCCCTGCACCGAGTTATTCGGGTTGGTTGGATCGGGATACACGCGATCCGACACCTGGATGTCGTAAACCGACACGGTGCCAAAGAGTTTATCACGAAACAGATTGGCCTTCACGCCATATTCCCACTGGTTGGCCTGCTCAGGTTTGAACGACTTAACTTCCAGGAAATTGCCGTCCGCGTCGTATACCGATTGAGGGTCTACGTTAATAAACGCATTGAGGTAATTGACGAAAAGCGACAACTTATCGTGCCAGGGCTGGTATACCAATCCCAATTTCGGCGATAGGGCAAATTGGTCATAATCGTCATCCACTGTGCCTTTTTCGCCCCTGGAATCAAAATAGTCGGCCCGGAGGCTCACCATGGCCATGAGACCGGGGGTCACATTAAGTACATTGGAGAAGTAGGCACCGTAGGAGCTATTTACGACGTTACTCTGCGTGTTTTCCAACCCCCCTAGCAGGTTCTCGATGGAAGCTTGCGTAAGGTATACAGGCGGCAATTCCTCACCCGTAAACGGATCGGTGTAGTCCACATCACCCTGCGGCGTTACACTACGCGCCCAACCCCACCCCGAGCCGTTGTCGATGGCATTGCGGCGGTAATAGTCCAAGCCCACCAACAACCGGTTGCGCAGGTTACCGATCTTGAAATCGCCGTTGAAATTTTGTTGAATCGTGGTCGTATACAGGGTGAACTGTTCTTTGTGGAAATACTGGCTGAAGTAATTATCGCCCGCCACATCATCCCATATATAGGTATAATAACCGTTCGACTTGACCGTTCCCCGCGAAACCACCGTCTGGGAAGTCCATTGATCTGACAGCTGATAAACCATTTGCGCCTGCAGATTATATCTTGGGTTCTTGATGGTAATGTCATTGCTGGTGAATGACAGCGTCGGATTGAGGTTAAGTTCTTCAATGGTGCGGAAGTCAAGCGGACTCAATCGATCGGAGTGGAAAAACACCGGCGCTACCGACCGCTCCTCTTCTAAAATTTCAGCCATGACGTTGAAGGAGAGCCGGTCATTGACTTCATACGCGACCGTAGGAGCGATGAAAAACGACTTTTTGAAGCCCGCATCCTGGAAACTTCCCTCCGAATGGTAGGCCGCATTGACACGCGCCGTAATTTTCTCCGTTTTGCTTAAAGGCGTGTTGATATCCGCAGTGATCCGGTTTAAACCATAACTTCCAAAATTATAGGTCACCTCGCCGCCAAACCCGTCATACGGTTGTTTGGTAATTGTGTTGATAAGCCCGCCGTAACTGTAAAAGCTCCCGCCAAACAGGGTACCTGAAGGTCCCTTGATTACCTGGATTTCCTCCACATTGGCCGGATCCAGGTTACCGCTCGCCCATCCCGGCAGTCCGTTGGTTAAGGCCGGCTGTGCGTCAAAACCCCGTAGGGCAAAATAGGCTGCACCATCGCCTGCACGACCCGTGGCTTCCCAAGTGCGTGTAATTCCCGGAATATTCCGAAAGGCATCGTCATACGCAGTCACTACCTGCTGCTTCATCACTTCAGCGGATACGGAATGGTATACCTGCGGGTTCTCAAGATTTTTGAGCGGGATTTTAGCCACTTGGGTGTTACGGTTTGGCGACCGCTGTGCAGAAACGATCACCTCCCGCAATTGAGCCTCGTTTTCAGCGAGCACAAAATTAACAACCGTTGTCTCCCCCTCGCGGATCCGTACCGTTTGTTCCTGTGTCTCCAAACCGATGAAAGAAGCCACAATAACCTGCGTTCCTTCCCGTACATTAGTAATTTGGTAGTTACCGTTTGCGTCGGCAGTTGCGCCTCTATGCATGCCTTTAACCGCAATATTTACAGATTCTGCAGGACGGCCGTCTACGGTATGCACGGTGCCGTTGATCGTACCGGTTTGTGCCCAAGTCCCGATAGAGAGGGATAAAAAAAGAATGGTAACGTAATATTTGTTCATATACTGTAGTGGGTCCGACAAAAATATGTATATTTATATCAAATCTAAATAAAAATTTAGTGTATGCTTGAATGGTTACCAAGCTCCACTTACGAGATGAAATTGACGGGAAGAATATTTATCTTTGCTATAAGAATGGAATCCGTATGAACAAAGAATCATTTTTCATAAACGGGGAAGAACTCCTGAAAAAGATTAAAGAGATTATTGCCGAAGGTAATGTCCGGAAAATTAGTATTTCCGACAAATCCGGCAAAGAAATCATGAGCTTCCCGGTAACCGTCGGCGTGGTGGGAGTTTTGCTGGCTCCTCTTTTTGCAGCCATTGGCGCTCTTGCGGCCCTTGTTACCGAATGCACCATTACCGTAGAACGTGAGGAAGATACCGAGGCCCCACCCGAACCATAGCCTTACTAGCGGACATAACGAAACTAAACTGCCCTACTGATGAATTGGCTTTTCACTCCCCTCATTCTGATCTTAGTAATGGGTTGCAACAACCCTAAACCCAAACAGCAGCACCCCACCATCGGCAGCATCGAGCGCCTTGATCCGGCATTGGACGCCATTGTTGACACCAATGCCAAAGCCGAAATCATTGCCGAAGGTTTTGAGTGGAGTGAAGGGCCCCTATGGGTGGAAGATGAGCAAATGCTACTGTTTTCCGATGTTCCGGCAAATACCATTTACAAATGGACAGAAGAAGACGGAGCGGAAGTGTATTTACAGCCAAGTGGTTATACAGGTACGGAGCCCACTAAGAGCAAGGAACCCGGCAGCAATGGACTTCTGCTCGACCCGGAGGGCAATTTGGTCCTTTGCCAGCATGGCAATCGGCAGCTAGCCAAAATGGATGCCCCGCTGCACCAACCGAAAGCGACTTTCGTTACCCTGGCAGAGCGATACGATGGCAAACGCTTTAACAGCCCGAACGATGCGATATACAGCCGTACAGGCGAACTGTTTTTCACCGATCCGCCTTACGGCCTGCCCGCACAGAACGATAGCGATCCGGCCAAAGAGATCCCATTCAATGGGGTTTACAAGGTGACGCCTACCGGCGAAGTCGTGTTGCTGACCGACAGCATCTCAAGACCCAATGGTATTGCATTTTTTCCCGGCGAGAAAAAGATATTGGTAGCAAATTCCGATCCCGCTGCCGCCGATTGGTACGTACTGGACGTCAGCGGATCGCCGTCAACGCCTACCCTGTTTTACAGCGCAACCCATGAACGTGAAGGATTGAAGGGGTTACCCGATGGGCTAAAAATTGACACAAAGGGAAACGTGTTCGCCAGCGGGCCCGGTGGGATCTGGATATTCAACGATACCGGCAAGGTGTTGGGAAAAATAAGATTGGATGAGGCTGCATCCAATGTGGCTTTATCAGCGGATGAAAGAACAATTTACATAACGAATGATCGGTATGTATTGCGGGTGAAATTACGGTAACCCGCTTTTAGTGTTTGGCATCAAACGCCCCCCTTCCTTCCTTGCCGATCGACGGCATCATCTAGCTCTCCTTTGTCAGAAATCCACTACATTATCTGATTATCAAGCCGTTTAAACTTGTATAATTACCACACGTTTCTACCTTTGCCGTCTGTTATGAGACGGGAACAGGTTATATGAATCTGAGCATATTTATTGTTGACGATGACGCGATGCTAGGGGAGATACAAAAGACGTTGGTAAAATCAGCCTATCCACTGAATGATCCCATCGTTTGCCGTGACGGCTTCAGCGCACTTGAACATATTGAACGGGAAGCGGTCGCAGGCAAAAAAATACTTCTACTGCTCGATATACACATGCCTCGCATGGATGGATGGGGCGTATTGGATTCAATCTGCAACAAACCTTATAGCAAAGACGTTTGGGTAATCGTCAATACCTCATCCGACGAAGTTGCTGATGAAGTGAAATCTAAATTATATGCGCCAGTCATTGCTTTCAACAAAAAACCGCTGACGAAAGAAGCGTTGTGCAAGCTGATGGCGCAGGAGCCGTTGGTATTATTTTTTCAAGGAGTATCCCTTTGAGCGCAGGCAAAACATACGGAATTGACATTAGCTTTGAAGAGCTTAAGCTACCCGTTTTCCACGATGTATTGGTGCTGGCAAAAAACGCCGTACAGGGCAAACATGGGTTGAGTAGATCACTGGATTTACTTGCACCGGGTGTCTTCCAGTCTGTAGATACCGAAATAGAGAGTGAAGGAATAGAAGCGGTGTTTGTAAACCGGAAACTACTTCGGAAACTACCCGTCGAACAGCTCATGCAAGTGTTGCATAAGCATGTGTTCGCGAGTGTCGGTGAAGGTGAACTCATACAAGTGGATATGAAGGTGCGGATTTCGATGTATAATATTAACGAATAAACCGAAGACACACCTGAACGATGAACATAACATCACTCATAACCAAGCAATATACGTCGCTCGACGCATATACGGGCGTAGGTGTTGCCAAAGAATTGTTGCGCACACAGGATGCGGTGGTGGTATTGGAAAACAACAAACCGATTGGAATCGTGACTGCCGCGGACCTCGGCATGAAATCGCACCAATTGATAATCGATTGCTTTCGCAGCAGACCCGTGGCAAATTGCACGGATTCCATCAATACGGTACTCAACTTAATGCAGTCAACCGGAAATACGGTGCTTCCGGTCAGCTGCCAAGGTAGCTTTTGCGGCCTGATTAAACAGTCTGACATTCTCTTCCATCTTCATGCAAACCATGAAAAACAAAATGTCGCCTTGTTGGCAGCAGCCCATGATCTACGTAGTCCCCTAGCAACCATAAGCATGTTTGGGACACTGTTGAAAGCCGACCCTGCACTGAGCAAACATCAATACCTGATCGATAAAATTGCCGAAACCTGTGACTATGCACAGATACTTATTCAAGATATTCTTACCACAGAACAATCCCACGGCGAAACAATTGTCCTGGCCGACGAGAATTTAGATGAGCTGGTTGAAGCTTGTACGACTTCGCTTTCGGACAAGTTTGAGGGAAAACAACTTGTCTTGTCCAAACAGCTGCTGTCAAACAAAGTTATTAAAGCCGATCGCCTGAAGTTGACAAGAGCCATCAGCAACATCCTTTGGAATAGCATTAAATTTACCCATCCGGGCGGAGTGATCAGCGTATCAACCCGGGAGGCCGACGACGGCCGGGCACTGATCGTGGTCCAGGACACCGGAATTGGCGTTCCAACAGCAATGCAAGAAAGGATATTTGACAAATTCACCAAAGCGAAACGGCCAGGTACTGCTGGAGAACCGACAACTGGATTGGGACTTTACCTAACAAAAACAATCATTGAATCACACGGTGGCACGATTAACATGGAAAGTGACGGACGGACCGGCACCCGCTTTATCGTCTCACTTCCCGCCGAAGGTTATTCGACAACCCACAAACCGACACGCAATTATTACAACAATCACTAAATTCCGCGAACAAAGCCGTCCATTATCTTCATTACTTCACAACCTTCCTGAACGCTGCATGGATTAGACCCCTCGCCCCGGAAATATGCTACAGTCGCAGCAATCATGGGCTGCTGTACATGGGCGAGTGCTTCGAATGGAACGTGTCGGATACCGTCTTTGCAAACCAACTCAATCGGTCGATTGCTGAAAACGGAAAATGACAGCCGCCCCTCGGAACCGACCACTTCACATATGTCCAGGTCTTCCGCCACGTTAAACGCCCATTGTCCGTTGAACAGGATATGGTTTTGAAATAAAATCTGGCCGGACACAGCATCGGCTGCTTCATAAAGCCCTGCCTGATTGCAGGCAAAGCCGCTGCTGAACACCGCTTTTCCAAAAAAATAACACATTAAATCGAGTTGATGGGGAGCCACATCGTGGAACAATCCGCCGCCCGACTGCGTCGGATTTAACCGCCATTGCATACGTGGAGACCGCAAGGTTTCGGCTGACAGCGGTTGTTGATGGTATCGGAGGTTGACAACCCTGGGAATGCCGATTTGAAAATCAATAAGCTCTTTTACCTTTTTGAAATAAGGCTGTTGCCGCCGGTAATGCGCCACGGTGAGTTTCCCTTGATGCGCCTGCTGCAACCGCACCAGCTCTGTTGCTTCGGTACCGTTCAATGTCATAGGCTTTTCGAGATACACGGGCTTTCCGGCTTGGAGCGCCGCCGAAGCATAACGCAGATGTGAGTCGGGCGGTGTCGCTATGTAGATTGCGTTGACTTCCGGATCATTGATAAGTTCATGTGGGTCCGAATACCACTTGGGCACTCCATGCCTTTCTGCATAATCCCTCGCCTTCGCCGCATCCCGACGCATAACCGCAACCAAATCCGAATGTTCGATTTTCCGGAAGGCAGGGCCACTTTTTACCTCTGTGACGTCACCAACGCCTATAATTCCCCATTTTATTTCCATCTGCTTTTAACTTACTTAACTACCGTTTCGCAACCCGGGGTCAGTAGGCCCGCCAAGCCTACAGTAACCCTTTCTCCTCCAATGTTTCCCTGATTTTTTTATTCGCATTCCAGAATTTCGTTTCGATCTCGTCGAATACGGCTTTGAAAGCGGGGTTGTCCTTAAAACGCGCCACCATGATATCTTCTTTAAATAATAGAACCCAATATTGATAATTGTCTTCCTTTGCGAACAAACGGAGGTGATCGATCATGTCGGAGGCGTTCCCCCGGTAGGCATCATACAATGCCAGGTGCATATGTTTGTAAATCGATTGATCATGATCCGCGAATTTTTTGAATTGCGAAAAATGATGCTCCGATTTTTCCCGATTGCCTCGCTTCGACCAAAGAATCGCCATATCAAGGTCGACCGTATGGAAAAAATTCAGCTTCTGTTCTTCTCGCAATCGAAGAAACCGTTCATAATAACGGAAGGCAGCTTGGTCATCTCCCGTGTGGAAATACAGTTTTCCCAGTTCCTGCAGGATGTTCATTTGACTCGAATCTTTAGCCAGTTGGGCCAATAATAGTTTTTCTGCCTTTCGGGAGTCGCGGTATTTCGCATACACCACAACGGCTCTAAGCCACGCAGCATAGGGGTTTTCCGGATCGTACGCCAGCGACTGCTCTACATACCGCAGCGATTCATCCACAAACCCGGTTTGCACCAACGCGTTACTCAAGTGCAAATAGTTATAACTCGCTGCGCTGCTGTCTTGCGCCGCGGGATCCAACCGCATGCCCTGAAGCGCGTATTCAAGGTATTTCGCCGTATTGGGAACGTACCAGTTGTAAAAATCTGAGAGGAAACGAAGAACCAACGTCGAGTTGGGGTTGTACGTTAAGGCCTTCTCCAGATACGGAATGGCGGACGCATACGCCTTTTGGTTAACGTAGTGCAACCCCTTGGCAAATAAACTCTCCGCGGACGTGGGACTGCACAGCAATGCCTTGTCGGCATAGCTGCCGATGGAATCGACGTATTGGGGTTGTTGCTGAAACACATCGAGGTAGTGATACGCAATTGCTGTCACCGCATACGCCAGCCCGAATTCACGGTCACGTCCGGTCGCCTGTTTAAGGAGTGCAATGGCGGTTTCCAAGTTCGCTCTTCCTCCCTGCCGCATCAATTCGGCCGCTTTCAAAAAAAGGTCGTAAGCTGCCAGATCGGTTGTCGGTATTTGCTCGATCCGCTTCTGCTCTTCCCACGTGACAATCGCCCGCACCTCCCTGGCAATCTCCTTGGCGATTTCCTGCTGCAGCTGGAAAATATCGGTTACTTCGCGTTCGTATTGCCGGGCCCATAAATGACGGTCCTGCTGCGCATCGATCAGCTGAATATTTAGGAGTATCCGATTACCGATCTTCTGTCCACTTCCCTCCACCACGTAATTGACCTGAAGTTCGCCGGCCAATTCCGGAATGGATTTAGCCGTGTGCCGGTATTTCTCGGCAGACGTGCGACTGACCACCCGAAGGTCTTTTATCTGCTGCAAGTTATTCAGCGTAGATTCCATCAACCCGTTGATCAGGTATACATTGGTTGAGTCATTGCTATCATTCTTAAAGGGCAATACGGCAATGGATTTTTCGGGTGCCGCAGCGGATGTGGAGCGGCCGGCTCGGTAAATGGCGAACCCCAGCGCGACTGCGAGCACCGTAACGGCAACCGCTATAATCCGGGAATTGGCCTTTCGTTTCACCGGCATATCGGCTGTCGGCAACGTTTCGCTTTCTACCCTTTTGCCTACTTCGCCCGGCGGATAACCGTAAAATTCGCGAAAACATTTGATAAAATAGGACGTGCTGCTGAACCCTACCGCGTGTGCCACCTCGGAAACCGTGGATCCAGTATCATTCAGCAATTCCATACCGCGCTTCAAGCGGACCTCACGGATGAATTGGCTAGCTGATTGGTGAGTGGCGTGTTTGATTCGACGTAGCAGGTTTGACCGGCTCATGTGCATTTTGTCGGCCAATTCAGACACACCGAACTGCTCATCCGATACGTTTTCCATCACCACGGCGGTCACTCGGATGAGGAAATCACTGTCGACAGAATGGGAACCGGATAGGGCCATTTAGCTTGGTGTTTAACAGACAAAGATAGTCGTTGTACGCACATTTGCGCCATAATTTATACCCATGCGTCATAATTTTTATTTGCCTTATCAAATTTGACACATTTTTCCGCATAACTCATTTTCGGGATTCCTGGGTTGGCAGACCTTTGTATTGTCCGATCGACGGGCGAATTATGGTAACATTTAAAATCAATAAAATCATGAACATCCAACGCATCAATCTATTTAACCAAGCCACCAGCTGGATATTGGCGGCTTGCATGGCTTTCGCGACTTCCTGCGGAGGCAAGGGAAACTCATCACAGCAGGCCGAAGCGCATTCAAATAAGGCGCCCGTGGATGCCCCCAAGATCGACATCCATACCGCCGTAGTCAGCGGCAACGAAGACGCCCTTCGGCAACATATTGCGGCCGGCTCGGATATCAATGCCAAGGATCCCTTCGGCGGGTCCAGTCCGCTGATCACGGCAGCCGTTTTCGGCAAGGCAGACCTGGCCAAGATACTCATCGAAGCCGGTGCCGACCTCAACTTCCGTAACAACGACGGGTCCACGCCACTCATCAGTGCGGCATTCTTTGGCCGACCGGAGATTGTCCAATTGCTATTGGACGCGGGTGCAGATAAAAGTATCCGTAATAAATATGGCGCAACCGCTTATGAATCGGTCATTACGCCATTTAATGAGGTAAAAAGCACCTACGATATGATGGGTAAAGCGTTGGCTCCAATGGGACTCACACTCGATTATAGCTACCTGGAGACGGTCCGTCCGGAAATCGCTAAAATGCTGCAATAATGGAACGCCGCTACGATATCGACTGGATCAGGGTCATCGCCATCGGACTCCTTATCGTGTACCATGTGGCCATCGGATTCCAACCCTGGGGTATGATGATCGGGTTTATCAGCAATGACCAGCCCTGGCAATCGCTGTGGATGCCGATGACGCTGCTGAATGTCTGGAGGATTCCTTTGTTGTTCTTTGTATCCGGCATGGGTGTCTACTTCGCGCTTCGAAAACGGACCTGGGGCCAACTCGTGCAGGAACGGGCCAAGCGGATCTTGCTCCCGTTCCTGTTTGGTATCGTAGCGATCGTGCCCTTGCATGTTTACCTCTGGCAGCGCCATTATCACTTCGCCACGAGTTACGTGCCCGGGCCCGGACACCTTTGGTTTCTGGGCAATTTATTTAGCTATGTCCTCATCTTATCACCCGTCTTTTATTACCTGAAATTACAGGAAGGCCGACGGTTGGCACATTGGGCGGAAAGGATCATGCGAACGCCGTTGGCGTTGCTTCCGGTGTTCGCATTATTCATTGGCGAAGTACTTACGCTACGCCCCGTCCCGTTTGAGATGTATGCCATGACTTGGCACGGATTTTTCCTTGGACTGCTCGCATTTTTCTTTGGTTTCTTTTTTGTGTGGTGCGGTCCTTCGTTTTGGGATATGCTGCTTCGGTGGCGGTGGGTATTCCTGACCGCCGCCTGCGGACTTTTCGCTGTGCGGCTGGTACTTTTCCAGCCCTTAACTCCTAACTATTTGCTATCCATTGAGTCCAACTGCTGGGTTCTGAGCATTTTCGCCTTTGGCTATCGCTATCTCAATCACCCCAGCAAGGCCTTGGGGTACTTAAGTAAGGCTGCCTATCCGATCTATATCCTGCACATGGTTTTCCTATACTTAGGGTCATTGCTGATCTTCCCGCTTCGTATGGCGGCACCCGTTCAATTTACAGGAGTTTTGTTGTTTACCGTAGCAGGATGCCTATTATCGTATGAGCTGATCCGGCGTGTGGGGTTCCTGCGGCCTTTATTTGGGCTGCCCTGGATCCGCAAAAAGCCGAGATAACGCACACGTTACAATATTTTCGAATCCTAATACTATTTTGCGATTATACTGACCAGCCATTGCTTTCATGATGGGAAAAAAGTAAATTAGCATCACTAACATTACTGGCCCGCATTATGAAAGCTGTAGAATACCGTTTGCCCAAGGAGTTTGATAAGTCATTTATCGTATTCACAGAAAAGGGACCTTTTTTCCCTTGTCCCTGGCATTATCATCCGGAATATGAATTTGTTTTGGTAAACAAAAGCACAGGTAGACGCATGGTTGGCGATCATATTGGGCATTTCGACGAAGGGGATCTGGTCTTTATGGGACCTGCGTTGCCCCATGTATGGGTAAACGACGCTGCATACGTACAACGACAGACCAAGCAGGAAGCCAACGCAGTGGTCGTACATTTTGTAGAAGACTTTCTCGGTGAAAATTTTCTCTGTCTGCCTGAGATGGAGCCACTGAAAAAAGTGCTGGATCTATCCAAACGCGGACTGGTTATACACGGCAGAACCAGGTTACAAATCAATCGCTTAATGAATGGGATGATCGGTGAAAGCGGACTGAAACGCTTATCTTCGCTTTTTGCGATCTTCGACATCCTTGCCCATAGTGCCGATTACGAACCGCTGGCCAGCCCGAATTATATGCAGCACACCAAGGGTTATTATTCGGATCGGTACAGCAAAATCACGGATTATATCCTGCGCAATTTCCATCGCGAAATCACGCTCAATGAAGTAGCCTCCGAGGCCAGCATGGCCACCACCACATTCTGCAATTTCTTCAAAGAGCACTATCGGATGACCTTTATCGAATACCTCAACACCATCCGCATCGGGCATGTATGTAAGTTATTGGCGGACAGCGACGAAAACGTGGTAAATATTGCGTATGAATGCGGGTTCAATAATTTAGCCAATTTCAACAGGCAATTCAAACGACTGAAAGGAATGTCTCCAAGCGAGTACCGGCGAATGCTGGAATTGAAGTCGGCGTAGCAGGCGCTGTCGAACCTTGGTAAATTTGATCAAAACAGCATCCAGTATGGACACAAAGATAATCAAAGAAACGTTCGAGCGCGATGGTTACGTGCTGATCCCGGGGTTTCTGGATACCGACGAAGTCACCGAAATCATCCAGAATTTCGAGCGGGTTATAGCGCATGTCACGCCTAACATGCCCCGTGAAAAGGTATTTTTCGAAGACGAAACCGACCCTTCGACATTAAAGCAACTAATCGATATCGATCGGTATGACCCGTTCTTTAACGACATTCTGAATAAGGGCAAGTTTAAAGATATTGCTGGCTTTTTGTTAGCAGACGACGTAATAGGTAAAACACTCGAGTACTTTAATAAGCCCCCACGGATTGGAAAACCCACGCCTCCCCATCAAGACGGTTATTACTTTATGCTGAAACCTTCGGTTGCGGTTACCATGTGGATGGCCCTTGAACCGGCAGACGAAGAAAACGGGTGCGTAAGATACATCAAAGGATCGCACCTTACCGGCATGCGGCCGCATGGACGAACGACGACATTAGGCTTTTCCCAACAGATCCTAGATTACGGATCGGCAGATGTTGATAAAGAAATCCCGATCCGGGCAAAGCCAGGCGACCTGCTGATCCATCATTCGCTAACCATTCACACGGCGGGGAGAAACAACAGCACAACACGTTCCCGGAAAGCATTGGGTTTAATTTATTTCGGGGTGTCTGCCAAAGAAGATGTGGAAGCAAAAGCCGCTTATCAGCGAAAACTCCAGGAGGAACGCATCGGGGGCAACGCCCTAACCGGTTAGGCCGGCAGGTTCTTGCGCAGAAACCTCAGCCAGTTGCCGTGAAAAATCCGTTCAATATCGGCCTCGGAATAACCACGATCCGCTAAAATATCGGTTAGTCGCTGCAGCCCGGTAATGTCGTCAAGGTCATAGGGAGATTGCTCCGTGCCATATCCGCCATCCAGGTCGCTGCCGATCGCAATGTGATGGGCATTGCCGGCAAGATCACAGATGTGGTCAAAATGATCGACAACATGGGCCAGTCGGACACCGGTTGCCCTGGGGTCCGAAACGCCCCTTTCCCAAAGATTATGTAGCATCCACGCATCAAAAACACCGCCAATGACCGCATCTCGACGAATAAGTTCACGGATTTGATCGTCCGTGAGTTGTCGTTGATGTGAGACGAGCGCCCGGCAATTATGGTGGCTCGCCCAGACAGGACCCTGAAAAATATCGAGTGCCTCCCGAAATCCCTCATCGGTCAGGTGAGTCACGTCCAGGATCATGTTTAACCGATCCATTTCGCGAAGCAATTCCTTTCCGGCCGGTTTGAGCGGCCCAGACATCCCCGTACCGGGTGCGTATCGCCCGTCGCCATAATGCGCAGGCCCGACCGCCCGCAGTCCATAGGCGTAAGCCGTTTCCAAATACGAGAGATCGATCAGTGAATCCGCCCCTTCTAAACTCAGGATATACCCGACAGGCTTATCCTCATTTGCCCTCGTTTTATCGCTCCATAACGACATATGGGCGTCAAGTTCAGCCACGTTCGTAATCTGCACCATTTCGCCCGCTGCTTCCATGGCGCGGTACCAAGCTAATTGACCCTGCGTTTGTGCCCAAGCTTGCTCCGGCGAGTTCCAACCATTCAGCGGACTTCCGGGCGCAACGTATCGAGCAATTTGAGTGGCAACCACCAGCCCGATTTCTCCTTTTCTCAATTCCGGCAGCGATACCGTACCTTTTCCGCGATCGGGCTTGTCGTTGAGCGCTGCTTCGCGTTGCCGGATGGCCTGTACAGGTTTCCTCAGATCCCTATTCCACTCAAGGGCATTCATGGCTAAATCCAGATGGGCGTCGACCAATAACATGACAATTATTTTTTTTCAGAGGCTAATTTCTTTTTTACGATGTCAACCGGGTATTTCAGTGCCAGCTCCCGTATTTCGTAGCTGAAAGCGGTGAATGTTTCCTCCCACATCCGGGCTTCTTCTGGCGTATAGTCGTAAAAACCTTTTCCGTTCGCGACGCCCTTGCTTCCTTTTTTCATGAGTTCCTTCATCAATTCTGGCACCTCCGTACGGTTATTAAGCGTCGGAAATAAATCCTTCATGACGTTCCCATAGGCGTCCACGCCGGTGAGATCCATCCATCGAAATACGCCTACCAGCGTCATCCAATATCCGGGATTATTGCGGCACGCCCGGTCCACATCCTCAATGGTTGCGTAGCCGTTTTCGACGAGATAAAAAGCTTCGCGATACATCGCGTACATCAGTCGATTCGTGATGAATCCACGGATGTCTTTCCGAACCAAGGTTGGCTCCTTGTTCCAAGAGTGCGCCAGCTCATAAAGGTATTCGCCCTGAGATACATCACTCTCATCACCGCAAATGATTTCCAGAAAGCGGGTTGTGTGTGAGGGTTCAGCCCAATGCAAACCTAAAAAACGCTGCGGTATTTTCGTCAGCTTTTGCAGATCGCTGATGGGAATGGCCGATGTATTACTGGCGAGGATGGCATCCCCGGAAATATGCTGCTCAACTTTTTCGTAGACACTTCGTTTAATGGCTTCATTTTCCAAGGTACATTCAATTACCAGTCGACACCCCTCCAACAGCCGATAATCCTCAGTGATGATCAGGTTTTTTAGGTATACCCCCGCTTTTTCTTTACAAATACCTTCCTGATAAGACCGTTCGAGGTGCTTTTTGATCCGTTTTTCAGCATTATCCAGATCCGATGAAATGGGCGCTACTGCTTTTACGGGATGTCCCGCCATCAGCAGACATGCCGAGATGCTTGTACCCATCAACCCCAATCCAACGACGCCAACTTCTATTTCGCTTGTGTTCATAAGGTGGTAACTTTAGTAGGTAGCTCGTCCGCCGGATAAATCGAAGGCAAAACCGGTCGTAAAGCTGTTTTCCGGAGAAACGATGTACATAGCCAGGTTTGCCGCTTCCTGTAACGTTCCACAACGTTTCATAGGAATTTTGTCCGTCATATAACGCACTTGTTCGTCGGGCATGCCATCTACCAAAGCCGTCCGGATGACCGCCGGGGCCAGGCAATTAACGGTAATTCCCGTTTCCGCATACTCTTTGCCCTGCACTTTGGTCATGCCGATTACCGCTGCCTTCGACGCAGAATAGGCCAACATGCCTGCATTACCCTCTTTGCCCGCGATTGACGCGATATGCAAGACACGGCCATAGCCACGTTTCAGCATTTGAGGAAGCACGTACTTAGCCATCAGGAAACTGCCAAAAAAATTAACGTTAAATACGTTATGGAGATCGTCCGATTCGACTTGATGGCTTTGGATGTTTGTTTTTCCCGTGATGCCGGCACTGTTTACCAGGATATCAATCCGTCCATACCGATCGGCCACCTGGTTGACCATGGCTTCAACCGTTGCTTCCGCAGTAATGTCTCCCAAAAGCCAAGTCACCCGGTCGGATGATGGATCTTCACCATCAAGCCTCCCCGGTTGCTTGTCAATCAGTGCCAGACGAACACCGGCCGCAGCTAATTGCCGGGCAATTGCATTTCCTATGCCAGAGGCGGCTCCCGTAATAATCGCTACCTGATCAGAAAACTGGGTCATATGATATTGTGCATAGACAAAGATAAGCACGTCACCGGAAGCAAATATGCCACTTTTCTATTGAATGATAACACTATCTTCTACTCCTTCACGTCCCACCAGAGCCGGGTGCTCACTTTATCACGTCTAGGCCCCAATAGCCCTCATATCAACAAACACACGCAAGTACATGTCTGCCAGGGAGGCAACGTTTGATTACATGGCTTTCGCTTCGGAAGCTACCTCGATTAGCTTTCTGTATTCGCTGGGTGTCATCCCTTTGATCGCCTTGAACCTTCTGTTGAAATTTCCCAGGTTGTTGAATCCACTGCGGTAGGCCACTTCCATGATGTTGCGGCTAGATTCGGTTAAAAGCTTACAAGCATAGCCGATCCTAACGGTGTTTACGTATTCTATGAACGTCATCCGGTAATGATCTTTAAAAAAAACACAAAAGGTTGCCACGGCCGTGTTCGCTACCGAAGCGATTTCTTTCAAGGAGATTTCACGATCGAAGTTCCTTAGAATGTATTCCGTAACCCGGTCGATCCGGTTTGAATGATCCAACTGGGTACGTTGGACATACCCCGGACTTGAAAGCACTTCATATTCCGATGTTTGCACGAGTATATCGAAGATGCGGAATAAATTGGCCAGCCGTTGAATACCGTTCATTTCCAGCATCTCTTCCATAAGGGGGGCGATCCGATCCCGTGCCTGGTCGCGTATGTGCAAGCCCCGATTCGATGAACCGAGTACCTGCCTTACTCCCTCCATTTCGGGTATCCGAAAAAATTGATCTCCCAGAAAGTCACGTTCAAATTGAATGACGATCGCGTTTGCCTGTTGCGGCGCTGCACCCTTTATATAGATTTCATCGTTAACCCAGACATGTGGCAGGCAAGGCCCCATAAAGACAAGATCTCCCTCGCTGAAATGTCCGATGTGGTCACCTACCATCCGCCTGCCCGTACTCTGCGTAACCAGCACCAGTTCATATTCGGGATGATAGTGCCATTGGTTAGGAAAAAAGGGTCCCTTTTCCTGAAAAACGATAAAAGATTTATCATAATCCTGGGGCAATCGCTGTTCGATGATCTTCATAATTCATCCGTTGGTAGCACAATACTACTACTTTTCTGATGAATCACCCACGAACCCCCCGCCCTATTTTTCTACTGCGCCGTATATCCGCCGTCAATCACGACGGCCTGACCGGTGATTCCCTTTGCCTGATCGCTGACTAAAAAGGCCACATAATCCGCTATTTCACGGACATCAAGCAATCGCCGTTGCGGCACCAGTGGGTAAATAACTTCTTCCAAGACACGCTCAAGGTCCACGTTCCGTTGCTTGGCGATATCGCCCAATTGATTTCGAACCAACGGGGTATCCACATATCCGGGACAGACGGCATTCACGGTTATGCCGTGTGATGCACCTTCCAAAGCCGCCACCTTCGTCAATCCGATCACGCCGTGTTTCGCACTGTTATAAGCTGCCTTGCCTGCAAATCCTACCAACCCATTAATGGATGCCATGTTAATGATCCGACCGTGTCTCTGCGCCTTCATAATGGGGAAAACACATTTGATGGCATAGAACGGTGCGGTTAGCATCAACTTTATCAACTGTTCAAACCGGTCGGAAGGGAAATCCTCCAGCGACGCTACATGCTGCATACCCGCATTATTAATCAGCACATCCAGTCGGCCGTACACATCCGTTACGCGCCTGATAACGGATGTCAATTGGCGTTCATTGGTTACATCGCATCCGAATCCGGTTGCCTGATAACCCTGTCCCGCCAACGCGGCTGCCTGCGCCGCAACCGCCGATTCGTCCCGGTCGACAAGGCCCACCGCATACCCGGCCGCGGCCAGGGTTTTTCCGAGCTCAAGTCCGATGCCACTTGCTCCGCCGGTAATGATCGCTATCCTGCTACTCATCGTTCAGCAAATCACGCATTCAGTCCGCCATCCATCAAAATATTCTCGCCGTTGATATACGTTCCGGCATCTGAAGCCAAAAGTACGACCAGCCCCTTGATATCATCCGGGTTGGCCATCCGGCCCAAGGGGACCTTTTTGCAATAGTTCTTCAGAAATTGTTCCGGTTGATTATTAAACAATCCGCCGGGGCTAATGCAATTGAAACGGATGTTCCTGCCTGCGTGCATTTTGGCCATGTATCGGGTCAGATTGATCAAACCTGCATTATGAAAGAAATAATCGGGTGGCAGATCGCCCATGTCAGTACCTTCGTAATTGGATAAATCGGGACCTTTCATCCCCATCATGGAGGCGATGTTAATGACGCTGCCGCCCCCCGATTGAACAATCAGATCCGTCATTTCCCGCAGCAGGTAAAACATTCCGGTTGCGTTATCCCGCATGGAAACTTCAAATTGCTCCAAAGGTGCCCGATACCCTTTCATCGGGCGTGACACGGCATTGTTTACAAATCCGTCCAACCTTCCGAACCTCGCCGTGATTTGCTGTTTTAACGCATCCACGGTTTCGGGGATGGCTTGATCGACGGACATCGCGTGCACGTCATAGCCCATCCGGCGCAGTCCATCGGCGGTGTTTTCTGCTCGTTGCAGATCCCGGGAGGTTGTAATCACGGTCGCATCGGCTTCGGCAAGCCCTTCTACTATGCACTTTCCGTAATTGCCCGAGCCGCCGGTGACGACAATTACTTTGTGCGTTAAACTCAACAGTTCTTTAACATTCATGACATTTCCTTAAGATAGTAACATCGCTTTAGGATAGTAACATACGTTTTCCGTCTTGCAAACGACTTTCGTTGGCCGCAATGATGACGTTTATGAGCGAATAGGTGTCTTCAAAACGTAGACGTGGTGCACCGTCTTCCACGGATCGGACAAATTCGATGAGGTTGTCGCGGAACATCGAATAGGAATTCCGGATGTCTACGAGTTTCCAATGGTTACTGCCAAAAAAAGACACCTGAAAGGTTCCGGAAATGGAATTAAATAGGTGAAGCATAATATCCGGCCCTTCCACCGTCTGCACGTGGACGATTTCTCGATCTAAGGCACCGATATGTTGTACGCTCAACGGTTTCACGTCGCCCATTACGGCAAACACGGCCTCTAACAAATGAATACCATACTTTTTCCAATCCTTCTTCCCTACCGCCGTAATCAGCTCAATCTCGCCTAACGCGGCCAACTCCTGTTTGGCAACGCGGCATTCATTGGCGTATCGCATCGATGAGCACGACATGACAAACCGGCCCTTTTGAACCTGATCCGCAAACCATGCCAGGTCTTCGCGGGAATAGGCCAAGGGCTTATCGATAAAAATGGGAATTCCCGCGTCGATAAATGGCTTCGCCATCGCCACGTGGTTTTCCGGATCATCCCGCCCCAAGATCACGGCATCTACCTGACCGACCATGTCTTCCAACCGCTCTACGATGGTGGCAATACCCGATGACTGTGCAATGCTTTCAGAAATGGCACGCTCCTGGCACCACACATGCGTCACGGTGGCACCGGGAATGCCGAGCGTGTCCCTATTCGCTGTTAAATAAGCAGCCACCGCCGGGTATCCCACCCGACTGATTTCCGATCCGTCAAAACGTCCATTGATGATTGAGGACCAAGAATAGGGGTGCGCGTTCCCCGCACTCATCCCAATAATACCGATGCGAATCATAACCAACCTTTTTTATCCCATTCTGCTAAATTCAGGAATGCGGGATCCGGATACGCCAAGGTCCGGGCTTCCTTCAACAGCGCCTCGTCCATGTCGGGGCCGCTCACTGCGTCCAATGCGTCTTCCAAATACTCCTTTTTGTCGATGCCCACCAAAACAGCGGATACTTCGGGATGAGACAGCGCAAATTGGGTCGCCAATTGAGGCAGATGCGTGAAACCAGCGCGTAATAGGCGCCGGTACTTACCGAGGTGTACCTCCACATCCTTGAGTGCCGGATGCAGCCTGGGCATCCGGTCGCTGAGCATGCCCCGCATCAGCACTGACCGGACAATGACACCGATTCCTTCGCGGGCTGCATCCGTAAAGTATGTGCCTTGGCTTTGATCCATCAGATTGAAAGGCAACTGCACGGCGTTCCACTCCTTACAATGGATCGCCAGCCTGGTTTCCTCGGTTTTATATACCGACACCCCGATGGCCCTAACTGTGCCCTCTTCGCGTAATTTTGTAAATACGCGCAGCAGGTCTTCATTCGCCAGTAAATCCAGGTCGGCATAATGAACCATATACAGATCGATGTAATCGGTACGCAGTGCTTGCAAGCTTTCCGTGAGGGACGTCCGCACTAGGTCATTTAGTGTTGCATAAGTGGGAATCCGTCCGTCCGGTTGTTTCAAATGCCGGCATTTTGTGGCAAACACGACGTGTTCTCTTTTACCGTAAAAGGCGCTACCCATAATGCGCTCGCTTTCGCCATAAAGCCTCGCGGTATCAAAAAAATTAATCCCTTGGTCCAGCGCGTCCCATAACAGCCGGACCGCTTCACGCTCACTTAGCATATCCGCCTCGCTTTTTACGCCGATCCCATAAGGCATCCCGATTTCCACGCCACCAAAGGCGATTTCGGAAATCTGAATATTCGTATTACCCAATGCTCGTTTCCGCATGACGACGTTGTCTAGTGTTCCAGGTATGACTTTCCTTGCCTTCCGTTTTGGCCAAACGCATTCGCGATGTCCTGGCAGTAATTTTTTAGTCCGACGACATCGGCACCGACACTTACAAAGTGATACCCCATATCCACCAACTCCCTCAAATTGGCCGACGTGCCGACGGTGGCCGCGTATTTTCCGTACCGATTGGCCACTTCGGCTACCCGCTTCCGGGTTTCAATCAGTAACGGATGATCCCATTGCCCGGGGGCGCCGATTCCCTGACTGAAATCTCCCGGTCCAAAAAACAGCATATCGAATCCCTCCAATTGGGCGATTTCCTCCAGCTCATCCAATGGCTCCGGATCTTCAATTTGCAGGACTACAAACCGTTCCCGATTGGCAGATTCCAAATACGCGTTGAAATCCAGCGCGGTATAAGCTCCGTCGGCGTTACCCCCGTCTATCGGCCGCCTCCCAATGGGATGAAAACGGGTCATGTGAATCACTTTTCTGGCGTCTTCTACGCCCATGACGTGCGGCACAAGGATACCCGTTGCATCCATTTCCAAGGGTTTCACGTAATCGCTGTATGCGCCTCTGGGCACACGAACCATCAAATCGGTATCCTGGGATTTGGTCGCCCAAACGTGCGAAGCGATCACCGACCAATCTTGACCGATGTGTTCCAAATCTACCCATACGCAGTCAAAGCCTGCGATCGCGGCGATTTCGGAAACCTGGGCATCCTTCAGATTCACCTTAAAGCAACTGGCGGTGTCACCCGCCCGTAATTTATTCAGTACCCTGCTTCTTCTCATCTAGTTAACTTATTATTTATGAGCCTAAATTTTTCTCTTTCGTTAATAAACCTAACCTTATTCATCGGCCGGTCTCGCTTTCGGCTTCAGCCGGAACAGCAGCAGGGCGCAAACCACCATGCTCAGGGCGGCTAGCTGGAAGATCAACGTAAGATCTACGTGTTTGTCCCGTAAAGCCCCTGCTATATAAATTCCGATTCCACCGATGACGCAGCTGCACAGATTTAAAAAACCATAACCTGTTGCAAGGTAGCGTTTATCCGCAATCATGCCTAAAATGGGCATCATGTTGGCGTCGATAAATGGCCGCGTCAATGCATATACCAGGAAGCCGGCAACCGTTGCCCATAACAGCAGGGTATAACTCGCGATAAAAACGGCCGGTACTGCGATGAGAAAGCCGATCGCAGGCAGCCACATCCGGGCCCGGACGTTCGTTCTGGACCACCAATCGGCCAGCGCACCCCCGCCGATAACGCCAACCAACATGGCCGGAAAAAAATAGGCCGTGGAATACACGCCCGCTTCGGTTTGAGATAAATCAAACCTTTCTTTGTAAAAAGTTGGCAGCCAGCCGTTCACCATCCAACTGATCGCACCGGATATTCCCCAGATGAGCAGGACCGTAATAAACGAAGGGTTCCCAAACAACTGCTTCAGCGCCACCTTCAGGTCCGTCTGGCTTTTTTGCGGCGCAACGGGTGCGTTGCCGAACGTTGCCTCCTCGATGACGGCTTTCCGGTCGTGCAGGAGAAACACCAATATCGCGGCGTATCCGATTCCGACAATTCCAAAAATACTGAACGCATAATGCCAGCTGTGGGTTTCGGCCAACCAGCCACCAATGAAACCCAGGCTTTGCCCTACCATGACGCCGGCCACATGAACGCCCGTCGCCGTAGACCTCGTCTTCCCCGTGTGCCAATCCATGATCAACGCCATTGCAGCGGGCATGTAACATGCTTCACTGATGCCCATCAACGCCCTTGCGGCCAGCAGTTGTTCAAAGGAGGTGGCCAAAGACGTCAACCAAGTGACCAACGACCAAACGAATAAACTGCCAATGATGACCTTGCTGCGGTTAAAGCGATCGGCCAGATAACCGGCTAGCGGACTTGCCAGCCCATATACCCAAAGAAAGACCGATGTCAACAACCCAAACTCCGCATCGGTCATGGGAATGACTTCGATGATGCTCGTCCGCATCGTGGTGATGGTCATCCGGTCGAGGTAATTGAGGCATCCGACAATGCACAACAACCCGACCAATAGCCAAGGGTAATACGCTCGTTTACTGATCATCTGCCTCCTCCTTAGCGAACCTGCCTGTCACTTTCAATACCGCATAGGCTGCAGTTGCATGGATATCCGGATCGTACTTGGGTCTATCGACATCGCTTACCTTTTGATACAATCGAAACAAGGCCTCCTGATCGTCCGCCTCCCCCCGTTCGGCCAGCCCATGAAGAAGCTGCTGCAATCCGGCAGGAACGTCATCCATTGATAGAAGCTGATTTTTTAGGGAGGAAACCTGCTGATTCCCGGTAAAAGGCGCGGTCATCCAAGCGGTAGCAAGCACATTGGCGCGCATGGCGACTGGCATTTCCATGATCTGGTCAAGCTGGGGTAACTGCGCCCAGTCGCGCTGTGTAAAGGGCTTGAGGTAACGAAGGACGTAGGACAGCGTCGGAACGAATTCCAGTTTGCCTTGTTCATTTAGTTGCCGGAGCAGCGACAGACAGGTGTCCCTGACCCTGTTCAGCCCGATGTCTGGATGATAGGCGGCATTCCATAACTTGTAAACGGTGAAAGCGTCAATACGATCGGCCTGTATTCCCGTAATCCAATCACGGTGCACATCCACCGGTATACGCAGCTTTGCCAACGTTTCGATTGCGTGCAGCCGGTCTGTACACGCGGGGTCATCATAGACCGCCCGGATGCGGTCGGTCCACCGTTTCCGTTCTTCCGGTGTTTTGGCTGCCTGTGCCAATACCCGCCATATCCCAATCCGATAACGGGGTTGTTTGCCAAATTCCTTCTCCTCCTGCAGGAAAACGGTTCGTACTTCATCCACATACCGGTTCTCCCAGATCAGAAACTCGGCAACATGCACTTTCACCCATTCCGCTTGTGTATGGAGAAGTTCCCTTAGATCAGCTTTTGCATCCGGTTTCATAATGGATAGGGGCATGATTTGCGAATTTACTTCTTTTGGAATAATGAACATAACAACCAGGGCGAATGGCGCAAACACCCACGAAAAAGGCAGGATCTTCACCAGCATGTCCAGCCTCCGTCAACGACAATTGTCTGGCCCGTGATGTACGAAGCCGCATCCGACAAGAGAAACGCAACCGTTCCAGCAATCTCCGTGGGCTGTCCGATCCGCTTCATCGGAACACGGGCTTCGAGACGCTCAACAAAATCAGGGTGCTGGCTTTGGACCGTAGGATTGGGGAATGGCCCCGGCGCGATCACGTTGCACCGTACCTGATGTTCGGCCCAATGAACCGCCATGTATTTAGCCATATGCCGTATAGCGGCCTTGCCCACCCCATATTCAATCGGGTTTTTATTCATCGGTTTTTCATAGACCGACGGATAAGGCACGACCACGCCGTACATACTGGAGCACAATACGATGCTCCCTTTGCGCTGGTCGGCCATTGCCTGCCCGACCAATCGACTGATGTGGAAGACCGCCGTGATGCCGCCGCGGTTGGCGTCATCGAACTCGTCGGCGGTAAGGTCTTCGAATGCCTTGCTCGTGGAAGCATAGGTTAAGTTCACCAATCCGTCCGGACAACCCTTGGACGTGATTTCCTTCGCCACAAATGAAGACACCGCATCCAGGTCCGTTGCATCCAGGCTGACGGGCACTACATTTTCTTCCAATGCGTGCGCATCGACAAAGGCTTGTGCCCGATCCGCCAGATCGATGCACAACACCCGCGCGCCCATTTCGCTCAATAGCGCGACCACTGCACTGCCTAAATAGCCGGCTCCGCCCAGTACCCAAACCGATCTGCCGCTTAAACTAAATAATTCACTCATACCGTATGGATCCAGAAGCGGTTATTTGTCCGCGTCAATTTCGATGATGGTCCCGGCGATATGCCGTAACCCATTTTCTTTATTGAAATAATACACCACCAGCACGCGGTTTTTATCCAATTGTACCGGCCAGGTATAACCCAGATCGCCGTTTCCGCCATCGGTCCGCAACACGATCTCCTTCGCCGTGTCCCAATCGGTACACTCGGCGTTCAATATGCGTGCCCGTATACCAAAGGGTTTATGCCGATATCCATAGGTCACCAAAACGCGGCCATCGGGTAATTGCAACGCATTCAATGGGTGCCCCTGAAACCGCATCGATTGCCAATGGAAGGTTTTCCCGCCGTCGGTCGACCGGGCGATTACGGCTTGGTCATCAAACCCGGCTGTGCGCAGAAAACCCACAATGTCTCCCTTGGGTGTTTCGATGACAGACGCTTCGTTGAAGGAAACGGTGGGGTCTTTTGCCACCACTCCCGAATATTCCCAGGTCAGCCCCTTGTCCTTCGATACCAACAGGTAATTGGATGTTTTCTTCACACTGTCATGTGCCGCAACGATCCACAAGATACGCCCATCTTTCGCCTCATACAAGGCCCCCCGATTATAGGCGGGCACCGGTTCGTTAAATACATTATAATGCCGCTCTTGCGCAATATGAGGTGGATAGTAAGGCCCTTCCCAGGTTTTACCGCCATCGGTAGATCGTACCAGGTATCCACCTAAGAAGATAAATCCACCCGACTCAAAATACGGTTGCTTTACGTTGGCATCACCCCTCACGGTTGTCCATCCGTAACTTGCACAAAGCAGGGTCCCGTCCTTGAGTTGAAGCAGGCACGGATCCTGCGATCCGCCAAATGGATGCGCATAAATCAAATCCGGATCCGGTGTCCAGGTCTCTCCGTCTGTGGAACGTACGCCAACCAGGTAACTGTTGTGGTCTACGTGGTTGTTGTTTTGCTCGCCATACATCCTCCGGTTCGGGGCGCGCCGGAAAGCCACCAGCAATTCGCCGTCGGGTTTCTTTACCACCGATGGGAACGTGCTGTAAAATAGGGAATCCTGGTAGATAACCACATCTTTAACCTTACGTACGCCGGGGCCGACCTGCTCGCTCGGTTGCTTGGCTTTCAAATCGGCAAGGGGAATTTCGGTGAGATAGATCGAGCTTTTTCCCTCGTGGCTGGAATAATAGGCCACATGCAACGACCCGTCCCGGATAACCATTCCGGGATAACTGGAATCTCCATTGCTCGGTAGCGGGATGGTCTTTTTTACGTTGCCCGAAAGGTCCGTCACAAAAAGGGCTGTCTGCGCGGTTTGACCCGTATGTAACCGCGAGCCCATGATCAGCTCATCGTTCGTTAAGAACAAGAAATTGGGCCCGCCCAATCGCCATTTCAGCGGCGAGAAAGACCATTTGGTATAGGGATACGCGCTGGTAGCCAGCGTTCCCATCTTGTCGCCAGCTTCGCGCCGGATCATCACATACATTTTCCCCTGCGCATCAAACCGGATGGTGCTCTCATTGGGATTTCCGTCAATGGGGATCTGTGACACCTTCTTGTAGTGCTTGCCATCCCGGGTTGAAACCAGGTAAGCCTCCCACGGCGCGCTGTTCCGGTCGAGCGGAAATTTATATAAAACTCCGTATCCGACGCCGTCGTTCCACGTGACCCGCCAGATCCAATCAAGCCCCTCCGGTATGGCCGGATCCACCTGAGCCAACTCGAGCGGCGTAAAATCGGTGCCTGAGGGGTTAGAAAACGACACATACGGGCGCAAAGATTCGTAGCCGTTTTTCCATACGCCGGCAGCAATCGTCACGAGCATCCGTCCATCCGGCATGGACGACAACCTGGCTTCTCTGACGTCGATACCCTTTAATGCGTATTTTGCAACGGTTTCCCAGTTTTTTAAATCTTTCGATCGGATAATACGCACCTGACCATCGTTGTTCTGGTCGACGTGACTCGTTCCCTCCCGAAAGGTACAATAGTAATACCCATTGAAAAAATACAAATCAGGAAAGGCGTTATGCTTGGCTTTGTCCCAAATTTTCGTAACCTTGATTTCCGTCTGCGCGAATGCGCCTCCTACACCCAAGAGAACGACCCATCCAATCAAAAGTGTCTTTAACCTGCTAAGCTTCTTCATATCATTAATCTGTAGTTTCATAACCTGGATTTTGTCGAACCTTTGGCTCAACGCTCAGTACCGAGTTGGCGATCGGAAACAACTTGAGATAGTCCTTTCCCGACTGTGCCTGTAAGGTGGGAACCAATTCAAACGCCTTGTCAAAGCGCAACAGGTCCCACCAACGCTTACCTTCATACATCAATTCCAGTAATCGCTCCTTGAGGATCGCTTCGTCATTGGATTCCCGGCTTCCACTGATAAACCGGTGGTTCTCAAAGGCAGCCCCGTACGCGCGTTTCCTCACCTCGTTAATTTCATCCGAGGGGTCCTGTCCCAACGCGTTCTTAGCCTCAGCTTGCATCAACAGCACGTCGGCATACCGATACAAGATGACATCACTTGAAAAGACCCGGTTGCCGCCGACAATAACGCCCGATCCTTTCAGGGATACGTTCGTATAATACGTGCTGTCCCCATTTCCATCGTAAGTATATATTTCAAAAAACGAGGCCGCTCTTCTCGCGTCGTCTTCGGCAAACTGATCCCGGACAAGCTTTGTGGCCACCATAAGCCCTTGCCCACCCCCAACCGGCAACAGGAGCGCTTTTGCCTCCTCACTGATATTGGAGGGCACTGCGGAACCGATGATCCACATATGCCAGAAATAATTACCGCCTTCCAGGTCATTGAACCGGATGCTTGTGATCACCTCACGGTTGCCTTTATTGTTGTACTTAAATATATCGGCGAAAGACGTCAGCAGTCCGACATCGGCGGTACGCACGGCTTCACATGCAGCAAGTGCCGTTTGGAGATCGGCCTCCCCTCCGCCCATCGTTTTTGCGGTCCACAGAAAAACATCCGCTTTCAGCGCATTTACCCCGGCTTTTGACCACGCCCCGCGTTGGTCCCGAAAACCATTATCCGGAAACAGTTGCAATGCTTGCTCGATGTCACTTTTGATGAGTGTAAAAACCTCCGCTTTGGGCGAACGTTCTTTGATGGTCACAGCCGGATCGGCACTCTCAATCGGTTCGGTCCGGATAATCAGATCGCCCCATGTCTTTGACATGGTGAAATAAAGAAACGCCCGCACCGCATAGGCTTCCGCCAGTATTTGATTTTGTTCCGCCGTCGAAGCAAACTTGATCTGCGAAACATATTTCAGAATTAGATTCGCGCTGTTAATCGTTTTATAATATCCGGACCAATTGGGATGGCCGGGAACATCGGGCGTCATCGAATTGGTATGCAGGGTATAGGTCCCTCCCCCATAAACGCCCCCTTCATAGATCTCACTGCGTTGGTCGCCGGTCATAAAAATCGCTTCCGAGGTCGCCCTGAAATCCACATACATGCCATAAAGCGCACCGCGGGCATCATCTTCCGATTTCCAAAAAGAGCCGGTCGTAATGACGCTGGTTGGATCTACGTCCAGCGATTTTGAACAGGAGGTGATGCCTAAAATCGAAATGGCTCCTGCAACATATATTAATCTCTTCATCACTATGTCTATTTTTCTAGTAAATACTTCATTGAATTTATCAGCTAGAACGTGATATTGGCACTGAATATGAAATTCCTCGGCATAGGATAACGGCCGTTGTCACGTCCTCCCTCTTCCGGATTCAGCCCATCGTACTTCGTGAAATAGTACAGGTTATTGCCTGTGGCGTTTATCCGCAGCCCTGCCAATTTGATCCGGTTCACCAGCGCTTGGGGGAATGTATAACTTAGCGTCACCTCTCTCACACACAGAAAATCTCCCCGTTGGTAAAAGATGGAATTTCCGCGGTCAGTTACCCCGAAAAAGTTATTCCGTTGCGTACGTTCCCCGCCCCAATAGTACCGCGATTGCGTTGCCTCATCGCCTGGCTGTTTCCAAGAGTTTTCGTATTTATCCTTGGTGAATGTGCCGTCGGAATACCCGTTCATGTCTAAGAACAGCTTACCGTAATTGAAAATCGTATGGCCGGTGGTATAATCCATCCGCAAATACAGGCCTACGCCTTTGTAGGACAAGCTGTTGCTGAAACCTCCCGTCCATTTCGGATACGTATTCCCGATATACACCTGATCGCGGCTGTCAATCACGCCGTTCCCGTCGCTATCCAACCACTTCACATCCCCTCCGAATTGGGTCTTATCCGCGCCAACAATATACGTATATACGGGCGCATTCGCAGCTTCTTCATCCGTCCGGTAAATACCTATCTGCTTAAGCGTATATAGGTCACCTACCGTCCCTCCCTCCTGCAAACCGCCTTTCCATACATAATCCTGTTGTCCCTCGTCCCATACATAATCCCCGCCAACCCGATTATTTTCCACGCCATTATCCGGGAGCCTAAGAATTTTATTGGTCACTTTCGATGCATTGAAGGAAAGGTCCCACTGCCAGGCCGACGTAGCCGGCAATACGTTCGCCGACACCTCGAATTCGACGCCCTTGTTTTGTAAACTGCCCAAATTCGTCAATATGCTGGAGAAACCGGTTGATAATGGCAAAGAGAGATTTGTAATCAGGTTATCCGTTCGCCGAATAAAATAATCAAAAAGTATTCCGACACGATCGTTCCAGAGCCCCAAATCAGCGCCTATGTCATACGTTTTGGATTGTTCCCACTTCAGATCCGGGTTCGGTAACACCGAATTCTGAATGGCCGCGTTGCCATTGTACCGCGCTCCTACGCTGTAAGCGCCCTGCGCTAGAAAATCCGACAGTTCATTGATGTTTCCATTTACGCTTTCCGACGGCGGGGCAGGCGACATGTTCAAACTTGCCGACAATCCACTGATATTTCCGTTTACCCCATAACTTCCCCGCAACTTGAATCGGGAAATGACGTCTGGCACCGCCGCCCAAAAGTCTTCTTTATGCAGGTTCCATCCCAAGGAAACACCCGGGAAAATACCCCATCGGTAGTTCAGACCCAGATTGGATGCACCGTCGTAACGGGCATTTACCGACAAAAGGTACTTCTGATTGTAGTCATAATTAACACGGCCGAAATACCCGACAATCACCTGATCAGATATGAAGCTACTGATGGCAGTAGGTTCTCCCGCTGCATTCAATGTGGGAATCAAATCGGTGGAAGCACCGCGGCCGTAAGCGCGTAATCTGGAATTTTGGCGCGCATAGTAAGAGAATCCCGCTTTAGCTTCCAAATTGTGTGAACTTTGAAAGCTTTTCACATACGAAAAAACGGCATCGGCCTGGTATTGACGCCAGCGCGAGTTCGCAGCGGTAGCGTTGCGTGTGGTCACATAAGACGCGGGGCCATTCCAGAAAGCCGGTTGGAACGTATATCCATCGTTATTGACGCTGAACATCGACAATTGCGGATCAAATGTCAATCCGGGTGCAATTTGCCATTTCCCGCCTAAGGCAATGGTCAGATTGTCTACGGAATTCTTATCTACCAAGGTATTCATATGGTATAACGGGTTACCAATAGCAGAATTGGTCCCCGGAGCCAGCGATCCGTCTTCAAAATACACTTTGGCGGTTGGGGCCAGTCCGGCCGACCGATAAAAGGTCACGTCGGTTCCAAAGGAGGAATTTTTCTGACTGGCGTTCGAGAAATTCACCCGTCCGAAAACCGTCAGTTTATTGTTTACTTCCAGCTGGCCGTTCAGATCTACGTTATAACGCCGGTAGCCAGTGGTAATAACGGTACCCTCGTTATCCAGGTAGCCAGCGGCAGCGTGGAAATTTGCGCGCTCCCCACCGCCCGAAACCGATAAGTGGTGATTTTTTGAAATGCCGGTTTGGTAGGTAAGCGCCTGAAAATCGTTGTCTTGGAAAATCAGCGTTTTCGATGGATCTGCCGGATCCGGCATGCTTTGCCACCCTTGGCTAAGTTTATATTCATTCTCCGGCGTTAAATATTGGGTCGTGAACGCCGTACTATTGGTTAGATCGTTGCCTATGCCATACCCCATAGGTAATCCCAGCCGCTGCACCGCACCGTCTTTGGTTTTATCGGGCTCATTCACCGCACTGCCCCTATTAAGCTCCAAATATTCCCGGGCGCTAACCAAATCATACATTTTTCCGACCCGCGACACCGTGTGATCGTACGAATAGCTTACTTGCGCGCCACCGGATTTTCCGGATTTGGTCGTAATAATAACAACCCCGTTGGATCCCCTCGCTCCGTAAATTGCCGTGGAAGAGGCATCCTTCAACACTTGCATGCTTTCAATGTCGTAGGGGTTGATGTTATTCATATCCGTCCTGACAATGCCGTCGATGATGTACAACGGGGCCGCACCGTTCGGATTATTTATCGAGGTTCCCCCACGGACAATGACACGGGGTGCAGCACCTGGTTGACCCGATGTGCTTTGCACCCGGACACCCGACACAGACCCTTGCAATGCTGCCGCTGCATTGGCATAAGGAACGTTCTCCAACACCTTGCTATCTACTTTCGAAATTGCGGTCGTCAGTGTTTCGCGCGACTGTCTGCCATATCCCACGACAACGACTTCATCCAAATTTTGTCCACCTTCTTCAAGGACCACATCGATCGTACGCTTTCCATTGACGGGGATTTCCTGCGTGGCCATCCCTACGTAGGAAAATACCAATACCCCGTCGTCGGACGGTAGCTGAATCTCGTAAACACCGCGGTCATTCGTCGAGGTGGCGGCGGTTCCCGATTTCAAGTTGACACTTACACCCGACAAGGGTTCGCCCGCGCTGTTGGTGACGCGTCCACGTAGCGTGGTGGTCTGAGCTTGTACGTGCACGAAAGATAGCAGCATTGCTACCATAAAACACACTAAGCCCGGCGCTTTCCACCAAAGGGCGTATCCCCTTCCATGGCGCTCGCCTCCGTACGTTTTGATAGAATTCATCTTCATAACTACTGATTAATGTTAGCCTTTAACTTAACTACTTTGTTCGCATATTCCTGCGTTTGCCCGCTGATTGAGCGCAGGCAAATTCCCATACGTATCCCTCTCATTCAATATGCATAATTGGTTATTTGGTATTCCAAAGATAGGTAGGTGATCTGCGGCTGCCTACTATTTTTCTTTACATTAGTAGTACAATATTTCGTATTGAAATCGAACGTGAAAAATTATACCATTGATCCTAAAAAATAGTACAATAACAGTTTATACCAACTGGTTATACCAACTGGCGTAAAGGCTAGGCGTTCGTAAGTTAGGGTTGGGAGAAGAAGATCGAATACGTACCGAAAGGGATTAATCCTTCAAAACCAACGTATCGCCCGTGTCGATTACCTCATAGATCTGCGCACGCTCCTTGCCGCCCGGCGAATTGGGCTGATGAAAGGTGAGCATAAGCCGGCCATCGAACGTCTTGAACAGCATACCGTGCCCACCGTGCTGGTCGAACAATGGGTTTTCTTGTTGCCTCCAGGGCCCGGTCACCTTTCCGGTTGTAGATTCTGCAATACCAATCGCGTAACTGCCTTCTTTGAAGCTCGACCAGATCATCAGCAGCTTACCGGTCTTGGTCCGATGAAGGAAACAGCCATCCGTAACATACGTGAGCGTACCGTCCGGATGTTGATCTCCGGTAGACCACGGGGCGCTTGATGCATGAAAAAGCGTTAACGACGATCCCACTGTTTTGGAAAGATCCGGCTCCAGTTGCACCAGTTCCATCGTCCCATCTTCGATCTGCACCCACTCGTGGCAGTAAATCATATAGGGAGTTCCATTTTCGATCCACAACGTACCGTCCAATGCCATGCGATCCATCGGGGTATGTGGCAACTTCCCTTCAAACGGCAAGAATGGTCCCATCGGATTATCTGCGTAAAATATCTGCGTACCCCGGAAGGTGTACTTCGGAAAATCTTTCCGCTGCAGTTTCCATTCGATATCCGAATTAAGGGTGGCAAACAGATAGTATTTACCTTGATACGCGTGCACTTCAGGCGCCCATATGGCGCCTTTGATCCAATTGTCCTGCGGCGTTGCATAGACCACGTACGGTCCCTCCCAATATTCCAGATCTTTACTTCGGTAAGCAACCACCCCGCTCGCATCGGCCCCTTGTTTATCTTTGACCGGCGCTGATTTATAAAGGAAGTACGACCGACTCGGTTGATCGGCCACGATATACGGATCACGTACGTGCAGATCCCTTATGTGTATTTTTGAAGTTTTTTCCTGCGCTGTTATGTACTGCGCACCCAAAAGAAAAAACGCTGTGAAAATAACCAATTGAAGTAGGTGCCCGTTCTTTCGCATGGCTCAAAAATAACAACAATTGTTACAAATCACCTAACTATCTATGATCGGTTCCGGCTCGCTACTGTCCAGCGTCCCGCGTAGGCCCCATGCTCGACAACCGTGAGACTATCATATAACGCGACGGTGGGGCAAATATGCTGCGGCAATCCATAGAGCACATCGCCTGTTTTCCAGGCGTGTCCGACCGGCGCTTCCAATACCAGGTGTTCCTCGCTTTGGCTGATCGGCTTTAGATCCGGGGCATTAAGGAAATATACCCGTCGTTCCAAGGGGTTTTCGGCTGCGACCGCTTTGTGGCCTAAGTCCACGCACAGCCGGTTCGCTGCGGGCATGGACACAATTCGCGTCAACAGCACCGCCGCGGGAAGAAACGGCTGATCAGGCAGACCATCTGCATATCCTTTATCCCATAAAATGAAGGTTCCCGGACTGCACTCCACATCGGGATAGGTTGCATAAATTGGAAACGACGGTGAGCCTCCAATAACAATGCGCGGCTTGGCAAAACCCGCTGCTTGTACCTGCTCTGCCATGCGCTTGACCTGTTCAAAATTTTGCGTACAGATTACCTTCCGCTTTTCGATATCCCGTTCATGCACCTGACCGTCGTATGCGTGGAAACCCTGAATAGCCAACCCCTCCGACTGCCCACATTGTTGATACAAGGCCATCGCCGCTGCTCCCGGCTGGATACCGGTACGGCCCATACCGATATTCAGGTCTACAAAAACATCAATGATCACCCCTGCTTGCATTGCCGCGTCCGCCAGTGCACGTGCAGCATCGGGATGGTCTACAATTGCTGAAAAATTGGTCTTTGGGAACCTTTTCGTCAACGACACAAAGCGGGATAGCTTCGGACCATACAGCGGGTATGCCATTAGTACATCGGGGGCCTCGCATTCACCCAGCATTACCGCCTCAGCCACGGTCGCACACTTAAACCGCGAAATTCCGGCTTCCAGCTGGAGGCGGGTTAACTCCTTGGTTTTATGCGTCTTCACATGCGGCCGCAAACGCCTGGGATCGTCAATCATGCTTTTCAGAAGGACGATGTTCTGTTGAATACGATCCGGGAACACGAGCAATGCGGGAGAATCGACGTCGGATTCGTTGCGGATCCGGTACCAAGTATCAAGGGGTTGCATAGAATAATGTGGTTTAAAGACTATTGATTTGTGCCTCCAGACTATTTTTAAGAAGTTCTTCGGAATTTTCCGCTAAATGACTTGATCGGCAGCGCCAGCATTCGTAGCCGCCCTGTTCCAACTCATGGACTGGCGGCACATAGCCCACGTAATCATTGGCCAGGCAAATCGTAAAATATTTTTTATCGGGTCGTCCCGCCTTGATATTCAAACCGGTTTCGGCGAAAAATTCACCCGGAAGCGCACCGATCACACCTGATCCGATCCGGAATGCTTGTACCGGCACCTGTTTTTGGTCGGGGTATTCAGCCAGCAACACCTGTTCCCGCGCATATACCTGTCGGTATCCCTGTTGGTCGAAATGGATGTTTTCGTAGTCCGTTTGTCTCACCAGTTCTTTCGCGGACTCCAATTCGGCCGGCGTTGGTTTACGTAACCCCACCGTTACCTCATCATAGCGGCTCCCTAATAAGGGTTGCGCCTCCCAGGTCACACCCGCTAGCGAAGCCGCGACGCCCTCGGCAAGTTCTTTGCCGATCACCCGGCTTTTCGCGTGGTTTCCCGCCGGGTAACGATCCGGTTCCAAGAAATCCCAGATATTCACTTCACCGCTGGTTCCGTTGCTCATCATGCCTACGAAACCGGGCCCCGCTCCCAATAATTCGGTCAGTTCGTTTGCAAACCATCCGAAATAATCCGCGCTGATCGTACCTCGCTCGCAGTCGCCCACGTAATGCAACGAATAATTGGCAAGTAAGCCGATCCATTGATCGTTGGTTCCTTTTACGGCTAAGTACCGCAGTTCCGTATCCGGTTTGGATGTACGCTCTACAATATCGCCTTCATCGCCGAAAGGATTGGTTTTTATCGCATCCACGCCTCCACTTACGGGGTTAAACGGTCGGTAGCCGGCCTTCATGCGATAACGCCTGCATACCATATGCCGGGGCTCGTCGAACCAACCATAGGCAATTTGTGCAGGAACCAGCCGTTGCTGCGCTTTCAAGGCAGCCTCCACAAGCCATGCAGGCAACTTCTTCCGGTAGCCCCAGTCCACATGCCCCATCAACAAATCGGCAACCGAACCAGCTGAATGGGTATGTGTACTTGAGATCAACTGATTTTCCTTCGGGATGCCCGTTTTTGCTAAAATCATGGCTTTTACCTCGTCCAGAAAATCCCGTTGCATGACACAGATGTCGACGACCAGGATGAGCAACGTGGTCGAATCGTCCTGCATAACCATGGCTTTGGCATAAAGCGGATCGGCGATATGATTCGCATAGCGACTCGTAAATTCACCGTTGATCACGGTCCCCAATGGTGGTGTAATGTCCACCTGTGCCGTGCCGGCTTTAAATGAATAATCTTGCATAGTCTATTTATTTCTTCCACGCATTCCGTAAAAACCGAAGCCAATTGCCATGAAAAATATGATCGATATCCATCTCACTGTATCCGCGCCTTTGCAACATGGCTTCAAATTTTTGTAAATCGGCTATCGAATTCATGTCCCAGGGGCTTTGTTCGGTACCAAAGATACCATCCAGGTCGCTTCCGATGCCAATGTGGTGACTGTTACCGGCAAGTTGGCAGATGTGATCCCAATGATCTACCAACTGCTCAAGCCGGATATCCAGTTGCCACGGGTCCGATACGGTATCGATAAACCGTATATCCATTGCCCAGCAATCCAACATTCCGCCAATGACAGCGCCTCTTCGGATCAGCTTTTTGATCTGCTCATCAGTGAGCTGCCGCTGGTTAGGAACGAGTTTACGCACATTGTGATGGCTGGCCCATATCGGGCCCTCGTATACATCAACGGCTTGGTCAAACCCTTCATCCGTAAGGTGAGTGATATCCAAAATCAGATTTAACTCGCCCATCACCTTCATTAACGCCAGTCCCTGCGGATGGATCCGCCCCGCGGTCTTCGTACCGTCCGCATACCGACCCGGGCCGAAATGCGACAAGCCCATTGCCCGCAAACCATAGTCGTATGCCCGATACAGGTAATCAATATTCACCAACGAATCGGCACCTTCCAGACTGAGGATATACCCAATGGGCTTTTCTTCATCTGCCAATTGGTTGTTATTCCATAAGTCGATATGCTTTTCCAGTCCGTCCGGATCCACAATCTGTACCATCTCTCCCAGGGCTTCCATCTCCCGGTACCAGCTGAGCTGCGCCTGGGTCATAGCCCATGCTTGTTGCGGAGAGTTCCAGGTAGTAGGCGTATAGCGGGATGGACTGACCCGCGCCAACTGTGTAGCAACCACCAAGCCTACCTTACCTTTGCGCAGTTCGGGCAGACAGACTGTCCCCTTTCCGCGATCCGGCCGGTCCCGCAGGTTCAATTCCCCTCGGCGTATTTCATCCAATGGGCGGGATAGATCCCGGTTCCATTCCAGGGCGTTCATCGCCAGGTCCAGATGGGCATCAATGATCAATCGGTTCATTCGAAAGAATTTTGTTTTTCAATGGCCTCATGGAACCTGAATTTTCATCGCCTTTTATGCGGCGCTGACACGTCAGGTTTCATGTGGGTATTTTAAAATCAATTCCCGGATTTCCGCACTAAATGTACGAACTATTTTTTCCCAATCGTCCGGCTGGTCAGTGGCATACCCTTGTAAGTTAGCAATCACGGAATCCGGCACTTGGGTGGCTTTCGAAAGCTCGGGGTTCAGGTCTTTCATCACCACACCGTACGCATAGGTACCCATGAGGTCCATGTATCGGAAATTGCCGGCAAAGGGCAGGTAATATCCGGCATCATTTCGGCAGGCGCGGTCGATGCTTTCCATGGAAGCGTAGCCATTCTCCACCAGATAAAACGCCTCCCTCGCCCAAGCGGCCATCATCCGCGCACGCACGCTGAATCCAGATTTTACGGTATAGGGATCTTTATGCCATCCCTCGGTTGCTATTGCCTGCAGTGCACGTAGGTGATCGGGATGGGTCTTTTCATTGCTTATGATTTCCAGAAAGAAAGTCAGATCAGCGGGGTAACACCAATTCAATCCCAACACCCGCTCAGGGTGCCGACTGGAAGTTTGCAATTCCGCCAAAGGGATGCTCTCGGTATTGATGGCAATCAGGGCATCTGCACTAGCGCACTCGTCCAATCGCCGGATGAGTCGCTGTTTTGTATCGATGCGTTCATCCGTAACGATGACGATCCACCGATGGGGTAAAACGGCAGGCCAAACGCTCGGTAAAATCAGTTGTTCCACGTTATCGGATACCGCTTCCTTCACCGCTGAGTAAGCGGCCGCTACATCCGAGGTCAACAAAGTGGTTTCTTGATTGGCGCGCAACATCATAGCAGCGACGCTGTAAGCAAGCTTTCCATCGCCGACGATTGCTATGGGGGGGAGTGATACGTTCGTTTCTTCCATAATTCGGGTCATCGTTCGTTATAAGGACGCTAACACTTCCGTGGCCACCGCGATGGCCTGATCAATCTCTTCCTCGGTATGCACTGCACTGATATACCACAACCCCCTGCCGATCACACGGACGCCCCGATCGTGCAGCCCCGCGATGAACGCATTTAACAGGGCTTTGTCGTTCGAAAGCGTATCCCGGTAATCGCGCACCCGCGTCAACGAGGTAAAGGCGGTATTGAACATCGGCCCCATTCCCTGCACCAAAAGGGGTCGGTCTGCTTTCTGTGCCGCTTCCTGCAGCCCGTTCATCAGTTTCCTTCCCAACCGGAACATGCGGTCGTATGTAAGGGGGTCCTGCTCCAACACCTGAATCGTAGCCAACGCGGCGGCCACCGTCGGGTTACCAGCATTCATGGTACCGGCATGGATCACGCGGGCCGTTTCGATTTCTTCCATCCACTCCCGTTTTCCTACAATGGCACTGATCGGATATCCGCTGGCAATCGCTTTTGCAAAAATGGACAGATCCGGGGTAATCCCGAAATACCGCTGTGCACCGCCAAGGCCAAGCCGGAATCCGGTGATCACCTCGTCAAAAATCAACGCCATGCCGTACGCATCACAAATTTCACGCAACCCTTCCAAAAACCCTGCCTCCGGCGGGATGCAGCCATTGTTGCACATGACCGGTTCGGTGATGATTGCCGCTAATTCCGCATGGTGTTGTGCCACCGTCTGGCGTACCAACTCGATGTCGTTCCAGGGAAGGATGATAAACTCCTCCCGGCTGTGAGCCGATAAGCCCCCCGACCAAGGGTAGGCCTGCGGATGTTCACGGCTGCCCAACGCCTCCGCAGATGGCGTACTGATTCCCCACGCGACGTTGTCCAGCCAACCGTGATAATGGCCTTCAAACCGCAGGAATTTCGGCCTCCCGGTTTTAGCGCGGGCTACGCGAAAAGCCGTCTGTACCGCTTCCGATCCGTCCAGGCAGAAGCGCATCAACTGGGCCGATGGGATGAGTTCACAAAGTTTTTCAGCAAGCTCGATTTCTTTCAGATGCTGCCCTGCAAATAATTGCCCCTGTTCCGAATACGCCTGTATCGCATCCAGTACCGAGGGGTGGGAATGGCCCACGATCAACGGCCCTTGGCTCAGGGTGAAATCGAGGTATTCATTGCCATCCACGTCATAAATACGGCTTCCACGGCCATGTGTATAAAAAATAGCATGCGGATGATTGTACTTCCGGAATTCGGAGGAAACCCCACTTGCCAACACTTGTTTCGCCCGGTCCAACAACCGGGCCGACGCTTGGTAACGATCTATCGCCATGCTTTTTATGGTATTTGTTCTTCTCTTTTCAGGGGAAAAAGCGCTTCGTTATACCGCGAGGCCAGTTCATAAATCTCTTGATTGAATTGTCCAAAAGCCGTTTCCCATTTTTTTGCGCTTTCCTCGGTATAGGTATATAGTCCCGACCGGTTATGTATCCCTTTCGCTTCACTAGCTACCAACTGCCGCATGATCTCAGGGACATCTTCCCGATTGCTGAGTTGACCAAATAGCTGCTTACAGGTGTTTATGGAATCCTCCATGCCCACGAAAGCCATTCGCCTGAAGATTCCCATCAAGGTAATCCACGATCCTGCATCGTAGCGAAGCGCTTTGTCGGCGTCCGCTAACGTCGTATGCCCGGCTTCTACCAACGACAGTGCTTCGCGGTAAACGGCATACATCAACCGATTCGTGATGAATCCGCGGATATCTTTCTTGAGCAGTGTAGGCTCTTTACCCCATTTGAACCCCAGGGACACGACGTATTCTGCAATCCGCAGATCCGTATCGCTCCCGCATGTCACCTCCAAGAAACGCGTCATGTAAGCGGGTTCTGCCCAATGGATTCCGAGGAAGCGTTCGGGATGCGGCACCAATTGCTGTAATTGGCTGATCGGTATAGCCGATGTATTGGAAGCGATAATCGCGCTGCGATCCACCGAAGCCGCTATCTGTTCGTAAACCCTTCTTTTTATTTCCGGATCCTCTACGACACATTCCAACACAACCCTGCAGTCCGCTAGTTGCCCGTATGCTTCGACCAATTTCAGCGCATCGATGCACGGTGGGATACCGCGCGGCAAAACACCCGCCGAATCCGCGTGGCGTAGCAAATCGCCGATATGCTTGGCCGCCTTATCCTTTTCGCCCGGTACCGGAGCAAGGGCAGTTACCGGATATCCGGAGGCCAATAACGATACGACGATACTGCTTCCCATCAGCCCCAATCCCACCACACCGATCTGTATGGGTTTGATTTGTCCGTTGTCCATACGTTTCTACGGCAGCTTCGCGATGCAATCAATCTCCACACGGATACCCTCCGCCAATACCGATTGCACGGTTGTACGCGCAGGCCGTACGCCCGTGAAATAGGTAGCATATACCGCGTTGAAGCGGTCAAATTCAGCAATATCTTTGAGGTGTACCGTGGTTTTTACCACGTCGTCCAGCGAAATTCCGGCTGCGGTCAGAATGGATTGAATATTGTCGAGCGTGCGTTGGGTTTCTTCCTCAATAGAACCCAATACAAATCTGGAAGTCTTGAAGTCAACAGAAGCCTGGCCGCTCACAAAAAGAAAACCTCCCGCAATAACCCCATCGGAATAAGCCCCCGTTACAAAGTCCGCGGCCCGATCCGGATGTACAATTTTTTGTTTACTCATATTCACTACGTTTTTATAGCTAGTAATTACTTGTAAACAAAGGTAGGTCGATCGCGTTTGGAGGTCTATTACATTTATGTGGATTTGTAATATTATTTTTCAACCCCCGTATGCACGGAATACGTTCCTTTACGGCTATAACAAAGTCAGTTCTTTCATCCAGTAAACGCACCGGCCAAACCATTCATCAAATGCCGGAGCCGTTAAAAAGCCGTGTTCTCCGGTAGCGTAAATGTGCAGTCCGGCAGTGACACGATGCTTACGGAGCGCCTCATAAAAAAGCACGCTGTTTTCGACAGACACGACGACATCTGCATCCGAATGGACAAGAAAAGTTGGCGGGGTCAGTGAGTCAACCTGCAATTCATTTGAAAAAAAGCCGATCTGCTTAACGGAGGGTGTGTTGCCCAGCAGGTTGCCGCGGGAACCCGTATGACCAACCGCATCGGTCATACTGATCACTGGGTTGATTAACAGCATAAAATCCGGACGGAGACTGGTCTTCTGCGGATTGGGCACGTAATCTTTTTTGAAATGCGTTCCCGCCGTAGCTGCCAGGTGCCCACCTGCCGAAAATCCCATGATTCCGATTTTCGCGGGATCGATTCCCCAAACGCTGGCGTTTTCCCGCACCAGCCGGATCGCTTGCTGTGCATCTTGCAGCGGGCCGATGGATTTATCAACCATGATTTCGTCATCCGGTAAACGGTATCGAAGTACAAAGGCAGCAACACCAAGCTCGTTAAACGTGCGGGCAACATCCGACCCTTCCCGCTTTGTCAACAATACATGATATCCGCCACCCGGGCAAATGATCACGGCCGTACCGTTGGCCTTTCCGGGCGGGGGCAAAAAAACGGTTAAGCTGGGTTCGGAAACGTGGAAGGTCAACGTATCAACCAGCGCATTCGCTTCCTCGCGCTCCCGGTCAGCTGCCGGTCTGGCGTTAGGCACCGTGCCGTCATATAGAGGGATACGCTGCTGCGCTTGGCAGTAGGTAATCACGAGAAACAGAGCCAAACAAAGTCGCATGATTTTAAAAGCTAGCATGAAGTGAGACCATCTGCTAAAGTACAAGGATTTATTAAACAAACAAGCAGCATCGCCAGACAAGCGAAGCGTGACTGCCGAACTTTGGGAGCCGTACTATTCATAGATTTCCGGCACGTCGATCAACGTACGGGTATACATCCGCAAAGAGCCGTTCACATTGGGGTGATGGTAAATTTTACCCCAATCATAGTCCTCAAAATACATCGTCGTTTTATCCACTACCTGGCCATCGTGAGCCAATGAAGTGGCCAGATCAAACCTGCACCCCTTGATCCCGTATTTCTGACGTATTTTTTCAATCATTTCATTTACCGGAATCTGCGTGCCGCTTTCGTTGCAGGGAATATTGTTCAATATCGGAATGGAACCTTGTGAGCGGACGTACTCCACCAGCTCACTTAGGTTTTCTTCCGTATTTCCACCATTGGTACCGATGGTTATCATCACATACTTAGCCTGCACATAAGGAAGTTCGTTTTTTATGCGTCCGAGCAGCTCATGGATGGTGGTTCCGCCACGGCCGCTTGCCATTGCATTTCCCGACACATTTTTCATGATCAGCTGCGTCCACGATTGCGGAAAATCCACCGTCGGAAAATACCCTTCCGGTTCGGTGATGGAATCGCCATAGATCAGCAAGGTCAAATCCGTTTCCTTAGCCAGCACACAAATCTGCTTGACCCGCATTTCGGTTCCTTCCGCCAATCCGAAACAATAGTAATCATGTTGAAGCCCCACAAAAAAACCTGTACCTTCCGCCCCTGCCCCTACGCCGCCGGTACCATTCAGCGTCGCCTCAACGCTCGCTTGTTCACCTGTAAATAAATCGACGATTCGCAGCGTGGAGGTTTGGTAGTTCCGATGCACTTCGACGAGGTATTCGTGGGTTGGGTCCAAAAAATCCACCTTCCCTTCACTAATGGGATCAGTACCGATGGAGATGCGCTGGCGGCGGACATCCACCATGGCTTTGAAATCGCCTTGATCGCTTTGAAATATACCTACGGCATCTGCCGAAAACCGCACATGATATCGGATCAATCGCTCGGCCAATGCGTAATACTGGTTGAGTCTAACCAGGCTGCCATTCTTCGTCATGCGCAATCCGTCTTCCGTGAACTGTGCGCCTGTACCTTCAGTTAACAACTCCGGGTAGTCTCCGGTCCCGGAAATTATCCGGTTGTACAATACAGGTGTAGGGTCTTTACCATAGAGGGAAGCTACGATACTAAACCACGCAGATAACAACAACGTATATTTCATAATTCATAAGTTTACAAATTCACTTAGTTGGAAATGCCACTCGCGGCGATTCGAGATCAAAATGATTGATTGCACTGATGCTGAGGCTGGAGTCGGCACCCTCCGGCAAAGCAACCACGGTTCTCATCGGCAATGCCGGCATTGGAATCGCATCGTCGCCATTGGTGTCGAAACGTTGGTATACTCCCTGTTCAGGAAACCGCGCAATGAGTCGATCCCCGTCGTAAATACAAAATTGTTTGATACCCGATTCAACATCGGCATCTCCGTGCCAGGTCAATTCAACGGCCATATTATGACGCCGTGTTTTCGTAAGTCCGTAGGGTGCGGGCGGTGATGTGCGATCGATCACGGTACCGGTAATGACAAATTCTTTCCATTTCGCCGCGATCGCCGAATCGGGCAACCACGACCCTGCGGATCGATCTTCGGGATATTTGCTGTAGGCGTACGTATTCAATGACCGTATATCCCCCAGCCACCCCGCGGTTTTATCCAGATCTTTCATGTGCTCAAAGGAAACCTGAGTCCTTGTGGGAAGGCGTTTGGACAGTACCGATTCGTAAAATGGAATGGCCATGTACCTTACAAAACTGTAGTTGTGGTTTTGATAGGGTGTATAGGCAATACTAACCAGTCCCCCTTCCGCCCTCAACTTTTGGAAGGTATTTACCGCCGTTTGCCAACAGCGCACACCGGACGCATTGGCATCTCCGGCTCCCGCGTGACGGATCATTAACGGGATTCTTAACGCGGCCTCCGGGTAATCCCATGCCGGATCAAAGGCGGGGGAATAACAAAACGCAGCCAGTATCCGGTCCGGATAATCTTTCATCATCCCCAGCGTCCAATATCCGCCGCCGGAATGGCCCCATAAAAGCCAAGGAGCCTCCTTCAATTCCGGGTGGGTCGATACCGTACCCACTTCCTCCAGGGCACGCATCAGCGACGGACCTGAACCTGACGCTGGATCCCGCCATTCCATACAACCCGATCGGTAATATAAATCAGGCCCCACAATCGCCAACCCCCATTTCTTTGCAAACGCCTGATACTGGACATCGTATGCCGTAGACTCGCCACGCCCTTCCATACCGCATCCATGCTGGTGGACAAACACTCCGCGAACCGTGTCTAGCCCCTTGGGAATGAAAATGTGATACACCGCATAGTCGGCGGTGTCGGGATTTTTCACAACCACCCGGTAAACCGTGCCATTTTCGATCGCCTGCTTTCCGACTGGCAAAATCGGTGATGCCGTCATGTGAGGCATCCGTTCGACTTGCCACGAAAGCGTCAGCAAGGACAACGCAAACAGCGTACTGACAAAAACGCTTCGGATCCAGGTTGTTTTCACCATTTCGATTGATTGAAGTTACCAGTTACCATACCTGAAACTAAGCCTTCCGAGGGGTGCGCTGTCGCCAGTCACGTAATAATCCATGATGTCATCGTATTTCGTAACATGATCGGCTACCTTAAATTCGATTGCGCAACTTTCAGGTGTCAACCCCAACTGTTCCAACGATACCGCCACCTCCATTACATTTCCGCTAATCTTATAGGATGCCTCTCCGGTCGACACCCACTCGTACCCTCCGATAGACCGTTCCACCGACGTGCGACTTGATCCGGGCTTCCGGTTGATGATATATTGATACCCTGCAAAGTCTTTCTCGCCCGTCGAGCGGACCAAGATGTTCATCCAATTGAGGTCGGTTCCGTTGTAGGGTGTGATGTCGGCCTGGGTTTTAATCCGGAAATACAACTGCTCATCGTCATGGCTAACGTGTATTTCCGTGATATCATTGCGGTTGCTCGTATCGACATAGGTACCTGTGCCCGTTGCGTTCGAAAAATCCCTGGGCCGGGCATCCCCCGCGAAATCGACATACGTCGCCTGCCGCTCGCTTCCCCGCGAATCGCCACCGGCCGCATTTCCGTCCAGAAATTTGAACTTCCGCACATTACGAACCAGCTGCAGGTAAAAATTGTCGTTATAGCCTCCTTTCATCATTTCAATATCGCGCGAAAATTCGTTGTTGTAGACGTCCACGAAAAACACATTATGCGCATCGTTGGCATACTTAATCGCCATCCATTCATTGAAAGAGGTGGCCAACACGTTATCGACCTTCTCCCTGCTGGCGAAAACCGCGTCCCACATCGTCTCAAAATTCGCCCCCGCGGTCCAATCCCTCTCGACTTCCTTGGTCCGGTTGTTATAGCCCCTGCTGCATTCGGGGTCCATACTGCTGGCATAGATGACCGAATGACTGTGCTGGGCTACGGGTACCGCTACCGTCCCGCTGTGATTCCGTTGCGGATACTGCCAGCTCATCCAGGGAATCGAATGCGGATGGTAATCGCCGTTCGGCCATTGGGATTCGCGGACATCGAAATAGTCGTTCATCGCTGGCTTTATGTATTCGGTAAACGGCCTTTCCGGTTGTGCATACTTAGTCTGGTCGGATGCGTTTCCGTTCCTTTCCGTAATCCCGATCATCAGGGGCTTTCCGCCCGGTTTAAACCACAAGGTTTCATACATCCCTGATTTATAAAATAGATCGTAGAGTTTAGCTACCGTAATTCCGGAAGATGAATTGGTATAAAATACAACCTTCGGAACGTCGAATCCCTGCCGTTGGAAATTCAACAAGGCATCCAATAGGTTTTTCGTAGCTGACTCATAAACCACATTGTTCGTCGCATCGATGCAAAGGTAATCAATGGCCGCATTGGTTAGCAATTCGATATGACGGGTCACAATCCAGGGGTCACTCATGCTGTAATAGCCATACAGCGGCTCACCCCAGAAATGGAATTCATGCAGCGGGCTCTCTGAGGTACCTTTCGGATTCTTCAGGGCCGATGGATTCGTGTCCAGTAATCGTTGAATATCGTATATCCCCTGCTGTTCGGAATGATGTTGTCCCAACCAAACGGAATAAAATACGCCGACATACCGGGTATCATCCGGCCTTTTGCGTACAGCTTCGATACGTCTCCCGAGGGCATCCGTACCCGAAAGTTTCATTACGGAAAAGCGGCTGGCTTCCGGTTGAAAATCAACGTTACCCTGAGCGTGTACCCCAGAAACGGATTGCCAGGCGATAACGGTATAGATAACAGTATAAAGGAAATGCTTCATGCTTAATTTACTGGTCTCCGGAACCGATTTCAACCCACACACGGTGATAATCTTCGCGGTTTCGGCAAGACGGCATATACCTACCGGCTTGTTCGGAATCGATATGTGCCCGAACCCGTTTCCACCACCGTATAGCCACCTACACTGCGAATATTTGCAATCTCAGCTACCTGATCCAGAGGCTTTCCTCCTTCCGTGATCACCGTTCCATGGGTTTGCGGAATCCAGACCTCCGCACGGGTGTTTACCGGAATATCCACCGTTAGCTCCAATCCCTTTTCGTCGATGCGCCAAGCACTGCCAATGGCACCGTATACCGACCGGAACTCTCCCTGCGCTTGGTGCAGATCTCCTGCCGGTTGCGGCTTGATCACGATTTTTTTAAATCCCGGTGCACCCTCATTTATTCCCAATAACGACCGGTAAAACCACTCACCCACCGAGCCGAACATGGGATGATTTTTAGAAAACATATCGTCGGAATATTTCCAGGTTTCCCAAAGCGTGGTTGCACCGTTTTCAATCATATGCCCCCATCCCGGGAAATCACGTTGGTCGGCGATTCGGTAAGCCACGTCATTCCGGTCACTTGTTCTTAACACGTCAAACAGCATTTTCGTACCGAATATACCCGTAGATAAATGCCAGTTCTTTTGCGCAAAAGCATCCATGAGTACTTCCCATGCCGCATCACGGTCGATGGCATCTGCCGCGCCGCTCCATAAAGCAAACAACTGGTCCGACTGTGTACCCCTGGCAAAGAAACCATTCCCCCGGTTGAATTCCCGCGCAATGGCATTCCGGATGGTTTGTGCCAACTCGCGATACCGCGCAACATCGCCTTCCTTGCCCAGAATAGCGGCCATATCGGCCAGCAACTGAACGTGCTGGTAGTAAAAGACCGAAGCGGTTAGCGGTTTAGATTTCTCTTCCAGCGACTCGTGATCGCCCAAATCCGTATCGAACAAGTGATTCACCGCCCTGGACCGCAAAAATTCCACCTGCTTACGCACGGCTCCGTAATATCGCTCCACCATGCGTTTGTCGCCGTAGAAGTCGTACATTTTCTTGATAACATGTGCAAACCCCAGCTGAAAACCCAGCGGTCCGGATTGATCGCCCGGTCCTTCATCCGCAATACCGACAAAGGGTGCGGTTTCTGTAATTCCGCCAAGCGGGCGTTGTTCATTGGCATGGTCCTCAACAATCTTCGCGTAAAGATTGGGCATGTCATAGTTGAACATGAACGCTTCCGTCGTACAGAAGATGTCGCCTCCATAAGCCAGCTTTTCGCGACCCGGGCAATCCGATATGGTACTGAACACATTGCTCATAAAGGTCCAGCGGATATTTTCCTGCAGTTGGTTAAACATCGTATTCGATGAAGAGAAGCGGCCATTTTCTGCTAAATCCGTATTCATCCGGAGGCCTTCGATGTTTTCGGCTGTAGGCGCCCCCGGCCACCCCCGTATTTCCACATAACGGAAACCGTGAAAAGTAAAACGCGGTGCCCAGATTTCCTCGCCCTCCCCTTTCAGTGTATAGCTGTCTTCCTGCCAGGCTACCGCTGGTGCACCCGGGCCACCGTTATTCCGCTTAATCTGGCCGGCCACGGCCGTCATTCCGTTTACATGACCATCGGGATATTTATCTTCTCCATAGCGGAGCGAAATCGTTGTGCCGGCCGGACCACTTACCCGGATTCGGGCTACTCCTGCAAAATTCTGTCCCATATCCGCCACAAACACGCCCGGTGAAACTTCTTGTATCGCAATGGGCTTTAACACCTTGGTAACGCGTATGGGAGGTTGCTTCTGTGCCGTGAGTTTACCCGGGGGGCCGCTCACTTCGACAGCGGGTTTCCACGTTCCCGCGGAAGCAGGGCCAGTACACCATGCCGGATCGTAGCGTCTGCCGTCGAAATGTTCTCCCAAGTAAATGTTGTTTCGGATTATCGGTCCGGGAGCCGTTTGCCAGTCATTGCCGGTTCCCAGGGTCTCTACGGCGCCGTCGTCATACACCAAACGAACCATTGCCTTGACCTTTGGCCGCCCGGTTTCCAGTGCATCGCGCATGTTGATAGCTCCCCAAAAGCGCAACGGAAGGGGGTTATACCAACCATTACCCAGCATAAATCCGATGACGTTATCTCCCTTTTTGAGCCGTTCCGTTACATCATAAACTGCATATAGCACTTGCTTTCCATAGGATGTCCAACCGGGATCCAAGACGTGATCGCCCGCCTTTTCGCCATTCAGATACGCCTCGTAATATCCCATCCCGCTTACATACAAGCGAGCCGAAGCGATTTTTTTCGAGGCATGGAAGGATTTGCGAAACAGGGGCATGGGATCTTCCTGATAAAAATCCTCATCCCGGGTAAACTGCTGACTTCCGTCGCCTATCCATTTCCCCTCCCAATCCGAGGGGTCCAACATCGCCGTCTCAAACCAAGCCGGCTTACTCCAGCCGGAAGCTTTTCCCTGCTTATCGTAAACCCGGACACGCCAGTAATACCGGGTAAACGATTGAAGCGGCCGACCGTTGTACGTGACGTGAATATTCTGTTCTGAATCGACCTTCCCGGTAGCCCAAACCGTACCTTTTTTTTTCTGGATATCTTTCAGGTTATCTGCTACGATCAGTTCGTAGGCGGTTTGCTTCTGATCCCGTTTATCCGATACAAGTGTCCAGCTTAACCTGGGCAAACGCTCATCCAATCCCAGCGGGTTTTCCAGGTACTCGCATGTAAGCTTATCCGGGCGAACCGTGTTCGCTAAAGACGCTAACGGAAAAAATACAAAAAGATAAGGTATTATTTTTGAAAGGTGAATCATACAAATCATTGAGTTAAATACGTGTGCTTCCGCTTTTGGCGCATGGATTCCAGCACAATGTAAGGGACGCTCACTGTGGTCAGGTAAACAGGTCCACGCGTATACTGTGGTGGAAAATAGCACTCATAGGGTCCTGAAAACCCGATTCCCTTTCGGAAATCGCTTTCCCTCAGGCCCGCAATGTAGTCGCTTATTAAACGCGATGCGACCGCCGCATCGACATTCGCAATGGCGTAGGCAACCCATCCGGTGGCGGTTCCCCAATAGGCGCCATTCTGATATTGGTTCTTGGGTACGATGGCATCTTCCCAGGCGGTTTCTTCACTAAAATCTTCCCCGTGGATAATGTGCCTTACACTTCCTTTATACGCCAATTTTCCTGCTGCATAGGCTTGGGCCAGATGCTGCCCAGCTTGTTTTGCGTTTTCCCCCTCCAAAATGCCCAGGTAAACCGCCAGCGCAGTTCCCCATACATCGGCCTGTCCGCCTTTACCCGTGGACGCGCGCAACATTCCGTCCTTATTTAAAAAGGTGCGGGGTATCGCTTCTTTTAGCTGCTGGGCGATTTGCCGGTAGCCCCTCGCCTTTTCCCGATCACCCACTTCATCAAAAATAGCGGCCAGTTGATATGCCGCCCGGTACTTCAGAATGGACGGATAGCTAAGATCACCGGTAATACGGATGGCGTCCCGGAAACCGAAGTCAACACCCCGGAATGTATCGTTCGTATAAATTAGGTGATTATCCTGCCGTGACGGTGGTATTTTAAATGCAATCTCCAACCGGTCTACCAAACGCATTCCGTTGATCAATTTATCCAGTATGTTGCGATCTTTCGTGGTGCGAAGATAGTAATCGGCCATGTAAATAAAATAATACTGATCGCAGTAAGGCGGCGTCATACCGAACGCTTCCACACCCTGTTCATCGTAATCATAAGTTCCGGGAAAATAAATGGGCTTCAGATCATCTACCCGGATATGGTCCGCAATGGCGCCAAAAGGCACCAAACTCCCTCCCTCGGTAATCCAGGATTGGTCACACTGGGTGGAAGCAGTCAGGAGCAGCATGTGTTTCTGCTCTTCCTTGGTTACGAAACCCGTTTCCAGTGTCATGGCATAGTCCCGGATCCAGAACGACGGATAGGTTTCCCGGCCTCCAGGTCTGATGAGCGTACCACCCGTGTTGTTCGCACCAAACGGAGACACCAATTGCTGGCCCGGACGTATGCGTGAACTGTCCAGCACGGCTTGGGTCAGTCCCTTCAGAAACTCGAAATCTTCTGCGGTTACGATCGGCTGGGCAATGCTCCACCCCATGGTCAGAAATAGGTATATCGGCGTAATCAGTATCCTTTTCATTTTCGTTATTTTTTAGTTGTTTCGAAAAGATACAATTTTCCTTCCCCTGGAAGAAAACGATCCTCCATCCGCCCGCCGTTAATGCGGACGGCCTTTTTTCTGCCGCTTATGTCGGATATTCGATAGACCCGTTTGATGTTCGCATCCAGAACACCTTGGATATCTTTTTCCTCAGTGAGCGATTTATTGACGATCATCATATACTGTCGGTTGTTCCGTGGATTCCGGAATTCAGTGATAATCAGCTGGTCATTGGTATTGGCGGGCTGCCAGCCAAAATCCGCGGGCAGGGAAACGATTCCTTTTCCTGGCGCTTCCCCGGTGTGATAGACCGCTACCGCATCCAATCCGGCCAGCACACTTCCGATCCGATGGAGCTGTTTGTTTAACCGCCGGAACGGACGGTATAAATCCGTCTTTTTTCCTACGCTATCGATGATGGCGCTGGTAAACTTCTCCACGGGCTGCCCAACGGGTGTATTGTACGTAAACCAAACCAAATTCTTGATCCCATAGGCCAGGTTGGAGAAGGCACTGAATCGCAATTCATGCTCCGTTGGGCGCCGGTAATGCCCTTTGATACCAACCGATTGCAGATACGATGAGGTGCGGACGCCATGTTTTAATCCAGCCCGCCGAATGACATCCAGGTTGTAAAAATTAGTGAGCCTAAAGGACCCGTCGATCAGGAAGGGATAGTTGTCAAACGAAAGGAAAATAAGATTTTCCCTGCCGACCTTGCCAATCCACTTCTCGACATAATTGTGCTCATAGTCCTCATAAACAAAATCCGGCAATAGATTTACATAGGGTACTCGGTCCGGATCGAGTGTTCGTATAAACTGATACGTTTTCGCGGGCCAGTCCAACGCGTCGGCACCCGGTTCGTCTACGATGTAATATCCCCCCGTTGCGGGGTGCCCTTTGTAAGTCTCAACCAGGTCTCGAACATCTTCGTCCGAACCGTGTACGCGCGGATCACCTACGTAATAGGTCAAACCGTGCTTCTGTGCCAAATCGAGTATCTGAAAGTTCCTTTTCTGGGACGCCGTGGCTTCCTGCCGTTTTGCGTCTTCGATAAACTGAATAAAATCGATATGGGCACGTTTAATCCACCGGAACTGCCGGTCATTCGTCAGTTCCGGTGTAGGGCCGTAAAAAATGCCAATTTGAAAGGGACGCTCGACTCCGCCGGGTGCTACTTCTTGCGCCTGAACAGCGGCAATACGGAAACAAACCGCCAGAAACGCCAATGTCGAGTAACGCCTTAACATACTATTGATCATCATTTAACAACCCTACGGCGTGCCTAAGCTACCCATTAATTCGATTTCCATCATGACGATGGGACTTACGTCTGTACCGTAACCCCAAGTGGACGAAACTTGAATTCGCAAATACCGGAATGCGGGGGCACCCGGGGGGATTTCGAATAGTTCCCCTTCCGATATTACGTGCGTCTCCGAAGTAAAATCACCGAGCTTTGTCCAGCTATCCCAGCTGCCGTCGGGAGCCGGATCATTGCTGCCCCATAATGCAAACGTTTTTGGGTTACCATGCCCATAGGCAGTGTCCCAATCTGTACGCTGCCAAAGCCGGAACGAATACAGGGGATGATCTGATGTGCCCAAGTCGATAGTTACATGGGCCGGTTTGGATACATCCGGTGTATGAAAACCGGGGTCAGGATTCGTTCTTCCATCCCACATGTTCCGAAGGAACCATCCGATGTCTTCCCTGGCTGACGCATCGGTGGGAAGACGCAATTCCCGGAATTTCGATTTGTCCAGCTTAAACCTCACGGTATTTCCCGGCACAACGGCCGCCGTAGTTTTTAACGTATCGATGGAGGTTGTATCCGCCAGGTACCAGGTGGTGTAGGAAAGATCCGTTCCTTTTTTATAATCCGCCAAGGCAGTAGCTTCGGTTTCCGGATTGATAAACAACCGCTTTTCAGTCCCCGTCTCGTCCGTGTAGGTGAGCTGGTGCCCGATGCTTCCGTTATGGACATCTGCACCGCCCCAGAACAATTGCAGCTGGCCGTTCGCATTGTCAACAAACGCCTGCGTCAGCGGGCGGTTGAACATATTACCGAGAAAGGTCTCGCCGACAGACCGGCCTTGCACCTCCACGGGTACGGACTGGTTACCCGCATCATCGTAGGTTTTGATAATGAAGGAATAATTGCCTTCGGCTATATCCAGGACATAGGAAACCGTATCCGCATCAGCCGGTATATCGATCTCTACCGAATCCTGATAATTATTCCAGTAGATACGTGCTTGGCTTACGTTGGGATCCGCCGGTGCCTTCCAACCAAATAGTACACGGTTCAGACCGGAATACGTCTTTACCATCTTTGCACGCTCCACGTAGGTAATACCGGAGGGTACCACAAACTTTTTGTACGTATCGTCCATTTTCTTACAGCCGGAAATTACTGCCAGTGCTGCAATTAGGTAATATATACTGATTTTCATGTTATTCGATTCTTGATTTAAGCGTTAATTACTGCCCATCTTGCCCCCATAAGGTAAGCTCCTGTATAACCACCTGTGCCCTACCGCTTGGGATGCCCCAGGTATTCAACGTTTTGAAGCGGATATACCGGACCGCAGGAATACCGGATTCAAATTCGAAATCTTCCCCTAGCGTCAATGCATAGTCCCGGTCCTCCTGGGTCACGGGCCCCGGTCCGGATGGTTTAAAAGAACTGAACGTACCCAATTTTACCCAGTTATCCCGGTATATCTTGTTTTCCAGATCCACGTAATCTCCGTCGGGATTCACACTGTTTGACCCCCAAATTTCAAAGTCCTTGGGGTGGGATCCTTGGTAGGCACCTTCGGGATGAAGCCACGTTTTCATACGGCTTATAATTGTCGGTTGCCCCAAATCGAGGGTAATCGTATGCGGCAGCTGAAATTGGTCTGAGGCAAACAGGCAGCAATAGCCAAAACCACCATCGAATATCTTGTACAGTGGGTAATTTTCAACGTATTGAAAATTGTCCCCGGGCAATTCCAGGGCTTTCCAGGGAGCCTTGTCGATCAGCTTTTCGAACAATGGGGTTACCACAGACTCTTTTGGCTCGGTTTTGTTATTCCACCGGTCTCTTAAGAAAATCGCGACCTTCTTTTCCTCCGTATCCATTCCCCGGACGGAAAAGTTCACTTTATCGGCCGCCGTATAATAGGTAGTCAGCTCGCTGTAGTGGCCGTTGTTGGCGGTGTCTAACAGGACGACGACCGCCAGATTGGCCCGATCCGGATTCTGTAGTTTCACATTGATGCCCCCAAAGGTACCCGAAACAGCCAACGTTTCGTACACCGACTGGATAGCCGGGATGAGCGGCTTCACTGGAACCACCAACGGCTCGGACTCTTTTTCATTTTTCCCGACACTGTATAGCTTCACCTCGTATTCCTGCGTGTCGCCAAACCCTTCGATTTTCAACGTATCGGTGTAGTAAGAGGATTTTACCTCCCATACCGTACCCGGAGCGGTTTCATAAACCGCTTTTACATACCTCAGGTTCGGATCTTTGGGAACTTTATACACAATATGCGCGCCGCCATTCTTCGGTATAACACGCACGTCCTGTACCTGTGCGGGCGCGGGTAGGTTCGGATCCGTATAGTTTATATACTCGTCATTCCGGTCACAGCTAAACGCAACCAGTGAAAGGAGCGCCCAAAACCAGAGCTGAAATTTCTTTTCCATTTTTATAAATAGTTAAAAGGTTGTAAACTCATTACCAACCGATATTTTGTACCAGATTCGTATTCACGTCGCGTTCGCCTTGCGCTATTGGCCAGAAATAATCTTTTATACCGAAGCGTTGCTGAAAAAGATTAGTCGGCCGATAATAGGTCTCCGTGGTGGAGCCGTAAACATTCCAACCGGCAACGGTCTTGTTCATTTCGGTAATGGCCAGCTTCCACCGACGGAGGTCCCAGAAGCGCTGTTGCTCAAATGCGAGTTCATTCAGCCTTTCCCGCTGTATGATTTCACGAACACCATTCTGGGTTGTCACCTTGGCCGGATTGGTGGAAAAATTGGTCCATGCATCCACCACGCCCGGGATGCCAGCGCGCGCCCTTACCTTGTCCAAATACTCAAAAACCTCCGCACCCGGGCCACTCACTTCGTTAAGGCACTCGCTATATAACAGGTAAAGATCAGCCAGACGCATCAGCGGCCAGGGATAATCAATCGTAGTATAGCTGGCCGGGCTTCGTACGTTATCGGGGTGTATCCATTTTTTGATGGAATAGCCCGTAACGGGGCCGTTGAACGCCGAAGTCTTTCCGATCTGATCTCCCAATTTCAGCTGAAGGTAATAAAGATCCGCAGGCACCTTGTCATTAAATTTACCCTGGCCATACCAGATACCGCCATCGAAACCCAAGTATGCATAAAACCGGGGTTCGCGGTCAAAGTTAAGGGCCGCAGTCGCAAATCCGTTTCGTATATATAACTGGTGCTGATCGGCGGTAGTGGCCACTTTGGTTGTATAACGCGCTCCATAGTTCCAGGTTTTATCCTCATTGATGGGTAGCCCGTGATTGGTATAGAACTGTTCAACCACTTTCAATGGTGCATTATACCGGTTGTCCATCCAGACCCTGGCTTGCGCACTGGGCGCCCAGTCTGGTGAAGCCAACACCTGTACCCGGCTGATCCAGCTTTGCGTATTGGCCCAGATGATCTCCGAGTTCCATCGTTCCGAAAACGCCATACGTAGGCTCAGCTCGGTTTGCGTCGTATCGCCGATTAAAAACGCCGCTTTTACGTTCGGGTGCTCATAGAGCAGTATGCCTGCGCTTTCGCAGATGTCAATGGCTTCCCGGCAGGCATCGGCTGCCAGCTGCCACTTGGCGCCGGAGTATTCCGGATTGAACAGCGGGGTTCCGTCGGGATTTTTGAGGCTAGCCTGTTCGGTGTTGCCATTGAAGAGCGGGCTGGCCGCAAACGTCAGCACCTTCGCTTTCAGTCCATACGCCACGGGTTGCGATATCTTGCCATAATACTGCGGATCTACTACGGTTAGCAGTAGGTCGTCTTTGGCTTCATCGAGCAGCTGCACTACATAGCTGAAGCAGTCATCTACCGGTTCTCGAAACACCTTCACCGCATCAGTGCCCGCTGAAATGGGCAAATTGGTTTTGATAAGCGGGATCGGACCATACATGCGTATCAACCAGAAATGGTAATAGGCTTTCAGTACTTTTACCTCGGCGATCCATTGCCGTTTTTCCCGCGGCTCGATATCGGGTACCCGATCAATATTTTCGAGAAAAATATTACAATCGCGTATGGCGGCATACATGTGGTTCCAGAAATTGCCGATCGGGTTATTTACGTTCTGGTTTCCTTCGGCGAGCTGCCGGTATACGCTTGTTTCATTGATCTCCGGAAGTTCCCATACTTCGTCGCCGCCTAATAAAGCTGGACTACCGTTAAACTCTGCGTCGCGGGGCATATACGAATAACAGGTAAACAGGTATTTTTCCGCTTCTCCCCGCATGGCAAAGGCGTTATCGAGTGTAGCTACGTTATCGGGAACAATATCGAGGTAGTTCGAACAGGACGAAAAACAAGAGATGATTGCAACAAGGAAACCTGATGCGAAATTTTGTATGTTGAGCATTTTCATGAGCTTAATTGAAATTAACGTGAACACCCAAATTGAACACCTTCTGGATGGGGTATCCTAAACCGTTGCCTCCCATTTCGACATCCCAAAGCTTGAATTGGCTGATGGTAAGAAGGTTATTCCCGCTGAAATAGACCCTGATAGCGGAGGAACCGATCCTACTGGTAAGCCGCTGTGGCAGGGTATAGCCGAATTCGAGGGTTTTCAGGCGCAAAAAGCTGCCGTTCCGCATGAACCAGGTGCTGGTCTGTGCATTGTTCGGGTGGTCGAAGTTACTGAGACGCGGCCAGAATGCATAAACATTCTGGTTTTGCTCGCTCCAATAATTGTCAGCAATCACCTTGAGCACCTGCCGGTCACCCACAAATGGGTTAATGGCCTCGTACGGCCGATCGGGGCTCGGAGCCTTGTAGTTTATCCAGAATGATTCGTTCGCCAAGCCTTGGAAGAACAGCGAAAGGTCAAAGCCCTTAAAGGAGACAGAGGGGCCGAAGCCATAGACGATTTCCGGCACCGTAGGAAAACCAATGGGCACTTGATCCGCCGGGGTAATCTGTCCGTCTCCGTTTACATCCAGAAATTTAATGTCGCCCCCCAGCACCGGACGGCCGAAATTCTGACCCGGGGAGTTCAATGCTTCCTCGTCGTCCACAAAAAGGCGTTCGGCAATGTACCCATAGACCTGGTTAATGTTCTGTCCGATTCTGGAACGGTAGGTTTCTTTGTAAGCCGGTTCTTCGTATACCAGGAATTTATTGGTGGAATAGGTAAAATTCCCCATCGCCGACAAAAACAATCCGTTGTCGAAAGACTTGCTTACCGTGAGCGATGCGTCGATACCTTGAGAAGAAGCCTCGCCGACATTCGCCCGCACCGGGGCCGACAGGCCCATGGAAGCAGGAATGTGCGCCCGCGTCATGAGGATGTTGGTGCGATGCTGTTTAAACAGGTCCACGTTGAGGGTAATGGCGCTGAGCAATCCCAGTTCCAACCCTAAATTTTGCTGTATGGACTTTTCCCACGTAATGTCTTCGTTGGCATACCTAGAAACGGATACTCCGTTCAGGTACTTACTGGCTCCCACGATGTCCCGCCCGAATCGGGCAGCTCTGCCAGTGGCATTCATATTCACCTCGGATAAATAGAAGAAGCGGTCCGAAGGCTCGCCAATGGCATCGTTACCGATGATGCCGTAGGTATACCGAACTTTCAACGTATTGACGGTACTCTTCAGGTTTTCAAAGAACCGTTCGTTGTGAATGGACCACGCAATCCCTCCCGAGGGGAAAAAACCGAAACGTTTGTCCTGGTAGAATCGCTCGGTACCGTTATATCCAAAATTAAACTCGGCATGGTACCGGCTATCATACCCATAAGTAAACCGGCCCGACAACCCCGTATTTCTAAATGGCAGGGACGTAAGTAGCGTACCCGCGGTTGAATTAAGCCGCTGTTGCACGATCCCCACCAGCATTCCGCTTACCGAATGGGTCTCATTGAATAGGTTATCGTAGTTCAACACCCCCTGTGCATAAAAATTAGCATTGACTTCCCGGAGAGCGGGATGACTATCAAAGCTCAGGTACTCGGTACCGATGGGCCCCACGGGCTGCGGATTGGCGGAAGAGTTGATGACATTGTATGAATAATCTTGTGTAAAGGGATCGTAATTACCCACTTCGTAGTAGAAAGGGTTATAAGCGCGGGTTACCGTATTATAAGCATAGCGCTCGACGTTGAACATCCCCCTGAAATTAAGCCCTTTTACCCAATCTCCTAAATTTTGGGCAATTTCCATCTGCGCCATCATTTTGGAGCGGTTCCAATCGCGGTAGCCCCTTACCATTTCCGCATAAGGGTTTAGATATAAGGACCCCCGGTTACTGCGGGTCACATTATTTCCAAAAAGGATATGTTTCACGTACGCGTGGTCCTCGTCCCTTGGAAAGGTAGCCGGAAATTGCACGGGATTGGAATGCATCAACATGGCATACATTTCCTCCCCATTGTAGATAGGCCCACGGTAGTCGTCGAAATTCCCGTAAAGCCGCACGGTAAGCATCGTGCTTTTGGTTAGGTCAATATCAATATTGGAGCGCAATGAATAGCTTTTCAGATTGATGTTGCTGTTAAAGTTGTTCACCGGATCCACTTTCAGTACGCCGTTGTCCTGATTCAACCCGCCGGAAATAAAGTAGCGGGCCACGCCGCCACCGCCGCTTACGTTAAGGGCATAGCGCTGGTTGCTGGTGTAATCTTTGAATAAGATTTTCCGCCAATCGTTTGCCGGATAAATATAGGGGCTGGCATCCGGTTGTCCCGTCCGATTTATTTTATCGTCCGGATACAGAATGCTTCCCAAGCGATCCCTGGTAAGCACCGCTTCGTTGGCCATTTTCATATAGGTGATCGGGTCGGCCAGTTCAAGATTCGTCGTAGGCGCAGAAAATGCCTGGTCCACGCGGAACGATATTTTCGCCCGTCCTTCCTTTCCTTTTTTGGTCTCGACGAGAATAACGCCGTTGGCGCCCCGGGCGCCATATACAGCCGTGGAAGTGGCATCCTTAAGAATGGAAAACGATGCAACGTCATCCACCGTTATCCGTGCGAGGTCCGTATTGGACGATTCAATTCCGTCAATCAGGATCAGCGGACCGTTTTTATATCCGAATGTGGTTACCCCTCGTACGAAAAAGTCCGCGTTGTCACGGCCGGGCTCTCCCGAACGCTGATACGCGATGATTCCGGCAGCCCTTCCCGCTAACGCATTGGTTAGGTTGCTCGAAGGGATCCGCAGCTCTTCCGGAGAAATGGATGTTACCGCACCTACAACGGCCTCCTTCTTCACCACCCTTCCAAACGCTGTGACGACGACTTCGCCTACCTCCTGGGTAGATGGTTCGAGTGTAACGTTCAAATCGATGCTGCGCGACACCTCGATTTCCTGGGTGACATACCCCAGCATCTGGAAAACCAACGTAACATTCCGGCCCGGCGCCACCAGAATAAAGCGACCGTTGTCATCAGTCGCAGTACCGATTTTGGGATTATCCTTAACGGTAATCGTAACGTTTGGAAGCACGCCCATCGAATCCCGAACAATGCCCTTCACTTCGATCTCATCCTGTGGAATCGGGTTGGGCCGGAGTCCGTGGGCACTGATCTTTTCCGGAATCAAAAAAATGGAAAAGACAAGTGAACATAGCAGAATCGCCAAACTCCGATTTTCAAGTAGTCTATTTTTTCTCATATAAATTAATTAAGTTAATTACTTCACAACCAAGTCATTTATAAATCAATACTAGCGATCTTATATTTATCATTGCAACCGTCCAACCCAAAAAAATATGCGATTCAAAAAGGTTATGTATGAATTGATTACCAAAACAAAACTATCCTAAAACCGTTCAGACACAAATACTGTATTGCCGGAAACTTATACTAAATTGATGCCCTCGTCGCGACGCTCTTTTTGAGGGAAGCCAACCTTACCGAAAGATAAATGTCAGGTGATCTGCGCTTTTTTTCGCATTATCTATCTCATGGATTACGGTATTTCCGATGCGGTTCTTAAAGGCGCGAAGCCGCCTGCCTGTACCATCGGTCACAGTAACCTTGGTTCCATACGCGGTAGGCCAGCCAACCCGGACATCCATGCGGCTTGTTCCACCCCGGATGGCATAACGAATGCTGGCAGAACTACCTTCCCAATCGATTTCAACATCCAGATCGCCTCCATCGGGTAAAGGGATATGCCTGAGCGCCATTTTCTCTCCTTTTAACGATTGGCACAGGTTGGGAGTGATCCGCATTTCCCCGGTAAATCGATCGTAGTCAATGCCAAATATATTTTCGATCAACAGTTGAATGTACTGCGCTGCAGACCACGCATAGCGTTCCACACCCTGTCCGCTGCCGTCGGATGGTTTCAGAAACTCAAAATAGTTATTATTGAATTGCCTGACGGTCTGTAGGGCCAGATAGGCCGAGTGATCATACCTTCCGGCATCTGCTAGTCCCCTAACGATTACTTCATTCCGAAGGCTCCAGATACTTCCTGACCACGCCGGCGCCCCATTGTAGGGGCCGGTCGTTTCGTGATAAATAGCCGATGTTTTTGCGGCACTTGTCAACGGTCGTGTATCCCAGTTGAAATAGGCATCATCCGTAAGCAGGCGAACCATCCGGTCAGCCCGGCTGGAAGGAGCGATCTTCGAATAAAGTGGGTCAAACGCATACACAATCAGCGTGGTATCCTGGCGCCTGTTGACGACATCGTAGGAGAAATAAGCACCAAACCGCTCATTCCACATATAGGTGTTTATGGCGTTCACAAGTTGTTGCCGATTGTCCAGGTGTCGCCTGCGGTCGTGCGGCAAGCCTAACCGGTCGGCAAGCGTTGCCATGTATTGACAGGCCCCGGCCACCTCCACGTTTAGATCAACCTGTGCGGTGGCTTTTAACCGGCTTTCAACCGGAGGAAAAGACTCTTCGAAAACGCCCGTTATCAATCCTGTGGCGGCATCCCGCCGCGCATCAGACAACCACCAGTCCATATAACGGCTAAGCATGGGGTAAACGGTCTGCAACAGCGTGGTATCCTCGCTGCGTTTTAATACGGCATACGCAGCTTGGAACAATTTTGGCAACGAACTGCAGGTAGGAAAGCCCGGCACCTCATCGTGGCCATAAAGAGGAATTCTTCCATCTCCTCGCTGCACGGAAACAAATCCGCGCAGCATGTTTTCGGAAAACCGTTGGTTGATCCACTTGGCTGCCTGCAGACTGATGGACGCGTCCAATTGCCACCAACATCCACCATAATGCCCTCCCGGCGCAATAAAAGGATAGGAAAACCCGTAGCCCGGTTCTCTTACCACACATGCATCCATCACATTGAAGGCTTCTTGAAAATCCGACTGCGCAACCCCCGGAAAGACAATTTGAGGGACATCCTCGTTCATCTTGAGCGTATCTACCGGTCCGGCAATCGCGTGCGATAGGAGTAAAATATTACAGAATAGTGCTGCTAAGGTCATCAAAATCCGGTCTAAAGTTGCCTCACATTACCTTTCAGATCGAACCCGCTTAGGGTAAGCAACGGAAACACGAGAGATTTTGATCGGAATTTCTGTGGTTTAATACGGCTTTGCATCGAACATCAGGAGTATAATTTACATGCAAAAAAAGCCGTAAATGGCCATCCATACCAGTACGGATTTGGCCACTTTCAATACATTTTTGACTTGGGATATGTCCGGTTTACCTGCTGCCTTGCCTGTTTATTTGTATTGCGGTAAATGCCCCGTATATTGGTGCGGTATTGCTGCGGGGTAATGCCCTTAATCTCCTTAAATCGCCGGTTAAAGTTGGAAATGTTATTGAATCCCGCTTCAAAGCAGATCTGCGTGATGCTGAGCCGGTTTTCTTCCAACAACTGACAAGCGCAATTGATGCGCAGATCATTCACAAACTCTTTCAGTGTCCGCTTGGTCCGGGCTTTAAAATATCGGCAGAATGCCGAAGGAGAAATATGTGCCTGTGTAGCGATCTCATCCAGCGCAATCTCTTTCGTGAAGTTTTTAATAATGTACTCATAGATCCCGCTCATCCGTACCGCGTCGTTATCGTTGAGGTTGTCCCAGTAGCCTGCTGATGATAAAAGCTTATATTCTTTCGTAGTGGATAACTCTTCCAGTATCTGCAACAATAAAATAACCCGTTTTGATCCCGTGTGGTTCACCAGCTCCGTCATCCATTGGGCAATGCGTTTTCGCGATGTTCCGTACACCACCAGACCCCGCGTACTTTTCTTAAGGATTGCCTGTATGGCACTCATTTCCGGAATGGCAAAAAAAGACTCACCAAGACAGGACTCGCTGAAATGGACCACAATGGCATCATATAAAAGTCCTTCATTATACGAGATACCCTCTTCCTCAACAGTGGGTTCATGTGACCAGGCGTGGGGTAGATTGGGTCCATAAAACACCAAATCGCCTTCCTCAAACGTAGCAATGCTATTGCCTGCTACCCGCTTACCATGCGGATAATTGATGTACGCTAATTCGTACTCCGAATGATAATGCCATTTGGTATCGAGTACATCAAAATAATCTTTCCGAACCTGGAAAGCCGCGCGACTGCCCAGCGGTGGTTTGGCATAAATGGGTTTCATTGGCTAAGCATATATTTTTTTAACAGCAAACTGATAATTTTACAGCGATCATGTCAATTAAATATCGAAAATAAAACAAATAGATCAATAAATCAGCAATAAATCAAAATCGTACAGAAACTGGCTAATCGGATACCACCGCTGCGCTTATTTTTCACATACCTTTAAAAAATTTTTATGACAACGTTACACACCAATTATAGCAACCTCCGAATCACAGATGCACATGTGCATCTATGGGATCTTGCTAAAATGAATTACCCGTGGCTGGATGACGTCCCGGCCATCAAGAAATCCTTTGGATTGACGGAATATCAAAAGGCTACAGAAGGCATTCCAGTTTCAAGTATGATTTTTCTTCAGTGTGAATGCCTGCCCACCGAATACCAAATCGAAGTAGATCATGTGACGCAACTGGCCAACGTAGATTCTCGCATCCGGGGCATGGTAGCCTACTTTCCGTTGGAAGCTGCGGATGCCGCTGAAGAATTGCAGGCGCTTGTATCGAATAAACTGGTAAAAGGCATCCGTCGGCTGGAAGAGGAACCTGTCACCTTATATGGGAATCCGCGTTTTGCCGCCAACATGAAGTTGCTATTCCAGCATAACCTAAGTTTTGACCTCGGGGTAAAAGCCCATCAATTGCCCGCCGCTCTGAAACTTGTGCAGACCGCACCCGATGTCCGTTATATGCTGGATCATTTTGGTAACCCCCCCATCCGTACCCGAACGTTCACGCAATGGGAGCACCAAATGAAAGAGCTTGCCGAAAACCCGAATGTATATTGTAAGCTTTCGGGCCTGGTAACCGAAGCAGACTGGGAACGCTGGGAGATCGCCGACCTACAACCCTACGTGGATAAGGCCTTGGCATATTTCGGCCCAAAGCGTATGGTCTTCGGCAGCGACTGGCCCGTGGTGACACTCGCGTCTACGTATGCGCGTTGGTTTGATACGGCTGTGCAAGTATGCCGGTCACTCTCCCCCGATGACCTTCATCGGGTATTTTATCAGAATGCCCTCGACTTTTATCAAATTGATTCAGACGTTCCGCATGACTCATTATAAGCTTTCCGCCGACTTTAAACTACCCGCCAATCCCAAACCGATTGTGGTCATCGGTGCGGGAGGCATCATGGAAGAAGCCCATCTCCCCGCATACCGAAAAGCGAATTGGCCGGTTCTTGGCATCTATGATCTTCAACTTGAAAAAGCGCAGCGCGTGGCGTCGCTGTTTGGCATCCCGGCAGTATATGATTCCCTGGAAGCGCTTGTCAGCAACGTTCCGCCTGACGTCGTATTTGACATCGCCGTACCGGCATCCCGACTGATTGACATCCTCAATCAACTGCCCCTAGGGGCCAACGTCATGATGCAAAAGCCCATGGGTGAAACCCTCGAAGCGGCGAAAGAAATCCTGCATATCTGTGAGACCAAACACTTCACAGCCAGTGTGAATTTCCAAATGAAATTGATCCCCTCGATCATCGCCGCAAAACACCTCATCAACCAAGGTGCTATCGGCGACCTGCATGACATGGAAATACGGATGAACATCTATCACCCCTGGGAATTGTGGGAGTTCCTATTCGGCATACCACGCATGGAAATGCTCTACCACAGCATCCATTATATGGATATGATAGCGTACTTTCTGGGAATGCCTAAACAGATTTATGCGAAAACATTCCAACATCCCAAGCAAATGCAGCTGGCTTCCACCCGGTCGATCATCATTTTTGACTACGACCGGCCCATCCGTGCATTTGTGAACACCAACCATGGACATGATTTCGGATTGGATCACCAGGATTCGTTCGTAAAATGGGAAGGAACGAAAGGCGCTATCAAAGCAACGCTTGGCAAAAACATCAATTTTCCGAAAGGCGAGGCGGACCACTTCGCCTATTTTCTGTCAGACCATTCGACCGACGGCTGGATCGAAGCAACCATTCCCGGCGCCTGGTACCCGGATGCCTTCATAGCCACCATGGCCGACTTGCAATGTGCCATTGAGGACCCGACGTCCGCGCACATCACTTCCGTGAAACACGCATATGACACTATGCGGCTCGTAGAAGCCGCTTATTTATCAAATGACAGGGGCGGCACACCCCTTCCCGATTAACCTTTATTGATCAAGATTAACAAACACATTATTCAATTCACTTTACTTAATGGATACCGTATTAAATAAATTTAGCCGCAAACTCACCGAAAATGAAGACCAACCCGGCTCACGGGCGATGCTCCATGCCATCGGCTTGGACGAAAGAACCATCAAATTACCGCAGATAGGTGTAGCCAGTGCGGGTTGGGCGGGAAACCCGTGTAACATGCACCTCAATGACCTGGCGGCGATTGTAACCGACGCCCTGAAAACGGTCGAATTAAACGGACTTACTTTCAATACCATCGGGGTGAGCGATGCCATCAGCATGGGAACCTTCGGTATGAATTTCTCCTTACCTTCGCGCGACCTCATTGCAGACTGCATCGAGACCGTGATGGGCGGCCAATGGTACGACGGATTGGTAACCATCATGGGTTGCGACAAGAATTTACCCGGCGCAGCAATCGCAATGGGCCGGCTCAACCGCCCTGCACTCATGATCTATGGCGGCAGCATCCATTCGGGTCGTCATAAAGGGAAGAAAATCAATGTGCTTTCTACGTTTGAAGCCTATGGCGCGAAAGTGGCAGGACTTATTGACGAAGAGGAACTTGGTCAGATCATCCGCAACGCGTGCCCGGGAGCGGGAGCCTGCGGGGGTATGTACACCGCCAATACCATGTCTTCCTCCATCGAAGCACTCGGTCTGTCATTGCCCTACAGTTCGTCCAATCCTGCCACCAGCGACGAAAAGAAACAGGAATGCGTTACGGCTGCAGCGGCGATCAAAAACCTGCTCGAATTAGACCTGAAACCGCGCGACATCGTTACCCGCAGGTCATTGGAGAATGCGCTGGTTGTCGTGATGGCCTTGGGCGGATCTACCAATGCCGTCTTACATTACCTGGCCATTGCCCAAGCTTTTGGCCTTCCGCTTACTTTGGACGATTTCCAGTACGTCAGCAACCATACGCCATTGATCGCCGATTTGAAACCAAGCGGCAAATACATGATGGAAGATGTACACGATAGCGGCGGTACACCAGCCGTTTTGAAAATCTTGTTGGATGAAGGCCTGCTCGATGGGGATTGCCTCACCGTTACCGGCAAATCGCTTCGCGAAAACCTCGAACACATTCAGCCATGGAACAACGAATTGAAAATCCTGACACCTTTGGATAAACCACTGAAGCCTACCGGACATCTGCAAATCCTTTATGGAAACATCGCCCCCCAGGGTGCCGTTGCGAAAATAACCGGTAAAGAAGGCGAATTCTTTGAAGGTACAGCAAGGGTATTCGATAGCGAAGACGAAACCGTAGCCGCCGTAAAGGAGGGCCGCATCTGCAAAGGGGATGTGATCGTGATCCGTTACGTCGGCCCCAAAGGCGGGCCCGGAATGCCAGAGATGCTTAAAGTGACCGCCGCGATCATGGGAGCTGGCCTGGGTAACGACGTCGCCCTGATTACCGATGGACGCTTTTCGGGAGGTACACACGGCTTTGTCGTTGGGCATGTTTCACCGGAGGCTGTTGAAGGCGGGCTCATTGCGCTGCTGAAAGACGGTGATATGCTGACCATCGATGTCCGTAATAACCGGGTGGACGCCAAAATAAGCGAAGAAGAAATAGCCCTGCGGCGAGCACAATGGGTCAAACCTACGCCAAAAATCACGCAAGGAGTATTGTTCAAGTATGCGCAGATGGTATCTTCGGCATCCGTCGGATGCGTTACAGACACCTTTTCAGTCTTTTAACTGCAATACCGCCACAACTGGCCGGTGATCGGAAGCGTAGGTTTCCGCAATTACCCGGTGCTCGATTACGTGCATGGCCCGCGATGGACGATAAAAAATATAATCGATCACCCGGTTGGGAGTCGCTACGGGGATGGTTCCCGGACAGTTATCGCCTTTGCAGGTAGGTTGGAACGATCGGTCCATGATGTCGATCGGTTCACTTCCTGCTACGTCGTTGAAATCGCCCGCCACGATTACGAGGCTGGTGTCGTTGGCGAACGTTTCCGTGATCTTTAAGGTCTGCAAAGAACGATGCTGTACGCGCAGATCGAGATGCGTGCTGGCAAATGTTAGCAACCTGCCATTAGGTAGCTTCACCTTCACCGCGGCGACAGCGCGGGGTTCTCCGCTGAGCCCGGTTGCCATGGGCAATGCAACTCCCAGGGTGTCCTCAATCGGAAACCTCGAAAGCACCGCGATACCGTATGCGCCTCCTTCGTAGTCAATGGCCTTTTTGAAATAATAGTACATGCCGGTCATTTCAGCCAGCGCCTTCGCCTGGTGCAGGTCCTTACCCGAGCGGAGCGTATGCACATCCACCTCTTGCAAGGCCACCAAGTCTGGCGATTCCTCCTGGATAACCTTGGCGATAGCAGCCACGTCAATCCTATCGGGCTTACTGGGCGGATTGCAATGGTGTATGTTGTAGGCCATTACTTTCAATTTACCGGGGTCCTCTGCATATCCGAGTAAAGCGATCAACATAACCGGAAGGCAAAGCATGTGTTTCAGCAGTCGTTGGGGATGTATCATCGTGTAAGTCTTAAAATAGCGTCGGAGTGAACATTCGCTCCATGGCAAAGTTATCATTTTAACCTGCTTTGCCGATCCTGCTTTCCGCATTTTTCACAAAGTTGCAAGCATGTTCCGTTGGATCTCTCGACAAGGACCTCTTCATCCATTTCGGAGTGAAACAAGCAAGCGCAAACAAAACTAAATGCTGGGTGTTTTATTACCATACACCCAATTGTTACCATAAACGGATGACTATAAAACCCTGAATAAAACCCATGATCGCTTCATTGCCGTTAAAACCGCCGAAGGCAGCAGGAATGCCTTTAAAAACGAACAAGTAATGGAAATAAACAAGTGATTCAAATGAAAACTATTTCTCTGATCAAACCAGCTCTGTTAGGCGTTTTGGCTTTCGGGCTGACGACAGGATGTGCAGCGCAGACTACCGATGCACAAACTGAATTGGATAAACGCATTGAGCAATTCCTGACAGAAAAACGGGAGGCGTGGCACGACCTTAATGTGCCTTACGAGGATGGCCGGGTGTTACACGACCTCATTGTCAACAACAAGTACCAGTCGGCACTGGAAATCGGTACGTCAACGGGTCACTCCACCGTCTGGATTGCGTGGGCGCTCAGCAAAACCGGCGGCAAGCTTGTTACCATTGAGATCGACGAAAACAGGCAGCGGGAAGCCATCAAAAACCTGAAAGCCCTGGGATTGGCCGACATAGTGGATTTTAGATTGGGCGACGCCCATCAATTGGTAAAGACGTTGAAAGGTCCCTTCGATTTTGTCTTTTCGGATGCCGACAAAGATTGGTACATCCAATATTTCAAAGATGTCGATCCCAAGCTCCGAGCAGGTGGTACTTTCACGGCGCATAACGTGCTGCAATCCATCAACGGCATACCGGCATACATGGATTTCGTGAACAGTCATCCGGGATACGAAACCACGGTCAACCGGTCAAGCGATTCCGGTATCGCCATCAGCCGGAAAAAATAGCGCTAGACGCCAAACAGCAACTGGATTATTTAATCGCCCGGTAATATTCAGGTAATGTTTAGTAATCAAATTTGTGTGCAATATGGTATACCTATTAGAAATAACCATTTGCATGATCATCCTGTGTTTAGGTGGGCTATCGTATGTATTTGCCAAATACGTTGACGTGCGGTTTGAAGAAGGAGAAGATTAATTAAGCACCCGCAGCCTATGAACAAACGGGAGGTAGATCTGGTTGTACTATCAGACGTACATTTGGGCACATATGGATGCCACGCCAAAGAACTTCTACGCTATCTGAAGAGCATCAAACCAAAAAAAATCCTTTTGAATGGTGATGTCATCGATATCTGGCAATTCAGTAAACGCTACTGGCCGGAATCACACATGAAAGTCGTCAGAAAAATCCTGAAATTCGTCTCCGAAGGAACTCCGGTAGTCTATCTGACAGGAAACCACGATGAGATGCTGCGGAAATTTGCAGACTTCCAGTTAGGGTCGCTAACGATCACCAACAAACTTTCCCTGCGCATCGGTAAAAAACGCGCATGGGTTTTCCACGGCGATATTTTCGATGTCACCATGCAGCACGCGAAATGGCTCGCGCGACTTGGCGCCGTCGGATACGATACGCTTATTTTATTGAATAGCCTGGTTAATTGGATATTGACGAAACTGGGTCGGGAAAAAATGAGCCTTTCGAAAAAAATCAAAAACAGCATAAAAAATGCGGTAAAATTCATCAACGATTTTGAAGTAACCGCGGCCACATTGGCTATTGAGAAAGGGTACCAATACGTAATTTGCGGACATATCCACCAACCGGCAATTCGGCAGATCCAAACCGAAAAGGGAGAAGTAACGTATCTCAATTCGGGCGATTGGGTTGAAAATCTAACGGCATTGGAATACCACAAGGGCAATTGGCAGGTATACCGTTACCAAGCGGCTGATTACCTCATCGACGACCCCGATCCGGACGCTTCCGAAAACGACAACCTGGATGGCAAACTTGATATTCACCGACTACTCGACTTACTGAAATCGGAACCGACGGTTTAGTTAGTTTCCATTCTTAAATTCCATTTTCCATTGTCAAATTTTCAAAATCCCCGTTTTCAAATTTTCAAATCTCCAACTTTCAATTAAAAATTAACCCCTATACTTGTAGCACTTTCGGTGCTTACAAAATGATTGATCAGTTTCGGAAATATACGCCGCTTAATATTTTATTGTTGTCCCTCATAGGCCTTGTCCTGTGCCTAGGCGTATTTATGCATTTACCGGAAAATCTGATGCCGGTTTTTTTTGAGCCAGCCATTGCCAATTTTACAGGTAAGCTGTCGCCCGAAAACATTACCCCCCAAGCGAACGTGTTAATTACGTTGGTGCTTACCGTCATTCAGGCGCTGTTGATCAACCGGGCGGTCAATCACGTTAACCTTGTGGGCAGGTCGAGCTTTCTACCGGCGCTCATGTACATGACGCTGGCCAGCCTTATCTTGCCTTTCCTTGTGCTGTCTCCGATCCTTATTTGCAACTTCCTTTCTATTTGGATGTTGGACAAATTATTCAGCATTTACCGTCGCACGGAAATCAAACCCCTGATGTTTGACCTGGGCATGATTGTCGCCCTGGGCAGCCTGGTGTACTTTCCGTTCATCGTCATGTTGCTGCTGCTTTCGTGCAGCTTGATCATTTTCCGGCCTTTCGATTGGCGTGAATGGCTGGCTGCGCCGATTGGCTTTGCAACGGTGTATTTTTTGTTGGGCGTGGTATATCTTTGGTTTGACCGCATGGCAGAGTTTTATGAAATCTGGCTTCCGCTTACCTACCCTTTTCCGACATCCATACACATTGATATCTACGATTACCTCGTATTGCTTCCGGTGATCGTGATCCTTGGACTGTTTTTTGTTTCCCTGCGTCAAAATCTTTTGAAAAGCGTCGTGCATATCCGCAAGTCGTTTCAATTGCTCTTTTGCATGTTCGTGCTGTCTGTTATATCCTTTTACCTCAATGCAGATTGGTCCATCAATCATTTCCTGCTGGCCGTGCCCCCGGTAGCCATCTACATGACCTATTATTTCAATTATGCGACCAAGCGATGGTTTTATGAAACCATTTACGTCGTATTAGTCCTCACAATCATCTATTTTCAGTTTTTCTAAACGATTTATAAAGAGCATTTTAACCTTTTTTAACAAAAAGGGTGCCCTCTGACAACTAAAAATTAAATAGCTTTGCATACATTTTTAATTAACAGCGTTGCATGAAGTTTGGTGTCGTTATATTTCCGGGTTCCAATTGCGATGAAGACGTCATCTATGTATTGGAACACATCATGGGGCAAGAAGTGGTTCGTTTATGGCATAAGGATCACGACCTGCAAGGTGCAGAGTTTATCGTACTGCCAGGTGGGTTTTCCTATGGCGACTATTTACGCTCCGGTGCGATCGCGCGCTTTTCTCCGATCATGCAGGAAATCATTGCTTATGCAAATAAAGGCGGTTACCTTCTGGGTATCTGCAACGGTTTCCAGATATTAGCCGAGGCCGGTTTGGTACCTGGTGCACTGCTGCACAACCGTCAACGGAAGTTCATTTGCCAAAACATCTACTTAACCCCTCAAACTACGCAGTCCTTGATTACGGCGCAGATGGATACCAGCCGCGCCTATAAAATTCCGGTTGCCCATGGTGAGGGAAATTACTTTGTTGACAACGATACGTTGAAGGCCTTAAATGACCACGACCAGATATTATTCCGTTATTGCGATGCAGCTGGGAATGTAACCGACGCCGCAAATCCGAACGGCTCCGTGGAAAACATCGCCGGTGTGTGCAACCGCACGCGGAATGTATTCGGCATGATGCCCCACCCCGAACGGGCTGCAGACAATCTGTTGGGCAACACCGATGGGCTGGTCATCTTTGAGTCCATACTTGCTACGGCTCTATCGCATTCCCTTTAATGAAGCACATGCAGCATTTCTCCCGCATTCCAAAGTACCCTCACGATATCATGCAGCATACTCTGAAAGCCCTTGTTTTTATTACGTTTCTTTTGCCGATTACCTTGGTGCATGGTCAACGTTCCACCACCAGTTCCCCTTATTCCCGGTTTGGCCTGGGGGAGATCCGCGGTGACCAGTTGCCGCAAACACGGGCAATGGGCGGTATCGCAACGGGCGTACGCTACCTGAGCGGCTATGGAAACATCAATGTGGGCAATCCGGCGTCCTATTCGGCCCTGGCACTGACCACCGTAGATGTCGGCGTATTCGGGAATATCACCCAGTTGAGCAGGAATCAACTTTCTGAAAACTCCTACAATTTCTCACTTGGCCATATCAACTTCGGCATTCCCTTAGGACGTCCGGGCGGCCTCAGTTTTGGCATTATGCCCTTTTCGGATGTCGGCTTTAGTTATGCCATTCCCGGATCGATTGATACCGTAGACATCCGGACGGTGTATGCAGGTGCAGGTGGTGCCACAAAAGCGTATTTAGGTTATGGGATCCAATTGAACAAAAATTTCAGTGTGGGGGCCAACGTATCCTACCTCTTCGGCACGCTGAACAACATCCGATCGGTCGAATTGCCCAATGACGTGGGCGGCCTGAATGTCCGTATAGACAGCAGCCAATACATCAATGGTTTCAGCTTCGACTACGGCGCCCAGTATTTTCAGCCCTTGGGCAACAGCGTAAATTTGACCGTCGGCTATACCGGAACAGCCGGTACCCCGCTCAACACCACAGCATCGCGCGTCGTGACCCGTACCCCTACCAGCGTCGAGGACGATTTTGAAAATCTACCGGTTGACTCCATTGGCCCTCCTTATGAAGGCCGGAAACAAAGCGTCAGTATGCCCATGAAGCACAGCGTCGGCTTTAGCATAGCCAAAGGAAACCATTGGATGGTCGGTGGTGATTTTAACTATGCCAAATGGAGCGATTTCCGGATCGGGGAAGACAATCCGAACCTTACTGATAGCTATGGCTTCGCAGTCGGCGGCCAGATCACCCCGGACATTACTTCGGTGAATTACCTTGGCGTTGTGGATTACCGTCTCGGTTTTAAATACAATAAATCCCATATCAACATCGCCGATCAAAACATTAAGCAAATGGCACTTACGGTGGGCTTTGGCTTCCCCTTGCCTTCCCTGTTCGGCGGTTCTTTTTACAAAATCAATTTTGCTACCGAATTCGGGCAAACGGGTGCGCTGACCGATCGGTTGGTCAGGGAACGGTACATCAACTTCCACTTAGGATTCACCCTGAACGAACGGTGGTTTCAGCGAAGACGCTACGATTAATGCTGACAATGACGCGCCATGGGTTTAGCTGGCAAAAATATCCTTCATTCCGTTACGTATGCGCTATTCGGCAGCATGCTGCTGGTTGGGTGTGAAACCGACCTGAAAGAAGTCGATCGGATTGCCTCCATACAGGCCGAAGAGCCGGTAGACATTTCCCAGAACGTCACCGTGATCTATAGCGACTCGGCCAAGGTCAAGGCCAAGATGACCGCTCCGGAAATGCGGCGTTACAATGTCGAAAAGCCCTACTACGAATTTCAAAAGGGGGTCACCATCATCTTTTTTGACGAGAAAGGAGCCGAAACCCAACGCATTACTTCAGATTATGCCATCCAAAAAGAAGCCGAAGAACTGACGGAATTCAGGAGAAATGTGGTCATCACCCGTGCCGACGGTTCGGTTATTAAAACCGAAGAACTCATCCACGATCAGAAAGCCAATACCTTTTATAACCACGTTCCCATCGAGGCCGATTTCAAGGACGGCAGAGGACACGTTATGGGCTCCTCGTTCCATTCAGATGGAAGCTTTGAAATGATCGACGTACAAAACATGACTGGAGTTCATGTCTTCCTGCCCGGAGAAGGCCCGACGTTTCGTTAGGTATATCGGCTATAAAGCTTGCATGAGCTATTCAATCAATTTATTTTTGAGCGGTTGCTCATACAGGTTCCATTTATTTTACTCTTTTTTTGATAAAAGTTGTATCTTGCGCCTCATTTTGAAAAAGGGTGGAAAATCACCTGAAAAGACAAGAACTTAACAATATAAAATAACAGCTTAAAGAAACAGTTTTAGATAGGCTATGGGATTTATGAATTATTTGCGTAACCGGGCGGGCGTGGTTATCGTTGTTTTTATCGGTTTCGCGATTTTTGCGTTTTTATTGGGAGACGTGATTAATTATGGTACTCCTTTTTGGGCGCGCCACCAGAATCAGGTAGGCAGCATCAACGGGGAGGCCATAGACATCAATGAATTTAACGCACAGGTAGACCAAACGTCGGAAATGTTCCGCCAGCAAATGGGTGGAGGCACCCTAAATCCGCAAATGAAATCCTATGCCGTTCAACAAGTATGGGGTCAATACTTAACCCGCGAATTGTTAAGAAACGAGGTCGAACGCATTGGCCTGACCGTAGGCAAGACGGAATTGAATGACTTGGTTCAGGGCGACAATCCGTCCATGCAGATCCAACAGGCGTTCCGCAACCCACAAACCGGTCAATTCGACCGTGGCCAGCTCAATAACTTCATTTCACAGGTAGGCACCCTGCCCCAGGGCCACGAAGCACATGCGCAATGGGACGCCCTGCTGCAAAGCATACGGGATGAACGGTTAGGTGCAAAATACACCAACCTGATCAATAACAGTGTGTACGTGACTGCACTGGAAGCTAATGAAGAATACAGCCAGCGGAATAAGCTAGCTAATTTCGAATATGTGTTGCTGGACTACGAATCGGTACCTGACAGCTCGGTAACCCTTACCGACCAGGACTACAAAGATTATTACAACGAAAACAAAGGCGTATTCAAGAATGAAGAGGAAACACGTAGCCTGGAATACGTTGTATTTGATGCAAGTCCTACTGCTCAGGACACCGCAAGGGTTAAAGCCACCATCGATGAATTGAAGGCCCAATTAGCCGAGTCTACGAGCGATTCCCTCTTTGCCTCCGTCAATTCGGACACCAAATATCCCTACATCTTCCGCAAACAAGGCGAATTCAGCCCCGCATTGGATACGTTGGTATTCGGGGCACCGGTCGGCACAACGGTAGGACCGGTGCTGGCAAATGGCCGGTTTGAAATTGCCAAAATCATTGATACCAAGGTAGGACCGGACTCGGTAAAAGCCAGCCACATTTTACTGAATCCCGCCACTGAAGGTGGGATAGACAAGGCCCGGGCAAAAGCTGATTCCATCAAGGGACTCATCGAAAAGGGAGAGAGTTTTGCCGCACTGGCCGTACAATTCAGTGTCGACGAAGGCAGCAAAGTGAACGGCGGTGAACTGGGTACCTTTGGCCGCGGAATGATGGTTCCGGCGTTCGAAAATGCAGCATTTGATGCGAAAGAAGGACAGGTGGTGATCGCGAATTCGCAATTCGGCATCCACATCATTAAAGTCGAGGACCAGATCGGCTCCTCACGCGTAGTGAAAGCCGCCATCATCGACAAGCAGATAACCAGCGGGAAAGAAACCATGAACGCAGCTTACAACAAAGCAACCCAGTTCTTTGGCGCACTTAACAAGAATAATTTTCAGGAGGTCGCCACGCAACAGGGTGTTTCCGTACTGAAAGCCGATAACATCACCGCCATGGAAACCATGCTGATGGGCACAGAAGTGCCCCGTGAATTGGTACGCTGGGCTTTTGAAGCCGATCAGGGCGACTTTTCCGACAAGATCTATGAATCGGAAACCAAATACGTAGTTGCACGGGTTACCGGAATCCGCGAAAAAGGCCAATTGCCTCTGGAAGCGGTAAAAACAGAAATCGAACCGATCGTCCGCAATCGGGTGAAAGCCAAGAAGCTGATCGCCCAGGCAGACGAGGCCGCCAAAGGAGCTACCTCCATTGCGCAAATCGGCGAAAAGTTGAAAAAAACACCGGCGTCCGCGGAAAACATTGTGTTTGCAAATCCCGTTATTCCCGGTGTTGCGCAGGAAAATGCCGTCGTCGGTACGGTATTCGGTTTGCAGCCCAAACAACCCTCGAAACCCATACGGGGCTCTCAAGGGGTATACGTCGTAGAAGTGACCGGCTTTGTAAATCCCGAGGCCCCCAGCGACCTGGCCGCGCAGAAAAAGCAAATGGCGCAATCCCAGGCTCAACGCTCCTGGTCCCGGGCCTTCCGCGCATTGCAGGATAAGGCCGATATCGTAGATAACCGGGCGAGGTTCTTTTAACAGTCGGCGCTAATAATTTATTTCGTAACTTTGTATCCGGATGGCTAACAGTGCTATCCGGATTTTTTGTTATGGAAATACAGGAAACCATTATCAATAAAGTGGCACAAAGTGGCTTGGTGACCGTAGACCTTGCGCATTTTGCCCCACAAGGAAAGCGCGTGGTATACGACATCAAAGACAATCTATTCCACGGCCTCATCTTACGTGAGAAAGACTTTAGGGAATTTGTCAAGACACACGACTGGTCGCAATACACGGATACATACGTGGCAATTACCTGCACGGCAGATGCAATTGTGCCCACCTGGGCGTATATGCTGCTGGCCAACCGACTGGAACCTTACGCTAAGGACATGGTATTTGGCGATTTGAATACCCTAGAAACGGTACTATACGAACGAGCGCTCGAAAAACTAGACATGGAAGCCTATCGGGATCAACGCGTAGTTGTCAAAGGCTGTGGCGACATAAACATCCCCGAATCTGCCTTTGTCAAGTTTACCGCTCAGCTGAGCAAAGTTGCTAAAAGCATCCTATACGGAGAGCCTTGTTCCACGGTTCCCGTTTTTAAGCGCAAGGCCTGACATGACCAAAAGCGGTATTTTATTGATAACCTTTCTTTGGGGGGCACTGTTTGCCCAGGGACAGTCACTTCCGTTCCTGAAAGAGCCCGCATTCAAGGCGGGTGAGGAACTGCAGTACCGCCTACGTTACGGCGTCATTTCGGCCGCCGTCGGCACATTGAAAGTTGAAGACTCGAAGATCAAGTTTAGCAGTCCGCATTCTTTTCACCTGACTGCACGTGGTCAAACCTCCAAGGCATTCAGCGTTTTCTATACCGTGGACAACCGCTACGACTCGTACATTGATTCACGGACATTCTTACCGCATTATTACACTGAAAACATACGCGAAGGCAATTACCGGCGGACAGACATTGTTCGCTTTGATCATCGCAACCGAACCGTGCAAGGGAACAAAGGCACCTTCAAGAGCCCGTCTGCCCAAACCTTTGATCTGCTGTCCGCATATTACTTTTCCCGTAACCTTGACCTGAGGAATGTACAACCGGGTCAGTCGTTTAAAATGACCTATTTCCTGAATGACGAAATTGCCACTTTAGGTATCGAATACCTAGGAGTAGAAAGCATAAAAACCTCCATTGGCACGTTGGAATGCCTGAAATTCAGTCCGGAAATAACACCCGGTAGGATATTTCGAAAAGACAGCCGGCTATATCTTTGGGTAACCAATGACGGCAATCGCATTCCGGTAAAAGCGCAGGTCGAAATACTGATCGGTTCGGTGACTCTGGAGCTCTCCGAAGCCAAGGGATTGAAATATCCGTTAGGTGAAAAACTGGCCGGCGTATCCAAATAGCAGACAACCATGATGATTGAAGTAGGTACCGTATTGGTAAGTGAGGAGTTGATTAAGGAAGAATTTGTGTGCAACCTTGGCAAATGCCACGGCGCGTGTTGTGTCGAAGGCGATGCCGGAGCTCCGTTGCAGCGCGATGAACTGGCTGTGCTCGATTCGGTCTACCCACAGGTAAAACGCTATATGACCGAGAAGGGAATCGCCGCCGTAGAAGAGCAAGGCACCCATGTGGTCGATATGGATGGCGACCTGACTACTCCGTGTGTGGATGGCAACAAAGAATGCGCATACGTGACCTGGGAAAACGGCATCACCAAATGTGCGATCGAGAAAGCCTATGAGCGCGGGGAGATCAACTGGAAAAAACCGATCTCGTGTCACCTCTACCCCATCCGCACCACTGCCTATCCAGAGTTTGATGTGCTGCATTACGACCGTTGGCATATCTGTCATTCTGCCTGCTCTCTGGGCAGAGAATTGAAAGTACCGGTATATGCGTTTTTGAAAGAGCCGCTCATCCGCAAATATGGGCAAAAGTGGTACGAGGAGCTGGAAGAATCCATAGCACTGCTATAGGTTATTGTGGATTATCTTAGTATCTTGCGCCGGTCTTACGCACATGCTCAAACTAAGCGAAATACAAAAACCCATTGCCAACGAGCTGGCAACTTTTGAAGACAAATTCAAAGAGTCGATGCGGAGTTCCGTTCCGTTACTCGACCGGATCACGCACTACATCGTAAAGCGAAAAGGCAAACAAATGCGTCCGATGTTTGTCTTTTTTTCTGCAGGGCTGTGTGGGGGTATCAACGATGCGACCCATCGCGGCGCTGCCCTGGTGGAGCTGCTACATACAGCTACCCTGGTACATGATGACGTGGTAGACAATGCCAATGTACGACGCGGCTTCTTTTCTGTAAATGCTTTATGGAAAAACAAAATTGCGGTCCTCGTCGGAGATTTCCTTCTCGCCAAAGGGCTGTCGCTATCGATCCGTAATCATGATTTCAGATTGCTTGAAATCGTTACCCATGCTGTGGAACAAATGAGCGAAGGAGAATTGCTCCAAATCGAAAAAGCCCGCCGGATGGACATCGAGGAAGCGGTTTACTTTGAAGTAATCCGGCAAAAAACGGCCTCGCTGATTGCCTCCTGCTGCGCTTGTGGTGCGGCATCAGGCGGTGCGGATGAATCTACCATCGATCTCCTGCGCCAATTCGGGGAGAAAGTAGGGATCGCCTTCCAAATCAAAGATGATTTATTTGATTTCGGTATCGACGATGTAGGCAAACCCCTGGGGAACGATATCAAGGAAAAGAAAATTACGTTGCCGTTGATTTATGCATTGCGGCGGGTAAAGAAGTCCGAAAAGCGATATATCATCAATTTGGTGAAAAACCATAACGAAGACTCGCAAAAGGTGCGCGAAGTCATCGCATTTGTGAAAGCAAACAGGGGCATGGAATACGCTACTGCTAAAATGCAGGCATATCAGCAGGAAGCATTTGATATCCTGGCCCGTTTCCCGGTCAACGATTATCGCAACGGGTTGGAACAATTGGTAAGATACACAACTGAACGTAACAAATAAACATGAGCAACGAACTTCTATTCTTTGGCGGCTTTTTACTGTTTATCATTCTCATGCTGGCCATTGACTTGGGACTCTTTAGCAAAAGCGAAAAGGCGGTAAGCCTCACCCAAGCCGCTATTATGAGTACAGTATGGGTATGCTTTGCATTAGGGTTCTACGTGGTGCTGCGGATCTGGGGACACGAATTGCATGACGTCCATGATTTTGGCAGGTTAGCAGAAATTACCAAAAAACATCTGCATAACATCCGATTGATACCCGATGATTTCGCCGCCAGCTTGGCCATTTACAAGAATAACCTGGCACTGGAATACCTTACGGGATATGTGGTGGAATACGCCTTGTCAGTAGACAACATATTCGTCATGGTGCTGATTTTCAGCTCGTTTGGCGTGCCTCCAAAATACTATCACAAAGTCTTGGTGTGGGGAATCATCGGAGCCATCGTCCTTCGGTTCCTTTTCATATTTTTGGGCGCTGCGCTCATCAGCCAATTTGGATGGATACTTTACATCTTCGGCTTTTTCTTGGTTTACACAGGTATCAATATGTTTCTGCACCGGAGCGATGAAGAAGAAATCGATCCACAGAACCATACGGTGGTAAAGTTTGCTTCCCGGTATTTCTCGGTCTATCCCACCTTTGTGGGCGGTCAATTCTTCCACAAAGAAGCAGGAAAAAAATACGTCACACCTCTTTTCCTCGTCTTGTTGGTGATTGAGTTTACCGATTTGATTTTCGCAGTGGATTCGATTCCAGCGATCTTTGCCGTAACCAAGGATCCCTACATCGTCTTTTTCTCCAACATATTTGCGATCCTGGGTTTGCGGTCGATGTTTTTCCTACTGGTTAACATCATTCACAAATTCCATTACCTTAAAACGGGTCTCTCCTTTCTGTTGGTATTCATCGGTGCCAAAATGCTGTTGCATCACTGGTTAGACGGATGGGGCTTCACCACATCGCATTCATTGATCGTGATTGTTTCCATTCTGGCCCTCAGCGTTATTGCCTCTTTGGTTTTCCCGAAAAAGGCAAAGGCCGGTTAACCGACACTTAAGACCACCGTACGTCCTGTATCTCGGGTGTTCGCTCAAACACCTTCTTGGCGTACGGACACAGGGGAAGGATCTTTAGGTTATTGTCGCGCGCAAATGCAACCGCAGACATTACCAGCTGTTTTCCGATGCCTTTTCCCGAGAAATCCGGGTTTACTTCCGTATGATCAATGATGAACTTATGATCCCCTGCCCATGTGTAAGTCATCAGGCCTGCTTCTTCGCCATCAATCAATGCGCTGAATTGACCCTTTTTACCGTTATCATCTCGTTTAATTTCCATACTACTAATTATTTAACGTTGCTCCGTGTAAGAGGTTTGGGTATTCTGGAAGAAAAAAGCCCACTTATCTGCCTGTTCGGCAATGATCATCGCCGTCGGCTTTCCGGCACCGTGCCCCGCTTTGGTCTCTATGCGGATCAGCACGGGGTTCGTTCCTCCATGATATGCCTGCAATCGCGCAGCGAATTTGAAAGAATGCGCAGGTACCACGCGGTCGTCGTGATCGGCAGTGGTCACCAGCGTGGCCGGATAATCCGTTCCTGCCTTCAACGCATGGTATGGGGAATACGTAAACAGATACCTAAACATCTCCTCGTTATCATCGGCTGTACCGTAGTCATACGCCCACCCGGCTCCGGCCGTGAATTTATGATAGCGCAGCATGTCCAACACGCCCACCGCCGGAAAGGCTACTTTAAACAGTTCAGGCCGCTGGGTCATTGCGGCTCCCACCAATAACCCTCCGTTTGAACCGCCCGCAATCCCTAATTTCTCCGAAGACGTATATTTTTCAGCGATGAGGTATTCAGCCGCCGCGACGAAATCGTCAAATACATTTTGCTTTTTCAGCTTCGTCCCGGCCAGATGCCATTTTTCACCGTATTCTCCACCACCCCGCAGGTTAGCCACGGCATATACGCCTCCTTGTTCCAGTAATACGATATTGGAAGTACTGAACGAAGGGGTGAGGCTAATGTTAAACCCACCGTAACCATACAGAAGCGTTGGATTTGAACCGTCCAGCTCCAGTCCTTTCTTATGGGTAATAATCATGGGTACTTTAGTGCCGTCTTTGGACGTATAAAACACCTGCTTGGACTCGTATTTGGTCGGATCGAAATCCACACCCGACGTTTTGTACACCGTTGACTCGCCGGAAGCAATGTTATATTTAAATATTGTCGGCGGATACACATACGAGGTAAACGTATAATAAAGTTCGGTATCGTCTATTTTCGCTCCGAAGCCGCCTGCAGAACCAACATCCGGCAATTCGATGGTACGTTCCAGCTTGCCTGATCGATCGTATTGCTGCACGAGAGAGGTTGCGTCTTTTAGGTAATTGGCAAAAATCTTCCCGCCACCCGTACTGGGGCTCAGCACGTTTTCGGTTTCGGGAATGAGATCTACCCAGTTTTCGGGCCCCGGATTCCCCGCATCCACGGTCACAATTTTTCCGTTGGGCGCATTCAAGTTGGTGTAAATAAAAAGGGTTGAGCCGTTGTTGTCAATAATCGCATGGTTTTTTTCAAAATTGTCAACCACATTTACGATCGGGCTGCCTGCTCGGGAAAGATCTTGAATATACAGTTCTCCGCCGCTGGTCGCATTTGCAGCGGCGATAACCAAAAACCGCTCATCTTCGGTTAGGTATCCATCGACGTAACGACGGGGCGTACCGGCTCCGCCAAAGATCAGCTGGTCTTCACTTTGGGGTGTATTAAGCTTATGGAAATACAATTTATGTTGGTCGGTAATACCTGAAAGTGTACTTCCTTCCTTAGGCTTGTCATAGCTGCTATAATAAAACCCTTCGTTGGCACGCCAGGCTAAACCGCTAAACTTAACGTCCACCAGTGTATCCCCCACGAGCGATTTATCCTCGGCCCGGATAACCACCACTTTGCGCCAATCCGACCCACCTTCCGATAGTTGATATGCCACCAAACTCCCATCCTTGCTGAATGCGATTCCCGCCAATGAGGTGGTGCCGTCATTTGAAAATTTATTGGGATCCAAAAATACTTCGACCTCCCCGTCATCTCCTTTCTGGCGGTACAGCACCGATTGATTCTGCAACCCGTCATTTTTATAAAAATAGGTGTAGTTCCCTTCTTTGAAAGGCGCGGAGTATTTTTCGTAATTCCACAGCTTCTCCAATCGTTGATAAATTGCGTCGCGGAACGGTATCTGCTCGAGGTAGTTGTTGGTAACCTTGTTTTCAGCTTCCACCCACGCTTTGGTATCAGTCGCGGTGTCATTTTCAAGCCAGCGATACGGGTCGGGCACTTCCGTGCCGAAATAGTTGTCTACTACATTCTCCTTCTGGGTTTCTGGATACGGCAATAACGTCATGGTGGGTGCAGGATCAATGGCTTTTTCCGATTCCTGGCAGGCAATGGCAAATGCCGCCAGAATCAGGATGTTTACGGTTTTATTCATGTTATAATTCAATATGTGCGAAACAAACTTAGGTAAAGTTGCTTTTATTTACAAACTGTTCGGCTGTGCTATGTCAACGAGACTGTATGCAAGTCAGTAGTTCGATAGTCTCTCCAGACAAAAATTAACTTTTGCTTTGGAATTGTCATCCTATCCGATTAATTTTGAATTAGCTGCCGATTCCAGATTTAGCAAATTCCATTCGCTTTCATCCTGCTAAATTCAAGACAAGACAAGGAAGAGATAAGCAAGGTACCATTTTAGGGTTGTCTTGAATATGAGTCCATTATTTTATAGAAATTTATGGAGTTATTATGGACTTGTTATAGAGTAACCATACTATCATAGCGAAGCCAATACAAAGCGGATACAGCTCGGGGGTTCATCCAATTCCCAGCATTACTCAGAAAGTTCATAACAAGAAAAAGTGCGCGAAGGACAAACCTCCGCGCACTCAACATAAAAACCTTTATGTACTTTGCGTGAAAAAATCAGACGTCGTAGGTAGTCGAAGAAGTTTCTCCTCCACGTCCTGTCCAGTTGGTATGGAAAAATTCGCCACGTGGCTTATCCAGACGCTCGTAGGTATGGGCGCCGAAGTAATCGCGTTGTGCCTGTAGCAAGTTTGCCGGCAGGCGTTCGCAGCGATATCCATCGTAATAAATCAATCCTGCACTTAAGCAAGGAACGGGAATTCCGTTTGTGATAGCAGACGCGATCACTTTCCGCCAACCCGTTTGTGCGGCCTGAATTTTTTCCCGGAAGAAATCATCGAGGATGAGATTCTGTAAATCTGGATTTTTGTCAAACGCTTCCTTGATTTTACCTAAAAATGCAGACCGGATGATGCATCCCTCGCGCCACATGAGCGCAATGCTGCCATAGTTAAGTTTCCAGCCATATTCCTTAGCCGCGGCAGCCATCATCTGGTAACCCTGTGCATAAGAGATAACTTTTGCGGCATACAATGCGTCGCGTAGGTCGTTAATAAACGTTTGCCGATCCCCATTGAATGAAGGGACTGGTCCGTTTAGTACCTTTGAAGCAGCCACACGTTCTTCCTTCAGAGCCGAAAGGCAGCGGGCAAATACCGATTCAGCGATCAGCGTTAGGGGCACCCCTAATTCAAGCGCTACGGTACCCGTCCATTTACCGGTACCTTTCTGTCCTGCCGTGTCCAGGATCTTATCGACCAACGGCTGCCCGTCTTCGTCCTTAAATGCCAGGATATCGCGGGTGATTTCAATCAGGTAACTATCCAATTCGCCTTCGTTCCATTCCTTGAACACCTCGTGCATTTCATCGGGTGTCATGCCCAGTACGTCTTTCATGATCTGATATGTTTCGTTGATCAGCTGCATATCGCCGTACTCAATACCGTTGTGTACCATTTTGACGAAATGGCCGGCGCCACCGTCGCCTACCCAATCACAGCACGGGGTCCCGTCAGCAACCTTTGCGGCGATTGATTGAAAGATCGGTTTGACCGCGGGCCAAGCAGCAGGCGATCCTCCCGGCATAATAGACGGACCCAAGAGCGCCCCTTCTTCACCTCCCGAGACCCCGGTTCCAATATAATATAACCCCTTGCTCTCAACATACTTTGTCCGACGTTCGGTATCCGGGAAATGGGAGTTCCCCCCATCGATGATGATGTCTCCCGGATCCAGATGCGGAATCAGCAGCTCGGTGAAATCATCAACGGGTTTTCCGGCCTTAACCATCAGCATCACTTTCCGGGGGCTTTTCAGCGACTGGATTAAATCTTCAATGGATGTAGCCCCATAGATGTTTTTGCCTTTTGCCCGGCCGTTTACAAAACGCTCAACCTTGTCTACCGTACGATTGTAAGCCGACACATGAAAGCCTTTGCTTTCCATATTCAGGATGAGGTTTTCCCCCATCACGGCGATACCAATAACGCCTATATCAGATTTTGCTTGCATATTCCTAGTTAATTTGCTTCCAAAGTTATACTTTACCCATGCAAGAACAAATAGAAAGTGTCGAAAATTTGTAAACTAACGCCTCTGTATGTCCATCGCCCCATCCGGTTTTATCAAATTTTATGTGGAACGATACGAAAAGCACCGGTTACCCCGGTATTTAACTCGAAGGTTTACGCCGTTTCTAAGGAAGCGAAAATGTTTTCGGGCAAATCAGCCGGTCGAAAGCGATAGCGGACAGTTCCGGAATTCGGCACTCGCCGTCGGGCACCATCAACGTAGCCGTGCTACCGTGGAATAATGATATCCCAGACCTACGATGACCTATCGGATCAATGTTCCCGGAAAATCCGTTACGGTCTCACAGCATACCTGTTCCATCACCTGCTTCAATTGAGCTTTAAGCATACCGATGGTATGATCGCCTCCTTGCTTACCCAATGCAGACACACCGTACATAAACGGACGCCCCATGAACGTGAACTTGGCGCCGCATGCCAAGGAACGACCGATATCGGGTCCTGACCGCAAGCCACTGTCGATCATGATGGTCATTTTGTCACCATATTTGTCGGTGAGCCCCTTCAGTGGCTTAATGGTAGATTCACCTGCATCAATTTGCCGGCCGCCATGGTTGGATACGATGATGCCATCAGCACCAATGCGGATGCTTTCTTCCATGTCCTCATCGCTTACCACCCCTTTTATGACCAATTTGCCCTTCCAAAGGTCCCGAATGGCTTTAATCTTTTCTGAATCCACACGTCCGGTAAACGTAGCGTTCATAAATTTACCAAGCTGCTTGATATCAAGGTCTTTTCCCATATAGGGCTTCAACGTGGCAAAAGTCGGCATGCCCATTTTCAAAAACTCAACAGACCATGCAGGCCGCACAGCCGCTTGGATGAAATTATTAATGGTAATTTTCGGCGGCATGGATAATCCTGCCTTGATTTCCCGATAGCGTAGACCAAACGACGGTACATCTACCAAAACAACGAGCACCGAGCAGCCCGCAGCTTCCAAACGCCGGAGGATATCGTCCCGCAGCTTATTTTCGGTCGGATGGTACAGTTGGAACCAGAATTGGGAGCCGGCAACTTCGGCAATCTCTTCGATGCTTGCCGTAGAAACGGTACTAAGAATATATGGAACGTTGTGTTTTTGCGCAGCTTTTGCAAGAATAATCGGTGCGTTCGGCCACATCAATCCCTGTAATCCAATGGGCGATATACCAAACGGTGCGTCGTAAACATGGCCAAACAGCTCCGTCCGCATATCGACACCATTGTGTTTCCTCAGATACCGGGGCATAAGTTGGATATCCCTGAAGTCCATTTCGTTCCGCAGGAGATTCAGTTCGTCGTTGCAGCCCCCTTCCAGGTAATCAAAAGCGAATTTAGGGATACGCTGTTTCGCCTTTTTCTTCAGATCCTGCACCGACGGATATTGGGGATTGTATTTTAATAAATCAGGGTTCATTGATTTCCTTCTTTTATATGGGTCCTTCTTTACGGATTATGCGCATAAAAGCGCAATTCAATCAAATCATTAGGCAGTGGGCGCTCATTCCACGCCGAGTGAATGGCCAATGCCGCCCCCACTGCCGTGGCTTGAGCCATCGAAGCCGCGAAAACTTCCATTTCCGGAAACGCATCGGCCAGCAGATTCATGTAAATCGCATTCTTGCTGAATCCGCCGTCCACAAAGATACGTTTCACCGTAGAGCCCTTGATTACCAGTTGGGTAGCCACCTGTTGGAGATCAACCAGGTCCATGATAAGCCGATGATAGGCTTCCTCGTACGATCGATAATCGGATAGATTCCGTTGCGCGAAGGCAGACACTTTACCGCCGATGGGTTTCGGCCCCTGTTTTTCTTCACGTAGCCTGGATACGATACTCCGGTTGTAGGCCAGGTTGCGGTATCGGCTGGAAGGTTGACCGAAATGCTCCGCAATCCGCTTTACCTGCTGCTCATGTTCGTAGCCCGCAAAAAGCCGGGAGGCCTTCACCGGGGTTCCCTGATAATGCATATAACACAGGCAATCCGATTCCAGTTCCTCTTTGGTCAGTGGCGTATGGTTAAACGGATTGAGACTGATACACCAGGTACCTGTCGAGATTAGTACGAAAGGTTCATGAAAACTAACCAGGTAAGGAATCAACGCAGCTGAGCTATCGTGCAAACCCACCCCGACTCCATATCCGTTACCAGGGAACGATGCAGGCAACACCTGATCGCCCAGTGCGATCGGCGCCAACTTGTCTATGATGCCCTCCCGGTATACCCATTCATGATAATCATTTTTGGTGAAATCCCACAGATGCGTGTGACAGCCGATGCTGGTCATGTCGGAGTACATCTGCCCGGATACCAAAAAACTCAGGTATTGCGGTAGATGCAACGCATAGTGGATACGTTCAAACAGTGCAGGCTTTTCATACTTGGTGCGGTACAATTGCATGCCCGAATTGAGACTTCCTAAAACCGGGGACGCGGTAACGAAGGCCACCGTATCTTCCCCTCCGTACGTTTCGTAAAACTTGTGTTGGAGCGCTTCCGGATAAGGCTTCAGGTAGTTGCATAACGGGGCCAGTGGTTTGCCATCTTCGTCGACGTACACCAAGCTCGCGCCATATGCCGCGAAATTGATCGCACGCACGTCGAACTCCGGCTTCCGGAATACCTCATGCAGGGAATCGAATACCGATAGCCGCAGACTTTCCAGATTCTCGCAAGGATCGCCGTCCTCATCTACGGTTTCGGTAAACCGCGCAGACCGTTCAAAAACTATTTTATATTGTTCATTAAACAGAAATAGCTTCTTATTGGTCTTACCTACATCAAATATCGCTATTACAGGTGTTCGCATTTTTTATAATCCCGTAGCTACTGTTTTTGATCCGCGTTCTTTAATCAGCTGGCCACGCACATCGAGGTCTCTGAACAGTTGAACAGGATTCACCGCTGCGCCAGCCCTTCTCCGTGCCTCTGCTACCAACGGGCGCACATCCGTGCGGAAAGCGTGCTGCAGGACTTCCTGTGCGCGCACCACATCGTTCCGCGATTGTGCCTCGGCCAGTGCAACCCGGTCGATCAACAAGGCCTGAGCATACGCAATCAGGATGGCTTCCACCGATTGCAGCAGATCCTCAAGCGGATCCTTGAGGTTATGGGAAGCATCAATCATCCACCCCAGATCCGTGGTATGGTTCATACCCCGGTTGTCCATCCCTTCGACCAATTCGTTGAAGATCAAAAATAATTGGTAGGGTTTGATGCTGCCGGTAGTCAGGTCATCATCTCCGTATTTCGAATCATTGAAATGGAATCCGCCGAGCTTTCCCTCCATCAGGAGCAGGGCTACAATCTGCTCAATATTGGCATTGGGTAGGTGATGGCCCAGATCGACCAACGTATACGCCTTATCGCCCAGTTTATTAGCATATAGCAGGGATTGGCCCCAATCGCCTACCGTGGTGGAATAAAAATTGGGTTCGAAAGCCTTGTATTCCACGAATATTTTCCAATCCTCCGGAAGCGCTTGGTAAACCTCCTGCAAGCTTTCCAAGGTATTTTGGAACGCACGGCGGAAGTTTAACTGACCGGGAAAACTCGATCCATCGGCCAACCAAACGGTGAGCGACTTTGATCCCAGTTCCACACCGTGCTTAATTACCTCGATGTTGTGATCAACCGCTTGCTTTCGTACCGCTTTGTCTACGTGTTGCATGGAGCCGAATTTATAGCTCAAGGCTTGGCCCGGTTGATCCTGGAACGTGTTGGAGTTCATTGCATCGAAACTCAGACCGTGTTGGCCGGCCAGTGTGCGTATGGCGGCATAATCTTCGGGAATATCCCATGGAATGTGCAGAGAAATTGCACCGCTGGACTGGTTGAGTGCATGCAAAAGGCCGATGTCTGCAATTTTTTCTTCCAGGTTACGCGGTTCTCCCCCACCTGAAAACCGGCCAAAACGTGTACCACCGGTACCCAATGCCCAACTGGGTATGGCTACCTGGAAATCTATTAACTTCTGAACTATGGATTCGATGTCCGACAGTTCTTCCGCCAGTTGACTGAATCGGCGGCTTTGAACCGCCTCATGTTGTTGGTTATGGGCTGCTATTTGATTTTTATCGATATTCATCTATTTGTTTTTTGTTTTCAGTTGTCAGATAGAGCCTTTGATGATCAAAATAACCGAAGCGACAGCGGCGAAGCTCGTCATTGCCCTGTGGGCTTAATGATTATTTTGATCATGCCGGGTTCATAACGGATCTACTTATCAAAGATAAATAGAATTGCCAATCAAATGCCGTTTAGGCACATTTAATTGACAATTCTGCTTATAAGAAATTATCGGACGAATGCCATGGCGACACCTCCATCCACATTCAATACATTGCCCGTAGACTTTTTCATCAATCCACCTACCAGCACAAAGCAGGCATTGGCAATGTCGTCCGGCAAGATGATTTCACCGAGCAGGGTACGCTTGGCGTAGTACGCAGGCAGTTCCTCTACGGTAATTCCGTAGGCTTTGGCACGCCCCTCGGCCCAGCCGCCTGCCCAGATGTTGCTGTCGCTAATAACCGCGTCCGGGTTCACCACATTTACGCGGATTTTGTCGGCCCCCAGTTCGGCTGCATTCAACCGGCTTAAGTGCAATTGTGCGGCTTTAGCCGAGCCATAACCTGCGTTATTGGGACCGCTGACCAATGCATTTTTGCTAACGATATTAATGATATCACCACCGATGGCTTGCTTCTTCAACACCTGAACGGCCGCCTGGGTTACCAAAAACTGTCCCTTTACCAATACATCGTAAAGCAGATCCCAGTCTTTCTGGGTATGATCCCCGATGGATTTCGAAATCGACAACCCCGCATTATTGACGACGATATCTATCCCACCGAAGGCCAGCGAAGCCGTATCAAACGCCTGCTGGATCTGATCTGCATTCGTTACATCCAATTGAGCGGTAGCATATGCGTCTTTTCCGAAGGCAGCCTTAAATTCTTCGGCAGCCCCTTCCAATCGCTCTGCATTGAGGTCATTGAGGATCACAACGGCACCTTCTTGCACGAATTTCTTGGCGATCGCCTTTCCGATACCTCCAGCGCTCCCCGTCACCAAGGCGATTTTGCCCGACAAGGGTTTGGGCTTGGGCATACGTTGCAACTTTGCCTCTTCCAGAAGCCAATATTCGATATCAAACGCCTCTTGCCGGGGCAGCGACGTATATTCAGATATTGCGTCGGCTCCCTTCATTACATTGATGGCGTTGGTGTAAAATTCGGCCGCTACGCGCGCGGTTTGCTTATCCTTCGAGAAGGAAAACATTCCGATACCCGGATACAGGATGATAACCGGATTTGGGTCGCGCATAGCCGGACTGTTGGGGTGCTTGCACGTTTCATAATATTCCTTGTACATCGCACGGTAGGCTTCGAAGGCCGGCGCCAGCGTTGCCTTAAGCGCTTCCGCATCCGACAGGTCGGCGTCGGGTGCCAAGTCCAATACCAGCGGGCTGATCTTGGTACGCAGGAAATGGTCCGGGCAACTTGTGCCCAAAGGAGCCAGCCGATCGAGGTCATTCGAATTGATAAACTCCAATACACGGCCATCATCGGTAAAATGACCAACCATATGGCGTTCTGACGAGCAGAATCCGCGAAGTACCGGGGCCAACGCCGCAGCTTGCTTTTTACGTTGCTCGGCAGGTACGTCTGCTAACCTGGCTCCACCGAACACAGGGCGCTTTTTACCGTAGTTTGCCTCTAGGTATTCGGCGCAGCGCTCGATGACGGTGAGTGTGTTGATGTAACTTTCATAAGCGGTGTCTCCCCACGTGAAAAGTCCGTGTGAGCCCAACATGATCCCTTTTATACCCGGATTTTCATTGAGGCATTCCCGAAGCTTCAGTCCCAGGTCGAATCCCGGCCGCTGCCATTCCACCCAGCCTATTTCTCCGTTGAACAACTCCTTTGTAATCTGCTTACCGTCCTTTGCCGCGGCAATGGCGATCGCTGCATCGGGATGCAAATGGTCAATATGCTTGAAAGGGAGAAAACCATGCAGCGGTGTATCGATAGACGGAGCCTTCGACGCTAGGTCGTAAATGCAATGGTTGAACAATTCGACCATTTCATCCTCGTGCTCAATACCGCGATAGACGTGCTCCAAGCTTCGCAGGCGATCTACATAGAGCGCCGCCAGTCCGCTGCGCGTCAACGTGCCGATATCTCCTCCAGAACCTTTAATCCACATAACTTCCGTGTCAAGTCCCGTAAGCGGGTCTTTGGCGATCGCTTTGCACGAGGTGTTGCCTCCCCCGTAATTGGTAAGACGCAAATCAGCTCCCAACAGGTTGGATCGATAAAGCAGCAACGCCACTTCATCTCCTGCTAATTCCGCAGCTTTCGCATGGTCCCATAAATAACTGACATGCTTAAACGATTCTTTTCCAATGATCTCAGACATCTTTTTTTTTATTTTTTGTTAATTTGTATATTCGGTTTTCGGCAATCGGCTTCCGGCTCACAGCTCTCTGTCACCCGCGTTCGACTTACGATAATGTCCTTGCAAAACCTACCAGCAGGATCGACAGAATAATCACTGCGATTCCACTGATAATGGTACCATACGTTTTTTTACTCACGCCCTTCCACTCTTTCAAAATGACTCCCCAAGCGTTGGCTATCAGAATAATAAATGCCATGTGCAAGATCCACGAGCTGGCGCCATTGCCCAATCGGCTTTCGCCCATTCCATAAAAGAAAAACTGCAAATACCAAGTGGTTCCGGCCAATGCACAAAAGAAAATATTCCGTGCAACGGGGACTTTTGTATTTACGTAGTCGCCAAATGTCCGATTGCGTGCATTCAGGAACATGCACCAAATGAAATTGGTAGTGAGCCCACCCCAAAGCACAACCACATAGGTTACGTTATTCTGGAAGAGAAACTCTCCCTCCCCCGGATTGGCTGCCTTCCACAGCTCGTTAGCCACATTAGCCATGGGTTTTCCAGCTTCCAGTCCAAAATTAAAGCAGGCGCTCAAAATACCGGAGATAATGCCGACGAGTAACCCGATTCCAAACTTAAAATCTTTATTCCCGCTGGCATCGGCTGCCCCGCCCACAAGTTCACGCTCTTTTAATACACCTGCACGCCCACATAGAAAAATGCCAACGATACAAACCAACAAGCCCAATAGCACCGTTCGCCCCGAAGCGGTCGTGAAAAACAAATCAATCGTCTCTTTCCCTTCACTGCCATTGATATAATAAAATATAGAGGGTACCAGCGATCCAAAAACCATGGTCAACCCCAGAATGATACTGCTTCCCAGGGATACACCCAGGTATCTGACGCCCAAACCGTAAGTAAGTCCACCTATCCCCCACAGCAGGCCAAATAAGTAGGCGTAACCAATCGTGCTGCTGTCTGCTTGCCGGATAATCTCGGCAAAACCGGGAATCGTTATATAGGCAGCGAGCGGCGGCACAATGAGCCAGGAAAATAGGCCGCCAACGATCCAAAACGTTTCCCAGGCCCAGCCTTTGACTTGCTTATACGGGACATAAAAACTTCCAGAGGCAAAGCCTCCAATGAAATGGTAAATTACTCCTGCGATTACTTGCATACAATACGGTAATTGGTTAATTAAAACGGCGCAAGATAGAAAAGATGAAAAAACGAACTGTTATGTGCTGTCATGTTTTTTGACATTGAATTTCCTTTTAAACAATAAATCCCGTAATATCGTGTTTTAAATTTAAAAACTTAATTTGAAACAGCGAACGAACATGAGAAACCTTGCATTCCCAGCCCTGCTGGTTGCGTTAATTTCATTGGGAAATGTTTTCGGACAAACTACGTCACGGCGGGAACCTCCCAAGGGGTCCCTTACGAGTGGAACGATCGATAGCCAATTCATTTATCTCTATGCAATTTCACGAACCCAGGATGGCATTGAACATGTTCGCCAGGCAAACCTTGAACAGATCCGGAAAAATATTGCGGATACGATCAGGGTATTGACCAAAGAAATTTCCGATTTAAAGTCCAAAGATGGCAGTCAACAAGCTGCAGTAGAAGCCATGACCGATTCGCTTGCTCAGGCTCGAAACGAATTGCAAATTGCCCAACGGGAAAAAGACAGCTTTTCATTTATCGGCGTTTCCTTGGAAAAAAGCACGTATAGCTTAATTATGTGGGGTATTGTCCTCTTATTAGCCGCAGCCCTGATCTTTTACATCTACCGTTATAACCAAGGTCATGTGGTTACCAACGACACCAAAAAGGCGATCGAGGAACTCCAGGAAGAATTCGACCAGCACCGGAAAAAAGCCATGGAGAAAGAGCAGAAACTCAAACGACAATTGCAGGACGAGCTAAATAAACGGCTGGGATAGGAGGGTGCAATGATGAAGCGATCAAAAAAAGCGGTTCTCTTGCTAGTCCTGTTTTCGGCATTCCTCCATTCGGCCTGGGCCGAAGATCCCAAACCGTTGGCTATCGGTTCAAAAGCACCCGACTTTCGTCTAAAGGGCGTAGATGATCAGGTGTACACGTTGGAAAGCTTTAAGGAAGCGAAACTGCTAGTGATCGTCTTCACCTGCAATCATTGTCCTACCGCACAGGCCTATGAAGACCGGATCATCGCATTTACGGCCGCCTATCAACCCAAAGGCGTCCAGGTAGTGGCCATCAGTCCCAATGCGGACGCGGCCATACGACTGGATGAATTGGGGTATACCGATCTGAATGACAGTTTCGAGGAAATGAAAATCCGTTATAAAGACAAAGGCTATAACTTTCCATACCTCTATGACGGCGACACGCAAGCGGTTTCGACGCAATACGGACCGGCTACAACTCCACACACTTTCGTATTTGACGAACAGCGTGTGTTGCGCTATGCGGGTCGCATCGACGATGATGAACACATCGGCAGGGCGAAAACATCCGATTTAAAAAACGCGGTAGATGAGCTGCTGGCCGGGAAACCGGTAACAACACCTACTACACGGACCTTCGGATGCTCGGTAAAGTGGAAATCAAAAACGGATTGGAAATTACAGGAAGCCGAAAGCTGGAAGAAGGAGCCGGTAACGCTCGAAACGGTCACGCTGGATTCGCTGAAATCGGTACTGGCCAATCAATCCGGGAAATACCGTTTGGTTAACTTTTGGGCAACCTGGTGTGGTCCCTGTGTGGCCGAGTTTTCCACGCTTACGGAAACCGACAAAATGTACCGGAACCGTGAATTCGATTTTGTTACCGTTTCATTGGATGCTAAGCAATCGGCAGATAAAGTACGAACCTTTCTGGAACAGAAATATGCGAGTAACCGCAATCTGCTTTTCGGCGATGAAAACAAGTACGATCTTATTGAGGCGGTGGATAAAGAATGGCAGGGCGCATTGCCATATACCGTTCTCATAGCCCCGGGAGGTGAAATTGTCTTTAGGCAAATGGGCATCATTGAGCCCCTGGCACTCCGCAAAGCTATCGTTGAACATATTGGCCGTTACTATCCGTAGCTTTCGCTCGATTTGCGTAACTTTGCCCTATACCTTGGGCAATTTTGTATTCTTACCCTAAACCCAGCCCCTAAAAGTTCATTCGAAGTCCGTTAAAAGTCCGTTAAAAGTCCGTTTAACTCCGTTCCAACTCCGTTAGACACTCCTGTTTCCTCCCCCACACCTACGTCCGCCCTTCGGATCCCATCCCCCTTGATAAGCAGTCCATAGATCTGTGTATACCACGTCGACATAACCAATGGGATACAAATGGGATACGGAGAAGGGACATAACACGACCGTACACAAACCGGCTCATGGAAATAGGTTATATTTCTTTACATTTAAATTTGCTTTTAATTCTTTTAAGCGTATTTTTGCAGTCCAAATTTAAGGCCTGTATTTTGCCTTTATTATATTGGTTTATAAAATTTTAGTTCCAGATAATATGTCCAATATTGGAAAAATAGCCCAGATCATCGGTCCTGTAGTCGATGTTAGTTTCTCCGAAAACGCCAAACTTCCCAAGATTTACGATGCATTGGAAATCGAGAAAGATAATGGCCAACGGATTGTTTTAGAAGTACAGCAACACTTAGGAGAAGAGCGCGTACGTACCATCGCAATGGATGGTACAGAAGGCCTGACACGCGGCATGAAGGTCGTTGATACAGGCGCCCCTATCAAAATGCCCGTTGGTGAAACGATCAAAGGGCGCGTGTTCAACGTGGTAGGTGATGCAATAGACGGCATTGCGGGACTTGAAAAATCCAACGGCCGCAGCATACACAATACGCCTCCCAAATTCGAAGATCTCTCAACCGAGACGGAGGTACTCTTTACCGGTATCAAAGTAATCGACTTATTGGAGCCCTACGCCAAGGGAGGTAAGATCGGACTCTTTGGTGGTGCGGGCGTGGGTAAGACCGTATTAATCCAAGAACTGATTAACAACATTGCAAAGGCGTACTCTGGTCTATCCGTATTTGCAGGGGTAGGTGAGCGTACCCGCGAAGGTAACGATCTCTTACGTGAAATGCTGGAATCCGGCATTATCAAATACGGTGAGGAATTCATGGAAGGCATGGAGAAGGGAGAATGGCCTTTGGATAAAGTGAATACTGAAGAGCTGAAAGACTCCAAGGCTACCTTTGTGTTCGGACAGATGAATGAGCCTCCCGGGGCACGTGCTCGTGTGGCACTTTCGGGACTGACCATAGCGGAGTATTTCCGCGATGGCGACGGCGAAGGCGCTGGCCGTGATATCCTGTTCTTTATTGACAACATTTTCCGGTTTACCCAAGCGGGGTCTGAAGTATCGGCGTTGTTGGGACGTATGCCTTCAGCGGTGGGATACCAACCGACATTGGCGACGGAAATGGGTCTTATGCAGGAGCGAATTACCTCAACCAAACGCGGATCGATCACCTCGGTACAGGCAGTGTATGTACCGGCCGACGACTTGACCGACCCGGCACCGGCAACTACTTTCGCCCACTTGGATGCAACGACCGTACTTTCCCGTAAAATCGCCGAGCTGGGTATTTATCCCGCGGTGGATCCGCTGGATTCCACTTCCCGGATTCTGAGCCCTACGGTTTTGGGCGAAGAGCATTACAACACCGCCCAACGGGTAAAGGAAATTTTGCAACGCTACAAAGAACTCCAAGATATCATTGCCATCTTAGGCATGGACGAACTTTCGGAAGAAGACAAACTGGTCGTTAGCCGTGCACGTCGCGTGCAGCGCTTTTTGTCCCAACCCTTCCACGTTGCCGAGCAGTTTACCGGCCTCAAGGGCGTACTGGTAGATATCAAGGACACCATCAAAGGATTCAATATGATCATCGACGGTGAAGTAGATGAGTATCCCGAAGCGGCTTTTAACCTGGTGGGCACCATCGAAGACGCCATTGAAAAAGGTAAAAAACTCCTAGCGGAAGCCGTGTAATCTGATTTTGATTTAGATGTTGATTATCGAGTCAAATAGTAGTATTTCAATCACAAATCGTAAATCGTAAATCAAAGTGAAACTCACGATCATTACTCCAGACAAACCCGTTTATGATGGCGATGTTACATCTGTGACCGTACCTGGCTCGGCAGGATCTTTTGAAGTGCTGAAAGACCATGCTCCTATTGTTTCCACATTAGAAGATGGAAAAGTAATTATCCGCACCGGCAAAAGCGAGAAAATTATCCGAATTATCGGAGGTGTTGTGGAGGTCATCCACAACGAAATCACTGTACTTGCCGAAGGAGTTATAGAAGACTAGATAGAGAAAAAATAAACGCAAAAAAGAGCCTCCCGGCAAGCATCGCCGGGAGGCTTTTTTTTTCAACTTTTATAGACATCGGTGCCATTTTACGCAGAATTTTGTAGAGTAACGATCCCTCATCGAAAAATGAACTGAATACCCAAATTGGTTTCGGTATAATTACACGAAAATATTATTTTACAGTATAGTTATAAATCAAAATTTAAGTTTGTATAGTTAACAAGTGCAGAATTTTGTTCTTTTTTAAAAAAACGGCTTTATCCTATTGCCAATACTAAATAAACACCCTACCTTAATAAAATCGAAAAGAGACGATCACCTAATGAGAACTTGGGAGGGAATCCAGTCGCTTCATTGGGTGCGAATTTGCTAAATTTTTAGGTTAACAGAGATGAAATATTTCGGTAAAAATACTTGGGTATATTTCAACGGCGCATTTATCAAAGCAGACCGCGCCGAAGTTGACTTATTTGGCCAATCATTGCATTATGGGTATTCAGCCATCGAGGGCATCCGTGCATACAACACCCACAACGGAACCCGCATGTTCCGGGCGGAGTTGCATTTCGATCGCCTTCGCCGCTCGGCCGAGCTTGTAGGTATGCCCTTTCCCTGGAAAACCGAACTTTTGGTTGAACATACCTACGAACTTCTTGATAAAAACAATTTACGAAGTGCCTACATCAGGCCGTTGGTTACCACCGGCCCGAACATGTTCCTAACACCGGCCAAGGATGCAAACATCGTCATCGCTGCTTGGGAATGGGGGCCGTTTTTAGGCTCGGATCTCATCCGGGTATCCCTATCTCCGTACCAACGGCCCAATCCCCGGTCGCTCCCTCCTGAGGCCAAGATTTCGGGTCAATATGTAGCTTCGATCGTCGCAACCAACGAGGCAATTCAACGCGGATTTGACGAAGCGATCTTACTAGACAGCGACGGATATGTAGCGCAGGCATCCAGCAATAATTTATTCATCGAAAAAGACACGGTGCTCTATACGCCTGCATTCGGCTCCGTTTTTCCAGGCATCACGCGACAAACCGTGCTTGAAATCGCGAATGTATTGAACATCGATATCGTCGAAAAAAAGCTTACTCCCGAGGATCTACGTGGGGCAGACAGTGCTTTCCTTACCGGCACGGCGACGGGAATTGTGGGAATTGCTGCCGTGGACGACGTGATTTTTCCCGAAGAATGGAGCGACACGTTAGGTGCTACCATACAACGGGCGTATAAAAACCTGACTTTGGAAAAAGAAAATTATGAAGTAATCATTTAATCATGCTAACTGAACAAACGACAGAACTGAACAAGTACAGCAAAGTATTAACGCAAGATAAGACGCAACCCGCAGCCCAAGCGATGTTGTACGGCATCGGGCTGACCGATGATGACATGCAAAAGGCCCAAGTAGGAATTGCCAGCATGGGATATGACGGTAACACGTGCAACATGCACCTGAACGATCTGGCCAAAGTCGTAAAAGAAGGGGTATGGAAAAATGACTTGGTTGGTCTTGTTTTTAATACAATTGGCGTGAGCGATGGCATGAGCAACGGCACAGACGGCATGCGTTACTCACTCGTGAGCCGGGATATCATCGCCGATAGCATCGAGGCCATCTGCGGTGGACAATATTACGACGGACTTATTGCCATTCCGGGATGCGATAAAAACATGCCTGGCTCGGTAATGGCCATGGCTCGACTAAACAGGCCTTCCATCATGGTGTATGGAGGCACCATTGCCCCGGGGCATTACAAAGGCCAGGACCTTAATATCATCTCTTCATTTGAGGCGCTGGGACAAAAAATCGCCGGAAACCTCTCGGAGGAGGATTTCATCGGCATCGTTAAAAACAGTTGCCCGGGTGCTGGAGCCTGCGGCGGGATGTATACGGCCAACACCATGGCCGCGGCCATAGAAGCGCTGGGCATGAGTCTGCCCTACTCGTCTTCCTATCCGGCTGTGAGCAGCGAAAAGCGGAACGAGTGCAAGGAAGCGGGAAAATATATCCGCATCTTGCTCGAACGTGACATCAAACCTTCGGATATCATGACCCGGGAGGCCTTTGAAAATGCATTACGTGTGATCATTGTGCTCGGCGGCAGTACCAATGCGGTACTCCACTTTATTGCGATCGGCAAAAGTATCGGCGTGGAAGTTACGCAGGATGATTTTCAACGCATGAGCGACCAGACCCCGGTGCTGGCCGACTTCAAACCGAGTGGCAAATACCTCATGCAGGACTTACATCAATACGGCGGCGTTCCTGCGGTAATGAAATACCTGTTAAACGAAGGACTGCTCCACGGTGATTGCTTAACCGTAACGGGACGGACGCTGGCGGAAAATCTCTCCGACGTAACCCCGATCAATGAAATTGATCAGCCGATCGTCCAAACGTTGGACAACCCCATCAAACCTAGTGGGCACCTCCAGATTCTTTACGGAAACCTGGCCGAAAAAGGCAGTGTGGCCAAAATCTCTGGCAAAGAAGGCGAACGGTTTGAAGGACCCGCCCGGGTATTCGATGGGGAAAAAGACCTGATTGCCGGACTAGCCTCGGGCCGTGTAAAGCCCGGTGATGTGGTGGTTATCAAAAATGAAGGCCCTAAAGGTGCGCCCGGTATGCCTGAGATGCTGAAACCCACTTCGGCCATCATCGGCGCGGGACTGGGTAAAAGCGTTGCACTTATCACAGATGGCCGTTTCAGCGGTGGAACACACGGATTTGTTGTAGGACACATTACGCCCGAAGCTTACGATGGAGGTCTGATCGGATTGGTCGAAGACAACGATACCATCGTCATTGATGCGGTAAATAATACCATCTCTTTACTTGTATCCGACGACGTGATCGCAAAACGCCGTGCAGCATGGCAACAGCCTGCCCTGAAAGTAACCAAAGGCGTGCTTTATAAGTATGCGAAAACCGTAGCCGATGCAGCCTCCGGCTGTGTGACGGACGAGTGAACAGGAAGCAGTAAATAAGGCGAGCGAGGATGACATTGGGTCAGTTTGCTTGCTGGAAACAAAAAATAAAAATTGAGGTTAAAATGCGTACAGCCAATTGCTGAACGCTAACAACTAACATAAAAACTATGAGTACGCTGGAAATCACCAAGGAAACACCGAAGGACAGAGCAGAAACCATCCAACTAAGTGGTTCACAGGCGGTGCTGGAAGCACTGCTCGCGGAGGGTGTAGACACGATATTCGGTTATCCGGGAGGGGCGATTATGCCCATCTATGATGCATTGTATGATTACAACGACAAGTTGAGACACATCCTTGTTCGGCATGAGCAGGGCGGTATACACGCTGCGCAAGGCTATGCGCGTACGTCAGGCCGCGTAGGCGTAGTCTTTGCTACCAGCGGCCCGGGTGCCACTAACCTGGTTACGGGATTGGCCGACGCAATGATTGATAGCAATCCGATCGTCTGTGTCACGGGGCAAGTATTTGCCCACCTGCTGGGCACTGATGCGTTTCAGGAAACGGATGTCATCAATATCACCGCTCCGGTAACCAAGTGGAACTATCAGGTTACCGACGCTTGCGAGATTCCCTCAGCATTAGCTAAGGCATTCCATGTGGCCCGCACCGGCCGGCCGGGGCCCGTATTGATCGATATCACTAAAAATGCTCAGCTGCAATTATTTGACTATGAAGGCTACCAGATATGTAACCACATCCGTAGCTACCGACCTAAACCCATAGTCCGCAAGGAATACATAGAACAAGCTGCTGCATTGATCAACCAGGCACAACGTCCGTTCGTTCTATTTGGACAGGGCATTATCCTGGGCAAAGCAGAAGCCGAATTTAAAGCGTTCATCGAAAAAGCGGGGATTCCCGCCGCCGCTACCGTAATGGGGCTGAGCGCGTTGGAGACCGACCACCCGCTTCACGTCGGGATGCTGGGCATGCACGGCAATTACGCCCCCAACGTGCTGACTAACGAATGTGATGTACTTATTGCGATCGGTATGCGCTTTGATGACCGCGTTACGGGCAGGCTGGATAAGTATGCCAAGCAGGCGCAGGTCATTCACCTGGATATCGATCCCGCCGAAATTGACAAGAATGTCAAAACCGCCGTACCCGTATGGGGCGACTGCAAGGAAACGCTTCCGCTCCTTACCGAGCTGTTGGATGGCCGGGATCACGCCGGTTGGCTGGGACGTTTCCGCGAATTGGAACAGGCGGAAATCAAAGAGGTCATCCACGACGAACTGAACCCTACGTCGGAAATCATGACCATGGGTGAAGTGTTGCGAACGTTAAACGAACTTACCGGTGGCGAGGCGGTTATCGTTACGGACGTTGGCCAGCATCAAATGGTTGCCTGCCGATATGCCAAGTTCAACCGGTCGAAAAGCAACGTTACTTCCGGTGGTTTGGGTACCATGGGATTCGGGTTACCGGCAGCCATTGGCGCATGGTACGGCACGCCCGACCGGACGGTGGTTGCCATCATCGGCGATGGGGGTATTCAAATGACGATCCAGGAACTGGGAACCATTATGCAGTTCGGGGCAAAAGTGAAGATCCTGATCCTCAACAACGAATTTTTGGGCATGGTGCGCCAGTGGCAACAGCTCTTCCACGACAAGCGGTATTCCTTTGTCAACATTACCAGCCCTGATTTCGTAACCGTTGCCAAAGGATACGGCATCCCCGGGCGGAGCATTCGCGAACGCAAAGATTTAAAACAAGCAGTGAGTGACATGATCGCACACGACGGCTCCTATTTGCTTGAAGTAATGGTGGGCAAGGAAAATAACGTGTTTCCAATGGTACCACAAGGAAGCAGTGTTGCAGAGATCAGGTTGAAGTAAAAAGTAAAAGGAATTGTCGGATTTAGTTTTTTGATTTTTGGTTTTTAACTTTTGACTTAACAACATGGAAAAGCAGGAATATACCATCACCCTTTACACAGAAAACTCCATTGGGATGATCGGGCGGATCTCTACCATCTTTTCACGGCGGAAGATCAATATTGAGAGCCTCAACACGTCTCCTTCCGAAGCTGAGGGCATACACCGTTTTACCATCGTGATCCACGAAACGGAGGACGTTGTACGCAAACTGTGTCGCCAAATCGAGAAGCAAGTGGAGGTCTTAAAAGCCTACTATAATACCAATGACGAGGTTATCTGGCAGGAACAAGCGCTTTATAAAGTACCTACGAGTATCGTTACCGAAAAGGCCCCTGTAGAACGGCTTCTCCGTCAATTCGGAGCCAGCGCCGTTGTCATCCGCAATGATTATACCGTATTTGAAACAGCGGGGCACCGGGAAGAGATCGATGCACTCACCGAAGCATTGGCCGAATACAACCTCATTGAATTTGTACGAAGTGCCCGCATTGCGATCATCAAAGACAGTGAAGGATTCCACAAGAAACTGAAGGAGTTCGAAGAGATGGAACCTGCAGAAGAGATTGTCGAAAACCGATATCTCAACAAACAGGATAAAGTATTTACGATGTAATCCGCCGACGAATAGGGTATGACAGATTTATTATTTGAGTATATCAGGCAAACCAGGCGCGTATTCATTGAGCTGATAGATGGGTTAAGCCCAGACGAGATCAATACGATTCCGGACGGTTTCCGAAATAACATCGCATGGAATTTCGGACATATTGTGGTGAGCACGCCTGGTTTGTGCTACCGACGAACCCACGTACAGTCCGATCGACAGATACCGTTTGTGGAATCTTATGGAAAAGGCACAAAACCGGAACACTGGATTGGTGGCGCAGAAATCAATGCCCTCAAGACCCAGGCTATGAATACCATCGATGTGATCGAACAGGATTACAGAAATGGCGTGTTCGCTTCTATCACTCCTTTTGCTACCTCGACATACAGACTGGAAATGGACACGATTGAAAAGGTGATTACCGCCTCACTTGCCCACGACAATCTCCACTTCGGCTATGCAACCGCAATTAGAAAAGCAGTACAAGAACAAAAAAGTCAATTACATAAATAGAACAATGGCAAATTACTTTAACACCCTCCCCCTTAGAGAGCAATTAAATCAATTAGGCGTCGCTGAATTCATGGATATCAGTGAATTTACTGACGGTGTCAGTGCGTTAAAAGGCAAAAAAATCGTCATCGTGGGATGTGGTGCACAGGGGCTGAACCAAGGCCTTAATTTACGGGACAGCGGGTTGGATGTTTCCTATGCGCTTCGCAAGGAAGCAATTGAACAAAAGCGCGACTCGTGGAAGAATGCTACCGACAATCACTTTAGGGTAGGCACGTATGAGGAACTGATTCCCACGGCAGATTTGGTTAGCAACCTCACACCAGATAAGCAGCACTCCTCCGTAATTGATGCAATAATGCCGTTGATGAAAGAAGGTGCTACCCTCTCCTATTCACACGGCTTTAACATCGTGGAAGAAGGAAAGCAAATCCGCAAAGATCTTACGGTGATCATGATTGCACCAAAATGCCCGGGTTCAGAAGTAAGAGCGGAATACTTGCGCGGTTTCGGCGTGCCCACACTTATTGCTGTTCACCCGGAAAACGATCCGCAAGGAAAAGGTCTTGCTGAAGCAAAAGCCTATTGCGTAGGAACCGGTGGCCATAGGGCTGGCGTTTTACGCTCGTCGTTCGTGGCCGAGGTAAAATCCGACTTAATGGGCGAGCAGACCATTTTATGCGGGCTGTTGCAAACCGGGTCGATCCTGTCCTTTGATAAGATGATCGAAAAAGGCATCGAACCAGGTTATGCGGCCAAATTGGTTCAATATGGCGTAGAAGTCATTACCGAAGCGTTAAAGCAGGGCGGAATTACCGCCATGATGGATCGGTTGAGCAATATCGCTAAAATTAAAGCTTTCGAAGTTTCCGAAGAGCTGAAAACGATTATGCGCCCCCTATTCCAAAAACATCAGGATGACATCATGAGTGGCCAGTTCAGCCGTACCATGATGGAAGACTGGGCGAATGGAGATAAAAACCTGTTGCAATGGCGGGCAGCTACGGGCGAAACCGCCTTTGAAAAAACGCCTGCCGGCGATGTAAAGATCAGCGAACAGGAATATTTTGATAATGCGGTATTTATGGTTTCCTACATCAAAGCGGGTGTGGAACTTGCGTTCGAAACCATGGTCGAAGCCGGCATTAAACCCGAATCGGCCTACTACGAATCCTTGCACGAAACTCCGCTCATCGCAAATACCATCGCCCGTAAAAAACTGTTTGAGATGAACCGTGTGATTTCAGATACGGCGGAATACGGCTGTTACCTCTTTGACCACGCGTGCAAACCACTGCTGGCCGACTTCATGAAAACGGTCGATACAGACATTATCGGCAGAAATTTCAATGAAGGTAAGGATCTTGCCGTTGATAACCAAGCACTGATCGCTGTTAACGAAGCCATCCGCACCCATCCGGTTGAAAAAGTAGGCGCTGTACTGCGTAAAGCTATGACGGCCATGAAGGCGATAAAAACCGCTTAACAACACCTCGATCCGGACCGGAAAAAGGGACACGATCCGTAACCGGTCCGGATCACTTATTGGCAGCAAAATACGCATCATTGCATATCAGCGGCATTTTGCATAAGTTTGTATCTTACAACAATGACTGACATATTTGTCCATATCGCCCAATTGAACCTACAGTATGCACATCAGGTGGTACTGGATCAATTGGACTGGCAAATCCACCGTGATGAGTTTTGGCTGATCGGAGGAAAAAGCGGTTCGGGTAAAAGCGCGTTGGCAAAAGCACTGGCAGGACTTGAAAAAACAAGCGGCACCATCCGCATTCACTTTGATCGGGAGTCTCCCAGGCCGCCGCGTGTCCTGTATGTCTCCAATTGGTATCAGTTTACCAACCTGGAAGGGGACCGCAATTTTTACTACCAACAGCGTTATAACAAACAGCAAAAAAACGACACGCTGACGGTGTACGCGGAGTTAGCAGCCTATGCCAAATCCGAGGATCTTTCCATGGAGGACCTGACGCCGTACCTTGATCTTTTTGGCCCGGCGGACCTGAAAAACACGCAATTGATTGAGCTCTCCAGCGGCGAACACAAAAAATTGCAACTGGTCAAAGCACTTTGGTTAAAACCGCAGCTACTCATCGTGGATGAACCCTACACCGGACTGGATAAGGCATCGCGCCAAAAGCTGAATGACTTTTTCGACGGACATGCTGCCGACGGTGTACAGCTTGTGCTGGTTACGAATGAGACAAACCTGCCTCGTTGCATCAACCGGTTTGCCGAAATTGCAGATGGTAAGCTCAGGCAAGTGGACTCCGTAGGGATGCTGTCAAAAGATACAAACCGCATACCGAAGGAATTACCGCCCTTTTTGCGGGAAGTACCGGCGTTTTCCGCCGACATCATGGTTGAGATGGAGAATATCCACATCCGCTATGGTGAGAAACAGGTATTAAGCGGGGTTGATTGGACGGTTCGAAGGGGTGAGAAGTGGTTACTCCAAGGGCATAACGGTTCGGGAAAATCGACGTTGCTAAGCCTGATTACGGGCGATCATCCGCAAGCTTATGCCAACCGCATCCGGCTTTTTGGCCATCGGCGCGGTAGCGGTGAAAGCATTTGGGAAATTAAGGAACGTATCGGTCTCATCTCTCCCGAACTGCATTGGTATTTTGATAAAACCGCGTCCGTATGGCAAGCAATTGCCTCGGGGTTCTATGATAGCATCGGCTTATTCAGACACGTAAGCTACGAAAAGCAACAGAAGATCCATCAACTCTTGGCTTTTTTTGATCTAACGGCAGATAAAGACCGGCTAATTACCACGTTGCCTTTAGGAAAACAGCGGTTGGTTTTGCTGGCCCGAACCATCATCAAAAACCCACCGTTGTTGATATTGGATGAACCGTGCCAAGGACTTGACCAATCACAAACGACACTTTTCAATGCCGTGGTCGATGAATTATGTGGTTTCGGAAAAACGCTGATTTATGTCGGCCACTACGAGACGCAGTTACCCAGTTGTTTGGAAAAGAGAATCGTATTGGAAAAAGGAGAAGTACAGGTAATCGAAGAGATAAACGAACTTGCTTATTAAGCAGGCGGCTATAACGCATAACTGAAACAAAAAAAACAACGTATTATGTTGCACGATCCAAATCGCATATATGTTTTTGACACCACCCTCCGGGATGGAGAGCAGGTGCCGGGTTCGCAATTGACCACTCCCGAGAAGCTTATCATCGCCGAAGCGTTGGAAGCGTTGGGCGTGGATGTGATTGAAGCGGGATTCCCGATTTCGAGCCCCGGGGATTTCAACAGTGTGGTGGAGATCTCCAAGTTGGTTAAAGAACCAACCGTCTGTGCCCTCACGAGGTCTATCAAAGGCGACATCGACCGTGCTGCCGAAGCACTGAAATATGCCAAAAGACCGCGTATCCATACAGGTATCGGCTCGTCCGATATGCATATTAAATACAAATTCAACAGCACCCGGGAGGCCATCCTGGAGCGAGCGGTGGAAGCCGTTAAGTACGCCAAGTCTTTTGTGGAAGATGTTGAGTTCTATGCAGAAGACGCAGGAAGAGCAGATAACGAGTACCTGGCCCGGATGATTGAGGCCGTCATCGCCGCGGGCGCAACCGTGGTCAATATTCCCGACACCAATGGGTATTGCCTTCCGGAGCAATATGGCGCGAAGATCAACTACTTGAAAGAAAACGTCAAAAATATCGATCGGGCCATCATCTCGGTACATTGCCACAACGACTTGGGACTGGCTACGGCTAACAGTCTGGCAGGCTTACAAAATGGTGCGCGTCAGGTTGAATGCACGATCAACGGCATCGGCGAACGGGCGGGGAATACGTCGTTGGAAGAAGTGGTGATGGCCTTGAAAACCCATCAATCACTGGGGTTACATACCCAGATCAACACGAAACAGCTGTATCCGCTCAGTACGACGGTGAGTCGCATGATGCGCATGCCCGTGCAGCCGAACAAAGCCATCGTGGGTAGAAATGCTTTCGCCCACAGTTCCGGCATCCATCAGGATGGGGTGCTCAAACATCGTGAAAACTACGAAATCATCAATCCCGAAGACGTCGGTATCGACCAATCGGAAATTATTTTGACAGCCCGCAGCGGCCGCCATGCCCTCAGGCACCACCTGGAACGTTTGGGTTATACCATCGAGCGCATAGATCTCGATCAGGTTTACCAGCGGTTTCTTGAGTTGGCCGACGTGAAAAAGGAACTTAAGGACGACGACCTGTTGCAGTTGATGGGGCATAAAACGGAAGAAAGCTTCAAAAACGGAATTGCCATCAATGCATTGCAGGTAACCACCGGTGATCAGGAAGCTCCCGTAGCAACTATCAAACTGGGATACAATGGAGAGGAATACACAGCCACAGCGGCTGGCAATGGACCGGTAAGTGCTACCATTAAAGCCATTGAGCAAATCACGGGAAAACACGTAGAAATCAAAGAATTCAATATCCACTCTATCCACGGCGGCAGCGACGATGTCAGTAAGGTGGATATGCGGGTAGTGTATGAAGACAAATCCTACATGGGCTACGGATTCAGTACGGATATTGTCCGGGCATCAGCCAATGCTTATTTGGATGCATTAAACAAGTTCATTGTATTGGACACGGTGAGTTATTAAGGGGTTAAAAAACAAAACAACAACTATAAAAATGAGTAAGACATTATTTGACAAGGTATGGGACGCACACGTAGTGCGAAAGATCGAGGGGGGGCCTGATGTGTTATTTATTGATCGGCATCTTATTCACGAAGTGACCAGTCCGGTGGCATTTCTGGGACTGAGGAATCGCGGGATCCGTGTATTGTATCCCGAGCGCACATTTGCGACGGCCGATCATAACACGCCGACAATTGATCAGGATAAGCCCGTGCAGGATCCCTTGTCTGCCAACCAGTTGAAAGCGTTGGAAGAAAACACAAAAGAATATGGCATCCGGCATTGGGGATTGGGACACTACAAGAATGGGATTGTCCACGTGATCGGGCCGGAAAACGGCATCACCCAACCGGGCGCTACGATCGTCTGCGGTGATTCGCATACCTCAACCCACGGTGCATTCGGCGCCATCGCATTTGGCATCGGCACATCGGAGGTGGAGATGGTATTGTCCACCCAATGCATTATGCAGCCGAAGCCGAAAAAGATGCGCATCACCATCAATGGTGTATTGGGCAAAGGGGTCCTTCCCAAGGATGTGGCCTTATTTATCATTTCCAAACTGACCACATCCGGCGCCACTGGCTATTTCGTGGAGTATGCAGGCAATGTATTCGAGCAAATGACCATGGAGGGCCGCATGACCGTATGTAACCTGAGCATCGAAATGGGTGCCCGCGGTGGAATGATTGCTCCAGACCAAACCACCTTTGACTACATCGAAGGCCGGGAATTCAGTCCGAAGGGAGCGGATTGGGACAAAGCCATGGCTTATTGGAAAACGCTGAAGACCGATGAGGATGCCGTATTTGACAAGGAACTGGTTTTTGACGGTTCCGAAATCGAACCCATGATTACGTATGGAACCAATCCGGGCATGGGCATTGGCATTACCGATGAAATTCCCTCTGCAGAACAGGTGGAAGGCGGCAAGGCCACCTACGAAAAATCCCTGGGTTACATGGGATTTCACGAAGGAGAACCCATGATGGGCAAGAAAATCGACTACGTGTTTGTGGGAAGCTGCACCAACGGGCGCATCGAGGATTTCCGAGCGTTTGCCTCACTCGTAAAGGGAAAGCGCAAAGCCGATGATGTAACCGTTTGGTTGGTACCGGGGTCACACGTAGTAGAAGAGCAAATCAAACAAGAGGGCATTCTTGACATCCTCACTGAAGCGGGCTTCACGTTGAGGCAGCCTGGATGTTCGGCTTGCCTGGCCATGAACGACGACAAAATCCCGGCCGGTAAGTACGCGGTAAGCACCTCAAACCGTAATTTCGAAGGCCGTCAGGGCCCCGGTGCCCGAACTTTGCTGGCCAGCCCATTGGTAGCGGCGGCAGCAGCGGTAACCGGAAAAGTAACCGATCCAAGGACCCTTATCCAATAACGACATGGCATACGACAGTTTTAATATATTGAAAAGTACGGCAGTACCGCTGCCCATCGAAAACGTTGATACGGACCAGATCATCCCCGCCCGGTTTTTGAAAGCTACGGAACGCGTGGGATTCGGTGACAACCTGTTCCGCGATTGGCGGTATAACGCGGACAATACCCCCAAGGCAGATTTCGTTTTAAACGATCCGACCTATCGGGGAAAAATCCTGGTGGGGGGTAAAAACTTTGGTTCAGGATCTTCCCGAGAGCACGCAGCCTGGGCAATTTATGACTACGGTTTCCGCTGCGTCATATCGAGTTTTTTCGCCGATATCTTCCGGAACAACTGCCTCAACATTGGCGTATTGCCGGTGCAGGTGAGTGCAGACTTCCTGGAACGGATCTTTGCGGAAATTTATGCCGATCCGAATACGGAACTGGAGGTAAACTTACCCGAACAGACCGTTACGCTACTGGCAACCGGCGAAAAGGAATCATTTGACATTAACAGTTACAAAAAAGGAAACATGATGAATGGGTTTGACGACATCGACTACCTGCTCAACATGAAATCTGATATCGAAGAATTTTCGAAAACCCTTCCGCTATAACGATGGAAAGAAGGAAGATAGAAATCATGGACACGACACTGCGCGATGGTGAACAAACCTCGGGCGTGTCGTTTTCGGTTTCGGAAAAGCTTACCATCGTCCAACTGCTGCTGGAGAAACTCCGCGTCGACCGTGTGGAAGTCGCCTCGGCAAGAGTTTCCCAAGGGGAATTTGAAGCGGTAAAAACCATTACTAATTGGGCGGAAAACAACGGATACCGGGACCGTGTAGAAGTGCTTTCTTTCGTGGATAACGGAGTATCCATTGCCTGGATGCAGCAAGCGGGTGTAAACGTGCAAAACCTGCTGACCAAAGGTTCGCTGAACCACCTAACGCACCAGCTTCGGAAAACACCTCAACAACATTTTCTGGAAATCGCCACGGTCATCGAACAGGCCGCACGAAACGGGATCCGCACCAATGTATACCTCGAAGACTGGAGCAATGGGATGCGCCACTCTCCCGAATACGTCACGGAATACCTGGATTTTCTGGCTTCACAGCCCGTTGACCGGATCATGCTGCCCGACACGTTGGGCGTGCTGACTCCCTCCGAAACGTTTGCGTACATTTCAGCGCTGCGGAAACGCTATCCGCAAATTCATTTCGACTTTCATGCCCATAACGATTATGATCTCGGTACCGCAAACGTGCTGGAGGCCGTGAAAGCCGGAATCAAAGGACTGCACCTGACCGTAAACGGAATGGGTGAACGTGCGGGAAACGCTCCATTGGCGAGTGCCGTAGCGGTCATCAACGACTTTTTAGATGATGTGGAAATCGGCATTCAGGAGTCGGCCATCTATACCGTGAGTAAGCTGGTGGAAAATTTCTCGGGCGTTCGGATACCCGCCAACAAGCCCATTGTCGGTGATAATGTATTCACCCAAACGGCCGGTATCCATGCCGACGGCGATAATAAGAATAACCTGTACTTTAACGATCTGTTGCCGGAACGTTTTGGACGAAAACGCAAATATGCGCTGGGGAAAACATCGGGGAAAGCGAACATCGAGAAGAACCTTCAGGAACTGGGATTGAAGCTGAACGAGGAAGACCTGAAAAAAGTGACCCAACGGGTTATTGAGCTGGGCGACAAAAAGGAGACGGTCACGATGGATGACCTGCCCTATATCATTTCGGACGTACTCACCACCAAGGCGCATGATGAAAAGATTTTTGTGGAGTCTTACGTGCTCAATCACGCCAAAGGTCTTCGCCCTTCGGCGACGATCGCGATACGGATCCACGGCCAACTGTTTGAGGAGCATGCGCAGGGAGATGGACAATTTGATGCGTTCATGAATGCCCTGACGATGGCGTACGCCAAGAATCACATCCAGTTGCCAAATCTAATTGATTATAACGTCCGCATCGCGCCGGGCAGCAGTTCGGACGCACTTTGTGAAACCACCATCACCTGGGAAACGAGTGAGCGGACCTTCTCCACCCGCGGATTGGACTCCGACCAGACGGTCTCTGCCATCAAAGCCACCCAAAAGATGCTGAACATCGTCTTGAACGCGGCGCGTACTGTTGGATTGGAGACAATGGACAGTAGATGATTTGAGATTTAACTATTCGGACTTCCGGATTTTTTTATTTTTGACTTTTAACTTTTGACTTTATAAAAAATGGAATTAAATATTGCACTTCTACCCGGTGATGGAATTGGACCGGAAGTAGTTGATCAGGCTGTAAAAGTAGTGGATGCGGTAGCCGGAAAGTTCGGCCACAAAATACATTGGACTTCGGCATTAACAGGTGCTGCCGCCATTGATGCAGTTGGCGATCCGTATCCGGATGCTACCCACGAGATTTGCCTGGCCGCCGATGCGGTGTTGTTTGGTGCCATTGGCCACCCACGTTACGACAATGATCCGAAGGCACCCGTACGACCCGAGCAAGGGCTTCTGAAGATGCGCAAAAAGTTGGGGCTTTTTGCCAACGTCCGTCCTACCTTTACCTTTCCTTCCCTGATCGACAACTCTCCGTTGAAAAGGGAGCGGATCGAAGGAACCGATTTGATTATTCTCCGCGAGCTAACCGGTGGCATCTACTTCGGCGAACGGGGACGGAAAGACAACGGGGACACCGCTTTCGACACGTGTACCTATACGCGCGAAGAAGTACAGCGATTGGCTAAATTGGGCTTTGAGATGGCCATGAACCGCCGCAAAAAGCTGTGTTGTGTGGATAAGGCCAATGTATTGGAAAGTTCGCGACTGTGGCGGGAAACCGTGCAGGATATGGAGAAGGATTTTCCTGAAGTGGAAGTTAGCTACGAATTTGTGGATGCCGTAGCCATGCGTTTGGTACAATGGCCATCCTCTTATGACGTGATCATCACCGAAAACCTCTTTGGTGATATCCTGACCGATGAGGCTTCCGTAATCTCGGGGTCTATGGGCTTGATGCCCTCGGCATCCGTTGGTTTGCATACGTCCCTGTTTGAACCGATCCATGGCTCTTATCCGCAGGCCGCTGGAAAAGACATTGCCAACCCTTTGGCAACCGTACTTTCTGCAGCCATGCTGTTCGAAGACGCTTTCGGCTTGAAAGAAGAAGCTGCTCTTATTCGATCGGTAGTCGACAAATCGTTGGCAGAAGGGATCGTGACCGAAGACCTGGCAGGAAAAAACAAAGCCTATAAGACCAGCGAAGTAGGCGACTGGCTGGCCGCTCAGATCGGTCTGCCGGAAACCGCTGAAACACCTGTTCAATGATTAAACAGATCGAATCGGCTTCCCATCGTTTACAGGAGGTGGTCGCGCATACTCCGTTGCAATACAGCCAACGGCTTTCGGAAAAATACCACGCGTCCATCTTCCTCAAACGGGAGGACTTACAGGTCGTTAGATCTTATAAATTGCGGGGTGCCTTTAACAAAATCAGCCTGCTTTCCGAAGCCGACAGAAAAAAAGGCGTCGTTTGCGCAAGTGCCGGCAACCACGCGCAAGGGGTAGCCTTTTCCTGCAAACGGCTCGGCATCACCGGGGTGATCTTTATGCCCGAACCGACCCCCCGGCAGAAAATCAGCCAAACGGAAATGTTCGGCCAGGGATCAATTGAAATCATTCTTACCGGGGATACCTTTGACGATTGTCAGCGGGCGGCATTGGCATATGCCCATGCGCACAATATGACCTTCGTCCATCCTTTCGATGACCCGGCAATCATCGAAGGACAGGGAACCGTAGGCGTAGAGATTTTGCAGGATCGACCTGAAACAGACGTTGTCATCATCCCCATAGGCGGAGGCGGCCTCGCCGCTGGAACGGGCACCTATCTCAAAGCGAAAAATCCCCGAATCCACATCTATGGCGTGGAACCCGCGGGAGCGCCTTCCATGAAAACGGCCTTGGAGCACGGCGGCCCCGTTACACTTGCTGAAATCAATCGCTTCGTTGATGGTGCCGCTGTAAAACGCATCGGTGATTTGACTTATCAATATTGCCACCAACTGCTGGATGACATGCATCTCATCCCTGAAGGAAGGATATGCACCACCATTCTTGAACTGTATAACAAAGACGCCATCGTGGCCGAACCGGCCGGCGCCCTGGCTGTAGCTGCCCTTGATTTTTACGGCGATAAAATAACGGGAAAAAATGTCGTATGCATCATAAGCGGCGGCAATAACGATATCGACCGAATGGGCGAAATCAAAGAGCTATCCCTATTGTATGAAGGCTTAAAGCACTACTTCATTGTCCGTTTCCCCCAGCGCCCGGGGGCGCTAAAAGTGTTTGTCAATGATGTATTGGGGCCTCACGATGACATTACGCGCTTTGAGTTCATCAAAAAAACACAACGCGAACGCGGACCGGCGCTGGTAGGTATCGAATTACAGAATGCTTCCGATTACGACGCCTTGATAGCGCGCATGCGTACCCACCGGTTTGACTTCAAAGAAGTGAACAGCGACCAGACCTTATTTGAATATTTGATTTAACCAAATCGATAAAATTTTTTCCGATTTCCTCGCTATCCAAAACAACATCAAGGTAAGTTTTGTTGGTTTTTTATAATCTTTCAAAAGTTTTTAAAATTCAATAAAAAGTTTTGAACTATGGCAAATATTTGTATATTTTTGTTAGCGGATTAACCACCAAAAAACAAATTATGAAAAGGATTTTACCACAAGGGCAAATCTTGGCTGGGAAGTTCCTTTTGCTGCTGGCGGGACTTGCCACGGCGTCAGGTCTTTTTGCCCAAAACATCCAAATCAGGGGAAATGTATTGGATGCTGCAGACAACAGCCCCCTATCTGGCGTCTCTGTGCGCGTCAAGGGAAGCAACGTCGGCACGAACACAGATGCTAACGGAGGCTTTACCATCAGTGCCACTGGCGACGCGATACTGTCTTTTTCTTTTCTCGGTTACCTGGCACAAGAGGTACCCGTAGGTAATCAGACGATACTTACGGTCCGTCTGCAGGCCGACCAAGCGCAATTGAGCGAAGTCGTAGTTACCGCATTGGGCATTACCAAAGAAAAGAAAAGTCTCGGTTATTCGGTGACCGATGTGAAGGGAAGTGACCTGGCCATCACTAACGAGGTGAACCCCATCAATGCGCTGCAGGGCAGGGTAGCCGGAGTACAGATTGACCAGGGAGGGGCCGGCGGACTATTCGGCAATTCCAAGATTCTGATCCGTGGAAATTCCACCCTGGGGAAAAATAACCAGCCGATTTTCGTAATCGATGGCGCAATCATGGACAATGATATATTCGAAGGCAATGGACGCGATTTCGGCAATGACCTGAAAAACCTAAACATGGAAGACTTTGAAAGTGTATCCATTTTAAAAGGTTCATCTGCCGCCGCCTTGTATGGCTCACGGGCGATCAACGGCGTGGTGTTGATCACAACGAAGAAAGGGCAGGCGCGATCCGGATTGGGCGTGGAGTTCAATCAAACCGTTAATATCTTTGAGCCGTATGCCGGACCGGATTTCCAGAATGTGTTTGGGGGCGGCACCAATGGCCCGTTTTTCACCGACTTCCGCGATCCCAATTACAACCCCGACGAGGCGTATTACACCAAGATATTCCCCACCGATCCGGCAACGGGTAAGCCCTATATCGATGCGGGCCGCAACCGTGAATTGGAAAATTGGGGGCCGAGGATGGAGGGACAGGAAGTATTGAATTACGACGGAACGCCAACCCGGTACCTTCCCCAGCCCAACAATTTTCTGGATGCATTCCGCAACGGTGTAGGATACAATACCAACGTGGCGGTGAGCGGGGGCTCGGACCGGTCCACGCTGCGGTTCTCCTACAACCGTAACGAAAGCAAGGGCATCGTTTATAACAATAACCTCGAAAAACATGCCTTCAGCCTACGGGCTACCCACGAATTAAATAAGCGCATCAGCCTGGATGGCAGCGCCGATTACACCAGTTTCCGTGGCCTTAACCCCCCGCGATTAGGCGGCCTTGATCCATTTGCTTCTTACAACTATGGTAAGCTCTTTACCTGGATGATGCCCCGCAATTACGATACGCGGTATTGGATGCAACGTGAGCATTACACCAGTACCCTGGGAGGTGCGCCTGACCGGGGAAACCCCGATGAGACCAACCAAGCACCCGAGAGCCGCTTTTGGTTCAATCTCTTCGAAAACCAGTATTTACAGCGGGAACAAATGATCCGCGGGCGACTAGCGGTCACCGCTTCCCTCACGGATTGGTCGAAGCTGATCCTGGAAGGGAATTTCAACAACACCTATACGAAAACGGAAGAGAAAGAACTGGGCCAGGGACAGAATTTTACCGGCGGACTTTACTCGTTAGGCAATGAAGTCAAAGAAAGCTATTTCCTAAAAGGAATGCTGACCGTAGATCGCACCCTCGCACCCGATCTTGAACTGAGCGGCTACATCGGGGGCGAGATACAACGGGCGGAAAATTCATTTACAAGGGGCTTCACCGATGGGGGGCTAAGCTATCCGGGTAATTACTTTCTGGAAAATTCGGTCAACCAGCCAAAGACGGAAGGCGGGCTCACTTTCCGTAGGGCCTTCAATTCCCTGTATGCCAGCGTTGACTTAGCCTACAAAAACCAACTCTATCTACAAGGCACATGGCGGGGCGATTGGGCATCGGCGTTGACCTATTCGGATGGTACCGGCAATAATTTTTACAATTACCCCGCTGCAAGTTTATCCTGGCTATTTACGGAAACCTTCCAACTGCCGGCATGGCTATCTTATGGCAAACTACGCACCAATCTAGCAGCGCTGGGTAGTGATGCGGATGTTTTTGTGCTCAACCCCGGATTCGAGTTTAGCGGTTATGCCAACAACCGTAATGGACAAACGTTACCTATATCGACCTTTGGCGACCGCAGGGTTCGTACGGAGAACCTGAAGCCGGAACGGAAAATAGCCAAGGAAATCGGGCTTGAAGCACGCTTCCTCAACAGCCGCCTTGGGGTCGACTTCAGCTGGTACCTAGACAACACGTATAACCACATCGTTGACATTCCCACCCCCTTCGAATCGGGTGTGGACGCCATCCTGATCAACGCCGGAAACATCCAAAACAAGGGGATCGAACTGGCGGTGGATGCCGTGCCCGTGCGCAACGACAACTTTTCCTGGTCTACCGCCCTCAACTATTCCCGAAACCGCAACCTCATCGTAGAATTGTATGAAGGCAGAACTGAATATAACCTGGGAGCAAATATTGCGGAGGTAAGTAGCTGGGCGGTTGTCGGGAAATCATACGGCACCCTACGGAGCTCCATCCAAGCGCTTAAGTTTCAAGCCACTGATGATGCCGGGAATCCGATTGACCACCCGCACAATGGGAAAGATGTCCTGCAATACCGTACAGATGCCCGTGCGGCATTTCCTGCCCGCAGCAACACGATTCAGGATATCGGTGATATCAATCCAAAATTCCGGGGCGGTTGGGACAACACATTCCGTTTTAAAAATCTCAGCCTGAATGTCCTGGTTGACGCCAAGATCGGTGGTGACTTCGTGATGGCCACCTATCGTTACGGCACGCATACCGGTGTTTTGCCCAACACCCTGTTCGGCAGGGATCCGGAATACGGCGGCATCACGTGGGTCAGTGACTGGGATGGCAAGGAGTATGATGACGGCATCATTCCCGATGGTGTGTTTCCCCAAGGGTTCCAAGTACCACAACCCGGAGGCGGGCAAGCCAACGTGGGGGGCATGACCTACCAGGAAGCCTACGAGCAAGGACTCGTGGAGCCTACTCATGCGCCCCACTACTATTACCGCTATGGGTCTTCTTCTACCGGTGTATCCGACTATTGGATATTCGAAAATTCCTGGGTCTCGCTTCGTCAAGTGGCACTAAGTTATACATTCCCGCAAACGTTCTGCCGGAAGCTGAAACTCAATGCATTGAGTCTCTCTGTAATTGGGCGCGATTTGCTGTATTTATACAACAGCCTCCCTTATAATTACAACCCGGCGTCCAATAATTCGAACAATACGGCCTTTTATGGCGAAGAAGGATTTTTGCCGATGACCCGGTCGTGGGCATTTACATTGAAGGTAGGATTCTAAACAGTTTGCAATTATGAAAACATTCATCAATCCTTATAAATTCGGCATCTGCTTGGTCTCCATCGTATTCCTGCTGAATGCCTGTACCAAAAACTTCGGGGAAATAAATACCGACCCGAACCTGGTGACCCAGCCCGACGTGAAATATTTATTTACCTATACGGCCGATCGGCTGCCCCCGTCAACCACCGAATGGATCTGGGAAAGCCTGGAGCAATTGATGCGATACACCCAACAGGTAAGCGCAAGTCCTTATGAATTATCTGGCAGCGTAAATTCCCGCTACCGCGCGTATTATGCCGACATTCTTCCGAATCTGATTGAAATCCGGCACCAAATCGATCTAAAACAGGACAAAGAGCGCTATCAGAAAATGGGCGCAGTTACCTATATACTGGGTGTCTATTATGGCGTACGAGTAACCGACATGAATGGATCTATCCCGTATTCGGAAGCCCTGCTCGCTCGGTATGAAGGCAAATTCGATCCGGTATTTGACCCTCAACAGGCATTGTTTACGCGCTGGCTCGATGAACTGGATAACGCAATTCAATCACTCGCTAACCCGAACCTGCCGGACCAGGAAAGTTATGGCGATGCCGACATCTATTACCAAGGCGATTGGGTGAAATGGATAAAGCTCGCCAATACGCTCAAGCTGCGGATTGCCGCACGTCTTGAAAACCAAGATAGCGAAGCAACACGCCGCATTTTCCAACAAGTGATGCAGGACGCCACCGGCCCCATCGACGGCAACGATGCACAATTGCAATACCTCAATCCGACCCAAGCATTTCTGGGTGCCGATGTGGACTACCGCAGCCGCCGATACGCCAATAGACAAATGGTCCGCTTCATGAAAAAATCCGCCGATCCGCGTATCCGGATTTATTTCGATCAAAATGATCTTACAGGCTCTTTTCGCGATACCCTCGCCAAATACAATGTTCAATTACCTGCATTCATTGATCCAAATGATCCGCTCGTGATGTATCAGGGAGGACCCGCAGATTGGACGACCGACCAAAGCGTGACCCAATGGATGAGCAACGCTTTTCAAGTCGGCCAATACAGTCGCTACTTCTTGATTTCGCCGGTCAACCGGCTATTTTTATCGCCCAAACTAAACGGAGCTACCGGAAATGCGCTGCATGTTTTGGTCTCTTATGCCGAAACCTGCTTTTATATTGCGGAGTTTATCCAAAAAGGCTATGGAGCCGGCATCGATACCAAAGGATCCCTATCCGATTGGTACAACAAGGGCATTGCATCTTCCATCGTGACGATGAACGAGGTAGCCCGGGAAGCTGGCTCATCCCTCGGGTTCACAGGCGATGGGACCGCCGAAATCCAGGCATACCAGCAGCATCCTGAAGTGGTGCTGGGCGGCGGGAATGACCTAGAGCGAATCTATATTCAGGCATACCTGAGTTTTTTCCGGCTGCCCAACGAGGCCTATGTGCTCTGCCGCCGCACGGGGTATCCGCGTACCGGATCAACGTACTATCCGATGGAACCGTTTAACGAACCGATACCCCGGCGTTTCGGAATAAGTGATCCCGGTGAAGTCAACCGTGCGAATTGGGAACAGGCTTATCAGGAGCAGGACTTTACACTCCGGGCTGTGGACGCACAGACGTTGAGTCAAGAGCGCGTATGGTATGACAAAAATGCACCGGCATTTGGAGGGGGAGATTGATCGCCTTTTTTGCCGTCCGGCTATTCGGGATATCGTATCAAGAAGTATACCGAAATAGCCGGACGGTTATCCACCTACAGATGTCAAATTAGGCAAATAAATGATATAAAATTCTGATAACCAATAAATTAATCAACCAAAAGCTCACATCACTTCTCCACAATGTGAATAATTCAACATCTGTTGATAACAATTCCTACCGTCCTGAAATTAAATAGCTGATATTTGTTCAAGGCTACAACTTACCAACCACTGCAACAAAAGTTATCGGAATCTACCGGTTGAAACATCCAGGATCCGATTAGTGTTGAACTATAAAATCTTATTTGCTATGACACGGATTATTAAATTCGAAAAAAACGATTGTGCACCTTGCAACCAAGTGTCCGAGTTCCTCGACCGCAAGGGCATCACTTATGAAAAAGTAAATCCGTTTGATAAACCGGAATTGGCCATCCAATACAAGGTACGTACGGTGCCAACGGTTATCGTCCTCAATCAGGATCAAGAGACCCAACGAATCATCGGATTCAAACCGGAAGAGCTTTCTGCTCTGGCTATTCAATAAATAGCATCATCCGACAATCGGATCACCGGAAACGGACTATATAAAATAAAGGCAACCCCCTCAGATTTGCGGGGGTTCAGCATCTAAAAAGGTTGGCACATGGAATGGATATATTACGACAGTAAGACAGGCAATGTAGCGCGGTTCATGGAGAAAGTAGCGGAATTGACGGGATGGACTGTCCAAAAAATCCAACCCGACCTGGAGGTGCAGCAAGAAGGACACTTGGTAACCTTCACGACCCGATTTGGAGAAGTACCCGAAACCACGAAAAGCTTTTTACAATCGGCAAGCAGGTTTCTTCTCTCGGTATCGTCAAGCGGAAACCGGAATTGGGGAAGGAATTTCGCCATGGCAGGCGAAAAAATTGCAACCGAATATGGCATTCCCTTGGCCCTGAAATTTGAACTGTCAGGCACCCAAGAAGATGTTAATGAATTTATCGCGATTATTAAAGGGAAACATTATGGTAACAAAAGACGTAGCAAAGAGCTGGATTTTGCTCAATAACGAAATCATGATCAAACATGATGATGAGTTCAGCCTACATAAGGATAAGGAAGCCGTGCGTGCTTATTTCCTGGAGTATGTAAATAAGAACACGGTCTTTTTCTACACATTAAAGGAAAAGATCGACTACCTCATCGAAAACGATTATTACATCAATTTCTATGAGTGGTTCACCTTTGAAGAGATGGAGCGGGTGTACAACTTTATCAATGCCAAGAAATTCCGCTTTCCGTCGTTCATGAGCGCATTTAAGTTTTTCCAGAGCTATGCCCTGCGCGATGATTCGGGCGAGAAATTCCTGGAACGCTACGAAGACCGCGTTGCCGCTGTTTCCCTGTTTCTTGCGCGCCACGAAGGCGTAGAGCAGGCGCTTCAGTACGCCGAATTGCTCATTAACCAGGAATACCAGCCTGCGACACCTACGTTTCTCAACGCGGGGAAAAAACGCTCCGGCGAACTGGTTTCTTGTTTCCTAGATGAGATTGGTGACAACCTCAATGGCATCGGATATGCGGTGGACTCAGCGATGAAACTGTCGTCGATTGGCGGTGGTGTATCCTTCAACATCTCAAAAATCCGTGCCCGTGGTGAGGCTATCAAAGGTGTGGAAGGCCGCGCAGGCGGAGTGCTCCCCATCATGAAAATTTTGGAAGATACGTTCTCTTATGCCAACCAGCTTGGCCAGCGTCCGGGAGCCGGCGCTGTATACCTTAACATCTTCCACTCGGATATCGAGGAATTTCTCGACTGCAAGAAAATCAACGTAGATGAAAAGGTGCGCATCAAATCGCTCTCCATCGGTGTAGTTGTTCCCGATAAATTCATGGAATTGGCCGCCAAAGACGAGCCTTGCTACCTTATTTATCCGCATACGGTGATGCAGGAGTATGGCAAATATCTGGATGAGTTGGATATGGATGAAATGTATGACGAATTGGTCACCAACCCGAAGATCAAGAAAAGAAAAATAAACGCTCGCCACCTGTTGGTCAAAATTGCACAGACGCAAAAGGAAAGCGGCTATCCCTATATCTTTTTCAAAGAAAATGCCAACCGCCAACATGCGCTGAATGGCATTGGCAAAGTGAAATTCTCTAACCTATGCACCGAAATCATGCAGATTTCCGAAGTGTCGGACATCAACATTTACGGACAGGAAGATACTATCCGTTATGGGATTTCATGTAATCTCGGTTCACTCAATATCGCTACCGTAATGGATAACAAGCGCATCGAGCAATCGGTAAAGACCGCCATGCGCGCGTTGACAATGGTATCGGATGTAACGGATATTGCCATGGTTCCGTCGATCCAAAAAGCGAACCGCGAATTACATAGCGTGGGGTTGGGTGCCATGAATCTACACGGATACCTTGCCAAGAACTTCATCATGTATGAAAGCGAAGAAGCATTGGATTTTGCCAATGTGTTCTTCATGATGGTCAACTATTATTCGTTACAGGCCTCCATGGAGATCGCACGCGAACGGGGCGTGACATTCGAGGGCTTCGAGAAAACAGCCTACGCCGACGGTTCGTATTTTGACAAGTACGTTAGCAAGGATTACTTCCCTACCACCATCAAAGTAACGGAATTGTTTGCCGGCATCGACATCCCTACCAAGGAGGATTGGGACACGTTGAAACAGCAGGTTCAGGAGCATGGCATTTACCATGCGTACCGGATTGCCATCGCCCCGAATCAATCGACTTCGTACATCATGAACGCAACCGCTTCGGTGATGCCGATTGTCGACACGATCGAAGTCCGTGAATACGGCGATAGCACCACCTACTACCCTATGCCATATCTGACCAACGAGAATTACTTCTATTACAAGTCGGCATACGACATGGATCAGATGAAGGTATTGCGCCTCGTTTCGGTAATTCAACGGCACGTAGATCAGGGTATATCCACGATTTTGCATACCAACTCTAAGGACAGTACCCGAGATTTGGCACGTTATTACATATATGGTCATAAGGTGGGATTGAAATCGCTTTACTACACACGTACACGCAAATCAACTATCGATGAATGCGTTTCGTGTTCAGCGTAACTGCCGGTCGGCAGCCAGCGTGGTGAGTTAATAAGCAGTGAGTCTCAAATCTAACGTCTAAGTAAAAATGAAACAATATAAAGCGGTCAACTGGAACGAACCGGAAAACGATTACGCCCTGATGTTTTGGGAACAGAACATCAAGCAATTCTGGATAGATACCGAATACATTCCCTCGAAGGATATCGATAGCTGGAAAGCTCTGTCGCCCGAAATGCGGGAATGCTATAAAAAAGCGTTGGGTGGATTAACGCTTTTGGACACGCTTCAAAGCAATACCGGCATGCCCAAAATCATGGACCACATCGATTCGCTGCAAAACAAATCGGTACTGGCCTATATGTGCATGATGGAAGCCATCCATGCAAAATCGTATTCGACCATCTTCACGACCGTCGCGACCTCCCAGGATATTGAAGACATATTCAATTGGGTTCAACAGAATAAATACCTGCAATTCAAGGCATCGACAATCGACAAATATTACCGGAGGTTAGCAGACACGGATATCAGCAAGGAAGACTTGTTTATGGGACTGTGCGCATCCGTACTGTTGGAGTCATTTTTATTCTATAGCGGTTTCTTCATTCCCTTGTGGCTTTGCGGGCAGGGACATATGGTTGCCAGCGCGGATATCATCAAGAAAATCATTGCAGATGAATCCATCCATGGAGTGTTTGTCGGCCTATTGGCACAGGATGTATATAAAAAGCTGCCTAATCCCGAGAAGTCCAAGGAGAAATTGGTCAGCCTGATGAACGACCTGTACGAAAATGAATTAAAGTATACCGAAGAGATTTATACCGATGTGGGGCTTACGGCAGAAGTGAAAGAATATGTACGCTACAACGCCAACAAGGCGCTTATGAACCTTGGGTTTGAACCCATTTTTGAGGTGAAACGCGTGAATCCGATTGTGCTGAACGGCCTCAATGTAGAAACCACCCAGCACGATTTCTTTTCCAAGAAGTCCACTAACTACGAAAAAGCTACTGAAATCGTACACCTTCGGGATGAAGATTTCGTGATGGATACGTCTATCGCCGTCTGATTCGATAAAATCTGCTAAACAAGGGAGTAGGGAACTTGTGAGCCTGTGAGTTCCCTCCTTCCTCGTTCTCTTCTTCCCCACTCTTACTCAACCATTCCTTCCAACGCAAATAGAAACGAATATTCCAACGCAATTTCTTTCAGGTAGTCAAAACGCCCGGAGGCCCCGCCATGCCCATAATCCATTTCTGTTTTCAGTAGCAGTACATGGTCATCGGTCTTAATTGTCCGCAACTTGGCTACCCATTTTGCCGGTTCAAAGTATTGCACCTGGCTATCGTGCAATCCGGTTGTGACCAGCATATTCGGATAGGCTTTCGGTTCGATATTCTCGTACGGCGAATAGCTTTTTATATATTCGTAAGCCTCTTTATCATTTGGGTTACCCCATTCATCGTATTCATTGGTCGTCAGCGGAATCGAGGCATCCAGCATGGTATTGACCACGTCTACAAACGGCACCTGGGCAACAATCCCATGCCAGAGATCAGGTGCCATATTGGCTACTGCTCCCATCAACAATCCACCCGCACTGCCTCCCATGGCATACAGGTGCGCCGATGAGGTATATTTTTCATCCACCAGAAACTGTCCGCAATCAATGAAATCGGTAAATGTATTTTTCTTTTTCATCATCTTGCCGTCTTCATACCATTCACGCCCCATTTCCTGCCCACCTCGAATATGCGCAATGGCGAACACAAAGCCACGGTTCAGTAGGCTGAGCCGGCTGGAGCTAAACGACGGATCCATCGTCGCACCGTACGCCCCGTATCCATATAGCAGCAGGGGCGCATTGCCATCTTTCTTAAAACCTTGCTTATACACCAGTGAGATGGGGATCTGAGTTCCATCCTTAGCGGTTGCATACAAGCGTTCGGTGCGATAATCCGCCACGTTGTATCCCCCGACTACCTCCTGTTGTTTCAGCAGGGTCTTTTCGTGGGTATTCATGTCATAATCGTATGTGGATGATGGCGTAGTAAGCGAGGTGTAGCCATAACGCAGCGTAGTGGTGTTATACTCCGGATTGTTCGAGGGATAGGCAGTGTAGGCTTCCTCGCCAAAATCCAGGTAATGTTGGGAGCCATCCTTCAGATTACGGATCGCCAATTGGATCAGGCCATTTTTGCGCTCGGATACCACGAGGAAATCCCGGAATTCATCCACGTCTTCCAGCAGCACATCCGGTCTGTGTGGAATGACCTCTTTCCAATGCTCTTGTCCGGTTTGGTCAAACGGACATTCCATCAGCTTGAAGTTCTTTGCATTTTGGTTGGTAACGATCAGAAAGCGGTCGGCAAGTGCCGTCACGCTATACAATACTTCCGGCATTCGGGGCTGAAAGATCTTGAAGGTACCCATCGGATCCTCTGCATCGAGGTAACGGGTTTCGGAAGACAAGGTGCCGCCGGAATAAATATAAATGAATTTACCGGATTTGGCTTTGCCCACCCCAATGTAATTCGTGTTGTCGGACTCGTGGTAAACCACCTGGTCGTTGTCACTATCCGCTCCTAAGGTATGCCGCATAATCTTTTCGGTAAGCAAAGTCGCCGCATTGTTTTTGGTATAAAACAGCGTCCGGTTATCATTCGCCCAAACTGACCCACCTGAAGTACCCGGAATGGCGTCCGATAGGACCTCTCCGGTTTCCAGGTTTTTGACGTGGATGGTATACTGCCGTCGCGACACCGTGTCCACGCCGTAGGCAAGCAATTTATTATCCGGACTCACATTGAATCCACCCACCGCATAATACGGGTATCCCTCCGCCATTGCGTCCACGTCGAGCAAGACTTCTTCAGGTGCATCCAAGCCCCCCTTTTTACGGCAGAACTTGAAATACTGCCTGCCTTCTTCTGTACGTGTATAGTAATAGTACCCGTTTTTAAAATAGGGCACAGACTCGTCCTGTTCTTTGATCCGGGCCTTCATCTCGTCAAATAGCTGAGCTTGCAGTGTTTCCGTACCCTTCATCATAGCGTCTGTATACGCGTTTTCCGCCTCCAGATAGTCAATTACAGCCGACGAATCCGGGCCTTTCTTGAAATAATCGTTCAACCAGTAGTAAGGGTCTACGACCGTATCCCCGTGTAGTGACCTGATATAGGGGCGTGTTACTGCGACGGGGGCATCAATTTGAGGCCATTCGTAGGCTTTCCGGTGAGGTTTGTCCTGCATGCAGGAGATCGCGATTGTACTCATTAGCAATAGTGACGAAAGTTTAGATAGTAATACAAGTCTGGCATTCATGGCGTGCATATTAACCAATACAAATGAAAGAATTATCTGGTATAGTTAAACCTTTTCAAACGATATTTATCAAACTTTACCAAATGCCAGATGGCAATGCAATATATTGGAGAACGATATATTCGCTTTATATACATGTGATTAAATTGCATATAAAAACGAATTTATCTAAGTTTGCTGCGCACACAAAGACTGCACGTATATGACGTTTCGGAATCACATTAATACACTCATTCTCGCACTTCTGCCTTTATTTTCGCTTGGTCAAACAAATGAAAAGCCACCCGCTAATTGGTTCAACCTCGACTATGAGCGCGATGGAGTCATGGGCATTAGTACGGAAAAAGCGTACGAGCTTTTACTGAAAGGCAAAAAAAGCACGCCCGTGACAGTGGCGGTCATTGATGGTGGGGTGGATGTAAACCACGAAGATCTCAGGGACGTCATGTGGATCAACGAAAAGGATAGTGCATCAACGGGCAAAGACGAAGATGGCAACGGCTACATCAACGACAAATACGGATGGAACTTTCTGGGCAATGCCAAGGGAGAAAATGTACATTACGACAACCTCGAGGTAACCCGGCTGGTCAGAGAACTCGAGCCAAAATATTTATCGGTGTTGCCTTCTACACCCATGGATGGTGAGGAGCGCCGCGAATTTTCCGAATACCAGAAGATGGTCACCTATTACGCCAATAAAATGCAGGAAGCCCGTTTTGGTCAGATAAACTATACCGGGTTGAAGCGTACGGTAGATTCCATGCTGACGAAAATGGGAAAAGAGAAGCCTACGCTTGCTGATTTCGATCGTTATAAACCGGAAGGTGATTTCGAAAAGCTCGCATTGAAGATCATCAAAAAAGAGCTGAAAGATGAACCCGATTTCAGCAAATTCTACAAGGACTTAGAAGACGGCGTTAAGCACTACAACAATCAAGTTAACTATCATTTGAACAAAGAATTCGATCCCCGTGACATCGTCGGGGATGATTATGAAAACAGCCGTGAGCGGTATTATGGAAATGCAGATGTAACTGGGCCGGATGCCGAACACGGAACACACGTGGCGGGTATTATCGGCGCGGTACGCACGAATGACGTCGGCATCAAAGGCGTAGCCGACAACGTGCGCATCATGGCCATCCGAACGGTACCTGACGGAGACGAACGGGACAAAGACGTCGCCAATTCCATCCGTTATGCGGTCGAAAACGGTGCCAAGGTCATCAACATGAGTTTTGGCAAAGCCTTTGCCAAAGACAAGCAGGTCGTTGACGACGCGGTACGCTTTGCCCTGGAGAACGACGTCCTTCTCGTTCATGCAGCGGGAAATGAAGGTCAGGACAATGATGCAAATCCCAACTTCCCGAATCGAAATTACGTGGACAGCCTCGGCATTAACATGGGCGAGGCGGGCGCCTGGATTGAAGTAGGCGCATCGTCGTGGAAAAATGATGGCGATTTAGTAGCCTCTTTTTCCAACTATGGCCGCCGTTCCGTTGATGTATTTGCCCCGGGTGTATCGATTCATTCTACCATGCCCGGATCGACCTATGAAGATCAACAGGGTACCAGTATGGCTTCCCCGGTAGTAGCGGGCTTGGCTGCGTTGATACGTTCTTACTACCCCCAGCTACCCGCCATGGAAGTAAAGCGCGTGATTATGCAATCCGTTACCCGTGTCGACCAACGTGTAAAAGTTAAGGGTCCTGATGGACGGAACATGCGGGTTTCCATGAATGAAATCTGTGTGACAGGTGGCATCGTCAATGCATTTAAGGCCCTGCAGCTGGCTGAGCAGAAAGCGTCAGAATCTGCTAGGAAGAAATAAACCTACAAACGCATCGGCTCGCTATACTAATCCCGCATTTATGGCGTTATAAAACATATATGCAATAAAATAACGGATGCTTATGACAGAAACGTATACTTCCAAACCTTCCTCACAGGGTATCATCCGGAAAATAGAGCGGGAAGCTCTTAGGCTGGATCTTGACGATGAGTTGTTTTACGATTTCCTGAAAAGCGAAATGGATGCCTTGCTACGTCAACCACATCCAAGCAGCATACACCGAATCACATCTTATTCAAAAGCAGAACAAGCGTCATTGATGTAAATAGCGTCATGCTCAAGAAGGACCGATACCGGGCATTTGTCGACTATTTTTCCACCCACAATCCAGATGCTCAGACCGAATTAAACTATAGCAATCCCTTTGAGTTGCTCGTGGCGGTCATTCTTTCCGCACAATGTACCGACAAACGGATCAACCAAGTAACCCCGGCATTATTCCGTCGCTTTCCCGACGCCGAAAGCTTGGCTGCAAGCTCTCCCGACGAAGTATATAGCTTCATCCGGAGCGTGAGCTATCCCAACAATAAAGCCAAGCACTTGGTCGGCATGGCGCAAAAATTGGTAACCGACTTCGGCGGTACAGTACCCGAAACCGTTGAAGCGCTGCAAAAACTCCCCGGTGTAGGTCGCAAGACTGCGAACGTCATTGCGTCTGTCGTCTATAACATGCCCGCCATCGCCGTGGATACCCATGTATTCCGTGTCGCCAATCGCATCGGGCTTACAGATAATGCCAAAACGCCGCTGGCGGTAGAAAAACAGTTGGTTAAATATTTACCGAAAGACACTTTGGCAATTGCCCATCATTGGCTAATTTTACATGGCCGATATATCTGTATTGCCCGCAGGCCGAAGTGCGAAGAATGCCCGATCACGTGGATGTGCAGATACTTCGAGAAAGTGGTAAGCCGTAAGCAGTGATTACTGATTGAAAGCGGAAAGTGGAAATTGATTTTCAATAGATAAAGCGAAAAAAATTAGTAAAACAAAATTATTTATCATACCTTTGAACCATTAATTACTAAAACTATGAGCAACCAAGAAAAATTAAAAGCCTTACAGCTTACTTTAGATAAATTAGAGAAATCCTACGGAAAGGGTACCATCATGAAATTGGGAGATTCGGCCGTTGAGCCGATTGACGCCATTTCTACCGGTTCCATTGGGTTGGACATCGCGTTGGGCATAGGCGGCGTTCCCAAAGGCCGTGTCATTGAGATTTATGGCCCCGAATCTTCCGGTAAAACGACGTTGGCGACCCATATCATCGCAGAATCCCAGAAAAAGGGAGGTATTGCAGCCATCATCGATGCGGAACATGCGTTTGATAAATATTATGCAAAGAAGCTGGGCGTCGATATCGAAAATCTCCTCATTTCCCAACCTGACAATGGTGAACAGGCGTTGGAAATCGCGGACAATCTGATCCGGTCCGGAGCCATTGATGTGATTGTCATCGACTCCGTGGCGGCTTTGGTACCTAAAGGTGAGATTGAGGGTGAAATGGGTGATTCCAAAATGGGCTTGCAGGCCAGACTGATGTCCCAAGCCTTGAGAAAACTTACCGGTACAATCTCCAAAACCAACTGCTGTTGTATTTTCATCAACCAGCTACGCGAAAAGATCGGTGTGATGTTCGGCAATCCAGAGACCACTACCGGAGGAAATGCGCTGAAATTCTATGCTTCGGTGCGACTGGATATCCGCCGTATGGCGCAAATCAAAGATGCAGATGAGGTATCCGGAAACCGGGTAAAGGTTAAGATTGTCAAAAATAAAGTTGCCCCTCCCTTCCGTGTTGCGGAATTTGATATCTTATTCGGAGAAGGCATTTCCAAAGCCGGTGAAATCATTGACCTGGGTGTGGATTTCAACATCATCAAGAAGTCCGGTTCCTGGTTCAGCTATGGCGACACCAAACTTGGTCAGGGACGCGATGCCGTAAAAACATTACTGCTTGACAATCCGGATCTGATGGATGAGTTGGAAGCAAAAATCAAAGCAGAAGTAACTGCCGAAAAATTGGAGGAGCAATAACTGCTCCTTTTTTATATACTCGGCGTCTTTCCGCCATCCACAGGGATGCTTATTCCATTGACATAAGAAGCCGCAGGCGAAGCTAGAAATGCCACTACATTGGCAATTTCGTCCGGCTGCCCGATGCGTTTCAATGGGATGGCATCTTTCATTTTCTTCTCGACTTCATCGATTGATTGACCGCTCGCCTGGGCGCTTTGTTTCATCAATGCTTCAAGCCTTTGCGTGTAGGTCGAGCCCGGCAACACATTGTTAACGGTTATTCCGAATGACCCGATTTCATTGGCCAACGTCTTAGCCCAGGACGCTACCGCTGCGCGGATGGTGTTGGATACACCGAGGTTCGGCAGCGGTGTTTTGACCGATGTGGAGATGATGTTGATAACCCGACCATACCCAACGGATTTCATGGCGGGCAATACTGCATTGGCCAATAGCTGATTGCAGACTACATGTTGCCGGAAAGCTTCTTCAAAGGCGATCGGATCCGCTTCTGTAATGGCGCCGGCGGGTGGGCCGCCTGTATTATTGATCAAAATGGCTACCGGAAAACGCTCAACCACTCTTGTAACCGCTACGCGAACGGCCTCGGAATTGCGAAAATCAGCTACCTCGTACACGTGGGATTGCTGATTCGGAATAGGAAGTTCGCCGATTACCGCCTGCAGTTTCTGTTCATTGCGCGCCAATAAAATACAGGTAGCACCCAATGAAGCCAATTCCTTTGCTACTGCCAACCCAATGCCTTGCGTGCTGCCGCAGATAAGGGCGTGTTTATTTTGTAAAGAGATATTCATGGCAATTACCGTTCTTGAACAAAGGTAAGTCATTACATGTCATTCCTATCATCGATTTGTATATAACGCAATTTTACCTAAGTTTGCTTGCGACATTAACCAGATGAGGGCCGTTTATCGTATTGCCAGTTTATTCCTAGGGTTGCTCTGCGCACAGTGTCAAATGCATTTGCCGCTAGCGGAAGTGAAAAATCGGGAGAATGTGCCTACTCTTTTTGTTAATGGGGCTCCCTACCCTCCTTACGCCTATATGTCCTACCTTGGCGATCGCCCGTTTTATCAGGAGATGGAAAAGGCAGGGCTGCATTTATACAACATTCCTGCTTATTTAGGTGATCGGGGCATCAATTCCGTTTCGGGTATAAAACCCTTCCGGTCACCGATTTGGGTAGGCGAAAATGAATTGGACTATACGAGTATTTGTAAAGATTTCGATGAACTGATCGCCGCGGATTCCAATGCGTTGGCAATCATCCGGATCCACCTGGACGCACCCATATGGTGGGAGGAACTGCATCCAGAAAGTGTAAGCCTGCAACCCGATGGTTCTACGTTTCGGACCAGCATGTATAGCACGCGTTGGAGGGAAGACGCCGGTAAGGTATTGGCAAAATTGGTGAAATGGTTAGAACGATCGCCTTATGCCAAACATCTTATTGGCATCCATGTGGCAGGCGGTTTTACCGAGGAATGGATGTACCATTTCAAAGAGGAGTTTTACGATGAAAGCCCCCTAAGGCTTGAAAGTTTCAGGAAATGGCTGCGGAGGCGGTATGCAGGCGATGTCAAGCGTTTGAGGACATCTTGGAATCGTAATGACGTGACATTTGAAAGCGCCGGGTTGGGTGACATCAGCGGAAAGGTAAGAACCGATCGGTGGCGCGATCCCGACACTGCGGGCCAAGTATTCGACACCTTCGTTTTCCATGGAGAGACCACAGCTGACAACATCGCGTATTTCTGCCGTATTGTTAAGAAAGCAAGCCGCGGTAGGTTATTGACGGGTGCTTTTTATGGCTATCATTACTTTGTGAGTGATCTCCGCCGGGGGCATGGCTCCTTGTCTAAATTGCTTCGATGTCCTGATTTAGACTACCTGTCCAGTCCAAATGACTATCGGCGCGTCGCCGGCGAGGATTGGGCTCCATTTGCCGCCATCAAATCCGTGCAATTGCACGGCAAGTTATGGTTAGCGGAAAACGATACGCGTACGTCGATCACTACGATGTTACGTGATCGGGCACCGCATATCGCTCCCGAAGGAACCGCGTATACAGATGGCGTTTGGTTAGGGCCTGAATCGATGGAAGAATCTGAAGCCTTGCTATGGAAGAATCTCGGAAGGATGTTGGCCTATGGTTACGGCGGGTGGTGGTTTGATATGTGGGGAGGCTGGTTCAGCGATCCCAAATTGATGCATATCATCGCATCTGGACAGCGCTTTTTCGAGCGCTATCCGGACGAATCGTTTCCGGCGATGGCGCCTAAAGTAGCTGTGATTGTTGACGAAAAGCTTGGTGCGATGGACGCTTCCTTTGGCAGACTCACGGACAACTTATTGCATAACCGGTACGCTTTAGGCAAAATCGGCGCACCGTATGATCTGTATCTGCGCGAAGACCTGGATGCGGTTAAAGAGGGAGGATATCAGGTCGCGTGGTATATGGGGCTGTTGTCATTGACGGAGAACGAGCAATCGTACCTGGATGAAGCCACTAATCAGGGCGTTTGGGTTGTTTGGACAGATGGCGGCCAATCCAGGGTATACCAACCCGATGGACAGGTGCAGCAAAAGGAAGCGAAGATCCATTGGGATGCTTTAGAAATCCGTGATTTACTTGACAGGGCGGGTGTACATTGTTATGTGGACGGGGGACAGGATGTTTTGTATGCAGGACGGGGGTGGATCTGTCTGCATTCTGCTAATGGCGGTGACAAATTGATTAGGTTACCATTCAAGACCAAGGTAGTGGATCCGGATTCAAAAGAAACAATCGCCATGGGGGATTCATTTGAAATAACCATGAAAGCGAAATCGACCCGGATTTTTAAGATAGTACAATGAAATCACTTAACGCGGCAACTATGAAAATCTGCTTATATACGGTAAACCGAAGCACCGTGTCGTTTTTTGTATGTTTACTGATTTCAATCTTTGTCGGTATCCGTACGGGTTGCACGCAAGTGATAGGCAACGGCGAGCGTTTATCAAACGGTAAATTCACACTAGCCTTCAAAGATGCTAACGGCGAACTCGAAGAAATGATGTTCATGACGGAAAACACGCCTTTTCTGGTCAATGAGATCATGTCGGGAGGGTCACCGTGGGAGATTACCATCGATGCGCCGGGAATCGCCAAGCGCATTGATGCACGTACGGCTTCGGGGTTTTCAACTTTGCGGACCGCCAGCGGTTTGGAACTAACCTGGACGCGGTTTGAAGGACTTCCAGCTGATTTCCGCGTTACGGCTTATATCGGCTTGATACCTGATTCGGCAATGTCTACCTGGCGTATCCGGGTTGATGGTATCGGTGGGATGTTAATTCGTAAAGTAACGTTTCCGCGTGTAGCAGGGCTGAAGAATTTGGGAGAAGAAGAACTCGCAGCGCCCGATTGGATGGGTGCACTGCTCAAATCACCGCGTGAAGTGTTGACACCTGGCGGGAATGGGTTTGAGTGGGAATATCCCGGCCAGATGTCGATGCAATTTTTGACATTGTATAATCCGCATGGTGCAGGTATTTACCTAGCCAGTGACGATTCACTTGCTTATAGCAAGACATTTAGGATAGCGTTGGATACCACCGGAATGTTGGTATACAGTGTTGACAACTATCCTGCCTATGAGCCACAGCTGACATCTTACGAGCCGCCTTATGCTTTTTTGATCGGTGGATTTAATGGCGATTGGTTAACGGCGGCCCAAATATATAAGCGTTGGGCTGAAGAGCAGCGTTGGTGCCGGGAGAGTCGCCTGGCCAACGGAAAGGTGCCTGACTGGATCCAAAACACGAGTTATTGGGTATGGAACCGAGGACATGCGGCGAATGTCCTGCCTCCGGCCATGGCTTTGCGTAAGCGGCTCGATAGCCGCGTCAGTGTGTTATGGCACTGGTGGCACGGCGGGTCATACGACGACTCATTTCCAGAATATTTTCCACCACGGGATGGCAGCAATGCGTTTAAAAAATCGGTAAACAAAGCCCGCCGAAAAGAGGTTAATGCGCTGGTTTATATGAATGCATTAAAGTGGGGACCATCAACCCAAAGTTGGGTGGACGAAGGGGCCGAACGGTTTGCCGTGAAAGATATAGACGGACAAATGCTTAGCCATGTTTATAATATTTTCACCAACAAAGCACTGACCAATATGTGTGAAGCAACGGATTTTTGGAAGCAAAAATACGCGTCGCTTGTCGATACTGCAATAAACGCATATGGGGTAGGTGGAATCTATATGGATCAGATCTGTCTAAACAGGCGATGCTACGATCCCACCCATCATCACTCCGTTGGCGGAGGAAATTACTGGATGGCGCACGTGGAGCAAAAAAACCGGTTGATACGGGCTAATTTTCCTAAAGGCGGAACGCAGGCATTGGCCGGTGAGGGTGTGGGAGAGAATTGGTTGCCCCACTTGGATTTATTTCTAGCATTGCAAGTGAGTAAGGAGCGTTACGCCGGCGTGCATGGTTGGCAAACGATTCCCCTTTTTCAAAGTGTATATCACGAATATGGGATCACATTTGGGAATTATTCGTCTTTGCTAACGCCGCCTTATGACGAGAAATGGCCTCAGGAGCAAGCGCCCGATGATACCGAAACGCCGTTGAATCCCGAATTTAACAATCAGTTTTTGATGGAGCAGGCGCGGTCGTTTGTTTGGGGTATGCAGCCCATGATTGCCAACTATCAACCCTTTTTGGATACCCTTCGGAAGGAGGAGATCGACTTCGTTGAGCGACTGGCTCGTGTTCGCCAGGCTGGACTGGATTATTTTGTTTTCGGTGAATTCCTGAGAGCCCCGTACCTTGAGATCCCAGCAGGGAACATCCCGATTTCACGCCTTTCAATTTATGCGGGTCGCAGCGGAAACGTTACCCGCTTCGAAGACACATTTCCTCTTGTGTACACCTCGGCGTGGAGGTCCAAAGCGGGAAATGTGGCCATAGCCTTAGCAAGTATTAGCGGGTTGGATTACGAAGTAGACTTCGTGGTAAACCCAACTGAATATGAGATCGGAGATAGCGGTATGATTTATTTACACGATGAAAATGGAAAGCGAAAGCTTGGGGAATATCGCGACAGCCCGTCGCCGATTTCGTTTTCGTTACCCCCGAGAGGAATTTGCTTCGTGGAATTTGTACCCATTAACTAATTATCCGGCTGCTCACTCCGACCTGTCCATCGCATATTTTTTCAAAAATGCGTATGTTTGATAAAATTTCCAATTATGCCGCATCCATCACCAAAAGTCGATACCGACTTGTTACGCATGCTGCGTAATGGAGATGCCATTGCTTTTGGAAAGATATACAAAATCTTCGCCCCGATACTTTACCAACGACTATTGCGTCTATTGAAGGACACGGATACAGTCGAAGAAATCTTACAAGACACTTTTTTGAAGCTGTGGGAAAAGCGCGGGCAAATCGATCCTGAACAAGCATTCACCACCTATTTGTACCGCATTGCCGACCATTTAGCAATTGACGTCTTCCGCAGGATAAGTCGAGACAAAGCCCTGCAACAGGAACTATGGGCAAGCACCATAAGCTTTTATCTGCACACCGAAGAGACATTTTTAGCCAAAGAACAGCGGCAGCTGATTTCAACTGCTATTGAGCAGTTACCCCCAAAGCGGAAACAGATTCTCATCCTGTGCAAACTAGAAGACAAAAGTTATCAGGAGGTGGCCGAATTACTGGGAATTTCTGTCTCCACTGTCAGTAACCAATTGGTAAAAGCCATTAAGGAAATCAAAAATTATGTGCTCCAATCGGCTCGGGGGGAACAAGTGATCATCCTCTCGCTCCTCCTTTCCTGCAATATTTATTAATCTGTATTTCAGCACATTTCCATTTTTTTTCTTTTTCCCAATAGTGTGATTTTCCGGCTTGTACGTATAGGACAACAAACGGATTATAAACTTATCACTCTTGGAGAATCGCAAAGCAATCGTTAGTTTGTTAACTGCCTATTTAAATAAACAGGTAAGTCGCGAGGAATTTGATCGGCTTTTCTCGGCCCTTGCCAAGCTGGAAGATGAAGACTTTAAAGCGACCATCCTTCAGGCAGTGGATGACGAACCCGATGAGATCGATGTCGACTTTATCCAAGCACGCGTTTCTCATCTATATCCCCAGATTCAGGCAAAAATACAAGTCAAATTATCTCAAAAAAAAGGGCAAATCTGGTGGCGGGTTTCAGCGGCGGCAGCATTGGTATTGGCTTTCTTGTCTATCGGTCTGTACGTTATTCAAACCCAACCTTATCAGGGCGAGTCAACAATCGCCCTGACACCCGAACGCGTACTGCCCGGTGGAAACCGGGCAACGCTCACGCTGGCAAATGGGCGAAGCATTGATTTAAGTACGAGAAAAAGTGGAATTGTGGTTGGCAATGGCATCACGTACCTCGACGGCAGTACGGTCTTCGACGGTCGAGAAAATACGGAAATGAGTTCTCTTCAACTTACCACACCCAATGGAGGTCAATATCAAATCACTTTATCAGACGGTACCCGGGTGATGCTCAACGCCGCCAGCACATTGACCTATCCGATTAAATTCAGCGATAAAAACACGCGAGAAGTCACCCTTGAAGGCGAGGCTTATTTCGAGGTAGCGAAAGACCCGGAAAAACCATTCATCGTTACTACAGCTAAGCAACGTATTGAGGTCCTAGGCACTTCATTCAACATTAATGCGTATAGCAATGAAACGGTCACGAAAACAACCGTATTGACAGGATCCGTACGCATTAACACGTCGGGTAAACAGCCAAAAGGGGTAAGCCGCATGCTTACTCCAAATCAACAGGGCATAGTGAACGATAACCAAAATGAAATCATCGTAAAGGACGTTAATCCCGAATCAGCAATCGCCTGGAAAAATGGCCTGTTTAATTTTCACGGACTCAGCATCGACGAATCGTTGAAACAGGTTGAACGCTGGTATAATATTCGAATCGTTTATGAAGGTGAGATACCTCAAGGTTATTTAGGAGGAAAAATGAGCCGAGGCGTAAAGCTGGCTACCTTCCTCAATTTCCTTGCAAAGGACTTTCATATCAAATCCGAAATGAAGTCAGATCGGACATTAATCTTATACGGCGTTTCAAAAGAAACTCCTTGACACTAATATGTAAACTAAATTCAGGATTATATGATCAAAACACCGCCATAACCCCCTGTCGGTATTCATAGAAAAGCAGGGAAGTGTTGACGCCACTTGCCCTGCGATGTGCTATGATTTACCCTTTTATGTGACAAATCGAATTCGTTCACCAAAGTATGACCTAGCATAACAAAATTATGAATAAAAAGCGAGGCTTGGAAGGCTTTTGCCTACCTCCTAAGCTGTATACCCAAAAATCCATCTTACGGCAAATCCTTATGGTCAAAGTAAGTTACGTCTTATTGTGTATCACCTGCCTCCAGTTACAGGCACGTACGTATTCACAGACCATCACGATGAATACCAAACAGACGTCGCTGGAAAGGATATTTCAGGCCGTCGAACGGCAAACCGGTTACGTGATCTTGTATAATTACAAGGAATTACAACGCGCGAAGCCCGTGACAATCTCAGCTAGTAACCAAGAAATAACGAAGTTCTTAGATAGATTGTTCGCCGATCAGCCGTTTACTTACAACATCGAGGATAAAACCATTTTAGTGAACCGAATCACACGGCCTAAACCGAAACAGGTCGCCTTAAATGAAATGACCCTCGAACCGCAGTCCGAACTAACCGGGTCGGTCAAAGATGCGACGGGCAGTCCGTTAGAAGGTGTGACGGTATCCATCCGAGGAACCCGCATAGCCACCAAAACCGATGCTGCGGGCCGCTATCGCGTAAGTATGTCCGCGGATGACGGCACGTTGGTGTTTTCTATGCTCGGTTACAACACCGTGGAGCAATCCATAGGAAACCGGCAAACCATTGACGTCATCATGACTCCTTCTGTTAGTGATCTAGAGGAGGTAATTGTGGTAGGCTATGGTACCGCCCAAAAAAGAGATTTAACAGGTGCTGTGACTCGTGTCAATCTCGATCAAAGCCGACAACAACCCAATATTAATCCGGTGCAAAATTTGAGAGGAACCGTTGCGGGAGTAAACATTACAGACAATGGACGACCCGGATCAGATGGTACAATTCGGATTCGAGGTGCCAATTCCATTTCCGCTAGCAACAATCCCCTTATCGTTTTAGATGGAATTATTTATGCGGGCGGTAGCCTATCTGATATCAACTCCAGCGATATTGAGTCAATCGATATCCTAAAAGACGCGAGCGCCTCAGCGATCTATGGATCGTTGGCAGCCAATGGCGTAATATTGATTACAACGAAAAAGGGAACTACCGATAGACCGAGGATTTCCCTTAACTCGTATTATGGAGTTTCGGACTTTGCTCATATACCCAAATATCTCGATGCCGAAAAATACCTCCAGGTAAGGAAAGATGCCGAAAAAGCAGACGGGGGCCCGATCCCGTTCAGTCCGTTGGAACAAGCCAACATCGATGCCGGTCGGACGATTAATCCGTTTGATGAAATAAAGCAGAAAGCGCCGGTTCACAGTAACGAATTAAGTGTATCCGGCAGGAGCAATGTGTTTACTTACTATTTTTCTGGCTCTTATTCAGGCATCAAATCGCCGGTAATGGGTGATAACTTTAAGCGGCTTGGCGCCAGGGTCAACTTAAATGTGGACGTAACCGATTGGCTCAGTATTGGCACCAACTCCGGATACTCGGCTAAAGACAACTCGGGGGTCCGTGCAGATTTGGCGCTTACGACGTTTTTAAGTCCTTATGCGGACCTCTATTATGAGGACGGGGTTCCGCGACCTTTGCCGATGAACGTAGGCCAAGTTAGAAACCCGCTTATGAGTGCCCTTTTAAATGATAATCTGGACAAAACGAACACTTTATTTTCAAACACGTATGCGGACATCAAACTTCCGTTGGAAGGCCTTACCTTCCGACTGAACACCGGGTATACGCAGAGAAATAATAAGGTGTTCAATTACAAACCTACTTTCAATCGGGGAGAGTTTTTCAATTTGGGAAGTGGAGACCAATCCTACTCCGAATCCCGAAACCTAACGGTAGAAAACATATTGCGTTACGACCGCACATTTGCCATTGATCACGGCTTTAATTTAACATTGATGTACGGAGCCTATAAATCTGCGAGCAATAGTGCAAAACTCAGCAGCGACAATATATTTAATGATGCTTTGGGTTATAATTCCCTAGAAATCGGAGAAAACTTCACGATCAATACGGATGCAGGCGAAGATCAACAACTGTCCATGATGGGAAGAGCTGGATATCGGTATAAAGGGAAATACATTATTGACGCCACACTTCGACGAGACGGTTTCTCCGCTTTCGGTAAGGGAAAAAAATATGGGCTTTTTCCCTCGGCCGGAGTCAGCTGGATTCTTTCCGAGGAATCTTTCCTGACAGATAACCCACACATCAACAGCCTGAAAGTAAGATTATCCTGGGGCAGAAATGGAAACAGAGGCGTAGATAGGTATTCATCTCTTAGCGCTGTCAATCAGACAAATTATGTGTTTGGAGATGGAGGGTCACCGTCGGTAGGACTCTACACATCCTCCATGCGCAATCCGGATCTTGGTTGGGAAACGACCACAAGCACCAACTTTGGCGTCGACTTTGAGTTGTTTTCAAGTCGCGTGAACGGGTCAATTGAATTGTACCATAGTAATACCTATAATCTGTTGTTGCGACAGCGCATCCCCAACATGACGGGATTCACCTCATTCTTGCGGAATATTGGAGAAACGGAAAACAAAGGATTTGAATTCTCGCTAAATACGGTAAACATACAAAAAGGAAGGTTCAGTTGGGACACCCGCATTGCGTTTTCATTGAATCGGAATAAAATATTAAAACTTACGGGAAATGATCTTGACGGAGATGGCGTTGAAGACGATGATATAGCTAGTGGATGGTTTATCGGGCATCCCCTTGCCGCTAACTTTGATTATGTTTTCAACGGAATTTACCAAGAAGGCGATGACGACTTTTCCCTGCTTCCCGGTTCCAAGCCCGGTGACGTCAAATTCTTGGACGTGGATGGCGATGGAGCGATTACCCCTGCAGACCGAAAAGTGTTGAGCTCTTCCCAACCTGGCTTTTTGGCTGGGATAACCAATACGTTTTTCTTTAAGCAATTCTCGTTCATGGTGTTGCTTAACATTCGTCAGGGTGGTCAAAGTCCAAATCAACCAATCAACATAGGGAGAAATTTTTATTACGAGGCAAACACACTCGACGTTCCTTATTGGACTCCCGAAAACCCCATCAATAATTATCCCGCCATCAACTATGGCAACCCTTTGAACTATGGTTTCTACCAATCGCGCAGCTTTGTCCGACTGCAAGATATTTCGCTCGGCTACGACCTGCCAAACTCGATGCTGGAAAAAATCAAGATTCAAAATTTGAGGTTATTTGTCAGTGGTAAAAACCTTTTTACTTGGACAAATTGGACAGGCTGGGATCCTGAGTTTGGAGGAGGCGGAAGAGGTCCGGGGGGTACAGGAAACAGCAATGGACCTTTATTAAAATCTTACACCTTCGGATTAAATCTCCAACTGTAAAGCATTAGAAAAATGAAAAGAAATCGTTCGACATTCACGTTAGTATCCGGCTTGATACTTGCTGTGCTCCTCAATGGATGTAGTAGCAAATTTTTAGATGAAATACCTCTTGACCGTTTCAGCCCTGAAAATTTTCTGGTTGACGAAGCGGGTTTTGAAGCAGCCACGGTTGCACTTTACCGCGCTGCCCGACAGGAGCACGTCATCGGCGGTAACAACTTTGATTATATGAATCTCGGGACCGATCTCGTTGAATGGGGACGGTACGACTCCAGGGGATTTAAAGATTACCATTTATTAAATTCGCAACATGCCGCAGTAGAAGGATATTGGAGATGGGCGTATGAGGATATGATTCGCCAATGCAACCTTATTTTGGAAACCCTGGATGATCCGGAAGTACAGTTAAGCGACGAAGCTCGTAAAAATTTTGAAGCCCAAGCTAAATTTTTCAGAGGATATACATACAATGTGCTTGCTACCCTGTACGGTGGTGTACCAATCGTAGCGGACGTTATATCCGAACCCAAATTCGATTTTCAGCGATCGTCGAAAGAAGAAGTTTTACAATTTGTAAGGCAGGACCTAGAAGATGCGTCAGCATTACTTCCCATTGTGGGAAGCGTATCGGATGGCCGAATTTACAAGGCTGCAGCTTTTCATTTGTTGTCCGAGGTTTATATTTCTCTCGGTATGGAAACAAATGATGCATCCTACTTCGACAGAGCCATTGGGGCAGCCAGTAAAGTAATTGATGGGGAAGCGGGGGAATATCAGATTATGATTGAGCGATTCGGTGATTTATCCCGCCCCGGAGACGTGTTCTCAGATCTCTTCTATACTAATCAGCAGAACCGCGCTTCGGGAAATATGGAGGTAATTTGGAGCTTGCAATTTGAAAGCTTTACACTGGGCGGTGGAGCCACCTTCCCCGGAGGAAATACGGTAGCAGGAAATAATACGCCCCGGTGGTGGTTCCCTGAGCAGGAGAAGATAAGAACCCCCAATGGATCGTTTAATATTGCCGCCGACAGTTTGCTTAGAGGAATTGGGGTCAACTCCCCACTGAATTATTTAAAATACGACATCTGGCGGTTAGATCCAGACGACATGAGAAATTCGCCCTATAACATCCGAAGGGTGTTTTATTACAATAATCCGGACGACCCCGAATATTTCGGCAAACCTATTAGAACAGCCCTCAATGATAAGGGACAACGCGTGATTGCACGAAAGGACGGCACGCTTACCAATTTTGTCGTTGATACGTTGCGGGAATACTATCCCTGGATTCGAAAAGCGGATGGAAACGCATTCGAGGATAATATCGTGGGTGGCCAGTCTGAAAATGATTTGATACAAATGAGGCTCGCGGAAACCTACCTGTTAAGGGCTGAGGCATATTTTAGGAAGGGAGACTTGCCGAATGCGGCAATAGATATAAACGTGTTAAGAAGACGCGCACAAGCCATCCTTATAAACCCTGAGGACGTGACGATTGATTTCCTGCTAGATGAGCGTGCGCGAGAATTGGTCATGGAAGAACCGCGGAGGCGTACGCTGGCAAGAATGGGGGTTTTATACGAAAGGGTGAAAACGTACAATCCATCATCTGCAACCTCTATTCAACCTCATCACGAGCTATGGCCTATTCCGCAAAGTGTAATAGATTCTAACAAGGAAGCAGAAATGGACCAAAACGATGGCTATTGAGCGCTAAATTGGACAGCTAACACAGGAAACATGAACAGAAGAAACTTTATAAAATTGAGTGTGCCAGCAACCGGTGCCGCGTTGCTGACTCCTTCGCTGCTAGCTAAGGCTATGGCACATATCAATCGGCAATTCACGGGACAAGCCGATTTTGATACCTACGACGTCCTCATCAACGGCGGCGGTCTACGGGGCTATTTCGCGGCTCTCCAAGCTGCGAAAGCCGGTAAGCGGGTCTTGCTGGTTGAGCGACGGAGCAGTCTTGGCTATGAACTGACCGCCAAAAGTCGGTTTTGGCTGGGAACCAATGGAGTTGAAAAACTACCGGAAGACATCCAAGGTATTCTATGGTCTGACGAGGAATTGTCCGAAGTACATACAACCGACGGTTCGGGTGCCGGAAAGGGCATTTTTGGCGATGAGCTCGCACTGATGGCTGGGACACTTAAAAAAGGCTTGCTGGCCAACATCCTAGCTCATAAAGTAGATACACTACTGATGACTGATGTATGTGGCCTATTCACCGAAAAAGGAAATGTGCAGGGGACATTGCTGGCTTGTAAACACGGTCTCTTTGGTGTCAAATGCCTTCATTTTATCGACGCTTCTGAGCATGCGCTTTTCAGCCGGAAGCTGCTTGGCCAAAACCCTACCCCTAAGTCTGCGACCTTTGTTTTGGAAATCTGGAAAGCAACATCGCCTCAGAAAAAAGCCATTCCCGTTTCACCCACGTTCGGGGTGTCTGGCAACGAAGTAAGGGTGCACCGGGGTAAGCACGCCGACCATCAGGTGTTTCTTGAATTTGGCTTCGACGGTGACGGTCTCGATATGGAAACGGTTGAACACCGCGCTCGGAAAGTAGCCACAGCAATTGGCAAGGCCCTTCACTCAATCGATCCCATGTTTGCGGAAGCAGAAATTACCCAATTTGCTTGGGAAACATCGGTCGACCTGTTGGATCAGACACCGCCGCAATCCAAGCTTTCCGGACATCACATCATCAGCCATACCCAAACTCCTATAGACTGTGTACAGCTTTTAGCCATTAGACAAGAAGCGGAGCAGATGGTCGCGACATTGGGTGGCAATACACACGCTCTTTCAAGTTTTACAGAACTGGCGATCGTAGGTACGACTATCCCCACCCAACATGTGTCGCTCGCGGACGTCGATGAACCGGGTCTCGCCATTCCGTTGAAACGGTGCTCGGTTGATGCGGGCCTGATCACGACCCGGCAAGACTGTCAGGTATTTGTTGCGGGTGGTGGCACAGCCGGCGCCATGGCTGCGATCGGGGCAATTTCCAAAGGTGCAAATACCATCGTAGCCGATTTCTTCCAAGATCTTGGCGGCACGAAGACCATGTGCGGTGTCATGGGTTACTACCACGGATATCGTAATCAACCGTATTTTAAACTACAGGATGATGAGGCGAACCGATTGGCGGTTGAAGCACATATGACCAAGCGTTTAGGACGTATGAATTACCTCCTCCAGGAAGTGTTGCAGGGTGAAGGGCGATTTCTGGGCAGCACGATTCTTTGCGGTGCCGTAACGGACGGCAAAAATAAAGTTGCGGGAGGGATAGTTTGCAGACAGGGAGTATTGGAAGCCATTTACGCCGACGTATCCATAGACGCTACCGGCGACGGCGATCTGGCGGCGTTTGCAGGGGCTGCCTTCGATCACGGTGACGCCCGAACCGGCAAAACCCAGAATTACAGCCAGTGGGATATCCGGGGTGCAGGCAAAATGCCGTCCAACACCAACCGGGATTATGACATTATCGACAACACACGCATTGCCGAAGTGCAACGTGGATTATTCATATCCCATTACGAAGCGCATTGTTACGACTTCTATCCGATGCTGGCCGTACGCGAGTCAAGGCGAACCAAGGGGGAATATGAGTTAAATGTGATTGACGCAATAGAAGGCACCCATTTCACAGATGTTGTATGCCTGGCGAGTAGCGATTTTGACCCGCATTATGTGGGATTATCTGATTATACCCGCTGCGGTTTCCTCCTTCCCCACTCGATTGATATCGTGGTAGAAATCCCCTACCGGAGTATCGTTCCTAAAGATTTGAATGGGCTGCTGTTGTCTGGTCGGGGATTCAGCCAGACACAGGATGCGTATCAGTTTACCCGGATGACTGCCGATCTGATCGTATTGGGGTACTTAACGGGGCAAATCGCCGCAACCTTGTCGTTCACGGGCACCAAGGCTAAAGATTTTGATATATTACCGCTCCAGCAGGAGTGGGCAGCACTCGGTTATTATCCCGAGGGCTATCTTTCCAAGGAAGCAGGCAACAAAATCGGGGTACCGGGGGAAGCCGCGCGCCGGGTGAAGGCCTTGTCCGAAGGCAAACGGGAGTTTCTGTATGAATGCATCAAACTTCCTAAAAGACAGGCCGTTCCCCTGCTCAAGGAAACCTTCCAAACCGTAACCGAGGCCCCGGCGCAACTGCTCATTGCACAAGCATTGGCATGGTTCGGGGAACCAACGGGAGGTGACATTATTCTTCAAGACCTCAACAATTTGTATGCGCAGGAGCGTGAAAAGGGATATCCTGCGGATTTTGTCGACAACTACGACTTGATCCGGGGTCGCAAACACAACGTCCTTGAAGGTCTTTTCTGGCGCATCAACCAACACATCGCGCTGTTGGCTAAATCGCGCTATGAAGCCGCCAAACCGACGATCCGAATGATCCTCGAGAATACGACTTCGGGAGGCCCGATGATGAAACGGGAAAGTGATTACTACGACGAACGGATCGATCTCAAGCTGGTTCCTTTTCACAACCGCATACTGAATCTAAGTTATTTCATCGAAAGATTGCCAGATACGCAGTTTATTGACGGATTGGAGAAATTACTGCAAGATCGATACGTCGGCGGTTATCGCACCAGTGAATATCAAAAAGTACGATGGCGGGTATACGGCGGCGACCTGGAACTTCATATCGCGGCCGCATTGGCCCGCAGTGGCGGAAAACGGGGTTATGAACTGCTGGTGGATTACCTGCATGACCTCCACCACTCGTTCAAATCGTTTGCCTCTTCGGAGTTGGAGACACTGACGGGGAAACCGCATGGATACGATGCCACGGCCTGGGGACAGGTTGTCAATTCGTTGAACTATCCCCGTCCGATCATCGCCTTGGAGAGTTAGCATGAGACGCACAGGACTCTGGGTATTTTCGGTGTTGTTTTTAGCGGCCTTCGTTCAGCCGCCCACTACGTATTACCGTAGCAAGGCATTGCACATCCGGGTTCCCGATTTCGACAGCGGGCGCAAGGAATACACCATTCGCGACGATCACGGACAACCTATGTCCGTGATTGCCGTGAAGGGTACCGATGGCCTGCCCTATTGGTATCGCCGTATTTTTACGCCCGTATGCCTCACCGGCGAATGCAGACCCATCGATGTCGGTATTTACTGGCATTTTTCGGGTAAATACTTGGGTATCGAAATATTCCGGGAGCCGCTAACGAAAACCGATCACAGCGAATTCTCGCCCTTGGATTATGACCGGTTGGAAGATATTCTGCAAAACGAGTGGTCCGACTTACGCGAATATACGGCCGAAGAACTCGTCGAACCCACCGATAAAACGCCTAGCGAAACGCAAGTGGACGGGGTTACCGGGGCAACGCGGAAGGTTATCAGTGAAGCTGCGGTGAAGGATGCGGTTTATACGACCCACACGATTTGGCATCTTATCCATGTAGGCGAGCCCGAGCAACTCGCTTTGATCGCCTTATCCGAGGTTGCTGGCAACCCGACCTTGGCGCATCGGCTATTGGCCACCGGGGATACTGGAAACCGGGACTTCGTACTGCGTGGCGTCATTGATGGCCACCTTCATGCAGACCCCGTTATCGAAAAATCCATCCTGCAAGGTTTAGGTGCCGAAGATCACGCTTTCCGTGATTTGGCATTCAAAGCCTTGGGTAGTCTCAATCTTTCCTCCATAACTTTACAGGAAGACCTGTCAAAGGTATACCCCCAGCTGGAGGCCGGCGAGAAAATCCGGCTTCTGACGGCATTGGAGCAAGCAAACAGGCTGCATCGCGGGTTACAAGACGTATTGACTACCGAATTCACCGCCGATGCACAGCCGCAGCCATGGGTATTGATCAAAATCTTGTCTATAATCCGCCAAACGGGAAGTACATTAACCGAAGCAGAACGGGAAAGGATCAGCCGTCTTAAAACCGATCATACCGCGCTGAAAAAGGCTTTGAATGATTTCTTTTCGTCTCATAAGTGACCACAACAAATTATGGCACTATTTGGCACTATTTGGCACCAATTGCTGCCTTTCCGTGCCACTTCTTCGACAACGCTTCGACACGCGTTCGACAATTCTTCGACAACGCTTCGACAATCCTTCGACATCGGTTCGCCTGGGCTTCGACATACCATCGGTGGCGGACCGAACCGCTGCCGAAGCACTGCCCAACAAGGGGCCTTCCTGTCCCGAATCAGTACGCATCTCTTACGCTGGATTTCAAGAGAAACTTGCCCGCTCCCGAAAAATTGGTTAAGTTTCAATCGATATTACCGTTAAAATCGATATTACCGTTAAATTTATGCCGAAATGTACCAAACAGATTGCCAATATGAAACCATCCAATCTTTTTAGCTTTCTGCTTCTGGCATTGCTGGTCCCGGCGGCTTGCCATACCACGGAACAGCGTAACGGCGGCAAAAAGCATCCCAATATCGTTATCATTTACCTAGATGACCTCGGGTACGGTGATTTGGGTGCCTACGGAGCGACGGCCCTGAAAACACCGAACATTGATAAACTGGCGGCTTCGGGTTTGAAGTTTACCAGTGGATATGCGACGTCGTCTACCTGCACGCCCAGCCGGTTTGCCCTCCTTACCGGTGTGTATCCCTGGCGGAATAAGGACGCCAAGATCCTTCCCGGTACGGCGCCCCTCCTTATCGACACGCAGCAACAGACACTTCCAAAAATGCTGAAACAAGCAGGCTACCGCACAGGCGTTGTCGGAAAGTGGCACCTTGGCTTGGGTACCGGTCAGGTCGACTGGAATCAACCCATTGCACCGGGGCCGAATGAAGTGGGATTTGACTACGCGTATATCATGGCTGCCACCCAGGATCGTGTACCTACGGTCTATATTGAAAACGGCAGGGTAGCCGGAGCGGAAACCGGTGATCCAATAACCGTGGATTACCGTCAGAATTTCGAAGGCGAACCGACGGGGCTTGACCATCCGGAACTCCTCCGGATGCGGTGGCATCATGGGCATAACAACAGCATTGTAAATGGGATTCCACGCATTGGTTTCATGAAAGGCGGCGAAAAGGCAAAGTGGGTCGACGAAAATATGGCCGATACATTCCTTACCAAAGCACAAACCTTTGTCCGGCAACACAAGGACGAACCCTTCTTCCTCTATTATGCCCTGCACCAACCGCATGTCCCCCGCACACCGAATCCACGCTTTGCGGGTGCATCCGGTCTGGGTCCACGCGGCGATGTGATTGTCGAAGCGGATTGGTGCATCGGCGCGTTCATGAAAACGCTGGAAGATGAAGGATTGCTGGAGAATACCCTGGTAATATTCTCGAGCGACAACGGTCCGGTGGTGAACGACGGGTATTACGACGACGCCGTGGAGAAACTCGGGGATCACAAACCCTGGGGACCGCTGCGAGGGGGGAAATACAGCCTATATGAAGCAGGCACCCGCGTGCCGTTTATCGTACAGTGGAAAGGAAGGGTCAGTCCGGGGGTATCCGATGCGGTGGTTTGCCAAATGGATTTGCTGGCTTCTTTGGCTAAGTTAACTGGACAGCATTCCGAAAACGGCGACAGCCAAAACCTGCTGGATGCACTACTTGGCGACACCCGCCAAGGACGGACCGAACTGATATTGGAAGCGACTTCACGTACCGCTTTGCGGAAAGGCGATTGGGTAATGATCCCCCCGTATGACGGACCGGCGCGCAACAAACAGGTAAATATAGAATTGGGCAATTCGAAAGACTATCAGCTGTACAACGTAAAAGACGATATCGGACAACAGAACAACCTGGCGGAAGCCGAACCGGAAAAGCTGAACGAGATGATCGAGCGATATAAAGCGATCCGGGGTGAATCGGGCGACATAGCGCCCTTAAAATTGGAATAACACCTACATTAGCAAGGTATCAATCCGGTGCCCATGTACCATTTGTTCCTTCTCAGACCATGAAAAAACCGTAAAGGTTCCATCCTGCGAAGCCACCATCGCTAACGAATCGTGTTGGTCATTCACAAATTGGGCCGCAGCTAAATGCCGGGTTCCGCCGATGGTCGTGGCGTCTAGTAGTTGCATCGCACTGCCCGCAACCGGTTCGGTTATGATAATCTGCGCAACGGGCAGCGCATGTGGCGAACGCGCTATCTTGGCCCCGAAGGCAAGCAACTGATGATCCTGTGTAATTACCGTAGCGCCGTCAATCGCCGAATATCCACCAACCGCAGCAATCATTTTGCGCAGGGTATCCGTGTACAGATAATTCTGCGACTCGTCGTTTTCAGAAGGGGGCAACATTTCATGAGGTTCAACCAAATAATTGATGGGTTTTACAATCGAATGCTGCCAGGCAGCACTGTTCGCGGGCACCACCAATAGCAAGGCGCCACGGCCGTGGCTACGCATGGCGAGCGCCAATTGCACCAAGATACTTTCCGGCTGATCGTCACGGGCGTGGGAAAAACCCAGCAATGCCGAAAGAATCCCCGGACAGTCGGTCAGTCCCCAATGATTGTCTTCGATCACCTTGATCTGATTGCCCTTCAGCACCGCTACGTTCACGAATTTTCTTGCGTGATCCCGATGTTTTTGCTTCACGACAAGTAACCCCGCCTCGGCAACTTCGATGATCATGGTATGGGTGGGAACCTCATGGGTTGTACCCCATATGTAAAAGTTATCATCTTCTACCCACACCCCTAAGTGTATTCCCGGCTGCACAACCGCGGGAGATAGCTTGACCAAATTATAGGGTGTAAAACGTTGGGGATGACGGAAGATCAAGCGATTCACCGCTAAATCCGGGGGCAGGAAGGCCAATGATATTTTGGGTTCATAGCCCTCTTCCCGACGCAGACTGGCCCAAAAGGCCGTGTCAATAAGGATCTCAATGACGGGTATATCCGGAATGTGCCTGCGGTCCGTGTCCCGATGATCAAATTGCTTTTCAAAATGTTTTGCAATCCGGTGCGATACTAACTTTGCCGCAAGATATGTAGGTTCTGAAATCATTTTTGAGATTGGCAAACATTTTGCCTTAATTCGTATTATTGAGTTATATTAGCAAACTTAGACAACTCGCCATTGATATGCAAGTTGCAAACGATTACAAACCAAACAAACAGGATTATGCGATTTATTGTTGATGTACTTTTAACAGGACTGGCCGTATTCCTTGCCGCGCTGGTCCTTCCCGATTCGGCCGTCAGCGTAGCCGGATTCGGATGGGCAATTGTTGCCGGGCTGATCATTTCTTTTGTGAATGCGACCATCGGCACCATTCTGCGGTTTTTCACTTTCCCGCTCAATCTGTTGACGTTGGGATTGATATCGTTTGTTATCACGGTGCTGATGGTACAGCTCACGAGCTATTTCATGGGGAGTAAATTTGAAGTGGCAAATTTCTGGTGGGCGGCCGTATTTGCCCTGATAGTGGCTTTGATTCAGATGCTTTTGGATGGCCTTTTCAAGTCCAAGAATCGCGACTAAGCCCTTCATCGTATCCCGGCAACGGCGCAAATGCTTGCCGGGATAAAATTCGATTTATGGAGTTGAGTTCAGGACGCCAGATACCCGCCGTCCACGGCATAATAGGCTCCGTTGACAAATGAAGCTTTATCTGTGCTTAGCCATAAGACTAACTCCGCTACTTCATTTGCTTCTCCCAGCCGACCTACCGGATGCTTGCTGACCAGCCAGTCCAGGGTATCGCTATCCATATCTTTCAACAACGGCGTATTGATGAACGCAGGTCCCACGGCATTTGCCCGGATGCCTCCGGCTGCGTACTCCAGGGCGATGCTTTTCGTAAGCCCCACCACTCCGTGTTTCGCCGCCACGTAGGCGGCTGAATTGGCGAAACCTACTTGTCCCAGAATGGACGCCATATTGACGATGACGCCACCTCCCGACTGTAGCATGGCGGGGATCTGATAACGGCAACCATAAAACACGCCGGATAGATTGATGGAGATAACTTTATCCCACCCCTCTACGGGATAATCGCCCGTCGGTGCCGACGGTCCCCCGATTCCGGCATTGTTACACGCAATATGCAACGCCCCGAATTGGCCAACTGCTTGTTTAACCAAAAATTCGGTCTCTTCCGCTTTCGATGTATCGGCCGCTACGAAAACGGCCGTACCACCCATTTCGGCAATCAACTTGACCGTATCTTCCCCGCCCCCTACACTGATATCGGAGACGATTACTTTTGCGCCTTCGCGCGCGTAGGCAAGCGCCACGGCACGGCCGATTCCTGAGGCGGCACCGGTGACAATCGCTACTTTTTCAGCTAATGTTCCCATAATGGTGTTGGTTTTGTTTGATAACAAAATAACAGCCATTTGATTGGATAAAAATGACATCCGTCATTCGAGAAAATGATCTGATTGCTTATCCGGATGGCTTATTCGTAATTGCAAACGACTTGCGGAACGCTTCAGGGGTCATCCCTGCATTTTTTTTGAAAAACTTGGTGAAATAGGAATTGTCCTCAAAATTCAGCATGTAAGCCACGGTCGTAACCGAAAGTGCCGGATTAATCAGCAGCCGCTTCGCTTCCAACGCAATCCGGTTACGAATCACCTCCCCTGCCGACTGTCCCAATAAATCCGAGCAAATCGCATTCAGATGGTTGGGTGTGATGTGAAGCATGGCGGCATAGTCTCTGGGCAACCGCAATTCCGAAAAATGTTTATCGACCATTTTTTGAAAATTACGGAGAAGCGTCGCATTGTAAGACAGGCGTCCCGGACGGGTCTCCGCCCGCATACCGGCCAGATCCAAAAACAACCTGAGAATCAACACGCGTAATTTATCGAGACTCAGGATGTTATTTGATACTGCCAAGGGAATCATCTCTTGAAAAAGATCGGTTACATGCGTTCGCATGGACTGCGGGATGTCCATCACGGACTGCTGCGCAAGACCTTGAAAAAAAGGAAAGTCGTCGATGTAATCCGGTCGCAGAAGAAAAGACTGGAAAAATGACGCCGAAAAATTGAGTACGTAACCATCAACATCGCCCTCAAATTCCCAGTGATGTACCTGACCCGGGACCATCGCATACAGTTGGTGCGGCTTTACCGGAAATCGATCAAAATCGATGGTATGGTGGCCACTTCCTTTGGTAAAATACACCAGGTGATAAAAGCGATGCCGATGAGGCACCTGCAACTTGTGGTGCTCCATCCGATAAGGAGCAAAGGGTTTTACAACAATATCAGGTCGCGAAGCGGCAAATCCGGCAATATCGTATATGGGATAACCCTGCTGTTCCATGGGCGGTAAGTTACGTTTTTTTAATAGACGAGCGTATCTGCCGGTACAACAGCCAGTTGGTAGTTGCCGGTGTCAATCGCTAATTTCGGATTCGCCCGCGATAGCGTTGAAAGCCCCTGCGGCGAAGTCGCGGTCCGATACAGGTATATTCGCTCCAAAGCCGGAAGTTCCCGTAATGCAGCCAATCCTTGGTCAGTCACCTTAGTATTCACCAGATTAAGGTACGTTAGCCGCTTACACGCACGCAACTTGGTCAGTCCGATATCTCCTACAGCCGTATTTTCTACGTGCAACCGCTGCAACTCGGGCAATTGATCTATCTTCTGCATGGCGTTATCGGTAATCCGAGTATTGCCGAGTTTAAGTTGGATAACGTTTTCACCGATGGCCGTTAACAGCTCCATATCCTGATCCGTAAATTCCGGATAGTTTACTGCACTAACCGCCAACTGGTTCTTCGTCTCGGCCAAAGGGATAACTTTCACCCCCTTAGCACGTAGTTTTTGAATAGCCTCTGCATCCGCCGGAGGAATATCCGCCAACGTCATTTCTTCTTTTTCACCTCCTTCCAACGCGAGTAATATGGGCTGGATATCTTCGGGTTGCTCCAGGTCCTTCACCTGCTTATCGCCAGGTGCGCCAACGCCGATCCACCAGGCTATCAGTTTAATCTGATCAGAGCTGATCGGGGTCCTTCCTTTGGGGGGCATCCGATCTTCGTCGCCTTCAGGCAACATCAGGCGGCGATATAATTCACTTTCCGTTACCTTACCGGGAACGACGACCTGGCCGCTTTCGCCGCCCTGCAGGAGCATATCCAGCGTATGCAAAGCTAACTCACCTTCTTTCTTTTTTGTTCCATGGCAACTTTCACAACGTTGCTTCAGTATGGGCTGGATAATCGAGGCATATACAAATGCCTCTTGTACATTTTCGATTACCAGCTGCTTGGGCTGCCACCCCATTAACCGACGGGTCTGTTCGGGAAGCGCCTCGATCAGATAATCCGGACCATGCGTGAGTGTGCCGCCAAAATGCCCCGCTAAACCAAGCAATGCCGTCATGACCGACAAAAAAAGAAACCGGAATTTGCGCAGGGGCCGGAGGCGCCCGGGATGATCGCTTGGTCTACGGTAGAGCAACCAGGTAAAAATGCTGGTAATCGCGACGCTGATGCCAAGCCACTGATGGAGCGATAACGTTTGTGTGTCATATCCGCCCCCCAACGAGAGCAGGTATCCGGAAACGCTCGCCAGGACCGCTGAGGCGGCACCGAACAGAAGCGTCACCGCCACCGCGGGCGCCAGTGGACTCCCGGCTTTTTTTTGATTCAACAAAGCCAGGAAAAATGCCATAATCAGCATACCGATGGGGAGATGCACGAACAACGGATGCCACCTACCAAGAAAAAGTGTTGGGAACTCCTCCATTAAATAATCGCTTCAATCAGGTGGCCTTCCACATCGGTGAGACGGAAAGGCCGTCCCTGAAATTCATAGGTAAATTTTTCATGGTCAAAGCCAAGTAGGTGGAGCATAGTGGCGTGAATGTCATGTACGGCGGTCCGGCCACTCACTGCGGAAAAACCGATTTCATCGGTTTCACCCCACGTTACGCCTTTTCTGATGCCACCACCGGCCATCCAAATGGTATACGCATCGGGATGATGATCCCGCCCTGCGAAGGGCATATCCTTATTGTCGCGATTTTCCTGCATGGGCGTGCGCCCGAATTCCCCGCCCCAGACGACCAGCGTTTCATCCAGCAGGCCGCGTTGTTTTAAATCCAGCAGCAAGGCCGTCATTGGGCGATCGATTTCGCGGCATTTGTTGCGGAATCCCAGGTCAAGCGCCGTATCCGGACCGGTACCATGGCTGTCCCACCCCCAATCAAACAGCTGCACAAAACGTACCCCCTGTTCGACCAGCTTGCGAGCTAACAGACAATTGTTTGCAAAGGATTCCTTTCCGGGTTGCGTACCATAAAGTTCGTGGATGTATTCGGGTTCATTTTGGATGTCCATCACCTCGGGTACGGCAACCTGCATGTTGTAGGCCATTTCGTATTGAGCGATGCGCGCAAGGATTTCCGGATCCTTATACGTTTCGTATTCTTCCCGGTTTACGGTATTGATGGCATCGATCGCCTTTCTTTTTAAATCGCGGCTCATGCCGTCGGGGTCACTGATGTATAATACCGGATCGCCGTGCGACCGACATTGTACCCCTTGGTAAACCGAGGGCAAAAACCCGCTTCCCCAAACACTTTTTCCGGCGTCGGGGGTTTTGCCCCCCGATGTGAGCACGACAAATCCCGGCAGGTTGCTATTTTCCGTACCCAGGCCGTAGGTCACCCAAGATCCGATGCTGGGTCTGCCCAACCGGGCATGTCCTGTATGCATAAATAATTGTGCAGGCCCATGGTTGAACTGATCCGTATGGACCGCCTTGAGAAAACTTACCTCGTCGACCACCTTTGAAAAATGGGGAAGGTGATCGGAAAGCCAAGCACCGCTCTCGCCGTATTGGCGGAATGCCGCCTGCGGCCCAAGCATTTTAGGCACGCCCCGGATGAACGCAAATTTTTTGCCAGCAAGCAATGACTGTGGACAAAGTTGATTGTGCAGTTTGTGAAGCTCTGGCTTGTAGTCGAACAGTTCCAACTGCGAGGGTGCGCCAGCCATGTGCAGGTAAATTACGCTTTTCGCGCGGGCAGCAAAGTGGGGGGATCTAGGAGCCAGTGGATTCAAGGCATCCATGAGCAAGTCACCGCCCTTCCGAACTCCGCTATGCGAACTGAAACATCCCCCCAACATCGACCCTAAGGCAATACTTCCCACACCCGCTACGCATTCCGTTAAGAAATGTCGTCTCGTGATGGCCTTTAACTCCGCTTCCCTCGCTTCTTTCAATAGTTTCTCCATAGGATGTTAAGATTTGGTAAGGAATTCGTCCAAGTTCAACAACGCATTCGCTACCACGGTGTATGTGGCAGTACCCAGGTTTTCCGCCATAGCGCTCCGATCAGACACACCCAGTAACTTGGCAGCCTCCTTGGGCTGCTCCTGATAGTGAGCCAGGGTTTCCTCAAATAATTTAGCAAGAATCTCGAATTTTTCTGTTGAAAGTTGCCGCTGCATCACCGAAAAATAACCCCATCGAATGGCTTTTTCCATGTTTCCTTTACCGGCGGTTTCCATCCGCCTGGCAAGATGGATAGCAGCTTCCTGATATACCGGATCATTGAGCGTGGTGAGTGCTTGAAGCGGCGTATTGGTCCGGATGCGGTCTACCAAACACACCTCCCGGCTGGATGCATCGAAAGAGACGAATGAAGGATACGGACTTGTTCGCTTTATAAACGTGTAAACCCCGCGCCGGTACTGGTCTTCCCCTTCACTTTTGGTCCACCGCTCGCCACTGTACACGGTCATCCAGACACCTTCCGGCTGATAGGGCATCACACTGGGGCCGTACATTTTTGTGCTCAACAGACCACTTACTGCCAACGCTTGATCGCGAATTTGCTCCGCCGAAAGCCGGAACCGTGGCCCGCGTGCATAATATTTATTGCCGGGATCTTCCGCCGACAGTTTATCGGTCAGCAAGGAGGATTGCCGGTACGTGGTCGAAATGACCAGTTCTCTGAGTAGTTGCTTGATGCTCCAGTCCATTTCATGCATAAACTGCAAGGCGAGCCAGTCGAGCAATTCGGGGTGAGTGGGCGGGTCGCTTTGCGAACCCATGTCTCCCAGTGGTTCAACAATGCCATGCCCGAATAATTGCGCCCATAAGCGGTTTACCAGGGTCCGTGCCGTAAGCGGATTTTCCTCACTGACCAACCATTGGGCGAATCCCAGACGGTTACGTGGCGCATCTTTGGGAAAATCGTTCAGAAACTGAGGCACCGAAGGTTCCACTTTTTCGCCTTTCACCAACCAGTTTCCCCGTTCAAAGATATGTGTTTCACGGCGCATATGCTCGGGGTTTTCGATCAGGATCGGTACCGATGGCGTGTGCGTATTTACCAGTTCAAGAAACGTTTTCTCCATCACGGGGTAATCTGGCTTATCTTTTCCCGGTAATGCTTTTCGAAAAGCCATCCATTCGACCAAGCAGACCGCTTGATCCGGCGGTAATGCTGGATTCTTAAACCGGAGAAAAATATCCTCTTTTCCGCCATGTGCCGGAATAGGAATCGCGACAGTTTCCCAGCCCTTCGTCGCAGCCAGTGAAATCTTTACCAGCAAGGGGCCGTTGATACTACCGGTATGCAGGTGCAGCTCACCACCCGGAACGCCCGCGCTATAGTTTATAAAAAACCGATCATTATCACCCAGGTGGATGGACGGCAACCGGGCACTGCCCCCATTGCGAATCCCCAACCACTTGGTGTCCACCAATGCCCCATTGACCAGCTGATCGCAGGCATGCGCATGGATTTTCGGTTCGAGTGCGTATAAGAAACGATCCGTAGCCACTACCGCCTCAGGAGACGCATATTCAGCCACCCACTGCTTTATTCGCTCGATTTGTATACTATCGTCTGAGCTGTAAAACCGCAAGGTCGGATAATCACCTGCTGTATCTTCGTCGCGCGTGTTGTTAAAAAAAGCAAGCGACTGATAATACTCCTCGAATTTGATGGGATCGTACGTATGGCTATGGCATTGAACGCATTCAAATGTGGTAGAGAGCCAGGCTTGATAGGTCGTATTTACGCGGTCAATGGTCGCTGCCACCCGAAACTCTTCATCATCGGTTCCTCCCTCATCGTTTACCATGGTATTGCGGTGAAAAGCGGTAGCGATCAACTGATCTTTGGAAGGATCGGGGAGCAGATCTCCTGCTAATTGTTCAATGGTAAACGCCTGAAAGGGCATATCCCGGTTAAATGCCTTGATTACCCAGTCGCGGTATGCCCAAATCTGTCTGGAAGCGTCCTTTTCGTAACCTTTGGTATCCGCATAACGGGCAATATCTAACCACCAGGAAGCCCAGCGCTCTCCAAATCTCGGAGAAGCCAGCAAACTGTCGACACGGCGTTCGTAAGCGTCTTTGCGCGTATCGGCCACAAAAGCCGCTACCTGGGCAGGTGTCGGTGGCAATCCGGTAAGATCCAAGGAAACCCGGCGGAGCAACGTCGGGCGGTCCGCCTCCGGAGAAAAATCCAACCCCCGTTCTTTATGCTTTTCCTGAATAAAATAGTCAATATCGCTGGACAAAGAAGGGCCGCCCCAAAAATCAAACAGCGACGCCATCGCCAGCCTTGACCGCGGCACTTCTACCGTTTTGGGCAATGAATAAGCCCAATGTTCGCCCCATTTAGCCCCTTCCTTAACCCAACGGGTGAGCAGATTGATTTCTTTCTTGGTCAAGGGTGGCGCATTATACGGCATACGCTCTTCGGGATCTTCTGCGGTAAGTCTTCGTATGAACTCGCTATGTTCGGCATCACCGGGAACAATTGCGGGGTTTCCCGATTCCGTTGCAGCAAAAGCTTCCTCGGCAAACAGCAGGCTGAAACCGCCGCTTTTTTTCACCCCTCCATGGCAGGTAATACAATGTTTGTTGATAATCGGTTTGATTTCCGCACTGAAGTCAACGGGTTTGTCACGGGGCTGGAATAACGCGATGATTATGACCACTAATGCAATACCTGCACCCATGAGCCATTTCTTTCGATGGCGAACCCCACCCACAGGTAATATGCCCTTCGTTTTCATAACCCCATTTGACTTGATCGTAGTTTATTCCTATTGGTTTATTGTCAATGTTTTGATCGTGTATATCAAATACACAGCAAGGTATATATTTTTTGCTGGACTTCCAAGTAAAAATCTTTACGCAATCGGTTTCGTAACCGCCGGACGGACGTAGCCGCTTACAACCCGCTCAATTCAAGTTCGCATTCGGTAAACCCAAAGCCGCGATCGGTCAATTACACATCGAAGTAAACGGGATTTGCAGATAGCTTTGGCGCCATAAAAATTTCTTATGGATTCAATAAAGATTTGCAACGCTTACAAACTGATGGGGTATTCGCTTGTTTCGGTGGTCATGGCTGCGTGGTCGTTAGGCACGCACGCCCAGATCTTGCTCGAACGACAGGTGATAGGCAGTACGGGATCTGCAGCAGATCATGCGGGTACGATTTACGCCTATACCGTCGGCGAAGTGGTCGTCGCCACACTGATCCAAAATCCGATTCTGCTCACCCAGGGGTTCCAACAACCGGAAGTAACCCTATCCCACCACATTCCACAAATGCCCTCGCTTACGGATTTCATCGTATTTCCTAATCCGGCCATCGATTACACGACCATCCGATTCAATTTGTTGGCGCCGGGAGACGTACGGGTCATGCTCGTTAACAACGCGGGGCAAATTGTGTTCAGCGATAACGTGGACGTGGCAACGGGGAAGTCGGAATATAACATACCGTTGCAACGGTATGCCTCGGGCCTCTATTACTTGGTGCTATCCGTAGGTGCCTCACAGAAATACACCGAGAAGTTGATCATCCAATAAACCGATAACTGAAAACGAAATGAAACAGAGAACTCCGCTGAAAATTTTATTATTCCTTGCCTATTGGGCGGCTAACAGTTGGTCGCCGGCGATCGGTCAGATGGGTGGCGGGACGGTAACAACGAGCGCTTCCTTTCTTTTGCTAAGTCCCGATGCCCGCAACGCCGGTGTGGGGGAAGCCGGTACAGGGCTCGAGCCCGACGCCAATGCCGTCTATACGAATGCAGCAAAACTCGCTTTCGCCGACCGCATTGGAATTAGCTTTTCATACACCCCCTGGATGCGTCAGCTGGTCGATGATGAGCACCTGAGTTACGCAACGGCTTACTTCCGGTTGACCGACAAAGAAACCATTGGCACATCCATCAAATACCTGGACTTGGGAAAAGCGTCGTTCCGGGACGAAACAGGTAATCTTATACAGGTATACAAACCTGCAGAAATTGCGTGGGATGCCAGTTACGCACGGAAGCTGGGTGAGCACTTCGCCATGGCCTTGACGGCTCGTTACGTCTATAGTGCATTGGGTAATGGCGTATACAACGGCTTGGATATGAGCAGGGCGAATGCGTTTGCCGTAGACATCAGCATTTTTTCCGAACAAGAAATCTTCAGAACCCATCAATTCGGAAGACGCTTTGCCTGGGGCATAAATCTGAGCAATGTGGGCACTAAAATAAGCTATACGAATTCCAAGGAAAGCTTCCTGCCGATGAATCTGCGAATGGGAGCCGGTTACGCGTTGTATAACGACCCAGATAACCGGCTGACCCTTTTGCTGGACGTTAACAAACTGATGGTACCCACCATGCCCCGGTATAAATTGGATGAAAACGGACACCCTACAAGTGAGATCGTCAAGGGAAAAGATCCGAACCGAGGGGTTCCTGAAGCACTATTCACGTCCCTGTTTGATGCCCCCGGTGGATTCAGCGAAGAGTTAGCGGAATTTACCCTGGCAGGAGGGCTCGAGTTCAATTACTATCGCCAGTTCTTTCTCCGTGCGGGTTACTTTCACGAAGCCCCGAAAAAAGGAAACCGGCAGCACCTATCCGCCGGTTTAGGGCTTCGGGTGAGTGATTTCCAACTGGACATCAGCTATACGATGCCCATGGCCAGGCGGTATACGGTACGCAACGAATTCAAGGCTACGTTGAGCTTCGATCTGGGAAGCCAACCTTAAGACACACCGCGTTATCATCAATAAAACCAAGAAATCAAAATACATTCAAAATACATATGAAAACCAATCTTCTACTTGCTATCCTGATGCTCATCCTGTTGTCGCTGGAAGCATCCGCTCAATCAGGCCTAAATGGTATCAATTACCAAGCCGTCGCTAGAAACGCGGACGGCACGGTGTTGGCGGAAAAAGCCATCCGCGTACGGCTATCCATCCTTGGAGAATCCCCTTCCGGCGAAGTACAGTATCGAGAGGAGCATCAGCTGGTCACCAATAAGCTAGGGCTATTTACCCTCCAAATTGGGCAGGGCCAATCAAATCAGGGTACATTTGCTTCAATTCCATGGCAAAACGCCGATCAATTCCTGAAAGTGGAGGTCGCCGTTGACGGAGGAATATTCAACGATCTCGGCACCACGCCCTTGATGAGTGTCCCGTTTGCACTGTATGCGGCGTCCGGTACGCCGGGCCCACAAGGAGCCCCGGGGCCGCAGGGCCCTGCCGGGCCACAAGGACCAAAGGGGGAAAAGGGAGACCCGAATGGTCCTCCCGGACCGAAGGGAGATACCGGCGATACCGGGCCCGCCGGACCGGTGGGGCCGCAAGGTCCGCAGGGCGAGAAAGGCGATACAGGAGAACCGGGCCCGCAAGGAATAGCTGGGCCTCAAGGCCCCAAAGGGGATAAAGGAGACGCCGGGGAATCGGGTCCTATGGGCCCCGCCGGACCGATGGGACCGCAAGGCCCACAAGGTATCCAAGGTGAAAAAGGAGAAAAAGGTGATCAAGGCGAACCCGGGCCTGCCGGTGCCGATGGCGCACTCACAGGCCCGGCTGGCGGCGACCTTTCAGGCACGTATCCAGACCCGGTGGTATCAAAGCTGCAAACCATACCGGTATCCGATGCCGCGCCGACCAACAACGACGTGTTGCGTTTCGATGGGACGCACTGGATACCGGGTGCTGCGCCCACCGGATTCCAACTGCCCTTCTCGGAAATCGAGAATCATCAAGGCGCATTATTTTCTCTTTCAAATACCAACGAGGCCGGTATAGCGGGTAGGTTTATCAGCAGTAACACGGCCGGAACCCAACCGGCGATACGGGGGCAGGTAAATACCAATCAAAACCAACTTGAGGCAGCCGGGGTTTACGGGGTAACCACCGGGCAAGGCGGCGTCGGCGGGTTCTTCCAAGCAACAGCAGGTTCCGCACCGGCATTGGTCGCAAGGAGCAATAGTGGCCGGGCCATTAGTGCAGAAGTGGCGTCGTCAGGTATCGGTCTGTACAGTGAAATCGGCACAACAACTGGCCGGGCGGCTCACCTTTTACATACCCATACCGGCTCACAGCGCCCGGTATTGACCGTAGAGACCGAAGCAAGTGGCGCCGGTTGGCCGGCTATCTATGTCGCCAATACCAATGCCTCCAGTAACGGAACTGCCATCATTGCAGAAACGAACGGCACAGGTACCAGCCTTACAAGCCGTGTAAACGGCACCGGCGGAAGTGCGGGCTTCTTCCGCACTGAAAACACAAACAACAACTCACATACGCTTGTTGTCACCACCCTTGGCGGCGGTGCCGCCGTGTCAGCACAGTCCACCTCCGGCAGTACCTATTCCGGTATTAATCAAAGCTCAGGCACCGTCTTTGAAGGCTTACAACAAGGCACGGGTAGGGTGGCGTCCTTTACCAGCACAGGAGCTGCAAACAACGAACCGAGTCTTTTCGTAGAAAATAACAGTACCGGCTCCGGTCGCGGGCTGGTCGTTGCCGCCAGCAATGGAAATGCAATCCGGGCCTACAATCGCGGCTCCGAGGCTGTGGCGGAATTTTATACACAGGGAAACGCCACCGGAAATGTACTGCATGTACGCAATCCGTTGGTGAACAACCCGAAAGAAGCTTTGCTTGTAGAAACGAACAGCACCTTAGCAGCGGCAGCGCAATTTACGGTAACCAACGGTATTGCACCGGCTGTGCGGGCACAAACCACCGTCAATATCGGTAACAACAATGCAGCGGTAACGGGATCCGCTTCGGGAACAGGGGGTGGCGCGGGTAATTTCGTGGTCAGCAATACCCAAAATACCGCGGCGGCATTACGAGCCACGCATCAGGGAAACGGCAGTTCACTGGTCGTGGCCGGGCATGGCAACTCGACTGTCGACGTCATGGTTGTCGAGTCGCACGGGCAACCCAAAGACCTGGCCGTATTCCGAGCAGGCAACCCGATTGAAAATGTCGCGAGGATCAGTGCCGCCGGTGTTGGATTTTTCAACGGCGGAACGTTCAATGGCGGCGCGGATATCGCCGAAGTATTTGACGTGGAAGGATCCATTGCTCAATACGAACCCGGCGATGTGCTGGTCATTTCAATTGAGGAGGACCGCACGGTAACGAAATCAACCCAATCATATTCTGACATTGTAGTAGGCGTATACGCTACCAAACCCGGCGTATTGCTTACCGAGGAAGGCATCGACGATGATCATTCACAGATGGTTCCCATGGGGGTAGTCGGCGTTATCCCTACCAAGGTGTGCTTGGAAGGCGGCCCGATCAAAAGGGGTGATTTGCTCGTGACCTCATCGATCCCCGGGGTTGCGATGAAAGCCGATAAAAACAAAGTAGGTCCCGGCCAGATTATCGGAAAAGCGCTCGAGGAATTTGACGAATCGGGAACCGGAAAAATACGGGTATTGGTTAACGTAAAGTAAGTACACATGGGTCTCTACGATTCAACGGCCACCAACGCAAGTTGGATTTCCACCGAAGTGCCCGCACATCGCCCATGGGCGTCAGCAAGGTCACGGATGACAAACGGCAAGGTGCGACCGTACGATTTGTTAAACGCGTCAATGCGTTTACGCGTAACCGCAATACCGAACGATTTACCGGCATCGGCTCGGCGATTCCGTGGCGCACGCGCCGTTCTTCCGACGCCGCTATCCGTTACCGAACAACATAGGGTGTCGCTTCCAGCCATCGAAAACCGAATTGTAATCGTACCAGGCGTTTGCTGTGGAAGCAAGCCGTGGATAAATGCATTCTCGACGAAGGGCTGTATGAACAACGGAGGCACTGAAATCGTTGCCGGATCCGCATCCGGGGGAAGCACGATCTCTGCTTCTACCCGATCACCAAATCGCAATTGCTCAAGATGAATGTAGTGTTTCACCATATCCAACTCATCGGCAAGCGTGATGATGGTCTCTTCGGAATATTCCAACAGTTTCCGGGCGAGCCGGGAAAGGCTCGTCAGGTAATGTGCGGCCGACTGATTATCTCCGCGATGAATCATACCATGGAGACTGTTCAGGCAGTTATTCAGGAAATGCGGGCTCATCTGCAGGCGCCAAATCGTATCCTCGAGTTCATCGATGCGCTTCTGGGCTGCCCTATGCAAATCCGTTGCCTTTTTCCTGAAATACCAGAACCAACAACAGGTTGTAAGCAACAAAACGCTTCCTGCAACGAGAAAGTAGCTCATCATGGATACTAATAGGCAACGTAAAGTAACTAAAATAAGCCAACCATCGCAAAAGATAAATGCAAATTTTAAAATTATTTTATCATGAAACATATTGGAATCATCGGTGCGGGCATTAGCGGCCTGACCACCGCAAAAACATTTTTACAAAAAGGGTATCAGGTGACGGTACTCGAGAAATCGGATGGTATCGGTGGAGTATGGCACCAAAGCCGTTCATACGTAGGCGTAACCACGCAAACTACACGCGACGAATATGCGTTTTCGGACTACCCCATGCCATCCCATTATCCGATGTGGCCTACCGGCCAGCAGGTGCAGGAATACTTAACGAATTATGCGATTCATTTCGACATCATGCCCCACATTCAGTTTGGTATCACGGTAAAAAACATGTATTACGATGGTTTTAATTGGATGGTAAAACTCAACGATGGAAGATCGCTATCCTTTGGATACGTCGTCGTATGCACGGGTACCTTCCATGAGCCTTATATCCCGGAAATACCGGGCATGGATTCCTTTAAAAGTGCAGGCGGACTTTTGCTGCATTCTTCCAACATATCAAATACTGAACAATTGGCTGGCAAGGACGTCGCCGTTATTGGATTCGCCAAATCAGCGACCGATATTGCGGCAACCGCCGCCGACGTCAGCAAGCGTTGTACGCTGATCTACCGGCGTGCGCAATGGAAAGTCCCCCGATTCTTTGGCAATCGCATCAACATGAAATATCTGCTTTTTTCACGGTTTTCGGAAGCCTTTTTCGACGCACACAAGAAAAACACCTTTCAATACGTGCTACATTCCCTGGGCCGGCCTTTGGTATGGTTACATTGGCGGATGCTTGAACTGTTGTTGAAAAAGCAGTTCAATCTAAGAAAATGCAACATGCTGCCGACTCACCACATCGAAGACCAGATCAGTTGCAGCTTGGGCGTAGAGCCGGTTCAGTTTTACAAGAAAGTAGCCGCAAAGCAAATACAGGGCATATGCTCAGAAATTGCGCATTTCAGCGGGCGTGATATGGTATTAAAAAACGGGGCGGTTATGCGGCCGGATCTCGTGGTATTTGGCACGGGCTTTAAACAACGCCTTCCGTTCCTGCAACTGCAATATCAGGAGATGATTACCAATGCAAACGGTATGTACATGCTGTATCGGAATATTTTACACCCCGACCTACCGCAGATGGGATTTGTTGGCTTCAATTCAAGCTTGTTTACGACCCTTACCTCCGAAATAGCTGCCCACTGGCTGGCCGCCACCGTATCAGGCGATCTTATTCTTCCCCCCGCTGAAGACATGCTGCGCGAAATGCGGCTTATGGAAAAATGGCGGTGTGAAGAGCGACCCATCGCAGCCGAGTTCAGTGGTCTTTGTGTCGCCCCCTTCAATTATAAGCATTTAGACGAATTGATGCGCGATATGGGCTACCGCACGCGGGCTTCCCGGAATTTCATCTATGAATTTTTTAAACCCATCAATCCCAAAGATTATAAAAAAATGCTTTCTGGAAAATCCCTTATTTTTTAGGGGCTTTTTGCTACCTTCGCACGAAGTACCCATTGATGAGCCACAGGAAACCATACCTGCTTATTCTATCCTTGCTATGGGGTATCGGCGTGGCTGTCGCGCAAGAAATGGATAGCTGGGCGCAGGTTCAGCAAAAAAAGGGCGGCACCATCACGGCCCTGTGGTATGATATTGATCCCTATATCTTTAAAGATGCCAACGGAAACCTGCAGGGTGTCGAATACGAACTGATGGAATCGTTCGTTAAATGGATCAACAGGGAATACGGGTATAACCTGGTCGTTAAGTGGAAGGATGCCGCAAGTTTCAATGGCATTTATGACCAAATCCGAAATGCCTCGGAAAGCGGCTTATTCGGTTGGTCTTTTTTTTCGATCACCCCCGACAGAAAGCACGAGGTGCAATTTACTCCACCCTACATGCCCGACATCAATGTCTTGGTAACCAATGACCTGATGCCCCTATTCGCGGATGAACGCGCGTTTCTTGACACCATTCCCTACCTGCATGGGTACACCATGCGACATACCGCAATGGAGCAGGACATGGATGTTTTGGTTAAAGGGCACGAGATCTCCATATCGCGCCAATATGATGATTACGAAATATTGGAAAAAATAGCCGAAGAAACGGATGCATTCGGTTATGTGCCGCTGACGGTGTACGTAGTGAGCCTCCAAAAAGGAATTAAGGTGAAAAGGCAACACCTGTTTGCTACGGAGCGGCCCGGGTTGGCCGGCATCTTTCCCAAAAACAGTGATTGGCAAGCAGTGGCGGACGATTACTTTCAAAGCTTTGAGTGTAAACGGCTGGTAAGTAACCTGCTTTCGAAATACCTGGGAAGTGAGATCGGAAAAATTATTATGGAAGGTCCGGGCAGCAATCCCGATGGTCAGCGAGATGCAGAACTTGAGCTGCTCATGAAAGAACGCGAAATCGTATCACAGCGACTCGCAAGCTCTTTACTGGCAGCAGAAAGAGACCGGATCTTTCGGTATGTTGGCATCCTGTTGATCGTCGTCGCCATTGGAATTGCCGTATTGATGTATAACCGATATCGGATGAAAACCCATCTGACAAAATTATTGGCCCAACGCAATGCGGTAATCGGAAAGCAAAACCGGGACATCGAACGCATCAACCGAAAACTGCACATGCGCGTGCTGCAGGCGCAGATAAACCCCCACTTTGTATTCAACTCTCTCAACGATCTGCAATATTACATAAACAAGGGCGACACATCGACATCGTTGAGTTATGTATCTCGCTTTTCCCGCTTCATCCGCGAACTGCTGGCACAAGCGAATATTCCCGAGATTACGTTAACGCAAGAAACAAAATTTCTGAAGCTATACCTGGATCTCGAAAAAATGCGGTTCACGGAAAAATTCAACTACCTCATTGAAACGGATGCGGATCTACCGTCGGACTTATCCGGATTGCCCCCGCTCATTATTTATCACTACGTCGAAAATGCGTTGTATCATGGCATCCTTAACCTGGCAGACCGTGTCGGGGAAATCAAAATCACCTTTTCGTACCAGGCACCTTATTTGATCTGCACTATCGTTGATAACGGAGGCGGCAGGAAATTGGCTCAGGCCCGCAATCAACAGCGGGACGCAAACGATACGACGCCCTACAAGCAACTGCTGCAAGATCGGATACAAATTTTGAACGAAGAAGTTTCCGACCGAATCCACGTGGCGGTCCAGGATTTGGTGACGTCGGATGGAATTGCTGCCGGTACCTGTGTCACGCTGCGCATTCTTATCAACCCGAGGGCTCAATCCCCCACTGTACTTGATTACTGATGAGCGAGAAACCTAAGGCAATCATTGTGGAGGATGAGATCCGGAGCAGGGAGCTGCTGGAGGATCTCGTTGCAGCAAATTGCCCGGAAATTGAAGTGGTTGGTTCTGCAGGCGGGATCGAAGAAGCCCTCCTATTAATTCGTAAACACAACCCTCAGATACTCTTCCTAGACATTGAGCTGCAGACGGGAACCGGCTTCGAAATCCTTCAGCAGCTCACAGGTTTGAGTCCGGCCGTTATCTTCACCACCGCTTACGATCATTACGCGATCCGGGCGATCAAATTCAGCGCAGCCGACTATCTATTGAAGCCCATCGACATCGATGAATTAAAAGAAGCGCTGACAAAAGTTCTAAACCGAAATCAGGAGAATCAGGAACAACTGACCGCTTCGCTGTTGCACAACCTAAATCAGTTGCAGCACAACCGTCACCCAACGTTAACGTTGTCCTTGGCCAATGAACTTGAATTTGTCCCGTTATCGCAAATCATACGGATAGAAGCCGCAGGCGCCTATTCTACCTTCCACCTTACCGATGGCCGAAAAATCATGGTTAGCAAAAACCTCAAGGAATACGAGCTCCTATTAGCAAACCACCAATTTATGCGCATACACAATTCCCACATCATCAATCTTAACGAAATAAGACGTATGCTCAAAACGGATGGAGGCTACGCGGTGATGAGTGACGGCTTTCCGGCGATGATATCCCCCAAAAAGAAAGAAGAATTCATTCGCCTTATGAATAACCGAAATCTGTGAAGTAGTAGGATGCCCAGTGTTGTCCCCTGGGCATCCGATTCGGCTTGTTATTCGTCTTCAAACTTCCAGCGCACGAATGCCTCGATGGCCTCGTATTCAGCCATTCCCAGCCCATCGTACAAACGCGCGGTTTCACGCGTCCGCTCCTCGGCACGCACCCAGAATTCACGCGCATCATCTCCGGGGAATACTGGTACATCCTTCTGAGATTGATGCTTAAAAATCGCATATCGCTTCCGCAGCACTTCCTGCGGCGAAAGCGGAACAGCCATTTCGATTTCGTGGATTTCGAACTCGTGCCATGCGCCGCGATACAACCACAGCCAGCAATCCTTGGTCCACGCTTCAGTCTTCCGAAGCCTTAATAGCGCCTCATGGATGATATCAAAACATACCTTATGTGTTCCGTGAGGATCGGCAAAATCACCAGCGGCAAACACCTGATGAGGTTTGACACGCTGAAGTAATGCCATGGTTTCCTGGATATCGTCTTCATAATCCAGCGTTTTGCTGTATTTACCCCGATCATAAAAAGGCAGGTTCTGAAAATGGATATGGTCATCGGGTAGCCCTGCGAAACGTGCACCGGCAATGGCCTCCCCTTTACGGATGAGCCCTTTCACTGTAAGCAGCTCCGGTGTATCGATTTGATTCGGTTTTTTATCCGCAATAAACTGTCTCGCGTTTTTATACAGTACTTCTAGGTTCTCCGTGTCAACACCCTGCGATTTGGCAAAGTCTGTGGCAAATTCGATAAACCGAAGGGCATCGTCATCCCATACTGCGGTGTTTCCCGAAGTCTGGTAAGCAACGTGCACGTCATGGCCCTGATCTGCCAAACGGATGAAGGTACCCCCCATGGAGATGACATCGTCATCCGGATGCGGCGAAAAGATGATCGAACGCTTCCTTGCCGGATCCCGTCGCTCTGGCCGTTGGCTATCATCCGCGTTGGGCTTACCCCCGGGCCAACCGGTAATGGTATGTTGCAGCTGATTGAAAATATCGATGTTAATATGGTACACGGGCCCTTTTTCGGTGGCCAGCTGTGCCATACCATTGTTGTTATAGTCATCTTCCGTCAGCTTCAACACCGGCTTGTTAAGGGTTTGTGACAGCCATACCACCGCTTTTTTAATGGTTTTATTATCCCAAACGCAGTCCTTTACCAGCCAAGGTGTATCGAACCGGGTCAGTTGGGACGCCGCATCCACATCAAGTACAAACTCCACATGGTCTGAAAGCTGTAGGTACGTGGCCGGGACTTCCGATGACAGTTCACCTTCCACAGCCTTTTTCACAATTTCGGCTTTCTTTTGAGTCCAGGCCATCAGAATGATTTCCCGGGCTTTGAATATGGTACCAATGCCCATGGTAATGGCTTTGGTGGGAACATTTTCCTTACCGCCAAAGTCGCGTGAGGCATCCCGCCGGGTTAAATCATCCAACGTAACCAACCGGGTGCCTGAATTCGGTGCGGAACCCGGTTCGTTAAATCCGATATGTCCCGTACGACCGATGCCCAAAATCTGTAAATCCAGGCCACCTAATGCGGTAATCTTTTGTTCGTACGCCAAACAATAATCGTGGATTTCTTCCATTTCCAGCGTGCCGTCGGGAATGTGCACGTTGGCACGTTCGATGTCTACGTGGTCAAACAGATTACGGTTCATGAACGTCACATAACTCTGTTCCGAGTCGGGTTGCATCGGATAGTACTCATCGAGATTGAATGTGATGACGTTTTTGAAACTGAGTCCTTCTTCGCGATGCAGGCGTACCAATTCTGCATACACTTTTACAGGGGTTGCACCTGTAGCGAGACCGAGAACGGCCTGCTCACCTTTTTCTTGTTTGCTGCGAATTAAGTCAGCGATACGTTTCGCCACAGCCAGCGAAGCTGCCGTAGGATCGGAGTAAACACTTACGGGTGCTTTCTCAAAGCGTGTTTCTTCCAGTAAATTTAATCTTGCCATTGAGGAATTACGTATAAGGTGAGACGCAAAAATAAATATATTTACCTGAAAAAATAATCAAAGAGATTATACTTTCTTAATTTTTTTTTAAAACAATGCATGCAATCGTATGCGTAATAATTAAACAAACGGTTGCGTTTATCAAATCCTTTGATAACTCAACAAACTGTCCTATACTTGTTTGTTATTATCGTGTTCGCTATTGGGACACACCCATTCCATTTATGAACCGGAGTGACATAACAAACGCTGCAGAGTCCAGCAATCGACGGGTTGATCATGAAGGGCTCCATCTAGCAAACTACAAGCAATAAATAACCAGATGAAATACAATCGTAGAAATTTTCTTAAGAGCGCCACCCTTCTTTCCGGAGCCGTGGCGACATTGCCGTCGGTAGCACATGAAGTAGCATCGGACGATCACGTTGGACTGTCGGAGTACCAATCTTTGAAACCGCAACGATTTAATATGAGCGGATATGCAGCGCCCAAAATTGACAAAGTCCGCATCGGCTTTATCGGTTTGGGTAGCAGGGGGCCGGGAGCGGTTCAGCGGATGTCGCATATTGATGGCGTAGAAATTAAAGCACTTTGTGACAAAGATCCCGAACGGGCAGCGAAAGCACAGGGAATCCTGACAAAAGCCGGACTTCCGAAAGCGAAGGAGTACAGCGGTGAGGACGGCTGGAAAGACATGGTAGCTAACGAAGACCTTGATCTTGTTTACATCTGTACACCCTGGGATCTGCATACGCCCATGGCCGTTTTCGCGATGGAACACGGCAAACATGCGGCGAGCGAAGTCCCCATTGCTATTACCATCGACGAATGCTGGCAACTCGTTGAAACTTCCGAGCGGACCAAAAAGCACTGCATGATGCTTGAGAACTGTTGCTACGACTTTTTTGAGATGTTGACGCTCAATATGGCCCGCAATGGTTTATTTGGCAAAATCATGCATGCCGAAGGCGCCTACATCCACGACCTGCTGGATTTAAATTTTGACAAAGACGGCTACCAGGATATGTGGCGACTACGCATGAACGCCACACACAATGGTAATCTCTATCCGACGCATGGACTGGGTCCGATTGCGCAATGCCTAAACATTAACCGGGGAGATAAAATGGACTACCTGGTGTCCCTGTCGACCAATGATTTTATGATGGCCGATACCGCTGCAAAAAAGGCGAAGGAAGACGCCTTTTTTCAACCCTTTGTAGGTAAATCTTATCGGGGCAACATGAATACCACCCTGATCCGCACGGCCAAGGGAAAGTCCATTATGGTACAACACGACGTAACCTCTCCGCGTCCGTACTCACGCATCCACCTGATCAGCGGAACCAAAGGGATTGCTTCCAAATGGCCGTCGCCCGAACGCATTGCCTTCGGCCATGAGTGGATAAGCGACGATGAATTAAAAAAACTCTATGCGCAGCACACGCCACCACTGATTAAACATGTCGGCGAAGTAGCAAAACAAGTGGGCGGCCACGGCGGGATGGACTTTATCATGGACTGGCGCCTGATTGATTGCCTACGCAATGGCTTGCCACTCGATCAGGATGTATATGACGGTGCTTTGTGGAGCTGTATCTTTCCGTTAAGCGAACAGTCCGTAGCAAAACGGTCTCGCTCACTCGATATTCCGGATTTTACCCGCGGTGCTTGGCAAACCAACAAACCGGTAAACCTCACATTGGAAGGCGGAGGTACCACAGGAGTCAGAAAGGGCTAACCTTCTTTAATCGCGTTGCTGCCTGCTGCAAGGTTTGCTCCTGTTTAGCGAAGCAGACGCGAACCAGGTGCTGGTTGACTTCCTGATGGTAAAACGCCGAAATGGGGATGGTCGCGACACCGTATTGCTTCGTCAACGTCTCGCAAAATACTCGTTCGGGCAGATCACTGATTGCGGAATAATTAGCGACCAGAAAGTAGGTTCCTTGACAAGGCAAGGGTCGGAAGCCCGTTTCCTGAAGCGCCGCTATCAGGAAATCGCGCTTTTTCTGAAAAAAGGGACTCAATCCGAGGTGTTCCTCTGAATCCTTCATAAAGTCCGCCAAGGCATATTGGGTCGGGGTATTGACGCTGAACACATTGAATTGATGAACCTTTCGGAATTCTGCGGTCAGTTCATGAGGAGCTAAGCAATACCCCACCTTCCAGCCTGTCATATGGTACAGTTTGCCAAAGGAAGCAACCACGAATGCGCGTTCACGAAGCTCCGGATATTGTGAAACACTACGATGCTGTACCCCGTTATAAACGATGTGAGCATATACTTCATCGCTTAACACATAACAATCGGTATTCCGGATGAGCTGGATCAGCCCTTGGTAATCGGAGTCGCTTAGCACACGACCGGTGGGGTTATTGGGCGAATTAATCAGAATCAGCCGCGTCCGCGGGGTCACCAGCGTAGCCACCGCGTCCCAATCGATTGCGAAATCCGGAGCTCGCAACGTGACCGGTTTGGGTATACCGCCAAACACCTGCACGGTGGGGGCATACGCATCGTATGCGGGCTCAAATAAGACAACCTCATCACCGGGACGGATCAATGCAGCCATCGCCGTAAAAAGCGCTTGCGTGGCTCCAGCGGTGACGGTAATCTCGGTTTCAGGGTCATAAACCACCGCGTGAGCCGCCGCTACATTGGCACTGATCTGTTCGCGAAGTGCCCCTACACCCGCCATCGGCGCATATTGATTATGCCCGGCGAGCAAGTGCTGGTTTACCAGCTCGATCAGCCGCGGAGGTCCATCGAAATCGGGAAATCCCTGAGAAAGATTGATGGCATTGTGCCGGAGCGCTAACTGCGACATGTACGTAAATATCGACGTAGCCGTATGGGGTAGTTTGGAGGTAAGCTTACGCATTTTTGATCAACAATCGAATGCTAAAGTGCAATATTTTCCCGAAGTATTTCTCGATAAAAGCGAACGCTGTCTTCCAACTGGGCAATATAGGCCTCCTTGTCAAGTATAATCTTATGGTATAATTCCTTTTCTTCGTTGATAAATCGATCGATGTGTACCTTCACCTCTCCATTTCCCAATAATTCGGAAAATCCAGTTTCCAACACGCCCGCAATCTGTTCTAACCGGTCGATATCAATACGCGTGACTCCGCCTTCAATATTTTGATAGGTCTTCAAGGCGATGTGCAAAGCCTCGGCCATGTCGGACTGCGATAGCCCGCGCTCTTTTCGCAGGCGCTTAATGTTACCTAAAATATCTGATTGTACCATGGGGATCTGCTTCGGCAAAAATTCTACTTAACTACGCATGATTTATGCATTTTCTATCCGATATTAACGTTCTATCTTTGTTGCATAAGCAAAGGTAAAACATTTCACCAAAAAGACTACTAATTTAGTAGATTTTTTTGCTAACAGGCAAATGGCAGGTACATAAGGAGTTTGTTTGTTGTTTTGTTTAAACGGCGAGTGGAGACAATTGCACGGCATCAATTCCTGGGTACGTTTTGACAGAAAGAAAAAGCGCCCGGATAACCGGGCGCTCACCATGCAGTATTTCACGAATCCAATCGATTAGAAAATGTAGCGCAGGGTAACGCCATATGTTCGCTGGTCTCCCAATACGCCCGCGTAATGCCCGGCATTACCTGCACCCGGCAGTAATTGCTCGAAGTAGTCTTTATCGAATGCATTGCGTACCCAAAGATACAGCGATACGCCTTCCGCCGCCCGGAAACCCGCCCGTCCGTTCAATAAGGTGTAGCCCTCTACAATCAGGTAGGCAGAAGGAGACGGATTCGAAGAAAAAGAGGACCGGGAAAAACCGTCCACCGCGAAGACAAATTCACCTTCCTGACCAAGAAATGAGGTAGTTCTTGTGGCCGATTCGCCCCCAAAGGAGGCCGCCCATTCTGAAATACCGGGCAGTTGCCCGCCAGAGACATCCTTAAACGTAGGGCCACCGGTTTCTTCCAGCGGCGGCGGCGCATTTGTAAACCGCACATAGTTACCATCCGTATAGGCCAATGACCCATAGAGGGAGAAGAAGCTGTTAAACCGCACCGTGCCGTCGAATTCCACACCCCGAACCCGCACCTTTTCGGCATTGGCCAGGTAACCCCGGTTTACGGATAAATCCGCTGCCTGTACCTGAGCTTGATAGTCGCTCACATCGGTATTATATACGGTGAGACCCAAGGAAATATTTCGCGTAGGCTGGGCTTTGACGCCAACTTCGTAATGCCGTACGCTTTCCGGCTGGATCACCGCCAGTTCCAACATCGGCTGGCCATTTGCGTTGGGGAGCCCCCCCAAATTGAGCCCTACGGGCTTAAACCCTGTGGAGAAGGTAGCAAACGTATTGATTTTGTCACTGGCCTTGAATGCCAATGTCAATTGACCGGAAAGGTTTGTATCATCAATGTTTGCTTCAAAAGCCTGATCCGAATAAACGGTATTTTTCAATGCCAGCAAGTCGGGGTCGTCGGTTGGTAACCCACCGTAGGTTTCTCTGCGGAAATTGACCGATTTGTCGTCGTAGTTGAGCCGGATACCGGGCAACAGCCGCAATCGAGGGGTAATGGCCCAATCCACTTGTGCGAATATAGCGCCGCTGAATGTCTTCATACTCGGGTAGCTCTTGATTCCATATCCCTCGAATAGCCCCGGTGTTTGCCACAGTTCGCTTTGCGAGTTCTGAGCAAACCGCCACTGATCACGGCCGGATTCTTCGGTATGAGCGGGATCCGCGTTGAGCTGTTGGCCGAAAGCGAATACGCCGACCACCGCACTCAGGCTCGTGGACAGATTGCCCGCCCAACGTACTTCCTGCGACCATTGATCATGGCGTGACGGCGCCTGTGACAAGGCTAACCCTTGCAGGCCGGTAAAATCCCGATCATTGGACGGATTCCAATTCCAAAAGCGCCAAGCGGTTGTGGACGTCAGCGTCCCCGGCCCTACCTTTACATCGACATTTGCAGAGACGCCGCCGAGATCCTGCCCTGATCGCCATGGGGTATCGTGGTCTATGATTCGATCAAAAGGATTGCGGCTGGGCAGCTCGTAATGCAGATCGGCAATGATTTGCTCGAATTGCCGGTATTCTGCCCGTTGGGTCGGTGCCACTCCGGCAAATACCTGGGCATAACCGTCGGGCCGCTGGCGCGTCAGGTCGCCTGCCAGCAAAATCTGTAAGTTATCCGACGGCTCATAGAGCAGTTGCCCCCGAAAGCCGAGGTTATTCAAATCATTTACCCGTTTTTGCGTGGCAACGTTATAAATTAATCCATCCCGCTGCGTGCCGCTGAAAGACACCCTCGCTGCCCAATGCTCGCCCAATGGCCCGCTGATGGACGCTTTTGCCTGTATGAAGCCATAATTACCATAGCTGAGCTCAGCCCTGCCCTCGGGAGTGAACGTCGGCTTCCGGGTCGTAACGTTGAACGCGCCCGCTACCGTATTTTTACCAAATAACGTCCCTTGGGGACCGCGCAGCACCTCTATTTGTTCCACATCTATGAAATCAAGGGTGGTCGCCGCCGTGCGCGCATAATACACCCCGTCGACATAGAAACCGACACCGGGATCGATACCATCGTTCGTCAGTCCAAAGGTCGTCCCTAAGCCCCGGATGCTCAACCCCGTATTGCGGGGATTGGATGAATATAATTGTACCGTAGGCACCATTTCCTTCAACCGGTTTACATTGAAGGCTCCGCTTTCCTCGGCCAATGCACCGCTTACCACGGAAACAGGTATGGGAACCTCTTGCAGCAATTCTCTGCGCCGTCGGGAAGTCACCACTACCTCCCCCAAATTTGCGGCACTTCGCTCCAGTTCAATCGTAACGGGAGTTTCGGTGACGACCACCTCCTTCGTTACATAACCGATGTAGGAAACGATTAAGGTTACGGGCAACTTTTGTCCCGTCACAAATTGAAAATGCCCGCGTCTATCCGTCTTGGTCACGTGGGTAACCCCCGCAAGCTGCAGGGTCGCGCCGGTAAGGGACTCCCCATTGGCCGCATCCAACACCACCCCTTCAAAGGTAGCGTTGATCAAGGGCTTGGTTTCCTGCGCATCCGCAAATTTTCCCCAGACCAGTCCCAAAGCGATAAACACATACACGCACGGTACCCGGCGCCGAATACGTAGTAATTTCAACATAGAATCAGCTTTTACTTTATAGTTACGCTGTGCAGACCGAACATGCGTCTCAAAGCATGCATTGGCGCAAAGCCGAAGCAAAAGTATACTGATTTAGTAGACATTAAAAGGCATAAAAACTGCCGATCATAGGAAGAAAAAATGCGTATATCCTGACAATCAGCCAAACAACCACCACGCGACTGTCAGCGTGATCAAAACATTGAATGATTGAGCAATCAGAAAGGCCCAAAATGGTTTGATACTGTTGTGAGCCAATAAATCCTTAAAATTCGTCTCCAGGCCGATGCTGGTAAAAGCCAGTGCAAACCATACGCCTTGAATGTCTTTGAGCCCCCCTTTCACCTGATTTACCGTATCGGCACTCAGCACAAAAGAAAACAGCAGTGACGCCCCGATAAATCCGAGTACAAACTTGGGAAAGCGTTCCCAGATAATTCCCAGGCTGGGTTTTTCAACCTGCTCGCCCTCCGGGGTACCCCGATACGTCCAGTAAACGGAAATGGCCAAAGCGGCAATGCCCAACAGCACATTCTGTGAAAACTTCACAATGGTACTGATTTCCAACGCACGTTCACCCACGAGGCTCCCTGAAGCCACTACCGCGCCCGTTGTATCAATGCTGCCGCCCAACCAAGCCCCCGTGACCTCTTGCGAAAGTCCAAAGACCTTGGCGAGGTACGGCATCGCAATCATCATCGGTATGGCGGTAATCAGTACCATCGATACCACATAGGATAATTTCCTTGAATCTCCTTTGATCGCGCCGGACGTTGCAATCGCTGCGGAAACGCCACAAATCGAAACGGCACTGGAAATCATCATGGTTAGTTCATCGTCTACCTTCAGTTTGCGGCACAGCCAGAAGGCAAAATACCATACCGATAAAACCACGATCAGTGATTGAACCAAACCCAGAGAACCAGCTTTCAGGATATCCGAAAAAATGACGCGTGTGCCCAAAAGCACCAACCCAATCTTTACCAACAATTCCGCGTTAAGGGAAGCCTTGAACCACTGAGGCAGCCTAAACAGGTTTCCGATGAACAGGCCGATCAATAAACTGAAAATCACCGTCTCCAGCCCCAGTTCGTTCATAAACGAATTGCCGGATAATAGCAATGAACCGATGGTTAACAGAAAAACAAGCGGAAATCCCCAAAGCTGGGATTTGACCGATTTACCGGTAATGAAAGCGCCGATGATGACGATGGCATACGCAAACAAGAACTGAAAAAAAACACTTACACCGTTGGATGCAGTAAACAAGGATGCCAGGGTCGAACCGTCATTCCAAGCATACTTCGGGATGGGAATGGACAAGCCCAGGACAGCCAATAAAATAATCAGAAAACCCAAAAGGACCACCGCCCAATCTTCGGTTAGTTTGATGCGAATTGATGACATGACAACGAATTAGTAGATTTAAAAAACATCTTTCAAGGCCTGCAAGGCCGCATAATATCCGCCCATACCGTGCACCCCCCCGCCCGGCGGCGTCGACGCCGAACAGATGTAAACACCCCTGGCAGAGGTGCGATAAGGCGAAAACCGCAATGCCGGCCGATTGAACAGCTGAATAATATTGACGACTCCCCCATTGATATCCCCGCCGATGTAATTCGGGTTATATGCTCCCATTTCTGCGGTATTAAATGTATGCGTGGCCAATATGGTATCCTGGAACCCTGGCGCAAAACGTTCCATTTGATCGGTAATCGCTTTGGTCATATCGTTTGAAGATCCATTAGGCACATGGCAATAGGCCCACCCGGTGTGTTTTCCCGCCGGAGCCCTTGAGTTGTCAAATATACTCGGTTGTGCAAAAAGTACAAAGGGTTTATCGGGATGTTTTCCTTGCCAGACCTTGCGCTCCCCATCGGCCACTTCCTCAAATGTGCCGCCGAGGTGTACCGTGCCCGCTTTTCGAGCCTCCGGCGCTTTGAACGGTACCGGTTCGCTGAGTGCCCAATCGATTTTGAATACGCCCATACCGTATTTATGCCGGCGTAATTGCCAGCGATACACCGAGGACAGCCGGTCACCGCAAATCTGCAGAAGCTGCCTAGGTGAAACATCAAAAAGGACGGCTTTGGCTTCGGGCAGGTCGCTGAATGCGGCAACCGGCGCATTCGTCCGAATCGTCCCGCCCAGCTCCCGAAAATAGGCCGCCAGCGCGTTCGCAATCGCCTGCGAACCGCCTTTGGGAATCGGCCAACCGCCGCGGTGCCCAGCAATCGTAAGCACAAAGGCGATGGCCGATGATGTAAGTGCTTCCAGCGGAATCATGCTATGGGCCACGATGCCCGACCACAATCCTCTCGCTTCACGTGTTTGAAAGCGCCCAGCGATCCGCCTTCCCGATTGGAGTGATTTCAGACCGAAGGCGGCCAAGGCAAATGGGTTATCCGGAATTTTCAGCATCGGCCCCAGGATGTGCGTATCGATCAGTGGCCATTGTTTTACCAAGGGTTCAAGCAACCGGCGGTAGCGATCGCGATCTGGGCCCAACCCGTCCGCTGTTTCATTGAGCGACCGGTACAGAGCGGCCGCCGTACCATCGTCAAATGGATGGGCCGCCAAAATCTCGGGATGGATGTATTCCAATCCAAAGTCAGCCAACGGCAGCGAGCGCAGGAATGGCGATGCCGCACCCATGGGGTGGACGGCCGAGCAGACATCGTGGCGAAAACCTGGAAGTGTCAATTCCGCCGTACGCATCCCTCCGCCAACTGTTTCCTTCGCTTCCATCAGCAACACCTGCAATCCGCGTTCCTGCAACGTGACCGCAGCCGCCAACCCGTTGGGGCCGGAACCGACGACAATGGCGTCGTATGATTGGTGTAAACTCAAGCTGAAGTGATTATAGGGCTAAATTACGAAAAGCAGTGACTATTTCTGGAAATTTAAACTCAAATTGCTCTTTTTTCAGTAAGCGGGATACCACACGGCGTCCCGACAGCACCAGTTCACTTTCGGTACCAATCAGCCAAGCACCTATTTTGGTCGACCAAGCAGGATTGGGCAACCCGAAGGGCACGCGCAATTCTTGACGGATCGTTCGCATGAACACATGGTTGCTTACTGGAAATGGACTGCATGCATGCAGGATACCCTGGACGGCTGGATTTTCGATCACCCATTCCACCACACGCACAAAGTCGGCCTCGTGAAGCCATGAAATATACTGGCCACCGGTGCCGATTGAACCCCCCAATCCAAATCTTACGAGCTTGACGAACGGCTTCAGCACACCTCCTTTCCTTTGGAGGACCATGCCCATCCGGAGAACTACCTGTCGCGTAAAAGGCGTATCGGCATCCCAAAATACAGACTCCCATCGCTTGCAAACGCCCGAAGAGAATCCTTCGCCGAAATCCGTACTCGCTTCCGTTTTTATGGACGCTCTCGTATTGCCGAAAATAGCCACTGAACCGGCATTAATCCACAAGGAAGGCGGCGCAGTTGCCTGGGCTATCGCGGTTCCCAGCACGTGCGTAGCATCCACACGCGATCGGATGATTTCCCGCTTATTCGCTTCCGTATAACGACAGTTAACAGACTTACCCACCAAATTGATCACAACGTCGCTCCCCTCAATCGCCTGTTGCCAGGAACCGAGCGAACGGGCATCCCACGTAATATAACGTACCCGTCCCTCCTGTGCTGGAACCTTCTTCCTCGTCAGCACAACGATTTCAACATCGTGGTTTTTCCAAGCATCGATAAGCGACGCCCCTAAAGCTCCCGATCCCCCGGCGATAATGATTTTACGCTTCATTCGAAATAATTTACGTTACCGTTAAAACTGTGTTAGGGCACTTTCTCTGCCTTCAACCAGTGGATACGTCTTCGGTATGCGGTCTAACACTACATCGATGGAATCCCGGTATTCGTTTAGCCCCCGCAATATGACCCGATCGGCCGTAGGACGGCTGATATGTAAGTATTGCGTCTCATTGCGATGGTTTCTGTTTTTGTTCTGCAGCTTCAGCACTTGGTTGGCACTGTCCAATTCGTAGAAAAAATAGCGGCGGTAGCCCGCCATGCCGCCCACTTCCCACCGGGTTACGCCGAGGTCGCGGTTTTGACTGCTTTTGAAAAGCTCATCGGAATCCTGCGTATTCACCTGGTTGTAGCGCGACTCTCCCCGATCCCCTTTCACGCGGAGCGGCGAGTAACCAATCATCCGGTCAATGAGAGCGGCCCTGTTCGTGCGATAACTCAACGACGACCACGATTCAAAAATGGCATCATGCCACCGAATGGAATCCGTAGGTGAGTAGGGTAACGTCTTACCGTTCAATTTAAACTCGCTGACCTGATAGACCCCTTGGATATTCGGGAGTCCGGGTGTACTCGGAATGTTGTAGTTATTGCCATTAAAAAACCCATATGCCCAAAAAGCCGCCGCAACCGGTACAAAAACCAGGTTAAAAAACACCTTTAATGTCCATCGTAGTTTATTCTGCCCTCGGGTCAAAATCGGATAGTATCGATAGGGCGCAACATCCTTGCCGCCGACCAATAACTCCCCGATCTTGGGAAGATCATACCAAGCCACGAATATACCCAACAACGTAAAGTAGGCGGCAGGCACGGCAACGCCGGCATCATATGCGTGGTTGGCAATACAAATGTTCAGGCAAACGACGGCGGCCAGCGCACCGCCAAGCGAAGCGGTCTTGCGATGCAACAGCAATAACCCCGGCAATATCTCGGCAAAGCCCAGAAAGATCGTATAACCAAAGGAAACGCCGACGTGCGACCAGTACAGCTTCTTCTCCGCCATGTCCACAAAGGGTGTATTCAGCATACCGAGTGTCGGATAAACCATCTGCATGGGAAATGCCTTTTTCAATCCCCATCCGATCATTCCATATGCCAGCCGATAGCGCACCAGCACCCTTGCCCAGTAATACAGCTTGCTGTACTGCGTGGATTTTCTATCTAACCATGTCCACAACACACCCACCACGATCGCAAGCAACAAAAGCAAAATCAGGTTGATGTAATTATAAATGCCGAATACGCCCTCTTCAGACTCGATCAGGATAAATTGCGGCGGCCAGAAAGCGACAATGGCTTGAAAATCGTGATACGTCAGCTTGGCAAAATCGAAGAGCTTAATCACGTCCCTGTAAAAGTTCCCATAAGCAGGGATACAAAGGGCAACAAAATAGACAAAGCCAATCCGGAAGGCTATTTTTTGCAGCGACGTCCACGGTTGGCCGGTCCGTCGGGTACGTTTTTCATCAGCGGCTTTGGGGCGGTGTGCCTGTTTGGGGTTGCCTGTAAGTTCTGTTGACATCGCATGAATTGTTTAAGTGGATGAATAGGTCAAATTTTTACCGGTCGCCGCCGGCCTTCGTACATCAGGTACTTTTTGGCCAACCTTTCCAACGTTACATGTACCGAATCCGTCGGCGATATCCAGCCGCGAAGTACAAGGGTTGAGTCCGTCGGCCGTTGATAGTCCAATGTGAATTGCTCTTCCCGGTGATGCAGGTTCTTGTTCTGCAAAAGGAGACGGTGCCGGCTGGAGTCTGCCACATAGTGATAAAAGTGCCTACCTGCGATGCCCGCCAATTCATAATTCCGGTCGATATCACGTTCATAATACCCTTCACCGTTTGACTTGTCGATGGTCACTTTCCGGTTACTTTTAATGGAAAGTGTCGACCATTCCTCAAAGACCACCTCCTGCCAGCGAAACGGGTGGTCAGTTGCATGGGGAATGGTATCGCCGTTGACGACAAACTCCGTAACCAGGTACCTTCCGGCGGCCTTGCTCAGGCCCGGCGTACGGGGAAGCTTATACGCAGCCGGCTCACGACCGCCATACGCCTGAACGCCAATGACTGCGATAAACAGTACCGTGATGAGCCGGATACCGATCCGGAGTTTTCCGAAGGCCCCGGAGAAAACAGGCCGCCAACGCGCAGCAACGGCCAGCTTTTCACGGATGAGCAACTGATAAAGCCGGGGCACATCATCCGAAAACAAAAAGATCGCCAAGAGCACCAGCAAAAGACTGTACGACTGCTCACCCAGGTCATAGTAGAAGTTTGCCGCAGCGATATTGCCGACAAACCCAAGGGCCAAGCCAGCACCCATGGTGACCGTTCTCCTGTACAGGAGCAGGATACCGGTGAGAAGCTCGACAGCGCCCAAAAACGTTTCATAGTTCGGCGAGATTGCAGTGGTCTGATAGTAAATCTTCCACGCATAGAAGTCGCCATAGTTGGTCAACAAATTGCTCAGCGGCGGATAAGGCAATTGAAGCTGAAACACTTTGTATAATCCATAGGCAATCAATGCCAATGCCAATCGGTAGCGCACCAATACACGCAATCCGTAATACAGCTTAGGAAAAGCCCGGTTTCGCCGGTCCAGGGCAGTCCAGATGACCGTACCGATCAACGCAATCGCAGCAACGACCAGCCAATTCCAGAAACTGACAAACTCCAGATACTGCCCCCCAGAATAACTCGGCGGGAAAAACTGCGGTTGGTATTTCGTCAGCACCAGCAAGTCATAAAATGGCACATCGGGCCAAGGAATGTCGACCAGCTTCCCATAGAATTTCCCATCCAGCGGTAAGATAAAAAGAAGCAGCGCGATGCATATAAACCGGAAGCCGTAACGTTTCCAGCTGGGCCATTCCGCGGAATCAGAAGAAATAATACGTTCCATATGAAACCTTTTTGTCAATAATTTGGATTTTGTTCAAGACCGCCGAGTATTACCTCATCCACCGGAATCGGGAAAAGTGCTAGGTGTGGTTCGATGCGAAGATTAGGCTTCAGCGCTTCCACCTGTTCTTTGAGCCGCCCGGTTCTGGCCAGGTCGAAATAGCGGTGGGCCTCCCAAAGGAATTCCAGCCGCCGCTCTTCCAGGATGGCGTCAAGAAGGGCAGGCTGCGTTGTGGCAACTATAGGATCCAATTTCGCTCGGCTCCGTACCCGGTTGAGATCCATCGCGGCTTCTTCCAACTGTTCGAGCTGGGCATATGCTTCAGCCCGGATCAGGTATTGCTCGGCAATTCGCAATACGTATGAGGGGTCCGTGGCCGGACTCCGGTAATAAAGTGCTCCGGCATACTGCGTCAGTCCGCCTTGGCGGACACTATCAAGCAAAGCGATGCGGTCGCCGCCGGTTTTCGGGTTACGCAGGGTATTTACGACCGCATCGCCCGGACGGTAGCGGTATTCTCCACCTCGTGCCAACAAGCTCATGCGCGTCCGCAAGCCATTTGGATTTTGTGCGGAAAAAGCAATTTCAAAAATAGATTCAGGGGTCTGTGTCACCCCGCCGAGGAACCATGCAGCAAACGGCTCGACAAGTTGGAACGCATCAGTCAATGCTATCACCTTTGATGAATACGCAACCGCCTGTTCCCATTGCCCGCGATAGAGCGCTAACCGGGCCCGAAGTGCCCAGGCCGTGTATTTCGTCGCCCTGATTCGGTTGACGGCCGCCGGCAGCAGCTCTTCCGCGCGTTGTAATTCACTTTCTACCCGTTCGTAGACCTGTTCACGTGTACTTCTTGGGATATCGTTCCCATCGTCGGGGCGATTGGTTGGCGTCAGTTTGATCGGCACACCACCCCATCCCCTTGCCAAATCAAAATACGCCAGTGCGCGGATGAAATGCGCCTCACCGATAATGACCTCCCGTTCTGCATCGGTCAGGTTTACATCGGTAATCGCAGGCGCCTTTTCGATGATATGGTTCGTGATGTTGATCGTGTGATAGATGGCGGCCCACGGGCCGCCGAATGCTGCATCTGTCGAGCGGAAATTTAAATCCGACAGGTTGTCGGCCACATTGTAAATGACATCGCCCGTCGGTACAAAACCGAGGTTCACAAACCCCTCCCCATAGTAGCTGGAAGCGCCCAACGCACGGTATGCACCCCGGATGGCCGTATTCAGGGAAGTTTCGTCAATAATGGCCGATTCCGCCGCCACGGCTTCCTTTGGAGCGATTTCCAGGAAATTACCACATCCACCGGCACTTATCGCGAAAACAGCGACGCACCCGAACCATTTTGTTCTATTGTTAAAAAATTTGAATTTCATATAGCTATCTCTTAAAGCGTGACGTTAATACCGAACTGTACCGAGCGTGGAGTCGGTGGCGAGGCAAAATCATAACCTTGGATATTCTGGCTTTCTCCCCGTTCGATGCGTGTTTCGGGGTCTGCTCCGGAATAAGGCGTCCAAATCCACAGATTGGTACCCACGACGTAAAGCCTTAGCCGGTCAAAAACATGGCTGTTTTTAACCGGGAACGTATAACCCACCGACAGTGTGCGCAGACGAATGAATGACGCATCCTCAAAAAAACGGCTTACTTCCTGGCGACTGTAGTTTTCCAGCGTGAGGCGAGGTACATCAGTCACATCCCCCGGTTGCTGCCATCGATTCAACTGGCTGGCAAAAATTACGCGGTTCGCATCCAGTCTTCCACCTTGTTCGCCAAGCATCCGATTGTGGTTCCAAAGTCGATTACCGAACGAGTACGTGAATTGAATATTCAGGTCAACGTGGCGATACCTTAGGTTATTGGACAACCCCCCGAAAAATTTCGGCCACGCATCGCCAACCACCTTCCGATCGGCCGGCGTGATCTGGCCATCGCCATTGACGTCCTCGAGTAGCATATCACCGGTTTGGCTATCCACACCCAGAAAATGATAAAGCCAATACGAATACAGCGGCACACCTTGCTCGATCCGGAGGAAAGAACGGTCTTCAAACGACATCGGACTGGGCAGCACTTCGATTTTATTCTTGTTTTGCGCAATATTGAAAGCGGTTGACCACGTGAAGTTTTTCTTTTGGATATTCTCCGAATTCAGGGTCAATTCAAATCCCCGGTTGCTGATTTCCCCATAATTGGACAGATAGGATGTGAATCCGATGTAATTGGGTACGGATATCTGAAGCAATGCATCGGTTGTATACTTCCGGTAATAGTTGGCTTCCACAATCAGCCGATTGTTCCAGATGCCAAAATCCACGCCAAGGTTTAACTGGCTGGTTTTTTCCCACCTCAGATCGGGATTAGCCAATTGCAGTGGCGCGGTACCCGGAAGCTCAGCTGCACCCTTGTCCGGATACCCTTCACCCGCGCCCCACAGGCCCCGATACGCGAAATCACCGATACCATTCTGGTTACCGGCCACCCCGTAGCTGGCCCGCAACTTCAGGTTGGTCACCCCCGTATGGGCTAGGAAAGGTTCGTCCGAAAGCCGCCAGGCCGCGCCAACGGCAGGAAAATACCCCCACCGATTTCCCGCAGCAAATTTCGACGAACCGTCGGCCCGGAGCGTTGCCTCCAACAAGTACCTGCCCCGGAAATTGTACTCCACCCGTGAGAAAAATGACACCAGCGCATTTTTTCGCCAGCTTTCTTCGACCGTTTGATTTGCAGCTGCCGAAATGAGCGTATAGGAGTTGTTGGGAAAATTTGTTCCCGCGGCATAGGTATTGGTCACCAACGTGCCTTCGATGTGATTGCCGATGAGGATCCCGATGTGATGATCGGCAGCAACCGACGTTTGGTAAGACAGTGTTTGTTCATTGACCCAGTAATTGGACGTGGTATAACTGTGGATCGCTTCGCCGTTATTGGCAATGCCCCGCAGCAGATTGGTATTCCAATATTCATTCTCGTCGTAGCTGTTGTAATCCAGACTGAATGAGCTACGGAACTTCAAGGATGGCAAAATCTCAGCCTCACCGTAGATATTGCCGATGTAATGATTGCTCACCGCAGTATTATCCGTTTCCGTGGTTAACGAATAGATGTTATCGAAATTTACCCATCGCAGCGGCACTCCCTCCTCGTCGAAAATGGGCAGATACGTCGGAATATCTACCGATGCCTGATAAAGCGCACCCGTGCCACCGCTGCCCACGGCCCGACCGATATTCCGGATGGACCGGGATAAGGTATTGGTGGTTCCCACCCGTATCCGATCTGTGATTTTCTGGTCTAGATTCACCTTGAAGCCCGTCCGGTTGAAACCCATGGTTTTCCAGATCCCCTCTTGGTCTGCATGGGTAGCGCTGAGGTAATAGCTGGTATGTTCACTCCCGCCGGTCAGGGAAACAGCATAGTTCTGATAACGGGCGGTCTGATTGAGGATCGCCTGCCGGTCGTAGGTCGGCTGGTCTTCGGGAAGTCCTCGCGTATTCGCCGTAAACACCGGCGCAAGCCCCTCGTTGGCCCGGTATTCTTCAACCAGCAACGCGTGCTGCGGGCCGGTAGTCAATTCCCATTGCTTGGGAGCCCAACCCCAACCCTGCGATGTATTGACCGCGACGGTGGGTTGCTGCTCGAACTTACCCCGCTTGGTGGTCACGATAATTACCCCGTTTGCGCCCCGCGACCCATAGATCGAGATGGCCGCGGCATCCTTCAGCACCTCGATGGTCTCGATGTCTTCCGGACTGAGATCCGCAAGCGGCGAGGTGCTCCTGTCGGCCGCCACACTTTGCAGGGATGCATTGTTTACAAAGATACCATCGACGATATACAACGGATCGTTGCTGGAATTGATGGATGTCGCACCGCGTACACGGATAAACGTATTCGACCCGGGAATACCCGTGCCGCCGTTTATTTGTACACCCGCCACGTTACCCTGTATTTGGGTATCGAAACTCGCTTCCGGAATGGCCTTTACGGTTGCCGGATTTACTTTGGCAATGGCTCCGATGAGGTTGGACTTACGCTGTTCGCCATACCCGACAACCACCACCTCATCCAATCCCGTGGCGTCGGGTTCCAGTTCGATGGTGATGGGACTTCCTGTAGCCACGATACTCCGTGTCTGGTAGCCTAAATAAGAGACGATGATCGTATAGGGAAATTTCTGACCGGTAACAAATCGGAATCGCCCCCGACCATCTGTTTTGGTGCTGTGGGTCACACCTTCCAGTTGCAACGTTGCTCCCGTAAGCGGCTCTTTTGTCGCGGCATCTACCACTTCGCCATCCAACGTCGAGTTGATCAGTGGCATCGTTTCTTGCGCATGAGAAAACCGGAAAAATGCAAATAACAGCGTCAATAACAGAATACTATGTATTATTTTAATCATGATTATGTTGTGAATCTTGTCTAGCCACGGCTACGGCCATATCGGCCGGCCCGGTCGGCAAAACCGAAACCGCAAAGGGGGGTCGACATAAAAAATGAATGACGAAAATCGATGAGTTACCGTTCAGCCAAGCGACAAGGCACACGGTAAACAAGGCTGGGATGTGATGGCCTTAGCCACACATATACATGGAACCGTTACCCGATCCAGCTTGTAGAGTCGTTTTAAGTTGTCCGCAATACGACGAAACGAGGTACCGCATGTCTTGGGCAGCTCTTGGTGAATGAAGTCTGTTGGAATACATTTTTTTTAATAGCTAATTACCAAATAGGGTCACTATAGCAACCAAACAAATGTATACCATATTAGTAGACTATAAAACGTATAAATTATGCGCAGTTAGCGAACAAAACTTACGCAAAAGGGTCCAAAGGCTAACGAGCCAATCCTACGGCCGCTTAACGCGCTCCTCCAGGTACCATTCGACTTCGTCGTTGATGCGGTGATACGTACCCGATTCCTGTTCGGCTAGTCGGTCGGTGAAGAGGATTCCCAGCAGATGGTCGATCTCATGCTGGAAGATCACCGCGGTAAATCCTTCCACCAGTTCCTCGCGATGGTTCCCTTGGGCATCCTGGTAACTGAGGTGTACCGTATAATTCCGGAGCACCTGCCCCGTGGTGTCGGCGATGGACAGGCACCCTTCCAGCCCTTTGCGCAGCAATTTGGACCGCCAGGTAATTTTGGGATTTAGGTATAATTCTAGCGGTTCTCCTGCCTTGTCAAACCGCTGTACCCAAATAACGTTCCGGTTAATGCCAATCTGCGGGGCAGCTATCCCAACTCCGGGATGCGACGTGTCCGTTACAGCAAGGTACATTCGTTTTGCCAATAGTGGCAACCATTCGTCCCTGGGATCAACGTCTTCAGATGTTTTCTTCAGCATACGAAGCTCATCCGGCACGGTATCTTGGATAACCCGTAGCCGTTGTGCCGTATCTCCGGAACGGATAAGGTCTTGCTCTATATCCGTAAGCGGTTTAGGCGGTACCTTGGGCTTCGGCCGTTCTTTTATCGGTCCCGTATAGTTTTTTTCTCCCGCGAGAATCGCGGTCATTAAATGGTTTTCGGCTGGAGGAAAAGGGCAGCGATAACCACTGGCGTACGCGCAGTAGGGATTGTAAGCATTGTTGAAGTCGATCACAACGCCACCGTTTTGGATGTCATTCACTGAAAGATCGATATATCTCCCCCCACCATAGGTCTCGTTACCGTTCGTCGGATCGGTGAATGGCAGGAAAAGATGATCCCGGTAAATCGGGTTGACAAAAAGGTCTGCACTTCGGTACACGGTCAGTTCACTGGGTACACCACGCAAACTGAACCGGACCTTCGCGTACCGCACATATTCCTTGCTGGTCCCATCGGAGGTGGGCATGCGGAAAGCGACTTCATTATACAACCGTTCAATCTGCGCACGAACCCGAAAGGTACTGTCCGGATCGTAATAGTGGATATGCTGGATGTCTTCCATTGCTAGCGGTGCCCCGGGATCCTTCGCCAGCCTTTCCAGTTTCAACTGGCGGGATGACCGGACACTATCTACGTTATACTGACCTTTGGCCGACACCATAAAGCAACAAAAAGCAGACGCACTTAGGAGTAACCTTGAAATGAATTGTACTTTTTTCGTCATATCTTGAAAAGAATTGAATAGTTCACAAATATAATCTATTTTTGTCTACTAATTTAATAGACATTAATATGGTTACGTTCTTTACACGAAGTTTTTCCTCCGCAAAACACAATTTCTCCATTTGCCCCCTTTCGCATCGAATGCGAATGCGCTGCTGATTTCTGCGGCCCTGCTTCTACTATTTATTTTTTATATTCATTTCAACTCGCATTTCCATGAACAAGACAACGTGTGTGGGTATCTATATATACCTCGTTTATTTGCTGACACCCCTGATTGCGTTCGGCCAGCAAACCGATATTACCGGCCGCGTCATCGACGCCCAATCCCAATTGCCCCTGACGGGTGTATCCATAACGGTGAAAGGAAAACCGATTTCATCCCAAACGGATCAACAAGGCACCTTCGTCCTCCGGGATGTATCTTCTACCGATATTTTGATCTTTTCTTTTATCGGATTCACCCCAAAGGAAATCGCTGTGGGTGAGCCTTCCGGTCCGCTGACTGTCGAACTTACCAGCAGCAGCGAAAGTCTCGACGAGGTGGTCGTGACGGCTTTTGGTGTTTCGAGAGCGAAAAAGGCATTGGGCTATGCCGTGCAGGATGTCAATGCCCAAGAACTGTCGACCCGGCCGGCTAATGCACTCGGCGCCATATCCGGCAAGGTTGCCGGGCTTCAAATTATCCCTTCCGGTGGTAATATCGGTGGCTCCACGCGCGTTTTGCTTCGGGGTATCAATTCCATAAGTGGCAACAACCAGCCGCTCTACATCATCGATGGAACACCGATTGACAACGCAGACCTGAACAGCTCGTCCATGATCAACGGTAGTGCAGGCAAAGACTTCGGCAACCTTATCCAGGATCTCAATCCCGATGATATTGCCAATATTTCCGTACTTAAAGGTCCTTCGGCGGCTGCACTTTACGGCTCACGTGCAGCCAATGGCGTCATTCTTATTACCACGAAAAAGGGCGAGGGACAGGATAAGTTTAACATCACGCTGAACACGGGGATCGAATTGGAAAACATTGTCAGGTTGCCTAAGCGTCAGAACCTATACGGACAGGGCTATTCCACGTCATTCAGCACCGCTACGATCAACGGCCAGCAGTACAACTTAGTCGATTATGCGGCAGACGAAAGCTGGGGGCCCAAGCTAGACGGGACACCGGTGCTACACTGGTATAACCTGGATCCGGAATATCCGGCCGACTACCTGAACCCACAGCCTTGGGTGTATCCCGAACACGACGTCTCGTACTTCTTCCGTACCGGCATCTCCAATACCAACAACCTCGCCATTTCCGGCTCTTCGGGCAATACGGCCTACCGATTGTCGTATACCAATCGCAATGTCAGGGGCACGGTTCCAAACTCCAGCTTGGGCAGAAACACGCTGAATTTCGCCGGATCGACACAGTTCGGCCGGTTGAAGGTGTCCAGCAACCTCAATTACACACACAACAATACGCTGGGCCGGCCTTGGGCGGGTGCCTCGAACCGCAACATCATCCTCGAAGCCTTCCAGTGGGGCGGGGTACAAGTCGACTACAAGCGGCTTGCAGACTACAAAAGGCCGGATGGCACACCTCGGGCATGGAACCGTACGGGATACGAGGACACGCCCGCAGCGGAGGCCACACGGTTCATCGACAATCCCTATTGGTCGGCCTATGAAAGCTACCTCGAAGAAAAACGCGACCGGCTTTATGGCAATATCGGGCTTACCCTCCAGGCTACGGATTGGCTGGACCTTTCGGGCCGCGTACACGGCGACGTGTATGCCCATCAGTTTCAGGACCGCATCGCCGTCTATTCACGATCGCAGTCGCAGTACCAGGAATACAGCAATCATTTCAACGAATATAACTATGAGTTCATTGCTTCGGCAAACAAGCAGTGGACGCAATTCTCGCTGTCGGGTAATTTGGGCGGAAACATCCGCGACCAACAACGGCGCATTACCGATGGACTCACTCAGGGCGGATTGATTGTACCGTTATATTACCATTTGAAAAATGCGCCCGCCGTAATTAACAATAATGGGTTTTACCACAAACGGGTGTATTCACTCTTCGGCAGCTTCTCGGCCGGATGGAACGACTTGCTTTACTTAGACGGAACCATTCGCAACGACTGGTCATCGACGCTGCCTACCACTGACAACTCTTTTCTGTACCCCTCTATAACCGGAAGCTTTGTCTTCAGCGAACTCGCTGCTCTGCAAGACCTTTCGTTTCTTACATTCGGAAAAGTACGTGCCGGATGGGCGCAGGTGGGGAACGATACGGACCCCTATCAACTGCGGCAGGTTTTTGAAGCCTTTCCCGCCTTTAACGGAACGCCCAACTACAGCCTACCCGAAATACTGAATAATGCGTTGCTTAAACCTGAAATCACCAGCTCGTGGGAAGTTGGGGCAAACCTTGTGTTTTTCAACAACCGGTTGGGTGTGGATGCGACCTACTACGACAACATCAGCAAAAACCAGATTCTGCCGGTACCCGTGTCCGCAGCGTTCGGTTACGATGCCAAAATATTGAACGCTGGCAGGGTAACCAACCGGGGCGTCGAGGTGACGCTCACCGGCACACCCGTCAAGAACGATGCGTTTGAATGGAACAGCACGATCAATTGGTCAAAGAACCGAAACCGGGTAGATAAGCTCGACGAAGGCGTAAACACGCTTGAATTGAGCAACACCTTGGTGACACTTGTGGCACGCGAAGGGCAACCGTACGGGCAACTGCTGGGTTTTGATTTTGTATATACCCCTGACGGGCAGCGGGTAGTGCAGGAAGATGGCACTTACCTGAAAACAAGCCAATTGGTTCCACTAGGCAGTGTGCTGCCCGACTACCTCGTCGGATTTCAGAACCAATTCCGGTTCAAAAATCTGACGTTTGGCTTTCTCATCGATGGCCGCGTGGGCGGGAGCTTCTTTTCACAAACCTACAAAGTGGGAATGTATTCCGGCATTCTTGACCGCACCGCAGCAAACGGCATACGCGAGAATGGAGTTATCGTCGATGGCGTGAAAGCGGACGTGGTTTTCCATCCGGACGGCACCTATACCACTTCCAATATCCGGCCGAATGATACGCGGATATCCGCACAGGATTGGGCTCGCAATGAATACAACGGCCCGACCACGTTCAGCATCTTCGATGCAACATTTTTCAAACTAAGAGAGGTAACGCTTGGCTATCAGTTCAACATCAAAAACAACATCGGTATATCTGGGCTTGATGTTTCTCTTTACGGCAGGAACCTCTGGAACATCTATACGAAAAGCAAATACATCGACCCTGAGTTTACGAACACTGGCGGAAACGTGCAAGGCATAGAAGGCGGTAATATTCCGATACCCGCTACCTATGGACTGAATGTTACCGTAAATTTTTAACCCGATAAATCCTATTATCATGAAGATAATAATCAAGAATATCCTTTTTACCGCTGCAGTTGTGCTCGCTTTGGGCGCATGCAGCGACCGCGAGTTTGAAAAAATTAATACGGATCCAAACCGACCGGCAAATGTGCCCACACCGAGCATTATTCTGGCTGCTCAGAAACAACTGGTGGACAACATCCGGAACGAGAATTTTTCGTTAAGGGGAACCCAGCTTTTCGCGCAATATTACAGCCAGAATATCTACACAGACCAGTCGCGCTATGACATCCCTAGGAGCTACGCAGATGCTTATTGGGCCGATGCATACAAAGCCCTCAATAACCTCAACAAGGTAATTAAGCTCAATACGGATGAAGACACGAAAGCAATCGCATCCGCTGGAACCGCCGGAATGAATGCGAATCAGATTGCAATCAGCCGGGTACTGAAAGCCTTTACGTTCCACTCGCTCACGGATGTGTTTGGCGACATCCCTTATGAATCCTACGGAAACAGTGATCCGGATTTCGAGGCGTTGCAACAGGATCCCGACAACTATACACCCAAATATGCTTCGCAGCAGAAAATCTATGAAGACCTGCTCAATGAACTCCGTCAAGCTGCCGATACGTTGTGGAAATACAAGGGCCTGAATACCTTCGGCAACTCCGATATCATTTACAAAGGTAACAACGAATTGTGGGCCCGGTTTGCCAACTCGCTGCGCTTAAGGCTAGCCACCCGCATTCGGACAAAAAACCCTGATTTGGCAATCCAGCATATTGAAGCAGCCATTGAACAGGGCGTATTCACCTCCAATGCGCACAATGCGGTTTTCCGTTATGCCGCCAATGCCCCCAATGAAGCGCCGCTTTACCGTGCGACAGTCACCGCCAACCGGAAAGATTTCGCGATATCACATGTATTGGTAAATGCCCTGAAAGGTGAACTGGGTCCCTTTCATAGTGAAGATCCCCGATTGGGTGTTTATGCCTTACCCAACAAAGACGATCAATACGTCGGTCAGCCCTATGGGCTTCCGTTGGAAGCTGCGGGCATCAACGGACCTACGGACATCAGCTTGCCGGGAACGGTCGTAAATGCAGCGGATTTCGGCGAAACGTTGCAGGAATATGCGGAGGTGGCCTTCCTCATCGCCGAACACAACAACTGGCGTGATGCAGAATACCGGAGCGGCGTGCAGGCCTCACTTGAAAAATGGGGCATTGCAACCGCTGATGCCGAAGCTTACGCCGCCAGTCTGCCACCTGCAAGCCGCGAAACCGTACTTACCCAAAAATACTTCGCCCTGTTCACGCAAGGGTTGGAAGCTTGGTCTGAAATCAGACGGACCGGTTATCCCACCTTTCTGGTGAAGCCCAATGATATCATTTGGCAGCGCACTACCTCCAACGGGACAACCACTTACCGCTTCGACCCCATTTTCGGCGATGGCATACCGCAGCGGTTGTTTTACCCTGCCAAGGAGCAAAGTGTAAATCAATCCAATTACCAGGATGCGCTCGCCAATCAGGGCGACGACGTCATCACAACCAAGTTGTGGTGGAATAAATAGAACCAGCCAATCCCCAAAATCCAGCCGACCGTGGTTGTGATTTTGGGGATTTTTCAGTTCGATAGCGGTTGCTTGGCTTTATGATTTTGAAAAGAGGTACACCACAGCAGCAGCCAGGTAAGCGCCCCATTATAAATGATCAATTCGAAGCCAACGACATAGGCCGTGTGTGGAACGAGGAAATACGTATTGACCAGGTAACACAGCACGGGCGATAATACACAGATGTAGGGAACCAGCTTGTCGGCAACCGGTCGCTTGGTGAGGATACCGAATGCAAAAAGCCCCAACAACGGGCCGTAAGTGTAACTGGCGGCCGTAAATATGGCGTTTACCACCGAGTCGTCGTTAATGACACGGAATGCCAGAATCACCAGCATCATGAGCAATGAAAACGCAAAATGTACCCGATTACGGGTCTTTACAAGCATGCGATCGTTGGGGTCTACTTTTTTGTTGAAATTCAGGAAATCCACACAAAACGACGTGGTCAGTGCTGTCAACGCCGAGTCTGTAGTGGCAAATGTTGCCGCAGTAAGGCCCATCATAAATACCATACCTGGCACGATGGCCAAGTGATGAAGGGCAATTTCAGGATACAGGTAATCCGGTGTGGGCAAGCTCGCAATATCGATGCCGTTCTGCTCTGCGTAGAGATATAACAATGCACCAACCGACAGAAAAAACAGGTTAATGACTACAAAAATCCCTGTGAATGTCAGCATATTCTTCTGCGCCTCACCGATCGTCTTCATACTCAGATTTTTCTGCATCAGATCCTGGTCCAGTCCGGTCATCGCCACGGTCACGAAAATACCGCCAAGAAAATGCTTCCAGAAATGGATCCGGTTGCCCAGTACATCCTCCCAAAAGAAAATCTGAGAATAGCTACTATCCTTCACCGTTTCAATCGTCTCCACAAGCCCCAATCCCAAGCTATCTGCCATGAAATAGATCGACAGGACAACAGCCAATACCAAAAAGAAGGTCTGCATCATGTCGGTAACGATGATGGTTTTCAGTCCACCTTTATTGGTATACAGCCAGATGAGCAGCAGGCACAGGGCAATGGTTACCACAAAGGGGATATTCCATGCATCGAAGATAAACCACTGCAAAATGATCGCCACCAGATAGAGCCGGAACGCGGAACCGATCGTGCGCGACACCAGGAAAATCATCGCACCTGTTTTATAGCTCCGATGCCCCAGGCGCTCCTCGAGGTAGGTGTAGATGGAGGTGAGGTTCATCCGGTAGTACAACGGCAATAGCACGTAGGCAATGATGATAAAGCCAACCGCATTGCCCAGAATGAACTGGAAATAGCCGAAATCACTATTTCCGACGGCACCCGGTACCGAGATGAATGTGACTCCCGACAATGCCGTACCGATCATACCGAACGCCACCATGTACCATTTAGCACTCCGGTTGGCCACGAAAAATGTAGCATTGTCTGACGACTTACGTGAGGTTAGGTAGGCTACAGTCAGTAAAAGTGCAAAATAAACAACTAAGAAAAGAAGCAGGATAGCTGGCGTCATATGGCAAGGATGGCTAGGGTTCTAATCATGATCGGCTACACGAGAATGTTCGATGGCTTTACGTACGCTGCCGTGTTTTTCCAATAGATCCGAGGCCAATTGAGCGTCGATGCCGGTTTCCTCCATGATAATCCGGATACCCCTACTGAACAACTTGTTATTGGTCAATTGCATATCTACCATCTTATTTCCTTTAACCCGTCCTAATTGGATCATTACGGAGGTGCTGATCATGTTCAGCACCAATTTCTGCGCCGTACCCGCTTTCATGCGTGTAGAGCCCGTGACAAACTCGGGCCCCACGATAACCTCGATGGGATACGTTGCTTCCGCGGCAATAACGGTATTTGCATTGCAGACAATGCATCCGGTCACTAATCCTACGGCATTGGCCGCCTGCAGCGCACCCTTCACATAAGGTGTGCCGCCCGACGCAGCAATACCGATAACCACATCCTTCTTATTGATACCATATTCCTGTAAGTCAATCCAAGCTTGCTCCTCATCGTCCTCTGCAAATTCTACAGCCTTTCGGATGGCCGTATCGCCGCCAGCAATGATACCGATAATCCAATCGTACGGAACACCGAACGTGGGCGGACACTCCGAAGCATCCAGAATCCCCAAGCGGCCGCTTGTTCCGGCACCCACATAAAATAGTCGGCCGCCTTTCTTCATCGACGATACGGTCGCCTCGATTAACCGCTCGATCTGAGGAATAGCCTTCTGCACTGCACCGGCGACAGTTTGATCTTCGTTATTAATATTTACCAGTAACTCACCCACAGACATCTTGTCCAAATTCTCGTAATTCGATTCTTTCTCCGTAATATTTGTCATTCTCGCTCTCGTTGTTGTATTTACTGTTTTGGTGGTTGGTAGCCGCTGAAATCGCCATTCCCCGACAAACCAAAATGTTGATAAAGTAACGGAAAAACGATTAGAAATTACCGAAATAATTTATCTATCCGTTCAAACTTATACCCTTTTATGATCAATGCCTCAATTAATTCGGGCAACCGATGGTAAAATTTATCGATCCTTTTTGGATCTGTTCCTAAATGGATCAATAATACAACGCCATTTAGTCCGTTTGGCGACTGTGCTTCGTAAGCCAGCACCTGGTCATAGAGCTGCTGCGAATCAACATATCTAGCGCCCATCTCGGGATAAGTATAATCTGCCGCCGTACCCAAACCTGGCGTAAAATTAACCAATTGCACACCCCGTTCGGCCGCCCATTCCACGATTCGGCGATTGTACCATTCATAGGGAGGTATGAAAAACGACGCTTCCGATGTATCAATTCCCCTCTCTGCCATCGCGGCGTAATTTGCGCTCAAATCCTGGTCAAAGACCGCCTTGCTTATCAGCAAGCTGTCCCGCTTTCCCCAATCGCAATAAAGCAAGTGTTGGTCGGAATGCGGCCCGATATAATGACCATCGGCCACCAACCGTTTAACGGTCTCCGCATTACCTGGCCCGCGAAGGAAATTTCCCGTCAGGAAAAAAGACCCCCTGATCCCGCGGTCATGCAATGCATCCAAAATAAATGAGGCTCCCTCCCCATATTCATCCGCTGTAAACACCAGTGCCATATTACGCTGCGTGGTATCACCCCGGATGATACCCCCATACGTATCGTACACTACTTTTTTGGTCGAGTCACCTCCCGTGACTCCTGCGTTTTTGCCGCCAACAAATAAATCAATGAGGCGGTACCATCCATCGTCGGTTCGTTTGTGCTGTAGTCTCCGTAATCGTCATGGTATACCGCCAAATCCGATTGGAAGGGTGCATGCGCATCGGGCTTAGTCAACCGGATGCCAATCAGGTTGTTGAAAATGCTACCGTACACGGGGCCATCCACCAAGCCGCCGTCAATCGGAAAACCTGCCAAGTGGGTAAATGCCGAATGCGGATCGGTAGGCGTATCGCCCCCTGTCGGCAAGCCATACACCATGCTTGTACCCCATGGATTGCAGCCAAACAGCCAGTCGAAATTGGCTTGCGCCAATTGGCCGTACGTGTTGTCGCCGGTCAATTCGTAATACCACAGGCATTGGATGGCAAACGACACCGTGAGGTTATTGCTGCACCAAATGAAAGGCACCCCACGGTAAAATGCATTCTCTCCGGCTCGTGCCCATACCTGTTCAATTCCTTTTTTATAATAGGCGATGATTTCATCGCGCCTTTCGCCCGTCAGCTGTCGGGCCAATTCCCGGTGACCGAGATTGATAAAGGGATACCACTGGTAATGAGCGGCGGTATCATTCTGCATCCAGGGTGTCACGGTTTCCCGCCTGGCATAATCCAACGCTTCACGCAAAAATGCACCGTCACCGGTCACGTATCCCAAGGTCGCAGCGGCCAATTCCATATCGTCCACCCAATTGTCTTCCGCATAGATGTAGGGCGATTTCACCGAAGCCGTCTGCACAACACCGGGCTTCCGTTTGGCAAAATCGTATGCCGTGATCGCTTTCTCCCGCAACCGCTGTGCATAACCCGCATCCAGGTTTTTGAAGAGCGTACTCCCCAAGTTGAAAGCGCTGGTGAACTTGGCCGCCGTCGAGCTCGTTCCCGTGGTGTTATTCATGAACTTTCCCCGTTGCTGCGGTTCACCGCTGACAAAATAAACCGGCCGCTCGAAACCCCTGCCGTAAAAATCATCTTCCCCCGGCATCCGCATTCCAGCATGATCACGATCATCTGCGATCTGATTGAAAAGCAGGTGCGGCTCGGGATGCATTTTCAGCAGCCAGTCCAGTCCCCATCTGGCCTCGTCGAGCACATCGGCTACACCGTTGCTCCCTGCCAGGCCGTTGGCTTGCTTGTCATCGCCGAAAATTGCCGGGAAATCGCGGTATGCAGCCAACAAATGGTATGTCGCGTTGGCCGAAGTCGTTGAATACTGCAGGTAATCGGACGCGTCGTGCCAACCACCGCCCACATCGATCCGGGTGCTATCCGGTAAACCCGCTGCGGCCCCATACAACGTAAACCCGTCGTGGGTATGACAGCTGTCTTTCAAAAACGGATTGAATAAGGTACGCTGTTGGCGCATGTAGCGCAACGCAAAATCTGCTGTACCCTCGTAGACGTCACCGGCAATCCGGAATTGCGGAGAACGGGTACCATCGACTTCCAGGTAATAGGTTCCGGTATCCACAAAAGCAGAGAAATCCAATCGGTAGGACGATTGAAACGGGCCATAGGCACCGAAATTCTTACCCGCTTTTCCCCTAAACACCGATTCGCCGGTTTCGCTCTTCACCAATGCAAACCTATTCACCCGCTTGACACCTTTGCTGCCTAAAACGGCCACTTTGATCCCTTCCGGCGTATAGCCGAGTTGATTAATGCGAATCCAGGAACGCTTTTCCGCATCGCCGTATGCCAGGCAAACCACCTTTCCATCCATTGTGCTGGCCACCAGTCGCTGTCCGTTTAATGGCAGCATCGGGTTCACCATCGCATTAGCTAGTTTATACTGCCAAGCGACGTCGCCACTGGCGGCATCAAGACCGGTCACCAGCCCCGAATGGCTGGGCACGAACACCGAGCCTTCTGCCGCTGAGATCGCCGAAGGCGCTAATTCATAGGGCAACTGCAACTTCGCTGTCCAATCGATCCGCATACTATCTGCTGTCGTCGATACGCCCAGCACCTGACCATCCATTGTTTTGACATACACAAGCCTACCGTCCTCGGCTAGTCCCATCGACTCCCGTACACGTATGCTGTCAACCTTCTTGCGCCAGATTTCGGCACCACTTCGGGCATCCAATGCCGTCATATATCGGTCGGGAGCCACGATGAACACCCTGCCATTTGCGCCAACGGGATAACAGGCCGCGGGCGATAGCATCCGGTTGGACGCACCGTTGGACCATTCCCATTTCAACCGGCCGTCGGTCGGATCGAGCGCATAGAAGCCGTTGCCCCAGGAGCCGAAATATAACGTTTGCTCATATAACAGCGGTTTGCCGGAAACATAACCCTTCACGTCATCGAACGACCAGCGTAGGCGACCCGACTCGATATCGAGCGCCCGGAACTTGCCATCGGATGCCCCGATGTAGGCCACTCCTTTGTATGCCAACGGTGAGCCCAACACGGCCTTTTCAGTGGCATGCTTCCACAGCAGCTCACCCGTTTTGGCGCTTAGGCAGTAAATATGGCCATCGGCAGAGCCAACCACGACATAACGTTTCCAGACCGCCGGCGTGGAATACACTTTCCCACCTGTTTGGAAAGTCCACACCTTCCGGCCTGTCTGTGCATCTAATGCATAAACCTGCCCGGCTGTATTGGCCGTGACGATTAGCTGCTTGTAGGTCGCCAACGCCGCCCCGATATCGCTCTCATCCTGAAAGGACCATATTTCGCGCACCGCAGCGTGCCGGGTATTCGTCGAATAATCCGGCCGGTTGTACAGCTTATGTTCATTCGCAAAGTTGTGATTGCGCAGCGGGATGATAGCCCACGGCTCCTTGGTGCCTACTGTTGGATTACGCTCTTGATACACGGCCTGGCTATCGGCGATGGATACAATGTTATAGCCCCCAACGCTATCTTTTGCCCGTAGGTTGGAGCGCCCCATGATGCTGGGGATACCCTCGAAGTCATATTGCTTATTTTGGTGGCCGTGACCACAGAAAAAGAGCTGCACGTTGCGCTGTTTCACGCGGTCGATCGCCTCGAACCAATTATTTAACGAGGAATCCTGCGGATAATGGTTGACATAGATGAGGGGTATGTCCTTATCCCGATGCGCCGCGAACAGGGAATCCATCCACACCAGGTTTTCGCGGGGCACCTGCCCGGGGCTCATCCGCATATTCGGGCCTGAATTGGTACCCACGAAAAAGTAACCCTTGTGCATAAACGCAAACGTTTCTCCGCCAAATACTTTACGGAAGCTATTCCCCCCACTTTCCGACCAATTGGTATCGTGGTTGCCAGGGATGACATACCACGGGATGCGCAAGCTGTCTAAAATTTGCTTGGCGAGCCGCAGCTCATCATCGGAACCAAACTCGGTCACATCGCCCGATAAAATCACGAAATCCAGGTTCGGATTCGCATTGATGTCGGCTACCGTACGCCTCAGGTCTTCCGCACCTGTGGCGCCTCCGATATGGGTGTCTGTCACGTGGGCGAATTGGAAGGGTTGGGCTGTGGCCGTAAGCATTGTCAGCAGCACCAATCCCTTCAATAGCCCGATCTGTTTTAATAGGTAATGAAACTGAATGTTATCCATTATGCCGTGCAGTCATTCAAAAATTTACTGCCATCCCGGTGTTTGCGATAAGGTATAACCCCGTTCTTGGTAATCGATGATCTGGGACTGGCCCACCGGAGCCATATATACCTCATCTCCGAACTCATTGCGATTAGCCGCATTTTCAATCATGTAGAATCCAACCATATCAGCCGCATTGGAGCCGTCATAAGTCACAACCGTACCATCCTGCTTTTTGACCTTTAAAACCCCCTCATAGCTTTCCGCCAGAAAAACCGGCACGTCCTCTTGCACATTAATCCACGGGCCAAGGAAATAATCGGGATCGGTATCAAAATCCATATACTCAATTTTCTTCCACCGTTTGATATCCAGCAACCGCGTATGCTCATAGAAAAACTCCATGCGTCGTTCGCGGCGGATTTCCCATATCAGTGCCGACACGTCGGCATCACGATCGGGATCATCCGGTAGGGCGGCAAGCATCAAAGGAGCCGTTTTTTGTACACCTTTTGCAATAGCCGCTTCATCCAACGGCCGATCACGAATCGCATTGATGGACGCGTCAAGGTCGGCTTGCGTTACTGCAGGGCCGCCGAAGAACTCGGCCAATACCGCCTTGGCCTCAATCCAGTTCAGTACAGGTTCAGCCAGTCGCATCACCGGCGCATCGTTGGTGTTGGTGTTGCTTCCCCAAGCAGGCGGATAACTTCGCCCAATATAGGTCATGGCCTCACGCGAGGCAAATTTATAGGTGTAGAATAACGAAGCCGACGCAGGGCGGGGATCTTCATATATGGTCGCTTCAAAACGGGGATCACGTGTTACCGCTAGGTCAGTTATCGAAAAGCTAGATGCATCAGCTACTGTTGAGTGCTGCCATACCTGGCCGTCGTTACAGATAAATGACTTCACAAACTCGAGGTTCGCGCCTGCCGGTTGTCCTTCCGTTCCGTTGTTGTACGATCCGATGTGATGGGTAACTCCCAATGCGGCATCATACGTCCGCCACATCAACACTTCCGGGTTGCCATCTAAGCTCTCCGAAGCGAAAAGGCGCTTGAAATCGCTTTCAAACGAATAGGGACCGCTCATTGCAAACGCTGCAGCCTCAACGGCAAATTCAAGGTATTTCTTCGCCCGTTCGGCATCCAGCCCATGATAATGCTGGAACGTACCCTCAAACAGCATAAGACGGGAGATAAACGCGGCGGCGATATACTTGTTTAACATTTGTTTGCCGTCATTGGTTCGCATGTTGTCCATCACGAACCTGAAATCGTCGTACACCCCGTCCATCACCACGCCACGATCGTCACGGTCTTTATATAGTTCATCCCACGCATCATCAGCTACCACATGATCGTAATAGGGCACATCGCCAAACACACTCACCAAACGACTGTATTCGAACCCCCGGAAGAAACGAGCCACCGCCATCCAGTGGTTATAGGTATCGGCCTCTAAATTGGCTTGTGCAATATTCTCCAGCCGGTCAATAAAAATATTCGCTTTGCGCACCCATGAAAAATTCCACGACGGACCAGCATATTGGGTTAGCCACAACGCGTTCGCTCCGGTTTCGGCGGTTTGCGCTCGGCTTGCTGGCACACTGTTTTCAAAATGCGTTTGCACGTTGCGGCTCGTTACATCATCCGAAAAGGTATAACCCCGCACCGGTGTATAATCGACACCCCATGCACTGTTATAGCCCACAAAATACTGCGAATAGAAGCCATTGGCAAACAGGCGGACATCGGTTTCATTCCGCCAGAAATTATCGTCGACCGGTTCGGTCAATGGCGGGCGGTCCAACACCTCTTTGTTGCATCCAGCCAGCAATAAGCCAGCGATGCAAATACTATATACTAATTTATTTTGAAATTTCATCGTCTTAGATTTAAAAGTTCAACTGCACACCAAAGGATACGCTCTTAAATGCTGGAGTACCGATACCCGTACGGCTCGAGTTGTAGTTGGTATTGTTCCACATGGAAAAACCATTGACAGCCTCGGGGTCGATGGGCAAGCCGTTCAGGTTATCCCACGTGACGAAATTTTCCAGCGACGTATAGACCCTCAGGGAATTGACACCTACCCGGTTCAGCAGCGATGCCGGTAGGGAATAACCCAGCGAAATATTTTTAATACGCAAATAAGACATGTCAAGCAAATATCTTGATTGCTGCTGCATATTGTTATTCGTATTATTTCCCGCGTTATTGTAAGCCGCAGGATAGAACGCATCGGTATTTTCGGGCGTCCAATAATCATCTGCAATAGCCGCCGGCATTGCACCATCTGAAGCATGAAATCCGGGGATTGCCAAATTGCCGCCACCCCACAATTCGCGGCTACCCACACCTTGGAAGAAAACGGCGAAGTCAACGCCTCGGTAATCAGCGCCAAAGCGGAAGCCATATTCATATCGCGGCGTGAAGTTACCGATGATCTCCCAGTCGCCATGATCGCCCACAAGCTGGCTTCCATTGTTCAGTTCACCATCTCCGTTCAAATCCACGAACTTCACATCGCCGGGACCGAAATAAAAATCCGCACTGTTTTGCAGAAAAGCTTGGTAAACGGGCTTTTCACCGTTAGGCCCCGGTTTAAGCTTATAGGCTTTCCGTCCAGCGTACTTTGCACTTTCAGCTTCGGTTAGCGTGATTAATTGCGGCTTTCCATCGGGGCCTAATTCGAAGTCATTCTCTTGATATAGCCGATCTGTACGGTATCCCCAGATTTCACCATACGTCTTCCCTACATAATAACTGTTCACGCCTTGCGTTGTCCCGTATTCCATGATGACCGACTTCGCATCGGAGATATTTCCCCGTACGTTGATACCCAAACCGTTGTCAAACCGGTGATTGAAATCGACCGCGACCTCCCATCCCCTTGTGCGCAATGAGCCGTAATTGCTTTCAGGCGCATCCGAACCGAATGTTGGCGGCACACCTTCTGCAGGAACAATCATGTTTTCGGTGTTGCGTTGGTACCAATCGAATGAAAATCCGAATTTGTTGTTGAAGAATCGAGCGTCCACCCCGAAATCCAGGGTGGTGATATCCTGCCAGGTGATGGCAGCCGCAACCGCATTTGGCGTGCCCACAAAATACGAACGAGAACCGTCCCCGCCGATCCAAGTGGATTGTCCGATGTCCATGGTGGGAACGTACAAATCGCTTGGCACGGTCTGATCGCCGATGGTACCCCAGGAACCCCTGAATTTAAACAGAGTCAGCCAATCTCTGGTACCTTCCATAAAACCTTCTTCACTCAGTACCCATCCAGCCGAGAACGAGGGGAACCAGCGCCATTTCAAGTCTGTTGGAAATTTCGAGGTACCGTCGTACCGCAGATTGGCCTCAACGAGGTATTTGTTTTGATAGGCGTAGTTGACCCGACCGAAATAACCCAGTTGTGCCTCCCAGAATTCACCACCGTCGCCCGTCCAAGTGCCGATGCCGTAGGGGAACTGCGGATTTACGATATCGATGAGGTTGGTCACTTGGGTGAAATGGTTCGCCCAGTCGTCGGTCACCCGGTTCATCCCCAACATGAATTTGAAGTCATGCCCACCTTCCAGCCCCAGGTTATAGGTCGTGAAGGCATTAATGGTATGTTTATTCAGGTTTTCAGAAAGTTTGTAGATATGGTCCGGGCTGGATCCGGGTGCGGTATAGGTTTCCAATCCCAGATCATAGGCGGGCATCGCTCCCTCCGCTGTACTTGATACCACCTCTCCTGCGGAATTCACATAAACGGGGTTACCACTTGCATCAACCCGTGCTTGGGGCGCCACCCATGAGTTTCGGGCGGTGTATTTTGTCCCCGGCCGGTCCCAAACGTGCCCCTGGTTGGCATATGTATAATCGAAGTCGATTGTCCAATTGTCCGTAAGCGTCACGGTGCCGCCAAGATTGAGGTTCAAGTAGTTATACAGCAAGCTCGCGGTATTTGCCGCCGCTGCTTCACTTGCCGGACTGCGGATAGGGTCGCCATTCTCGTCATTGCCAAGCGGATAAATCGGACTCCACCTAAATAGATAAAGCCAGGGGTCAGCCGTGGTCGAGCTGGTAACGTACGGATATTCTTTGTTCCGTTGAGAATACAATACGCCGGCCCGGGCTGTAAAATACTTGTTGATTTCGCTGGTTACACGCAATGATGCATTGTATCGAGTAAACTGATCTTTCTTCGCTGGCTTCATCATCCCGCTTTGATCCAGCAGACCCAAGCCAAGATTGTAAGAAGTTTTTCCGGAAGTACCAGCGATGCTCAGGTTATGTTGCTGCGTGGGCGCCCACTCGCGCACCATCGCCTCGTAAGGGTCGTAAGTCCGCAAACCGTACTTATACGGACCTGCCGGATCAAAATACCAATCCCGGCCATATACCGTCGGATCGTTTGATCCGATGCTATTCCCATAGGTGTTATGCCAATCGACTGCCCGATCATAACTCTCTTGATTGATTTTGTAAAAGGCGCCAGTAACCGTTCCATTTACCCGTTGCACAGCATCCAGTGAATACTTCATTCCATTAAGGCCCGACATGCGTAAGTCTTTCCAAGGATTCTGGAATGAAAAGTTATTTGAATAGGTGATTTGCGGCTTTTCTACGCCAGTTCCTTGCTTGGTAGTGATCAGGACAACGCCAAAAGCGGCTTTCGCTCCATATATTGAGGCAGCCGCGGCATCTTTTAATACCGTTATCGATTCGACATCCTGGGGATTAATCAGCGTAATACTCGGAATTTCCACGTTGTCCAACAGGATCAACGGTTGTGTCTGCGTACCGCCATTTGCCAAACCTTGTATGGACGCGATCTGACCCCGTATCCGGATCACCGGATCGGATCCAATTTCACCGCTGGGAAGCGTCACGCTAAGTCCCGGTGTGGTACCCTGAATTGCGCGTCCCACATCCGCAATGGGCCGGGCCTCAAGATTTTCTTTCACATTGATGGTCGACACCGCTCCGGTTAAATTGCCCCGACGTTGCGTACCGTAACCAACGACGACCACTTCTTCAAGGCTCTGGTCGGCAGCCTGTAGAACAACATCTACGTTGATCGACGCAACCTCTACATCTTTTGATTGATAACCAATCATCGTAAAGCGTAGAATCGCCCCCGTTTGCGCTGTAATGCTGTAATTGCCCTCTTCGTTGGTACTCGTGGCAATTTGTTTGCCCACCACGGATACACTGACCCCTTGAAGTGGCGCGCCGTCTACATCCGTAACTTTCCCACTAACCCTTTGTTGTATTGCTAAATGTAGCGGGATTTTGGCGATGGCGCCCGTTGCTCCAGAACGGTCGAGCCCCCCTTTCCCTTCGTAATAACCGAAAGCCCAGAGCGGAAAACTCAGTGCAACCATCATTGAGAATCGTAATAGTTTTCTCATGGTTTAAAACGTTAGTTAATGTTAGTATAATGTGTGTTTAAAAGCTATTCAAAGTCCGGGTACAACAAGTATTTTCGGCGCATTATCTTATATGCCCGAAGGTCTTCGGCCCATGAATCCCTAATCTGCTCTTCGGTTTGCCCGGCGACAATTTGTTTCCGCAATTCATCGGTACCGGCCAGCTTATCAAAAAATTCAGGGCGCGAAAAAAAAGTACTTTTGAACGGCGCCTTCTTATAAAAATCGATCAAGTATTTTAAGGTGAACGTGTGCTGCAGCGGATCCAGCCCTCGGAGATCGAGCCCATAACACAGTTCTCCTTGTTGCTCCACGTGAGCGGCCATACCGGGTCGTACCCCCGGCGTAAATGTGAACCCGCCAAACACCGGATCGGGATAGCCCAGCACCTGGAACGGCCAGTCGGTTCCCCGGCCTACACTAATATCCGTGCCCTCAAACAGGCAGAGTGACATATAGAGCCGTACCGACAAGTAATTAGGTAAACTAGGCGACGGAATGACGGGCAACTCATAAGGCGTACGATGGTCGTAATTTTGAACGGTGACGATTTCCAGGTCGCACTGCGAACCGTTATCCAACCAACCCTCACCGTTGATCATTTTAGCGAGTTCGCCGACGGTGAGTCCATGAATCATGGCAATCTTATGAAAACTCACGTTAGACTTGAATCGGTCATCTTTCCGCACCGGACCGTCTACTTGGTCGCCATTCGGATTGGGTCGATCCAGGACGATCAATTTCTTGCCGTGGTTTGCACACAACTGCATCACACGATGCATAGACGTGATGTACGTATAGAACCGCGCACCTACATCCTGTAAGTCAAAGATCATCACGTCCACGGAGGCCACAATGGAATCTGCCTTTTCGTTTTTTCCGTATAGCGAATACAGCGGCAAGCGGGTTTGTTCATCCACCTCGTTGGCTACCTTTTCACCACGCTCGATATTGCCCCGGAAACCATGTTCCGGCGCGAACGCGAATTGGAGGTTGACACCATTCTCAAGCAACACATCAACGAGATGTTTCTTGGTCGGCCCAACAATGGAGGTTTGATTCCCCATCAGCCCAACTTTTTTTCCACGAAGCAACGGTAAGTAGCGGTTCAGCTGGTCGGCTCCGGGAAGTACGACGGTTCCGGTTAAGGTTTCCATTGAATTTTGCGTGCGCGGAAGGGGCTGCTGGCTCCCGGCGTCGCTGGGGAACATAACGGCAACAGCAAGAAATACGACAAAAACAGCGTAAAGAAATACAGCAGGTGTTTTACTTTTCATCATTGGGTTGCTCTCTTTAGTAGCACGAATCGGCCATACAAGTATACATTTATTGTTTCGTTTTTTTGCAATAAAAAAATATAAAAATGCATAAACACACATTTTTTGTCAAAAAAGGCTGATTGATAGTTATTGAATGTAACAATAAAACGCACAAAAACGCAAACCGGTGATTTTGTCAATATACTTCCACACCCCCAAAGGCGCGGATTCCTTGTCTTTGATCGGATAAATTTCTCCCTGCAGCGATTCAAAGTACGAGATCCCGACCAGTACAATACCGGCCCTGCGCCCAGGGCTTCGTCGATGGGCAAGGAAAATGACAGGGCCGGCACTTGCCCCACGACCGATAACAGCTCAGTTTTTTCCATAGCCAATGGGGGACGCTGCGGTATGGAGGGCGCATGGCTAAAATCGATCGCTGCCGTCGCCGCGACCAGTTGGAAATGGGTTGCCTCCTTTGGGAAAACGACGGCCTGCTTGGGATAAAACGAAGGTAAGCGCAACTCCACCCGATTTTCCGAACGATCGAGATTTACGTCATACCTTACCAAGAGCATTTCAAGACGCTTCGGTGCAACTACAACGTTTTCGTAAAATTAATTGCGTAAACGATTGCGCTATTTCAATATTTTTTTTACAATTGCCGTAACTAATTACAAAACGCACAATTATGAACATAAAAACAACTATCAGAGAGTTTAATTAGTTGATCGATCCGGTCAGCAGCATAATTTCTTCGATTTCTTGTACTCATTTTGTATACCCAAACAGTATGCCGTGAAAACGATTGTCTTCTTTCCTCCTTAGCGCCTATGGACATTCAGGGATGCTTGATTCACATCTTATGTTTAAGAATAACCAAATTATGAGAAAAACCTACTTAAAAAAAACGTTAGGGCCATTCTTCCTGTTGCTGCTCTCCATTTCTACGGCAGCGCTAAATGCAGCAATGGCCGACGAAATCCAAAAAGTTATCAAAGGTATCGTCAAAGACCCCAACGGTGCGCCTATACCGGGGGTTACGATCTCTGTCGGAACCAGCAACAACCACACTACCACGGATGAAAATGGTGGCTTTATGTTGGACGGTGTCCGCGTAGGCGATGTATTAACCTTGACTTCCATCGGTTATCAACGAACGCAGATAACTGTAGGCAGTAGCGATTTCATCAACGTGACCATGGAAGAAGACCAGGAAATGTTGGGTGAAGTCGTCGTAGTGGGTTATGGCCAGCAAAAAAAGGAAAGTGTCATCGGTTCAATCGTACAGACCACCGACAAAGAATTGAAACGGCAGGGAAACCAGCCGGACCTGGCACAAGCGCTTACCGGGCAATTACCCGGCATCGTTACGCTGACTTCTTCGGGTGAGCCTGGGGGCGTCACCACCGGTGAAAGCGCGACCAACATCTTCATCCGAGGTAAAAATACCTGGAACGGCGGACAGCCGCTGATTCTAGTCGACGGTGTTGAGCGGGCGATGAATAACATCGATGTCAACGAAGTAGCCAGTGTATCCGTACTGAAAGATGCATCGGCTACCGCCGTATTCGGGGTAAAGGGGGCCAATGGCGTTATCCTCATTACGACAAAACGGGGGATGGAAGGCAAAACCCAACTCAACTTCAATTATACCGCTATGGGAATGTCGGTATCCAAACTTCCCGAGAAACTGGATTCGTACGCGGCCATGATGGCCAGAAATGAGATCATCGAGCGAGAGGGTGTGTTGAATGAGCCTTCCTGGAACAACTACGTCCCTTATGATATCGTACAACGCTACCGGTTACCGCAAATACCCGAATACGCAGAGATTTATCCCAACGTGGATTGGCAAAAGGCCATGTTTAAGGATGTCGGATTTTCACACAAGGCGACGTTGAACGCCCGCGGCGGCAGTAAGATGGTGCAGTATTTCGGATCGCTTGCCTATCTGCATGAAGGCGATATGTTTCAGGACATGGACAACGGCAAAGGATACGAGCCCAATTACAACTTTGACCGCTTTAACTTCCGAAGTAACATCGACGTCGCGTTCACCGAACGGACCAAAATGAAAATCAATCTCGCTGGCTTCTATGGCCAGAAAAACACAAACTTCAACAACGAAGGCAGTACAAGCCGGGCCGACGCATGGATGTGGCGTTCGGTATATGGACTTGCACCCAATCTGTATCTGCCGCGGTATTCCGATGGCCGATGGGGGGCTTATCAGGAAGGAGGAAACAATACCGCAAATCCATTGGCTGTCGCCTATAACCTGGGAATACGGCAAGCCCGTTATACCGAACTAAATTCGGATTTCCATTTAGAACAAGACCTCGGCTTTATCACTGAAGGCCTAAGCGCGGTGGGATCTTTTTTTTATGATAACAACGTCCGGTCAGAAGGCGGCATTTACGATATTACCAATCATACCCGCCCCGGGGAAGCCGTAACCAACGTAGCATTTAAGCAGATTTATCCGCTACTATATAAAGGCCCCGATCAGGATCCGAATGAATATACCGTATACCTGCCCGTCAGCGACGAAGAATACGATTGGACTATCCGCCCGTGGACCATCCGCCAGGAAGAAATTGCCAACTCCAACTGGATCGGCTATATTCCCATTACCCGCCGGATGATGTACCGGGCGCAATTGAAATATGCCCGCCAATTCAACGATCACAACGTAACCGCCATGGGCTTGTTCCAGCGGGAAGAATCGGCCAGGGGCAGCGCTTTTAAAACCTATCGGGAAGATTGGGTTTTTCGCGCAACGTATGACTACAAGACCCGCTACCTCTTTGAAGCCAATGGTGCGTACAACGGTTCGGAGAAATTTGGACCGGGTTATCGATTCGATTTCTTCCCCTCATTGGGCGTGGGTTGGTACCTGTCAAATGAGCCGTTTTTTAAGGTTAATTGGGTCAATGCACTCAAATTCCGGTATAGCATTGGCGTAGTGGGCGATGACAGCGGAGGAGGGAGATGGCTGTATGCTTCGCAATACGCCTTCGGGACGGCTGCCCGGCTCAACAATGCCACCGACGGGCAGAGTCCGTACACCTTCTACCGGGAAGCAACGATCGGCAATCCGAATGTCCATTGGGAAACCGCTACCAAACAGAACCTGGGCTTGGACCTCGCCCTGTTCAAGAACCTTGTGACCGTAACCGCGGATATATTCAACGAAGATCGCACCAATATTTTGATTGCCGGCGGTAGCCGGAATGTTCCCCCGTTCTTTGGCATGACACCTCCGGCCGCAAACCTTGGGCACGTGAAATCCAAAGGTTACGAACTTGAAGTCGGCTTCAATAAAAACTTTAGTCCATCGACTTCCCTTTGGGCAAAAATTGCCATCACCCACAACGAGAATACCGTGATATTCCGTGACGATCCGCCCCTGCAATACGACCACGTCAAAGCGGCAGGATATCCCATTGATCAGCGAAAAAGCCTGATAAATACGGGATTCTACAACAATTGGGATGAGGTGTACGCTAGCGTACCCACCGAAACGAACGACCTGCAAAAATTGCCGGGCTATTACAATCTGCTCGATTTCAATGCAGATGGCATCATCAAGGCAAATGAAGATTCCGCACCGATTGGCTACTCCAGTGTCCCACAGAATACCGCCGCCTTTACACTTGGATTCGATTATAAAGGATTCAATGTAATGGCGCAACTCTACGGAGCCAGTAACGCCACCCGATACATTCCTTTCAACAACTTCAACTACGATACGGATATCGTCTTCGGGCACGTAAGCGATTATTGGTCGAAGGATAATCCCAATGCTTCCTCGTTCCTTCCCCGGTGGAAAACACAGGCCGAAAACATTGGCGACTATTACGTGTACGACGCGTCGTTCCTTCGCCTGCAGAACGCTGAGATCGGCTACTCTTTCAGCAACAGCGCATGGATCAAACGCATAGGACTGGATAATATGCGGGTCTTTGTAAATGGAACGAATTTATTTTTCTGGTCGGATCTTCCCGATGACCGCGAAGGTTCATACAGTGGGGGTAGTGACACCGAAGGATCCTATCCCAATATGCGGCGGTTTAATCTCGGGATCGATGTTTCTTTTTAATTGTTGAAACCATGAAGACTAAAATACGATTCAAACAAATACTGTTCAGAACCCTAAGCGTACTGGCATTCGCCGGAACTATTTCCTGCGAAAAGTACCTGGATAAGGCCCCTGAGGCCGATATCTCCGAGAAAGATGTGTTCGGGAATTTCATCAGTTTCCAGGGATTCGTGGAAGAGATGTACAACTGCATCATGGACCCCAATAAGGGCGGAGCGTGGAACCAATACCTGTTTGCCGACGAAACCCTTAACAACAGCCCGTATGCCTTTGACGACGGCAACTATTGGGGTAACCACGCGTACTTTTATGGACAGTCTGTACAAATGACGAACCGGGATACCCGCACCAAACGGGTTTGGGAATATGCGTGGTATGGTATCCGGAAAGCTAACGTAGCCCTGGCAAAACTGGAAGAAGAAGGGCTGTTCGAAGGCTCCCAGGAGGAACGCGATCACTTACGTGGACAAGCCCTGTTCTTCAGGGGTTGGTTTTACTTTGAGCTAGCACGCTACTGGGGCGGTATGCCTTATGTTACGCGCGCACTGGAAGCGACCGACGAACTCACCTCGGAGGAGTTCAAACGCTTGAATTTTCAGGACTGTGCCCTCCGCATGGCGGAAGACTTCCGGGCGGCGGCGGCTATACTGCCTGTCCATTGGGATCAATCCGGCCCGGGGCAGCGGACACTGGGACATAATCGCGACCGGATTAATAAATTCCACGCACTCGGCTACCTGGGTAAAGCGCTTCTCTATGCAGCCAGTCCAATGATGAATGAAGAAGCAACCGGAAACAATAGCTTTAACGCCGAATTAGCCAAACAGGCTGCCGAAGCGTTTGGTGAACTTCTCCAATTGGCGGACGAAACCGGTACGTATCGGATGCAAAGCTGGGACGCGTGGACCGACAACTTTTGGCGCTGGAACTGGGAACGACCAGGTGGCACCGAAGGCATTATGATGCCTACGATCTATCAACGCGACCGGGTACGGTGGTCCGCGCTGGGGGGCACCGTGCCCTCTTCACTTGGCCTGAACAGTGGAAGCTCGGCGGATGTACCGACCCACAACAACACCAAAAACTACGCCATGGCCAACGGTCTGCCCATCGACGATCCCGAGTCGGGTTATGATCCCAACGATCCCTGGACCGGACGTGAACCCCGGTTTTACAAGGACATCTTGAAAGATGGCGACCAGATTATCAATGAATCGGGTCCTGACCGGTATGCAGAGTTATACAACGGAGGTCGGCACCGCTCACAGATCAATCCCCCAAGTGTTACCGGATATTACGCCAAGCGCTATTCACCGATGGGCACTGAACTGACCATCTCCCGCACCGGCGCACTTCAAGCGTATATACCGTACCTGAGGCTGGCCGATATTTACCTCATGTACGCAGAAGCGGTTCTTTTCAGTCCAGGTGGAACACCGAAGGCATCGGCAAGCAATTATTTCATGACCGCCGAACAAGCGATCAATGTGGTTCGGAATCGCGCCCAACTACCGAATATGGCCGATAAATACACCGCTACAAACGATGCGTTTTTTGAGGAAATTGTACGCGAACGGGCCGTGGAATTGAATTTCGAAGGCGCCCGCTTTTGCGATCTCCGTCGGTGGAACCGGAATGGCGATCCCAGGTACCTCAATAAGACGGCTATCGACTTCGATCGTGGAAGTGACGGCAAACCGATCAACCTCCGCGAACGCGTGATCGTTAGACGGGTAGCGGAAAAAAAGCACAATTGGCTGCCGATCCAGATTCAGTTCACCACGCAATACGAAGGTTTCCCACAAAATCCGGGATGGTAGGTTAGTTCAAGTTGTAAATCTAAATGGAAAAATTGATGAACTGGAAATATAACATTCGAAGGAAGACGGTGTTGTGGGCGCTGACCGCAGTTCTAGGACAGCCGGTTATCGCTCAGGAAGCCGACACTTCTGCAACCGAACAAGAAGTGAACGTCGCTTTCCGACGCGTGAAGGCGGGCGGAATCGTTGGCGCCGTTACGAAAGTGGATGCGGTAGACGTAAACAACAAAGACAATACGATCTGGACCAATAACGTCCTCAACGGACGGGCGCTGGGAATGCTTGGCGCGACCAATATCCGCGGGCTCGGCATCAATATTAACACATCCGACGTAACCGGAACCGGAACGGAGTCTGGTAATGCGCTCTTCATCGTCGATGGCTTGCCCCGCGATGTGGAAAATATCCGTCTTTCCGAGATCGAAAGCATAACCGTATTGAAAGATGTCAACGCCGCTGTGTTATATGGTAGCGCCGCTATCAACGGCGTGGTGTTGATGACCACGAAACGCGGACAATCAGATGGCAGGCAACACGCGAATTTCGCACTCAACTATGGGGTATCAACCCCCTTGGAGTTGCCTAAATTCCTGAATTCGGCCGACTACATGCGCTACTATAACCAAGCCCGACTGAACGATGGTTTGGACGAACAGTATTCGCCACAAACTATCGAAAACTTTCGTAGTGGCAACCGGTATCGGTATCCTGACAATGATTATTACGGAGACGACTATTTGAATAATCATAAGCCGTATTTCGATTTTCTGAGTGAATTTTCGGGAGGGAATGAAAACGCCCGTTATTATGCCAATATGGGCTGGAATTCCGTGGGTAGTTTAATTGATTTCGGCGATTGGAGCAAAGCTCGCTACAACACGTTTAATGTGCGGGGAAATGTGGATCTTAAAGTGGCCGAATGGATTACCACACAAGTGGATGTAGCTGGTTATTTTGCCGTGGACCGCGGGCAACGCGGCACATTCTGGAACGGTGCCGCAAACGAGCGCCCATATGAATATGCACCTTTGCTTCCCATTGACCTGATCGATCCGGAGGACCCTGTCTTACAAGCTCGGAAAAATGATATCGGCGATCAATTTCTGCTAGGCGGCACGGCAAATTATTTGACTACCGCTGCTGGTTTTGGTTATTCAGGCGGCAGAAACGAACGGGTAGACCGGAAGTATTTGTTCAACAACCGGATCAATTTCGACCTGAGACGCATCACGGAAGGACTTTCCCTCCACACCAACATCAGTTTTGATTACTTCCTCCGATATGATCAAGCCATCAACAATCAGTTTGCCGTGTACGAACCGGTGTGGGCAGAAGACGAAGATCGGATTGTGTCATTACGGCAACATGGCACAGACGCACGACCGGGATCTTTGGATATCGGTTCACGTTCATTCAGGCGTCGCTTCGGCTTTTACGGCATGCTGGCATACGATCGGGTGTTTCAACAAGACCATCACGTGTCGGCAAACTTAATCGGCTTCGGGAGCCTTTTCAAAGAGCCGGGCAACCTACAAACGAGCTTTCAAGGGGTGAAACAGGCTCACTTGGGTATGCAGGTTACCTATGGGTTTAAAGAAAAGTATTTGGTAAACTTCAGCGGTGCCTATGTCAATTCGGTAAAGTTACCGGAGGGAAATCGGCTGGGATTGTCACCCACCCTCGGCCTCGGATGGGTCCTAAGTAAGGAAGATTTCATGTCGACCGTGAACTGGGTCGACTGGTTGAAACTCCGCTTGACTGCCGGATATATCAACTCCGACATTCCGATAGGTGATTTTTACTATTACGACAGCCGTTATGCTACTTCGGGAAGTTACAACTGGTATGAGGGTACGCGCAGCCGGAGCGGCGTGATATCCAGTTGGCCCAGCAATCCAAACCTCGGATTCGTTAAACGCAAGGAAGTTAACCTTGGATTGGAAGGCCGGTTCTTCAACAACCTGCTGGGGGTCGAGGCCAACCTCTTTTACGATCGGTATACCGACTTGATTGTCAGGCCGGCTACCCAGTACCCGAGTTTCTACGCGAACTTCATTCCTTACGAAAACTTTGGTGAAGACGCGTATAAAGGAGCTGAATTGGGTATCGATGTGCAGCGGTCATTTGGTAATTGGCGGCTCTTTGCAGGCGTAAATGCGCTCTATGTGACCTCTGAGCGCTTAACGGTGGATGAAGTCTATAACGATGCTTATCAATACCGCGCGGGACATCCGGTGGACGCGACCTTCGGCCTTGAAGCCCTGGGATTTTTCCGCGATCAGGCCGACATCGATAATAGTCCGGCGCAATCTTTTGGTACGCCTAAACCCGGTGATATCAAATACAAAGATCAAAACAACGATGGCATTGTGGACGTGAACGATGAAGTTTACCTGCGACGGTGGCAGGCGCCGCTTTCCGGCGGACTGCAACTGCAGGTAGGCTACAAAAACATAGGATTGTACGTCTTAGGTGCGGGCCAATGGGGTGCAAAGAACTTCCGCGAAGGAAACTACTTCTGGATAGACGGCAACAAGAAGTATTCAGAGGTGGTACGGGATAGCTGGACACCTGAAACGGCAACGACGGCAACTTACCCGCGGTTAAGCACACAAACCAATAATAATAATTTCCGTCGATCAAGCTTCTGGCTCTACAGTAACGACTTTTTCCAGATCCGGAAAATCCAGTTAACCTACCGCTTCCCGGATGTGTTTTCCAGAAAGCTGCTGATGGAAGGTCTTAACTTGTTTGTAGATGCGAACGACGTCTATCAATTTGCGAAAAACCGCAAAATCCGGGAAACCCGGATTGACAATGAACCGTATTATCGGACTTTCTCCGTAGGTGTGAAGGCGCAATTTTAAAAGAGAGCAAAATGGAACGTAAAATCTATATCTTTTTATCCCAACTAATGGTGGCAGTCTTATGCCTGCAATCGTGTAGCCTCCTGGAACCCGAGAACGATAACCATAACACCTTGAAACGGGTGTATGATGATCCGGCGTTCGCTGAAGGACTTTTGCTGACGGCATACACCTTGATTCCTACCAATGATTATCGATTTGACGACGTGGCTACGGACGATGCGGTTACTAACGACCGGTTCAATGATTACCTCCGCATAGCTACCGGCGAATGGTCGGCGAGTTACAACCCGCAGAACCTTTGGGACAACTGCAACCGGGCGATTTTGTATATCAACCAGTTTCTGGGCGTTGTAGACAGTGTGCCCTGGAAATGGACAAACCCCGATATTGCCGCGCTGTATATCCGCAAATTCAAAGGTGAATCATACGCCTTGCGGGGCTTATTTAAGTATTTCCTATTACGGAACCATGGAGGTCCGGCGGGTGGAGGTCAGCTGCTTGGTACCCCCGTTTATAATGAGTTCCTCACGTCGGAAGAGCAATTTGCAATGCCGCGCGCAGACTTTCAAACATTTGTAAACAGTGCTACGGCAGATTTTGAGACGGCGTTGAGCTATCTGCCCATGGATTACGGGAATGTGGGAACTCCGCCCACGGGCTTTGAGAACGTAAACGTCGATAACTATAACGAGGTTTTTGGCGACTTCGCTTTACAGCGGATGAGCGGTCGACATGTATTGGCCATGCAAGCTCGCTTAGCCTTACTGGCCGCCAGCCCGGCATTCAACCCCAATAACGATATTGCGGCCTGGGAAAATGCAGCCAACGAATTCGCAGGCCTGCTTACCGACATTGGCGGGATAGAGGGCATCGACCCCAACGGGCATCACTTTTACCTGAAGGCGCAGGTGGACGAGGCCGATATTACTACCGGCAACCGGCTGGATCTTCAGGAGATCCTTTGGCGGCGACCGATCTACAACAACAACGCAAGGGAAGCAGATCACTTTCCTCCGTCGCTTTATGGACGTGGCCGGATCAACCCAACGCAGAACCTCGTGGATGCGTTTCCGATGGCCAACGGATTTCCCATTGACGATCCTAACGGGGCTTATGATGAAGAACACCCCTATGAAAACCGGGATCCACGCCTGTCGTTGTATATCGTTTATAACGGCAGCCAATTTAAAGGGAAGACCATCAACACGAGCATTTCCGGCGGGGAAGATGGGCTGGACCGGCAACAGACTTCCACACGTACCGGCTATTATTTGAAAAAATTGTTGCGTGAGGATGTGAATATGGATCCAGCTTCCCCCTCCAACCAAAAGCATTTCAATACGCACGTCCGGTATACGGAATTATTTCTTTCTTTTGCGGAGGCAGCCAATGAAGCGTGGGGACCCGATGGAAATGCCGCGGGATTCAGTGCCCGGGACGTGATCGCTGCTATCCGAAAACGTGCAGGCATTCAACAGCCAGATGCGTACCTGGCCTCCATTGCCGATAAAGACGGGATGCGCAACTTAATCCGTAATGAGCGGCGGCTGGAATTGTGCTTTGAGGGGTTCCGCTTCTGGGATCTTCGGCGCTGGAAGGCCGATCTAACGGAGCCTGCAAAGGGCGTGCGTATCGAAGACGGCAACTACAATTATTTCACCGTCGAAGCGCGGAGCTATGACAACGATTACATGCACTACGGCCCCATCCCGCAAACGGAAGTGGTTAAATTTGGACTTGAACAAAACAACGGTTGGTAATGAAACGGTTTCTTTTATTTATTTGCATCATAGCGAGTATCGCGGGTTGTAAAAATGGCGATGCAACATTCCCGGACTTTGAGTACACCTCAGGATACTTCCCTTATCAGTTTCCGGTACGGACGCTCGTGCTGGGCGACGATATCTACGACAACACGAATGACAATGCCCATCGTTTTGTCATCTCGGTGGCCATGGGCGGCGTATATGAAAATAACGTAAACCGCGTGTTCAGTATTGAAGTCGACGAATCGTTGTGCGATCAAGTGAGCTTTGGCGGAAGTGACAATCCCATACGTCCCTTACCAAGGGCTTACTACACATTGAGTTCGGACAACCAGATCACGATTCCAAAAGGTGAAATGAATGGTGGCATCACCGTACAGCTTACCGATGCCTTCTTTGCAGATCCAGATGCAATAGGCCTCAACTACGTCGTACCGATCCGATTGACCGGCTCCAGCGATGTGGATACCATACTCAATGGACGCACGTCGCGCCCAGATGCGGATGTCCGATTTGCGGGCGACTGGGACGAGGCGCCCAAGAACTTCACGATGTTTGGCATCAAATACATCAATGAATTCCACGGAACCTATTTCCATTATGGCGAATGTACGGTAAAAGATGCGGCAGGCACAACGATTGATGAAAAGCGCTATAGCGCTGACTATGTGGAGCAAAACTCCACCGCAAAGTTGGTAACTACCAAGCGACATCAGGTATCCTTAAGCGTACCTTCCCAGTCGGAATTGATGGAGGGTTCATTAAATCTGCTCCTCGACTTCGACGGCAATTCGTGTACGGTGTCCGCTCCGGAAGGTTCGCCTCTGACGGTCAATGGGACAGGGGAATTTAAAAAAGATGCGTATTCCTGGGGGAATAAATCCCGTAATGGTCTGGAATTAACGTATACGGTATCGGATGGCACGCATACGTACGAGGCCAAGGATACGTTCGTGGTGCGTGACCGCGGAGTGGTGATGGAGGTTTTCACACCGCAATCGCTGTAGCAGCGTATTTCGTTACCTTGTTGGGCTTTTGATGAGGCATGCCATCGAAAGCCCAACTTATGACATCGCAGGATGTGTTTCACTTGTTTCACTTCGAGAATATGTAAACGTTTGCGCATTTGTTCTTAAATCGTTAATATTGTACACCAGATACCAAAATTATGATGCCCGCATTTAAGAATATATTGCGCTTTTGGCTCCTGTGGCTCAGCTTGCTGCCCGTTTCAACTAATCTTGCCCAACCAGCAGCTGATTTTATGGTAATTCGTGACCGGCTGACCACTTCGTTACTCAATATGCCTGTGAACGCCGAACAGGTGGAGCGGATCATTACCTCCATGGCCGACAATGGTACCTGGCCAACGATTAACTATAAAGATACCAGCAGGACCGGGTTTGAACATCGTATCCATTTGGGAAACCTGCTAACGATGGCCAAAGCGTATAAGCAAGCCGGAAGTACCTACACGCAGGACGCACAACTGCTCTCCGCATTTAAAAAGGCCTATCATCACTGGCTAGAAAAAGACTACCGCTGCGAGAATTGGTGGTGGAATGAGATCGGCACACCGGATGCCATGGCAAATATCCTGTTATTGATGCGCGACGAATTAACTGCCGACGAGCTTACCGCCGGACTGGCAATTGCATCGCGCTCCAATTTTGACGCATTTGGCGCGCGCCCGGGAGGAGATTTTATCAAAATGGCCGCCATTAACGCGGTGACCGAACTGGTACGGCAGGATACGGCTGCCTTCGCCCTCGCGATCAAAACCATGAGCGACCAGATTTACGTCACGGAAGATCGCGGCATAAAGCCCGATATGAGCTTCCACCACCGAACAGACGGCGTGCCCTCTACCTTGTCGTACGGACGGCAATATGCAAGCTCCTTTGCTTATTGGGCCGATCTGGTACGCGAAACGCGGTTCGCCTTCGACCCGCGGGCAATTGCACTGGTAGTCGATTATTACCTCGACGGAATGCGCAAAGCCATGCCCTTTGGCCGCTTCGACGACCCCGGAATCAAAAACCGGGATGTCTCCAGAAAATCCGCGACGGGTCATCGGGTGGATCACACGGCTCGATTGCTGGCGCGCATCAGCAGTTACCGGAAAGACGAACTGGAAAATCCCAACTTACGCAGCAATCAATATTTCTGGTATTCACATTACCACTCCCATCAACGGCCGACATATTTCGCGTCGGTACGCATGTACTCCAACCGCTCCAATAACATCGAATCGCCCTATAACGAAGAGGGATTAAAAAACCATTTCTATGCAGATGGGAGCCAATTTATCTCGCGCACGGGCCGCGAATACGTCAACATTTATCCTTCTTGGGATTGGCGGAAAATTCCTGGCACCACGGTGGTACAGGTAGATACTTTTCCGCATTCGGAAACCTTGGTCAAAAAGGGGACAACCGCCTTCGTCGGTGGTATTTCCGACGGAGAATACGGTGCAACGACTTTTGATCTGCTGAGCCCGCACTCAGGGTTAAGGGCCCATAAATCTTGGTTTTTCTTTGACGACGAAATTGTTTGCCTCGGCGCAGGGATTACGGCTACCGCAACGCAGCCGGTGATGACCACGTTGAACCAATCGCTGTCCAATGGACCCGTTTGGATAAATGACAAGCGCGTAACAACAGAGACGGAACAAGAGTTAAAAGGTCCCCTATGGCTCAATCACGACAGCATCGGATACCTGGTCCTGGATACGAATTCCGTTTGGTTACGTCAGGGAAAATCCACCGGAACCTGGCGCAGCATCAGTCACCAGGATCATGCAACGGACGAACCCGTAACACAAAATATTTTCACATTAGCCCTTGATCATGGCATACACCCGCAAGACGCGAAGTACGCATATGCAGTGTTGCCGGCCGCAAGCGAACCCCAAACCCGGGCCTATGCACAGCAAAAGCCCGTGCACATCGTGAGCAACACCAAGGAATTGCAAGCGGTATCGCACGGAAAGCTTGGCATCCATTATGCGATCTTTTACGAGCCGGGGAGCGTAGCCTTTCCGAAGGGCCTACGGGTAACCACCAACGAACCGGCCCTATTCATGATCAAATCTTCCGAGGATGGGATCGAACGGATTACCGTGGCCGATCCCACCCGTACACTTCAAAAAATCACATTCTCAATGGGGCTAGCTACCGATACGGATACCTCCCTGACGGTGCAACTTCCCCAAGGTGCGCTTGCCGGGAAATCGCTCCAATTGGTCATGCGAAAAAATGCTGACACGTTTCTCCTTCGTTCAGATACGTTAGCTGCTCACCGGAACCAAATTTGGAAAGGAGACGCGTCCTTAGCTGCCGATCTGGACACGGTGCTCCGTGCCGCGAATAAAGCACTGCTGCGCGGGCCCTATTCGGTAATGGAAAAAGAAAAAACTTCTCCCAGTGGTGATAAACACGATTACATGAGCGTAGGCCCCTACTGGTGGCCGGACACCACAAAACCCGACGGTCTGCCGTATATCCGAAAAGATGGCCAGGTCAACCCGGAGCGTTTTGCAATCAATGACGCCCAAAACCTTAAGGATCTATGTACCGATGTGCAGCTTCTTGCCGTAAGTTATTACTTCACGCAAAACAACAAATACGCCGCACATGCCGCCAAATTACTGGACACCTGGTTCCTCAATGCAGAAACAAGGATGAATCCTAACCTGAACTTCGGTCAATCCATCCCCGGCATTACGGATGGCCGGGGTATCGGATTGATCGATACGTGGTCGCTGGTCAAGCTGCTGGATGCGACTCAATTGCTGCGGACGTCTCCCCATTGGGGAAACCAACAGCATACAAGGCTACAAGCGTGGGTAACCGAGTTCCTGCGCTGGATGCGAGAAAGCAACATCGGCAAGGACGAAGCCGATGAACACAACAACCACGGCACGTACTATGATGTCCAGGTAGCCAGCTATGCCCTGTTCGTGGGTGATACCACCTTGGCCCGGCAGACCCTGGAAAGCCAGACAAAGGCTCGTTTGGAAAGTCAGCTGGAAATCGACGGAAGCCAGCCGCATGAACTGGCGCGTACCCGGTCGTGGAGTTACTCGTTGATGAACCTAACCGGATTTTTTCTGACAGCCCGCTTGGGAGAAAATATCGGAATCGACCTTTGGAACTATCAGACTCCGCAGGGTAAAAGTATCCGGAAGGCATTCGGCTTTTTACTGCCTTACGGCCTGCATCGGCAGCGGTGGACGCATCCACAGCTGGGCGAAATGGACATCAACGGATTTTACAAATTGATGCTGTTCGGCGGCCGCCAATATCTATCAGAAAAGCCCGGTCAAAACAAACGGGATCACGTACCTCCTTTTAATCGATTAACAGGAAGTTTCCTTTAAGTGTAATAACCAATAACATGAAATACAGACAAATCATGAAAAAAATGGCAGCCCTTGGACTGGGCTTAACCATGGCCGCATCACTACATGCGCAGGATCTTGCATTGACCAAAGAATTCGTCAATCAAAATATGCACGACGCCATTGCGCAATACAAGACCCTAACAGCCCGTGTGCCAGCGGGTGTTCTGCCCCGCACCATCAACAAAGCGAACGATTCCCTGATTACCGCGAAAAGTAATTCCTGGATATCCGGATTCTACCCCGGAACATTGCTATATCTCTATGAATATAGCCAGGACGCGGATCTCCTAAAGGAGGCCGAAAACCGACTCCAATTGCTGGAAAAAGAAAAAAACAACAAAGGCACGCACGACCTCGGTTTCATGCTGTATTGCAGCTTCGGCAATGCATTACGGCTCACCGATAACAAACGCTACCAGGATATTCTCCTCACAGGGGCAGAATCGCTGGCTTCCCGATTCAATCCCACCGTGGGTTGCATCCGCTCTTGGGATCACAACGGGGACAAATGGAAATTCCCGGTTATCATCGACAACATGATGAACCTCGAATTTTTGAATTGGGCGTCACGTGTTTCGGGAAATCCCAAATACGTAGACATCTCAAAAATTCACGCCAACACCACACTGAAAAATCACTTCCGCCCAGATAACAGCTCCTACCACGTGATCGATTACGATCCGGCTACGGGTGCTGTGCGTAACAAGCATACCCATCAGGGCGCCGATCACGAATCGGCGTGGGCACGGGGCCAAGCATGGGGCCTCTATGGATACACCCTCATGTACCGGGACATCAAAGACAAAGCGTATTTAAATCAAGCTCGGAAAATCGCCGCATTCATACTGGATCACCCCAATCTCCCGGAAGACGGCATCCCCTATTGGGATTACAGCGTCTCCGGTCCCGATGTACCCCGGGATGCATCGGCTGCTGCGATCACCGCATCTGCACTGCTCGAATTATCGGGCATGGTCAAAGGCAAGGAAAGCAAGCGTTATCTCCAGGCGGCCGAGCACATGCTCACCAGCCTTTCGTCGCCCGCCTACAAAGCGCCCATTGGAACAAACGGAGGATTTCTCTTGATGCATTCCACCGGGCACTTGCCCGGTAATAGCGAAATCGATGTGCCTTTGTCCTACGCCGACTATTACTATGTAGAAGCCTTGATCCGATATAACCATTTGTTGAATCGCTAAAAAGCCAAATCATGCATACGAAAACACTGCGTCCGATCCTTCGCCTGTTTGTTGTGTTGATTTCCTTCCTGTCCGTAGCTCCGGCCGTGGATGCGCAGACAGGTGCCGAGGGAATTCCAACGCTCCAGAATCCCATTACTGCTGCCTATTTAAAGAAAAATCTGCGTAAGTCGCAACCGCGTTTGGTGTTGAACCGCGATATTGAGAAGCGACTGAAACAGCAACTAAAAGCCAACCCAGCGGTACAAAACCTATATAAGGCCATCCAGCGGGATGCCGCGGCCATTCAAAACGAGCCCCTGCTGGAACGGAAACAAATTGGCAGAAGGCTGCTTGGTGTTTCCCGTGAGATGCTACGCCGGGTGAATATGTTAGGCATGGTATACCGCATTGAAAAAAACCCGGCTGTATTACGGCGGATCAACGATGAAGTGCTCGCTGTTTGCCGATTTTCTGACTGGAATCCATCGCATTACCTGGATGTTGGCGAAATGGCATTGGCGGTCGCCCTCGCACTCGACTGGACTGCGGGAGATCTGCCGAAGGCAACCATCGAAGAAGCTGAAAAGGCCCTCATTGAGAAAGGCATTCAACCGAGCTGGCCAACTGAAAATAAAAATGCCTGGTGGGCCTATGGCAACAATAATTGGAATCAGGTATGCAACGGGGGAATGATCGCAGCGTCCATCGCCATTGCCGAGCGCGATCCGGAATTAGCCGCAAAAACGATCCACCGGGCGCTCGACGGATTACCGAACGCGCTCCATGAATACATGCCTAGCGGCATTTATCCCGAAGGATCTACCTATTGGGATTACGGCACAGGTTTCTCCGTAATAACCATCGCCATGCTGGAAAGTGCTTTCGGAACCGATTTTGGCTACGGAGATTTTCCGGGATTCCTCGAAAGCGCTACATTCCGGGTACTCACCAACGCCCCTTCGGGCATGTATTATAATTTCGCAGACTGCGGCGACCGCCGCGGAGGAAATGGCGATCTGGTATTGGCATGGTTCGCAAAACGGACAGGAAACGGTGCCTATTTCGAACAGGATCGCTTCCTGAAACCCGTAGATGAAATGCGCCGCCTTGCGCGGCTGGACGGAGCGGGTTTGGTATGGGCGGCCCAGTTCGAAGAAAAGACAGCCGGAAGTATTCCTACTGCTTGGAAAGGCGATGGAGCCAATCCCGTAGTATTTTTCACAGGCGGCCCCAACGACCCCCATCAATATTATTTTGGAGGGAAAGGCGGCCGCGGTACCGTGAACCACGGCAATATGGACGCGGGTTCATTTGTCTTTGAACTGGATGGCATTCGTTGGGTAATCGATCCGGGCAATCAAAACTATGAAGACCTCGAAAAAACGGGCTTCGACCTGTGGGGGAAAAAACAAAATAGCCAACGCTGGACATTGCTTACCAAAAACAACTTCGGTCATAGCACCCTCACCGTAAACGGTCAACTGCATCGGGTAGATGGGATGGCCACGATTACCAAATTCAAAGAAGGAGCTCCGCCTGAGGCTACGGTGGATCTGACGGCCGCTTTCGGCGACCTACTGGCATCCGCCCACCGCCGGTTTGTTAAGGATAGTCCAACATCTTTACTTATCGAAGATCAATTTTCACCGTCCGAAAAAACCGAAGAGGTGACTTGGCAATTGTTAACCACGGCGGACGTAACTATCCAACCCGGTGGCGCATTACTGCAACAGGACGGGAAATCGCTGCGCATTGAGAACCTATCTCATCCTGATCTCCGGTTTTCTGTCATCTCATTGGATCCGGCACCTTTAGCCTTAGACCGGCAAATTAAGGGCTTGAAACGCATCGAACTGCGCATACCCCGATGGACGATGACGCAATCCGAAGAAACGATCCGGATACGCCTTTCCGGAAAATAGATCAATGATCTTGAACGCCAATCGTATCCAGCAGCTTTATCGAGAAGTGCTGGATACGTGGCGTATATTCGGGAGTCAAGGTAAAAAACACCTCCACGTTACGGTGTTCACATTCCATAACGAACGTGCCCCGTAGCTGGTTCCTGGGTGTAACTGCATGCACCCGGATGATCCGGCCCGCTTTATCAAAAACAGCCCCGCACTCTTCCCGAAGCATATCTATATAGAAATCCGCAAAAAAATTATCCGCAAAAATTGGGCTTTGCTCCGCGTTTTCCCACCCCGGGAGGAAGGCCACTAATTCCTGTTGCCGCTTTTGAAGAACCGGAGAGACCGGAATAGCGCGGGGCGAAAGGCCAGCTTTGTCGATAATCGATATCGCCACCAAGTTATTCGCTCGTACAGCCGGCGAGTAGGTCACGTTGCTGAAGCAAACGACACCCAGGTCATAATCCGGCAATACGATCCAGTTACTGCCGTAGCCCGGCAAACCGCCGGTATGCCCTACAGTTTTTATGCCCAATGTATCACAACTCCACCTCAATCCGTATCCGTATGCCAGCGATATGGTCCGGTTATTCATTTCGTCCAACGAATAAAATACCCAGGGCGACTGCATTTCCCGAAGGGAAGACCGACGGAGCGGTTGCGCATCCTTTCCATCGCGAGCTGGCCAGGCCTGCTGATGCAGGGCCATGTAGTTGGCAAAATCGCCGATGGTCGTCAACATTCCCCCCATAGCTCCATAAACCCCGTGGCTTACCAACGGTTGCTTTACCCATTCTCCCTTTACCCAGCGATATCCGCGCGCCAATAGTTCATCCGGCACTTGGGTGTAATCCCAATACGAGTGATCCATGCCCAAGGGCTTCCAAACATGCTGACGGATGTATTCGTCATAATGCTGTCCCGTTACACGAAAGATCACTTCGCCCAAAAGTGCCCATGCGGTATTGCTGTACTCGTATGCCACTCCCGGCGCATTGGAGAACGAAAAACCTTCCTTAATCCGCTCATGGAACTCCTGTTGACTCATATCCAGCCGCCGATCGCCCCATGGGTCATCCTGCGGTAGCCCACTGGTATGATTGAGTAAATGACGGATGGTCACGATCGGAGCATCGGTAGTGAGCGGCTTTTGCGCGGCAAACTCGGGGATAAAATTCACGAGTGGATCATCCAACTTTAGGCGACCCTCATCACGTAGTTGCAAGATGGCCACCGCCACGAAACTTTTCGTCATGGAAGCAATCCGGAACACAGACTGCTCGAATACCGGAATTCGCTTCTCCAAATCGGTATATCCGTACGCACCCGCGTGGATGACTTCCCCTTTGTAAACTACCGCATATGCCAATCCCGGTGAATGCACTTCTTCTGCAAAAGCGCGGTAAGTGCTGTCGATAAAAGGGATGAGCTGTTTGACTTTTTCCTTGGAATCTGCAGATTGTGCGCCTGCGCACAAAGGTGACAACAATAAACAGTTGAGGGAAATAACGGCAAAAAAAAGTAAAGCGAGGCGGTGTTTCATATACTCTATTTATTCTTTATCTTATTATTGTCGGCAATTATCCCGTGTTAACAGAATGGAGCTCAGGGCATATCCCACCATAGCGGCGTATCCAACGATTCCTGTTCCGGAATATTGGCTGCGTTGCGGGTCAGTTCAGACTGGGGAATAGCGACCCGTCGGATGAAATCGGGCAGTACGGCACCGATTGGCATTTCAAACCCTTCGTAGGCATAGTCGTGCCGCCGGGCATCATTCCATGCTTCAAAGTTGAGGTAGGTAACCACGTATTTTTCCTTAAAGATCAGATCCAACGTCAGATTATCCTTGCCCACACTTACTGACGGATCCTTGATATACTCCACTGCTTCGTTCCCACTGACTTCCAACTTGTCCATAGAAGCCTGGATGCCCGCTAGGTAGGCAGAATAAGCCCGTTCGGTAAGCCCGGCACGGAGTGCAGCCTCGGCTTCTACGAACTTCAACTCCTCATACGTCATGATGTAGATGGGTGATTCAGGACTCGTCACTGGGCTGGCGGAAGAGATGTAACACTCATCGTGTACGGTGTTTGCCAAGGGACCCTGGTTGCCACCACCATTGGGTGTACCCGTATAGTCACCATTGACCGTGAGTTCGGTTAGCTTCGATACCCGCGGATCGACCAAGTCATAGGTTTCGCCATTCAAGTGGTTGACTAAGTTAGTAGAAAGCCATCCGCCCAGCAAGGTATTAATATTATCGATCGATATCTGCGCCCAGGGGTTAATGCCCTCGAATACGGCCATGCCCATGTCATCGTCAGCCGATTGGAACGATTGATCCAGTGCGTCCAACACGCCCTGGGGATTGTATGACGCTTTCCGACTTAGCTTATTCAAGTGACGTGCTTTCAAACCATAGGCACTGCGGATCCATTTGTCGACATCTCCCCCATAGATCACATCAAGCGACGCATCGAGTGCATAGGTTGCGTCGGGACTTTGCAACGCCGCGATACCTTCGTCGAGCAAGCGACCAATTGTATCATACAATTGCTCCGGCGAATCATACTTCGGTGTAAGCGTTTCCACTTTGTTAAACGCCTCGGTGTAAGGAGCAGTTCCCCACGTGTCAAACACCAGACTCAGGTTATAGGCCATCAGTATTTTCCCGACGCCGACGTACAGGATCGCGTCTTGTTCTTCAGCGAAGGTAATCAAATCGTATGCATCGGACATGCCGTAGTAGGCTTCTGACCAGGAAGTGGACAGGTCTGTGATGTCGTAAATATCTGTCGCTGATCTAGATGTAGAGCTGGCTGTATACTGAACGTAACTGGAAACAGCGCTACCATACCGATAGGAATTCCAACCCGCACGGTGGGTGACCGACCCCAGCAGCGTAACCAGGGTAGGTTCTTCCACAAGGTTGGGGTTGTTGCCCACGTCGAAGTAATCGCCACAGCTTTGGAATGCCAATAGCGTGGTCAGCAAAGCCAAACCGGCATGTTTTATCGTTTTTTTACCCAATTGTATCATGATGATGCCTCCAACTTAAAATCCAATATTCAATGTAAACAAATAACTCCGCAGCGCAGGATAAGTCATCCCGGCAAAACCTTCGGCGCTTGACCCGCTATTGGTTGTGGAGTTTTCCGGGTCATACCCGTTGAAATCGGTAAATACCAACAAGTTATTACCTGTAAGGCCTAGCGATGCCCTACGGATCGAGCCCGAGCCAAACCACCGGGCCGGAAGGTTGTAGCTAACGGATACCGAACGGAGTTTCACCCAGGTCGCATCCTGCACGAAAAATTCCGAATTGCCCCGGTACCAATCACGGTAGTACCCGTTCGGGTAGGTGCGATCTGTCACCTCATCATACCCCTGGCCCAGCCAGACCTGTTGCGTATTGGGCGACCCATCGGCCAGCACCCCTTCAAACACCACGTGGTCGTTCCGATTCAATGTGTAATCGGCCATGCCGAACGCCGCCAGGAAATTGTCCATCTGGTTGTAGTATTTCTGACCAAACTGGCCATCAATCAATAGGGCAACAGACAAGTTCTTGTAAGTAAAATTATTATACCAACCGCCGATCAGATCGGGGAACACACTGCCCAACTGTTTCACGTCGGCCACGGGGCTCAGCATCGGGAAGCCATCGTTGCCGATCAGCAACGGTCGGTTTTCGTCGAGTTTGATCGATTTGTTAACCCCCGCAGCGATTTCATCCGGACTGTAATACCGCCGGTATGTGCGCCCGTAGAGGATACCATACGGTTCACCCGGGATCACCCGCATGGTGACATTGGAGCTCAGGTAACCAAATTCCTCCGCAACAACGATTTCTCCTCCATCGCCACCTATGCCTTCATTGATCGAAAGCACCTTATTGCGGTTGGCTGATAGGTTTACCTCCGTATTCCAAGTGAAGTTACCGTTCTTAACGGGTGTACCTCCGACGGTCAACTCGAACCCGCTATTGCGGATATCACCGAGGTTGATTGCCTTGGTCGTGAAACCGGTAGTGGTCGAAACGGGCACGCCAAGAATTTGATCTTCCGATACGGACCGGTAGTAGTTCCCGTCAAACCGCAACCGGTTGTCGAAGAAATTCAATACCAGGCCTGCCTCGTAGGTATTGGTAAATTCAGGCCGCAGATCCGGATTGCCCAGTTGCGCTGCACGGGTAAAACCTGTATAGCCCGTTGGTAAATCATCATATGCCGTGTACCCAAGACTGGTGGCATAGGCCAATGCGTCTTTCCCAATCTGCGCATACGACAGCCGTAGCCGTGCGTGATTGATCACATCCGGTAGCTTCAGGTGGTCGGACACCACATAGCTAAGGCTAACTGACGGGTAGAAGAAGGAGTTGTTCGGTTTAAGTAACGACGAGGTAATATCGTTCCGGATCGTCGCATTCAGATAGAGGTAATCCCGGAAGTTCAATGTCAGGTCGGCAAAGGTACCCATTAGCCGGTAGTCCTCCCGGTAGGTTTCGCTATTGAACGTGTTTGCGTTTTGCAATGCAAACCAATTGTAAGCGGATAAGTTGGATCCTTCGGTGGCCGACCGGTAAATACGTCGGTCATAAATGTCATTGCCTAAGCGGAGTGACCCGCCAAAGGCCGGCGTAAACTGGTGGGACAAGTTGGCCATGAACGTGCTATTGAACGCCCGGTATTTGGTGCTGTAAACGTTGTAGAATCCCCGGCCAGGTGCCGCGTCAGTGCCATTTTCCGACACAAGAATCTCATCCTCCAACCCCTGGAAACCCAGCGCCGTGCCCTCCCGGCTGTCGCGATAGGTATCCAACCCGAACGTATAGGTCAGGTCCAGCCAGTCGGTCGGCTTGTAATTTAAGCTGGTGTTACCAATAAACCGGAGCACGTCGTCTTCAAACCGGTTGGTTTCGGCTACATATATTGGGTTGTTTGACAGACCTGAAAAGCCCATATACATGGTACCGTCTTCCTTTTTATAGTTGCGCACATCGTAGCGCGGCACCCAATAGGCCAACTGCTCGTTGTACCGGCCGGCATTCCCGCGGTTTCCGCCACTGTTGGTGACGTTCATATTGGTAGTGATGGAAAATTTATTACTGGCTTTAACCGTGGTGTTGAGGCGTGCTGAAATATTCTGGAAGTCGGAAAACGGCATAATCCCATCCTGACTGAAATGCGAAAGAGAGGAGTAATAGGTGATCTTTTCGGATCCACCCGACAGGCTAAGCGAGTTTTTATATTGAAAACCGGTTTCGTAGGCATCCTCTAGGTAATTATAGAGCTGTGCCGGGTGACTGGGATCGATGGCGCGGGCTTCTTCCACGGTAGGACCAAAAGCCGGCCAAAACGAACCCGTATCGTAGACGCCGGCCCAACCCTGTGTATAAACATCTTGCATCTTTGGGAATTTATTGACCTCATCCAGACCAATGGAACCCTGGTAGTCGATGCGAAGCTGGCCGCTCCGTCCCTGTTTGGTGGTAATCACCACCACGCCATTGGAACCACGGAGACCATAAAGCGCAGTAGCCGCCCCTCCACGGAGGATATTCATCGATTCAATGTCGTCCGGGTTGATATCCACCCCGCGGTTACTCATGCCCCGACCTGCAGCACCTTCACCCTGTGTAGAGGTACTGTTATCCATCAACACCCCGTCAATCACGAACAACGGTTGGTTGTCACGGTTCGGATCCAATGAGTTTATTCCCCGGATCTGGATCTTGGCACCTTGCCCAGGGGCCCCGCCGGTACTCCGGATCTGTACACCGGCAGTCTTCCCCTGCAGTGCGTTGACCATATTCGGTTGTTTATTGACCGTTAGCTCTTCCGCCGTTACGGATTGCGCGGTATAGCCTAAGGAACGCTCCTCACGCCTAATGCCAAAGGCTGTAACCGCTACTTCATCCAACGTTGATGAAGCGGGTGACAACGTTACATTCAGCGTGCTTGAGGTTCCAACCCGTAATTCCTGGACTTCCATGCCAACATAACGGAATTCCAGAACCGCATCCGCACCCGGAATCTGGATTGAATAGCGTCCGCCATCGTCCGTCTGTACACTGATGGGAGTTCCCTTCACAGTTACGGTAACGCCTGAAAGCGTTTCTCCATCCGAAGTGGTTACTTTGCCGTTTAATGTCCGTTGTTGGCCATACCCCACTTCAACCAGCCACAGTAAGGCCAGAAGAAGCCCGCCAAGCCTTTTTAAGTTAACTTTTCTCATAATGCGTGTTATTGATTTTTGATAGTAAACATTCGCAATCGCTATATTTCGCATCCACCGGAGACAGTCTTTGCAATCCGCGCCCTCGATCCCGAATTTAACTAGAATATAATTGGTCTGTCAGCAAGACAAGAATACAAAAAAGTATTTAGAAATACGCATGTTTTCGCATGTTTTTTTGTAGAATAATCAAAAAAACATGCGAAAACCCCAAAATCACTTCAAGATAACGCCCAAAATTCCCATAACACACAAAAATCAGCAGAAAAACGCATTAGGGTATGAACCAGCGATTCCGACTCTGACTAAATCTTAGCTAGTGCTTCATCAACATCGGCAATAAGATCTTCCACATTCTCTATCCCTACGGAAAAACGGATCAACGCTTCGGGAATTCCGAGTGCTGCACGCTGTGCATCGGTCAGCTCCACGTGGCTCGTTGTGCGGGGCGGCCCCACCAATGTCCCTACAGACCCCAAACTAGCGGCCATATGCGAATATGTCAGCTTGGAAAGCAATTTCTTTACCTTTTCAAACGTACCGTCGAGCGTGAAACTCAGCATCCCACCAAAGCCCGACATCTGCTGCTTTGCCAGTTCATGTCCCGGGTGGGTAGGCAAGCCGGGATAAAACACGTCCGCAACCTTGGGATGGTTCTGCAAATACATTGCAATTTTCTGGGCGTTGCTGTTTTGGCGTTCAATCCGTAGTGCCAAGGTTTTCATTCCACGTTCAATAAGATAGGCTGCGTCTGCTTGCAGGCTCGCTCCTGTTATTTCACGGTATTCAAATACCTGTTTCACCAAATCCGCTCGCCCGGTTAGCAATCCTCCCATGGCGTCCGAATGGCCACAGAGAAACTTAGTGGCGCTGTGCAGCACCAAATCCGCACCCAGCGCAAGCGGGTTTTGATTGATAGGGGTTGCAAATGTATTATCAACCACCACCAGCGCCCCTACTTTCCGGGCCGCAATACTCAACCGTGACAGATCAACTACTTTCAATGTTGGGTTGGTTGGCGACTCCAAGTAAACCACATCGCATCCCTGAAGAATACACGCCTCCAATCCATCTAAATCGGTGGTATCATATAACGCAACTTTAACGCCCCTAATGGGTAAAAAATCAAGGAATAATTTGCTTGTTCCACCGTAAGTATCTTTGATGGAAACCACACGGCTGCCCGGTTTCAGCAGCGTAAAGAGCGTGTTGCTGATAGCCCCCATTCCGGTAGCGAACGACGTTGCAGCCTCCCCGCCTTCCAACAACCGGATTTTTTCCTCTAACACCGCTACCGTGGGATTGGTGTTTCGGCTGTAGATGTGGCCTTTTTGTTCACCGACGGCAACTGCTTCCCAACGATCAACATCGTCATAAGCAAAAGCCACACTGCGAACCACAGGGGTCGCAATGTATTTTCCATCAAAACCTTCTCCTCCCCAGACAGATTGGGTACTTTTTCCGATCGTTTTTGAATCCATGTATCAAGCATTTTTACTGTTTTTCACTGATATAATCGTATATCAATTTGGATACCTGCGCCAACGTAGGTCTGGACATCCCTTCGGGTATTTGATCAGACAGCAACACCACGACATACGCCCGCCCGTCGGGCAGGTAAACAATGCCACTATCATGACGTACCTGAGGAAGAGAACCTGTTTTATGCGCAACGACTACATCGTCAGGGAGTAGGGCAGGGATCACACTATTAAACTTTTGCGCTTTTAATATGGTCAACATGTCATCACTTGCCGCTTGGCTAACCACCGATTTGTTAGCCAGTTGTTCAAAAATTAACATCAAGTCGTAGGCGGTTGTCGTATTGTTCATTCCGCGCTCGTAGGCCTTGGTGTCCTCGACACCACGAAGCACCTGTATATCGTTCACCCCCATAGCCTTCATGGTTTTCATGACGTTTTTAGCGCCTACTTGATCAATCAGGATATTGGTCGCCAGGTTGCTACTTTCGGTGATCATCCGGAAAACAATGTCGCGATAAGTGAGCTTGGAGCCTACACGTGCATAAAGATCCCCTTCACTATCGGTATTTGCAGGCAGCGAAAACTTACTTTTATCTACAATACTCCGGAAGGTGTTGTACACGTTAAGGGAATCGTTGATGTTAAATTTGCCTGCAGCCGCCTGCTTATATACCTCAATCATGACGGGGGTTTTCATCGTGCTGGCGGCGTGGAAAGTTTCCCGTGCGTTATATAAGAGCTGCTCGCCGCTTTGCAGGTCCATGACTGCATAGGCAAAACGGCCTTCCGGATGTTTTTTGAAAAGTTTATTTATGCGGGTTCGGAGGTCGGCCGTATCGAGGATAGCCTCTTTGTCTGGTGCCAGCACAATATCGGACCAGTCGCTGCTCCCTCCTTCCTTTTCAGAAACGAAATGGCCTTCACGGATGGACTTGTCGGCATTGAACAAGAACGTGAGGAAAGGCCCTTCGCCGCGATCGGTATTATCATAAATCAACTGGAACTGGTCGCCATGAAAATAACGCAGCTGGCCGCTGTATTGTGGTGATTTAGTAAAATCGATACGTAATGTACTATCTCCGATAAGGCTGATTACCCCGCGGCCCAGTAACCGGTCGCGGTAGGCGCCTGCATACGAGGACAGCGGCAACGAACGCTTCCATTCCGGATCCCGCGCCACGGGCTTGTATTTCGCCCTTGCCGAATCTTGCCGGGCTAACGACTGGTCCAACTCTTTTTTGTAACCAGCAATCCAATCAAAGGATTCGTTACCCAGGTAATAGTCGAGCACATGGTTAATAATGGCCCAGTATGCGCCCGAAGAAAGCTGATTCGTCAGTACGACAACGCCCAGGCCGTGATCGGGAACCATCGCAATCTGCGAAACAAACCCCGTCAATAACCCGCCATGACCGATCACTTTCACCCCGCGGTAATCGTAGGCGCGGAAGCCAAGGGCATAACCATAAAAGTTTTTCTGGTTGGGTTTGAGCCATTCGGGTTCTTTATCGATCGGCATCGGCCGTATAATTTTCCATAATTGTTCGGTTGCCGCCGGCTCGAATATCCGGAATCCATCCGGTGTACGTCCGGAATCGAGTTGGGTAATTAACCAGCGTGACATGTCGGCGGCTGAAGAGGCGATACCGCCGGCAGGATTGCCGTTATCGCCTATATTGGTTTCGAAGTAACGCTCACGCACTTCCACCTTCCCGTTGCGGCGTGCGTGCGCGTATGCTACATTTGGTTGATCCTTCAACGTCGAGTAACGCGAAATGGTATTTTCCATACCGACCCGATCAAAAATCCGGGTTTTTACAAAATCTTCCCACGCCATACCGGAGACAGCTCCTACTACTTCTCCTGCTGCCACGTATAAGATGTTGTCATACGCATAGACCGACCGGAAGTCATACTGCAAGGGCACACCTTTCAGCTTTTTGAGCAATTCCTTGCGGCTATAGGTGGATGGTGGAAACAACAAAAAATCATTGGCATACGCCGGAAGGCCACTATGATGCACGAGTAAATCGCGGACCGTTAGGTTTTGGGTCACATAATCGTCTGAGAATTGCAGATACGGCAAGTACTTGATCACAGGGTCTTCCCACTTTAGCTTCCCCTCTTCCACCAACATAGCCAATGCAGTCGCCGTAAACGCCTTACTGTTTGACGCAATGTTAAATAGCGTGTGTTCATCCACCGGATCGGGATCGCCCAGTTTTTTTACTCCGTAACCTTTCGCCAATATTACCTTGCCGTCCTTAACGATTCCTATACCGACTCCGGGCACCTCAAACTCCCGGAGCACCCGGTTTACGTAGTCGTCTAATCCAGGGGGAAGTGTAGCTTCCTGGGCCCATGTGGTTTCACCAACTCCCAGCGCCAGCAATGCGCTGCACATGATTGTAATTACCGTTTGTTTCATTTTAAATCTGTTAATCCAATGGTTTGGGGTTAATATCGACTTTCTGTCTTCTGATAAAGTAAAAATAAATAGGGATGCCGGCGGCAATGAGTCCCAGGCCCATTAATGAGCGTAGCGGATTTCCATAAATCGTGATGACAACCAATGCAAGGCAAAACGTAAAAAACAGCATAGGCAACACCGGATAACCAAGCGCACGGTAAGGGCGTTCCAGGGCAGGTGCCCTGCGGCGCATCAATACGACACCGAGTGCCGTGGCGCCGTAAAAGATGAACGCCGCAAAGATCAGCAGGTCCGTTAACTGATCAAAAGAACCCATCCAGATCATCAGACAGGCCCACATCCCTTGGAGAACAATCGCGTTGGAAGGAGTGCCAAAGCGTGGATGCACTTTGGAGGCAAACGGAAGAAACAACCGGTCTTTGCTCAGTGCATAAAATATCCGCGAAGAAAGCAGGATCGTGCTGTTTGTACAGTTAAACGTACTGCATAAGATGAGAACCGATAATACTGCCCCGCCTACAGGGCCGCTCATGACCGAAGCCGCCTCAACAGCTGCAATCTTTTCAGGGGTTTCCATCATCGCGGCATACGCCTCCACCGGCATGATCCGTAGGTATGCGGCGTTCATGACGATGTACAGAAGGATGATAATCCCCGTACCCAGGATCAACGCCAAAGGGATGTTCCGTTGCGGGTTCTTCACTTCCTCACCGATGTAGCCCACGTTGTTCCACCCTTCATATCCCCAGAACGCGGCGAGGGAAGCCGCAAAAAATGCCGTTATCCAACCAAATCCTTCGGGTGCAGTACGTGACACTGTAAAAGAAGCATCCACTACCGGAGCCGGTTCATACCCGAAGTATGCATATCCAATAAAGAATACCATGGCGAGTATAATACCCAGGATAAAAACCCGGCTCAGCGATGCGCCGAAAACCATCCCCCGATAGTTGACTGCACTAAGTCCGACCACCAGCAAGGAGGCAAAGATCTTAACGACGATGGTCGCTTCCCCCCAGTTGCCGACTGTACTTGCAGGCAACAGCGCATACACAGATTGCGAAAACACAAACGCCAGCGCGGCAATGGTCGCTGAACGCATCACCACCAGATTTGCCCAGCCATACAGAAATGCGAAAAAACGTCCGTAAATCTTCCGGAAGTAGACATATTCACCCCCCGAACCCGGCATCATGGCCGCCAACTCGGCGGTACACAGCGCCCCGATCATGCTCAGTAAACCCGCAGCCAGCCAACAGATCAAGATAAGTGCACCGTCATGCAGGCTGTCAGCCATCGGAACAATTTTCTTGAATACGCCAGACCCGATTACAGCACTGATCATCAGTAATACGGCGGACCATCCACTTACCGTTCGTTTTAACGTGTTTGTTGCTTCCATTTTTTCAATTCATGTGCAAGCCCAACCCCGGTGCGTCCGGTAGCCGCATCAGGCCGTTCTCCAATATAAATCCTCCCGCCACGAAATCCGCCGCGAGATCCAAGCTCCCATCCAGGTCGATGTACCGTGTATGCGGACAGGCGAATGCGGCGTGCAGTGCTCCGGTTATGCTCGCAATGCTCTCGTCATTACAGCCCCAAAAAAGTTTAATATCGCGCTGTTTGGCCACTGTGGCGATGTCCATGGCTCCGGTAATCCCGCCGCATTTCATCAATTTGATGTTATAGATCCCATACGGTTCGCCTTCACACAACTCCACCGCAGACACTGCATTTTTGAGCGACTCGTCAGCAGCTAACCGCTGCCTGAATATCCGCGGCAAGGTGCGGATGGCGTCTTCGTTGCCCGGGGGCATCGGCTGCTCAACCAGTTCGACGTCCAATGGGGCAGTCGCCTCCATAAAGCGGATCAATTGCGCTAAGGTGTAGCCGGTGTTTGCGTCTACACGTATTCCGAAATAGGCACCGAAACGCTCACGCAACTTCACAATGCGTTCGATATCCTCCGCTACGTCCAAACCGGTTTTCACCTTAAGCACCCGGAAACCACGATCCTGATATTCTTGTGCTTCTTCCAGCGTGTCGTCAACCCCTTTTATACCGATGGTAACCGATGTCGGCAATTGTACGTGGTATCGGCCGTAAAAGTCTACCACTGGAAGACCCATCCATTTACCGAACGCGTCGTGTAAGGCTAGATCAATCACGGCCTGTGTACCGGGTTGTAGCGGGAACGTCCGCTGCGTCTCGCGGATGAGCCCCATAAACGTGCGGATGTCCTTTCCGACCAGCCATTGCGCACCGCCATTTTCCAGATTGGCGATCGTATCGTCCGCACACTCGCCGACCACGTCAGCGTCCGTACTGGCAGATCCGATCCCCACGGTTCCGTCGGCCAGCTGTATTTTCACGAAAACCATCTCCACGGCCGAAACCGTTGTCCGCGCAATGGTATATGGCCGTGTCAGTGGCAAAGACCGCTTTTCAAAACTAACTGCTGTAATGTTCATCCAACGGTTTATTAGCAAGTGTCCTTAACAATGGGATGGCAGCAGCACACCCCTCTTCCAATGGAAGCAAAACAGGGATTCCCAGCTCGGCATGGTATTGTGCTTTCCATTCAAGTGCCTCCGCCTCCGTACAGTCTTCCGTATTCAATGCCAAAGCGATGACCGTTGCACCATACTGGGCAATCAATTCAATTTCCGAGGCGATCGAAGGAATTTCGCCCCACTCGGGCGTATGTTCATAATACCGCCGCTTGGGTGCGTGTACTAGAATGACGTGCTTAGCCTGCCCGGATATCAGAAATTCTGCGCCTCCGGGGCCACTGGGATTCCGTAATGCGGATTGGCCTTCAAGCAGGATCACATCGGGCTGCGCCTCCCGCGCACATTGCAGAATAGCATCTTCCAACTCACCCGAGACAAAGTCATTCAACGTTGAATCAAAGATAAACCCATATTCACCACCCTGCAGCCAGCCGGTCTGCCCGGTATACACCATCTCGACGTTTAAGCCCGATCGCCGTCCTTCTTGAACAAGCAACCGGGCGGTAGTCCGTTTGCCGAGGGCACAGTCCGTTCCCATCACCGCAATCACAGGTGTTTGGAGCTTAAGGATTTCACCACTCCAAAACTTCAGCTCGCGGAACGGCTTAGGTTTACGGATGTCAATCAACTTCGCCCCGCTGGCCGACGCCAGGGATACAACGTCCGGATGTTCCGTCAAGTAGTCGTGCAGGCCGTTTACTACGGAAACGCCTGCCTTCAAAACCTGTCGAATATCATCCAACATCGCGGGAGGGAAATATCCCCCTATCGTTGCCACGCCAACAATACAATAGGTGGGTTCTAGGGCCAAACCGGCTTCGACGTCTTTCACGACGGGAATCTGCCGGTGTTTTCCGTCAAGCACTTCACCGGCATCGCTGCCTGCATGGACGGGATCTACCACGCCGATGATCTGAAACCGCCCGCTTTCGCGAATCAGGCCATGCGCGGTTTTTGCATCGCCGGTGTGCAGGATACCCGCCGTCAATATTATTGCTGTTTCCTTCATAAATGGTATTATCTTTCTTTTATCAGTTTTCTCTCCAGGTAGTCGGCCACCGCCCGATCTACGTTTAACAAATGCTCATATCGCATCCAATGGTGCGTCTCGTCGGGTATCATCAGCGTCTCGATCTCAACGGGCTTATCCTGCAACCGCAGCAGCAGGTCGATCGTTTGATCGAAATCAACATTCCCGTCATCGTCGCCATGGATAAAAAGCACAGGCGACCGCCACGTGTCCACATAGGATACCGGCGAAGAGATGCGTGCCATTTCGATCGCCGCTTGCGCATCCGGGGCGGGTTCAGCGCTAACCGATGGGATCCGTCCGATGTAATTGTGTACCCCGTGTATATCCACCCCCGCGGCAAATAAATCGGAATCTTTCCCCAAGGCCAACGCCGTCAGAAAACCACCGTACGACCCCCCGTAAACGCCGATCCTGTCTGCATCCACCTGAGGTTGGGAAGCCAGCCACTCGCCCGCCGCTTTGATGTCCTGGTATTCCGAAGCCCCGTATCGCCCAGCCTGCAGCGGCTTGTGAAAGTCGAACCCATAACCGATCCCCAGCCGATAGTTCACAGACAACACCACAAATCCCTTGCTTGCCAAGTATTGGTTAAGGGCGTAGGTATTGGCGTAGTAGTCACCGTAATGCCATCCCAGCAACATCTGCCGTTGCGGGCCGCCATGGATGAACACAACTGCCGGTGCCTTTTTTGGAGCGTCGGCCGGCTCAAACAGCTGGGCATATACCGTCGTCCCGTCGGGGGCCTTGAATTCAACCCGCTTGGGTGTTATCAATTTGGCGGAGGCCAATGCTTCCGGAATCAATTCTTCGCCCAGCAATTGCGGCTTTCCAGTGGGTTCAGGCCATGGCAAGACGCTTACCAGCGTAGGCCGCTGGTCGGTAGCGCTGAAGAAGACCAAATGTTTACCGTCGCCGGTCACCGCCGGAAAGGTTTCGATACCCTTCCCCGGGGTCAAGACCTCCATGGCCGGCTCATCAACGGGTACACGGATGAGATGGCGACGGTCGATGTCGTCTGCGTCGGAGCCAGCATTTGCGCTGGCCAGCAACCAATTCCCATCGGGCGACGGCTTCACGTGCTCAACCATGAAATTCCCGGGCGTCAATAATAGTTCCTCGCCTCCGCTCGCTGGCACACTATATAAATGAGGCCAACCATCGTGGTAAGAAACAAAAGCGATACGTCCCTTCCCCATCCAATGCAGGTTAGTACCGCCATGGGTGGTGGGTACCGCCCCACGGGGCGTCACCGGCGCTTTCCAAATTGCCTCGGCCGCCCCGGTTTCCACTTTGGCTACCCAGATCTCCCAAGGATCAATAACCGGAGCCAGCAACGAATCCGGCGCTCCTCCAGATGCCTTCCGGCGGATAAATGCCACCTGATTACCGTCCGGCGACCAACGGACGGAAGCGTCGCGTGAAAAGGTAGGTGCTATCCATTGGATGGTTTCCGCACCCCGCCGGTAAATGCCAATAAGGGAATGGCTGCCCCGGGATGAAACAAAAGCCAGCGATTGCCCATCCGGCGACCATTGGAGCCCGCTGATTGATCCCCGTGCATAAAACAACCGCGTTGCCTTTGTGCTGCCGTCTATGGCACAATGATACACCTCGTCGCGTTGCGTAAACACCACCTGTTTGCCATCGGGGTGGATAACCGGATAATCGCCCTCGCCCAGCAATTCCGGTGTACCGCCTTCAAACGGTACGCTCCATACCTGCACACGGGGTTCGGTGGTTAGCGAGGCTGGATTCCGGGGAACGCTTTCCAGGTAAGCACCGTGATCGCCTCCTTTCACAAAGACCACCTGTTTGCCATCCGGCGACAAGGTCAGGCTGGTGATTTCGTCACCGAGATCGCTGTCGTATTCGGTAAGTTTCCGGTAGGTAAAGCCTGGCGCCTCCGCAACGTAAATGTTGCGTCTTCCCTGTTCGTTGATTGCCACTGCCAGGCGATTGCCCTCCGATGCCGTAGTGAGTTCTGACGGAAAGGGATATGCCGTAAGCGTTTCGAGTGTGGGTTGCTGGCCCACGGCTGCCTGATTGACCGATATGCAGCCAACCAAACAGCAAAAACCATAATAAATGAGCTTATTCATATATATCACAATTGTCTACTAATTAATCATTAACGTTTCTATGGAACTCTCATTTCCAAGCCGGTCTACCGCACTGACCGCCAACGAACTGCGCTTGGTTAAGCACTGTCAGCCGCTGCCGGTTTTCTACCCGAACGACCTTCTTGGTCTTCGGGTCGTGGAGAGAAAAGGGTAGCGTTTCGGCGGCAAGCATATCGGATGGCTGCAAGGTATATTCGCCGCGATAAACCCCACTTACGCCTGTTTCTGTCGAGTCCGCTTCGAACATCGGAATGCCCTTATAGAAAGTCGCCTGTATTCCAGGAGTAGCTTTCATCTCCACTTGTAACAAATCACCGGGTTGCAGCGATAGATCTCCCCCTGAAGACAATCTGGTGTATTCGATGGCAAATCCGGCCATAGGTGAAGGCCGCGTAGGCTTTTGATAAACCACAACCAATCGTCTCTGCATCGTATCACGATCCAACACATGTGCTACCTGGAATTCGTTCATTCCCTCCTGCAAATACAAGGGAGCCGCAAAGACGCACGTACCGTAAATTTTCACTTCCTCACCGTTTAAAAACAGCTGACCAGATGGATCTGCCATTCCCTGGAAAAAAGCAACAGAATCATTTATGGCCAAGCTATCCATTTCAGCGGAAACAATCTTTAGGCGACGACCTTCCTGACCGACCGCTTCAACCGGATGAGACAACGCACCACCGAACACCAACAGAACAAACAAAAAAAAGTATGATTTCTGCATATTTATATCTTTTCACGCCATTTAATTTCGGTATGGGTCTTCCCTTCGATTTAATGGGTTTAATTGGTTTAGACAACGTTACAAAAAAGAATTCAGAAATATGCGTTTTTATGCAACAATAATAAAATATGCTGCAAAAAAATGTATTTTCACAAAAAGTGCCGCACTTTCCACTTCCCTACTTTTTAAGTAAACTTGTACCATGGAAACTACGTCCTTATACTCCTATTTTCTAGCGCATCCGATTATCAGCACCGATACGCGCAATATCCAAGCGCAGAGTTTATTTTTTGCCCTAAAGGGGGATACGTTCAACGGCAATGCATTCGCTGCCGAAGCCCTCGAAAAGGGCGCTTCTTATGTCGTTATCGACGAAGCGCAATATCAAGCAGATGACCGCTTTCTGCTCGTTCCGGACGTACTCACCGCGTTGCAGGACTTGGCCAGGCACCATCGAAGCCAGTTGCAGATTCCGGTGATCGGCATTACGGGCACCAATGGCAAAACAACCACCAAAGAGCTGATTCATTCCGTGTTGTCGCAGCAGTTTGACACGTATGCAACCCGGGGAAACTTAAACAACCACATCGGTGTACCGCTGAGCATCCTGTCGATCCGCCCGCAAACGGAGATGGCGATCATCGAAATGGGCGCCAACCATGTTGGAGAGATCGCGTTCCTCTGCGGAATCGCACAACCTACACACGGATTGATCACCAATGTGGGAAAAGCCCACCTGGAAGGCTTTGGTAGTTTTGAAGGTGTTAAGCAAGCGAAAGGTGAACTATACGATTACCTGGCAAGCCGTCAAGGCACCTTATTTTTACAGTCCGACAATCCGTTTCTTCGCGGCATGGCCGCCACACGTCAGATCGATCAGGTAGTTACCTACGGATTTTCGCCCGACAATCAGCTCACCGGGCAATTGATCGAAGCCAGTCCGCTTTTGGAGGTGAGGTGGGCAGAAAACGGAGATCAGGCATCCCATACGGTTCATACCCAACTCACGGGATCTTATAACACCGAAAATGTACTCGCGGCTATCTGCATCGGCCGGTTTTTTGGCTTATCGCCTGAAAAAATTAATCGGGGAATATCGGGGTATGCCCCCGCTAACAATCGCTCGCAACTGACCAAAACGCCGAATAACACCGTCATCCGAGACTATTACAATGCCAATGCCAGCAGCATGGCCGCCGCATTGGAAAACTTGCGTGTCCTCAAGGCCGACAAAAAAGTGATCATTCTGGGTGATATGTTTGAGTTGGGCAACGAGTCGTATGAAGAACACGGTAAGGTTGTCGCCGAAGCCTGTTCACTCAATGCTTCTCGGGTGTTATTTGTCGGCCAGGCATTCGCCCAACACCGCCGAACGGGCGCGGAATTTTACGATACAACCGAAGAAGCCAGCGAGGCCCTGCGCAAACAACCGGTGCAGGGTGCACTGGTCTTGCTCAAGGCCTCGCGTGGCATGGCTTTTGAAAAGCTGGTGGAGCTGCTCTGATCTTTACTCAAAAAAATCGATGATCAACTGTTTGAGATTCGCAAACGCCGTGAAGGGAAGCGTCTCGTATCGATCGTTGATGTCATGGTACGCCGCAGTCCCTCCGTGCGTATAAATGAAAAAACTGGGCACACCCTTTTCATAAAATGGGCAATGATCGCTGTTACAGGATTCCCCGCGGCTATTTATTGCCTTCAAATAATTCTTGTCTTTATTAATCGCAATCAGCTTGCTGAACGCTTCCGGAAACATCGGCGCATTGACCACCGTCATCCCATCTTCTCCGGTACCCACCATGTCAAAATTGATCAAAAATTTGATACTGGATAGATCAAACGGTGGATTTTTGACAAACGCTTTCGATCCCAAAAGTCCGGATTCTTCGCCGGAGAAAGCGATAAAAACCATCGTATATGCCGGTGGATTTGCTGCATAATACCTAGCGAGGTCCATGATAAAGGCCGTTCCGCTGGCATTGTCATTGGCACCCGGAATGTAGTTTTTCTTACCCATACGGCCCAGATGGTCATAATGCGCACATACCACAATTAAGGAATCCGGGTTCGTCTTACCCCGTATAATCCCCGCAACATTTTGTGTCTCGTAGTCCGGTGTCCAAACCGATTCCACGTTTAGCGCAACCGACGTAACCGCCAGCGGGTCGACAGCGGGTTGATTTACGAAGATCACCGGCCGGGCGCTCGGCTTGGTTTGGGACGACCAGGTGAGCTTGGCATGGTCACACAGGATGACTCCGGGCAAGGCAAGTTCATCCGCATTCCGGAGATGCAAAATCGCAGCATTTGCTTTCTCCGCCAGTTCCTTGGACTCTCCCGCCTCCCTACGATTGTCGATCAGCAGGTAATGCGTAGAATTTACATGTCGAAGCGCATCCGACAGTGAACCGTATAAATCGCTCCGTTTGATGACATTCACCGGGAATTGCCCCTTCACAGCGGGACTTCCGGACCAGACAATAAAGTCTACGCCCGGTTCCAAACTTTTGCCATTAAGTGATACCTGAAGTTTTCCTGGAAATGTGTTGGCACCCAATTCAAACGGTTGATAATAAGAGTCGCCGAATAATGGCTCCACTCCCTGCTTTCTGAAGGCCTTCGCAATGAATGCGGCCGCCTTTTTGTCGCCATCCTTCCGGTAGCCACGACCGTTGAATGCCGGCGATGCCAGCTTCTTCACTACGTGCCTGGCGTATGAAAGGTCTGCTTCCTGCGCTCCGGCAAAAACGCTGGTCAATAACCAGCAAATGGTAAGTATGTATCTGATTGTTGTCATCTCTTGAAGTAATTAATTTTCAATGACCATAAGGTCTACGTTTGAGGGATATTGCGGAGTAAAGAACACGCGGTGCCAAGCAGGTTTGAAATCCGTTGCGTCCGCTTGGTAGATATCCATAAATTGCTGTGGATTACGATCTACCAATGGGAACCATGAACTTTGGATCTGCACCATAATCCGATGTCCTTTTTTAAACGTATGCGCTGCGTCCTGCATATCGAAAGAAACCTGATTGACGGCGGCTGTATCAAGTGGCTCGGGATGTTCGAAGCTGTTTCGGAATTTGGCGCGCATTACTTCTCCGCGAACCATGAGCTGGTATCCGCCCATAACCGCCGTGGGCTTTTCCGGATGGTTCGGTGTATTGTCCGGAAACACGTCAATCAATTTGACAATAAAGTCCGCATCCGTCCCCGTTGTCCTGACGAACAGATTTGCCGTTAACCGTCCTGCTATTTGCAGCGGTTCCTCCAATGGATCGGAAACAAACACCAACACGTCGGGTCTGCGGGCAGCGAAACGTTGGTCTTCTACCATGTATTCCCTGCCGCGCATCAACCGGGTCTCCGCTGTATACGGAACCGGCCGATTCGGATCGCTGTAATAGGCAGCAAATCCGCTTGCATCGCCTGAAGGAGGCGGTACAAAGGCAAGTTCTCCCTTAGGTTGGAGATAAAGCTTTCGAGAGGTTGCCTGTTTCGGAGGCCATTGATCGTAGGCCCTCCAGTGGAGTGCACCCGTATCAAAAATGTATGCCGGGGGCAAATGCGGGTCCGGTTTACCTTTCAGGTGATGCATAAAAAAGGGAAATTCGATGGTTTCCCGGTAGAAGTCGCCGGTTGCCGAACCAAAGGGAATGTTTTCCAGCCAATCGCCCTTGTCACGGGCCCAGGTACCGTGATACCAGGGCCCCATCACAAAGGTCTGCCGGGTTGCCGGGCTTTGGCTCGCAATCGCCGCCTGCGTCTTTAATGGGCCGTACAGATCCTCCTGATCGAACCATCCTCCTACGGTCAATACCGCCGGTTGGACATTCTTCAAATGCGGCAGCGGCGTACGCGCTTTCCAGAACGCATCGTACGTGCCATGGCTCATCAGGTCATCCCACAGCGGATTTTCCATCGGTTCCAGTAATTTCGAAAGGTTCTTCAAGGTGCCGTGCCTCAAATAAAAATCGTAACCATCCGGCGTACCGTAACCTCCATAACCAGCGAGTCCGCGGGTGGAAATACTATCCCTCGCCCTGCCATAGGAAGACACAAAGGAGAACGATCCCATCAGCATAAACGCACCGTTATGATGACGATCGTCGCCCATAAACCAATCGGTTACGGGGGCCTGCGGGGAAACGGCAACCAGATTAGGGTGAGCATCCAGCAGCGCCGCCGTCGCGTAACCGCCCGGAGCGGAAATCCCCCAGATTCCCACGCGGCCATTATGGCCCTTGATGTTTTTCAGCAGCCAATCAATGGTATCGTACGCATCCGAACTTTCATCAACGTCGTGCTTGCTCCGCTTGTCTTTTATATACGGCCGAACCGCCACGAAATCCCCTTCCGATAAGTACTTCCCCCGTATGTCCTGATAAACAAAAATAAACCCTTCATGCATAAATTGCCTGTTGGGTCCAAGCGGCACCTTGTTGCGGCCTTCGCCGTATGGGGCAACGCTGTAGGGTGTACGCATGAAGAGGATCGGATAGGTCCTCGTCGTATCTTTTGGAACATAAACCGCCGTAAACAGGTGTACGCCATCGCGCATCGGTATCCGCACTTCTCGCTTCGTGTAATGCTGTTCCACAAAGAAGGAATCTGCCGGCGTCGGCTGTGCATGCAATAGCCCGCAGGTTGCAATAATGGCGAGTAATACGGCGGTTGTCTGTTTAAAAAACATAGTTAAGTCACTTAATTTTGATAGTTGTCGTTCCCATTTACAACTTCGCACTACGGATTCTGCTCCGTGATATTCGGATTAAGCAGCAGCTCTGACTCCAAGGGCAACTGAAACGTATAGTCTTTTTGCGGAGACAACGTTACTTCCTTGTAGAGATGGTTGGGCGAATCCGTCCGATCCACCGGAATATTCCATCGCTTGTTGTCATAAAATTCGAAACCACCCTCGCCCCAGAGTTCTATCCGGCGATGCAGCTGGATTTCAGCCAGCAGTGCCTCGCCGGTCTTTGTAGATTTCACGTACGCCGGGTCCCGCTTTGACACCAACTGGAACAACGTATTTTGCGCGGCGGCATCATCACCTGAGCGGGCTTCCGCCTCGGCTTTTACCAGAATCAATTCCGAGGCGCGCATATAGATCTCGTTTTGATAATACGCGGTTGTCATACCCGTCAGTGTGCCAGCGGCAAACTTCGTACTGTTATATTTTGGATAGTGAACCGTAGACCCGGAAGAAGGATAGGTAATTTCCATGAAGTCTTCCGCTACGAAATTTGCCTTGCGGTAATCCGTTTCCGGAATTTGATCGTACAACCGACGGTCAATGGCCAGCCATGAGGCCTGCGATCCACCATAACCACCTTCTCCCAACGGGTTCATCCAACCGGGGAATGAGGAAGTGCCTTTGCTGGTATTGATGTCTACCTTGTAACCGAAAATCGCTTCGTTGTCCAGCAACGTCATTCCCGATGTGGTATATTGCGTTTCATTCATCAATGTCGGGTAGGCTGCTACCACCCGTCCTGCGGCTGAAGCAGCCGTTTCCCAATCGCCGGTAGTAAGTGCCGCACGGGCGAGAACTACCTCCGCAACGGTACCATCGATATCGGTGCGATCTTCCGTCTGATACGAACCTGCCGCTTCAAACAGGCGGACCGCTTCGCGGGCATCGGCTAGGATTTGTGCCCACACCTGCGCAGCCGGTGCACGATCCTTGAACGGATCCTTGTTGTCGAGATGCAACGGTACACCCGCCTTATCTTTGCCTCCATGCAGGTAATCATCCTGATATAGCCACATCAGATACGTGTATGAAAAAGCACGCATCGTCAATGCAGCGGCCTTATACCGCATGATTTTTTCGTTGGTTCCCGTAGCAGCGCTTAAATCCACGTCGGGCGGGATCAAGGTGAGGATTTCATTGGCATAGTAAATATACTTGTAAAAAGTACCCCAATACACGGCTACACGGGCCGTGCTTTGTTCCCGATAAGCGCGGAGTTCGTAATCATTTACCAGCCATCCGCCGTTACGGTTTGCCAACACCATATCATTCCCTTTCAGATTCAAGAGCATGTTGATGACCTGAAAATTGCGGGTATCCACTGAACTCGAATAGGTAAATCCATTTATGGCCGCTACCATGACGTTAAGCATCGGTTGCAGTACCAGATCGGGATCCTGTTTGACCAGCTTCTGAATGTCTTCTTCCGTTACCCGGTCGCCGGTCGGATCAATATCCAACTGGTTGTTACAGGCCCCCGCCAGCAAAAAGACCCCGACGGATAACAGGTAATATATATTTTTCATTTTTTTCATGTTCATTTCTATTAAATGCTGATATTCAACCCAAATGAAATGGCCTTGGTCTGCGGATAGTTAAACGGATTGATGCTCGTTCCGTCCAATAACTGCCGGGGATCCAATCCTTTTTTGGCCGATATAAAAAACAAGTTATCAGCCGCCACATATACCCGCAACCCATCTAAATACAAGCGCCTCGCCAAGTTCGACGAAAAGCGATAACCCAGGTTGATGCTACGGAGATTGAAGTAATCGGCATCAAAAAGGCTAAAATCGGAGTACTGGCCCTCGCCTCCGCCGATCGGGGAAACGCCGAAGTTCGTTCCACCCAGTGCGACCATCGGAATATTTGAATTGGGGTTTTCCGGCGTCCATCCATTCAGCATGTCGACGTGTACGCCGCGGCCGATGGTCTGCGAAGTCAAGTACTGATACGTGCGGGATACGACTTTCCCACCCAATTGCCAGCTTGCAGCTACTCCCAGATCAAAATTCTTATAGCGGATGGTTGTCGAAGCACCGCCCACCAGATCGGGCGTAGCCGATCCCAGTTCAAAGCGTGTTGCCTGCGAACCTTCAGTCGTCGTCACTATATCGCCAATGGCATGGCCGGGATAATTGGGCAGGTCGGCCTCTTTGAGCTGCTTGTACAACCTACCAAGGCCCGTCTCTTGATCGACGCCGGCATATCGGTACATATACAAATTGAAATAATCTGTCCCTTCGCGCCTCAGGTAGTTCCCCGATAGATAGCCGCCATTCAGATCGTTTGACTTCATGTTATCCGGAATTTCCAGCAACGTCGTACGGTAGCGGGAAGCGTTCACATTAAACGACCAGGCAAAGTCCTGTTTACGGATAATATCGACACCCAGCTCCACCTCGACACCGGTATTCAGCAATTTGCCTACATTCCGCAATGCGCCGGCGCGACCGGCGGATGCCGGATAGGAAACGCTCAACAGCATGTCTACCGTCTTGCGGCGGAAGTAATCGACCGTACCATAAAACCGGTTCCAAAAGCGGAAATCCAGTCCGACGTCCACAATATGATTTGACTCCCAGGTAATGGAAGGATCTCCCCAGGTACTTGCAGCCAGCGCAAATTGTGCATCGGTAATGCTGCCCACTCCCGATAGGGTATAGGTATTGGTCCAAGCATACCGAGTGGAGGGGTGTACCCCATTGTTGCCCTGCACACCATAACTGGCCCTCAACCGTAAGTCATTCAGCCAGCTGATATTGTCTTTAATAAACGCTTCTTCCGCAATGCGGTAGGCACCGCCCACCGACCAGAATGTGCCCCAGCGGTTGCCCCGGAAATACGAAGATCCGTCGGTACGCAGACTGCCGGACAGGTAGTATTTGCCAGCGAAATTATAGTTTAGACGGCTGAAATAACCTTCCAGTGCATTTTCTTCGTCACCGCCCGACAATGATAACACACGCACCGCATTCCCCATGCTGGGGTTATCCAGCGCAAACATCTTGTATTTGGTGCCGTCCATCTGATCCAAGCGGTATTTATTGAACTCGTGGCCAACCAGTGCGTCCACGTTGTGCTCGCCGAATGATCGATTCCACGTCAATAACTGCGTCAGGTTGATGGTCATCGCCTTATTCCATCTTCCCCGAATGGAGCCTTCGTAGTCGCGCGCAGCCGTACCGCTTTCATTATTTCCGTACTCGCGGCTGTTTTGATATTGATTGTCAATTGACAAGTCCGTCCGCAACGTAAAGTCTTTCAGGAATTTCGCTTCCAGATAACCCCTTCCTGAGAAAAAGTCGCGCGTGGTCTCGGTAAGGTCTTTCTCGAAATACACCGCCGGCGAATACCCGTTAAACGCACTGCGTGCCGTGGGGCCATATGGAGAATACGTCTGATTGGTTCCCATATCGTACGTCGGGTTGCCGTTCGCATCGCGGACGATATTTCCATCCCGGTCGTACGCATAGATAGGATACGTAGGCGCAAAAAGGTTCATGAAGGTGAAGATGTTGGTATTCACCGTACCGCCGGTATAACCTTCAGGTGCATTGGAATACGTCTTCGAATACGCCATATTCGCGCCACCTTTCAGCCAAGAAGCTATTTTCGTGTTCAGGCTCACCCGCGCAGAATGGCGATCAAAATCCGATCCCATTACAAACGAGGGGTTTTTAAGCATGCCCAGGGACACGTAATAATCGGTATTTTCGTTTGCTCCGCTGATATTGGTATTATACTCCTGCCGGAATGCGGTTTGCAGAAAATAGTCCTGCCAATCATCGTTATACAGCAATTGGGCCTCCGGCCGGATTTTCCCCGTTGCGGGATCAATCAACGTCGTTCCTTCCGGAAGTTTATAATTCATGTAGTTGCCCAATCCGTTTCCATTATTGCTGGAGCCATTGGCCGTAAACAGATTGTTGCTGGCATATTGCCGGGCGTCCGCATCGGAATAACCCTGGCGATAGCGCATAAAATTGTAGATACCGCTCCAGGTATATTCATAATAAGTAGCCGGATTGCGAATGATTTCCATGTCAGGCACCCCTTGGCTTACACCGCCCCAGCGGAAATCAACACCGATTTTAGGCTTTCCGGTCTTTCCTTTTTTTGTTGTCACCAAGATCAATCCGTTTGCCGCCCGCGATCCGTAGACCGCATTGGCGGCCGCGTCTTTGGATACCACAATCGACTCAACGTCGTCCGGGTTCAATGCCGAAAGGGGCAGGTTGGACACAGCGCCATCAACCACAATCAGGGGGTCGTTTGAGGCATTGATACTCCCCATCCCACGCACGCGGATACGGGCGTCACGACCCGGTTGACCGGATTCGCTGGTAAGTTGTATGCCCGCCACAGCACCCTCCAGGGCCTGCGAAACCGAAGACACCTGCTGTTGTTTGATGTTATCGGCCGAAATTGCCGATACCGAGCCCGTAAAATCTTTCTTTTTTGCTGTTCCGTAGGCAACAACGATCACCTCGTCAATTTCCTGCGAAACCGCCGACAGCACCACGGTAAGATTGGTTTGCGTGCCTACCGGTATTTCGCGTGTCTGGTAACCCGTGTTCGAAATCACGAGAATCGCGCCGGGGTTCACCCCGGATAACGCAAAGCGGCCATCCGCATCGGTCATCATGCCTTTATTCGTTCCTTTGACATACACACTTGCACCCACGATGGGTGCGCCCGTGCTGTCGGTTACAACGCCTTGCACGGCCTCTTGCATCGCGACCTGCCTGGCGGCCACTTCCGGCCGCTTCGGCTTCAGTGTAATGATCTTTCCATTGACTGCATAGTCAAATTGCTGATTAGCAAATAACATAGGAAGGACATTACCTACTTCCATTTCAGACACGTCCACAGAGACCGGCCGCAATTTGCCTAGGTATTCTTCCTTAATCAAAAAATCATAGCCGCTTTGCTTTCTGATCTCGCGCAGCACGCTTTCGAGCGGTGCATTGTTTGCCCGGATGCTGACCCGCTGGGCCAATGAGGTTTCCGCATAGGTATTCAGTACCAGCAGGATAACCACTAAAGGGGTTAGTTTCATAGCTAATGGACATCGAGGAGTCAGGCGGAAAATTGTGGCCACGGTACTGGCCGCAATTTTCACTGCCTCCCTAAAGTAAGGGACATATTTCATACATTTGTTACGTTTGGTTATGAATTTAGTTCAAGCAATCCTAAGGGAAATTAAGTTTCATGGCCAAACAGTCTGGCTGGAGTTGTTGGCGCAATTCCAGCCTCTTATGCGTGCCCATGACGTTGAATAGTCATTATTTAGTCACAGCAATCCTCCTTCCTTTTCGTTCAAAATGCAATCCGGTATTGGCTGAAAGCGCTTCAAGCACCACAGATAGTTTTTTGTCTTTCCCAATTTCTCCATACAACCGGATATCCACCGGCATGTCGACTGGGTCAAATTCCACATCGTACCACCGTTCTATCTGCCGCAAAATACCTGGGAGGTCCGTACGGTAGAAATAGAATACGTTATTTCTCCACGCCATAACCGATTCGGTATCGACCGGCAAAACTGAAAACGCTGTTCCGGTTGCAGCACATTGCTCACCAGGCTGCAATACACGTGAAAACCTGCCCGTTTTGTCGGTCACCCGTACCGCTCCTTCCAATAAGGTTGTCTTGGTAGTAGGTTCGTCGGCATAAGCGTTCACATTGAAATGTGTGCCAAGCACCTCGACTTGCTGAATTCCGGCTTCAACCACGAAGGGTATGGGTATCTTCCGCGCATTTGGGGAATATTGTCGATTGACCTCAAAATACGCCTCGCCGACTAAGGTGACCCGGCGTTCGGCATCCGCAAACCGCGTGGGGTAGGTGAGTGAAGAAGCGGCGTTCAGCCAAACGTTGGTGCCATCCGGCAGGATAACCTTATATTGCCCGCCCCTGGGCGTTTCAATGGTATTCAGCGCAGTCACATGGTCGGCTTCCCCGCCGATCTCATAGACGACTTCGCCCGCATCGGTTTTATAAATACGGATGCCGCGATCGACAGCCAGTTGCCCCGTATCCGCTTCATCTAAAAGAATCTTCCTACCATCGGCTAATGTCAGGGTAGCACGTTCACCGCCCGGATCGATGTCCGCAACCTCCGCCTGTGTGACGGCCGATGGATCCGGCCTGCCAACCGGCAACTGCCACACAATGCCCACGATAATCAGTACGGCAGCAGCAACTGCCCAATACAGGTATTTGTTAGGTAGGTGTGCGTTTACGCGGCGGAATACCCCCTTCCGAATCGCGCGATTCGCACGCATCCAATCCGCCTCATCGGGCAGTTCTTTTGATTCATGGATATATTCCGTAAACCCACGCTCTATCCAAGCGCGTTCCTCATCGGAACAATGGCCCCGTCGATAACGTTCTAAAAGTTCTTTTATGTCTTTCCGCTCCATGAATTCCCGGAAACCGTTGCGTTTCTAAGATCATGGAAGCGAAGCCCCAAAAAAGTCCCGATTTTTTTTTAAAAATTTTGCAACGTAATCATGATGAGCAGGGAAATCACCCGGCCTAGCTTAAATCGTAATTGCTTCAAGGCGGCGGTTGAAAGGTTTTTGACAGTTTTAATGGATAAATTCAATTTCCCAGCAATTTCGTCATTACGGAAACCCTGTCGTTTCAACCAAAAGACCTCCGCCATGTGGATCGAAAAACGTTTGGAGACGCTATCCAGGTAATCCATCAGCTCCTTCTCCTCCAAATCACGGGTAGTGGTATCCAGGGCATAATCGCCACGGTGCTGCAGATAATCCACAAACTTCTCCTGTACTTTGCGGTGGTCCGAAAGGTTCAGGAATCGGTGCCGCACACATTCGTAAAGATAAGGGAGGAGTGCTCCGGTCAAGCGCAAATCACGGCGCTTCTCCCACAGATAGACAAACACTTCCTGCACCATGTCTGCCGCCTCGTCCGCATCTTTCACCAGCTTAAATGCATATAGGTAGAGATTGTTATGATAGGCCTCGTAGATGGCAGTAAACGCGTTCTTGTTGTCTGCACTCAATGCCTCCAGCCAATCCCGGTCCTTTGTCCGACTGCGTTCATCCATCGCTTGCATTATCTTGCATTATTTAGTAACGCCATCATACCGCACAGCGTAATCTTTGGGTAGACAAAACTAACCAATGAAAATGACATAAGCAATTTTCCTTCATTGTCCGCTACCGCACATCAGGTGTCCGATTCCGAACAGTTTTCTTTTTTTATCAATTTCAATAGACTGTTTTCAAATCAGTTATACTTTTGGCACGAGGTTATCTATAAGTTTGAAGAGCAGTAACGTCGTTGGCCGAAAAGGCATGGGCCAAACGCCGTAACCGATAGCAATAAAAACATGGACAGAGCATTACCCAAAAAAAAATGGAATAGTAAACGTATTACCTTGGTTGTGGGCGGAGTAGGCATCCTAGCCTTGATATTTGCCAGTTACTATTTTACTTCCGGCAACTCAAAGCTCAATGTCGACGCCGAACGCATTACCATATCCGAAGTCAAAGAAGATTCCTTTCGCGAGTTTATTCCTGTAAATGGCACCGTTCTGCCCATCACCAGTATTTTTCTGGATGCTTCCGTCGGCGGGCGTGTGGAAGAGAAATATGTGGAAGACGGAGCACACCTCAAAAAGGGCGATCCGATTATGCGGCTCTCGAACACGGACCTTGAATTGAGTCTTGTCAATCAGGAAACACAGGTACTGAACCTGCTGACACAATCGCAGATTGCCCAAATCAATGCTCAACAGGTGTCGATCAATAACCGAAACCAGATGGCAGATGTCGAAAATGCATTGAAAGAAGCCGAGCGGGTATATAACCTCAATGAAACGTTGTATAAACAGAAAGCGATTGGCTCACAGGAATACCAGCAGTCGCTGAATGATTATAACTATCAAAAAGAACGGATGCAACTGACCAAGCAAATCCTCACGCAGGATTCGCTTTCCATTGCCCAACAAGCCAAGCAAGACCGCCAGACTTATGAGCGCACGCAGAGTGCATTAGGCTTGATGCGTAAAAAAGTAGACGACCTTATCCTCCGCGCTCCGGTCGATGGCCAGCTTACCTCGTTTGATGCGGAAATCGGACAGAACAAACCGGCCGGCGAGCGCCTGGGGCAAATCGATGTGCTAACTGGGTTCAAAGTACGCGCCGATATCGACGAGCACTACATTTCCCGCATTTACCCCGATCTGGAAGGCGAATTTACGTTTGCCGGAAAAAGCTACAAGCTCGTCATCAAAAAAGTCTACACGCAAGTCACAAACGGACGCTTCCAAGTGGATATGGAATTTGTAAACGAGGTACCCGACGGCATCCGCCGGGGGCAGACCTTGCAAATTCGCCTTGCCCTCAGCGATGAAACCAAGGCGGTTCTGTTAGCCAAAGGCGGTTTCTATCAGCAAACCGGCGGCAACTGGGTTTTCAAACTTACCGAAGATGGAAAGACCGCATACCGGGTCGATGTACAGCTCGGCCGCCAGAATCCCGATTATTATGAGGTCGTAAGCGGACTGGAACCGGGCGACAAAGTGGTGACTTCAAGTTACGAGACGTACGACCGAGTACAGGAATTGAATATCAGTAATTAAGCTGGAATTTCATAGCCATGTTAAAAAACTACGTAAAAACCGCTTTCCGGACACTCATCAAGAGCAAATCGTATACTGCTATTAATATAACAGGCTTGGCCATAAGCCTGACGGCTTCCGTGTTGTTGTTACTCTGGGTTACCGACGAATTGAGCTATGATCGCATGCACAGCAAGGCCGACCGCATTTACGTAGCAGCGGCGGCTATCGGGAAAGGAAAAGATCAGATATGGCCGGTCACAAGCGCACCGTTAGCCATTTTCGGAAAAACAGAAATCCCTGCTATCGAAGATGCCTGCCGTACATCCACGTTCAACAACAGCATCTTACTGGAATATCAGGACAAGAAGTTCAATGAACCGAGTGTTTACGTAGATCAAAACTTCTTTAACATCTTTGATTTTAAGCTACTGGAGGGGAATCCCGCACAGCCATTTCCCGATAACCGGTCGATTGTATTAAGCAAAACCACTGCCGAAAAATATTTCGGCAACGAACCTGCGATGGGCAAAATCTTGCAGGTACGAGAGGGGCATGCTTATAAGGTGACCGGTGTTATGGAAGACTTGCCCAAAAATTCCAGCTTACAGTTTCCGTTGATAATGCCTTTTGAAGTACTGGCAGAAAACAGGGCGCAGAACCCCCTGAATGCCGACTGGGGAAACCTCAATTACCAAACGTATTTTTTGCTCAAGGCCGGTACCGACCCAGTCGCGGTGGGTAAACAGCTGGCCGATATCCACCGGAAAAATCAGCCCGCGGATTTTTGGAAAGACCTCAATTACCTGATGCAGCCGCTGACCAAGTACCACCTGTACACGGCAGATGGCGATGAACAGGGCATGAAACAGGTCAAAATCTTCGCGTTGGTAGCTGTCGTGATTCTCCTGATTGCCTGTATTAACTACGTCAACCTGGTGACGGCACGGGCCACCCGAAGAAGCAAAGAAGTGAGTGTACGCAAGGTAGTGGGCGCCAACAAAGGGCATCTCTTCTGGCAGTTTATCGCTGAATCCCTCGTCGTATTCGTTATTTCCATGCTGGTCGCCATCGGCTTGCTGTATGCATTGATGCCGATGTATAACAACCTGTCGGGAAAGGAAATGGTCTTCAGCTTATCGGATCGCAACGTATGGGCAATATTCGGTGTGTCCTTATTGGCGGTACTGGCATTGGCTGGGGTATACCCGGCGCTGATGCTGTCTTCGTTCAATCCGGCGCTGGCACTGAAAGGCATCATACCCGGACTGGGGAAGAACAGCGGATTCCGAAAAGCACTGGTCGTCGTCCAATTCACCTGTTCCGTCGTCCTCATCGTAGCGACCCTGATTATCAGCAGGCAGTTGGCATACATCCGAAACATGAATCTGGGATATTCCAAAGAAAATATCTTTACGTTTGAAGCCCATAATTTCCGGAAAAACTACGAAGGTATCCGGCAGCAGTTGGAACAGCAGCCCGGCATATTGGGAGTAACGGCGTCCACGCAGCGCATACTGAACGTCCAAAGCTCGACAGGCAGCCTGGAATGGGAAGGAAAACCGGCAAATATGAGTTCCTTCATGATTAATCAGCTGTCGGCAGACCGGACATTCCCGGAAGTGCTGGGAATGGAACTCGTGGCCGGACAGGGTTTTACCGGTACACCTGCGGACAGTAACCATTACCTGCTGAATGAAACCGCTATTAAGGTCATTGGTTTAGAAGATCCCGTCGGCAAGGCCATCACCTTCCATGATGAACCAGGGATTATCGCGGGCGTACTCAAGGATTTCCATTTCAAGGATATGAAAACGGCGATCGAGCCCTGCATTCTGTTTATGGATCCCGATTGGGGTTGGAACACCTTCTATGTAAAAACAACGGGGGCTCAGGCCAAACAGGCACTCGCAGCCGTCGAGAAACTATGGAAACAACACAATGCCGACTACGAATTCGATTACCAGTTCTTGGACGAGTCGTTCGATGCATTGTACAAAAGCGATATCCGCGCCGGAAAACTGTTCAACCTGTTCGCGGGTGTGGCGATCTTGCTTTGCTGCCTCGGTTTATTTGGACTGGTAACCTTTACCGCAGAGACCAAGGTGAAAGAAATCGGCATCCGGAAGACACTGGGGGCCAGCGTAAGCCATATCATTTTCCTGATATCAAAGGATTTCCTGAAGCTGGTCACGATCTCTTTTTTGGTAGCATTTCCGCTTGGATGGTGGATGATGAACCGCTGGTTGGACAGCTATGTCTACCGCACAGTCATCGAGTGGTGGGTGTTTGCAGCAGCCGGTTTTGCCGCATTTGCCATCGCAGCCATTACCGTATGTGGTAAATCGCTGCGGGCGGCACAGGAGAATCCGATTAAGGCAATCAGGACGGAGTAGACCTGCCTGAGGCCGGTTTAATGACTAAGCATGTCGTATTAACTACGAAAGAATGATTAAGAATTATTTCAAAACCGCTTTCCGCACCCTGGCAAAAAACAGGTCGTATTCCGCCATCAACATTGCGGGGTTGGCGGTTAGCCTTTCTGCAGCTATCCTTATTTTGCTATGGGTATGGGATGAGCTGAGCTTCGATCGCATGCACAGCAAGGCGGACCGGATTTATCAGCTATCCACAACGTTCGACGCCTCATCCGATAATGTCTGGCCTGTGGGTCCGCCACCGTTGGCGCTGTTTGGAAAAGCCGAATTGTCCGCGATTGAAGCTGCCTGTCGATTCGCCAACAGCGAAGCCATCATCACCAAAGCCAATGATCATCAAAAATTCGACGAAGAGGGGCACATGGTCGACACCTCCTTCTTTCAAATCTTTGATTTTCCGTTACTGGAAGGAAGCCGGCAAAACCCCTTTCCGGACAACAATTCCATCATCCTTACCCGGTCGTTAGCACGCCGATATTTTGGCGATGTGCCTGCCATGGGCAAGGTGGTTTCGCTAAACACCGGCCTTTCAGCGTCGGATGCTAAACGAAGCTTCCGTGTCACCGGGATCATCGAGGACTTCCCCCTTAATTCATCCGTCGACGCCGACTTCTTGCTACCGCTTGATTTGCTTGAAGAAAATCAAGAGGGTAATGACATGAATGCCGAATGGGGCAGCTTTCATTACCGGACCTTCTTTCTGCTTCAGGAGGGCAGCGATCCGAAAGCTGTTGCACAACAACTTGCAGACCTTCATCGGAAAAATGATGGGGCCGACATCTTCAAGACCCTGGTATATTATCTCCAACCCCTCAAAAACCTGCACCTGTACAACGGCAAAGGTGAAGAGCGGGGGATGCAACAGGTACGGATATTCATTCTCGTAGCCGGAATTATCTTACTTATTGCCTGTATCAACTATGTCAACCTCGTTACGGCACGCTCCACACGTCGCAGCAAGGAGGTCAGTGTCAGAAAGGTGGTAGGAGCCGATCGTTGGCACCTCTTTTGGCAGTTCATTTCCGAATCTGTGGTCGTGTTTGTCATTGCGCTGATGTTGGCTATTGGGCTTACCTATGCGGCAATGCCACTTTATAACGGCCTATCGGGCAAAGAAATGAGTTTCAGCTTGTTGGACACCCGGGTATGGCTGCTTTTCGGAAGCACCCTTTTGGCTGTGGTGCTGCTGGCAGGTGTCTACCCAGCCCTCCTGCTATCAACCTTCAAGCCCGCCCAGGCACTGAAAGGTATTTTACCCGGAATCGGTAAAAACAATGGATTCCGTAAGGCGCTTGTGGTGGTGCAATTCAGCTGCTCCGTGGTACTTATCATAGCAACCATCATCATCAGTCGACAGCTGGAATACATCCGCAAAAAGGAATTGGGTTATGACAAAGAAAATGTCTTTCTTTTTAATCAGCGCAATTTCATGGGCCGATTTGACGCGATACGAACTGAGCTGGAAAGCCAGCCCGGCATCAAGGGCGTTACGGCCGCCAGCAGCGATATCAGCAACATAGGAAGCGGCACTGGAGACATTGAATGGGAGGGCAAACCTGCTAGTATGGCCAATTTTATGGTCAACCAAATGGCCGTTGACCATAAATTTCTGGAGGTCTTGGATATTCCGTTGGTAGCAGGCAAGGGCTACTCGGGCATGCCAGCGGACACCGGTTACATCGTACTTAATGAAACCGCCGTTAAACAAATGGGACTCAAAGATCCCGTGGGAATGGCCATCACGTTCCGCAACAGCCCCAGGACCGTCATTGGTGTTGCAAAGGACTTCCATTTCAACGATTTAAAAAAAGCGATCGGCCCGTGCGTGCTTTTTTCAGAAAAAAGTGTACCCCTTACCGGTATGTACGTAAAAACTACGGGAATCAATGCGGCACAGGCGATAACCGCCGTTGAAAAACTTTGGAAACAGTACAACAGTGAGTTTGAATTTGATTACCGGTTCATGGACGAATCATTTGACAACTTGTATAAAAGCGATATTCAAGCCGGTAAATTATTCAACGTCTTTGCAGGTATCGCGATTGTAATATCCTGCCTTGGTCTTTTCGGCCTCGTCACTTTTACGGCCGAAACGAAGGTAAAAGAAATCGGCATCCGAAAAACACTAGGTGCCAGCATTTCAAACATCATTTTGCTGATATCAAAAGATTTTCTCCGATTGGTAGGCGTATCGCTTCTGATTGCCTTTCCGGTAGGATGGTGGATGATGGACAAATGGCTGACCAATTACGTATACCGAACTGGAATCGAGTGGTGGGTGTTTGCTGTGGCGGGTTTCACCGCGTTTGCCATTGCCGCCGTTACGGTATGCGGCAAATCCCTGCGTGCGGCAAGGGAGAATCCCATTAAGGCAATAAGGACGGAGTGAACAAACTACGCAGGAAGCTGATAACTGACTGCTGAAGCCTGATAACTATGATAAAAAATTACCTCAAAACCACCTTCCGCAATCTCTGGAAAACGCGGGGGTACAGCTTCCTCAACATTTTCGGGCTGGCGATCGGCATCACGTGTGCGTCGCTTATTTTCTTATGGGTGGAAGAAGAGGTAAGCTATGATAATCATTTTCCAAACAAGGAACACATTTATATGTCCAAGTCGCGGCAGACCCACGATGGCGGCACCTATGTGTTTGAAGCCAATCCCGGGCCCTTGGCTCCCGCAATTAAAGCTGAGCTGCCTGGCATCAAGTATGCCGCACGGGTAAACTGGCCAATGCCCTTACTGTTTAATGTGGGCGAAAAGAACCTCTACCAGACCGGATTCTATGCCGACCCCGACTTTCTCGATATTTTCTCGCTGGAATTCATCGAGGGCAGCCGGGGTTCTGCGATGAACAATCTTAATGACATCGTGCTTACCCAAAACGCTGCTGAACGGCTTTTCGGCAACGAAAAGGCCATGGGCAAACAGGTACGGATAAACAACGAAGAAGGCTATACCGTAGCCGGCGTAGTGGCGGATCTGCCTAAGAATAGCAGCGTGCAGTTTGATTGGATAATTCCATTTAAAAAACTTGAAAGCCAGAGCGAAGGCCGGATTGAGAATTGGGGCAACAATAGCTTTCTAACCTATGTGCAATTGGAATCCTCGGCCGATCTGGCAAACGTCAACAAACAGCTGTATGATTTCGCGGAGCGTAAAGAGGGGAACGGTCTCTTTTATAAAAACTTCCTGTATCCGATGGAACGGTGGCGGCTATACAATAGCTTCGACCGGGATGGGAACGAACAGGAAGGCCGCATCAAATTCGTGCGGCTGTTCAGCATGATTGCTTGGGTAGTACTCCTCATTGCCTGCATCAACTTCATGAACCTCGCTACGGCACGCTCCGAAAAACGTGCCAAGGAGGTGGGCATGCGCAAGGTGGTGGGCGCGACGAAAACTTCCCTGATTAGCCAATTTCTCGGCGAATCGCTGATTCTCGCCACGCTATCGGCGTTGCTTGCGATCGGACTTATTTTCGTATTCATCGGACCTTTCAATGGTCTGGTCGAAAAAGAGCTGACCGTTGGATTGTTCGAGCCCATACACCTCGCTTTCCTGGTGTCCGTCGTGGTGGTATGTGGACTCGTTTCCGGTAGTTATCCGGCATTCTACCTTTCATCCTTTAACCCAATCACTACCTTGAAGGGAGCCCGGCAAAAGGCTGGCGTGGCAGGGTTTATTCGCAGGGGGCTGGTTATTATTCAATACGCCGCTTCCGTTACGCTTACTGTCTGTACAGTTATTATTTTCCAACAAATCCAGTATGTAAAAGGTCGCGATATGGGCTTCGAACATAACCAGGTAATGACCACACCGTTGCGGGGTAAGATGCTGGAACACATCGACGTCATCAAGGAAAAGCTGATCGCTACCGGTAACATCGAAACCGCGGGGCTCAGCAACATGAGCGTGTTGAATATTGGTTCGAATACCTGGGGCATCGATTGGGAAAGAAAAGATCCAAACAAACAAATATTGATTGGCGTTCTCCATACCGACGCCGACTTCATTCCCGCCATGGGAATGCAATTGATCGATGGACGCAACTTCCGGCCACATATGGTAGGCGACAGCAGTAGCATAGTCATCAATGAAGCATTTGCCAAGCTTATTCAGCCCGATGGCCAGGTTGCCGGACAAACGGTGCGTTGGGGTGAAGACACCCACACGATTGTCGGCGTCGTGAAGGATTTCGTGTACAACAACGTATATACACCTGCCGAACCTGTCCTTTTCTGCCCGTTTGCCACGAAGTGGGGAATGCTTAATGTCAAGACCAAAGCAGGAGTCAATCTTTCCAAAACGGTTTCTCAGATAGGTAGTATCCTTAAGGAAACCAATCCGGGATATCCATTTGAATACGAGTTTCTGGACAATGTTTTTAGTGAAAAATTCAAGTCGGAAATGCTTATCCAGAAGCTGGCGGGTGTATTTGCGATACTATCCATTATTATTTCCTGTCTTGGCTTATTCGGCCTCGCTGCTTTCACCGCCGAACGGCGCACAAAGGAAATGGGAATCCGTAAGGTATTGGGAGCGTCCATTGCGTCACTGATTGGATTGCTCAACCGCGAGTTCGTCGTACTCGTACTGCTCTCCTGTGCTGTCGCATTTCCCATTGCATGGTGGATCATGAACGACTGGCTTGGCGATTATCAATACCACACCGACCTACACTGGTGGGTATTTATCCTGGCTGGCGGGAGTGCGTTGTTTATCGCATTGCTTACAGTAAGTTCCCAGGCCGTTAAGGCCGCATTAACGAACCCGACGAGAAGCCTGCGGAGTGAATAAGTAAGGGTACCTTAGATTGATTAATATTGGGTTACAGCTTTTCTCTTATGCGATGAACTTCTGCGGCATCGATAGCATCCTCCGCTTTGGCTAATTGCTGCCTGGTATAGTTCAAAATTTCAGCAAGTTCCTGATCCTTTAAGAAATGGAAAGCAGGCATTTCCCTGCGACCGGACAACACCAAACGTATCAACGGATCCGGCGATTTCCCGAGCACCAAAGGCGACTCGGTTAAGTCCGGAAAAACATCCGCAACACCCTTTCCGTCGGCTTTGTGGCACGCCGCACAATAGTTGGTATATAACGCCTTTGCGTTTCTTTGTTCGCCATTCCCTTCCTCCGGCGTCGCGGCAGGCAGTACCTTACGATTACCCACTTCCCTCTTCCCAACTCTCCGGATCCGTAAAATCCGATCGTCATTAGGTTTGGGCGTACCATTCGGGTTCCAATCCCGGTTGCTCGTCCCAAAGTAGACATCTCCGTTTGAATCGACACATAATGCCCGAAGACGTCCAAATACCTGACGAAATAAGACGCTGTCGCCTATAACTTGTGTTCCTTTATCATCCAGTTTCAACACATGAAGTGCATTTCCCTTCAACGTGGCCAACAACAGGGAATGGTTGAACGCCGGTATCTGGGATTCATCGTAGGCAACCACAGCCGCCGGAGCAACGGTAGGGGTCCACGCCTTCAACGGCTCGGCTACTGGAACGTCCTGGGCGAAGCCCAACTCTTTCTTCGTATCGATATATCCCTCAACTTCCGGCCAACCGTAATTATGCCCCTTTTGTATCAAGTTTACCTCGTCGTCCGTTGCATCGCCATGATCCGAATTATACAACAAGCCATTGCGCCCAAACGCCAGCCCCTGTGGATTCCGCAACCCCCACGACCAAACCGGACTGCCGGCTATTGGATTATCCGTGGGCACACTGCCATCGATATTAAACCGCAGTATCTTTCCAAGTACCACGCTGGTATCCTGCGCATAGCCGTCCTGTGCACCGTCGCCGCTGGTCACCATCAATTTTCCATCCGGAGCGATTTGGATACGTGCCCCGAAGTGAGACGTCCATGCTCCGAATTCCCGAATAACAAGCGGATCAAGCAACGTATCCTGTTTTGCGTCGTAGGAATACCGCATGATCCGCGAACAGCGTTTGTCTCCCTCTTCTGCGGTATAGGCCAAAAACACATAGGGATGGGTATCCATATCCGGATGCAGCGCCAAACCCAATAGACCGGAGGTCCGCAACACAAACACATCATCCAACTGGAGCAGCCGCTTTCGTTCTCCCGTGGTTAAATCGACACGGCTCACCGTACCGTGTTGCTCTGTATACCACAAATCACCCTGCGGTCCGAGGGCTATTTCCCAGGGCACCTGCAAGCTGTCCACCACCGTGGTAATCCCCAACGTATCTCCCGCAAGCGTATAAAATGATTCGAATACTTCCATCCGTTCACCACTTGTACAGCTTATTCCGCACAACACAGAACCCACACTACACAACCATGCGCTTACGTACCCAACGCACCGCGAAGAAAACCACCGATTCATGGCTACTCATTTAAAAATGCATGGACAAATCCGTCGTCAATCAAATGCGGGTATGCCTTAATTACCCGATCAATTTCTTCCGACTGTCCAGGAGAGAGCGTTTCATCGGGATCTAGGCACCAGATTCCCTCCATCAATCTCTGTCTCCGCAATACTTCGTGGATACCGGCAATGCAACCATGAAATCCGTGGGCAACATCAAAGATCGCTGCATTCATATCCGTCACTTCCACCCCCCGCTGCAGCAGACGTTCGCATCCCGCATATCCGGCGTTACGACAGTCCTGAATATCCTTGAACAACGATACCGCAGCATGAGTCCACACCGCCCAATGCCCTAACAGTCCTCCTGCAAATTTTCGTTCCTTCCGCTGCCCATTTACTTCAAACGAAAAAGGCGTCAGCAGGTCTGCTACGATGTTGTCATCGTTACCAGTATACAACGCAATTTCATCACCTCGTTCCGACGCGCAAACCGCGCGCACCACATCCAAGGTCTGGTAGCGGTTAAACGCGGCGACTTTGATTGCTCTTACGTTTTCTATGGCGGCAAACTGCTCCCAAAAGCGGTAACTCAATATCCTTCCACCCACTGCCGGCTGCAGATAGAAGCCAAACACGGGAATCACGGCGGCCACTTCGCGCACGTGGCCAATTAACTGATCTTCGTCCCATTCGTTCAATCCCCCCAGACTTAACAGCCCTAGGTGATAGCCATGTTTCACTGCAATTTCCGCTTCACTTACCGCCTGCATGGTATGACCGCAGATGCCTGCCACTTTTATAAAAGGCCGTTGCAATGCTGCCGCCGCAATCTCCTGGGCCGCCAAATCGAGCACCCGCTCGTACAGACCGTATTCGGGTTTCCGTATTTCAAATTGCGTGGTATGTACGCCTACCGCCACACCGCCAGCCCCGCTGTTTAGGTAGTAGCGTGTAAGCCTGCGCTGCCGGTATTCATCCAGTTGCTTAACTTCCGTCAAAACCAGCGGATGTGCCGGAATGACCGTACCTTCCTGCAATAATGTTGTTATTTCTTTACTAAGTGTCGTCATATTTAAAATTTTCCTTTGCGTTCCTGAAAATGCGTGGGTTTATTCAATAACGGCTTATCAGCCTTCAGCCATTCGGCAATCAGTTGGATCATCTCCTTGAGGGATACATTCGGGTACCCAAACAACCGGAAAGATTCTGCCGCGTTATTCAACAATGCGGTCGGTTGTTCTTCGCCTTCAAAGATCGCCTGCTTACCGAACAATGCACCGAATTCATGCGCCAACCAACGGACAGAGGAAGTCTCGGGCCCCGTAATGTTCAGGACCCGCGGCGGATAGGTGCAATGTAGCAATGAACGTAGCGCGTATTCGTTGGCATCCGCCTGCCACAGTACGTTTACATTCCCCATATCTAGATTGATCGGACGCTCTTCGCGCACAGCGCGCGCGATTTCAACCAGTACTCCATAGCTCACATCATTCGCATAATTCAACCGGTAAATTACCATCGGCGTCTTGTTTTTCAATGCGTGATACTCAAAAATCCGTTCGCGTCCCAAACACGATTGTGCATATTCTCCAATGGGTTCTGGGGCTACTTTTTCACAGGCTCCTCCCGAAGCAGCGGGTAGGAACGGATAAATATTGCCTGAAGAAAACACGACAATGCGAGCGTTCCGGTACTGATCAGCCACTCTGCCCGGAAGGTAGGTGTTCATTGCCCAGGTAAACGACTCGTTTCCCGCTGTGCCAAATTTATGCCCGGCCATGTAGATGACATTAGGAACATCCGGCAGCGCCGCGAGCGCTGCATCGTCCAGCAGGTCGGCAGCGATGGTCTGGACGCCGTCACGTTCAAGCGCTTCCCGGGTCTGCGGATCGGAAAACCGGGATACGCCGATAACCTTGCGATCGGGATGACCGGCGGCGTCCCATGCCCGTCGGGCCAGACGTGCCAGATCAGGCCCCATCTTTCCGGCCACACCAAGCAGGATGAGATCGCCGTCCAGCTTGGCCATATCCGCAATCAGTCGTTCAGAAGGCGCCAATGCCTGCTGATACATCTTCTCTATCGTTTCAGTTTCCATATGATATATGATTCTTTAGTCAGAAAAATAGCTGCCTGAAATTGACAATTGCCAGCAGGAACACCAACAGGAGCCCCAGTAATCCCATTACACGGCTCCACTGGCCGTTGACCAGGTCGCCCATAATGGATCGGTCGTTGCCTACCGCATAAATCGCCACACCGATGGCCGGTACGATAAAAATTGTCACCCGCTGCGCAAAGACGATGAGTTCCAACGGCAGCTTTCCAAACAGCAGCGCGATCGATGCTCCCGCAATCATGACCAAGGCAATGTATATCTTAACCCCTTTCGTGTCCATCCTCGCCCCTTTGCCCAACGCGTCATTGAGCAAGGTGCCGCCTACCGTCGCATTGCCAATTAATGAAGAAACCGCCGCCCCTAAAAGCCCTACCAAAAAAAGCCCGGTTGCAAAGTTTCCGAACAAGGGTTCCAGCGAACGCCCCATATCAGCGGCACTCTCGATCCGCAAATCCTGAGGGTACAGCACCGAAGCCGCGCAGACCATCACACAAGCGCTCATGACTCCCAGTAACAAAATACCCGTCAAGCTCTTATCCTCTACCGAACGATTGTCGAGTTTTAGTGTCCTCGCCTTTTCCTGTACCAAGTACGACTGATAGAGCGCACCAACCAATGAGAATGCCGACGCCATAAAGGCGATGATCAGCGGCAGCGATCCCACGGGAATGGCTGGCTTAAGGCCTTCCAGGATCAATGAAAACTGAGGCTTCACTACAGCACAGGTGGCAATGAATGACATCAACATCAACACGATAATGGCGACCATCACTTTTTCCAGCACCCGGTAAAATGCGTTAAAAAATAACAGCGCGATACTTGCGGCGCTGAAAAACACAATCCATATTGCCACGGGTGTATGGGTAAGCTCAGCCATGGCAATCCCTGCACCGACCGCATTACCCGCTTGAAACGAAGTGGTGACCAAAAATACGCCGCCGCCGATTATCCATGCGGCTAAGCGCCCCCACTTAAGTCGCACTAATGTAAGCAGCGATTGAGATGACGCACGTCCGATTCGCGCTGCCATGGCCGTGTACACAGCCATGAACAAAATCGGGACGACGATCACCCACAACAAACTGTTACCATATTCCGCGCCCATCTTGGAAGTGATGGTCATTTTACTTGGGCCGAAAACCACCGCCGCCGTAATAATTCCGGGCACGATCGCCTGTAACCAGCGCTTTAGCACGCCGGATTGATTCGATTGGTTAACCGACATACTATCTTTCGTTTAAGCGTAGCGTATATAAAAAAACAAGACAACCGCTGTAATCAACAGCCACCAGTAAAACGGCTTTCGAAACCCACGGTACCGAGCCCGCTCTTCGGCCGGAAGCTGCAGACTGCCTCGGTTCCAAATCAACCCTTCGAGTAGCGCGGTAGGCTGTGGCTTGGTGAGCAGGCTCACACCCCAGCAAGCAACCATGCATGTCCAGAACACAATCCCGGTACGGTTAAAAAATGGCATCTCTGGAAAAGTAAATTCCAGCGCCAAAGACAAGGGAATGGTAAGAAAGCCCGCCGTGAGAGCACCTGCCGATGTAGTACGTTTCCAGAAAATGCCCAGTAGAAACATGGTGGCAATACCTGGCGTAAACAAGCCGTATAGATTCATTAAGTATAGAAACACCGGTTTGTCCGAATAGCTGATCAGCAACACGGAGCACAGAATCCCTAAAACGATAATGGCCACCCCTGAGAGCCGTCCGAATCGGACCGCTTGCCTATCCGTTGCCTCTTTGTTTATGTATTCGAGGTAAATGTCCACTGTCAGAATGGTCGTACAGGAATTGATGGCTCCCGAAATGTGCGACATGATCGCCGAGATCAAACCCGCCATTACCAATCCCACTAGGCCGGTTGGCAATAGCTTTTCGACCAATGTGGCAAATAGCAAATCTGGCTTTTCCAGGGAAGGCAGAAACAAGGGCGCTACCAAGGCGGGCACCGTAATGATAAGCGGAATCAAAAACTTCAGATAATCGCCAAAGATTACGCCCATCCGCGCATGCCACTCATTCTTTGCAGCCAATACACGCTGCACAATAAACTGGTTGGTAGCGCAATAAAAAACACTGATACAGACAATTCCGCCTAGATACATGGTCCATGGGAAATCCGGGTCGTCTGCTGGATAGATCATCTTCCAATCCGCTGCCGAGTCGACGACGGATTGAACCCCGCCCGCGGCATTTATCGTAGCGGCGGTCAGCGCAACTCCCCCCAAAATCAGCACACCCAGCTGTACCATCTCTGTCCAGATTACCGCACGTAGGCCACCGGCAATTGTGTAAATTCCAGTCAATACCGCCAACACAAATACACTGTACAGAATCGGAATGTCGAACAATGCATAGAGCGATAACGCCCCGAGAAATAAAACCGCCCCGATTTCGACGAAGATATACGTAAACAGAATCAGTACATCGTACACCACCCGCGTCGCTTTGCCAAACCGCTTCTGCAAGTACTCGGGAATCGTGTAAAACCCGTTTCGAAGATAGAACGGCAAAAACACCCATAGCAATGCATTAAATCCCAACAAAATTGCCGCCCACTCTAAGGTAACTGCCACAAACCCACGGCTATAGGCAGCACCCATGGCCCCCACCAGATGATGGCTGCTAATGTTGGCGGCAATGATGCTTCCGCCGATCATCCACCACGGCAATTTATCGCCTGCCAAAAAATAGTCCCGCTTGGTCTGGTTGTTCTGCCGGGCGGCATACAGCCCCAGTGCAAGAATTCCTAAGATGTAGATGGCAAAGATGCCGATGTCGATTGGGGAGAGGCTCATGCTTCGTGTGTTAACGCTTCAATGGTTCCGTTGATTAATTTCTCCAGTGCCCCCCGTTTATAAGGGGTTTGCCAGACTGCATATTGGTCGCGGTCATAGGCGTCGGCGGGTGGCAGATACCCTACGTATCCGTTTGCTATATTGACCACGCCGATGGCACGTCCCGGAAAAGCAGCGCGAATGGCGGTCTGAAAATCTGAATACGCCTCGTTGGCCTGCGCGACGATATAGGCTCCCCCCAATTTCCATACCCAGACTTCCAATGTGGAGGTTTGTCCATCACCTACTGCACGGCGCGTATTCAGCTTGCGCCAAAGACGGTCCTTCAGCACGCGGTCCGGACAGTGCGCCCATTCAGCTTGGATGTCTTTTAGGGGAGGCAGCGCTTTCAAATCGACTGTTATGTTAACAATGCGTCCCGACAATGCTGTTTCGGTTTTCTCGGGTTCATACTCCCAGATCGCCAGGGGTGCTCCGGAAGTAAGTGAACCGGTAAGCGCGAGCCGGGTATGGTTCGGCAATAAAGATTCCAGCGCGGCAAGGACGGCATATCCCAGTTTCCGTCCGTGGCTATCGGCCACTTTGGTATCGGCTACATATTGCTCGCGCGGTGCCAGTTCGCCCGAAGCACCCTGCAAAAACAGGCACGGCGCTTCCGTCGCCGTCGATACAAGCTCGCGCATAGCGCCGACATAATCGGGCGACAACAACCGGTTGTTGTGTGCTAGTGTGGTGGGGTGACAAGCGTAGTTTACCACGGTTCCCAGCACCTTTCCGCTGTCATCGCGTATGCAGCCGACCAATACCGTCGGGTCTGCCTTCTTTCCGGGATTGAACCCTACCCAATAACTACCGTTCTGCAGCAAATCCCGGTTGGTGGCGAGGTCACATGTCCCGTAACCCCAGGTCAGGGTGGCTGGCTGCATCCGCTGCTGACACGTTCGGATCAATGTTACCGCGATTTCCTTGATTTTTTCAAGATAGGGAGCAATATGGGCTCCACCCGGTTTATCGGCATCATCCCGGCAAATGCTTGGACCCGCGTGTGTGTGGGACAAACAAAAAAGCAATTGATGAGGTTGTAATCCGGTGTCCTTCAACAAAGCATGACGGATGTACCGTTCGTCCGACTGGTTTTTCCACCATCCCAGATCCGCCGTAAGCAACACCAGCAGGTCGTCCGCTTGTTGCCCCCCAATCACCAATGCTTGCATCATCAACGGCCGGTGCACACCTTCCGCTCGGTCATGCGCCGCCGCACCCCAGTTTCGGGCATAGATGTCAACAGGCGGCGTGATATCCGCTTCACCGAGGGCAAACCTTCCTGTAAATCCATCTTGTCTGTACTTCAATGATTCCATCACTTCCCTCCTTACCGCTTTAGCGAAAGCCCGCCGTCCATCAACAACGTACTACCCGTAAAATGTTTATTCCCCGGGTCACAGACCCAAAGTACCTGTCGCGCCACCTCTTCCGGTTCAATCAGCGCTTTTACGGGTACCCGTAGCCGGGCTTCTTCTGCCTGGGCAGGATCCTCCTGCCACACCAATCGGCTTAATCCAGCGTTTACATAGCCCGGCGCCACCTCATTAACCCGAACGCCATACGGGGCATATTCCAGGGCCATCGATTGGCAAAGCATGCGTACAGCTGCCTTGGAAACCCCATAGGCAGGCAATGCCGCATGAACGGCATGCGCCGCCCAACTACCCAGGAAAATAATATTTCCTTGCACTTGATGATCCACAAAATGCCTGCAGGCTGCATTTGCCAGAAAAAAAGAACCGTTCAGATTCACCTCCATCTCCCGCGACCATTCGGCAGCAGACAATTCCCTAAAGGGTTTCATCGTGACGGTTGCCGCGTTGGCAACGGCAATCGAAATTTCACCCCATAAGCCGGCCACGTCAGCCACCCATCTCGAGACCGCATTAGAGTCACGCACGTCTACGACTGTATAATGTACCTCCACCTGCTGCTTTCGCAACGCAGCTAAATGATTTTCCGCTTCGTCCAACGGAGCAAAATCCGAAAGGGCGATACGCGCACCAGCTTTCCCGAAAGCCAATGCGATGGCTTGTGCAATATCGCCCAACCCGCCGCTGATCAAAACGGCCTTTCCTTCAAAACGTTGGTCTACCGACATGTTGTTTCTATTTTATTGACATTAACTTACCAATCCCCAACACTACCGTCTTTATAGAAGGTACGCTGAAGAACCTCTTGCTGGAAGGGATGTTTCTTTACTTCCGCTTCATTGATTTCGATACCCAACCCCGGACGGGCATTTGGTAGCACAATACGTCCCGTTCGCTGCACGGAAAAACCTTCGGAGACCACATCCTGTCGCCAAGGCACATCGTTATGCACGCTTTCGCAGATTATATAGGCAGGGGTTGCAAATCCCAGTTCAATGGAGGCAGCGGTGCTTACCGGCCCTTGTGGATTGTGCGGTGCCATCGCCACGCGGTAAGCTTCGGCCAACGCGCCGATGCGCCGCGCCTCCGTCAGGCCACCGCAGTGCGTAATATCTGGTTGGATGACACTCACCGCCCGTTTTTCGAGTAGTTCCCGGAATGCCCACACCCCAACCAAACGTTCGCCCGAGGCGATCGGTGTCTGGACGGCGCGCTGAATTAACGCGATATCTTCCATGCTTTCCGGCCAGCAGGGTTCCTCGAAGAAATACAAGCCGTACGGCTCCAGCGCCTTTGCAAACAACATCCCCATGCGCGGACTGGGGCGAGCATGGCAGTCGACCATAATATCGATTTCGTCGCCAACCGCCTCCCGCATTGCCCGCACACATGCTTCTGCGTACTTAATGGGCTGAAGGCCTTCCAACGGCATGGTCTCTGGCACTGCCATCGATTTGAATGCTGTAAACCCGTCTTCCACGGCCTGCTGCGCCAGTTCGCCGAACCGCCGGGCATCACTCGGGTCCGTCTCGTAAAAATCTTCCATCTTTCCGCCACCCAAGTGGCAGTATAGACGGATATAATCACGTACACGGCCACCCCAGAGTTCATGGCAGGGAACGCCGTGGATTTTCCCAAGTATATCCCAAAGTGCGATGTCAATCCCGCTAATGGCCGTGCCCCGTACAATTCCATTGCCATGCCAAAAATGCTGCCGGTACATCATCTGCCATAAATACTCAATACGCCGTGGGTCTTCCCCCACCAGTAATTGAGAGATGTCTTTGACAGCGCCGACGACGCTTTCGGTATGCCACTCCAACGTGGCCTCACCCCAACCCCACAGTCCGGGCTGGTCCGTTAAAATCTTCACAAAAATCCAGTTGCGCATACGTGCATGGCAGACATGGGTTTCAATTGCGGTTATCTTCATCTGCTTACAATGAGGTTACTACTTCTTTCGTTTTCTCCAAGGTAATCTCGATGTCTTCCACCGAATGCGCATAGGAAATGCTCCCTTGCTTAATGGGCAGCGGAAAATGAAAAATTCCTTTTTCGATGAGCTTATGCCGATACACCTGATCAAAAGCAAAATCGTGGTTTGTCAGGATGTCGTGGAAATCTCGGGGTGCGTGATCCATGAAATAGGTACAGAAGGCCGAACCCTGCCGGGCTACGTGGAAATCGATTCCCTTCGCTTGAAATATTTCATTCAGCCCTTTCTCCATCAGTTCTCCGAGTCGATAAACGTGCCCATACACATCCGCCTGCGGCGACGAAAGTTTACGCAAGGTAGCAATTGCCGCCGATGTCGTCAGCGGAAATGCATTAAAAGTACCGGCGATAAGCACACGTTCCTTTTTCTCCGGATGGACAAAATAGTCCATGTATTTCTTTTTGCCACCGATTACCCCCAATGGGTATCCATTGGCCACCGCTTTGCCAAAGGTAGAAAGGTCGGGCTGTACGTTACAAATGGATTGGTAACCACCCAGTGCATGGCGGAATCCTGTCTTCACCTCATCAAACACCAACAAAAACCCATGCTCATCGGCTAGCGAGCGTAAACCTTCCAGATAGCCGTCCTCCGGATGGACAATGCCTACATTTTGCAAAATCGGTTCGAGAATCAGGCAAGCCACCGCATAGCGCTTTAGCACGTATCGCACGGAATCAAGGTCATTATAGTTGACAATATGGACCAACGCACGCTGGGAGGCCGGCACACCTGCAGACAATCCATCATAGGGATACTCTCCAGGACTTACTCGTTCACCGACATCCTCCAACGTGCTGATCACGTTGCACGCCACATCACTGTGCCACCCATTATAGCCGCCCTGCATGACGATGATGTGATCACGCTTGGTTACGGCACGTGCAATGCGGATAGCGTGATAGGTTGCTTCCGAACCTGTTGTCGTGATCTGCACGCTTTCCACGGTAGGCACGGATGCACAGAACAGTTCCGCAAATTCGCCTTCCATGGCGGTTGGTCCGGCCCCCATCAGCACCACGCCTTCCCGTAACGTGTCCGCTACGGCCGCATTTACATCCGGATCGTTGTGCCCCAAAAAAGAAGCGGCAAAGCCTGCCTGATAATCGATATATTCATTACCCTCAATGTCCCTTACGCGGCTTCCATTACCTGTGTTGAAGCAGATATTAGGAGTTGATTTCCTGTTGAGGGACACCACCCCTCCGGGTATCCACTGTTCGTTCTTCTGCAGCAACGCTGCTGACTTCTCCCAATTGTTCATGTACTTTTTGTATTAATTAGCTTTATCTTTTGATGATTTTTTTTCTGTCCTACGCATACATGCTGTAGCTTTGTCCATGGACTTAACGATGCTTTCCCAAAACTTTGCAGCGCCCGTGCCTATTGCCGAACAGATCCGATTTCCCGAAGGCCCTGTCTTCACCAGCGACGGTGCACTTTGGTGCGTCGAGCAGCATGGCGAAAGCCTGATCCAATACGCAGGCAACCAGTACAAACGCCATCATGTGGGCGGCCGTCCCAATGGGCTCGCCGCCGCTGCGGACGGCATGCTTTGGTTTTGTGACTCGGGGCATCAGGCGATACGCACCTACGACCCATCATCGGGCACCTCCCAAACCATTGTAACTGAACGGGATGGAGTTCCTTTAAACATGCCTAACGACCTCGCCTTCGACCAAAACCATCAGCTGATTTTCACCTGTCCGGGCCCTGATCTAAACCCAAACGGATACGTCTGCTGTCTTTCATCCGTTGGGGATCTGATGACCGTGGCCCGACAGCTGAATTACCCCAATGGCTTGGCTTTCACGCGGGATTATCAACACCTGCTGATTGCGGAAACCGGCAATCAACAAATTTGGATAGGCGAATGGGATAGCCACCGGATGCGCTGGCAGAACCCCCGCATATTTGCCCGAACCGAAGGCGGCCTGGGTCCTGACGGCATTGCACTCGATGAATACGGAAACGTATACGTAGCCGTATATGGCAGCGCCAGCATTCAGGTTTTTGCACCCGATGGCCAACGCGCCTGTACCCTAACTTTACCGGGTCAACATCCTACCAACTGCGCTTTTGACCCTACCGGAACACTTGGCCTGGTTATCACCGAAGCTGAAAAGGGAGCGCTGTTATCCCTTCCTTGTGGCCTGAAAGGCATACTGAATTCACAATAAGCACCTCAAAGAACATCGCGCAAAGCGCCCATATAGCCATCAATCACTGCTATACGCCTTCTGACAAATGACTACCATACGGTAGCAGCGGAGACGTACTAACGAAATTTATTGGGTCGACACTATAATGTATGCAAATATATAATGTTTTTGTAAACAAAATAATAATAACGACTCAAAAATTTACTTTGTACAGTCCGTACAGCGTTAGTAAGGCCAAGCCAGAAGCCGACTTTCTGGCAACCCGGTAGGCGAAAATGAGAAAGAGGTTAGGCCAGCTCCAGCGAAGTCAGTTCACCGCGATTGAGGTGTGCGATCAGAAAATTCTCCGCCTTCTCCATATCTTTGGATTTTAGCGCATCAACAATTTCGCGGTGTTCTTTGTCCGTCAACTCATAATCGTTCATATGCGTCAAAGACTGCCCCAATTTCAGGTGGAACAACGGGATATTGCTCATTTCATAGACTTGCTTGAGCTTGCTGTTGCGGGCAATGTTAATCAGGGTTTCGTGAAAACGGACATCGGCCTCACAAGCGCCCGCGAAATAGCCGTTCCGGACCATTAACGAAAAATCATCACAAATCCGTTCCAGTTCCGTTACATCCTCACTGGTCGCATTGTTGATAGCCAATCGAAGAGCACCGCGTTCCAATACCTCACGCAGTTGCCGTATTTCGCGCAAATCGGCAGCCGTCATTGATTTCACATAATACCCGCCCCGTTGGCCGATTTCAAGCAGTCCTTCGCCCAGCAGTCGATTCAAGGCCTCCCTCACGGAGATGCGACTCACCTCAATTTTCGTAGCCCAGGCATCTTCCTTTAGCCTTGTACCGGGAATTAACTGATTGGAAAGGATTTTTTTTCGCAATTCCAAATATACCTTGCTCGACTGTGAATCTTCTTTCATCAAAAAATAGTTTGTTCTAAATGGTCGTGATTAGTTCAAAAACATCCGCAAATGCCTCACAATGTTACAAAAAGTTGTATACATCTACAACCTCAATTACTTACCAAATTCAGTTCCGTTACTACTCCGGCACCACCCCCCTGCCCCGGCTAACTGTATACGTTCCCGCAGAAAGTTCAGCAGCGAGCGTATTTTTTCCGGGCTTCACGTCATGCACCACGATCACCGTACCCTGTTCATTGGTCATCTGCCAGAATCCAGGCTGTAACCCGGTCAGCAACACCTGCTTTCTTCCCGAACCATTAACAGAAAGCGTAAACTGATCGCCGCAGAGTTCCGTGTCTGCCTGCATACTTACCACCCGATCGCCAATCGCTACCTGATAACGGCCATCCCGCTCTTCAAAATCGACAGGTAACGGCGCTGCGTCTTCATCTACCAGCTGAAAAACCGTGAAAAAGCGGTCGCGGGCCCGTAGTGACTTTGGTGAAACCATGATGCGGTGTCCGTTCGCTTCGGCTCGGTCTGACGCCACCTTAAATTCCGTGCCGAACGTACTGTTGGCTTTTGCCCCACTCAGCACCGTCGTGGCTCGGTCTTCTGCCTTTGGCACCAACATATTCACGTAAGTTTTTCCCGTTTTCCCGGCCAGCGTACTGTAAAGAATCATATGCCCGTTTTCCTGCGCGGGCGGATTAAGGGTATTGATCTGCCAATATTTTTTAAAGTCCGGATCAGCCGATTCCATATCATCGGCAAGGATTACCACCGCCGGCACATCCTCCCGGTCCAAGTTAAGAAAACAGAAGGTCCGGCGGTATTGCCGCATTTTTTCACTGTACGCCGCCGTTAAATCGACATCAAAATAACTGTAAGCGGGATGAACGTTCGACGGACCGAAGTCGGACGAAATCACTGAACCGTAGTCGAACCACGGGTCGGTGCGAGCCTCCTCCGGCGTACGCGGAAACCGCTGGCTGAATCGCGAGCCTCCATCGCGGAAGCGGCTACGGAAGCGCAACGTTTCGTCCGGATCGTACAATAACATCATGCTATGCGAAATGGAACGTTTGTTGAATTCAAAATCATATGGCGGCCCATAAGACAGGTATAAGCCGAGGTCGCCTACCTGCATGCCCCGGAAGTATAACTGCAACGCGCCGGCGTCGGCATGCTGATGGTTTCCGAAATGGTAACCGCCTCCTTTTAGTTCGGCCACTACGTTGTTGCTGGCAGAATCGCTCTCCCAGCCTGTGCGGGCAATCATTCCCCCCAACACGTTGCCGAAATCCTTGGTCAACGGCAACCCTGAGACATCGGAATTCGCTTTCAGCGCCGGGTCATCCAGCAACAGGAAAAGTACCGGATTATCCGGTAAACCTCCCTGGCGCTCGAACTCGCCCTTCAATAATGGATCCTTTGCGTAGGCGTAACAAAGTAGCATCGTCTGGGGCTGCTTCCAGTACGGAGCCTGTTTACCAAAGCTTTTGGCACTGAACATATCCCCGTCCCGCAACATATAGCCGTCAGGAAGCCGCATGTACAGCCAATAATAAGGCAGATCCTTGATGTTATCGTCGAACACCGGGTATCCCAGCATCCGGTAGTACAACCACGCCGCATGCATTTCCCATCCAAACCGATAGGCACCATAATCAACCCCTTGGTTGTGACGGGGCGACTGATACTCAAACTTCCGCATGGGAACCAACTGTTCCAAAATCGTGTAAGAAACATATTTGTACGGCTCGGGATCCTCGTCATAAACCGCCAAGCTCCACGAAAGCATGTCCCGGCAGATCTGCGCTTCGTTTCCATGCCCGTTCACAATGCTTTCAATCCCGAAAAACGGGGGCCAGCCGATTTCCATATCGCGCACCAAACGCTTGAAATCCTTGCGCATCGAAGCCTTTGTAGGATCGTCAATCAGGTCATAACACCAGTCGTAGACCAATGCACCGGTATAAATTGCCCTTCCCAGTTCGCGCGTGATATCTCCGTAAGATACATTGCCAAACTCCAGCACAGATAGGTACTTACCAGCGAGATCGACCGCCTCTTCACCTACCGTCTTATCCTCCGTCATCAGGTAATAAAAGGCTTTCTGTTCGATTGCCTGTTCCAGTTTTTCGTCATAGAACATTTCCTGGTCGACATCGAAGTCGAAACGATACGGTTTCAATGCGTTGGCTTTCACTTTTCGCCATGCGTCTTGGTGCTCGGCGGCTTCCAGTCGTTTGCGGACAACGGGCAAACTCTCCTGATTTACCCACAGTCGGGGCCTGCCCGAAGGCGGCCGCACTGACGGCGTATAATCTTCTGCTTCGGGTGGTGCGACCGGGGCCGTATACGGTTTCAACGACAAACGATGCATCAAGAGGTTGTTGGGCAACCAGATGTTGAGCTTTTCATGCGTATTGAAAAAATCAAATTTGCCCAATTCCTGCACTTCCCCCTTAAATGAATCGAAAACAATACGCTGGGTACGCCTCGACGTACCCAACTGAAACCAGCCTTTCAAAGTCAACATGCCCGTTGTATCCGCCTGTCGAAGCGCTTCGCTATCGATCGGAACCGATTCGGCAGTCAACACGTAGGTGCCCGGTTCCGGAACGGTGATCTCCACTACCACGTCGGCCTGACGAGACGCAGCACCGCCAACGTCACCGTCGCGAAGCGCCACCCCGTTTCTCTCTTTCCCTTCTTCCAACACCTTCTTCCGGATCGCGGTCTCGCTATTAATTTTACCTTTACGCAACGGATAAATTTGCTCTTCCTTTTGCTGACCAAAAGAAATGAATGCAGACACCATGAAAGCGGTAATCCCTATCGTTTTATGCCACATCTTACAACTTGATTACTCCCATCCGGGGTTTTGAGTTAAATTTGGGTTTACTTCCCGTTCTGACTGCGGTATCGGCCACAGGTAATAATGATCGGGGAAGCCACGTTGCCGAATCTGAACACCCGTGAACTCGGTCATCCAAACACCATCCACCACATCTTTTGCAATCCCCCACCTCCGAATATCCGAATAGCGCTGTCCTTCGCCGCACAATTCCACCATCCGTTCGTGGTAGATGCGTTCACGCATCTCTTCCTGATTCAGCCCTATAGGCAATGCCGGCATATCCGAACGGTCGCGGACAGCATTGATGGCATCATATACACTCTGGTCGGGCGCACCTAAGGCCTCGTTTTGCGCTTCGGCATACATCAGCATCACGTCTGCTAAGCGGATCAGCGGAATATTCTGCGGCATATTGTCCTGGAGTGTGTACACCGATCCGGTTTCCACGAACTTCCGCCAGGCATAGCTGCCATTTGCCCAAACAGGCACATAGGAAGTAGGATCGGACGTTACTACCGGGAAGCGGTACAAATAGGCTACGCCTCCTCTCCCCACAAAGGTCGACCAGGGAACCACAATAGACTGGTGCATACGGGGATCCCGGTTTTCAAACAATGCGCGGACAGATGCCTCATCGTGCCAGTCGGCCGGGTTATTCGGATTGAAGGCTTCGCCCTCAGCGTTGGTATAGTTACTGAAGTCAAAGGGTGTACCATCGATCATTTCGTAGGCGTTGACCAATTTCGGCGTTGGGCGGGTCCGCTGAGAGCCCGAAGTGGCCCCCATCGCATTGCCATAGTTCCGGTCGGTGGCAATCCCGTATCCTTTTTCCGCTACATACTGAACATCAAAGATAACCTCGCTGTTGTTATTTCCCGCTACGCGGAATAATGAATGGTAGTCGCCCGCCAGCGTGCGGTCACTTTGTTCCATCAACTCCTTGAAATCGGCGGCTGCAGCGTTATAATTCTTTGCCCACAGATGTGCCTTACCACGCATCGCCAATGCCGCCCATTTTGTGGCGCGACCCACATCTCCCCCCGTATAAGAGCCTTCCAGTTGCGCATACGCCTCGGTCATATCGTTCACAATGAACGCATAAACCTCTTCTTCGCTGGCACGTGGTTTATATCCTTCATCCACATTCATGGGCGTATCGTAAATCGGAACACCGCCAAAGAAATCCCACAATTTAAAGTAATAATAGCCCCGCAAAAAGTGCGCCTCCCCTAAAATCCGATTCTTGAGCGCCTCGTTCATCGTGATCGCCGGTACGTTTTTCAGCACCGTATTAGCCCGGTATATCCCTTTATAAAACCTTCCCCAGGCGTCCGAATAAAACGAAGCATTAGCCGGAAAGTTTCCTGTGGTTAGTCCAGTTGCCCACGACTGATAAGAAATGTCCGTGAAATCATCCATCATGCCATAGATGACAATGGAATTGGTAAACTCACGGTTTACCTCGTAAACCGCATTTACGCCCATAATTGCATCCTGCTCTGATTTCCAGAAGCTTCCTTCCGAGAGACCGACCAACGAATCCCTGTCCAGAAAATCGCTACAACCGGACAACATGCTCATCAACAGGATAAGCACGCCTGAAATATTATATTTGTTCATCATCAATTCTGCTATCTGTTATTAGAATGTAACATTCAGTCCTAACACCCACTGCTTCATCAGTGGATAGGAAACGCTGGCGTTTTCCGGGTTATACCCGTCAAATTTTGTAAACGTAAAGAAGTTCTCGAGGTTGGCGTAAATCCGCAAACGGTCAACTTTGAACCTCGTCGTGGTTGCGGCGGGCAACGCATATCCTAATTGTATGGATTTAATCCGGAAATAGGACGTGTTGTACAACCAGTAATCACTGTATGCCGTATTCAGTGCCGAACCTGATGTCCGTAAACGCGGATACTCGGTCGATTTGTTGTCCGGCGTCCAGCGGTTTAAAATCTCGGCACGCTGCAAAAACCCTTCGTTGATGTTAAACGTATTAAATCCATCGTTGCCCCAGTACTGCCTAACAGCACCGATTCCCTGTCCCACGATGTTTAGGTCGAAACCTTTGTAAGCAGCACTTACGTTAATTCCGTAATTCAATTTGGGCAACGACGAATACGCTTTCACTACCCGGTCCTGATCATTAAACACCTTATCGCCGTTCACATCTTTGTACAGCATATCGCCCGGTGAAGGAGTCCCGCCTACGTACGAACTGAAGGTATATCCATCGGCCAGAAGTTGGTCAATTTCGGACTGATCCTGGATGATCCGATCGAATTCCAGCACATAAAAACTGTTAAAAGGACTATCTTCTTGGGTGATGGTTGTCCCGCTTATTGATCGGTCCTCGTTGAATTTTAGCACCTTGTTGTGTACCGTAGAAAGATTACCGCTGATAAAGTACGTAAACTCGCTTCCCGCGTTGCCCTGATAGCCGGCTTGGAACTCAAGGCCGCGGTTACGCATCGACGCGATGTTCTGCCAGGGCGGCAAAAAGTTACCCATGACCAAAGGAATGGGTATCTTCGTTAAGATATCCGTCGTGGTCTTGTTATAGTACTCGGCGCTCAGGGTCAGCCGATTTTGCAGCAGTACCAAATCAAGTCCTACGTTACTGATGGTTGTGGTTTCCCATTTGATATTGCTGTTAGCAATCTCCGTCGGCCCCACCCCTTGCTGCAGTTGACCGCCGAACGGGTATAAGTAAGAGCCATAGACAATCTGGTAGGTATAATCACCGATCCGGTTGTTCCCCAACCTTCCCCAAGACCCCCTGATTTTAATGTCATCAAACACCGTCTTTAGCGGCTGGGCGAAGGCCTCTTCCGAAAGCCGCCAACCGGCTGAGAAGGAAGGGAAAAAACCCCACCGGTTCGCTTTCGCAAACCGGGAAGACCCGTCGTACCGGGCATTTGCTTCAACAAGATATTTGCGCTGATAATCATATGTTACCCGTCCGAAGAAGGATTGCAGCGCATCGTCGGTACCCGACCCGTTGATGGCTTCCATATTGGCTCCGGCATCGAGAATGTAGATAGCATCATCGCCCAAGATGTCATTTTTTTTGGCATCAAAGATATCCATGCGGTTGTATTGCTGGTCAAAACCCACCATCGCACTGACGTTGTGTGCCGTGCCGAAGGTATCGTTGTATCGAAGCAGGGAATTAAGTACCGTCGAATAATCCCGGCGGCTGCTGTTAAACAGGCTATTCACACTCGGCGTCTGCTGGTATTGAAAATCCGTCTGGAGATTCCAAAGCGAATAAGGCCGCACATACTGCCAGTTGCGGTCATTACTATAATTGAATCCGAAACTGGTTTCCCATTCCAGGTTTTCAAGGATATTGACAATGCCGAAAAATTTCATCCCCAGCCGTTGCCGCTCCGCGTTTCCCCGGATATTGTCGAGGTAAGCCTTCGGGTTGGAGCCAGCAGGGAGTCCCGGAAACATTTCGCCCCCGTATCGGCCATCCTCATATTGGGGGATTACACCCGGTGTGGTATTGCGGATACTGTTGAAAAATGAAGGCACGTCAATCGGCTTACGATCCGACCAATTGCCAAACACGTTGCCCCCGACTTTCAGGAAATTGGTAACCTTCGCATCGGCATTTAATCGGAAAATATAACGCTTATAGCCGGAGTTATCCATGATTCCCTGATTGTCCAGATACCCGAGTGATAACGAAAGGTTGCTGTTTGCCCCTCCGCCACGTACGGCCACGTTATGTTCCGTCAGCAACGAGCTATGCAACAGTTCGCCATACCAATCCGTATTTGGATACAACGGATTGCCAGCCGCTGACTCGGCTCTCCATTCTCCGATCAACCCGCTTGAATACTTCTCCCGTCCCTCCGACTCGTTGACCATCTCCATGTGGGTGGCCATATCGGTGATATAATCAATGGTATTGGCTGCGCTTTGTGACCCCGCGTATCCATTGTAAGAAAATGTATATTTACTGTCTCGGCTTCCTCTTTTGGTCGTTACCAAAATCACCCCATTGGCGGCTCGTGATCCATAAATGGCGGCGGAAGAAGCATCCTTCAACACACTCACATTGGCCACGTCACTCGGATTGACATCATTCAACGCCCCTGGAACACCGTCGATCACCACAAGCGGCGACGCGTCGTTCATGGTTCCCTGCCCACGCAACAGAATGTTGTATCCTTCTCCGCCCGGTGTTGCCGAGGTCTGGGCAATGTTCAAACCCGGACTGAGCCCGACCAACGTCGACGCCATATTCATTGTAGGTCTGCTTGTCGTGGACTCATTAAAACTTACCGTGGCAACGGAGCCGGTAAGATTCTGCCTTTTTTGCGCACCATACCCGACGATGACAACCTCATCAAGCACACTCTCTTCCAGATTTAGCTGTACATTGGACACCTCACTGGCTGCAAGCACCAAAAGGCCGTAACCAACGCTTTTAAATTGTATCCGATCATCGGAGTTCGCGCTAATTATAAACGTTCCATCGGAACCGGAAACGACCGTTTCAGCGGTACGTAAATTACGAACCTCAACACCCGCTAATTCCTGTCCACGCTCATCCTTAACAACCCCCCGAACCGGCTGTTGGCTGGCTTTATTATCCAAAAGCACATCGGAAGCAAACCGTATCCCGGATTTTGTGGGTAACGCCCATGCATGGCCAACCATGGCGAACACACCCAAAACAAACAACAGTTGCTTGCTTATCGGGCCCAACTTCATTTTGTTTAGTCTACTATTCATCTATAAATTCACGTTTAATCGTTTATACTTTATTAATTATCCATCACTAGCATGTTATTTTATTCCTCATCTGTCAAACTATGTACGTCGCCACTCCATTTCTAAAATCCTATTATGTAAACAGTATTAAACACAACCATTAATCAATGCTATCTTTTTCTCAAGTGTCCCATAGTTCTCTCAATAGAAGAAAACCCATCGATAAGGCAGAACCGGATTTGTCAATTTGCTTCATTCTCGTACAGGAAATACAGCTTTATTCCTTGTCTGCCCCCCTAAGACTCTATTTAATTGGTAAAAAATTGGCGTATTGCTAAATATATGTATGCAAATATATAATAATTTTGTAAACAAAAATATGATAATTATTTTATTTTCATATCACAATCTTTCTTTGACGAATTAATGAGCAATTAAACTAAGCACCATGCGAGGGACGGCAAGACGCGCATTTTTCTTCCGCTATAGTGAAAGAAACCTTTACTAAAACGATTTTTTGAGCTAAATTTGAAATGGCTGCGGATAACGCTAGCACAAAATTCTTAGCCATTTGTTTACCGAAATATTATAAGGATAAATGAGAAAAATAACCCTCCTATCGCTTGGCCTGCTGGCCGTTACCTCATGCAATTCTCAAAAGCATTCCATTGATGGAAAAACGTCAAAACCACGGCAAAAAACCAGTTTCCAGACCTCCCAACATTGGAAACCGGTTACCGATACACGGGCAGACATTGCCATGGTTTACGGTGTCGGCGGCAATCCGTCCGATAAACACAAGGGAAAATCGTTCGAAGAACGCGTACAATCCTGGCGTGAGCGTGGATATACCACTCATTTCATGACGGGCATTGCGTGGGGAGAGTACCAGGATTACTTCACCGGCGAGTGGGATGGCAAATGGCACCTGGATGAAGGGCAGGTTGAGCGAAGCGGTGATACCATCTGGCACGGCCACATGGTTCCCTACATTGTGCCAACCGCCAATTACTTGAAATACATTAAGGAGAAGCATGTAAAACGGGTTATCGATGCCGGCATTGACGCCATCTATATGGAAGAGCCCGAATTCTGGGCCCGTGCGGGATACAGCGAAGCGTTTAAACGCGAGTGGCAAGCTTACTACGGTTTCCCTTGGCGCCCGCAGCACGAATCGCCTGAAAACACCTACTTGTCCAACAAGCTGAAATACCAACTGTATTACAATGCGCTGAAGGATGTTTTTACCTACGCCAAAGCCTATGGGAAAAGCAAGGGCATGAACATACGCTGTTATGTGCCTACGCACTCGCTCGTGAACTATTCCCAATGGCAGATCGTGAGCCCCGAGGCAAGCTTGGCTTCTTTGGATGTGGTAGATGGTTATATCGCACAGGTGTGGACCGGAACTTCCCGTGAACCGAATTATTTCAATGGGAAGAAAAAGGAGCGTGTATTCGAAACCGCTTTTCTCGAATACGGCTCCATGGAATCCATGACGGCACCTACGGGGCGGAAAATGTTTTTTCTCACCGATCCAATTGAAGATTGGCCCCGCGATTGGGTGGACTACAAAAACAACTATGAGGCCACCTTTACCGCGCAGTTGTTGTATCCCAATATCGCCGACTATGAGGTCATGCCGTGGCCTGACCGTATCTATGAAGGATTATACCGGGTCAGTAAGGATAGTGAGGAAAGGGCCAAGATACCGCGTCACTACTCCACCCAGATGCAAGTCATGATCAACACACTCAACCACATGCCGTTGTCCAAAAACACGGTGTCTGGCAGTCAGGGCATCAGCGTACTGATGGCCAACTCGCTCATGTTCCAGCGGTTCCCGACGCACGACGGATACGAGGATCCGCAATTGTCAAACTTCTATGGCCATGCGCTACCATTTCTAAAACGCGGCGTCCCTGTGAAAACGGTACACCTGGAAAACCTATCGTATAAAGAAACCCTAAAGGACACTAAAGTGTTGTTGATGACGTACGCGAATATGAAACCGATGTCGCCTGACGGTCATCGTTATCTGGCAGAATGGATAAAAAAGGGTGGCATTCTGGTGTACAGTGGGCGTGATGAGGATCCTTACCAAACGGTCTCCGAATGGTGGAACACTAACGGAAATACCTATCAGCGGCCGTCGGATCACCTGTTCGAACAGCTGGGGATACCGGTCGGTGCCGATGCGGGCGAATATTCATATGGAAGGGGGATTGTTCACATCCTCCGAAACGACCCAAAAGAATATGTATTGAAGGAAGGTGGCGATGAGCAATTCATTCAGGTTGTCAACGATTTGTATAAGCGAAAGTCATCTACCCCCCTTACTTTCAAAAATCAGCTATACCTGGAACGAGGGCCTTACGACATCGTTGCCGTGTTGGATGAAAACGAGAATGCAGCCGCTTTTACGGTTAACGGCCCGGTAATCGACCTGTACGATCCCGAATTGCCCGTACATAACCGGAAAGTAATCCAACCGGGACGACAGGCTTTACTGTACAACCTTGGCCGCGTGGATGCGCCTTCCAAGCCCCAGGTACTGGCCTCCGCTTCCCGGATCTATGATGAAGAATTTACGACAAATAGCTATGCGTTTACCTGCCGCAGTCCGCTGCATACCACGAATGTAATGCGCGTGCTATTGCCCGCCGAACCACAACAATTCACAGTAACTGATCCCGAGGGACGGGCGGTCGGTGATGTAAAAACCTCCTGGGATGCTTCATCCAACACTTGCTTTCTCCAGTTCGAAAATCATCCGGATGGGATACGCGTCAAGCTGGACTGGTGACGGGATCAACCAAAAAAGAGGCTGCCTTCAAAATTGGCGGCCTCTTTTTGGTTGCAAGCGGGTTGTAACCGCCGTTAAATCTCCTTCACTTCCCAACCTCTGCGGTATTCCCATTGACGAAACGGCTCACCTCTTGGCTGAGTAAGTTTCCTTTTTAGTTTCTGTATTCAGGGTTTAATTCATATTTTTTCTGTGGCTTCAAAACAATCGTTTGCGTAACTTACGCAAACGATTGTTTTGATTCAGTCCTTTGATTTATGCAATTAGTATCCGTAACTTGTCATAGAAGATAGCGCACGTGCAAAAGCACGCGCTGGCGATAATATACTGCCATAAAACCAATTTATACAAAAAGTTAGATTAACGAAGACGGAGGTCCTTTTTTTAAAGAAAGCTGCGCATGGATCACAAACCGCAACAAAACACCAGTCTGTTGAAATCGGTTGAAACATTATTCAAACGGTATTATCCGCGTCTCTGCGATTTCGCTTTGCGCTTTATGCGGGACGAAGACATGGCGGAAGACATTGTACAGGATGTGTTTGTCAGGATATGCGAACACGGACAGCTACCAACAACTGATCAGGCGATCAAAAGCTTCTTATATACGTCCGTAAAAAATGCCTGCCTGAATAAGTTACGCCATTTGGAAGTAATTCACAATTTCACTAAGGCAAAACATCCCGTAGCGACTCAACAAGACAGTTTACTAGAGCTCATCATTCATTCGGAAGTGTTAGCCGCGTTATTCGAAGCACTGGAAGCTTTACCTGCCGGCTGCTCGCTCATTCTTCGTAAAGGGTACCTCGAAGGATTGAAAAATCATGAAATCGCTGCCGAACTCGGTATCTCCATCAATACAGTAAAAAGCCAAAAGCAGCGTGCAATTGGCTTATTAAGAGAGCGATTGACTCCCCAGATGGCCAGCGTAATTTTACCTTCGTTATTATTGTTCGAAAAAATATCTTGCTGATTCACTGACAACTAGAAAAAAGTATTCGATTACCTTCCATCCACTTTTGCCGTTTGCGTTTCTTAGGAATTATACATCCCTCGATTGAGACATAAATGGACAAAAACCCATACGATATTGCCGACCTTATCATCCGATACCTTCAGGGTAAGCTAACTCCCGAGGAGGAACAAGATGTAAACCGTTTGATCAGCGAAGACCAAGTATTGCGAAAACTGCTGGACCAATATCGTAATACAACCGAGGTGAAGCAACGCCTGGCCTTTCTAGGCAAACTGGATAAAGAGAAGGCCTGGAAAGACGTTATCAAAAAAACAGGGCATGTCGCCCCGAAAACTAAACGGATCTGGATACCCTATGCGGCGGCCATTGCGCTGATCGCTGCGATGCTAATATGGTGGCGACCTACTGCACAAAACGAGCGCGTGGTGAATGACCCATCGTACGGTTATGCAAATGATGTACTGCCCGGAACAGCGCAAGCCGAACTCATTCTTTCCGACGGCAAACGGATGAAACTGGGTGAAACCCGCATCGGCGTCAATGAGCATGACGGCACACAACTCGTAAGTGAACAAGGGGAGTTGCGGTATACGCCAACTGAGGCAAAAAACACCGAACATCCCTTAGTGAACACGCTTAAAGTTCCAGAAGCAGGGACCTATCGGATTAGGTTACCGGATGGTAGTACGGTTTGGCTCAACGCACTATCAGAATTGGAATTTCCGGTGAGATTTTCAGAAAGTGAGCGAACGGTGTATCTGAAAGGGGAAGCTTTTTTTGAAGTCGCCCACAATCCGGCACAGCCGTTTAATGTCATAACAGATGGGGGTGAGGTAAATGTATTGGGAACGGCCTTCAACGTCGATGCCTATGCCACAGATGCCACTACTACTGCACTCGTGTCAGGCAAGGTCATCGTAAAAGCTAAATCCGGCAAGAAAGCGATACTACACCCGCGCCAACAAGCAGTCGCCAACGAACATGCCATCTCCGTTCAGGTAGCAGATGTCGAGAAAATAACGGCGTGGAAGAACGGCTATTTCCACTTCCGCCACGATGGACTGGAAGATATCATGCATCAAATATCCCGTTGGTATGGTGTAAAAGTCTCTTATCGCAGCAAGATACCAAAGGAGAACTATGGAGGAACCGTGAGTCGGCAAGCCACTCTTGCCGAAGTGCTGGAAATGCTGAAAGACATAAGCGGATTATCTTTTGAGATCGACGGGATGACGGTATTTGTTACAAATTAAACAGAATCAAAAAATTAACGCCTATGCAGAAACCATGACTAAAAAGACCGGAAGGGCACCACCACTTCCGGCCGTACTGGCAACGCTGCCAGCGTGAATTGAATAACTAGCAAAATTATCCATTCAACAGGAGTAAAATTATGAAAAACTATTCTAACGGCAATGTATGCCTCCGCATACATTCTGCCGTTACATCATTAGCTCGTGTGATGAAACTAACGTGCATCCTACTGATTTTGTTCTCGACGGGTGTATCCGCCATAGGGAACGCGCAACAAGTGACCTTGAGCATCAGCAATAAACCCCTGAGATTCGTACTTGAAGAGGTCAGCAAACAAACAAATTACCATTTCCTTTACCGAGAATCGCTGCTTGAACACGCACCGTCGCTTTCGCTGTCGTTGCGCGGCGAACCGATTACGGGAGCGCTCGAAAAAATATTCGAGGCGAGCGGACTCCGCTACCGTGTGCGAAGTAATACGGTAACTATACTTGGCAAAGAAACAAAGCAAACCGTTATGCAAGCTCCCGAGGGACATGCAGATATCGAGGTGCGGGGTACGGTGCGAGACTCATCGGGGAATACGTTGCAAGGAGTGACCATAAATGTGAAGAATAACCAAGGAAACGGAACCACAACCGATGTAAATGGTCGCTACATCCTAACTGTACCGGCTGATGCCACCCTTGTGTTTACATATATCGGGTTCCTCACGCAAGAAGTGGCTGTAAACGGAAGAGAAGTGGTCGACATTGTCCTAGCGAATGATGTTACCGGACTGGAAGAGGTTGTTGTCGTTGGTTTCGGTACACAAAAGAAACAAAGTGTCGTCGGCGCACAGTCTACCCTAAAACCTGAACAGCTGAAATCACCTGTCCGGGATTTAACCACCGCCATTGCCGGTCGGCTTGCTGGCGTAGTCGCCACCCAACGAGGTGGAGGCCCTGGGGCTGACGGCGCTTCACTGTTTATCCGGGGTGTCGGAACTTTTTCCAGTAGCCCTCAAGGGCCTTTGCTTGTTGTCGATGGTGTTCCCGATAGAGGCATCAATAACATTGATCCAGAAGATATTGAAAGCTTTACGGTACTTAAAGATGCAACGGCCACCGCTGTTTACGGAACCCGGGGCGCGAACGGCGTGATCTTGATCAACACCAAAAAAGGAAAGGCCGGCAAGCCTCAGATCAATGCTGAATTGAACCAGGCGACCAGCCGCTTTACTTTTTTACCTGAGTTTATTGATGGTCCTACGTTTATGACGTTGTTCAATGAAGGTTTGGAAATGCGTGGACGCAACCCACTGTACTCGGCCGAACGGATTGCACAGCATGCCAGCGGTGAAGATCCCGATCTGTACCCAAATGTCAATTGGTATGACGTCCTGTTCAACAAATACGGGCGAAACAATCGCGCTACGCTTAATGTAAACGGGGGGTCAGAGAGCGCTACTTACTATATTTCGGCGGGATATTTTGGCGAAGTGGGGCAATTCAAACGGGATAATGTGCAGTCCTATAATTCGTCGTTGCGGCTTGATCGTTTCAATTTCACGAGTAATGTGGACGTCAACATTACAAGAACCACTAAACTAGCGTTGGGCGTAAATGGCTTTATCACCAATCTGAATCGTCCCGCCTATGGTGTAAACGATATTTTCGCCTTGGCGACGGCTTCAGCACCTCACATTATTCCGCCAAAGTATTCAAACGGAGAATGGCCGCAATTGGCAGGCACCCTGCAAAGCCCCTATATGGCGTTAACACAGTCGGGCGTAGTAAATGCTTACGACAATACGGTGCGCTCAAACATACGAATTACACAGGAGCTGGATATGTTGGTTGATGGCCTCAGTGCGACCGCGATGTTTGCCTTTGACGTGAATATCTATAATAACCTCACGCGTAGCCGCACACTGCAAACCTATTGGGCTACCGGGAGGGATACAAACGGACAGTTAATTACCGAAATTACGACTCCGGGAACCAATGCGCTGAATTTTGGGCTTTCTCGATATGGCGACCGGCGGTATTATACCGAGTCGGCGGTGAACTACGGTAACCGATTTGGTATTCACGACATTTCCGCTATGCTATTGTTCAACCAGTCGGACTACAGCGATGCCACAAGCGATGTGAATACGTATACCGCAGCCATTCCCTATCGACAACGAAACGTTGTGGGGCGCGCAACCTATGGCTTTAACGACAAATATTTTGCGGAAGCCAATTTTTCTTATTCAGGTTCTGACAATTTCGTGCCAAGTGAGCGATACGGATTTTTTCCATCGTTTGGCGTGGGTTGGGTAGTATCCAATGAAAAATTCTTCGAGCCAATCGGCAAAATAATCCCCCACTTCAAACTGCGCTATACTTATGGGTTATCCGGCAATGCTGCCGTAGACGACCAAAACCTTCGCTTTCTCTATTTAACCACCATAGGTGACGGAGGTGGATATACCTTCGGCGTACCCGGATCCACCCGGTCATTCATCGGGTACAACGAATCCCGTATCGGGGGCAATGTCCGGTGGGAAACATCTTACCGGCAAAATTTGGGAGTAGAGCTCAATTTCCTGGACAACGATCTACAATTGATCGTAGAACTGTTCAAAGAAAATCGTAAAGGAATACTGTTACCCAACTACGTCATTCCCTATGTCTCCGGCTTCACTACCGGAAACATCCCTTATAACAATATAGGCGAAACCAATAACAAGGGTGTGGATATTACGTTGGATTACAACAAAAACTGGACGAGCAAGAATTTTTTTTCCTTCCGGGGAACGTTTAATTACAATAAAAATTTAGCCGTATTTGACGGTTTACCTCCGTGGAGATATCCCTATCTGGATCGCATCGGGAAACCTATCAGCCAGCGGTTTGGATATATTGCAACAGGTTTATTCCAATCTCAGGATGAAATTGAAAATGCAGCGGTACAATCGGGCGATGTGCGAGTCGGCGATATCCGCTACAAGGATCTGAACGGAGATGGTATCATCAATAGCAACGACCAAACAGCCATCGGATACGGACACGTGCCACGCATTGTATATGGGTTGAGTTTTGGCGGAGGGGTCGCCGGCTTTGATCTTAGCCTGTTTTTTCAGGGGGTCGGTCTTGTAGACTTTGACTATGCCAGTGGATACGCTACCACGCCTTTCTCCTCGGGCGCAACCTACGGAAACATGTACAAACAGGTACTTGACCGATGGACACCGGATAATCCAAACCCGCGGCCGTTTTACCCCCGGTTGTCTACCAACCAGGATCAAACCACAAATTATTATACCAGTACCTGGTGGATTCAACGAGCGGATTACCTCCGCCTGAAACAAGCAGAGATGGGATATACCTTTATGGACAAGCCGTTCCTGAAACGATTGGCCATCCAACGGCTGCGGCTTTACCTCAATGGCACGAACTTATTCACGCTGTCTCCCTGGAAATTTTGGGATCCGGAATTGGGTGACGGCAGAGGCGCGGTGTACCCCAATATCACCGCATATAATTTTGGTGTGCGTATCAATTTCCAATAAAAGCCTGTTAAGATGAGAAACTATTCAAGCATAAAGAGAACGATGTCTGTAGGCCTATTGATAACCTCATTGCTTGTGCCGATGAGTTGTAAAAAGGGCTATTTTGACACACAGCCTGACAATATCGTAACGATAGATGAAATCTTTAAGAACCGAGGCCAAACGGAACGGTGGTGGGCCGGACTGTACACCAACATACCCGATATCTGGGACCAGCCTTATAATTTCTTTTACAGCATCATTACCGATGAAATGGACGCAAGCAACTGGACGAATCCAGGAATGAACACGGGTGCAATCAATGCAGACGGCACCCCCTCCAATTTTGCATCGTTATATGAACGCATCAGGCTGGCTACCATCTTCCTCGAACGGATCGATGATAATGAAGAGATCAAAAATCTGGCCAACGGCGCGGAAATTATCAGACACTATAAAGGAGAAGCGCGTTTCCTAAGGGCCTACTATCATTGGCTGATGATGAAACAGCTAGGGCCCGTGGTCATAGCACCTACTGTTTCTGCTGCGCCGGAGGACAATTTACAAATTCCACGGAGCTCCTGGGATGAATGTGTGGATTTCGTATTAACGGAAATTGCTTTAGCGAAGCAGGATCTACCCATTGATCATTTTCTAGAAGGTACCGCACAGGTCGACGGAACCCAGGTAGGCCGGATCAACCAAATTATTGCTACCGCTGTGGAGTCGCAAATTCTGCTTTACCATGCCAGTCCATTATTCAATGGCAACACGGAATTGGGTGATTTCCGGAATTTGGATGGCAAGCAACTGTTCAACCAAACCTACGACGCAAGCCGTTGGGCAAGAGCGGCAACTGCCGCAAAGACTGCTATCGATCTTGCTGAAGCGAACGGCAAAGAGCTGTTCAAGGTAGCAAATGACGATCCGATCAGAGCTGGTTTTTTGTCGAGCCGGAATCTTTTTTGGGACGGATGGGAGATCGAGGGAATCTGGCTGAGGCCTTCAACCAATAACTATCAATGGGAAATTCACGCCTCGCCGCGCTCGACGCAAGGTACGGCCTATAACGGATTGGCCGTTGTACAGCAACTGGTAGACGAGTTTCGCATGGCTGACGGCTCACAAATTGATGAGAATGCCTCATACAACGAAAACACTTATGTTTCGGAGTCCACTCCCTATTACGTGGCAGGCACGAATCAAATGTATGCAAACCGCGAGCCCCGCTTCTATGCGTATGTAACCTTCAATGGAGCCGTAAACCCCGCCGCCGCGAAAACAGGAGAATCAAATTCCCGTGTGGAATTTTTCAATACGGGTACTTCGGGAAAGGGCGGTTCTCCCCGCGACTGGCCTAAAACCGGATATACGGCAAGGAAAAACATCCATCCTACGTTTAGTGTAAATCCAGGCGTGAATGTCGAGAGACCCGCTATGCTGATCCGCCTTGCAGAATTGTACCTAAATTATGCAGAAGCGTTGAACGAAGCCGATCCGGGAAATCCCGATGTGTTGACCTATCTTAATGCTATCCGGATGCGAGCAGGGCTACCGGAGTTGGCCGCAGGACTTAGTCAAGCGCAACTTCGGGAAGAAATACGTTTGGAACGAAGGATAGAACTCTGCTTTGAAGGCCATCGCTATTTTGATGTACGCCGATGGAAGATTCCAAACCTGCCTGGATCTAACCAAGGTGGCGTGTTTTATGGAATGAATATGGATGCAGGCACTTCGCTTTCCGATCCCGCTTACCACACGCGCGTTCAAGCGTTCAGCCGTACCCCCTGGCAGCGTCGGTACTACTTCATGCCATACGGACAAAACGAAATGGATCGGAATAAACAATTGGTTCAATTCCCAGGCTACTAGTCGTGGAAAAATATAGAACAGTATTTTACAAGTAAATGGATATGAAACGTTATATCTTAATGGCTTTGACCGCCCTTACGCTGGTTGTTGTAAGTTGCGAAGACTCAATACCACCATATAAAAGGCTGACTGACGACAAACAAGGTGCGATGGTATTTATTGCCAAAGCCCATTCCGGCATCCAGAATCTGTCAATTTTCCCCTACGAGGAAGAACGGTCATTCCGGTTTAATGTGGGCTTCGGAGCACTGGGCATACCCGCATCGGATATCCACATATCCCTTGCGGAAGACACGCACGTATTCGATAGCCTGAATACAATCCGCGAGCTGAACGGAGAGGAACCCTATGTTTCTTTTCCTATGGACGCTTATCACATCGATAAATTGAACGTAGTGGTCCCTGCGGGGGAGGTCTCCTCAGATTTCTTAACCGTCACCTATTATCCTGCGGAATTTGACGACACAAAAGACCACCTGCTGGCTCTCAGCATCAGGGACGCTTCGGGCTATGCGATAAATCCTTCGGCAAAGACGCTCCTGATCGTTGCCCCTAAGCTTGAAGAACGCCAAGCATCCACGAAGGGATGGGTAGCCTCTTCCTCCTCCGAACAGTTGAGCGGCGAAAACACGGGACTTGCCTCCGCTGTATTGGATGGCGATCTGAATACCATCTGGCATTCACAATACAATCCAGAAAGACCGGATTATCCACATTGGATTAGTATCGACATGATAAATCCGGTCTATACGACAAAGATCGCCCTAGCACCCCGACAGAATAATCCGAACGGTTTTACAAAATTTAAGTTGGAAGGAAGTACGAATGGTACGACTTGGTTTGTTTTGGCTGACGAACTTGATTTCGATCCCGCCAACCTGGCCTATCAAGAATATCACATCGAACCACAATCGCTTAAAAACATCAGATTGACGATGTTGGAAGGCCGACAGGACGTGACCTTTTTAGCCGAATTCGCGGTGTTTACTTATTGACCTGTCTTACTTGCTTACAAAGTCAGAGAAGGCTGCCGGGATAGGCAGCTTTCTCTAGAATAAAGAGTGCTATCACCAGATTAATCAAAGTAAACCGACTTCCCCGTCTTAACCGATTCATCACACGCCAGCGCAATCTGCAGGCTGCTAATTGCATGCGCCGTTACTTCGGTCAGATCCAAATCTTCCTGAATTGCCCTTAGAAAAAAACGCTGCTCACGGTTGCACAATTCCTGATGATCCGGTTCATCCGTCAGGTCAATCCATTCGTCTGGCTTCACAAATGCATTGCGATCATCCAGGTCGGCAAGGTGCAGCCGCAGTGACTCCGTTTTCGTATGGGCCGATACATTGTCTGAGTTGCCCACTCCTCCTGCATCTTTGGCTACGATAGAAAGTGATCCCTTCGGTCCGAAGACATCTTTTACAAAAAATGCTGTTTCGCTTACCATCGGTCCCCATCCCGCCTCGTACCACCCGACTGAACCGTCTTCAAAGCGGATCTGCAGCTGTCCGTAGTTGTAGTTATCTGCCGGAATGTCGTCGGTAAGCCGCGCACCGATGGCGTTCACCTGAACCGGCTTGCTTCCCGTCATCTGACACATGACATCGATATAGTGCACCCCGCAATCCACGATGGGGCTGAGGCTTTTCATCAGGTTGCGATGCACATCCCACATCCGGCCATGGCTCTGCTGATTCAGGTTCATCCGCATCACCAACGGCTTTCCCAGCCCGCCGCTCAATTCAACAAACCGTTGCCAGGAAGGATGGTACCGCAGGATATAGCCTATCACCAGCTTCCTGCCTAGCCGTTCGGCCGTAGCAGCAACGCGCCTTGCTCCCTCCAGGGTGTCGGCAAGCGGTTTCTCCGTAAAGACGTGGCAACCGTGCTCCATGGCCTGAATCGCATATTCTTCATGTGTATCCGGATACGTTGATATACAGACCGCATCCGGACGGGTTTCTGCCAATGCCGTTGCAAAATCATCAAACAAGGCATAGGCGCCCCCCAGCTGTTCATTGAGCCGGTCCTTACTGGAACCCCGGGCAACCAGTCCGCAGATTTCAAATTCATCGATTCCGTGGTAGGCCGCAGCGTGGGAAGCGCCCATGTTACCGCAGCCGACTACCAATACACGCACCTTTTTTGTATGTTCCATTTTCATTGTCATCTTATGTTATTTGTATCTTCTATTGCCGCATCCCCGAGCTTCACTATGCTTTCGGATCCGCTGGAGGGTCGGTCCCGAAACGTCACCAAAAACACCACGAGTACCACTGCGGCAATGCCTGCCGGAATCAACCAGACCCCCTGCCAATCGAACTGCATGGCTGCATCTGCGGGCAATGCAAACCATTCGGTGATCAGTCCCGAAACATACGAACCGATCAGCATGCCCACGCCGTATGTCGCGAAGGTAATCAACCCTTGCGCTGCACTGCGGATACGTTCGCCCGCGGCACGGTCGACATAAATCTGCCCCGTCACAAAAAAGAAATCGTAGCATACGCCATGCAGCAGGATGCCCACGTATAGCATGCTGATCCGGCTATCGGCGTCGCCGTAGGCAAACAGTAGGTAACGGATAATCCACGCAACGATCCCTGCGACCAACATAGCTTTGATTCCGAATCGTTTAAACGCAAACGGTATCACCAGCAGAAACAAGAATTCCGAAAGCTGGCCCAATGTCATCTTTCCGGCGGCATTCACGATACCGACATCGTTCAGGAAGGGATTTGCAAAGCTATAGTAAAAAGATAAGGGAATGCAGATCGCGAGTGACGAAAGAAAGAAGACCAAAAAGGATCGCTGCCTGAACAATACCAACGCCTCTTTCCCCAGTACAGCGCCCAAGCTGGTATTTCCGGTTCGTTCGGGCGGCGTATCCGGAAGCGTAAAACTTACCAAACCCAATGCAGCGGATGACCCGGCAGCCATGTAGAATAAGGAAGCACTGTTTTCAATACCTAGGTACCCCAATAGCAGTCCCGCAACGATCCAACCGACCGTACCAAACACCCGGATAAACGGAAACTCCTTCCCTCCGTCCTTAAGTTGCCTGAACGTAACGGAATTCATCAGGGCCATTGTAGGTGCATACAGCAACGTATACAGCAGCAGCAGCCACCAGAACGGCCCATAATCGTCTATACGTGCCAATAACACCAATACACCCGCCCCCAGCAAGTGCAGCACACCCAGCACCCGCTGGGCCGCGAAATAACGATCGGCGATCAATCCCACAAAGACCGGCGACAGCGCCGCGGCAAGGGAAAAGTTGGCATAGGCCGACCCGACCTGCACAGCGCTCGCGCCGAACCGATCGAAAAGATAGGTTCCCAGCGTAACGTACCAAGCGCCCCACGTGAAAAATTCCAGAAACATGGCCAGCGAAAGCCGGACCCGCAGCGATATCGGCATAACCTTCCCCCTTACCGGTTATAGAATTTCAGCCAATCCATACTGAACAGGGCCTTATCTGCCGCTTCGCCGTTTACGAATACGAAATAAAGGTCGTGCACACCCTGGGTTTCATCGACCGGTGCCATTAATTCCTTCCAGCCTGCTTCGGCACCGCTGAAATTACCGGATGGTATCTCCAGGCGGGAAACCAGCGGCCCACCGATGCTGTCCAAATGTACTTCAATGGTCCCGCCTACCCCACTAGCTTGCGCACGGTAGCCGATGCGACGCACATGCGTCAGGTCTATTTGCTTGAAAGCGATGTAACTCCCGTTCTGTATACCGTACACATACGACATAAAAGCGGTAGTAACCGTCGCGATCCGTACGTTGCCTGAATCGAAATCCTCCGCCTGAATCGTCGGATTGCGTAGCAGGATGTGGTCGTGTCCATTCAACGGCGGAATTCCGTTGGCACCCCGGTCGGTATAACGGGCACTAAGCAGATACACGCCATTCGGGTCGTCGCTGCGGTGGGCATCCAGCGCGAGACGTCCTTCCGGCGGTAGTTTCTGCCCTTGCTGTCCAAGCGACAGGATATAGCGCACCATTTCCTGTGCGTCTGTTTCCGCCAGTTCAGGATGTGGGGACATTGCCCGTTCACCCCAGTTACCGCTACCGCCCTTGATAATTTTATCTGCAAGCAGCGCCTCAACACCCGGTTTCCCTGCATAGCGCGCAGCCACAGCCTGGTAGGTTGGGCCTACCGACTCTTTGTCAATGGAATGGCAGGACTTGCAATCCAAACTGGCTATCAGCTGCTGCCCTTTCAAGTGACGCAGGCTATTCGGATTCTGTCCGCCGCTCAACACCAATGCTGCATCCTTACCGTTAGGTATGTAACCAAATGCCAGCGCCACATCTTCCACCTGCACTTGGTCTTCGTTGTCGTTTGCTTCCACCTTGTAATCCAGTGCACCACCATCCCAGTAAAAGCTACGGTTGGCTGAGGTACGGATATGCACCTCGGGCGGCGTGTTCCCCACGTAAATACGGGTTGATGCAGTCCCCTCACCGCCATGCCCATCGGTCACGGTAAGTACCGCCTCGTACGTGCCGGGTTTATCAAACGTATGAGATATGGTCTCATCCGCATAGTCTTTGCCTTCAATGCGCCAGCTGAAAGATAGTTTGTCTCCATCGTCATGATCGCTTGAGTTACCACCTGATAAGGATACCGTCAGCGGTGCTGCGCCGTATTGTTTATCCACCGCGATCGAAGCAATCGGCTTGCGGTTGCCCTCCGCATATTCAATCCGAATCAGGCGGGCGTTGGTATTCTTGGAGAACCAGTTCGTACCATACTCGAGCATGTAAATAGCGCCATCCGGTGCAAACTGCATATCCACAGGTGCATCGAATTTCCAATGATCCAGAAACGGCTCCATCTCCTTGAAGTTCCCCGCCTCATCGAAGCTCACGGCCATGATCCATCCCCGTATCCACTCGTAGATAAAAAGTTTTCCGTCGTAGTATTCGGAGAGCTTGTAGGGTGCATTTTTAAAATGCTTACTGCGGTAAACCGGGCCCGCCATGGCACTCGCCCCGCCATTACCTACCAGTGGAAAATATTTCGAGTTCGTCTTGCCATACCAGATCATTGCCGGTTGGGCTGGCGGTAGCTCCTTCAGACCGGTGTTGTTGGGTGATTCATTCAGCGGCTTCACGGGATCTTTTCCGGGACCCAGTTCGCCCGTTGCGTAATCGTATTTCCCAAAGACTTCGTTGTTACCCAAAAAATAAGGCCATCCATAAAAACCCGGCTCGCGCACCTGGTTGATCTCGTCAAAGCTCATCAGCTCTCCATCCGAAGCTTTCAACTTCGTATCTGGACCGACATCCCCGAAATAGAGGTAACCTGTTTCCGCATCGATGCTATAGCGGTACGGATTCCGCATGCCCATCGCGTAGATCTCGGGGCGTGTGTTCGCGGTACCTTCTGGGAACAGATTTCCTTTCGGTATCGCATACCCTCCTTCGGGCAATGGCTTGATTCGCAGGATTTTCCCCCGCAGGTCGTTCGTGTTGGCCGCGGTCGCCTGATCGTCAGCAAGCTCTCTTCCCGGACGCTCATCCACCGGTGTATATCCCTCTGTTTCCTCGGCGTTGGTATTATCGCCTGTGGACAGATAGAGATTGCCATTCCGGTCAAACCTGAGGTACCCCGCAGAATGGCAGCAATAAATACGCTGGGTAGGGATTTCAAGAATGACCGTTTCCGTCGACCGCAGCAGGCTATCGTTGCGGAACTCCATCCGTGACAACCTGCTTACCGCCTTCTCGCCCGCCACCGCATAATAAAAATACAGCCAATGGTTCTTCTCGTAATCCGGGTCGGCAACCACGCCAAGCAGCCCATCCTCGATGCCGCTGAACACCTCGAAGTTTGCCACAGCACGGAGTTCCTTCGTTGCATCCTTATACAGTCGTACTCCGCCCTTTCGCTCCACGAACAGCACATCGTTACCCGGAAGAATGACCATTTCCATCGGCTCATCCAGCCCCTCGGCCAATATGGTACGTGTATAACGGCTACTGTCGGGTTTCACCGTCGGATCGCTGCTGCCGGCATGGTTACAGGATGCCAGTAGACCTGATAAAGCGATTCCCAAACAAAAGGAAATCAATGATTGGTTCATTTATTCTTGCTTTTAATTGTCAGATGGAGTCCTGATGCTAATTCACCTGGGTTCACATCTCATTGGTAACTACTATAAAGATCTTAAGGCAACGGGCCGTCCTTGGTTCCTACGGCTTTCGTCGGCCGCATGCATGAACGCAAAAAGCTCCAACGTCTCTGCTGCGCTGACCGGCGGCACCTTACTATCAAAGAATTGAATGATCTGACCGACCAATTGCTGATAAGCAGCTTCCGAAAAAGGCCCCAATGCCGCCGTCCCCTTTTCGCCGAATGCCGTGCCGGCTATTCCGACAGGCCATTTCCGTACACCACGAACGGTGCCCATCCGCCCGTCCTCCCAGGTACCCACAATGATATCGGTATCCTGCTGGTACAGACGGGTTACGGACACGCAGCCCCGGCCCAGGACCGCATATAGCATTTCGAGCCCATGGAGGGCGTACCACGCCATATCCAAATGGCTGGGCTCGATCTCTGCGGGCGTAAATACATCGGCTCCCGTTACGCGGCCGATGCTACCTGAGACTACCTTTTGCACGTTTTCATCAAAACGAAGAGACGAGGAAGAAAAGAAAGGAGTTTTGTATTTTTCCGATGCGGCGACAATCGCCTTTGCTCCCTCCAGCGTTGCGGAAAGGGGTTTATCAATAAAGACAGGCTTGCCTGCTTTCAGTACCGGCAGTGCTTGTTCGAGGTGGGGAACTCCGTCAATCGTTTCCAGCAATACCACATCGCACGCGTCCAGCAATTCGTCCATGCTGTTTACAAGCAGCGCCCCGTGCTTTTGCACCGCCGCGGCCATCTGTGGCCTGAGGTTAAGAATATCGCGGTTCGTCGCAGGATGGTAGGCCGCGACCACTTGGTAACCACGCATTTCCGCTCCGCCTGTATTAATCATCCTTGTAAATACTTCGCTGTGCGATGTATCCAAACCGATCACGCCTATGCGCTTTCCCCTTGCCACCGCCAAAGGACGCGCTTGCAGCAACGAGTGGTGCAATACCCCCGCTCCTGCAATCGCTACTGACGCCGCTTTTACAAACGCCCGCCGGTTATATGTCTTTACTTCCATTTTTCTAAGCTACGCATTAATAATTAGCATGTTGGGTTAGTTTGCCATTGGAACGATCGATTTCGATCTGCGGAATGGGGAATGGCCAACTGTTGGCACTGGCATCCCGTCCTTTATCCGCAAAACCATAGGCTTTATAAAATGCCTGCATGGTGGTGGCGTAATCACCCCAGCGGATTAAATCGTATAAACGCAGCCCTTCCAATGCCAATTCCGCCCGGCGTTCGCGTTTAATAGCCGCCAATAAGTCGTCCGAGGCTTTTACGGCATATGCCGATTGGAAAAGACTCTCGTTGATGGGTTTCAGGTCGGCGGCGAATTTCCGGAAAACAGCCGGTGCATCCGTTTTCGACGTCGTGACGAAAGCCCGCCGCCTTACTTCATTAATCCGCTCAACGACCTCTGTAGCACTGCCGTTGCTTTTCAACGATGCTTCTGCATAAATGAGCAGCACCTCTGCATAGCGCAACCAGTAGGGCTGCCAATTGCTGCGCAAGAGATCGTTGTTTTCGCGATATTGCTGCGGAACGAATGCCTTGCGGCTGTGCTGCAGGTTGTAATCGTTAAAATACCCCTGATAGTTATGGACTTCCTGGCCTCCGGAAGAGGTGCGGAAGATGTCGTTGTGACTGATGATGGTGAACAACTTGCGCGGATCGGTCGGATCGTATGAAGCAGCCAGGTCTCGTGTGGGTGTATTTCCCCCATATCCGCCTACGTTATTCCGACCGACATTCATGATGGCAAATGCGTCCCCGCCTAGGCCGAACGCCGGATTATAATCCCGCAAAACCCCAAAGATGTTTTCGCTAGAGAAAGGTCCGATCTCGTAATCACCCCGGTAGAGATCCTGAAAATCGGGCAGGAGCGATAATCCGCCGTTCTTGACCACTTCCTCCGCGGCTGTGCGGGCAATCACATACTCTGCAGTGGCATCACCATCCAAAATGCCCTGTTCCATTAAGCCCGCGAAAAACAAGGCCGCCCGCGCCTTCAAGGCAAAGGCAGCATCTTTCGAAGCCCGCCCCGCTTCTGATGCAGCGAGCTGCTTCAACCGCGGAAAATTAGACTCGTTGATTGCTGCGTCCAGGTCGCTGTATAGCTGTTCCCGAAGTTCCGCAATGTGCGCTTTTTCCTTGCGTGTGGCGGTTTCTTCCACGGTGGTTACCAAAGGAACTTCCTTGAATACGGTGATGAGGTCGAAATAATACCAGGCGCGCAAAAAACGTATTTCAGCCAGATACCGTGCGACCGTCTCCTGAGGTATGGCTACTCCACCCGATACGAGATTGCCACCCTCCCGGGTAATGGCATCCAGCGCGATGTTGCATTTACCAATGCCGTTGAACCGGTTTGACCAACATTCGAGCAGGAGCGGATTGGATGTCAACGGACGTCCCCTACCCACTTCGGTAGTCTGCGGCCGGTCGCCCGGATCCGACCCGCCGGCATCTGCATTGTCCACGACTTCGTCCCCAAGCGCTACCTTGTTAACGGAGTATCCCCATCCGTCCAACATGGGCTGATAGCAGCTGGTCACTAGTTTGATACCCGCATCGTTTGTCTTAAAAAAATCTTCTTCATTCAACACACCATAGGGTTGTCTGTCGAGAAAATCGCCACTGCATCCTGAAATTACCAGTATAAGCGTGGCTATGCCCAAAATATATCGTTTCTTATTCATCGGAATAATAATTTTAAAGGGTTGATGGAACCTGACAGGACAGTTTCATGTCAATATCTTTATACATGAACTAAAAGCTCGCATTAATTCCAAACATAAATGACTTTGCCTGCGGATAGTATCCTTGGTCGACGCCCATACTTAACGGCGACCCGCTTCCGATTTCCGGATCCAGCCCGGAATATTTGGTAAACGTCAACAAGTTATAACCGCCTGCCCAAATACGGATGTTTTGCAGTTTGATGGCCTCCATCATCGTCTTGGGAAAGGTGTAGCCGACTTGCAGGCTCTTCATACGCAGGTACGATCCGTCTTCAACCAACCAATCGGAAACCTGTAGGTTGTTCGTATTCGTCGCATTGATGGCAAATTGTGTATTGCTAGGATTGGTAGGCGACCACGCCTCGTCCATGAGCTCCTTGGGTGCATTGTACCAACCCACACCTGATTTCATATCTATTTTGGCGATATTCATGATATCATTGCCCAATGTCCCCTGCATCACCAATTGAAGATCGAAGTTTTTATAATCAAGTCCCAGCCGCAATCCATACGTCAGATCCGGGAAGGGATCGCCAATATTTGTGCGGTCGTTGTTGTTGATGGCTCCGTCGTTATTGGTATCCACAAACCGCAGGTCGCCTGGCCTGGCGCCTGTTTGGATGTAATCATCCACCTCTTGCTGTGACTGGAAGATGCCGTCTGTCTTAAATCCATAGAAATAGCCGATGGGCATCCCCTCCTCCGTCCGGGTCGTCGTATAGTTGATCCACCCCCCGCCGGCGATAGGTTCCCCACCTCCCAAGCTGAGCACCTTATTCTGGAATGTCGAGGCGTTCACACCGATGGAATACCCCAATTCTCCGGCTTTATCCTGATAGGACAGATCAAACTCGATTCCTCGATTGCGTACACCTCCGGCATTGCTCCAGGGATTGTTGGGGAAGCCCAGGTAAAGAGGCAGCGGTACATTGAGCAACATGCCGTCGGTAGTTTTCTGATAAGCGTCCACCACTACATTCAACTTCCGGTTAAGGAAGCCAAGTTCCAAACCTAAATCTAGCTGCTCGGTGGTTTCCCATTGGACCAGTGAGTTGCCCAGATAGTTACTTCCGCCGCCCAGTTGGGGAACACGGGGTCCAAAAAGATAGTAACCCATATTACCCGAATAGGTAGTCAAGTAAGCCCCCCGACTAATATTTTGATTGCCGATCTGGCCCCAGCTGGCGCGGAGTTTGCCCGTATTAAGCCAATCCCACCCATCAAGGAACGATTCGTCCTTGAAATTCCATCCTACAGAAACCGACGGGAATGCGCCCCATCGCTGTCCATCTCCGAAATTCGATGACCCATCATACCGGAAGTTGGCCGTAATCATATAACGATCCTTGAACGAATAAAACACCCGGCCGAAATAGGAATTGAGGGCCATTTCCCATTTGGAACCGGACGCACCCGGGTTGATGCTGGCAGCGTCGATGATCCACTGGCTCGGGTCGTTGGACACCAATCCCTGTTTAGACGCCCCGGTGGATTCGCTTTTCCACTCTTCCGCAGAGGTCCCTGCCAACAAGGTGAAATAATGTTCATCCAGTCTTTTCTCGTAGGACAACGTATTTTCCCACACCCAATAATCCGTCTTTGAATGGCTTTTGCTTACCGTTGCATCCGTATTAAACTGCTCGCCATCCAGGTAATAAGCGGGTGTAAAACCATCCGATACACCCCTAGCCATGTCGATACCGAAATTGCTTCTGAATTTCAACCCTTTATACAAATCAATATCCAAAGCGCCTCCCCCTTTGATGGCATTTCCCCGCCATTTGTTGTTTTCGTAGATGGCGGTCTGCGACACGGGATTTTGCTTATTGGTCAGCAAAATGGGCGAATAAAACGACCAAGGATTATTCTGGTCAATGCGGTCCAGGAAAAAGGCATCTTGTAAAAAGCCCGGGATATTGGTCAGATTGGTCCGATACACCGGTGAAATCGGGTCTGCAGCAAATGCGATAAATGCGGTATTGAAACCTGGGCTTCCCTCCAGTACATTCCCCCGGGTTTCATTGATCAGGCCAAAATTGCCCGAAAGCCGCAACCATTCGCGGATGTTATGGTTGAAATTGCTGCGCCAGGATAAACGGTCATAGTCCGATCCTTTGATGATCCCTTGCTGATCCATGTATTGCAGACTGGTCCGATAAGCCAAGTCCTTCATTCCTCCGGATATTGAAACCCCATGGTTTTGAACGACCGCATTCCGATTATTGATTTCTTTCCACCAATTGGTTCCTTCCTCGCTGCCAAAATTCGTCCGCAGAAAATTCAACACCTCCGATTTCTCGCCATCCGTGAAAAACGGATCCAAGCCGGCATTTATATTCGCCAGGTTTTTATACTCCATAAATTCGGCAGCATTCATCATATCGTAGGTCTTTACCGGGTTTTGAAAACCCACATGCGTGTCGTAAGTGACCAAACTATGAGGCTCATTACCAGACATCGCCCCTTTAGCGGTAGTGACCATGATGACGCCATTGGCTGCCCTGGCACCATAAATAGCGGTCGCCGAAGCATCCTTCAATACTTCCATTGACGTAATGTCGTTGGGGTTAAGCCAGCCGATATCGGATTGAGGCAGTCCGTCAACCACGTACAAGGGATTGTTGTCATTAACGGTACCGATACCCCGAATCCGGACCGCGGGCGGCGTACCGGGGCTTCCCCCGGTTGACGTAATTAGTACCCCGGCTACTTGTCCCTGCAACGCTTCCGTCGCATTCCGCACGGGCATATTCTTGAGATCCTCTCCTTTTATTTGGCTAACCGCGCCGGTAAGATCCCGTTTCCGTTGCACCCCATATCCAACCACCACGACTTCCTCCAAATTGGAAGACAACATCGCCAGCACCACCCGGATATTACCGGTACCTACCGCTACCTCGTACGACTCATATCCTACCATGCTAAAGACCAAGACATCGCTAGCCTGTGCCTCGAGGGTGAACCGGCCATCTTGCCCAGTAATCGTGCCTCGGGCCTGTCCCTTGATCGCTACGGAAACTCCAGCGATAGGTGTGCCTGCCGAATCGACCACCGAGCCTGAAACAGGCTGCTGTGTGGACGTTTGTCTCTCGGGTGTGCCCTCCGCTTTAACCGACGGCTTTTCCTGTACAACGATCGTGTTATTCTCGATTTTGTAGGTCAACGGTTGATCCTTAAAAACCGCTGCCAGCGCTTCCGCCAGTGGCGCCTGCCTGACGTTAATCGTTACGCGATTTGCTCGTTTAATCTGGGCATCACGATACACAAAGTCGACATCACTTTGTCGGCGGATTTCGTCGAAGATATCCACCAAAAGCCCATTCCTGACATTTAAGGTAACGCGTTGGGCCATGGCGGCGGCGTTCACCTGAATACAGGTCAGCAACATGAAAAATGTCAATAATCTCATTTTGTTCTTAATTTGGTTATTAAAAAGTGTTCCATTGGAGGTTGGTTAGCGTGTAGTCATGCTCCACGTAAATAAGTCGGTATCATCCTGCTTCCATTTCATCTTATTAAGGGTTAACGATAACTGTCCTATTTTCTATGGCGAAGGTGACGCCTCCGGTAAGCTCCAGTACGCGTAATACATCTGTGATGTCTTTTTTTCTTGCTATTTTCCCGCCGAATGCTTCGGTTGGTATGGAGCCGCGATACTGGATATCAATGTCGTACCAACGCGACAGTTGCTGCATAATTTCCTGAATGGAGGAACCGTCAAAAACGAAATCGCCATTTTTCCATCCGACGGCGGATGCCAGATTGGCAACCGATGTCCGAGTGTGCTGTGCGGTTGTAACGGCCTGAAAACCCGGTTCCAATACCCAAGTTCCGTCAGACCGTCCGTTGCGCCCGGGATGTAAGTCGGCAACCCGTACCCTGCCCTGTACGAGCGTAGTAACCGTTTGCGACGATTCTTCGTAGGCAGACACATTGAACCCGGTGCCCAGCACGGTTACCTCCTGCCGTCGCGTTTTCACCCTAAACACCGCTTTTTCCGTCCCACGGCTCTGCCTGCTGCTCACATCGAAATACGCCTCGCCATTTAGCGTGACGACGCGTTCATCACTGCCGGGCTGCCACTCAAATTCCAGGGTTGTTGCTGCATTCAACCAGACGTTGGTACCGTCAGGAAGGACAATCCGGTATTGCCCTCCCCTTGGGGTTGCTATTGCCAAACGCTGCCGGTCTGTCTGTTCCAAGGATTTGATCGAAGAGCCATCGAGGTAAGCGATCTGCGCGCCGATCACGACGCCTTCCTTGTCTTCATCCAGATTGATCGCTGTCCCATCCGCCAATGTAAGCATGGCACGGTTCCCTCCCGGCTGGATAACCGGGTTTTCGGTTAACACCATCGTCTTCTCCGGGTGCAGAGATGCCTTTTGCCGATAGAAATAAACCCCAGTGGCCAACACCAATAACGTTGCTGCCGCCGCTACAACCCGTGGTAGGATCACTGTGCGACGCTTGCGGATGGACTTCCAGACATTGTCCTTCAGCTGCTCCTCATCAACCGCGGTTCTATTCCACTGCTTTTCATCGCTCAGCAGCTCATGATACCATGATTCAACCAGGTGTCGCTCCTCGGGCGTACAACGTCCGTCGAGATACCGTCTTAATAACTGTTCCGCACGCTTCTTATCCATAAATCTTCGCCGGCTCGCTGCCGTGCATTTTCTATTAAGACAAGATGAGTGCTACCTTGTGTAAGACGAAAAGAAAAAAAAGAAGAAAAATATGCAGCTTGAGCCTGAGTTGCCGAATGGCATTGCTGATTTGCTTCTTGACTGTATTCTGGGAAATATGAAGCCGATCGGCTATTTCATGATAGGATAGGCTTTGCTTCCGGCTTAATTCAAACACCGCACGCATTTTTTCCGGCAACCGGCCCAGCTCTTCGTCGATCCGTTGTGCCATTTGTTTTTCGCGGATCGCATAATCTGCCGGAAGTTCGAGCTGCTTCGAAAAATGCGCTAATGAAGCTAAATACCTATCTTTCACCTTGCTTCTCAGCAATAGGTTCAGAATGCGATTGCGCACCAGCGCGTGGAGATACGCGGAAAGCGAAACAGCGGGTTCTATGGCGTTTGCCTTTTCCCAAAGCGTGGTAAAGGTATCCTGTAATACATCCCTGATTTCGTCTTCATCTTGCAGCAAGCGACGTGCCTGTTGGAATAATACCGACCAATAGCGATCATACAATACGGCAAAAGCAACCTCATCGCCTTTTTTAAGACGTTCCATCAACGTTTGGTCGTTCAATGTCGCGTTGCGATTACTCATTTCGGGCTGTCATATATCAAGCAGTCGACCGCATGCAGTTCGTATTGCGGATGAGGAGATAAAATTTTTATTTCTACCCGGTGCCTTTTTTTAGGCAACTGGTATCGCCAAAATAGTTCAGTTCTGCTGTTTATCGGATTACTGGGGAAGTTTGCCTGCTCGACTTCTTCTCCGTCGATATAAAGCGCCGCGCGTATGAGATGCTCTTCAGCGCCGGCCACTTTCTTTTGTACGTATCCCCGGATAACGAAGCCAATTCCTTCTATGTCAAAAGCCATGTCATCTGAAAATGTCTTTTTCAATGGCAGATATTCCCTTGGATGATGTCCGGCAAAATTTTCTTCAAAAGCGACCGTCCACGCTTTTGAATCCGGGATTCGAACGCCCGTACCAACGGTATCTCCGCCGTGGTGCTGGATATTGGCCAGTGCATGTTGATAGCTCATTTCATACACCTTGTCCAAAGAAAGGTCCGTATATCCGAAATTCCGATGTTCCGCTTGTTGGAGTGGCTTCAGCCAATATTCAGGTATACTGCCATATCCCTTCAATACGCCCAATACGCCTGCAGCGGTGGCGGGATTACAATCCGAATCCTGCCCCAGTCGTGTTGCGATTTCAAGTGTACGGGTAAAATCGCCGTTCCCATACAGCAGCCCTGTAACCACATAGGCGGCATTTAATTTGGCGTCGATGTTCAACGGATGAAATACACCATGGGGACATCCTACATCCTCGGCCCATTTTTTCTGTACCTGGAACCAAGTTTGTTTCCAGTCGTCCGGATACTGCTTATGCCACTTAATTACGTCCGAAATGCACTGATGAAATTTGCTTTCTTCGGGAATCGCACGGAGCGCCTCGGTTATGACAAAGGAGATATCCTCATGAACAAATGCCAAGGCATATAAATTCGCCACATAGACTCCGCCATATAAACCGTCGCCCGAATTGACGATTCTGCCCACTTTATCCGTAATGGCTGTAGCAACGCCCGCCATACCCGGACTCATCAACCCCGCGAAATCTGCTTCTATCTGAAAATCGATATCGTCCGCATGCGGATTGTTCAGCCAATGGCCGGCTTCTATGGCAGGGACTCCCTGTTGTAAATTATATCTACCTGCTTGGTTAGCGTGCCATAACTCATACGCTTTCCCGGCGAAAGCCTTGCCAAATTCATCCAATGGCGCATCCATTCCGAACTTCTCGAAGACTTCTACGAAGGTCAGGTCTACATACACATCATCATATAGGCCTGGGAACGTGGTCATGGCCTCGTTTACGTAATCGGCATGCCAGGGTATGGTTTCATAGTCTTGTATGTACGTGCCCAGATACTTGAATTCAGAAGGCCAACCGAACGTCACTCCGATCGTCTGACCGGCCCAGCCTCCCTTGATTTTATCGAGCAGCACAGACTTTTCCATGCGATGATTCCGTATTGATATCGAATCTGACGCGACACAGTTCTGCGTTGAATACATGGACACTCCCATGATCCATAGGCAAAGCCAGCGTTTTACATAGCTAGGATTTGTTCGAAACAGTTTATTGAATTTCATTACCATATGACACAAAAGTAAGCGATTGCAATTCATAATCAGGGTGCGGGTTCTGGATTTCAAGTGTATAGCAATTACAGTTTAAGATGGCCAATGCGTATCGATGCCGTGTTTCCGTATGAACGTTTGAAATTCTGCCAGCATCTGCCGGTTTTCCCAAACATGGGCTGGTATCGTTTGCTTCGCGTCGGAAAAAACTATCAGCAGCCCAACAGCTTCGCCGATACTCCATTCTACCGGATGCAAACGGTAGCAGCCGTTTGTGATGTGGGTTGTGCCAATATTCTTGTTTGCAGGGAGGAGGTTTTCTACGCGCTCGGGGAGCAAGGCGCCCAACGGGATCTGGAAAGGCAGCGACGAGAAATCGATGTAGTTATTCCCCAGGTTAGACGGATGCAGATCGATATGATAATATCCGATGCCCACACTGTCAAAAAAATCGGCGGCCAACTTTTCGTCCTTGCCGGTAACCATTTTGCGCTGCTCGGCGCCCACATGCTCTTCCAGAACCGTAAACTTCGCTTTAATGCGCCGTGACTCGCGGATATACGGATATTTTGCCAGTCCATCGTGGGTTCCAAGGACATCCCCCCGCAATCGTAAACCTTTCCATCCGGGCTTACCTTCCGGCGTGGGTGCCTCCGTCTGCAACCAGTAAAACATCGACAAGCTGAGTTGTTTTGCGCGGTCTACATGGTGTTGAAACGCATCATTCGAAACGTCGATCAGGTTCCCTTCCATGTAATCGTTTTGGGGCCAGTTCATAATGGAAATACCGCCTTGGTAAAAACCGTCGCCAAACTGCCGGTGATCAATAATCCTACGGTAATTCCATAGATTCAGCAACGACCCAGTGTTCGTTCCGTTGGGATCAAAAGCTAATTTTTTGGGTTGTAGTGTCTTGGGGTTGGCATAATGAAGATCCAATAGCCGTCCGGGCCAAGGAGGGGAAAGCTTTGGGATGTAATTGCGCCAATGGTCATACATCGGGGGTTTGGGGATTGTGTGATCGGCATCCGGTTCATAGTCCATTGCCAAACACATGGTAAATGCTTGGTTGTTTTGCGGATTGCCTTCCAAGGGGGCATGCAATTCACCTGTCTCGTTGCGCGATTCCGTCCCCGTTACATATTCCGTGCGCGAAAGCGGCAGTAAATCGCCTAATTCGGTTGCGTCGACAAAAAAGCGAGCATTTAGGATCACGTCTTCCTGAAAGTGCGGAGAATTTCCCGTCAATGCCCGGATCCGATCCCCCTGCATATCCGCACCGGAAATCCGGCAACGGAGCAGCAGCGTCAACTGTCCGGAGCTCACATAGGGAGCAAGCAAACTTTCCATTATGGATAACGCGACACGCGGCTCGTGACAAAGTCGCGAAACGGAACCATTCCCCGGATTTAAATACGCATTTGCCTTTGCCTCATCTTTTAAGGGATAATGTTGCCGATAATAGTCACGTACAGCCGTCCGGAAATCCCGATAACTTTGCGGTGCTCCATGCGTCTCAATCCACTGGTGTTCATCAGGCGGCACCCCTTGCTGGGTGATCTGTCCGCCTATCCAGTCGGTTTCCTCCGTCAGGACAACTTTGAGTCCGCTTTTCAGCATGGCCAACGTCGCCGCAAAACCACCCAGCCCGCCGCCAGCTACCACAACGTCGGCGGTGACTTCGAAACGGGATTTCTTCCGATTTGCCGACGCTGTAGCCCATAGGGGAATACCCGAACCGGAGAGCAGCGCGCCCCCCGCAGATACCATTTGGATGAATTTCCGTCTTTCCATAGCCTGTCGATTTACAAAATATTTACCGTTATTCTGCTATTTTCGTTTACCGTATTCGCCGGAAAACCTTTGTGAAACCACAGGTCCGGTGTATCCTGGATGCGGCTAAATCCGATTTCGAACGCTTCGGAAGGCCAGTTATCTGCCCCCAGTGTAATCCGATTACCATCCACCTCAATTTCCGCCAGGTCCACGGCCACGGGATTTCCATGTACCGTGAACCGGTAGTTCGACTTTTCCTTCGCCGAATTCTCGTCGATTCGCTTATTAAACGAGACCGTTACCGAACGTGTACCGTTCCGGATCGCTTTCATGGGCTGTGGCTTTTCCGTAAAGATATACCCGCCAAGGTGGTATTCGTAACTTGTCCAGGTGGTATATCCGTTTTGCGCTGCCGCCTTGTCGAATTGCTTTACCCAGTACGCTGACTTCACCATATTCTTCGCAGATCCGATATCGGCCTGGATGCCGATCGGCACGTGGGGGTGTACCTGCTTAAGCTGGTCTACAAACGGTTGGTAGTACCGCATGTAGTCGGGGGGCAGCTGTGTTTCCGGTTTTACCCAATCCGGCCAGTGGGTCTGGAAATAGTGCACATCGGGCTTTACCAAACTCACCATGGCCGCTGCATCCAGCCCTTGATCCTCTTTCAGCTTTTCCAGAGATTGGGGGCCCGCATCAATCGCCAGACTCCAGGTAGCAATCAGCGCATCCGGTCGCGCTTCACGTATTCCCCCCGGCCCATTGATCAACTCATTTAAAAAGCGGTTGACTGCATCAACACGGAATGCGATCCATTGTTGATAAATCTCAGGCTGCTTGGTGTAATAATTAGCTGCAGCGGGATCCGAAAAGTCGGGCATTTCCAATCCGTATTCCGCTTTGAACGCCTTTTTTGCATTCGGCCCCACATCGCCATACGTACCTTTTGCAATGGCGTCCCATTCCGGGAAATAGGATTCCGCCAATTCAAGGCCATCGAATGGATGGTCCGTCATCAGTTTGACCAGCCTTTCTTTTTTCCAGGCCACGAAATCGCTATTGAACGGCGACAAAAAGGTAAAGCCGTCTACGCCATTTTCGCGTTTGCTTAGCCCCATTTTCCACTGCTCCCATCCCGCTGGATAATCGGCGGTGGAATACGTGCCATTTCCCAAGGTGAGCAGCCAGACCCGCATACCTCTTTCGTGAAAAGCGTCGATCAGTTCACCATTTACCTGGTTTTCGTTGACAACGAAATAGTGTACCGCTTTGAAACCGGCTAGCTGAATCTCTTCGGCGATGCTCGCTGCGGAGCGATTTTGGTAATAAGCAAAAGAAGGATCAACCTGAATCGTGACATCGTCTGCCTGAATAGCGGCCAATTTCTCGGGAGGCACCGCATAGGTAGGCGGTTCGTCTCCCGTTTTTGCGGCATTCTTGTTGCAGGAAGGAGTCACAGCCAGCAAACACGCGATAAAAAAATACATAGCATTCATGGATTGTTCATATTGAGTCCGAAACGGAATTGATCAAATTTGTGAATTATTGATACCCCCAGAATGTCAGCTCTGCAATCATCACATTCAGGTTCCCGCCCCACGTGGCGTTGGTCTTGAAACGCACATACCTATAAAACTGATCCGTTGATGGCAAATTAAACGTTTCCCCTTCTACGGCCACTGCGCGATCCGCATCGGAGACCTGCCCTACAGGAAGACCAGAAGGCTTGACTGATTCAAACGTTCCCAGTAACGTCCAGCTATCCCAACTGCCATCTGCTGCCGGGGCATTGCTTCCATAGATTTCGAAAGACCTGGGGGCGCCCACATTAAACATCCAGTAGGCATCGTGCGATAAGGAATTGACTTTGATTTTTGTAAGCCTACTTGCGTAACCCAGATCCAATGTAAACCAGTTGGGAATCGTCAGGCCCGCCATGTTGGGGTTCATGTAAAAAAAGTTGGGACTGTTAATCTGATTATCCCACAGGTTTTTGATGGCCCATACATCAAATTCCGGTTGGTAACTATCGGTCGGCAATGGCAAATGGGCGAATGAGGCTTTGTCTAGTATGCCCTCTGTTAATACCTCCTGATACGTTTCTTCGTCGGTATAAAACGTATCCAGCGCGCCCGCTTCCGGCAAGAAAGCTGTTTTATAACTCAATTTACCATTGCGGGGAAATTGAAACAGCGTGTCCACCTCCCGTCGCGCAGGGACAATGTGCTTCACCAACTTTTCATCGTTCCCGATGTAGCTTACCTCTACCTGGGTCATCGTCCCATCGGCCGGCATCCAACGAATTTCCAGATGGTCGCCAACTCGCCGTATACTCCGGTATGCCCGATTGAGCAATGAGCGTTCATATCGCTCCCCATATACCTTACCTGCCACGGACGCTTTTATGGATGAATTGCCATAATGATCATAAAGATATACATCGAAATGGTGCGTACCCTCCGCAAGATCCCCAACTTCCAAACGGATGGTATCTATGCCGTCCGTTTTGGTGACATTCCCCTTCAGGGAGTCCCGGCCGTTATTCCAGTACAGCTTATATCCGGTCACTTTGGGATCTGAAATAAGCAGCCAGGAAACGAGTACGCGATGTTTGCCGCCATAGGCCACCAAGGAGTCGGCCTTGCCGACATAAATGGTCTCCCCGCCGGTGATGAACTCGCGGTATGGATCGTCCATACGCTTGCAGCTAACCATTACCAACAGAAAAATAAAGGGAAGACCGAATTGATAAAATGGTCTTTGATTGGCTATCATTGTTGTATTTTTAAATTTTTCAGCACCTAGTTAGTTAATTCATCGGTTGACCCCAAAACGTCAATTCGGAGATCATCACATTGGTATTTCCCCCATACGTACGGTTTGTTTTGAAACGGATGTACCGGTAGGACCCGATCTCGATCGGGAATGTAAAATCTTCGCCTGCGATCGCAACCGCACGGTCTTCATTCGACAACGGCGAGCCAAGTGGCGAACCTGACGGTTTTTGCGACTCATAGGTCGACAACAATGTCCAATTATTCCAACTGCCGTCGGAAGGCGGATCGTTGCTGCCATAAATTTCAAATACACGCGGTGCCCCGGAGGCGAACATCCAAGAGTCGTGGTGTGAAAGCTGATTCACACGGATTCGGCTAAACTTAGCTTCCTGGCCCAGATCGATGGTAAACCAATTGGGCAGTACCAAGCCTTCCAAATTGGGCTTCACATAAAAAATGTTGGCGGTCGTTCCATCCCACAGATTTTGGATCCGCCAAGAGTCAAACTCCGGTATATACGTATCGTTTGGCAGGGGATGATGTTTCCACAACGCTTTGTCAAGCTGGGTTTCGAACAACGGAGTCAAGCTGGCAAAGAGTGTATCGGAAGAATTTTGCCACTTATCCGTAAAGTAGAAGGCAAAATCAGTCGGTTCCGAAGCTAGCCCCCTAACGGAATAATCGCGGTTTTTGGAATTCGTATACAAACGGTCGTAAGGTTCCCAGCTACCTCCTTCATCCTTCGTCATCGTATAGAAGATGTATTCGCCTTCCTTTTCATTGGTAAAGGTTGCGTTGACTCCTCCGAACGTTTCCCGTACCTGTAGCGATTCGAACACGAAGTGCAGGTTGGCTTTTAACGGCTGGATGGCGACCGAAACCGGTTCCGAGCGATTTTCCGAACGGTTGACAACATACAACGTAACTTCACGCGGTTGCGTATCTGCAAATCCGTCAAGTACCACGTAATTTGTATACGAGGAAGCTTTGGTAATTCGCGTTCCACCAGCCGTGGAAGGATATTCGGCGAGGACATATAACACATCTTCGTCGGATGGCAATGTATAGGTGATCTTAGCGCCACCTGCTATATTTTCAACCCGCACATTGGAGATGGCGCCGGGCTTATCACCATTTGTAACCAACGGTCCCATCTCGTTGTCTTTGCATCCCGCCAGCACCATTACGAAAGCAATAAAGACCGAGACAAATTGTTTCTTCTTCATTGAAATATCTTTTTTAAGTCTCATATAACTAGTTACCATCCCGGATTTTGGAGCAAATTTTTATTCACGATCAAGTCGTTTTCCCGAAGCGGCCAGAAATAATCCTTTAGCGCAAAAGTCTGGTTATACAGCACCCGCTCCCGGTAATAGGCCTCCGCCGTAACCTGGTCGACGTCCCACCCAGATATCGGCTGATTCAATTCTTCCGGCGCGGTTTTCCACCTACGCAAGTCCCAGAAACGTTCGCCCTCTAATGCCAGTTCGATACCCCGCTCATGGCGAATGATTTCCTGCAACCCCTCGGCAGTCGTGTACTTATTCGGGTTCCGGGAATGCGCTGTCCAGGATTCAACCACGCCCTCCAATCCGGCTTTAGCCCGGATCAGGTCCAGAAAACGAATACTCTCGTCATTCGAGCCATTCAATTCGTTCAACGCTTCGGCATAAAGCAAGTAGAGGTCGCCCAATCGCAGCATGACCCATGGCCAATTGACCGTAGTGTACGTTCCGGTATTTACCGAGGTATTGGTATAATTGATCCATTTTTTTGCATAATAGCCCGTTACGGAATGCCATCCTACCTGTACCTTACCCCCGATCTGTTCTTTCTTGATCTGAAGGTAATAAGGGTCTTCATCGTCAAAACGCCCCTGGCCATACCAAACGCCACCATCAAATCCCAACGTTCCGTAGAAGCGGGGTTCGCGGTCGAAGTTGAGCCGGGATGTGGTATACCCCTCCTTGATCCGGTATTTGTCCTCCGCGGTACTTGTCCGTAATGCAAAGCGCTCCGCGTAACCGAATTCAGTATCCTCATCGATTGGCACCCCGTTCTTTGAGTAGAACAAATTGACCACTTTCATCGTTACACCAATACTGCCATTGGGTTCCTGATTTCCGATATGGGATGCTTCAAGCACACGCGGAGCAGCCCATACCTGCAGCTCGCGGGTAGTGCTGCCGGTGTTGGCCCAGATAATTTCCGGGTTCCACCGTTCGGTAAGGGTACCTCTGGCATTCAGATGAAGCCGTGTTTCTTCCGAAATATTCCTGGTTTGCTGACTTCCTTCAAAATCGAACAAGTCGTAGCCCAATGAATGGCACAAATCGATCGCCTCCTTACAAGCTGCGGCTGCCTTTTCCCATTTTTGTGCGCTGTAAACCGTATTAAACAACGGCGTACCATCGGAGTTGGCAAAGCCTTCGTAATCCGCATTTCCATTGAAAAGTGGGCTGGCGGCGTAAACCAGTATTTTAGCTTTCATACCCAGGGCAATAGGTTTCGTAATCCGGCCAAGTTCCGAATTTTCATCGCGGACCGCATTGGGTAAATCCGGTGCCAATTCGTCGATCAGGTTCACAATGTAATCAAACACCTCGTCGACGGGCTTACGCGAAATACGTACTTCTTCTCCCGAGGCGGAAATAGGCAGATTTTTGTCAATGATCGGAATCGGCCCATACATACGTAGCAGGAAAAAGTGGTAATATGCCTTCAGGAATTTCACTTCTGCCGCCCATTGCGCTTTCTCGCGATCATCCATATCCGGCACCTTCTGGATATTCTCCAGAAAAATATTGCACTGACTGATCCCCATCCACAGTGCTGTTGCGGCATTCGCTCCGTTCCAATAGTCCAACACCGGATTGTTTACATTCTGGTTGCCCAATGCAACCACCCAATTGGACCACCAGGTTTTGTCTGCTGAGAGCCATAGCTCGTCGCCACCGAACATGCCGGGGTTTTGGTACATATCTCCCATTTTAGGGAGAAAAGAATAACACGTAAACAAATACTTCTCCGCCGTGACACGCATGCGGAAAGCATATTCCACAGTCGCGACGTTATCGGGGACGATATCGAGGTATTTCTGGCAGGAGACGGTCAGGCACATCACCAACCCACATATAATTGTCTTTAAGGTCTTCATTGCTTTCGGTACTAAAAAGTTAGATTAACACCCAGGTTATAGACGCGCTGGAGCGGATATCCCAAACCATTGCCCCCCATTTCAACATCCCACAATTTGAAACCACTCAATAAGAAGAGGTTAGAACCACTGAGGTAAATCCGGAGATTTTTCATGTACATCTTTTCGGCCAGTTGCTGCGGCAGTGTATATCCGAATTCCGCCTGTTTCAGCCGCACGAACGCACCGTCGTTCAGCCACCAAGTACTGGGCTGCACATTATTTAACTGCGTTTCCGTTCCCAAACGGGGCCACAGCGCATACAAGTCTGGATTTTCCGGGGAGTAATGACTATTCGCAAATGCCTTGATAATTTGTTTCCCGCCGACAAACGGTTGGACATTGGACGGCCCGGTCACGTATCCTCCCGAAGCGGCATCGTAGACTGTGCCACCGGTCCAGAAAGAAGAGTAGGCTGAACCCTGAAAAAACGCAGAAAGATCAAAGCCCTTGAATCCGAAGGAAAATCCACCGCCATAAATAATTTCTGGAACGGTCGGGTAGCCAATCGGTACCATGTCTAACGCGGTAATTTCGCCATCGCCGTTGACATCTTTGTATTTGATGTCACCTGCAACATTCGTTGTACCAAAATTTTGGGCGGGGGAGTTTTTCACTTCATTATCGTCAACAAACAACCGTTCGGCGATGTATCCCCACTGTTGGCTCAGCGGATAGCCAATCCGGGATTTCCACCATTCTTTTTCATACAGCGGCTCTTCATAGGTCAGGTACTTGTTGGTAGCATATGTGAAATTTCCACGTGCCTGTACCCACATCCCATTGGAAAAACTATGGGCGTAATCGACGGAAACGTCGATCCCCTGGCCCTCAGCTTCGCCGACATTGGCCCGGACGGGCGCGGTCAATCCCATAGTGGATGGGATATCTGCGCGGTCCATCAAGATTTTTGTGCGCCTTTCCCGGAAATAATCGGCCTGAATAGTTATTTCATTGAACAACCCGAGTTCCAGTGCCAGATTCGTCTTATAAGACTTTTCCCAGGTAATGTCAATATTGGAATACCGGGTAATGTCAATGCCGGTCAACGTTCTTCCGGATTCCCGACCGAAGGAGAACCCGCGGTTTGCGGCGTTCATCTCCACATTCGAAAGATAAAAGAAGCGGTCTGTGGCAGAGCCAATGGCGTCATTTCCCACTAATCCGTATGTTGCACGTAAGCGTAAATTGGTTATCTTATCTTTCAGCGGCCGCCAAAACTGCTCATTGGAAACCGTCCACGCTACGCCGAATGAAGGGAAAAATCCAAAGCGTTTGTCCTCATAAAACCGTTCGGAGCCGTTATAGCCGAAATTGAACTCCGCAAAATACCGGCTGTCATAGGCATAGGTCGCCCGCCCCGAAACACCGAAATTCCTCGATGGCAATGAGAGCTGCAAGCTGCCTGCCCGCGCGTTCATCCCGGACCGCATAATGGAAACAAGCATACCGCTCAGGTTGTGGCGATCGGCAAAAGCACGGTTATAATTCAGCGCCGACTCCATGTAAAAGACGCTTTGCTGCTCCCGCAAATCCGGATTGAGCGTGAAACTCAGGAACTCCTCACCGGCGGTTTCGTTGAAAACGCCAATGGAATAATCCAGTGTCCGTTTGTCGTATGATTCCAATTGGTAGAAAAACGGCTTATAGGCCCGTTCAATATCAAAGCGGGAGATCCGGTTGGTATTAAACATGGTCCGGAATGTCAGGCCTTCTGTAAGGAAAGCTAAGTCCTGCTTCAGTTCCAGCTGGGCCATCATCAGGGAACGGTTGTAATCTTTGTATCCCTTGACCATATCTGCATAGGGATTCAAGAATGCCCTACCAGACACACCGCCAAACATGATGTGCTGTACATGCTGATGTTCTTCATCTTTGGGATAATAGGGAAGGAAATCAACGGGGCTGGTGCGGATCACCGTATTATAAATTTCCCCACCACCCTGAATCGGTCCCGTATAGTCGTCAAAGTTTCCATTTAACCGCACGATCAACTCGGTTGATTTAGTTAAATTGATGTTAACATTGGCCCGAAGCGTGTAGCTTTTGAGGTCGATGTTGTTATTGAAATTATTAACCGGGTCTACGCGGAGTACGCCGTTATCCTGCGCAAATGATCCCGCTACGTAATAACGAGCCACTTTGCCACCGCCGGAAACATTCAGGTTATACCGGTGATTAATTGTCTGGTCTTTGAACAGCGCTTTCCGCCAATCAACCGCCGGAAAAATTACCGGGCTGACCCCTTCGGCCGTCATGTCGATTTTTTCCGAGCTATATAGCGGTTCGTCAAACGGGTTCCGAGCATATTGCGCTTCGTTATAAAGCCTCATAAACGTTACCGGATCGGCAAGTTCAATGTTTCGGGTCGGCGCCGAAAGCGAACTTTCTGCGCGGAAGAATATCGATGCGGCACTTTCTTTCCCTTGTTTGGTCGTTACGAAAATTACCCCATTGGCACCGCGGGCACCGTAGAGCGCCGTTGATGTCGCATCTTTCATAATCGAAAAGCTCTCAATATCATCGGGCCGAAGGCGAGCCAATTCTGTGATACTCAGCTCCACACCATCGATCAAAATCAACGGATCCACTTTGCCGGTACCAAAGGAAGTGACGCCCCGGATAAAGAAATCGGCATTATCCTGGCCCGGTTCGCCACTGCGTTGATAAGCGATAATGCCAGCCGCCTGACCGGCGAGAGCCGTCGTTAAATTGCTCGAAGGTACGCGCAGGTTTGAGGGCTTGACGGAAGTGACCGATCCGACCATATCCGTTTTCTTTTGTGTGCCAAATGCGACAACAACTACCTCGCCGAGTTCCGATTGATCTTCCTTCAAAACAATGACCAGATCGGATTGTGTAACCGGAACTTCTTGTGTAACATAGCCGGTATACGAAACGACCAGTACGACCTCGTTGCTGATGTCAGGAAAAGCAAACGCCCCATCCTTGTCCGTCTGGGTACCCACACTCGTTCCTTTGATTACGACGGATGCGCCTGCCAATGCTACCTGATTGGAGTCGACAACAATCCCCTTGATTTGCCTTTGATAGGCGGCATGCTCGGCCCCGTAGAGTGTCGGGCAGCAAAGCGACCAGAAAACCGCAAAGCCGAATAGCCATTTCACCCGCGTCGATCGCAACAACGAGCAGAGGAATAAGAATAAAAAAAGGTACTTTTTTTTCATACTGTTAATAAGTTTTCTACTAATTGGATTTGTTCGTTTTAGATTTTGAAAGGTTAGATTCTACATAAGGATTATATAACGGTAATTGATTATTCTATTAAAGCCTGGTCGACCGATGCCCGTATCCGGCATAGAAGCAGAGGTAGGCGTAACATAGGATGGGCACTGCAAAGGCAATGGTCCATCCATAGTTATCTATTAGCACTCCTTGCAGATAGGGCACTACCGCACCGCCTACAATAGCCGTTGAGAGCAGGCCCGATGCTTGGGTGGTGTAGCTACCCAAGCCCCGGATTGACAAAGAAAATATAATGGCAAACATGACCGAGTTACACAATCCCACGGCAATCATTGTCCAAACCGCGAAATGCCCACTTGAAATAATGGATGTCCCGATCAAGATGATCGAAGTGATTGCGGCGTAGGCCAGTAACACCTGGGGCCTGACAATCTTTAGTAACAGCGAACCGATTAATCTTCCTACAAGCATGCCTCCCCAGTAGAAGGCAACGTAATTATTAGCCGCATGCTCCTCGATATGCAGCAGATTGGCGATATAGTTGGTCAGAAACGTGCCAATTGCGACCTCCGCCCCTACATATGCGAAAATACCCAGCAGTCCGAAATTCAGGTTGCGGAACGAAAATATTCCGCTTGTAATTTTCTCCCTGGTGTCTACAGACGGGGAACCGGTGCCGATTTGAGGCAATGCCAAAAAAGAGATCACTCCTGCAATGAGTAACAATACCACCCCAATACCCAAATAAGGGATACTGACAGCATCGCTTGACACACCGGAATCAGAAAGTCTTGACAGTATAAAATGAGCGCCAAAAAGCGGAGCCACGGTCGTTCCCACTGACCCCACCCCCTGCACCAGGGTAAGCCTCGACGATGCGGTTTCAGGTTTTCCTAGCAAGGTAATATAGGGGTTGGCTGCAACTTGCAACAAGACGATGCCAATTGCCAAAACGAATAGAGCACACAAAAAAAGCGGGTACTGATGCCACCACGAGGCGGGCAGGAACAAAAAGGCGCCTACACCTGAAATTGCAAAACCGATCACCATTCCCCGCTTATACCCTACCTTATCCACAATCTTTCCCGCGGGAATGGACATCACCGCATAGGTCAGAAAAAAATAGAACTGGACCAACGACGATTCAGCATACCCCAATGTAAACCCCGCCTTGAAAAATGGGACCAATGTATCATTCAGGCAGGTAATGAATCCCATCATGAAATAAAGCACAGCCAATGCAATCAATGCCGGTGTGTAGCGTTGTGCACCGGTGGAACCGGGCGATTGGTGGTCGGTGTTTACAAAAGCCATGCTATTTGTGCTGAACCGTCAATTTTGATTGTTTTTCCCCGATGGCTTCCATGGTTTTCCATAGCTGGAATAATCCCCTCGGAACATGAAAGCATCCTTTCCATTTACCTCCTTTGGAAGGCAAGAGCACTTCACCGCAGCGATTCAGGTAACCGTACCATTCGCCAAATTCCGCATCTGGAAAACGCGACCAAGTGTACGTATGCAATTTGTCAAACCATTGGGCAAACCGCTCGTCGCCGGTATGCAGGTATCCCTTGCCGAGAGCGATCAAGGCTTCGATATGCACCCACCAGAGCTTCTGATCCCATTCCAGTTGCTGGAGCGGCTTTTGCTTGATATCCAAAAAATAAAAAATTCCGCCGTATGTTTTGTCCCACCCATATTCCATAAGCTGTAGGGTAATATCGGCAGCTTTCTGCATCAGGTCTTTATTACCTAGCCGTTCAGCAAGATCCATGACAAACCACATGGCTTCCAGTCCATGACCCGGGTTGGTCAACCGCCCTTCAAAGGAATCAGAAAATGTTCCGTCCATGTGAACTGCCTCCAGTATAACCCTTTCATCGGGGCGGTAAAAAATCTCCATCACCTCGTTAACACCGTACTGAATGGTTTCGGAAACTAACGGCGCGTCAAGCAAATGCTCTAACTCCAAGACGAGATTGCAGAGGATCATCGGTAATGCAAAATCCTTCAGATTCCGCGTGCCCGGGAATCCCTTTGCATAGTTACCTTTTGGGTTTTGACGCCGTTTAAGAATGTTTTCGAACGTTTTCCGGGCCAACGCGCCGTATTCTTCAACGCCGGTGGCAGCCGATAATTGCCCAAATGCCATTGCAGCAAAGCAATCGGAGAAAATATTGTATGGCTGAACAAGCGGCATGCCTTCCCGATTCAGTGCGAAATACCAATTTCCTTCGGCATCTCGACCATGTGTTTCCAGGAATTTGGCTCCCGCAAGCGCAACGTCTAACCAATCCTGCTTCTTCCCTAGTTTATTATATAACATGGAAAACATCCATACCTGCCGCGCCTGTAACCAGACAAATTTATCGGTATCGTAAACTTTCCCCTGCCGATCCAGACAAGTAAAATACCCGCCGTTTGCCCAATCCACTGAATTTGTCTGCCAAAAAGGGATTACATTGTCCAAAAGACTATCCCGGTATAAATCCGCTAACTTATCTGTATCTATCATCATTCCTTAAATTCCAACTAAGGCGTTTCAGCGGAATAACCGCTGACACCTGCATTTAACCTCTGCCTCGATTTATTGGTATAAACTGGTTAACACTTCCAATCGTTCGGCTAAATAATAACATATTTTCAAATCGTGCAAATAAATTTTAAATTATTTTTTTAATTGTAGCTTATTTGACTATTTATTTGAATAAAAATCGATCGAATTTAAGCTAACCGAAAGGTAAAAACGCTTTTATAGGTCTAGAAACCTGCATTTCGTTTGCGTTTTGCCCTTAATTTTTTAATTTTTTTTTTAATACATATCTTTGCGACGCTAACGCCATTCGAACTCATCATCAAACATGGAACAGCAGGGTACTACTTTTTTCGAAGATTTACACAGTCCCGATCTATCGGGTGTTGCCTATAAAAACATCCAACTCAAGAAGCGTATTTTAACGCAGTTTGCGAACGAGGGGAATACCACCCTGACGGACCTCAGCAAAACGTTGAACATCAGCATACCCAAAGCGAACGAGCTGGTTAATGAATTGATCGCAGATGGGTTGGCCAGAGATTACGGGAAGACGGACGCCGGTGTGGGCCGCAAGCCCAACCTCTATGGCCTGGAACCCGATTCAGCTTTCTTTGTGGGAGTGGAAGTCAAAAATTTCTACATCAATATCGGCCTGATGGATTTCAAACGCAACCTAATCAAGGTTACGCTGGGCATTCCTTATTTACTGAATAACACCGAAGAATCGCTCAATAAATTATGTGCCGTTATTGATCAATTCATTCAAGCCTGTTCGGTGCAACGGGAAAAAATTCTCGGAATCGGCGTCAATCTCAGTGGGCGCATCAATTACACCACCGGCTACAGTTATAGCTTTTTTAATTTTCACGAAGATCCACTCAGCCGGATCATCGAGTCGTCCCTTGGTATACATACTTACCTGGAAAACGATTCCCGGGCGATGGCCTACGGCGAATTTTGCAGCGGCGGGGTAAAGGATGAGAAGAATGTGTTGTTTGTCAACCTCGACCACGGCATTGGCATGGGAATCATGGTAAATGGCCAATTGTATTACGGTAAGTCTGGTTTTGCCGGTGAGCTCGGTCATATTCCCATGTTCAACAATGAAATCCTCTGCCATTGCGGAAAAAAGGGGTGCCTGGAAACCGAAGCTTCCGGCCAAGCCATCACCCGCTTGTTTAAGGAACGGGTAAGACAGGGAGCGACCAGCATTGTAAGCAACCGGCGCACCCATCCAGATGACATCAAACTGGATGACATCATCAACGCTGCGAACAACGATGACACCCTGGCGATTGAGATCATTACCGAAGCAGGCGAAAAAATCGGCAAAGGCATGGCCACGTTGGTCAATCTCTTCAATCCTGAATTGATTATTCTGGGTGGCAGCTTGGCGGCAACAGGCGACTATATAAAACTCCCCGTCAAAAATGGCCTCAATAAATATTCGCTAAGTCTGGTAAACAACGACACCCAACTGAGCATATCGCAGTTGGGAAACAAGGCGGGTATTATCGGCGCGTGTCTCTTGGTAAGAGATAGGTTACTGGCGATCACCTCCTAATCGGCTAGTCCGTAAACTTTATCTTGGTATTCTTACGGCCTAACGCCAAATGGTGTTTGGCTGGTGTACACAATTTTCCCATCTTTAGTGACGGATGGTTGTCAAAAAAATTGATAGATCATTCATAGGTTATTCGGTTTTTATAGGGACTTCATAGGGGAAAACACCTATAAAATAACTGTTAATTTTGAAGTATCTCCTATTATTTTTTGTATTTTATCAAAGATCTTTGCATATTTGAAAAGAACCAATTAATGACCGAAATGGCTATAGTCAAAAACGGGCCGAATGGCAGTTTCAGCGGAAAAGTAGGCAGTGTAGTCGGTTACAAGTGGAAAGGACTCGACGTTATCCGAGGATTACCGCGCAAGAGCAATAAACCGCGCAGTGAAGCGCGGCTTGCCAACGAGCAGGCCATGAAGCTTATCATGGACGCACTTAAACCCCTTAAAGTGTTTATCCGCACGAGTTTCCGCCAAGTTGCGGCCCCTTTAAACATGACGGCATTTAACCTGGCGCTTTCCATCAACAAAAAGCAGGCCCTAAAAGGGGAATATCCCAATCTGGAAATAGACTGGACCAAATTCGTGGTAAGCCAGGGTACATTGCCCGGTCTGGAACACGCGACGGCAAGTTGGACCGATGGAGGCTTGCACATCCGTTGGGATGACAACACAGGCACCAAAGATGCGTATGGTACGGATATGTTATCTATCCTCATTTACGTCCCCAACCGAAATGTCTGGGTCCCCTTCCTTAATCAGGAAACACGTGGTACCGGCGAGTGCACGCTACCGGCCCACGAAAACTGGCTGGGAACAGATGTCGAGGTATTTCTTTCATTTATGTCATTCGGCAGCGAGCTGGTTTCTGACAGCACTTACGTGCAAGTACCTGCAGTTCGCATTGAATAGCCGCATATTTGGCCTATAAACAAGCTGCCCCCTGAGTCTAACACCCAGGAGGCAGTTGAAAGTTACCGTTTGATCACCGCCAGCTATTTGGCATTGGTAGCGGTTAGGTCTACGCCTATTTCAATGTCTTTGCTGATGCCCCATTCAGCAGGGTCAGCTTCCGAAGTACCGAACTTGATTCCCCAGTCCGCGCGATTTACGGTGAATTGTGCCTTCACCAGAACTTGGTTTTCCGTTACATCAATTTTCGCAGGAAAAGAAATATTCAGCGTGCTATCAAGAAGGGTCAGATTTCCACTCACCAATTTGTTTGCTCCCTCGACCGCTCCTGCCGCGGCATTGTTCAGATCGGATACCTGCGTGATCTTGAATTCAGCCGTAGGAAATGTCGTTACGTTGAAGAAGTCCTCGTTTTTCAAATGGTTTTCCAGATCGGTATACTTCTTATCCGCCTCGGTTACGGAAGCAGAGTCTACTCTGAGTGACGCCATATCGATCACGAAGTCTCCGCCGGTAACGGCTCCGTCAGCGACAGCCACTTCGCCGGATTTAACGGACAACGATCCCCAACGTGGTGCAAACCCACCCTTATGAAACGCCTTCCAATCGACTTCCGAAGCTGTCAAATCAACCCCATAAGCGTCACCTTGCTTTTCAGCAACTTGCTGCGCCTCTGATGTTTCCGCTTGCTTGGTATTGCTTCCGCATGCCGCGGCAAATACCACTAAACCCATTAAAAATACTGCAGTAATTTTTCTCATAATAACCAGTCGTTAAATTTTCCGCAAAACAAAAGAAAGCAATTGAATGTTCCAACACCTAAATGTCATTTCTTTGTCGTTATGTGCGCCAACTACAGCCGTAGTTGAAATCGTTTACTTTTGTGATTGGCTATTCTACAGAACCCTGAGGTATGCATTGTCCGCAAGTGAACAACAACTGTCCGATATCGGACAGTTTTAAAAACTCACATCCATGCAATACATTGATTTTCAATACACTAAAAAACTGGAACGAAAATGAATATCAGAAAGCAAGAAGAAGCGGACGGAATAGACCGATAGCCGATGGAAATTTGTGGAGGCGAAGGGCCGCCGATAAAGGAGTAACTATTAATACTGAAAGTAACAAACCATGCATATGGCTAAATGCTGATAGCCAACTGCTGATAGCTAAATAAACATGATTAAAATTACCGAACTACAAAAATTTTATCGCACCGAAGAGGTTGAGACGGTGGCACTTAACAACCTAAGCATCCACGTGAAAGACGGTGAATTTGTGGCTGTAATGGGCCCTTCAGGGTGCGGCAAGTCTACGCTGCTCAACATTGTGGGTTTGTTGGATGATTTGGATAACGGCAGTTACCTCTTCAATGGCATCGAAGTTGCCAAATTTAACGAGCGAAAGCGTTCAGATCTGCGCAAACACAACATCGGATTTGTCTTCCAAAGTTTCAACCTGATTGACGAGTTGACCGTATTTGAGAACGTGGAACTGCCACTCATTTACACGAAGGTCCCAGCAGCGGAGCGTAAGAAACGGGTGGAAGAAGTGCTGGAAAAGGTGCAGATTATGCACCGGCGCAATCACTTTCCGCAACAGCTTTCGGGCGGTCAGCAACAGCGTGTGGCCGTAGCACGCGCCGTGGTAAACAAACCCAAACTGATCCTTGCTGACGAGCCGACGGGTAACCTGGATTCCAATAATGGTAATGAGGTTATGCAACTGTTAACGGAACTCAATGAAGCCGGTACAACCATTGTCATGGTAACGCACAGCGAACATGATGCCCGTTATGCCGACCGCATTATCCGTATGCTGGATGGGCAGGTGCTGATGGAGACGGTGGGGTGATGGGGTTTTCGTCCGTTGCTCCGCAACCGGATCCGTGGCGCTACATTGACGTCTCCTAGGCCGTGTCTGCAACAGGCCAAAAACCTGGGGAAAGAAGATATAGGTCGATATCTCATATCTAAAATATGATCAAGAACTATTTCAAAACTGCGTGGCGGAATCTAAAGGAACACAAGTTCCATACGTTTGTGAACATTAGTGGGTTGGCATTTGGCTTAGCTACGGCCATTTTACTATTGTTATGGGTACAGCACGAAAAAAGCTACGATCGCTTCCACAAAGACCATTCCCGCATCTATCGGTTTACTGCTCATATGGATGCCAACACCGTTTGGGAAGGGGTCCCTGGCCCGTTGGCCATCTATGCGCAATCGCTACCTGAAGTGGAGGCCATCGTACGCATCAGCCAAAGTGACGGCCAGGTGTTGGCGACCGAAAACCGCAGCACCGTGCTCGACGGGCTTACCACGGCCTATGTCGACAGCTCCTTTTTAGATCTGTTCGGCTTCGACCTTAGCAAAGGCCCGATCGAGCAGTTATTCCTGAACCCTCATAGCATTGTCCTAACCGAATCGACGTCGAAAAAGTTCTTCGGAAATGAAGAGTCCATTGGCAAGGTGATACAATTCAGAGGCGATAACTTCACCGTTACCGGATTACTACGCGACTTTCCTGATAATTCATCCCTGGTATTTGATGCTGTACTACCTATGTCCCATTATGCACAGCGATTTACCGCCAACGGAGGCAACGGTGAGTGGAAAACCATCGATGTCGATATGGGGAGCTACGCTTTTAATACCTTTGTCAAGTTACGCGAGAACGCCAGTCCGGAAACGGTGGGGAAAAAGTTCACCCAACTCTATACCGATGCCCGAGATGGAGCAAGCACCGTGCAATTCAAGTTACAACCGCTCGCCGATATGCACCTTGTTAGTGCGGATGGAAATAACGCCGCTGCGAGGATGGTACAGATTTTCTTACTCATCGCCATCATGGTATTGGCTATCGCGGCGGTTAATTACATCAACCTGACTACCGCTCGTGCACTGGTCCGGGCCAGAGAGGTAGGTATCCGGAAGGTGATTGGTGCGAACAAGCTGCAGCTATTTCTGCAATTTATCCTAGAGACGGGGCTACTATTCTGTTTTGCCCTCCTCGTCGCCATCGGGCTGATTCTACTGCTCATGCCGTTGTACAACCACATAGCTGGTAAACACCTTCAATTTTCACTCAGTAACGCGGAAATATGGAAAGTCATCGGTTATTCTGCACTGGGCACGTTATTGGCGGCATCTATTTATCCGGCACTCCTGCTATCCGGCTTCCAGCCCTTGCAGGTAATGAAAGGGAAAATGGCCTCTGGCATCGCAGCTGCGTCACTCCGCAAGATCCTTGTCATCTTCCAATTCTCCATTTCCATGGTGCTGATCGTCGCTACATTGGTCATCAGCGGTCAACTGGCCTACATGCGGAAGCTCGATCTGGGCTACGATAAAAGCCACGTGTTCAGTGTATCACTTCCCGGCAATGCGGTGAAACATATTGGGGCCATCAAAGATGAACTTCGAAAGCACCCGGCCGTCGTTAGTGCGGCTTTATCGGATATATACGACATTACTGACATTCAAAATGCCACCGGTGATCTTATATGGCCGGGAAAGCCGACTAATGCCAGCGTTATTATTTCCCAGTCCTTAATCGACGAAGATTTCATCCCTACCATGGGTATTCAATTGCTCGAAGGAAGGAACTTAACGGGCACCCCTGCAGATAGCAACTTGTATGTTGTCAATGAAGCAGCTGTGCAGGCAATGGGCCTGACCCCGCCTTATGTTGGAACCCCCATTAGCTTCCACGACCGACCGGGAATCATTGCCGGTGTTGTCAAGGATTTTAACTTCAAACCGCTAAAGGAAAAGATTACCCCTTTGCTTCTTTACAACTGGTGGGACGGCAACGTGTTGTATGTACGCACTACTGCGGCGGAAGCTTCAAGTGCGATCACGGCCGTTGAACAGCAGTACAAAAAATATGCGGGCGATACGCCAGCCCCCTTTCGGTACAATTTTGTCGACAGGCAGTTTGACCTTAAATACCGTTCCGATCAGCGCGTGGGAACTCTTTTCAACATGTTTGCCTGTATTGCGATTTTCATCTCCTGTCTTGGTCTCTTGGGACTGTCCACCTATACGGTCCGCCAACGCGTGAAGGAGATCGGCATCCGAAAGGTATTGGGAGCTAGTGTAGGGAACCTGATTGGCCTGCTTTCCAGGGGGTCCCTTTGGTTGATCCTGATCTCGATCACCTTGGGAACACCTGTTGCATGGTGGGCAATGAACAGTTGGTTAGATGATTTTGCTTATCGGATTGAAATACAATGGTGGATGTTTGTCGTAGCGGGACTGATAGCTATGGGCATCGCGCTGCTTACGGTAAGCTGGCAGGCCATCAAAGCCGCAATAGCGAATCCGGTTGAATCATTGCGGGACGAATAACGATGGGTACTACTTTCCCTTGGCCAGTTCCAGACGAACCTGTTGAACAAATTCCACGGAAACATCTGCAGCTTTGGCTGCTTGGATATCCGAAAAACCAAATTCTGTCAACAAATTCCGGACAAAAGCGAATTTCCCTCGAGCGATACCCTGTTCTATCCCTTGGGCGATACCTTGTTCAATTCCCTGTTCAATTCCCTGTTCAATCCCTTGTTCAATCCCTTGTTTAATTCCTTTCTGTATTCCATGCGCTATCCCTTGCTCCAATCCTTCATCATACCCGCTTTTCCGAGCGGTTTCCCGTACACTGTATTCGTCCCACCGTCGTTTTAAACTAACATCGTACATCGAACGATCCTCCTTATTTAATTTGCTATATTCCGCTATATCAAACAACTTCTCAAATATTGGCTTTCTCAGGTATAGAGGCAATTTATCCATCCTGGACATGTTGGTTAGCACATAGAGCCACCTATCCAAGTCGGTAGCCAATTCTGATTTTTGCTTAACAAAATTAAGCAATTCCACATAGAAAAACCCCAATGCTTCGTAAAATACTTCTCCCGTCTTCCGGTTACATAAGCAAATATCATGCAGGTACCGACCATCGCCCCCGCCAGGCATCCGAAACCCATCCATCAGCACAACGACATACACCTCGCTGATGTCATAATTCCATGCTGAACGCCTGCCCCTAGGAGCTTGATCAACAATCAATTTGCTGGCGTAATAGAGCATTCGCCTTTTGAGTTGCGATTGATTTGTTCGCTGGACCTCAATCAAAAACTGTGAGCCATCATCGCCCGTACAGGTCAGATCAAAGATCACGGAGCCGATAGTACTGCCATCCCCGACATGCTCGTTTTTATTATAAACCAAATCCTTGATTACTTTACGACCCTGGAGTATTCCATTAAGCAGGTCAATCAATAAATCTTTGTTTGGCTCAGCACCAAACAAGTGTTTGAATGAAAAATCGGTAAGTGGGTCAATATATTTAGGTTTCATTGCATATAAGGTTACGGGTTTGAGGCAAAAATATAAAAAAAACCTTAATAAACTAATAATATTAGCAATTATATAAAATTGGCCCTGCCGCTGCATCGTCCGATAGCGAACAACCGGTGTTCGATATCGAACACTAATCTCTACCCCATCATTATTATAATATTAATTATCAATGTCTTACATGTTTTGGCGTGAAAAGTGCCTTGATTAGTCGAAAGCAACAATATCAAGAACTACTTCAAAGCCGCATGGCGGAATCTAGTGAAGAACCGCATGTTCAGCATATTGAACATTTTGACCATTTTTCCGCTTGGCTGTTTTACTATATGGAACGCAGACAGAACTCCAAAACCTGAGAAGGACACAGGTTTAGCGAATGATGCAGCAGTTGGATATTTTATACGTCTCTAGAAATGTGAACAATTATTTTCCGCATTATGATTAGGAACTACCTCAAAACCGCTTGGCGAAACCTACTGAAAAACAAAAAAACATCTTTTATCAACATTGTTGGCCTAGCTTTAGGTATGGCAGTCTTTATCCTGATTGCCCTATGGATATGGGATGAGCTATCCTACGACAAATATCATAGAAACTATGACCGGATTGGGCGGGTTAAGCAACTCCAAACCTGGAATGGTGAGATCTACAGTGGCGATGCCGTCCCGCGCCCCCTGGAAAACGAACTGAAAACAAATTATCACGAGCACCTTGAGTACATCGTCATGGCGTCATGGGAAGGCAGCCACGTGTTATCTCACGAAGATAAGCATCTTTCGCAGCCGGGCATCTATATGGATATGGATGGCCCCAAAATGTTATCTTTGAACATCATCCAGGGAAGTATTGACGGTTTGCGGACTCCCAACAGCGTCATGTTGTCGCAATCAACGGCCAACGCATTTTTTGGTGAACAAGACCCGCTGAACCGCGTGATGAAGATCGACCAGAAACTGGAAGTCAAGGTAACCGCGGTGTATCAAGACCTTCCCTACAATACAAGCTTCCGCAGCTTAAAATTTATCGCTCCCTGGTCTTTATACGTAACATCGGAGCCGTGGATCCAAGATGCTGCTACCCGATGGGAAAATAATTCATTCCAACTGTTTGCCCAAATTCCCAACGGGAGCAATTTTGCAGCTGTCAACGCTGCAATTGTAAATGCCAAATTGAATAACGTTTCTGAAGAAGACAAAAAATTCAACGCAAAGATCTTGCTGCATCCCATGAAAGACTGGCATCTCCGGAACGAGTGGAAAGGAGATCAGGTGGTCGGGGGATTGATTGAATACGTAAGACTATTCAGCATCATTGGTGTGTTTGTCTTACTGCTGGCGTGCATCAATTTCATGAACCTTAGCACTGCACGATCTGAAAAGCGGGCAAAAGAAGTAGGCATACGCAAAACCGTGGGATCCGCTAGGCGGTTGATCATTGCTCAATTCCTGAGTGAGTCCGTGTTGATTGCACTGATGGCTTTTGCGCTTTCCATTTTATTGGTATTGGCCGCGCTGCCGTGGTTCAACGAAGTAGCTGACAAAAAAATGCATATCCCTTGGCTCAATGGCTGGTTTTGGGCCAGTGGGCTACTTTTTTCGCTCCTTACAGGCCTTATCGCTGGCAGCTACCCAGCGCTTTACTTGTCGTCCTTTAATCCGTTGAAAGTGCTGAAAGGCACATTCCGGGCGGGTAGGCTCGCCAGTCGGCCACGCCAAGTATTGGTGGTGATACAGTTCACCATTTCAGTAGCACTGGTTATCGGTACCATCGTCGTATTCAGACAAATCCAGCATACCAAAGATCGTCCAGTGGGATACGACAGGGATCGGTTGATGATGGTAGAGATGGTAACGCCCGACTTTTACGGAAAGTATGACGTGCTACGAACCATGTTGAAGGAAAAAGATGTCATTGCCGAAATGTCGCAATCGTCCAGCCCGCTTACCGGCGTATGGTCAAACAACAGTGGCTTTGATTGGGACGGCAAAGATCCCAATCTATCGACCGACTTTGCCACAATTTGGGTCACGCATGAATATGGAAAAACCATTGACTGGCACATCAACGCCGGACGAGATTTTTCGCGGGAGTTTGCTACGGATTCAACCGCCGTTATCGTCAACGAAGCCGCAGTGAAATTTATGGGCATTGAAGACCCCGTTGATAAAGTGATAACATGGGGGGAAACCGATTATCGGATTATTGGTGTAGTAGATGATATTGTGATGAGCTCGCCGTTTGAACCTGTTAAGCAGGCGATATATCTGCTAAACGCCGATTACGGCAACTGGATGAATTTCAAACTGAATCCACGGAAAACAACCGCCGAAAGTATCGCCGAAATTGAAAAGGTTTTCAAAACGGTCATTCCCAATGCGCCCTTTGAGTATAAATTTGCTGATTCGGAATATGCAGCCAAATTTACGCAAGAACTACGCGTAGGTAAGCTTGCCACTTTTTTTACCGTGCTGGCGATTGTGATCAGTAGCTTAGGGGTGTTCGGGTTGGCATCGTTCGTGGCCGAGCAGCGAACCAAAGAAATCGGAATCCGTAAAATCGTTGGAGCCTCCATTTTTCAGCTTTGGAAACTACTTTCGAAGGATTTGATAGCCTTGGTATTCATTTCTTGCGTGATAGCCATTCCAATTGCCCATTACTTTTTACACGGATGGCTTCAGAAATACACGTACCGATCCGAACTATCGTGGTGGATTTTTGCAGCGGCGACCGTCGGTGCGCTGCTCATCACTATAGTGATTGTCAGTATCCAAACCATTATAGCGGCTATTGCAAATCCGGTAAGCTCGTTAAGAGATGAGTGATCGGAGTGCGGCGTTACCGCTTTAAGGAACGGCAAGAAGTAGGAAAGCGTACGCTATTGAACATCCGGTGTCCGATATCGAACACTTCATCGCGAGCGTTACTATATAACACACACGTTATAAGTCACTTAACAGTTTGGCGCAATAACTGTCACAACAACCTAGGTGCAGATTACCGTAGATCATGCACCTTTTTGAAGTTCGAGTAGGTCAACGGAAAAGACAATGAATACCAATTACCTCAAAACCACCGTCCGCCACTTATGGCGTAATCGTCTGTTTACAGCCTTGAATGTATTAGGCCTGGCTATTGGCATCAGCGCCTGCTGGATCATTTACCGCATGGTGGATTACGAATATAGTTTTGATCAAAAGTTGCCCGATGCCAACCGAATCTATCAATTGGTGAGCAAAAGCAAAAACAAAAACGGCGAAGATGGATTTGCGGGTGTTGAAAAGCCGGTGATTAACGTGTTGCTCAACGACGTTTCCGGTGCCGAATTGGTGGTGCCCATGTTTTACAAATATTACAATTCCGTGTCGGTTCCGGAAAACGGCAAACAGAAGCCTACCGTTTTTGACCGATCGACCGAGCAAGTAACCACGCTACCCAGTTACTTTGATCTGATTGACTACCAGTGGCTGGCGGGTGATAAACGAACCGCGCTGAACGCGCCAAACGGGGTGGTACTTACCGAAAAAAAGGCGCAGGAGTACTTCCCGGGCCTCACTTCCGATCAAATGATTGGAAAAACGCTTATCTACGACGATACACTCCACAAGCAGGTTTCAGGAGTGGTAGCGGCTCTTGATTATCCGAACAGCTTTAATCGGAACAATACGGAGTTCATGCGGATTTCCGAAGCCGATCTGAACGAAGGATCGTGGGGAGGTATGAGTTCCAATGATTTGGTGTTTGTAAAAGTCCAATCCAACACAGATCCGGCAGATATCACAGACCAGGTAAATGCCGTGTGCCGGAAGTTCAATGCAGAACAATTTGCCCAGTATAATTTTGAACGTTGGTATGAGCTGCTGCCATTACCGGAAAAACATTTCGCCACAAATTTCGGCGTCCAAACGCGTACAGCTAACAAAAACGTCCTCCATGGACTGATCGCCGTAGGGACCTTCTTATTGATTTTGGCCTGTATCAATTACATCAACCTCAGCACCGCACTCCTGCCCCAACGGGCGCGGGAAATAGGCATCCGAAAAACACTCGGCAGCACTGCCGCCAGTCTTACCAGACATTTCATGGGCGAAACCTTTGCGGTAACGCTACTTGCCCTTGGTCTTTCTTTCTTACTTACGTTATTGGCAAGTAGGGCTTTTTCGGCCTTTCTTCCCGAAGGTATATTCGAATATGCAAATTATCGAGGAATGTTGGTATTTGCACTGGCATTGATTGCGGCGATTTCGCTGCTTTCCGGCTTGTATCCGGCGTTCCTATTAACGAAGGTCAGCACGGTCAATGTATTAAAGGGCCAGACGGAGAAAACCGTGGGCCGAGACCGCATGTGGCTTCGCAAGGGATTGATCGTCTTTCAATTTTTGGTGGCCCAGATCTTCATCATATCGGCTGTCATCATGGGTCAGCAGCTCCACTATACATTGAACAAGGATTTGGGGTTCAACAAGGAAGCGATTGTAACGGTTGATGTACCTTATAAAATATACAACCGGCCTGAAAATAAAAACAAGGAGTTTGTGCTGGCCAATGAACTTAAGCGAATGCCGGAGTTTGCAGGCGTTGCTTTGGGTGATCGTCCGTTGGACGACCGGATGATGAGCAACGTACACAGTTATTTCAGGGATACGGTGGAAATCCAAAAGGCCTTACACATGAAAATGGCGGACACCGCATACTTGAGTGTTTACGGATTGAAACTCCTCGCAGGACGCAACCTACGTCCCTCAGACACTATCAATGAGCTGATCATCAACGAAAAAGCACTGGAAGTATACGGATTTTCCTCGCCCAGCGAGGCCATAGGCGAGGTACTCGTGACGCCATACAATGGCCAGTCGTATCCCATTGTAGGTGTAGTCGGCGACTTCCATCAAATGGGACTTCGCACAGAAATCCAGCCAACGGCTATTGCATCAGCGAAAGATAGGTTGCATACGTTTAACATTAAATTGCCCAAGGACCCTGCGGCATGGCAAGGGGCCATCCAAGTCGTTGAAGGTGAATGGAAAAAAGTATACCCAGGCGTTCCCTTTGAATACCGCTTCTATGACAAGTTTATTGAAGAATATTATGAAAGTGACCGCAATACCCAAAAATTAATACGGGCTGCCACCGGCATTACCATCTTCATCAGTTGCCTTGGCTTATTCGGGTTGGCGACACTCACGGCTTTCCAGCGTACCAAAGAAATCGGAATACGCAAAGTATTGGGCGCCACGGTCTCAGGCATCGTGCGCATGCTATCGAAGGACTTTGTGAAACTGGTATTGATCGCAGTTGTCCTGGCGTCGCCCATCGCTTGGTGGCTGATGAATAAGTGGCTGGAAGATTTTGCCTACCGGATTGAAATCCAATGGTGGATGTTTGCATCGGCGGGAGCGATCGCGGTGATTATTGCCTTGATAACGGTCAGCTGGCAGGCGATACGGGCGGCAGTGGCCAATCCCGTGGATAGTTTGCGGGATGAATAACAAACCGTTGTCAGCGGTCCAGTTAAAATTATGAAAGCAATAAACAGAAACAATAGAGGAAAATGGCTGAGCGCAGAGTGCCGATAGCCAAAGATTAAAAAAGATGATAAGGAACTACTTCAGAAATGCTTTCCGGCACCTGTGGCGAAACAAATTGTTCACCGCATTGAATATCCTGGGATTGGCCATCGGAATCAGCGCCTGCTGGGTAATCTATCGCATTCTCGACTATGAATTTAGCTACGACGCACAATTGACCAACAGCGAACGTATCTATAAAGTTATCAGCGCATTCAGTCGGGAAGGCAAGGAATCCCGCATGGGAGGTGTATCGGCGCCGCTGTATCTGGGAATCGTGGAAGAAATTGCCGGAATGGAACACGTGGTTCCGGTGTTTGGTCAATGGATAAACAGCGTGGAAATCAAACGGAAAAACCAGGAAGTCTTCATCAAGGAAGACCCTGATCAGATTGCCGCTACCACCACGTCCTATTTCAATATGCTACCCTATAGGTGGATTGCCGGTGATAAGCATACAGCCCTGAATGCCCCTGAAAGCGTTGTACTCACCGAAAGCCGCGCCCACGCATACTTTCCCAACGTAAAGCCCGAAGATATTCTTCATGAAACGATTACGTATTACGGGCGCGATACGCTGACGCGGACCGTAACAGGGATCGTAGCCGACTATTACACCCCGTCTGAATTCACTACCCGGGAGTTTTTCGCTTTGCCCAAAACAAATTACGAAGCCTACATGTGGACCAACACCAATGGTAGCGACAGGCTCTATCTGCAGTTGGCTGAAGGCGTGGATGCGAACGCGAAACTCCGCGAGATCAATGAACTTGATGCCCGTCATTGGAGCGCCTTCGAAGCAGAGCGTAAGCGCCAGGGAAACGCCGATGTACCTAAACGGGGTCGATCCTATGAGTTATTGCCCATACGAGAAGTGCATTTTGCCACGCATGTATCTGACTATGGTGTCAGCAAAACCAGCAAAATGGTCTTATACGGATTGATCGGTATCGGCGGTTTCCTGCTTATCCTGGCCTGTATCAATTACGTCAACATGAGCGTGGCGCAGATTCCGCAACGGGCCAGGGAAATCGGGGTACGAAAGACTCTCGGAGGAGGGGCTTGGCAATTGATCGGCTTGTTTTTAAGCGAAACGTTAATTACCGCACTTATTGCTTCAGTCTTTGCTTTGGCACTCGGCAGGTTGGCATTCTGGGCTTTGGCCGACATCATCCCCGCGGGCGTGACACCAGCAGCGGGTGCGGGTTTGCTGATCGGTTTCATGCTTGGCCTTGTGGTACTCATCACGTTACTCGCGGGATTATACCCGAGTTGGGTAATAACACGGGTGAAAACCGTCGACGTGTTCAAAAATTTCTTTTCGGTGATTCCGCCCAAGCGTCGTTTTTCGCTCCAGCAGGTGCTGATCGTGTTCCAATTCACCATCGCCTTGACATTTATTATTAGCACGATTATTATCGGCATGCAGCTTCGGCATACCCTGAAGGCCGACATGGGTTTTAATAAAGAAGCCGTTATATTAGTCAATGTACCCTGGAAATACGTATCGGATCCGCGTTATAAAGACAAGCAGTTCACGCTGCTCAATGAACTTAGGCAGCTACCAGGTATCGAAAAAGCTGCTTTGGGAAGCGCTCCCTTGTCATCCGGTTATTCGTCGAGCCCATTTGGGTATGCCCCGGACGGAAACAATCCGGTTGAGATCACCGGATACAAAAAGCTCATCGACACGGCCTATTTGGGTCTGTATCAAATAGCCTTGCTTGCGGGCAGAAACCTGCATGCGTCTGACACCATCTCCGAATTTATAATCAATGAAACCGCCGCCAGGGCATTTGGATTCGCAACGCCCAGTGAAGCCATCGGTAAATTTATCGGGCAAAGAGGAAATCCCAGCCATGCAATCGCTGGAGTGGTGAAAGATTTTCACACACAGGATTTTTATACACCGATTGCACCGGTGATCCTGGCCACTGAAAAGTCGAGCCTCACCGCATTTAACATCAAAATGAATACCCATGACCCTACCCGCTGGCAGGCTACCCTGGACGCTGTCCGTGAGCAATGGAATGCTTTCTATCCTTCTGAAGCTTTCGAATACCGATTTTATGATGAAACACTGGAAGCGATGTATAAGCAGGAACGACAGATCGGTAAGCTCATTAATCTGGCAACGGTCATTACCATTCTCATTAGTTGCTTAGGGCTTTTTGGTCTGGCTGCACTTACGGCCTTCCAGCGTACCAAGGAAATTGGCATCCGGAAAGTGCTTGGAGCAACGGTAACGAGCATCTTGGCCTTGCTGTCCAAAGATTTCGTGAAATTGGTGTTGATAGCCATGTTCATCGCTGCTCCCCTCGCTTGGTGGGCGATGAACAGCTGGTTGTCCGATTTTGCCTATCGCATTGAAATCCAATGGTGGATGTTTGTATTGGCAGGATTTGCGGCCCTATTAATAGCGATGGTTACCATAGCTTGGCAAGCGATCCGTGTGGCGACCGCCAATCCGGTAGAATCGCTGAGGGATGAGTGAATAAGTTCATTTGCTTACAAATTCACACTAAATGATCAGGAACTATTTTAAAATCGCATGGCGCAGCTTGATGAGAAACAAAGTCTTTTCGCTCATCAACGTATTGGGGCTGGCTATCGGCATGACCGCAAGCTTCCTCATTTATCAATATGTGCACACCGAATTCAGCTACGATGGCTTCCATAAAAATGGAAAGCGCATTTACCGCTTGGCCACTGACATCAAATTACCTGCCGAAACGATTCACGAAGGAGCTTCCTCCAGCGCCATGGCATTTCATCTAGCACAGGATTTTCCGCAAGTAGAACAGTTTGTCCGGCTCAGTCAGATCAGTTTGCTGGCTCGCATAGGTGACAGGAAATTTCAGGAGCCCAACACGTTTTTTGCGGATTCTTCCCTATTCGCTGTATTTGACTTCCCGTTAATAAACGGCAACCCCCAAACGGCATTACAGCATCCGTTTTCGATGGTCATTTCCCAAACTGCCGCAAAGAAATATTTCGGAGACGAAGACCCACTTGGCAAGACCCTTTATATCATGGAAAGTGCCATGCCCGTCCAGGTCACAGGCGTTATGGCTGATATTCCAAGCAACTCATCGCTAAAAGCGGATATCTTCCTGTCATTCGCCACCTGTCAGCAAATCTTCGACCCCCAGGTAAATGATCAATGGGGTAATTTCGGCACCGCCTCCTTTCTTTTGCTCAAAGAGGGGGTGGATCCCAATCAACTTCAAAGGCAACTGCCCGGCTTCTTAAGACAACGATTGCCGCAAGAGATTCAGCAGACGGAAATGAGTTTCACCCTGGTTCTGGAACCTTTCGAAGGTATCTACCTAGGTTCCAACCGAATCACCAATCAAGGTTTCGAAAGCGGCAACCTCAATAATGTGTATATTTTTTCGTTGGTCGCCCTCTTTATCCTGCTCATCGCCTGCATTAACTTCGTTAACCTCACCACCGCCCGGGCCGCCGAACGGGGCAAAGAGGTTGGGGTTCGCAAGGTAGCGGGCGCAAACCGCTACCAGCTTGTCAACCAGTTTTTGGGGGAGGCGGTAACCGTGAGCCTAATCGCCTTCGCGGTGGCTTTTGTTCTTATCGAAATCACCATTCCGTGGTTTAACCAATTTGTAGGCAAAGCCGCAGCCTTTAGCTTTTTCAGCCGACCAGCATCCCTGGTCGTACTGGTATTACTTACCTTGGTGATCGGCCTGTTTGCGGGCAGTTATCCTGCTTTCGTATTGTCTTCGTTTAAACCCACGAAGGTATTAAAAGGTCGTTTTGCACCGGGCGGAAATGGGATATGGCTTAGAAAAACATTGGTGATCACCCAATTTGCCGTATCGGTAACGCTCATTGCGGTGACGTTTATTGTGTATCACCAATTAAGCTACATGCGCAACCACGACCTTGGGTTTAACAAAACACAAACCTTGGTTGTGGAAACCCGTTTCGACAGCAAACAGGAAACGTTCAAATCGTTGTTGTCTTCCATTCCCGCCGTCCAGTCCACCACACGCTCAGGAAATATACCGGGCGGAGACAATGGCAGGGTATATGCCGAGTTGGAGAATCAGAACGGCGATATGCAAACCGTAACGGTCGACCTGTATAATGTGGATGAAAATTTCATCCCACAATATGACATTAAGGTCGTGGCCGGCCGAGCATTTTCAACCGCTTTCACGTCGGATTCAACCCACAGCCTCGTGCTGAATGAGCGCGCCGTCCAATTGTTGGGTTACAGTAATCCTGCAGATGCAATAGATCGACAATTTCGATTAGGGAATGGTCGCGACGGTACGATCATCGGGGTGGTCAAAGATTTCCATTTCCGGTCGCTTCAGGCGCAGATTACGCCCATGGCTATTCAATTGGGGCAAGGCAATTTCTCCAACTATATTTCCATCAAAATCGACACGGATAACCTACCGTCCACCATGGAGGCTATCGCCACTAAATGGCAGGAGACTATTCCGAACCGACCTTTCAATTATTTCTTTGCCGATGAATTTTTCGATCGTCAATACCGGGCCGAAGAGCGTTTTGGCCAATTGTTTTTCCAGTTTGCGTTACTGACGATCTTCATTTCATGCCTCGGATTGCTGGCACTGGTTTCGTATAGCACACTACAGCGTAAAAAAGAAATTGGCGTACGCAAGGTATTGGGTGCCAGTGTAGCAAGCATTGTGAAACTGTTGTCGCTGGATTTCGTGAAGCTGGTATTGATCGCCATTGCCATCGCCTCCCCCATTGCTTGGTGGGCAATGAACAAATGGCTGGAAGACTTTGCGTACCATATCGATATCCAATGGTGGATGTTTGCCGTGGCGGGGCTCGCTGCCGTAGTCATTGCTTTACTCACGGTAAGCGGACAGGCGATACGGGCGGCAGTGGCCAATCCGGTGGATAGCCTGAGGGATGAATGAGTGGCGTCCAAGCGGTGGAAACGAAGAAAACGGGGGATAATTGAGTAAAGGAAAATATACGAATTAACAGTAACGCCACAACCATGATAAAAAACCTCTTATCAGTTGCCTTGCGCAACTTCAAACGAGACAAATGGTACAGCCTATTGAATATTCTTGGGCTTACGATTGGCATCACATTCAGCCTTTTTCTGATTTTCTACATTCAGGACGAACTCAGTTATGACCGGTATCACGAAAAAGCGGACCGCATATTCCGTGTGGAATCTTATATCAAGGAACCAGAAAAAGACACACTGAAATGGGTGTCCACACCTTTTCCCATGGCTCCGGCATTGAGCAAAGATTATCCCGAAGTGGAAGAGGCTGTCCGATTTGTGGGCAACGGCAATGTGTTGTACAAAAAAGGTGAATTAAGCCTTTATCAGGACAAGGTTTTCTTCGCAGATAGCAACGTTTTTCGGGTTTTTACGCATCCGTTTATTGAAGGCGATCCCCATACCGCGTTAGTGGCCCCGAACTCCATGGTGCTGACGCAGTCGGTCGCGGAGAAATTTTTTGGCAAGGATGGCAGTTATGTGGGAAAATCACTGGAAAACACCAATGGGGACGTGTATAAAATAACCGGTGTAGTAAAAGATGTCCCTAAAAATTCGCACATCATCTTCCATGTCTTGATTTCAAGGAGTTCGTTACCTGCGGACTTTGCCAATAATTGGGGTGGTTTCGGCTTTCACACGTATGTGCTGTTGAAGCCGCAAACCAAGGCTGCGTCCTTTGAACAAAAATTATTGCCGATGTATGATAAATACCTGGCTTCTATTTTCGCGCAGTTCCAAATCAACATTCGGTTCGGCATCCGACCGATTACAGCCATTCACCTCCATTCTGATATGGAAGGCGAACCGGAAGAATTGGGAAACATCTCGTACATCTATATATTTTCGGCAGCTGCTTTTTTCATGTTATTGATCGCCTGCATCAACTACATGAACCTAACAACGGCCCGGTCCGCCCGGCGCTCGAAAGAAATCGGCATACGGAAGGTTACGGGGTCTTCCCGGTGGCAGTTGATTTCGCAGTTCCTAATCGAATCCTTATTGACGGCGTTGTTTGCACTACTGTTGAGCCTTGGACTCATCGCGTTACTATTACCGGTATTCAATTCGTTGTCGGGCAAATCGATTTCATTCGATACGCTGTTGCAGCCGAATACGTTGCTCACGATATTGGCCGTGGTGGTATTCGTGGGATTGATGGGAGGAAGCTATCCTGCACTCTACCTTTCAAAATTCAATCCAGTGAGTGTACTGAAAGGGAGCCTTTCCAAAAGCTCCAGTAATGTTACGCTCCGCCGCGCGCTGGTTGTCATCCAGTTTTCCATTTCAATCATCATGCTTATCTGCACCTGGGTAGTTTATAACCAGCTGGCATACCTCCGCTCGAAAGACCTCGGGTTCAACAAGGATCAGGTATTGACGATAACCGCCAATTCACAGCGCGATGTGCGCGGCAAAATCCTTTCCTTCAAAAATGAAATGCGGCAAAATCCCCAAGTGCTGGCAGTCAGTACGTCTCAAGCTGTACCGGGTGCAAATATCAACTTTAATCTCTTTACGGTCGAGTCCAAAAACGGGTTTGTGGACAAGGGAGTGTTTACCTACGGCATCGACGAAGACTACATCAACACCCTGGGCATGGAAATCATGCAGGGAAGGAACTTTTCCGGGCTATCGGACACGTTGCGCAGCATCATCGTCAACGAGCGTATGGTCAGGGAGTTCGAATGGGGTGAAAATGCAATCGGTAAAACCGTAAAATTTCCGGGAGACACGTCCGGCAATTACTTTGAAGTAGTGGGTGTTGTCAAGGATTTCAACCAACAATCGCTGTATAACCCGATCGCATCGTTGATTTTATTTTATGCGCCAAACAGTAACAATATTCAACTCAAACTGGATCCTCGGAATATTCCAGCCACGATTGCGCGTATAGAGACCGCATGGAAAGCGCTTTTTCCTGAATTGCCTTTCCAATACACGTTTCTCGACCAGGATTTCGATTCGCAGTACGCGGCAGACCAGAAACGGGGCAAGTTGTTTACTGCATTCTCCGTGCTGACCGTCCTGGTTACCTGCCTAGGATTGCTTGGCCTTATCGGCTTTATCACGGAGCAACGACAGAAAGAAATCAGTATCCGCAAGGTGTTGGGCGCGAGCGTGGGCCGGATTATTCCGCTAATTACGGGAAATTTCGTGGTGCTGGTTGGTCTTTCGTGCTTGATCGCGTTTCCGGTTGCATGGTATTTTATGAACAAGTGGTTGCAGCTATTTACCTACCATACCGGGTTATCGGTTGTTCCATTCCTCCTATCAGCAATTGCCGTATTACTAATGACGCTGGCAACGGTATTATTTCATACCATCCGGGCGGCAACAGCGAATCCAGTGGATAGTTTGAGAGACGAGTGATAAAATCAAATTAACATGTTACAAACGTATTTTAAAACCGCGTGGCGAAACCTGAAAACGAATCGGATGTTCACTTCGCTGAACATCATCGGGTTGGCGCTTGGTCTCGCTGGATTTATGTTAATTGCGGCCTATGTGCTGGATGAGCTAAGTTACGACCGTTTTCATGCCAATGCGGATCGTATTGTGCGGGCTAACGCACACATTCACATTGGGGAAAGCAAGCTCGAGATGGCCTACACGAGCGACATGATGGGGCCAGTGCTCCAAGAGGAATATCCCGAAGTAGAAGCCTTTGCCCGTTTATATTCCGCTTCGGGGGCCAAGCTGGTGAAAAAGGGTGATAAATGGATTAATGAAGCTCGGGTGGTTCACGCCGACTCATCATTTTTCCGGATCTTCTCCTATTCCGCACTGCATGGTGATCTTTCTCATGCATTGGATGCGCCCAATAGCGTAGTCGTTACGCGTTCGGCAGCCATTCGGCATTTCAATACCGTTGATGCTTTGGGTAAAACACTGGAAACCAATGACGCCGGAGTCACGCCTTACCAAGTCACCGCAGTCATTGACGATATGCCAAAAAATGGCCATTTCAACTATGATTTCCTGTTTTCTATGGAAAATGCGCCATATGGGGATTGGGGCGAATTTCTTTCACATAACTTTGCGACCTACCTGTTGCTAAAAAGCACGGATGACCGATCTGCGCTGCAGGGCCACCTAGAGCATTATGTCCAAAAATATTGCCTCCCAGCCGCACGACGATTCATGGAGTTATCCAGCATGGAGGAGTTCAGGAGTCAAGGCAACGTATTTTATTATGACCTTACGCCTATTACGGATATTCACCTCCGTTCGAACCTGATGGGTGAACTTAGCCCCCCCGGCAGCATTCAATATGTTTATATTTTCGGGGCGATCTCCGCATTTATCCTTTTAATTGCCTGCGTAAATTTCATGAACCTGTCCACTGCCCGTTCGGCCAACCGGGCAAAAGATGTTGGAATCCGTAAGATATTGGGCTCGTCGCGATCCGGCGTTGCCAGTCAATTTCTGGTCGAATCGCTCTTGCTTACATTGGGTGCTACCATTTTGGCCGTAGGCATTGTCATGCTGGTGATTCCGCTATTTAATGAGCTCTCGGGGAAGTCGTTTGCCATAGCTGACCTCTTTAACATCAAGTCTATTCCTTTCATCCTCCTTCTTGCGTTGTTCGTCGGATTGATCGCTGGTTATTATCCTGCCCTGTACCTGTCGGCATTTCAACCATTGCGTGTACTAAAGTCTCGTGCAAGTATCGGGTCTGGGAAAAGTCCGCTGCGAAGCGGTTTAGTGGTTTTCCAATTCACAACGTCCATAATATTAATCGTCGGCACGCTTATCGTAACTGCGCAACTGCGTTATATCCAGCAGAAAAAGCTGGGGTATGATCGTGAAAATGTCATCCTGATTAATGACTACCATGCATTGGGAGGTCAATCCAACGTGTTCCGCGATCAGGTGTTGACCCTTCCGGGCGTAAAACGGGGCACCATCAGCGGGTACTTCCCGGTTTCGAATTCGAGCCGGAGCGATAATACGTTTTCGAAAGAATCGGTCATGTCGCCCACCAATTCGATTTCGATGCAAACCTGGCGGGTCGATGATCAATATTTGCCTACGTTCGACTTGGCACTGATTGCCGGTCGTAACTTTTCGGCTGCGAGGCCGGCAGACTCTACCGCGGTCATCCTGAATGAAACCGCTGTCAAGAATCTCGGGTTTGGAGATGACGCCGTAGGTAAGAAGATTTATTTTACATTTGGTAGTACGGTGAAATCGTATGATATTATTGGCGTCGTGGAAGATTTTAATTTTGAATCACTCCGCGATCCGGTATATCCGCTGGGATTTTTTTTAGAAGATCATCCAATGCAAGCTGCGTTTAAAGTGGAGTCGGCTAATCTGCCTGCTTTGCTTGCGCAGATGGAAGGCATCTGGAACAAGTTGGCACCGGGCTATCCTTTTGCGTACCGGTTTATGGACGACGCATTTAATCATATGTACCGTACGGAGCGCCGTGTGGGCCAGCTGAGTTTCGCTTTCGCCACCTTAGCCATTGTCATTGCCTGCTTGGGCCTGTTCGGCTTGGCTGCATTCACCGCTGAGCAGCGCACCAAAGAAATCGGTATCCGAAAAGTACTCGGAGCTTCTGTGGCCGGCCTGATTCGACTTCTTTCGGTAGACTTCCTGAAACTGGTGGGAATTGCCATCGTATTGGCCGTACCGATTGCCTGGTGGGCCATGAGCCGTTGGTTGGAAGATTTTGCTTACCGGATTGACATGAAGTGGTGGATGTTCGGGCTGGCGGGATTATCGGCGGTAGTGATTGCATTGCTGACGGTGGGCGGACAGGCGATCCGCGCGGCGATGGCTAATCCGGTGGATAGTTTGCGGGATGAGTAAAAGGCAATGTGCAGGAACCATCCGCCGGCGGGCGGACAACTGTAGCACCGATAAAGACACGTTATAATGTTACACAACTATTTCAAAACAGGCTGGCGCTACCTGTCAAAACACAAGCTGTTTTCCTTCATTCACGTCTTCTGCCTTACCATTGGCATTACCTTCACCATGGTCGTGGGTGTATATGTGCTCAACCAATACAATATCAACCGCCCGCTTCGGAATGTTGAAGACCAATACATCGTCAAAAGTAAGTGGAAAACCGAAGGGCTCGGACTGGACGTCACGACGCTGGGTCCCTTGGCTAAAACACTCCGTGAGGAGTATCCGTCGTTGGTAGCCGATTACTACCGTTACAACCCGGTAAAGAATGTTGTATCGGCCGGCGATAAGCATTTTGTAGAAGATATTGCCATCGGCGACACGTCCTTCATCCGGATGTATGGCTTTCCCGTCAGCTATGGGAATGCCGCCCACCCCTTTCCCAATAATCATTCTGCCGTCATCACCGAAAGCATGGCACTGAAACTGTTTGGCAAAAAAGACGCCATCAATGAAACCCTTACTGTTCATACCACCGTACAGGGTGAAAAGCAAGACTACCAGGTTTCGGCGGTCATCGCTGACATTCCTTATAATTCGGTAACCCACCTCATTGGCGATACCTATTCCGTGTTCGTACCCACCGAAGGCAATCTATATTATGGGTTTGAAGACCCGGCAGCCGGCTGGGACAACCCCTTTGAGATCGGCATGATCCAACTCCAACCGGGCGTCACACCAGCCGACCTCGTGGTGCCTTGCCAAAAGGTGCTTGCCAAATACACACCCGAGAACATCCAACAGAACCTGACCGTCGAGCTGGCCCCTGTGAAAGACTATTACCTAAACGATAATGGCGGTGCCGCTCGTCGGATGATCACGATCTTGTCACTGTCGGCCCTGTTCATCCTCCTGATGGCGGTGATCAACTTTGTCAACATCAGCGTCGTGACGTCATCACAACGGCTTAAGGAGATCGGTCTGCGCAAAGTTTTCGGCGGAGCCAGGCGACAGCTGATCGGCCAGTTTTTGGGAGAAGCCCTGTTTCTAACGGCATTAGCGGCACTGCTTTCCTTGCCGTTTTACCAACTGTTGCGTCCCATTTTCGATAAAATCTTAAACACTCAGCTCGACTCCGTCTTCGATTTCGGCTGGGTCGCTTACGCCAGCCTGTCGGCACTGGTATTGACAACCGGGCTATTGGCAGGAATTTATCCGGCATTCAGGCTTAGTTCATCGCCGGTTACCATTGCCGTAAAGGGCAAGATCGACACCGCTATGGGCAATCTTACCCTTCGCAAGACGATGCTGACCGTCCAGTTTACACTCGGCATCGCGATATTTATCGGTACGCTGATTGTATCGCGCCAAGTGAACTACATTTTTTCAAAAGATATCGGCTATAGCAAAGAGCAGGTGATGGTAATCACCGCTTTCCCCAAACAATGGGATGCCGCGGGTGTCCAAAAAATGATGGACGTGAAGCACGCGCTTGCCGGATTAACCGCCGTCGAAAGTGCTTCGCTATCCTTTGAGGTACCTGAGCGCCAGCCACCGAATGCTTTTGACTTCCAAGTAGCTACAGGAGAGGGACCGGAAGCGATGATTTACTCCATCGGTGCGGATCAGGATTATGCGCAGACGTTCGGCATGACCGTACTTGCCGGCAGTTGCTTTGCACAGTCCGGCGGCCACATTCCCAATCAGGTCGTACTGAATGAATCGGCAATGACCGCTCTGGGATTAACGCCTGAAACCGCAATCAATAAAAAACTACGCCAACCTTCATCTGGCAGCGAGGTTACTGTCGCAGGCGTGATCAAGGATTACAATTATTCCAGCTTGCAACAGGCTGTTAAACCTCTTGCATTTTTCCATGTGCAGGACTGGCTTTCGTACCGCTTTCTCTCGCTGAAATTGCGTGGGTCGGACCTCGCCGAGACTATCTCGCTTATCAAGCAGCAATGGGAAAAACTAGTCCCCGATGCGCCGTTTGAATTTACATTCATGGACGACCAGTTCGCGGCCTTGTACCGATCGGAGCTGCAGCTGAAGCGGGCTGCCGATGTAGCCACGGCGCTGAACTTCTTAATCATTGCACTGGGTATATTTGGCATTGTGAGCTTTACCCTGGCCAAGCGTACCAAAGAAATTGCCGTTAGGAAAGTGCTCGGGGCAGACCTCAAACACCTGGCCCTATTGTTTGTGAAGGACTACACTCGCCTCATTATCGTGGCTAATCTCATCGCTTGGCCAATTACGTATTGGATCGCCAATAAATGGCTGGAAGGTTACGCGTATCGGATAACCCAGGATGTGGGCGCCTACCTGCTGGTAGGTCTGTTGGTCTTTGTATTGGCTTACGCCTTGATTGTCGGATTATGTGCGAAAGCCAATCAGGCCAACCCGGTCGACAGTTTACGGGATGAGTAAGGTTTTAGTTTCCGCCGGGGAGTGACGGGCCAAAATAAAGCCTGGGCTTATGCTCATGTCCGAAACTGAACAAGAAGTGTCCGATATCGAACACCGCTCCACAATAATTCGACACAGAATACTAGAAAACAGCCTATTGCGTTTTTGGCTTAAAAATGGATTATCGTGGATAGCTGGCGAGTTCCGGTAATTAAATCGAAAAGGAAATGCATTGCCTCGATTCATCATTTTTCCAATTGTTTGATTTCAAATTCCTAATCGGCAGTGAAGTTAACTACTAAATAAAATGATAAAGAGTTATTTTAAAATCGCCTGGCGTAACATCAAGCATAACAAATCCTATGCGCTGGTCAATATACTGGGACTGTCTTTGGGCATTGCCAGTGCCTTACTTATTTTCGCGGTAGTCGCATATCACTTTAGTTTCGACAGATTCCATCCCCATAAGGATCGTATTTACCGCCTGGTTACGGAGTGGCATGACGATGGCATCGGCCGATCACCGGGCGTGCCGCGGCCATTGGGTAAAACTTTCCGCGATGATTTCAGCTTCGCCGATCATACAGCCCGGATAGTGGATTATCGAAACGTGATGGTGGCCGTAGCCGATGGGGGTGATGATAAACGGTTTGTTGAAGAATCCGGCATAGCCTATACAGAGCCTGCCTTTTTTGCCATCTTCCATTTTCCATTACTGCGAGGGGATAGTAGCACGATTCTTCGCCAACCTCATGAAATCGTCTTAACGGAACGGATGGCTAACAAATATTTTGGCGATAGTGATCCAATAGGAAAAACACTCCGGATCGGTAACCAAACCGATTATGTGGTAACAGGGATCCTTGCCGATTTTCCGACCAATACAGCGTTTGCCCAGGAGATCTTTGTTTCTTATCACGAACTATTGAAGAATGCCGATGGTGGGGAGGACAACTGGAGAGGCGTATTTACCGGCTCAAAGTGTTATACGCTATTAAAAAATGGTGTTGATACGGAACAAGTGGGCCGGGGTTTGGACGAACTGCCGAAGCGAATCTATGAAGGCAGGGATAAAGACATCTGGAAATTCAGGCTGCAGCCCTTGAATGACATCCATTTTAATCCAGATTTTGATGGCTATGTCAACAAAAGTTATTTATGGGCCTTGCTTTTCATCGGGCTGTTTCTCATTGTGACCGCCGCAATCAACTTTACCAACCTGGCTACTGCCCAAGCTATTAATCGAGCAAAGGAAATCGGTGTACGGAAAGTACTTGGAGGCAATCGAAACCAACTTTTTTGGCAGTTCATTTCGGAGACCGCCATCATTACTGCTTTCGCCCTGGTTACTGCATATGTCATAGCGTACGTCGCCTTGCCGGTCATCAATCAGTTGCTTGAGATTCAGGTTCATCTTAGGTTATTTGACAGTTGGCAGCTACCCCTTTTCCTTGTTTGCGTAGCAGTTTTTGTGATTTTCCTGTCGGGTTTCTATCCCGGCTTGGTTCTGGCCGGCTTCAGACCCGTGCAAGCATTACGAGGCAAAATCACCCAACGGGATATCGGTGGTTTCTCGTTGAGGCGAACCTTGGTGATCGGTCAATTTGCCATCTCCCAAGTGCTGATCATCGGCACATTGATTATTGCGAATCAGATTCGCTACGCGCGAGAAACCGATCTGGGTTTTGACAAGGAAGCCCTGGTGAGCCTACCGGTACCGGATCGGCAAAACGTTAGCAAAATGAAAACCCTTAGCGACCGATTGGCCACAGTTAATGGCGTAAAAAGTATATCGCTCAATTTTCAACCGCCAGCCTCGGGAAGCAACAACCTGACAGACATTCGTTACGATAATCGGCTGGAATCCGAACGTTGGAGCATCAACCTGAAATACGCGGACAATCGATACCTATCCACATTTGATATTCCGTTGGTAGCCGGCCGAAACTTCTTTCCCTCGGATACCATCCGCGAATTTCTGGTCAATGAAACGTTCGTTAAAAAACTAAATCTCGCCTCGCCGGAAGAAGTCATTGGCAAGCACATCGCCGTCAACGGCGACGATAACCGAGGTACGATCGTTGGTGTCGTAAAAGACTTTTATAATTACTCATTCCACACCGAAAAAGATGCCGTGTGTATTATGCCGTGGACGATTTACTATGGCAATTGTTCTATCAAATTGGATGGACGGCAACTTGTTTCCACGATGGCTAGTCTTGAACGGATTTGGAAAGAAACGTATCCGGACTATGTATATTCGTATCAGTTTTTGGATGACTCCATTGCTGAATTTTATAAGCTAGACAATATTATGCTCAACCTCATCCAAGGATTTGCATTGGTGGCTATCCTTATCGGGTGTCTTGGACTCTATGGACTAATCTCGTTTATGGCGCTCCATAAAACGAAAGAAATCGGTATACGTAAAGTTTTGGGTGCCACGGTTCCGCAGATCCTTTGGTTTTTTGGCCGCGAGTTTGCCCGCCTCTTATTGATTGCCTTTATCATTGCGGCACCAATTGCCTGGCTGGGTATGAACCGTTACTTACAGGATTTCACTTATCGGATCGGTGTTGGACCGGGCATTTTCCTATTTGCGATAGGTATTACACTTGCCATCGCAGCACTGACCGTTGGCTATCGATCACTACGGGCGGCACTGGCTAACCCTGTGGATTCGCTGAGAGACGAGTGAGCGCTAACAAGACCCATGCGAAAATTCCTTCCGTTTGTCGACTATAAGCGCCATTCGTCGAAAACGAAACATGAAGAATCGGATTCAGTATATCTTTGAAAAATAAAACGAGCCGTCCTGCCCCATTTGTTTACGGAACAGCTGGGATGGATTGAAAGACTTTCGATTGAATGAGTTGTGGTAGATGTCATTTTGGTCGAAACAAGGCCGTCCCATTTATTGGAGACGGCCTAACTACTTCTACTCGCAGTACTTCCACGGTGGCAACGCATTCATTCACCTAAAATATGGACCTACCGTGTGCACAGCGTGCACGCATGGCGACGCAATATCGATACGATGTCAATTAAATGTTGGAGCATACTCCGGGAACATTCATTCCATTTAGACCTTTATGTCGGAGAATTCTGATCATCATGCAACTACAACCTGTGCTATCAGGTTCCAAATCCATCAATAGCTGTATCGCCTTTGGTCCTTATATGAATCAAATGCGCCGCTTCTATGACTTTTTGGAGTTTGCTGTGTAACTTGTATATGTAATCACTCCCCCGACTGTCGTCTGCGCAGGTATAATCAATAGCAACGATGTACCACCAGTATAGCGCATCGCGATATTGGGGTAAATCATGATATTTGAAAAAATCATAGATTACACCGTGTGGGTTTTTCTTCTCTCCGGCTTCCAAGTGGAATGGGTAGTATTCTTCTCGTTCGAACGTTTTGGGATTGTGCCCATTGTTGAAATAACCGTGAGCGGTGTTGATTTGGTCTGGTAGGAGTTTATCGCTATCATTTGCCATTTGACGATAAAGCCGCTGATCCGGCATATGAAAACTATCCATCAACCGCTGGACAAGCGATAACGCTTCCACCAATAATTCAATAAATTCATAACGGACGAACAGCTCGACAAGCTCAATACGATTGAGCTGGAATCCCGATTTTAATGCGGCCTGTAGCCATCTGTCGAGATGGTTGCGCCACTCAGGGAAGTTTTCCCAATCGAAGAACTGGTGAATGGCAAGGTAAGGGTTGCCGATTTCCCGCGGGTGCAACCGGCGCGGAAAGTGGTCATAAGGTGTGTGATTGGCGAAAGGCATATTATTCAGATTTTCTCTTGAAATAGTAATTGGCCGCTAACTGTTTTCAATGAAAGGTTATTCAAACCGATTTGTTGATAAAGCGCCTCCTTCACATACGCGGGTCGCAGAAGTGGCGACCAATGACAACCTTCCTCAACGGCATGGAAAACATCCAAAGCAGACCGGTTACAGCGGAAAAACCCCTGCATGACAAGACCGTCGATACTAACTCCGATATCGTTCCGTATTTCACTTTCTTCTTCGGTTGTTATCGTTCGCCTTCTTTTACACAGCCGTAGTTTACTGGCGCTGTCATTTCCTTTAATCGTCCAAGGAATGGTAATGAAGTAAGTAATCTCCTTTAAACTTTCCTCCCGCCGTATTCGGATAACCCGTTTTTCGGATACTCCGTAGTGATCTTTGTCAAAATTCCATTGCTCAGTAATCTTCTGTTGATGAAAAATCTTCGATAAAATCGCTTCATCCTGGAATGTGATTCTCGCTCCAACTGCCAGCATTTCGTAATCCCTGAAATAAAAGGGTGGTCTACTCATTAAAAACGATACTTCTTCCATTTGATATCGATAGGCAATGCGTAATTTCAGATATTTATACCACTGCTTGAAGCCATTTTGGTCAAGCATGCCAGCATAGGAGGTTGCGTTAAGTTTCGTCATCATCCATCACATCCTTAATCCGGCGCGTTGCGATTGCTCTTGGTCAAGCTCGACCGAGGAGGGATATCTTTGTTCCCTGGTCTCCGCATCTTCCTCCGTTAACTGAAACAAAATCACACTTTCGTATTCGCTCTTACCGCACTCCATACGATAAAAAATCGTGTCCTCAGCTTTCCAAACATACATTTCATGTCTCAATTTTGGCTGCCTATGGTGTTGTTGGTGGAGAAAAGACGGATGGTTGAATACCTTACATAATTGCCCATACAGTCCAATACCGAAATCCATCACTTTAAACCGTTCCATGTCCCTTATGTAATTATCGTTCTCCCCTAAAAGGAAAGATAACTCCAATGCTGAATAACCTCGGCTTATCCGGTTCAGCATCATGCAATAGATAAAGCTGGAATAAATAAGGGAACAATCAGCAGAAAGCTTCTCAGTCGCGTTATCGTTAAAAAGTGAACTCATAAGGACACCCCCTGTTCGGTCTGCTGTTCGACTTTCCCTGCTATTTCATCCAGCACATTCTGGCACAGCCCTTCAAAAAACTTCACCATTTCTTGTGCCTTATCCCGATAAATATGCTGCGATGTAGTGGATAACGACATGGTCACATCTTGCAACCAAGCGCCTTCAGGATTCAGGATAAAATACATACGCACTTCGTCCTTTTGGTTTGAAGGGTAGGTAAAATCCATGACCTTGCGTCCGATAACGCCACTCCAATCGATCAATTCGGCTAGGTTGATCCGATGCGGTATATATCCGATTGCGAAACGTAGGTACGTATTGACCGCGATATCCAACAAATTCCGTAACAATACCGATCCGGCATCGAGTGTCAACACCGGTGTTTGCTGGATGATCTCATTTAAATTCACCATGCTTGCTTTTGCACGTTGCCACATCGCTGTACTTTGGTCGTACACCGATTGCCAATCTACCGCCGCTACCGCGAATGACGGTTCAAACGTTGATTTTCTACGGAGTATCGTACCTTTCGTCCACCACGTATGTGCAAATCGGTTTCCACTGGCTAGTTTCCTTTCAAGTTCCTTGACATTCATATAAACAACCATTGCGCTGGCCACCCCTACCTGCATGCATCTAAATTGAAAAGGACCTGTATTTTTCATCACCACAACGAGATAAAGTTCTATCTTGGAACCTTCCTTTTCCTCAGCCTGTTCTTTCCGGAACAGACTAATTCCCGAAAAACCGCCCGTGTGGTAATTCAACATCGTAATCTGTTCGGGATTGTGGTTTTTGTGTATCTTATCCAATAGTTTGTTAACGTCTTGTTTATAGGGGCTGGGCCAGGGAAAACTGGAGAAATCCTCACAGATGAGCTGGGCCGCTGGGGTCGGCGCGGCTGAAGCTTCCGTTGCCGGCTGGGCTGGGTTGGTCGCAGGCTGCTCCGTCTCAGGCTGTTTTTCGGCTTCCCTCGGCAATTGTTCCCGGTAGGCATGGATGCGTTCCGTCATGGTAGTGACCATTTCATCCATCGTGCTCTTCGCCTGTTCGCATTTATCCAACAGTATATTAAATTCGTCAAGGGAAAGATCGACAGGTTCCTGCTTCTTGGCTTTCACATAGCTTTGGTCCAATAGCCGTAGCAAATCTACCGCGTAACAGTCGTCATACGGAAAAAGGGCTGTAAGCTGCGGTACAAAACTACGCACGGACTTTATCAAATGTTCAATGCTGTGCGATTTTCCACCGTTCTTACCGATCGTCGCCATGAACCCTTTCAGCCGCAGTTCCAGAAATTGATGTAGCATGAAGGTGGCTTGCCCATATTCGCCCTTGATCAAGTAGTTGTCTACTCCTCTGCGGAATTCGTCGGAATTTTTACGGGATTTCGTATAGTTGAGCGCCGAAAGCTCCAGCAAACTGCTTATCACCTTGCGCGAAAATAAGGGGCTTTTCTTCTTCGTATCTGCATAGAGCTCGTGCGGTGGCAGGGAAGCATACGTGTAATAAAGGCTTCCATGTTTCAACTGGTTTTGCCACTCTCCGGTGAGGATCAGATCAAAGGGAAGGGATTCCGTATCCGAAAAGCAGAGTGAGACGATAGGCGCCAAACTCGTCGGCGCAAGCCCCTTAACCGGGTTCACGACTAACAGCAAATGTTGTTGTTCGCGATTCGATGAGGGATTAGAAAAAAGAAAAATACGGTCTAAATCCATCCGGGCGGTTAGTCGCCCGACAAGTTGTTGTGTGGTAATTGTTTCCATATATCTAAATAAATGTATAGAATTTCTATACAAACATAGAGACAAATGTTTATTTAAACAAACATTTGTTCATATTTTCTATACAAATAGTATATTTACCCACACAAATGATTGAACCACATGACGTTGTTAGGAGAAATTTTGGCTAAACGATCCGTTAATAAGTCAATGGTTGCCAGACGTGCCGGGCTGAGCAAAGCCCGCATGAATGAATTGACCTTGAACCCCTCAGCCAAACTGCGGGCCGACGAGCTTTATCTTATCGCAAAAGCGATCGATATGGATCCCTGTGAATTGCTTACGTTATTGTGCGGTCATTTGACCGTGAAGCGCGCGGACTAGTTCTGCTTTCGCAGGTATTTTGTAAGAATAACTATAAGCTGCCCTTCTATGCGGCCCTCAATTTGCTCCGGGTTATTTTCAACGAGGCGGATATTTTTAACCACGGTACCGAGCTTCGCGCTAATCGAACTGCCCTTCACGTCCAAAGTCTTGGTAAGCACAACCGAATCACCGTTTTGCAAGACGTTACCGTTGACATCCATGTGCCTAATACCTTCACTTAATTCTGCTTGGTCGCCGGCGGCCTTAGCCCATTCGAGTGTCTCGTCGTCCAGGTACAGGATATCCAACGCATCCGCTGCCCAGCTTTCTCCTTTTAAACGGTTGAGCATCCGCCAGGCGAGCACCTGGACGGCAGGAATTTCGCTCCACATTGCATCTGGCAGAAAACGCCATGCATCAGAATCCAGCGACTCCGTTCCCTCGATTTGACCAATCAGCGATTTGCAGACAGCCACCTCATTAGCCGCATAGGAAGTAGGCGTTACGTGGTACACCACCACCTCCGTTTCCTTTTGACATAATTCACACCTGCCACTACTTCGCTCCATCAGCTTTTCGTTCATGAGTCGTACGTATTGGTAATGGCAGCAAAGGTAACATTTTGTAACAGACAACGACGGCTCATCTACGGTGCTTCGTCTTTATCGACCGTAAGCACGCTTCGTCGAAAACGAACATCACCACTTCAGATTCCAAGTATTTTTAAGCATGAAACATAAACACGACATTTCCTGCACAAATTATAGCGTGATGTTTGGTTTACTTGGACAAGCGGTCGCAGACCAAAAAACCAAAAAAAAGCAATTGAAACAGACACCAATATATCGGTTGCCCGCGCTTCTGCTGATGTTAATATGCACGCTGATGCCGTCTGCTCAATCCAAGACAATCGATAGCCTTCAGCATTATCCGCTATATATCGACCTGCCGTTGCTGGACCTGCCTTTCCAACGGGACGCGGCACGTACCGGGGAATTGTTCGACAGCTATTCGATGCAGCAGGCACTCGCGGTAACACAAAACCTTCACCGGGTCAACTATCATCTCAATAATAAACTCTGGCAGGGCATAATCCGCCCGGATACGAAACGAAAGCGCGTTTATAACCGTATCGCAGCCAACCTCACGTCAGGTTTGGTTGACTATGTGTTTACCTACTACGGCGTCGTACTCTCCGCCCAATGGATGCACGAGGAATTCCACCGGGCTGGATTAACCGTGAGGGGTATAACGTCTTATGACGAAACGTATAACCGCTTCAATGGGGGATTTGCCAATGGTTCGGTAAGCCGTGTGAAGGACGAAGACCTCATCCGCCTGAAAAAAGTGGCTCCACAAGAACTGGTGCGCAGCTTTGCTGCGGGGATTGAAAGTGAATTGCTGCTATTGCGGGGCTTGCAAAAGGATAATTTCTTCGGCGGCGCTAAACATGCCAATATCGCATTGAATATCCTGCTTACCAAGCATGCCATCGATTACGTGAACCAATTCAAACAAAAGGATTACAATGCCAGCATCGATAGTATGAATGCGCATGGACTGACGGTTGCCGATCGCGACTTCGTAGGCTGGGATTTTACGCCGTGGGTATATGACTTGCACCGGCCGGACGAACCTTACGAGGCACGTGGCACACACCCCAGCGGTGTAGGCATCGACCGTGCGATCAAGACGACCTCATTGACGGATGAAGAACACCGATATCTCAAGCGGATGGGCAACCTGCAGTACCTCAACTTCCTTTCGCCGTTTATGGTGGGCATTAACCGGATTCGGCTGAATGAACAAACGGCATTCAACATTGCCGTAAGGCATTACCTCAACGCTTTTGGATATGACCTTACGGCCGACTTCTTTATCGACCACCGCGAACACCAATACCTTGTCAGCCTGCATGGCTACCGGAATAAACATCGGTTGCTACCGGGCATCGAAATGGAACGCAGCCCCTACGTATTTAGCCTCGCCGGAAAGGATCGCTTGCTGCTACAGCCCTCTGTCTTGCTTTGGCTGCAACCCGAAGACTTTTTTGATCGCAAGGCGACTCCAGGGGGGCTACTGCGATTGCAGGGTTCCTATGCACTTGGTAACACTTGGCGCATTGTGGCGGTTGCGGAAGGAAAGACGAAAGGTTGGGTAGCAGGAAACCCTTACCTGGACGCAAAGGCTAACTTCCGCCTCGGGGCTTCGGCGTCCTTTGATGTCGGGAAGAAGTATAGGGCCTCTTTGAGATAAGCCGTCGATAGGCACCGATCGATTTGTGTTTCAGTTCGTATTTAAAAGCGATGAACATTCGTTCTATACATCGCCTATCCCGTCTAGCCGCATTAATCGTGCTGCTCAATCTGATGGCCCTAGCGCATACCTACGCCCAGCGCGCTTCGGGAGTTATCGCCATAAACAGATTCGGCGTGTCCTATCAACGAGCTTTCGGTGTGGACCTTGGGCTCATTGCCTACAACACGTTGTACGGATCTCAGGAGCGAAGTTTTTACGACGTTTCATTAGGTTTCGAATCCGTATTCGCCCGACAATTCGCGCTCGTTCCGAAACTGAACGTAGACGTGGGAATCCGATCGTCTCTGTTTGACGCAGCTACCCTGGGCGGCGGGGTTGATGTGGGATGGTATACCGACTTTTCCGGCGGTGACTGGCGCATCACACCAAAGGCCGGAATCACCTTAGGATCGGTATTCAGGCTGTATTATGGTTATCATCACTATGCATCCGAATCGGTTCCCTTACGTACGAGCCGGCACCGCATTTCCTTCGAGTTGAATATTGCGGCTTTCCACGACTTTAAGATTGGCTTCTAATAAGTAGTCGCTCAGGATGAATCTCCGACTGTCTTACGGTTTTTGGACGACTATGAACGCATAGTCGCCAGTCGTCGACCGGTATTTTTCAAAGATGCGCAGCAAATCGCCGGTTGCAAGATCTTTTTTCAACCTCGTCAACCCCGTAGCCAACTCAGTGGGTGAAACGAGGGATGAAAAAGATGAGATTCCTCGCCTGAAGTCCGGATCCAGATACAGCGTAGGCCGGTGTTTACCAGCATACAAAAAGAGGTCCGTTAAATCGTTACGGACATCGTAGCTATCGATGCCAATCAACCGAAAGCCGGCGCACGCCAACTCCCTGATGACACTTTCAATCATGGGCATTTGGCGCATGGAAGCGGCCATCATTTCAGGAAAGTAGTGATTTAACCAATAATGTTGCATTTGATTGGGGCACGATGTAAAAATCACGATCCGCCCGCCAGGTTTCAGTACCCGGCTAATTTCGCGGAACGCTTTTAGCCTGTCGGACCAATGATGAATGGTCAACATAGCGATCACGTTTCCAAACTCACCGTCTAACGCGGGAATGGCTTCCGCAGCGCCAAGCCTCCAGTCGATCGAGTTATGTTGACAGCTTGCAACCGCCAGCATATTCGTCGACGGATCAATACCTACGATGTCCACGCCCTTGCTTTGCAATGCAATCGTATAATTCCCGGTTCCGCAACCGATGTCCAAGCTCTTACCCTCCCGGGGAGATCGCAGCGATGCATAAAAACGACCCGTTATGTAAGCATCTGCCGATCGTGTTACGTTGTAGCCAGAGCCAATCACATTGTATTTTGAAAGAAAGTTCGGATACATGGTATAAAATCAGTTAGATTAACCAAGGCATCTCCCTGTTCTGAACGTTGCACAAATCCTTCAATCACCTCCTTGCAATTTCTGCCTCCGTAATTAGAAAAAAGCACAACTGCCTTTTGTTGCTCAGGGAAATCAATCAAGTTGGCATCCACACCCAGAGAACTGCCATTCATCGTGTTGTTAATCGCAGATTCCGAGTAGGGTTACCGATAGGGCTCCAAAGCCTCGACTAGCTCCCGGTAATCTTTCCGTGTCAACCCCGGTCCATCGGTAATTTCCCACAGAGCGTTCTGGATCATACCGTAAATCACCTGCCATTCAGGCGTCTCATAATCCGGCTCAAATGCATCCCAGGGATTGTAATGCTGCGTAAGCCGTAGCTTGGGGTAATCTGCCAACAGCTCCAGCAACTTGCCGATATTCGGATCGCTGGTGACCACACTGGGTTCGTACATATCCTTGCCGATGGGGTAATCCCGCGTGTCCCATTGTTGGTTTTCCTCCCAAGGGAATGCCATGGTATGGTTCAGGCATCCCAAGCCGAGGTATACAGTGGTTGTATCTGCAGGGGGATTGACGTCCGCATAGGTAGGCGGCACCTGGATACGTACCGTTGACGTTAAGATACCATTCTGTGTGCGTCCCTCGTGTTTGAACAAACAGATTAATCCACTCGGTATTTCCACGGTGACCGTCACATCCAAGTTGTTGATAAAATTCACATCGGCATAAAACGTGTTCAGGCTGCCATGTAATAATCCGAGATCGGGGTTAAACGGCTCATCCGGCCGCGCCACAACTTCGATTCCTTCCGGCAGCTGCCAAGGTACGCCGGCAGGAATGCCATCATTATCGCCCAAACCCGGTTTGTCTTTTGAGGACGGGATGACAATATCCCAATCGTTTCCTTCTTCCAGCGGATCGGGAAGGTCTGTCCCCTCGCCTTTTCCGCAACCGACCAATAGCCAAAGCGCTACCGTATAATACATCCACTTGCTCATCAATCTTATAATTTAATAAATTCTACCCTTCTGTTTTGCGCACGGCCTGCAGCCGTCTGATTGTCGGCCACCGGCTCCGCTTCACCCTTGCCTCCCGTCTCCAGTCGGCTGCCATCAATGTGGTATTCGGCTTGCAGCACTTCGCTCACCGCAGCTGCCCTGCGTTCGCTGAGTTCGAGGTTGGTGTTCTCGTCGCCCACTCCATCGGTATGTCCCACGATGCGGACACGGATATCCGGATGCTGCGTAAGCACAGCGGCAATGGCTTTCAGCACACCGGCTGACTCGGGTTTAAGCTTCGCCGCCCCGGTATCAAACAAAATGCCTGTTGTGCTGAACGTACCCTCTTCCACCAGCTTGTGTCGTGTATCGGGCAGCCCTTTAGCGATCTTGATATTGCTGAAGTACACACCGATCTGCTCGTCGTCATACGGGCTGCTGCTCAGCTGGAAAAACAGCTGATTGAATTCACCTCCCTTAGGGATTCCCTTCGGCACATCGTATAGCTTTTCGCCGTCTACCCAGATACGCAGCCGCTCCTTTTGCCCCTGGATGGCCACATGCGATACCTTCCCGTACCATTGGCGTACCAGCGGGTTCCTGGTGGGCGGATTGTTGAAATAACGGGTATATTTTTCATAGCTTTCGAGCACGAGGTTTCCAGCATCGGCAAGCGGGGCGACTTCCACGTAAAAAGATTTGTCGCCCTTCGGATCGGAGAGCAACTTGTTGGACGTAGTAGACTCCGTACCGGTTGCCAACGCGCCAAACTTAAACGACGGTGGGAGCCAGCCTTTAAAGTCGATTTGCACCACCATATCAAATTCCACGGTAAAGTCCGGTCCAAAGGATTTTTCATTATCGGTTAAGACCACCGTACGCTGTGCCATACGGAGCCACTGGCCCGGGATGCCATCGAGCGTAACGACTACTGAACTGCCATTGCTGTTCCATCCAGTGGGCAGCTCGCCGACCGCCTCCCCCGTGAAATCGGTTGCATACAGCACGGAATCTCCGGGCACAAAGTCGTATTTGCTAAAGGATTGAATAGTTGCCTGCTTGGCGGCGACCGTGTCCGCTCCCGGTCCAGCGGCTCCCTCGTCCACCGCAGAAGTGGTCTCCTTCGATGTTTTGGTTGCCGATTCGATGGCCTTATCCATTCCCTTTGACACCGCCTTGTCCGTTTCGTTCAGTATTTTCTGGGTGGCGGTTTGCTCCGCGCGCCCCTTTATTTTGTTGAGGATGGATTGTGCGTGTGCGCCGGCGGGCAGCATGGCAGAAAATACCATTGATAGAATCATCAATCTGGTTGTTTGTTGTAAACGCCTCATAACACCAATTATTAAATCCACGCAAAATTACCTTCTTGCCTCCAACGTGTTTATGTGTTTCGATGAACGGCAATATAAGGGCACGAATGCATCATAGCTTCGACGAAAAACCCGCTTTCCCTTATCGACAGTTGAGGTGGGTTCGTCGACGCTATCGATCGTTTATCGAAAGCAGACGAAATAACAGCCGGTTATCTGCGATACTTGTCCAAAAAAAGACGCATGATGGCTTACAAGAATATCGCATATCGACTCGCATCGGGACTGTTCCTCCTGCTGGCTATTGCCTGCAAAAAGGATACGCCGCCCCCAGAAGAACCCCGCCCTATTTTCGGCGAACCGGTCGTTAAACCCAAGGGCCAACCTACGGGTGAAGCCGTTTCGGCAGTAATCGGGCCCCAAGGAGGAGTTCTTTGGTACGACGATGCACTGCGACTGGAAATCCCCGCCGGTGCAGTGGAAGAACCGACAACTTTCGGCATCCAACCCATCAGCAATACCCTCGATGAGGTTTCGGCCTATCCCGCCTTTCGGCTGACACCCGAGGGCACATCTTTCAAAAAACCCGTCAAGCTGTCGTTTATATACGCACCCGGCGCCGGGGTCAATCCCGGGGGGCGCATGGTAGCCTTCCAGCGAAGCGACGGTGTGTGGTGTGGACTGCCTACCGAACTGAACGCATCGCAACGGCGACTGACGGTAGAAACCTCGCATTTCAGTGATTGGGTGTGGTTTGATATGCTGTCCCTTCGGAAGGACAACGAAACCGCCGGTGCAGGAGAAACCGTCAACCTCAAGCTGATGGAACAGGTACTTGGCGCACTAATACCCACAAGCTCGATCGATAGCGTACCGCTGGCTGCCATGGACGACGTCGGCTTTTCAAAAGATATTACGGTAAGTGGTTGGAAGATCGTTGCGGGTCCCGGCTCGTTGGAGCCAAAGCTCAATACCCATCTATTACTCGGCGACGCCATCTATACGGCTCCGGAAACCGTGAACGAAGCGACAACTGTCGAAATCCAAGTGGAAGTAGAAAGCAAAAACGGTTACATCAGCGACCCCTCCGCGCCCAACGGGCGACGCAAGTTGGGAAAAATGATTCTGCTGACGACCATCCGCTTGGTACCTGAAAATTTCGTGCAACTCACGTTAAACGGTGCGGATCAGGAGCTGCCCCAGCTCGCAGATGCCCGCATTGTTAACGGCATACTGTACATCCGGACAAACGACGAACGGATCAACCTTGTCCTGCAATGTCACGGCACCCAACCGGGCACCTACGCGGGCGGACAGGAAGGCGGGCAGGCATGGTTCTACTTATCCCGATCGCAAGGTGGAAATCGGCGCTTTTACAACAATTTCTATCGGTCTTGTGATGGCAACGACGAGATCTTCAACGGAACCGCCATCATCCATTCGGTTGACGACTACGTGGAAGGTTCTTTCACGGGTAGCCTTTATCCCCTTGATGTGCAAGAATGCGAAATTCCGGAAGCGACCGCCGTCGAATTTAAGTTCAAGGTTAAGCGTAGTTGATAATCCTAAATAACATAAGACATGATACAGCTGAAAACACAAATCAAATGGATCGCTTGCTCGCTAATGGCAGGCCTTATCATTCAATCGTTTACCAATTGTTCAAAGGCTAAGGGGGATTCGGAAGACGACGATACGCCAAAAACCGGCTTTCTGACCGGTATCGTGAAAGACCAGTCCGGAAATCCGCTGGAAGGCGTACGTGTCCTCGTGGATCACAGCATTTTTTTCAACTCCAACATCACCGGACTCACCAACAGCCAGGGAAAGTATGCCATCAAAGTGCCGACCGGCTCGTGGTATGCGTTCGCCATGAAAGAGGCCGAGTACCACGGCAAAACGTACTCGTTTTATCTGCATCCCGATCATTCCGCCGGTTTCGGCGGCGAAGGTGCGGTGCGTAATTTTGTATGGAGGCTGTCGGGCGTTATGCCGGAACCGCTTTCGGGTCATTATGGCGGATTGATAACCATCGACCATTTTTCGGGTGTATACATTGAAGCGCGCGAGATCGATTTTGTGCTCACGCCCATGGGGCCGCTGATTGATGGCAGCCAAGGGGAACGGCTTCGCCCGCAGGCCGAAGATGGGTATACCCTCAAGGATATTCCCATCGGTCGATACCGGCTTACCGCTACCTATGAGGGTAAACCGGTATCGTTCCGCCGATGGAACTCGGATGAAACGTTCGTCGAAGACTACGAAGTAAACTTCGAACCGCAAATTGCCGCACAATGTGACAATTGCGCGGCATTGGAATATTATTGGGAACCCTAGCCTTCGGGCTTTTCATTTTTTATCGATTCGGAATGGCGTCGAACGCACGCCGGTAGGTCTCGGATACGCGGCCGTTCCGACATATGTCGTAGACGCACGACTGCAAGGTGGTGGAAATATCGAAATCGGGCAGCTGCCCCGGCCGCACTTTTTTACGAGCTACCTGGCCAGCAAAATCCAGCATTGGCTGGTACGTGGTCACCGGGCCGACCATATAGGCGCTTTCGGTTGTTGCAGGGTCACGATTCTCATTCAGGCAATAAAGTCCTATGGGCTGATAGGTCACACTTTTTGGTTCAATGACAATCGTTCCGGGCTGCAATAGGATTCCATTTTGATAGGCCAAATCATTCGAAACAAAAATCAACCCCGCCGGCAAGGCCACGGTCACCGGCGTTTCGTTGTCGTTGCGCAGGCTCAGGCAAACCAATACGTAAGCTCCTTCATCGAGCTGATCCGCCCGTGTGCGGCCGCCACACAGTTCCGGTTCGTAATATCCGTCAAATCCACGGATGTCACCCTCCACGGATACGCCCTGGAGCCATGTAAATACGGTACCCTCCGGTGCATCGCTGGAATCACCAAAACCTTTGGGCACACCCGGCTGTTGCGCCGGTTCTTCCGCGGATGGCGGGTCATCCGGCGGCACGCGGTCTTTGCCGCAGCTGTCCAGTGTAGTCACCAATACCACCAAGGCAAGCAGGCCCATCCTTTTCGTTTGACGTGTTTTCATTATCATCATTTTCTAGTTAATTAATTATTTTCGTCTCTTTCGGTAGGTATAAATCAGCCAGGCCCCGATTTTCAGCAGCAGCAACAGGGTTGCCGCCAATCCGACCAAAAGCCAGCGCAACCGCTCCCCGTCCAGATAAGAATACCCCATTGACCGTTAAAGGATTAACGATTTGATGCCGTTCAAGTAATGTTTACCCACGCCGATTTCCTGTCCGTTTTCCATCACTAGGTAAAGCCTGCCGATCTCCCGATAACACGTGTCTATGCGTTCTACGTTGACGATAAACGAGCGGTGTACCCGTAAAAATTGCGATTTGTCCAGTCGGCGCTCAATATTGCCGATGCCTGATGAGCTCAGGAATTCGCCATGTGCCGTGAAAACGACGGTATAATCGCCCGCCGCTTTCAGGTAACGGATATCGTTTATGGCGATACGCCGCAGCCGGTCGCCATCCTCCACAAAGAGGTGCCTATGCCGAACGGAATGACAGGGCACCGCGCCCGGCAAATCGTCAAGGGACTGACAAGCCGCCTTTCGCAACGCAGCATCCAATCGTGCCGCCCCATAGGGTTTCAGTAGGTAATCGAGTGCCTGATGGTCAAAGGCTTGCAAGGCATAGGATTCATTCCGCGCCGTATAGATAACCTTGGGCATGTGGGCGGCTTCGCGGATGAACTCAAACGTATTTTCGCCCAACTGTACATCCAGAAAAAGTACATCAGGCTCCAATGCATTTACATAGCGGAGGGTTTCGTGGCAATTCCCGCATTCACCCACCACACGAAATCCCGGGCGGTTATCGATGTGCTGCCTGATTTGCTGGCGATGCAAAGGTTCCCGATCCGCAATCAAAATCGTATTCATGTCTTCTTTCGTTATTTTTGCTCATACTTCTACCACATCAAAAATAGGGCGCATCGCACGGACCCTTAAGCGCAGTTGTGACGGAATACCGATTTCCGTAGTACTACGTAGCTATGGAGTGCTGTTTGGAGAATGCGCTGACCGAGTGTAACATTCGCTGCTATTTTCTCGTCTACTACGTAATTTACCGACATGATACTAACCGTTAGAATACTTCTCTTTTGTCTATTCATGCTGTCCCTCGCGAAGGGGCAGGATATCAAAAGCGACACATTACACGTGCTCCAGCTCATTGAAGCCGCCCGGGAAAAACAGCAGCAGGGTCTGAGCGACGCGGCGGAACACGATTTCCGCCAGGCCGGCAAGTTGGCCGAACAGTTGAAGTTCGACCGTGGGCTTTTGATGTATGCAGGGCACTACTGCGTATTGCTGTACAGCCAGGTGCGTTACGAAGAAGCCATGAAGATGGCGCAGTTGCAATTGGAAGTAAGCAAACGAATGAACGACAAGCAGCGTATGGGGTATGCCTATAACAACATATCCCTGCAGTACCAGGCGCAGGGAAAATTACGGCAAGCCGCAGCGTCACTGATGAAGGCCCTTGAGATTTCTTCGGGAATCGAAAACCCGAGCTCCCGCGATTTGTCGGATCGCCGGAAATACTACAACAACCTCAGTTCGTTATTACTGGATATGAACGATCTCGAAAAGGGAAAGGATTATGCATTAAAGGCACTGGAAGTCGCTAAGCAATTACAGGATACGCTGGCCACGGGATGGAGTTTAGTCAATGTACTGGTGGCTGAGGCCATGGCAGGGGAGCTTGCCGATGCGGAAAAACATGGATTGCAGCTGTTGGAAATCGGTCAATCGCAGAAGGATATTGAGATGGAACTGAAGGCCTACATCAACCTCAGCGACATTTACCGAAGACAGAAACGCTATCCGCTTGCACTCAAGACGTATCAATCAGCCCTGGATTTATTGGGAAAAGCACCCCCGGGCAACGAAGTATACATTCTTTCGGGCATCTCATCGGTCTACAAAGACATGGCCCAGTATGCACAGGCAAATACGTACTTCGACCGGGCGCTGGCGCTGGCCGAACTGGAACTAGCAAAACCCCAACTTATTGAACTTTACCTATCGGGCGCGGAAATCAAAGAGGGGATGGGCAACCATCGAGAGGCCCTCCGGCTTCGGAAGCAATATGAACAGATAAACGATTCCCTACGCAACCAGGAAACCCACCACACGATCCAGGAGCTCGAAGTCAAATACCAAGCCTCGGAAAAAGAAAAAGCGTTGGCAGCGCGTGACCTGGAGATCGCCGAGCAGCGCAGCAAACTGGAACGAATGAATAAGTGGATCATCATGGCGGTCGCTTTGGTTGCCATCTTGACCGTTCTGTTGATTGCGGGCCGGCTGATCAATCAGCAGAAGCGTAAAACCGCCGCTTCTGAACAAGCAAATCGTTTGCTCGAAGCCCAACTGAAAGGTGAGGAAACCGAGCGGGCACGCACGGCCCGGGAACTTCATGATGGCGTGGCCAGTATTTTGTCGGCAGCTAAGCTTCATATCAACGCCGGAAAGGGCGGGGATGCTGCTTCCAACGCATTGATTGGGGAACTGATCGAAACCGCCGTACAGGAAGTTCGCAACATTTCGCATAACCTGGCCCCCGAAACTGTACTTAACGAGGGTTTTGCCCAGGCAGTCCAGGAATTCTGCCGTCGCGTAAACCATCCCGGTTTGCAATTGGAATGCTACGTAGTGGGCGAATTGCCCGCGTTGGATAAAAACACCGAACTCATCTTATATCGAATTATCCAAGAAGCCGTGACCAACACGATAAAACACGCGGAAGCCACGGAAAGCATCGTGCAGCTCGTGGGAGATGGGAGCCGTCTTTCCATAACCATCGAAGACAACGGAACGGGATTTGACCTACAGCAGGTGAAGCAGACAGGCATCGGATTACAGAACCTATCCTCAAGGATACACTTGCTACGCGGTAGTCATGAAATCCATTCCGCCCCCGGCGAAGGCACATCCATTTACATTGACATTGATACTGCACAACACTCCCGAACCAGCCCGGAAATGCCATACCTCGGATAAGACAACTTGCGTAGTGTTACGGATAAGACATCCCGGTATTTTCCTTTAATTTGCATTGACTTTAGGAGACACCTATCATGATTACTATCGGAATCGTAGACGACCACTCGCTGATCATCAGCGGATTGGCACATATGCTCGGCGATCTGCCGGATTACCCGATCCTGTTTACCGCCAACAATGGCAAACAACTGATGCTGGAATTGGAACGGCAGCAGCCCAGCGTCCTGTTATTGGACATCGAATTGCCGGATATCAATGGGATTGAGCTGTGTTCAGACGTCTTAAAAAAATATCCGGAACTCCCCATCGTCGCGCTGACCAACCACGACGAAGTGGTGTATGTAAAAAAAATGATGCGCAGTGGGGCCAAAGGATATTTGCTGAAAGGAACCGATAAACAGAACCTGCTAAACGCCATCAATGCTGTGTATGCGGGCGAACAGTTCCTGGACCGACAGGTCGAGCAAGCCATCCTGCAGCAGACGCTGTCAGGCAGGCGTACGTCCGTCGTCGTGAAACTGACCAAACGGGAAAACGAAATATTGGCGCTGATCGCTAACGAGTACTCCAACCAGGAAATTGCCGACAAATTGTTTCTGAGTGTACGCACAGTGGAATCACACCGCCATAGCCTCAACCAAAAATTAAACATCAAGAATTCGGCTGGCCTGGTGAAAGAAGCGTACCTTCGCGGCCTCATTTAACGTTACTTCTGTCCGAGCGTCTTGCGAATCCGGCTTAAACTGTCCTGATGGATAGCCAATAACGAAGCGATATACTTTAAGGGAACCTGCTGGATTACTTCAGGTTGTGTCTCCATCATTTTGATGTACCGCGCCTCCGCCGTCATGCAGATGGCATCTATCTGATTGTCCTGCAACCAGTTCAGCAATCGGTCCATGATGGCCAGTTCCATGTCGTACATTCGTGGAATCGCGTGTTTCATCGACAGCGCCATGGATTTATCCCAGACCAGCACATCGATTTCCGTGAGCGACTCCAACGCACACGTAGATAGCTGCCCGCTTTGGAGATATAAGGGCGTGGAAAGGAAATAATTGCCCGACACGATCCCCAATGTGTAATCTACGCCGTTTTCTATCCGGTATAGCCGAGCGATCCCGCTATTCAGGAAGTAAAGTGTATTGACCACCCTGCCCTGCTCCATGATCACGGTGTGGGGTGGCAGAATTTGGTGGTGCGTATGGGAACTGATGAATTCAAATTCATCGGGCGTAAAAAGAATTCCATATTGCTGTGCGAAGTGGCAAACGTTTTCGAAATGTTTCCGCGGTACCATCGGTGTACAGGTTAATTTCAGTCTAGTATGGCACTAAAATATAAAAAAAGTTGACCGGATGCAATTTCTGACATATGTCAGTTAGGGGGAATGATCCCAACCGATAACTTTGTACCACCGTTATAAGAAGAATACATAGCCATGGGAAAACAGACCGTATTGATTGTGGATCGTGATCACTCCGTTAGGCAGTGGCTGCGGGAAAACGTCAAATGTTCCTCAAACCATTTTGTATTTTGGGAGTGCAGCAATGGCCTGGAAGCGGAGAAGTACATCAACGCTCTGCAGCCGGACCTGATATTTATGGATGTAAAACTTCCCGGAAAGTGCGGTTTCGAAGTCATAGAAACCGTTGAATACCAACCAACGGTTATCTTCACATCCACATCTGCCCAAGACGCCGCCAAGGCCTTCGAATATCAGGCAATCGACTACCTCATAAAACCGCTTACCTCTGAGCGCCTGCGACTTGCCTTGGAACGGTTCAAGCAATGGAGCGGGACCACCGGTAAAAAGGTCCTCGCAAACGATTCACAAGTTAGTTATCCGGCACGCATCTTAGTGGAAAGGGGACATCGGTTGACCAGCATACCCATCAACAAAATCACGCACTTGAAGGCTGATAAAGACTACACCTGGATTTATACGCTCAACGGAGAATCTTACTTGAGCACCACGGGCATCGGGCAGCTTGAACGTAAATTGAATCCGCAATGGTTTATTCGGGTCCACCGATCGTACATCATTAATATCGATCACATTCAGGAACTGTATCGCGATATCAGCAAGCTTTTTGTTTCACTGCCCAATGCAATCGAAATCAATGTAGGCCGAAACTACCTGCCGGCCGTAAAGGAACTCATATTTTAACAACTGCCCGCATCGTCACCGGCGGATTCGATAGGATAACCCAAAAGGTATATTACCGGCAATAATTTGCCCGTAATTCTTCCCACCTCCCATATGTATAACCGGTCTGCATCGGCACGGTGGGCAAAGTCGAGCATCTCCTCCGGTGTATACGTTCTGCATACACTTACCAACCCATCCCAAAGCAGGTAAGCAGGGATGATGGGAATCAAATAGGTAAAAAGCAGCCGACGCCATTTAAAGGGACGGATACGCGGTGTGAGCCACCATACACTTAAGGGTGACAGCAGGATAAACTTCAGCAGGGTGAATACGTTCCGCTCTTGTGCTTCCACGACGAGGATGGAAGCACGTTGCGCGACGGCGTGCGATACGATCCGCTGGGCATCCAGCGGGTTAAAATGGTGAAACGACATGAATTGCGTACGTACGCCATGAAGACAAGAAGGCACATCCAACACATTCACCGGGTACGCACAGTGCGTCACATGGGCTGGAAACTGGCTCTCCAGTTTTGCAAAAGCGGCGTTATTCGGGAATAGATCGGTAAGAACTACCCTTACATCGGGTCTCAAGGGAATCAATCGCCGCAATATTTTTTCCCATCCACCCCCGCCGCCGGATGCTAGGTCGATGAAGGTGGCCTCATTGCTTCGTTCCAGCACTTCCCGCATCAAAGGAATTAAATGCTCATAGTAATCCGCTCGGTTGGAAATCGCACGGAGAAAATCCGTCCCGTAATCACGCAACCAGTTCGGGAACCACGAAAAATCTTCAAATTCAAACAAATGCAGGCGTCTCATGGGCAACGAAACTAGCCATCTATCGCAAATGTACTGTCAGCAAATCGTCGAAGCGGAGCAGTAAGCAGACAAACGTCAATATGTCTAGACGAGCGTTGGTTGAGTAGGTTCATCTCCGCATAAGTACGTAGAAATAACGTTCGGTATTACCGTGGTGATTCCATCCTGTCGCTCCTCATACCTTTGCATCGAACGATTAAGCATTCACCCTATAAAAATTGCCGGGTGTCGGTTGCGGAGGGATATCCCCTTTCAGCAACCGAGAAAGATGCCGAAGGAAACGTGACCACAAACACACAATTTCATTACAAGTGACCCTATGAAGGGCGTGCCTTAACGTGCGCCCTTCGTCCTTCGTCGTTTCAGAAGCATTGTCGCAAACTGATGCACAAGTTTGATGTGAAGGACGTTTGCAAATTCATTGTCGAAGCGATACGAAAATAGTTACTCCGAAGAAAGACCGGATCGGCATTCGCTCCGATATTTTTAGTACGTTTGTAGACAATATGACGCCACAAATAGCCATGAGGTCTACCTTCCGTTATGCCCTGATTTTTTCAATCTTCCTCTGTTGTTCCTTCAGTCCGAAACAACAGACCTGGCTGGCTCTAGGCGATTCCATTACTTATCTCAATGAACATCCCGACGAGGCGGGGGACCGGATCACAAAAGGATACATGACCCTGGTTACCGAACAACGTCCGCATATCCGGTACATCAATCAAGGACATAACGGTTGGACGGCGATACGCATCGCTGAACAAATCGATAAACTGGGACTTGAAAAGGCAGATTACTATTCGGTGTTTCTTGGCACGAACGACTGGTGGGCTGGTTTGCCCTTAGGCTCTACGGCTGATTACCGCAATAACTCCGGTGCGCGCACCACCAGTGGCGCTTTCCGCATCATTCTTGATAAACTACGCAGCTTAAATCCCAATGCGAAGATTGTTCTCATCACCCCCATGCAGCGATCCGACTTTGTTTATCTCAAGGATTACAAAAACAACGCTTGGGGATCTTACAAACCCAATAAAAACGGGCAAACACTTGAAGCATTTGCGGATACGATTCGCGCAATCGGTCGTCAAGAAGGGCTAGCGGTCGTTGATCTCTATCATCACCCCAAGCTAGGCCTTCAGAAGTTAGTAAAATTCAAATGGTTAAAAGATCCGGCATCCGGTGAATACCGGAAATATCGATATCCGGCCTACACCGCGGTTCCTTTTCATCCGGATACCGATGAGTACCCGTATCCGGAAAAAGCCATCGCCATGACGTACGACGGATTGCACCCGTCTGACCGCGGCTACCGCATCATTGCCAAGGAATTGCTAAAGGTGCTGCAGTAAGGCGATTAGCTCTGACATTCAATCCGGCCGTCCAGATGTCCGTATGTGGACATCAGGTGTCCGAATCCGGACACCCGTTTTCGAAACCAACCTCACAAAACACTACCAGTTAGATAGTTACAGTTTTGGCTCAGTTGCTGTTCTTTAACCTTCAAGAAAAAAGGTAAAAGAATCCTTACGATAGACATGATACCGAATTACATCACCACAGCACTGCGAGGCATCCTGAAAAATAAGGGCATTTCCTTTTTGAATATAGCCGGATTAGCGTTAGGCATTTCCTCTGTCTTACTCATTCTACTCTGGGTGCAGGATGAACTCGCAGTCGACCAATTTCATGCGCATGGTGATCAGCTATTCCAAGTCTATGAACGGAATTATTACGATGGGAAAGTGGAGGGGAGCTATTCCACCCAAGGGCTACTGGCCGAAGAATTGAAAAAGAATATTCCCGAAATTGAAATCGCAAGCGGGATGGAGTACGTAGCACCTCCGGGCACCAGTAGTACATTTTCGGTAGACAACGCCGTCAGCAAAATGACGGGCTTTTTTGTCGGCGATGATTTTCTACGTATGTTCAGCTATCCGTTACTGCACGGGGATCGACAATTGGCGCTAACCACACCGAATGCAATTGCCGTTTCGCGAAAAATGGCCGAAGTTTTTTTTGGGAATGCCAGGAATGCTATTGGCAAAACTATTCGTTTTGAAAATAAGGAAGATCTCCAGGTAACGGCCGTTTTCGAAAACGTTTCTGTCCATTCTTCCTTGCAGTTCGACTTCCTGAGGGGCTGGACTGATTTTGTTAACCAGAATGCTTGGGTAAACCATTGGGGCAACACCTCCCCAACGACATTCGTACAATTACGTGCCGACGCCGATCATCAGCACGTAGAATCCAAAATAAAAGACTTTGTCTATAATTATATGGACAAACCTGAGAACTTCCGAATCGAACTCGCTTTGCAACCTTATGGCGAACGATATCTGCATTCTAATTTCGAGGACGGCTACATCACGGGTGGGCGGATCGAGTATGTCCGGTTGTTCTGCTGGGTCGCCTCTTTCGTACTGCTTATCGCCTGCATTAATTTCATGAACCTGGCGACTGCCCGCTCGGTTAAACGTGCCAAAGAAATCGGACTCCGTAAAACCATTGGGGCCTCTAGGCTTTCAATAATCCGGCAATTTTATTTGGAAGCGTTTCTGCTCACTGCCTGTGCACTCGTTGTCGGGCTTTTACTCGCTTTCAGTTTCCTACCCGTTTTCAATCAATTCACCGGAAAATCACTGGTCCTGCCTCTCTCGGCATCTGGCTTTTGGCTCTCTGTGTTAGCACTGCTCGTTATCGTCGGCGTAGTAGCCGGAAGCTACCCTGCGCTCTATTTGTCCTCGATGCGGCCGATCCAGGTGCTGAAGAACAATTTCCGGTCGGGAGGAACTGCTTTTCTCCGAAAAGGATTGGTAGTCTTCCAATTCACGCTTTCCGTCCTGTTGATGTTAGGCATGCTGGTCATCTATCGCCAGCTAAACTACATTCAAACTACTCACATTGGTTATGATCGAGAAAATTTGGTATACATCCCTATAGAGGGTGATTTGGTAACGAATTATCAGCTATTCAAGACACGAGCGGAAAACAGCACCGAAATTCTTTCGGTATCCAAAATGCGGAATTCACCTACCGTAATCGAGCACCACACGGGAAGCATCAGTTGGCCCGGTAAGGATCCCAATCTCACGGTGTCTTTTGCCGATGCCGTGGTTGGCTACGATTTCGTAAAAACCATGCATCTAAAGCTGAAGGAGGGACGCGATTTTTCACCTGCTTTCGGCACGGATTCGGCGGCCTATCTATTGAATGAAACCGCTGCGGAGCGGATGGGCTTCCAATCGCCTGTCGGTCAAACCGTAGATTGGGGAAACCGACCAGGAAAAATCATCGGTGTATTGCAGGATTTCCATTTCAATTCTTTCCACCAAGCCATCGATCCGCTGATCATTCGATTGGATGAAAACTGGACATGGGGAACCATCTTGGTACGCATCAAAGCAGGTCGTACAAAAGACGCAATCAGGGTCCTTAAACAGCTATGCAGAGAATTGAATCCGAAAACCCCTTTTACGTATCAATTTTCCGATCTGGAATTTTCCAAACTATATAAAAGTGAAGAAACGGTCGGCAAATTGTCCGCTTGCTTTGCGTTGTTTGCTATATTGATTTCCTGCCTCGGTCTTTTTGGCTTATCGGCATTCATGGCTGAACAACGCACGAAAGAGATCGGCATTAGGAAGGTCTTGGGTGCATCGGTAAGCAGCGTAATCTCGCTGCTCTCTATCGACTTCACAAAGCTTGTTTTGGTGTCCGTTGTCATTGCCTGCCCCTTAGCGTGGTGGGCGATGGACAACTGGCTTGCAGGATTTGCCTATCGGATCACAATCGAATGGTGGATGTTTGCCGCCGCAGGATCGGCTGCATTGGCCATTGCCCTGACTACCGTAAGCTTCCAAGCCGTCAAGGCTGCCATTGTGAATCCGGTCGAGTCGCTCCGCGAGGAATAACGTTGATTAATTAAACTGATAGGTAAGATGATCGAGCACTACCTCAAATCTGCTTGGCGAAATCTCTTCCGCCACCGGCTGAATAGCTTCATCTATATCGCCGGACTTTCCGTCGCTTTGACTTGCGTGATTTATATCGGCCTATATATCCATGATGAGCAGACCTTTGACCGCTTTCTGCCCGGGGTTGACCGTATATACCGGGTAAATATAGACGGCAAGATGGGACCCGAAGAATTCCTGGCAGGCAACACGCCACCCCCCGTTGGTAAGGCTCTCACGGATAATTTTCCGGAGATAATCGATTATACACGGATCTATCTATGTGGCACCGAAAACATTACTGTTGGAAACGATTCAGAGAAAAAGGTGTTTACGGAAAAACGCCTATTCTCCGTAGATTCGAATTTCCTGGACTTTTTCCAATACCGGCTGTTAGCAGGCGACGCAGCTACAAGCCTTCAACATCCGTACTCGGTCGTACTCACCGCACAAACGGCGAGAAAATATTTCGGCAGGGAATCCGCGGTAGGAAAACACTTGCAATTTGATGAATGGAACGAGCCATTTGTTGTGACGGCCGTATTAGCGGACCTCCCTGATAACTCGTCCCTGCAATTTGACCTCCTAATTCCCAATCGCGCTGTCCCCCCCGTAAACCGGTTTTCATGGAGTTGGGTGTGGTTACAGATGAATACGTTTGTCAAGCTGAATAATGCCGCCGCTAATCCGGAGACCATTGCTCAAATGGAGCGGAAATTCCCGGCCATGGTGAGACAACTTGCGACGGCGGCCTTCGAGCGCATCGGCAAGCCCTTTGATGAATTCATTAAAAACGGAGGTCGATGGAACCTGTTGCTTCAGCCCTTAACGGATGTGCATCTCGGCTCTACCGGAATCTACAGTAGCCACATCGCGCATGGAAACCCAACCACGGTACGCGTATTCTACGCCACGGCTTTGCTGATACTGATCTTGGCATGCATAAACGCTATGAATCTTACTACCGCACAGGCGCTCCGCCGAAGCAAGGAAGTAGGCGTACGGAAAGTGCTTGGGTCGACTCGCCCCTCGCTTATCGCCCGGTTCGCCATCGAGTCGGCGTTGTCTAGCCTATTGGCTGCGTCCATTGCGCTTATATGGGTCTGCAGCTTGCTCCCGCTATTTAACCGGCTGACGGGCAAATCCTTCAACCTTGCGGATATCTTCTCCCTGCAGCATGGGCTGGCCTTGCTGGTGTTGCTTGCCGTCACCGTATTGCTCTCCGGTTTATACCCCGCGGTTTACCTCACCCGCTTTAAACCTGTGACCATCTTCAAGGGCGGTTCCCAGCCAACCAGCGTTTTCGGCGGGCGATTCGTTCGGAATGGATTGGTCATATTTCAGTTTACGATCTCGACTACACTTATCATTGCATCCATTGTTATTTACTTCCAGGTTCGCTATGCCAACGAAATAGACCTTGGATTCGACAGAGAGCATGTGTTGTTATTGAGTCAAGTAGAAAAAGTTTCTACCTCAAGCCAAACGCTAACGGAAGAATTGCGGTCGACCACTGGGATACAAGCCGCTAGCCTTTCTACGGGCGTACCATCAAAAAATTCGTTCGGCGATTTTTATGTTCCAGAACCCACGGAACGTGCACCCGACGTGGTGAAAGACATCGTATTGAATTCCTTTATGGTTGACGAGCAGTTTGTAGCCACACTAGGGATGAATATCTGCTACGGCCGTGCGTTTTCTGCCGACTTCAATGATTCTACGTCTGTCATCCTGAATGAAACCGCCGTGCGACAGATTGGTTGGACTCCCGAGACTGCGGTGGGCAATCACCTCCAGTATCCGGGAAATGACAATCAGCGGTTTACGGTCGTTGGGGTAGTCAAAGACTTCCACAGCGAGTCGCTCCACACTGCGATCATGCCCTTTGCGCTGTTTCATTTCTCATCTAAATCATTTTATCCAAGGCAACTGTTTATTTCATTGCGTCTGGACAGTGGTGCATATAGGGAGACCTTGCAACGTATAGAGAATCGCTGGGCTACATTCACAACGACTGTACCTTATCAGGCCTCCTTCATGGATGACGAATTGGAGGCCTTGTATCGGACAGATAGGCAAACCGGTCTTACCTTCGGCATGTTTACCCTTCTTTCGATATTAATTGGCTGTATGGGACTGTTCGGCTTGGTTATGGCGAACACCGCGCAACGGGTGAAAGAAATTGGCATCCGTAAAGTATTGGGGGCATCCGTACCAAGCATTGTACGGATGTTGTCTAGGGAATTTATTACCCTCGTGTTAATCGCCATACCGATTGCCGTCCCAATTGCTTGGTGGGCCATGAGCAAATGGCTGGATGATTTCGCGTATCAAATAACATTGGAGTGGTGGATGTTTGCGTTTTCGGGAGCACTGGCGGTGGTCATCGCGGTAGCAACCGTGAGCTGGCAAGCGATACGAGCAGCGACGATCAATCCGGTCGAGTCGCTCCGCGATGAATAATAAAAAATAATTAGTCAGCCGCCGGTTGACCGATAGCGACAACACCGATAAAGAAAAAAGACTACCATGTTTCAAAACTCCCTAAAAACCGCGTTGCGCAATCTGTTCCGGCAACGAATGTTTGCGGCGATCAACGTAGTAGGTTTGGCTACGGGCATAGCGACCTGCCTCCTGATCGGGTTGTTTGTATTCGATGAATGGAACTATGACCGTTTCCACGAAAAAGCCGATCGCATCGTGCGCGTAGTATTCACCGGCAGCGTACCGGGTGGCGAAATCAAAGAGGCCAATGTGATGCCTCCCACCGCGCAGGCAATGCAGGCTGAATTTCCCGAGGTAGAAGAAACTACACGCCTCGCGCAGGGCGGGAGACCTTTCTTCCTCGTCAATAACCAGTCCTTCAACGACGAGGAACTGGCCTTTGTAGATTCCAACTTCTTTCAGGTTTTTAGTTTTCGCCTGCTTCAGGGCAGCACTGAAACCTCCTTAATCGCACCATACACTGCGGTTCTTACCGAAAACACCGCCCGCAAATATTTCGGCACTACCGACGTAGTCGGCAAAGAGTTCTCCATAAAGGGAGACAGCACGCCGCTAAAGGTGACGGGCGTAGTAAAAAACTTACCCCCTCATTCACACATCCATTTTGATGTATTTGCTTCGATGGGCAGTCACCCGAATTCTACATCCCATTCATGGATGGAATCAGGCTTCTATACCTATGCCGTACTTCGGAGCGGTGCCGACTTTAAGGCGGTAGAAGCCAAATTGCCCGCGTTATTTGAAAAGTATGCCGGTCCGCAGTTTCCATCAGCCTTTGGCATGAGTTATACCGAGCATCGCAATGCGGGCAACACGGTCGGCTTGCACCTGCAACGCCTCACCGATATCCACCTGCATTCGGATTTCGCCAACGACTTGAGCGCTCCGGGTGATATACGCTATGTATATATATTCAGTGCTATCGGGTTATTTACACTCCTCATCGCGAGCATTAATTTCATGAATTTGACCACCGCAGGTGCTTCCAGACGCGCAAAGGAGGTGGGTGTACGCAAGGTACTCGGTTCGCGACGACAAAGCCTTACTTTCCAATTCCTTATTGAATCTTTTTTGCTAAGTTTCATTGCCCTGTTTTTGGCCTTGGGCTTGTCCTATGTGGCGCTGCCCCTTTTCAACCAACTATCCGATAAATCGCTGACACTTGATATATTGGCGCATTGGTGGGTCATCCCTTCCTTGCTGGCTGTCGGATTGATGGTTGGCATATTGGCGGGGAGCTACCCGGCGTTTTTCCTGTCTGCTTTCAAACCGGTAGCGGTATTGAAAGGAAAGTTAACACCTGACAACAAAAACACGGGATTGCGAAGCGGATTGGTTGTCTTTCAGTTCCTGATTTCCATTTGTCTGATCATCTGTACGACCGTCGTGTATAAACAGCTTGATTATATTCAACATAAAAAACTTGGTTACGACAAAGAACAGGTCGTTGTGCTCCAAACATGGCCATTGGGAAAAAACGAGGAAGTTTTCCGACAGCAGCTACTACAGGATACACGTGTGCTTCACGTGACAAATTCCCCGTATGTGCCAGCAGGCGCCACCTATCAAAACAACTTTTTTGTTCACCCGTTAGACCATCCTTCCCATTGGGTAAAAACACTTCGTTATGACGTGGACGAACATTACATTCCTACCTTAGGTATTGAAATAGTGGCTGGCCGTAATTTTTCGATGGATTATGGCACGGATTCCCTGAATGCAATCATCAACCAAACCGCGGCAGCAGCATTTGGATGGACTCACGACGCATTGGGAAAAACCTTGGTCAATGGGGATAACAAGCACCTGCAAGTGATCGGCGTGGTGAAAGATTTCCATTTCAAGTCATTGCGCGAATCCATCAGCCCCTTGGTAATGGTTATGAATAAAAATTTCGGCAACCTAATCATCAAGACCAAGCCGGGTAGCCCGTCCGCATTGCTGTCTGCCATAGAAGCCAAATACAATGCGCTGCCCCACGATTTGCCTTTTTCCTTCTCGTTTCTGAATGAGCGCATCAATAATACGTACCATGCGGAAAGGAAAACAGGGGCCATCTTGGGTATCTTTGCTGGATTAACCATCTTTGTAGCCTGCCTCGGGCTATTCGGGTTGGCTACTTTTACCGCTTACCAACGCACGAAGGAGATCGGTATTCGCAAGGTATTGGGCGCAACAGCTGCAGGTATTGTCCGTTTGTTGGTTATCGACTTCGTCAAGCTCATCGCGATCGCTTTGCTTATTGCCTGCCCCATTGCCTGGTGGGTCATGAATAAGTGGCTGGAAGATTTTGCCTATCGCGTTAACATCCAATGGTGGGTATTTGGTCTGGCAGGAATTACGGCCATTACCATTGCAATACTCACCGTAAGTTGGCGCGCAATTAAAGCGGCGATCGCAAACCCCGTTGAGTCGCTGAGGAACGAATAAGGCAAATAACGCCGTTATTTGTTGATTTTCAACACCGCACCGCCAGTAGGTTAACGACTTATTCACAAAGCCAAACAAAATTAGGGGTTGCAGTGTTTTTTGTGAAAATCGTTTTGAGTATATGCGCTCGTCTATGAAACAATTGTACACCAATAACACGTCCACACAATTGCACCCGCAATCCTTTCCATACGCTCCCCCGTTTTTCCCAAACGAAATAACCGCCTGTGACGTCCACCCGGTCGTCCCCCACCCCATCGAGAAGGCATTGATAAGAACCGAAGAAAAATACAAAGCGCTGTTTAATTCCATCGATGAGGGCTTCTGCATTATCGAAATGCATTTTGATCAGAATGAGCGCCCCATCGATTACTGCTTTCTGGAAGTAAACGCAGCGTTTGAACAACAAACCGGCATTACCAACCCAACCGGCCGATTCATGCGTGAAATTGCGCCTATGCATGAAGAACATTGGTTTGAGGTCTTCGGGAAAGTAGCCATTACGGGCGAACCCGTCCGCTTTGAGAACCATGCAAAGCAACTTAACCATTGGTATGAGGTTTATGCATTCCGTACGGGCGATCCGGAACAGCGGCAGGTTGCTGTTTTATTCAAGGATATAGACGGGCGAAAAACCGCTAATCAGTGGAAAGACGATTTTATCAACGTGGCCAGCCACGAACTGCGTACACCGCTCACGGGGATAAAAGGATATACGGACCTTTTGAAACGGCAACTGCAGGATTCAACATCCGGTGAAAATCTGCGCAGGTTGGTCAATAAGCTCGACAAGCAGGTAAACAGGCTGGCCAATCTGGTTAACAATCTGCTGGAAACCACAAACTTATCTCACGGAAAACTGATTCTTTTCAAAAACTGGTTTGATCTCAATGAATTAATTGTTGAATGCATATCGCAGCTGCAACCCATTACTCCCGACCGTAAACTGGACTTAAAACTGGAAAGTTTGTCACCGGTTCGGGCGGACCGCAAACGGATTGCACAGGTGCTGGTCAATGTTATTTTCAATGCAATTAAATACACTGAGGCAGACGGAACCATCGTGGTCAGCACCGCGTTAGATAAACCAAATAATGTAAAAGTTACGGTACGTAACATCGGCATAGGCATTTATCAAAAATATGTTGGAAAAGTATTTGATCGTTATTTCCGGGCCAGCAACACCGACCGCCCCAATCATTCGGGTATGGGATTAGGGCTTTACATCTGCGCCGAAATCATCAAACGCCATAATGGTACCATTGCTTTGGAAAGTACTTCAAATAATGATGTCGTCTTTTCTTTTACACTTCCTTGCCAAGACTGAGCTTCAAAGCCCATCCGAAATTAAAAAGTCAGCCTGAGCATCAAAATCATTTCAAACCCGTGACTCTGACGAAGAGCAGATTATCAAAGCGAACACACAATCAGCTGTATATCAACCGATAACCACCCAAACTATTATAACACCCGGAAAAAATCAAAAAAAAACCCAAAGTAAGCGCCTATACCACAACTCTGGCATTGTTTTCGCTAAGGAAGGGTAGGTTTAGGTTGATAGCCCCTAACCCCATTGGGGCGGCCGTCCCGACTACGTCGGGACGGTTTTTTTATGCCCCTTATTTCCCTTACCTTCGTATCCATATTTATGGTCTGATAAAGCCGATACGTGCATCCTATGAAAAAAATAACCACATTCTTAGCGATAATATGCAGTGTTTTGAGCGCTACCGCGCAAGAAGAGACCCGTCTATTGCGTTTCCCTACCGTACACGGCGAACAAGTGGCATTTACTTATGCCGGCGACTTATACCTGGTATCGGCAAACGGGGGTGTCGCAAGACGGTTAACCAGCCATCCTGGGCATGAGCTATTTCCCCGTTTCAGCCATGACGGTAAACACATTGCGTTTACCGGACAATATGATGGCAATACGGAGGTCTTTGTCATTCCTGCGACGGGAGGAGAACCGAAACGCATAACCTATACAGCCACGCTTAACCGAGATGACCTCGCCGACCGCATGGGGCCCAACAATATTGTAATGGGATGGACTCCAGACGACCAACACGTCATTTACCGTAGCCGCGGCACTTCGTTCAACGCTTTCAAAGGCAAGCTGTATTTAGCCCCGCTGAACGGAGATCTCAGCAAAGAATTACCTTTTTCGGTCGCATCATGGGCGTCCTACCATGCAGACGGCTCCAAATTGGCGATGAATCGCGTGTTCCGTGAATTCAGAACCTGGAAATATTATCGCGGAGGCATGGCGGACGATATCTGGCTGGTCGATCTGAACTCCGGCAATACCGAGAACGTTACCAATCATCCCGGTCAAGATGTTTTTCCGATGTATTATGAGGATAAGATTTACTTTGTAAGCGACCGTGACCGTATCGCAAATCTTTTTGTATACGACACCCGGCGCAAGCAGACGCAGAAGGTTACGAATTTCACAGATTATGATGTAAAATTTCCTGCTTTGGGAGATCGGGCGATTGTCTTTGAAAACGGCGGCTATATTTACCATCATGACCTAATAAATGGACAAACGAAAAAGCTTTCGATAATCATTGCAGAAGATTTTGCTTCCGGCCGGACCAAACAGGTCGATGCGTCCAGATTTGTATACAGCGGCGATCTATCCCCCGACGGTAAACGGGCGGTGTTCGGTGCCAGGGGAGACGTCTATACCGTGCCGGCGAAAACAGGAGTTACCCGTAATCTTACGCAAAGCAGTGGTGCGCACGACCGCAACGTAGGCTGGAGTCCAGATGGGCGATGGATCAGCTATATTTCCGACCGAACGGGTGAAGACGAATTGTATATTCAGAAACAGGACGGCACAGAACCCGCCCGCCAACTCACTCAAAAGGGCGGTTCCTATAAATTCAATCCGGTGTGGAGCCCCGATAGCAAAAGCATTCTTTTCGGTGATCGCAATCAAAATCTCTATCTGGTGAACATTCAATCAGGTGAACTGCAACTGATGGCGCATGGTGACGAGGGAACGATCAGCTCCTATACATTCGGTCCGGATAGCAAGTGGATTGCTTATACGGTCCCGGGTAAGGCACGTGAATTTACAATTATTAAGCTGTATCACATAGACACAAAGCGCACCGTCCCGGTTACCGATACCTGGTATAATAGCAGCCAGCCCGAGTTCAGCCCCGACGGTAAACTGCTTTATTTCGTTTCGGAACGCGACTTCAACCCTACGTACGGCAACACGGAATGGAACCATGTATACAACGATATGAGTCGCCCTTATTTGGTCCGGCTTAATGCAGTCACCAAGTCGCCTTTTGCCCAAGAAAGCGACGAAGTCGAGATCGCGACTCCGGAAGAGGACGACAAGGAAAACGGAGACCATGCGAAAGCAGAGGTTGAAGTAAGCATCTCGGTAGATGAAAAAGGGTTAGCCGATCGTATTGAAAGTCTACCGGTATCCCCCGGGTCGTACTTTGGCTTAATTGCAACCGACAAGGGGCTGTATTATTCCGGAGGAAGCAAAGGGGATCGTGGTTTCAAGTTTTTCAGCCTCACAGATAAGCAGGAAACCGAAATCGGAAATTTTAGTGGCTATGCGGCCAGTCCGGACCGGAAGAAAATTTTGATCCGTAGCGGCCAAGATTTTTTCATTGAAGACCTCGGCACCTCCAAAATTTCCGCCCCCGCCAACAAGATAAACATGGCCGGTATGAAAGCAATGGTCGATCTAAAAGCGGAATGGAAACAAATCTATGATGAAAGCTGGCGTCAGATGCGGGATTACTTTTATGACCCCAACATGCATGGGGTTAACTGGCAGGCGATGCATGACAAATATGCGCCACTACTGCCTTATGTCAACCACCGGGACGATCTAACTTATCTCATAGGCGAGCTAATCGGTGAGCTCAATGTGGGTCATGCTTATGTGAACAGTGGAGACCGGCCTTCTACTGAGCGTATCCCCATGGGGTTACTGGGTGCTACCTTCAGCCGCGACAAAAGCGGTTACTACCGGATAGACAGCATTCTTTCGGGCCAAAGCTGGAACACCACGCTCACATCCCCGCTGCGGGCTCCGGGAGTGGGTGCTAAACCCGGCGATTACATCGTTGCGATCAATGGCACGTCGATGAAAGACGTGGACAATCTTTACCAAGCGCTCATTGCGAAAGCCGGCCAGTTGATCGAAATTGAGATCAGCGATACGCCAACGGCAAGCAACGCGCGGAAAGTGTTGGTAAAACCAATCGCCGATGAATCAGCTCTCTACTACCACGAATGGGTCCAGCAAAATATTGCCAAGGTAACCGCAGCCAGCGACGGCCGGATTGGCTATGTGCATATCCCAGATATGATATCAGACGGACTCAACCAATTTGCCCGGTATTTTTATCCCCAACTTGACAAGGAAGCACTCATTATTGACGATCGGGGAAATGGGGGTGGCAACGTGTCGCCGATGATTATCGAGCGATTGCTTCGCAAGCCCGGTTTGGGTACCGTGCGCCGCAACCAAAAAACGGCCTCCCTTAAACCCGATGTTCATGTAGGCCCCAAGGTCTGTCTCATTGACTCGTATTCAGCGTCAGACGGCGATCTGTTTCCCTGGCAGTTCCGCCATTACGGCATCGGTCCGCTGATTGGTCAGCGTACCTGGGGTGGCGTGGTAGGCATCAGCGGCACTCTTCCTTTCATTGATGGCGGCGACCTGCGCAAACCTGAATTTGCACACTTTGCCGCAGATGGCTCCTCATTCATTATCGAAGGGGAGGGCGTCCACCCGGATATCGAAGTTGTTAACGACCCGTACGACGAATACAAACAATCCGACGCCCAACTGGCCCGCGGCATCGCTGTATTACTTGAAAAGCTGGCGGAGGGAAGTCCCACCGGCGTGCCGAAAATACCAGCGTTTCCCGACAAATCAAAATAGCGGCACCCGTGTGCGCGCTGAAACGAATTTATGAAAAATCAATAACACCGCACAGCTACAAGTACTCTTCCAGCAAAAGCGGAAGCTTCAAACGGAAATAAACACTTGTAAAAAAAGGCAATTTTATCTTAGTTTGTGGAGCAACAACTACCGATGGAAGACTATTCACGACAAACGATCACACAAAGAGGCTATTTTTTTCATCACATCACTGATCCCATTACCCGGGCTTTGACCGTCACTTACCTCTTGAGTGTATCCTTAACCATTCTAAAAATAGTCGTTATTTTTCCTCATTTCTCGAACGATGTCTTTCGCATTGTCGTCTTCGTCGTTGTCTCTGCAGCGGCCATACTTCTTTGCGCCAGAGCGGCGAAAGCACCACACCTCATCCGGCGCTATTACCACTTTGGCCTAATGGTTTATGTGGTGTATCTTGCCATCAGCATATTTCTGCTTAGTAAGGGAATCAATATCTCCACGCTACAGGAATTTTATCTTGTCATTATGTGGTCCTTTTTTGGTCTCGGCATACATTGGGGCTTTTTATATGCGGTGGTAACGATCGGCATGGCCGTAATCTTTCTGGTCTATTCCAACCAATCCATCACCATCATTGACCTCTTGCCGCCCCACATTCCGTTCTGGATGGCTATTTTTGTAATTGTCACGAATTTCATCCTGGCAATTTTCAGTCTTTACACCTATCAACGGGCTATAGCCAAAACCTCCGAGGAAAAGACGGCCTTAAATAAACAACTCAATAAGCTCCTTGACGCGAAAACGGATTTTCTATCGACGATGTCACATGAGTTACGCACCCCTTTAAACTCGGTGATCGGCATTACCAATCTGCTAATCGACGAAAATCGGGACGAATCACAGAACGAAGACCTCAAAAATTTACGCTTTTCGGCCGAAAATCTGCTGTTGCTTATCAATGACATTCTTGATTTTCAGAAAATGGATTCACATAAGTTAGAATTGGAATCCATTCCATTCAACTTGGTAGACCTGCTGGAAGATGCCTGCGGAAGCTTAAAGACCAAAGCCGCGGAAAAAAACCTCTATTTTGAAGTAAGAAGCGATTCGCGATTGGCAAGCTTCGAGGTGGTTGGCGACCCCACGCGTTTAACGCAAATCGTATTTAATCTGGCAAGCAATGCCATCAAGTTTACCGAAGCAGGTGGCGCCAAGGTGTCCTGTCAGCTAATAAACGAAGAAACTGATAGGGCTACTTTGCGCTTTTCGGTAGAAGACACGGGTATCGGCATAACCCCTGATCAACAACTTGTGATATTCGAGCCCTTTATTCAGGCATCCAGAAATATTTCGCGGAAATTCGGTGGAACCGGATTGGGCTTGTCCATTGTAAAACATTTAGTCAATCTTCACGGAAGCGCCATCCAATTGGATAGTGTGCCCAATGTGGGTTCTACATTTTATTTTGACATCACCTATCCGAAATACCATCAACGTTTGGCCTCGCAAACCTCAGTTTCCACACCAAGTAGTCGGTTGATTACCAAAGAAAGCCTGCATGGCCTCCGCGTGTTGCTTGCTGAAGACAACCAGATGAGTGTTGTTTTTATGCGCAAATTATTCGCAAAATGGGACGTGGATCCCGACATCGCAAAAAATGGTCAGGAAGCCATCGAGAAACTGACCCAGCAAACGTATGATGTGGTTTTAATGGATCTGCACATGCCTGTTATGAATGGGATTGAAGCAACCCAATATATCCGATCGCAGGAAGATCCCTTAAAATGCCGTACCTACATACTGGCATTAACCGCTTCCGTTTCGGATGACATCATTGCCAATATCAAATCGTTGGGATTTGACGACTACCTCGGCAAACCATTCCGACCCAATGATTTACATCATAAACTCAAGAAAGTGTTGCGGAATCAAATTTCCTAGCGTTCACGTTACACCAATCCGGTTATCCACGTTGGGTATACGCCGAGCAATAACGTAATCAGGATCGCCACGACAAATACAGTCTGGTAATACCCATTGACAACGATCTGATCGCGGTCAAGTGGTTTGAAATACATAGCCACGATCACTCGGAAATAATAGAAGATGCCTATTGCTGCATTTACCACCGCCAGTACGACCAGCAAGATCTGGTAGTCGGCCAACGCGCTGGAAAACATCATGAATTTGCCGATAAAACCTGCTGTAAGTGGAATCCCAGCCAGCGACAGCATGGCGACCGCAAGGGCCAGCGAAAGGTAAGGGTTTTTCTTAGCAAGGCCGTTGAACGCCTCAAAATGATCACTTCCCGTTGCACGTTTAACCAAAATAAGCGTGCCAAAGGCAACCACGGACGCCAGTGAATACGCTCCGGCATATATAAGCACCGCTTCGCCGGAAGCCGGTCCGACCGCAACAATGGCAAAAAGCATGTACCCCGCATGCGAAATGCTTGAATAGGCCAGCATCCGTTTAAAGCTTTGCTGCGCAAGTGCCGTGATGTTACCGATAAACAACGTAACGACTGTGATGACCAACAATGCAGGCATCCAGAAATCGTGTAAGGGGACAAAGCAGAAATAAAACAAACGGAGGAATCCGGCGAATGCGGCCGTCTTGACGACCGTACTCATAAAAGTGGTGATGAGGATCGGTGCTCCGTCGTAAACATCAGGCGTCCAGAAATGGAAAGGTGCCGCGCCCACCTTAAAAGCCAATCCGACAATTAGTAGCAGTATACCTCCATAAAATAACGGCGAAACCGTCTGCGGATTGGACACTACGTAATCTTTGATCGCCGCTAGGTCAAAAGAGCCACTGGCCCCGTATAACAGTGCAATTCCAAACAATAGAAATCCGGTAGAAAATGCACCCATCAAAAAATACTTCAGTGCAGCCTCGTTGGATGCAAAATCCTTCTTCCGGATACCCGCTAGGATATACAAGGCCACCGACATAATTTCGATCCCAATGAATAACATCGCTAAGTTGTGGAACGATACCACAAGCAGTGCACCGGTCAAGGAAAAGAGAATCAACGCATAGTATTCCGCGACATGAGTACTTGCCGCGTCAAAATAGTTTTTTGAAAGCAATAAAACCAAGGCTGTCACTAACACGCATAATACCGAAAATGCAATTGCATAATGGTCAAAAAGCACCATCCCACTATACAAAGGCAGGGCTTGCCCATCCCATTGGATAACATAAAGCACCAGGGTGCTCACCAATCCCAATAAGGACACCGGCAACAACGCGCTGCGGGCCTTGAACAATCCCAAATAAAGCACTAATATGGCCAATAAAGACAGCGTAATGATTGCACTCATGTTTTGTTTTATCTTAACTCCTCCGATTCAGGCACCGGAAGACCTGACTATGCTTACTAGTTATTAATCAAACTTACTTTTCCAATCAACTCCGTAACTGCCGCTTCGGAAATATGCAACAACGGCTTCGGATATATACCGATACCGATCACCAGCAGCGCTATGACCGCTAAAATCAGCCATTCAGTTCCTTTGACATCCACAAAACCTGCAGTCTGCGGATTTACGTCACCGAGCATCACCTTTTGATACATCCTCAACATGTACACGGCTCCCAATATCAAGGTAAGCCCTCCAAAAACGGCATACCAGATACCATACTGGTACACACCCATCAACAATAAAAATTCGCCGACGAACCCATTGGTCAACGGTAACCCCACTGCTCCCATCACAATTACCAAAAATAGGATTGCCAACGCAGGCGCCGTTTTGGCAATTCCACCCATCACGTGCATTTCACGTGTTCCCAATTGTCGTGCAACAATATCCAATACAAAAAACAACCCCACGACGCTGATACCGTGATTGATCATTTGAATCATCGCCCCTTGAACCCCTTGTACGTTCCAAGCAAAAACGCCCGCACCGATAAGTCCCACGTGTGCGATCGAAGAATACGCTACCAATCGTTTCACATCCTGCTGCTTAAATGCGATGATAGACGCATAGACAACACCGATGAGGCAAAGTATGAGGGCCAACTGCCCGTAGGCCGCAACGCCGAGCGGAGCGATCGGAATCAACCAGCGGATCACCCCATATATACCCATTTTGAGCATAATTCCCGCAAGTAGCATCGTTCCCGCCGTTGGCGCCTCGGTATAAGTGTCCGGCTGCCAGGTATGGAACAGGAAAATCGGCATCTTAATGGCAAAGGCAAGGAAGAATGCCCAGAAAATCCAGCGTTGCGTAGCAGCGTCCAATGCGAGGGAATAAAATGAAGCCAGTTCGTAATCGCCCGATGGCACTTGCAGGTGCAGGTAGATGATCGCCGCCAACATCAATAAACTTCCCAGAAACGTGTAGATAAAGAATTTCAGGTTTACACGAATCCGGTTTTCCCCACCCCACAAGGCGCATATAAAGTAAATCGGTATCAACGCGATCTCCCAGCCCACGTAAAAGGCAAAGGCGTCGAGCGCGGTAAAGACCAGCAACAAACCCGTCTGCATAAACAATATGAGCGCATAGAATCCACCTTTGTATGCATGGCTGAATGCCGATAGGATAATTAACGGGATCAAACCATTGGTCAGCAATACCAACGGCAGGCTAATGCCATCAATGCCGACGTGGAAGTGTATGCCCAATGCAGGGATCCACGCAAACCGCTGCTCAAACTGCATACTGGCGTCCGGCACGAAATTTAAGACAAACGGGATGGTCAGTCCCAATGAAACCAATGATATCAACAGCGCCAACCGCTGGGCCGTCTTAGCCTGTTTCACAAAAGCGAGCACGATTGCTCCAAGAACCGGAAGTAATAAAAGTATAAATAGATTGCCCATGTACGCGATATAACTTCGTCTCGATTAACCGTTAAAAATACCATAGGCCAAGAGCGCCACCACTGCAATGACCATCATAAAAATATAGAACCCTACATTGCCACTCTGAAGCAAGCGAATTCCCTTGCTCGATTCGCCGGCAGCTCCGCCGAGACCATTGACGATTCCATCGATTCCTCCCTTATCTACCTTACGATAAAAAAACAGTGAAAGAGCATTCAATGGGCGCACGACCAAGGTATCATATAATTCATCCACGTAAAATTTGCGATAAGAAAGCCGAGATAGCGCACTACGGGGTGAATCGTCTGAAAGGGGAACTACTGCTTTTGATACGTATTGCTGATACGCAATGATGGCCATGATCACGGCCGCTACCGCAGATATACCCATCAATATGTATTCGGTAGTATGCTCCAGATGAAATTCACCGGCTTTAGCAACGGAATCCGCGAACACGGGCTCAAGGAAACTAGCCAGTGCATGATGTCCCCCCAAAGCAGAAGGTACATTCAAAAGCCCCCCCAAAGCTGCCAACACGGCCAACACGATCAACGGGATGGTCATCGTTATCGGTGATTCATGGAGGTGACTTGCCTGTTCGGATGTACCTCTGAACCGCCCGAAAAATGTAAGGAATAACATCCGGAACATGTAAAAGGCCGTAAACAGTGCTCCCGCAAATCCAAGTACCCACAACACCTTGCTATGGGCAAACGCGTGTGCCAGAATCTCATCCTTTGAGAAAAAGCCTGAAAGCGGCGGTATACCCGCTATGGCAATGGTTCCAATCAGCATCGTCACATAGGTTACCGGCAAGTGCTTTTTCAATCCACCCATGCTCCGCATATCCTGCTCGTCACTCATCGCATGGATGACCGAGCCGGCTCCAAGGAATAGCAAGGCCTTAAAAAAAGCGTGGGTAATCACATGGAAAAAAGCGCCGGTAAATGCGCCGACTCCCAATCCCAAAAACATGTAGCCTAATTGCGAAACAGTAGAATAGGCCAGCACTTTCTTGATGTCATTCTGCGTGACCGCGATGGCCGCCGCCAATAAGGCGGTACAGATACCGATGGCAGCCACCACCTGCAACGTAATGGGTGATAAGGTAAACAGAATATTTGATCGGGCGACCATATAAATGCCCGCGGTCACCATCGTCGCCGCATGGATCAGCGCCGACACCGGCGTAGGACCAGCCATGGCATCCGGCAGCCAGGTAAACAACGGAATCTGCGCTGACTTGCCCGTTGCCGCAACGAACAGCAGCAGGGTAATCAACAACAAGGTAGCATCGCCCATAACCATCTTTGCAGCCTGCGGGAATATTCCCGCGAACTCGAGGGTGCCAAACGTAGTAAAAATCAGAAAAACCGCGATAAGGAAACCCAAATCGCCGATGCGGTTCATCACGAAAGCCTTTTTAGCTGCATTGGCGTAAGACGAATTTTTAAACCAAAAGCCGATCAACAGGTACGAACAGAGGCCCACACCCTCCCAGCCGATAAACATCACGAGGTAATTGGATCCCAGCACCAATAACAGCATGAAAAAAATAAACAGATTCAGGTAGGCAAAAAACTTGGCAAATCCTGTGTCGTGCTGCATGTATCCGATGGAATACACATGGATGAGGAAGCCAATACCCGTAACAATAAGCAGCATGATGGCACTTAACGGATCCACCAAAAAAGAAAGCGAAACCCGGAGGTTGCCGGCGCTGATCCACTCAAAGACCGGTTGTGTAAATACAGCGGATTCTCCCGCTTGCCTCAGCGCATAAATTGTAGAAAAAACGCCGCAGCTTAACAGGAAAGCAATCAATACAACCCCGCTCCCGATCACCCCAACCAAGGATTTTGGCAACACATCCCTACCCAGTCCATTGACCAAAAAACCGACCAATGGCAGCAATGGAATCAACCAAATTAAATCTATCATGCTATTTTAGTAGTTCAAATCTCTTAATTCAACAGTTCCGTGATCCTTATCCCCGCAACCGATTCAACGCGTTGATATCAACGGATCGCGTATTGCGATAAACCATGACAATAATCGCTAAACCAACAGCTACTTCGGCTGCCGCCAATGCCATAATGAAAAATACAAACACCTGCCCTGCGGGATCTCCGCTGTACGCGGAAAACGCCGTCAACAGCAGATTGACCGAATTAAGCATCAGTTCGACAGACATCATGATAATAATGACGTTGCGGCGGATCAGTACGCCGATGACTCCGATCGTGAAAATTAGGCTGCAAAACAGGATATAATGATTTAGTGGAACACCCTGTATTTGTTGTACGATAGTCTCCATTTATGCGTTTTTTGGGTCATTTTTGGCCAGCAATACAGCCCCTACCATTGCGGTTAGCAATAAAATCGAGGAAATTTCAAAGGGGAGTAAAAATTCACTGAACAGCACTTTCCCCAGATTACCCACCAGTCCAATTTCGGTACTTTTCACCGCATCCGGCCCGGTCACTTCCAGCACGCGGAACGAGCCGGCCAACGTAACCAGCAAGCACATACCCGCAATCACCCCCATCACTTTCACTAAGTTCGATTTTAGTGGTTCGGTATCTCTGTTCAGATTGAGGAGCATTAGCACAAATAGGAAAAGGACCATGATTGCCCCCATATACACAATGAAGTTAACAATGGCAAGAAACTGGGCATTTAACAGAATGTAGTGTATGGTAAAGGTAAAAAAGGTAACAACCAGATACAATACGCTGTGCACTGGACTTTTAGCGAAGATGGTCATCAGTGCAAAAAAAATCGACAGAAAGGCTACAAAATAAAAAACACTCATTAGGCTATAGTTTCTTGCTCCTTTTTATACTCAAACCGGGGTTCCACCAATTTGTCTTTGCCATAAATAAAGTCCTTACGTAACTGCTCGGGCGGCACGTGCGATCCATCCAGAAATATAGCTTCCTTGGGACAAGCCTCTTCACAAAGTCCGCAAAAGATACACCTCAACATATTAATTTCGTATACGGCGGCGTATTTCTCTTCCCGGTAGAGGTGTTCTTCCCCTTTTTGTCGCTCGGCAGAAATCATCGTAATAGCTTCCGCAGGGCATGACAGCGCACATAATCCGCATGCAGTACAACGCTCGCGTCCCTCTTCATCCCGTTTTAACGAATGCTGGCCACGGAAATTTTTTGAATAGGGCCGCTGCACTTCAGGATACTTATAGGTAGCCTTGGGTTGGAAAAAATACTTGATCGTGATGCCGAGTCCGCGAACAATGGCAGGCAAATACATCCGCTCCCAAAAATTCATGGGCTTCTGCTCCAGCACTTTTTTCCGATTACTTAGTGATTGCATAATCTCTCTCCCGAATCCAAATTAAAAATAGGTGTCTTTTACAATGGTTACAATACCGGTCAACACGATATTAGCCACCGCCAAAGGTATTAAAATCTTCCATCCCAACCGCATCAATTGATCATAGCGGAAACGAGGTACGGTCCATCGGATCCACATAAAGAAAAAGATGAAGGCAAGTATCTTCGCAAAAAATACCAGCACACCGATTATAGTGATCCAATTCTGGGATAATCCGAGGTCATACATGAAGGGGAAATTATACCCTCCGAAGTACAATGCGGCCATCAGTGACGACGATACAAACATATTGATGTACTCGGCAAACATATAGAATGCCAGCTTCATGGAAGAGTACTCTACGTTATAACCCCCTATCAATTCCGTCTCACATTCGGCCAGGTCGAACGGTACCCGGTTACACTCGGCAAACGCACAGACCAGAAAAATCAGAAAACCAAGCGGTTGTACCCATATATTCCAGTTGACGAACCCTTCCTGTTGGGCAACGATTTCCTTCAACGAAAGCGTTCCGGTTACCATTAAAAGGGCTATCAAGGAAAGGCCCATACCAATCTCGTAGCTGATACTTTGTGAGGCCGCCCGCACAGCCCCCATCAATGCGTATTTGTTGTTTGAAGCCCAACCGCCGATCATGATGCCATAAACACCCAACGCCACTACGCCAAACATATAAAGCACGCCGACATTGATATCGGCGACCTGCAACGTAAATACCTTTTCACCGATGGTTAACTCCTGTCCCCAGGGTATCACGGCACTACTAATACATGCCGTAAACATGGCGATGGTGGGCCCGGCAATGAAAAGCGCCTTATGAGCGCCAGCGGGAATAATCTCTTCCTTAAAGAAAAACTTGCCTCCGTCGGCCAACGGTTGCAGCAAACCGAACGGACCTGCTCGGTCCGGGCCGAATCGGGCTTGCATAAAACCGGCCACTTTACGTTCCACCAACGTGGAATACATGGCAATGAACAAGGTAATGGCAAATACCACCACCACCAAAATCGTTTTTTCTAACAATAAAGCTGATTCCATCGCTTATAATAATTGCTAAAGCAGTTCTTTAGCACGTTCAAACTGATCTTTATTCGCTTCTTGCAACAAGAGATTCTTCTTCACCACCGCAGGCGGGGTCAGTTCATCGTAGTGATTCAAGGATATGACCGACGTAGGTTTCACGGCGCGTGGGCCTTCGATGACCCAATCTGCTGTGGCCTTCTTCTCAAAACGGCAGGTGTTGCAGATAAACTCTTCCACCTCGCCATACTCATCCTTTCTGGCGGTCACCCGTAATACTTCTTCCCCTTTATACCACAACGTTACTTTACCGCTGCACGTCGGACAGTCACGATGCGCTTCCACCGGTTTGGTGAACCATACCCGGTTTTTGAAACGGAATGTTTTGTCCGTCAACGCGCCCACAGGACAAACATCGATGACGTTGCCTGAAAAATCATTGTCTATTGCTTTTTCGATGTATGTGGAAATCTCTGCAGCATCGCCCCGGCCAAGTACGCCATGCACCCTTTGCGGGGTAAGCTGGTCGGCTACAAATACACACCGGTAGCACAGTATGCAACGGGTCATGTGTAATTGAACTTTGTCGCCGATGTCAATTTTATCAAATGTTCTCCGTTCAAATTCGTATCGGGTACTGGCCAATCCATGTTGATATCCCAGATCCTGCAAGTGGCATTCGCCCGCCTGATCACAGATCGGGCAATCCAATGGGTGATTAATGAGCAACATTTCCACCACCCCTTTACGCGCCTCTATTACTTCCGGCGAAGTAATGTTTTGAACTTCCATGCCATCCATTACCGTCGTGCGGCAAGAGGCCACCAGTTTGGGCATGGGGCGCGGATCCTTTTCAGAACCTTTGCTGACCTTTACAAGACATGTCCGGCATTTTCCCCCACTGCCCTGTAACTTGGAATAATAGCACATTGCCGGGGGTACGATATCGCCACCGATTTGACGGGCGGCATTCAATATGGTCGTGCCCGGCGGCACTTCTACCGGAATACCATCGATGCTTACCTTAAATTTTATGTCTTCCGCCATCATTTTTTAGCTATCGGCTGTCTGCCTTTGACAGCAGCCCTGTTAACCTACTTCTTCCTCTAATCTATACCGCTGCACCGTATACTCTGTCATCAAAGCACCGGCTCAAGCGGATCCGCGTAATGTGCCAGCCCGAAATTGCGCACTTGCGCATCCCGGCCATTGGTTACATGCCATTCGAATTCATCCCTGAAATGGCGGATTGCACTGGCTACCGGCCATGCGGCTGCATCGCCAAGTGGGCAAATGGTGTTTCCTTCGATCTTCTTCGATACGTCTACCAGCAAATCAATGTCACTGAATGTACCGTGCCCATGTTCGATCTTATGCAGTACCTTCTCCATCCACCCCGTCCCTTCACGGCATGGGGAACACTGCCCGCAGCTCTCGTGATGGTAAAAACGGGTAAAATTCCAGGTGTTCCGCACGATGCATTGATCTTCGTCAAAGGCAATAAATCCACCCGATCCCAACATGGTGCCGCTTTGGAACCCGCCGTCGGCCAACGATTCATACGTCATCAAACGTGGTTCACCTTTCAGCGTCTTCGTAATCAGATTGGCGGGTAAAATGGGTACGGAAGATCCTCCGGCCACGACTGCCTTCAACCGCTTGCCATTTGCAATGCCACCACAGTATTCATCTGAATAGATAAACTCCTCAACGGGCAACCCCAGCTCGATTTCGTATACACCGGGCTTATTCAAATTGCCGCCGGCCGAGATCAGCTTCGTTCCTGTGCTGCGTTCGATACCGATCTTTGCATATTCTTCGCCTCCATCGTTAATAATGGGTACCGTTGCGGCAATAGACTCCACATTGTTAACCACGGTAGGACAATTGTAAAGCCCCGATACCGCCGGAAAAGGGGGCTTTATTCGGGGATTGCCCCGTTTACCTTCCAGTGATTCCAGCAGCGCCGTTTCTTCACCACATATATATGCACCACCACCGGGCTGTACAAACAGCTCCAGATCGTAACCCGTGCCCAATATATTCTTACCGAGAAATCCTGCCAGCTTAGCTTCCGCAATTGCCCGCTCGAGAATACGTATCTGCGGCATCATTTCTCCACGCACATAGATATACGACGTATTAGCGCCCAGCGCATAGCTGGCCACAATCATGCCTTCAATCAATGCATGTGGGATATGCGTCATTAAGTATCGATCCTTGAACGTTCCCGGTTCCGACTCATCGGCATTGCATACCAGGTAACGCGGTACTCCCTCGGGTTTGGCTAAAAAACTCCATTTCATCCCCGTGGGAAAACCGGCGCCGCCGCGTCCCCTAAGTCCGGATTTTTTTACTTCTTCCACCACTTCATCGGGGGTAAGCGTCTTCAGGGCTTTCTCCACAGCCCGGTATCCGCCTTTCTGACGATACACGTCAAACGTATGGATTCCCGGAACGTCGATATGTGTCAACAATAACTTACGAGCCATAACAATCTGCTATCCGCTGCCGGTTATCGGCTTTCAGCCGTTTGCCGCCGCTTTTTCTTTTAGTTCCTCAATTAATTTGTCTACGTTATCCTCGTTGAGGTTTTCATAAAACGTATACTCCGGACCGATCTGCAAGACCGGGCCGTAACCGCAGGCTGCCAGGCATTCCACTCCCCGCCAGCTGAATAACCCGTCAGGCGTTACTTCACCTTCCTTGACACCCAAACGACTCTCGATATGTTTCATGATCCGCTCGGCTCCCACTAAACAACAGGGTCCGGTACGGCATACTTCCAGCATATATTTTCCCTGCGGCTGCAGGAAAAACATGGTATAAAACGTGGCTACTTCATATACTTCGATAGGTTCAATCCCCAGATAAGCGGCCACTCGGTCCATTGCCGGCACACTCAGCCAGCCATAAACAGCCTGCACCTCATGCAATACCGGCAATAGCGCCGATTTTTGCCGGCCTTCCGGATAGCGAGCTACAATCTCGGCAAACTTGACGAGCAGCTCTTCCCTGAACTCCATAGGTTCGTTATGTTTCACACTAAGCATCCAGTTCTCCCGCTATAACATTTAGACTACTCATATTGATAATGGCATCCGACAGCAGCATTCCGCTGCTCATAGGCGCATACATCTGATAGTTGATAAATGAAGGCCTACGGAAATGCAAACGATACGGCGCCCTTCCACCATCACTGATCAGGTAGAAGCCAAGCTCCCCGTTTGCCCCTTCCACACAATGGTATAATTCTTTTTTCGGTGCGTCTATCTCGCCCATGACAATCTTGAAATGGTAAATCAACGCTTCCATGTTGTTATATACCTGCTCTTTTGGCGGCAGGTAAAAATCCGGCACATCTGCATGGAATATGCCCTTCGGTTCCTTCTCAATTTTGGACAGGGCCTGATCAATGATCCGCAAGCTTTGCCACATTTCACTGTTGCGTACCAGAAAGCGATCGTATACATCGCCATTGGTTCCGACCGGCACCTCAAAATCAAATTCTTCGTAAGACGAATACGGTTCATTCGCTCTTACGTCGTAGTCAACCCCGGTAGCCCGTAGGATCGGACCGCTCCAGCTGTAGCTTAGGGCCGTTTCGGGATCAACCGCCGCCACCCCGGCCGTCCGATCGATAAATATGCGGTTGCGTTCCAGCAATGCCTCAAATTCCTTCAATACCGCCGGAAATTCCTTGGCAAACTGCCGGATCTTTGAAAATGCGGTCTCGTTAAAATCCCTTTCAAACCCGCCGATACGACCGATATTGGTGGTTAACCGTGCGCCGCAAATTTCTTCAAAAATCTCGTAGATAAATTCGCGTTTAACCATCATCGGAATGAACCCGGCAAACGTACCGGTATCCACCCCCAAAATACCATTACAGATGATATGGTCCGCAATACGGGATAACTCCATGATAATCACCCGCATGTATTGCACCCGCTTGGGAAGTTCAATATCCAGAAGCTTCTCGACGGTCATGTGCCATCCCATGTTGTTAATGGGCGATGAACAATAGTTGAGCCGATCGGTCAATGTGGTGATTTGATAGTATGCACGATGTTCGGCGATTTTTTCGAAAGCTCGGTGAATATAACCAATGGTCGATACACCGCTGACAATGCGCTCCCCATCAACCTGCAATACATTTTGGAAGACGCCATGGGTAGCCGGGTGGGTTGGCCCCAAGTTGAGCGTAAACAACTCTTCCTGCGGATCGTTGTCTACAAAAACCGGCTTATTGTTTGTAATCTTACTGATTGATTCGCTCATACGCTTACCGCTTACCTTCCGAAGAAGTAATCCTTTTTATCCATACGATTGGGATCTTCCAAGGGATATTCCTTACGCATGGGGAACACGTCCATATCGTCTACATTCAATATTCTACGAAGGTCGGGGTGTCCAACAAATTGAATCCCGAAGAAATCATACGTTTCACGTTCCATCCAATTGGCACCATTCCAGAGCACAGTAGCCGTTGGAAGAGCCGGGTAGCTGCCCTCCAAAAAGACCTTGATACGGATCCGTACGTTATTCACCAGGCTGTGCAGGTGATAAACCACTGCAAATTCTTTGGGAAGCTGGGGATAATGCACCGCGGTGATGTCCGTAAGATACGTAAACTGCAGCTCTCCGTCAGTCTTCAAAAACTCAAGAACGTCCAAAATGTCCGCTTTGCCAACCTCAATGGTTAGTAAACCATAGGATTCTTCCAACTGATTAAACCCGCCTTCAAACCGCGAGTTAAGGCGTGCAATCACGCGCTCATTGCTTAGCTTAGCCATGGGCATTGAATCCGTATTTCTCCAGCAACGCCTTGTATTCGGGCGTTTGCCTTCTGTTTAATGGTTCGTTTTTTACAATTTCCTGCAATCGCATCACACCATCGAGAATGGCCTCCGGTCTTGGTGGGCACCCGGGGACATAAACGTCAACCGGAATGATCTCATCAATACCCTGCAGTACCGAATAGGTATCAAATATTCCTCCACTGGATGCACAAGCGCCGACGGCGATTACCCAGCGGGGTTCCGCCATCTGTGAATAGACCTGCCGAAGCACCGGTGCCATCTTCTTGGCGATTGTTCCCATTACCATGAGCATATCGGCTTGCCGGGGTGAAAAACTATTTCGCTCCATCCCGAATCGTCCGGCGTCGTACGTTGCGGCCATCGTCGCCATAAACTCAATGCCACAACATGAAGTTGCAAATGGCAACGGCCAAAGAGAGTTAGCCCTTGCCAAGCCAATGGCTTTATCCAATGATGTTGCGAAAAATCCGGACCCTTGAATGCCAGGGGGAGCCTCCGCTAATTTTATATCACTCATTACTAACCCCTTACCTTTCTAAAACAAAAACCCATCAGTTATAGACCGATGGGTACAAATTTACAATATATTGGCCTTTAATCGGGCTATTTATATTATTTAGAAACGTTCTAATAACTATTATTCCCACTCCAGCGCCCGCTTTTTGATGACGTAGATAAAGCCGAGCAGCAACAGCGCCATGAACACGAACATTTCGATCAGTCCTGACAACCCAAACTCCCGGAAGTTGACTGCCCAAGGATACATAAAAATGACTTCGATGTCAAAAATTACGAACAGAATGGCCACAATAAAATATTTAATGGAAAACGGTTGCCGGGCATTACCAATCACTTCAACCCCGGATTCGAACGACCCCAATTTGGTAGCCGTTTTCACTTTTGGCCCGATAAAATGGGTCAGTAAAATCACACCCACAGAAAATAAAGTCGCGACACCGAATTGAATTAGAATCGGTAGATAATCTGCTGGAGTACTCATTGCTTCTGCTTCCATATACATATTCGTAAGATGTGCCAAAACTAAAAAATAAAGCGCTAATTTAAAAATTAGCGCTTTATTGAAACCCTTAAAAACGGTATACCGTTAAAAAAGGCGCTATTGTCCTGAGGCGGCGCCTGTTGACGCTGCAGACTCTTGTTCCAAATACTGCAGAGTTTGTTTAGCCCAGGCGTTTTCTGGATCAAGCTTAAGCACTTCACCGATTAGATCCCTGCCTTTTTGATACTCGCCACGTTTTACACTAACCACGGCGATGGTACTGTAGGCATCAATCAGCTTGCTTTTGTTCTTTTGGACCTCAGCATCCCCTTTTTCCTTTACCATTTCGATGTACTTCAAGAAATAGGGTTCAGCCAGACCTTTTGGGTTTTCAGTGTCATCGAGCAAATTGTTGACATTTGCACGGAACAAATACGCATCCTGGGTGGTAGGCGCCTTTTCGATAACCACGCCAAAGGCCGTATCGGCTTTGTGTAGCAACGCAGTTTCAGCTTCTCCGCGTTGAGCTACCGGTTTAGTAGCAACTGCATAGTAAGCTGAATACCCCAAATAGAAATTATCGTAAATAAAATTCCGTGAAGTGGGTGTAGATGCCGCAATTTCAAACACCTTTGAAGCGTCCAAGAACTTCTTGGCCGTAAACAATTCCTTGCCCACATCGTTCAAATCGTCAGCGATTGAAGAATCAGCGGCCACGGCTTTCTTCAATTGTTCTACCCCCGTATCAAACAACGCGGCATCCGTCGGGGTGTTTTGCGTGGCGAGCTTTATGTCAGATAGCCCCAAATGCAAATAATCGCGGGGAATGATACGTTCAGCCTCCATACGCGTAAAGAGCTTATCCAATGCTTCCTTACTTTCCTGATATTGCTCATTTTCATAAGCCGAGTATCCTAGGTAACGTAACACTTTCGGGTTTACATCTTCCAACTGTGCTAATTCACGAGCTTGTACTTGCAGTTCATCGTAGTCCTTCGTGTACACCAGGAAGTCCGCATAGCGGATACGGGATTCTACCGTATAGTCGGTCTTATCCATGTATTGCTTGTAGTAGTTCACTCCTTCCCTGTTTCGTGCGTTGTAAGCCGCCGTGTCAGTTGCTGTCAGCGCCCATGCACGATAAGTCTCAGCCAATTCACGATACGTCGGTGCGTAATCCGGCACGTCAGCTGCAATCTGCTTTAATCCATCGATCGCTTCTTGCCAAGCGTGCGATCCGCGGGTAATTACCTGCATCTGCACACGGGCACGGGTAAGCGTATTATCCAAATTTGCGGCGTCCCGATAACCCACGTAGGCCTGGCTTGCATTTCCCAATCCCATATAGGCATCACCCAATGCCAAAGGAATCAACGGATCCTCGGCATTCTTAGCTTTTGCTTGATCCAGGTATTCCACTGCCTTCTGATAATTTGGATTAGGCGCATCGATATAGGCGCGTCCAATGTGATACAATTCCAGGTAATCCTTGCGCTTAAGCTTTCCGGTCACCTCCGCAAACTTGGTGGCGGCAGCATTGGCGTCCTCCTTATAAAGATCTACGATACCTTTTCCAACCGTGTTCAGATTATTTTTTGGATCTGCCGCAATTCCTTGATCGAAAACAGCTAAGGCTGAATCCAAGTGCTCATTATGTATGTAAACAAGCCCTAAATAAAAATAATTTTCTCCGTCTTTCGGTTTGCTTTTAACAAGCGTCTCCAACATGGTCCGAGCTTGTGCAAATTGCTCCGCATCCATCGCCTTCTTTGCATCGTCCAAACTTTGCGCACGTACCCCCGTAATCACAAAAGCAAGGGATATACCCCATATCATTGCTTTTTTCATCATGTTCATCTTATTTAGTTTTAACTACTTTTATTTACTCTCTAATAATCAATTCTCTTGGCGGTATACTATCTGGCAACAACCCGGCTTTCAAAATCACCCGCTGACCAGATTCGCCGGTCAAAAAGGCTGCAAACCCCATGCCTAAACTTTTACGTGGTTCCGCGTTAATAATGTAAACCGGCCGGGCTAATGCATACAAGCTATCCGCCAAATTGGATTGAGAGGGCTTGTAATACCCTCCGCCTGCGGGTTCACCCTCACGGCCTTTTACGGCCAGTACCTTGATCCCATCCACATACCGCTTCGTGTTTCGGTCCGGTCTCATGATCCAACTCACACCAACCACCCCCACAGATTGGGGCGTCTCATACACGTATTTGAGCACATCGAGATTTGACTTCAACGCATATACCCCGTTATCCGGCAACGAATCAACATCCGCCAATTCTTTCAAAAGCCGGACCGTGCTCGAATTGGCGTTATCGAACACTAACCTATTCAACGAACCCGCAACTTCACCGCCTTTCATGATCGCTATCATATGATCCAGCGTAATCACCGAATCCGGGACCTGCTTGTTTACGACAACCGCTACGGCGTCCGTCGCAAACTTATACACTCGGGGCGTGAATTTACGCATTTTAAAGAACTCGTTTTCCTGCGCAGTCAGCTGCCTTGTCAACACGGCCACTTCCACTTCCTTATTCAAGAGTTTGTTGATGATTTGGTTCTCCTGCGCACTTGTCATATCTACGTCCGTTCGGTCGTACAAGTGCTCAAATACCTCAACCTGTTCTTCCATGACCGGGAGCAACGTTTCGTCCACGATCACGTTGACTTTCCCGCTCACAATGGTTTGGGCCCTCTCAGAGGGTGCATTGCTGCACGACCAAGAGGTGACTATTCCAACAAAAACGAGCCGTAATAATACTAATTTTTTCACGGTTATGAAAAAATAACCAATTTTTTACAAAAATTCAAACCCTCTCCCTGCTTACCGATTTTGCCAAAGTCGCACAAATCGGAAGAAAGAATAAACGACGAGTAACACACCAAATAATGTCCGCAGGGTCTGATCGAGCTGGAGCGGAAAATCTTTCCAAAAGATAATCACCATCCCCAAAGCAAAATAAAAACCGAACATGAACAGTCCCAAAATAGACAGAAACCGCTTGGTGGGCGATTTCTGTCTGCCATTCACGTTCTGTTGGTGCTGTTTCAATGCCAAACCGTGCTTGCTTTATTGTTGAAGGTTAAGCCGGATAGGCAATGTATACGCCACCCGCACCGGACGGCCGTTTTGCACGCCAGGGCTCCATTTTGCGGCCTTAGAAAGCAACTTTACCGCTGCTTCGCCGGTACCATATTTCAAGTCCCTGACTACTTTAATGTCGGTCAGGCTGCCATCCCGTTCCACAACAAATGACACTTGTACCTGTCCATTTACGCCGGCTTCAATGGCCGCTTGGGGGTAATCATAATTTTTACCTACCCATTCCATAAACGCCTTCATACCACCTGGCGGTTGAGGCTGCACTTCCACTGATTGGAAAATCTGATCACTTGAGGATTCCGTTACTTCCGCATCGACTTCACCTTCACCTACCGGTAAATCAATTCGGATTTCGGCGTTTGGATCCCCTTCAATCGTCTTCGATCCTGGATCAGCCAGTTTCAATTGCTCAACCGTAGGGGGTTCCTCATCCTGTACCTGTTCTGCCGGTACCACCTTCGGCTCAGGCATACGCACCTGGTCTACCCGAGGAGGGGGAGGTTCTACTGGTGGAGGAGGAGGCGGTTCCTCTTCGTTTACGGGTGGCGGCTCGGAAAGCACCACCTCGGTTTCAATAATTTGTTCTGTCGGCTCGTCACTACCCAGGTCCACTCCTATCCACCGTGCAATCGCAGGTGTCAACAGAAGCAGCACAAACGCAATGGATGCCGAAAACAGTCCGATATTGGTAGCTTTGGGTGACAACTTACGAAGGTCATATGCTCCGTAAGTCTTGTTTCGACCGTCAAATACCACATCGAGCCATTCTTTCTTAAAAATATCCAATTTTGAACCTAACATAGCTATCGTATTCTGTGGTTATTCATCAATCATTATACAAGTTGTCCCGTTTCAGCACCTCAATTTCTGGATCACTGATGGTACCGATCATATAAATCGGTGCCTTAATGATATTCATCTCATCGAGGATGTCAACCAGATTACGGTGTGTAGATTTTTCGCTGGGTCTTAGTACGATGATTAAGTCTTTTCCGGTCTGCTGTCTTACCTGCTCCATCTTTTTCATCAAGATGGGCCGGATGCCTTCTTTGCCATAGTCGACAATCTCGGGACCTTCAATCGGATTACTGTAATCGCCGTGATACCACTCGATCTTATTGTTGCTGCCAAGCAGCAGTGTTAAGGTACGGGTATCGGCTACCTCCAGCCTATCCTCCGGATCCTCCTCGTTCTTATCCGGCATGGCCACGTCCATGGCATTCGGCTTGTTGATCGACGTCGTAAGCATGAAAAAAGTGATCAAGAGGAACGCCAAATCCACCATGGCTGTCAAGTCCACTCTCGGCTGCTGCTTACCGCCGGTATTTAATTCTGCCATTTCTTATTTCCTTTACTGTTAAACTGCATTGCCTATAATTCCTCTCCAGCACGGAGACTGGTGATTAAGCTGAACTTATTCACCTTCTGGCTTTGCAATACGTCGATTACCTTTTTGATTTCAGGATATTTCTCTTCGGCATCGCCCTTGATCGAAATCCGCATTTCCGTATCCTTCAGCTCCTTGGTCGCCACGCGGGCCGAGTAGATCCAATGGAATAATTCATTGGTCAGTGCGTCCCCGGCCGTGTCAACGGGAATACCCGGCTGCAAGCCCGGCTTCACCCGGTCGTTGGGGCCCATGTTGATAAGTTGCTTCAAATTGCCCATCGGCACGCCAAAAGTTTCCATACCAGAAAACTTGGCTTTCTCTTCCGCCGTAAATGGTATCGAATACTTTTCAGACATGAGTTCCAGCATTCTGCCCCGCGCGTGTTGATTCACGACACCGAAAAAAACCTTCCCACCATCACCGATGGTAATCAGTCCCAGATCGTCATCAGGAACCTTGACTTGCGTTACCGACGCAGGCGTGTCCACCTGCAATGGCTCGGGCTGCCGGGCCGTGGCTGTCAATATGAAAAATGTGAGCAGCAGAAAAGACACATCGCACATGGCCGTCATGTCTATTGTCGTACTGGCTCTCTTTACTTTAACCCTTGGCATATGTGTTTCTTTTTATCTCTTTACTTATAGATGCATCTTCCTCCGGCTTTCCATAAACTACCGGAATTTAATTTTATTTATGTGAAGCTGCATAGGTTTGCACGATGGAGAACCCTGCCTCATCAATTGAGTAGGTCAACGTGTCGATTTTAGAAGTAAAGATGTTGTAAAATACGATGGCGATGGCCGAAGTAGCGATACCTGTTGCCGTGTTAATCAAGGCCTCAGAAATACCGTTTGCTAATTGCGCCGAATCAGGAGCACCACCGGTAGCCAACGCCGAGAATGCTTTGATCATCCCGGTTACCGTACCCAACAGACCGGTCAATGTACCGATAGAAACCAAGGTAGCCATAATAGTGAGGTTTTTCTCCAGCATCGGCATTTCCAGTGCTGTCGCTTCTTCAATTTCCTTCTGGATCGCAACCGTCGCCTGTTCCGTATCAAGGGCGGGATTTGCCGACACATCTTTGTACTTCAACAAACCTGCTTTAATTACGTTTGCTACGGAACCTTGTTGCTTATCGCATTCTGAGATAGCAGAATCAATGTTGCCTCCTCCGATAAGAGACTGGATTTTCCGCACGAAATTACCTACGTTGCCTTTTCCGGAAGCTCGGCCGATCACGATGAAGCGCTCAACTGCAAAAACCCATACCATCAAGAACAATCCCAATAATACAGGAACCACATATCCAGCGTGGTAAACCATTCCTAAGTAATTGCCTTCTTTCGGACGATTTGCAGGGTCGCCATCCACGAAGTTGTTCGGGTCACCCATAATATATCTCCATACCAATGCCCCGACAACGAAACAAATAATAATTGCCAGACTTGCAAAAACATTGGATGTTGAATTGCTCTTCTCCGTTTTAATTGTGCTTGTTTTTGGTGCGTTTGCCATCTTTTTGAATTTTAGATTTTAATGTTGTTAATTATGATTTTTAAGTAATTTGTACAATTTAATCCGTTGCTAGCCACCATAATGGCTAAAGCAAATATAGTATTTTAAAGTAAAAACAAAATGTCCCGTCAATAATTGTTTAGTAAACTATCTTAAGCCAAAGGAATGCGCAGCAGCAGCATCAGCACACCTTAACGTTCAGTGCTATAGTAATCACAAAGCAATTTCTGCACAATGAAAACTATTTTTTTTTGTAATTGCAAATTAAACATTCAAAATAAATAGGTTTTAGCAATGCATAAATGGCAATCTTACATTTATTGGATCCGCTGACATGGACCGGCATTTCGATTAATGCATTAATTGTCAATAATTTATTTAACATGTTTTACGCCCCTTCTATCCCCCGACAGGTTTGACCCGATAACCTTCCTCGTTAAGCAGTTGCAGAATACGTTGTTTGAAATCGCCCTGTACGATAATTTCGCCGTCTTTGGTACTCCCTCCCACTCCACATTTCTGCTTTAGTTTTTTACCTAAGGCTTCCAGATCATGCGAGGTACCCACAAAGCCTGTTATTAACGTTACGGTTTTGCCACCCCGCATCTTTTTGTCCAGCATCACCCGCAACTGTTGTTTGTGGTTAGGCAGCGTCTCTTCTTCCAGACTATCGGTCTCCTGATAGTGAAAGGCTTCATCCGTAGAATATACAACGCCGCTATACCGCTGTTTCTTTTTCATTCGTAAATAATTATTGATCTATTATTGTTTTTAGCGGCATCAATGAGATCGCTTCGCTAAGTATGTTCTTCAACCGCCTCACGGAACCTGCATTTGTGACGAAGCGTGCATGAGCTCCGGGTTTCACGTCCTTTACTAAACGACCGTTTCGACAATAAATTGTTTCGCTATCGCTAATAAATCCTGTCAGCAAAGAATACGCAGTGTGTCCGGGTTTACGGTGATGTCCAACATCGTGCCCATTTCCATGGGCTCTCCATCCACATGTACCGCATCCGAGGTATCTCGTTCGATATGGATCTTTTTCCCGGGGACAATCTCTACGTATTCTGATTGATCGGCTGTCTTGTTGAATAAATGGAACAGCATCATCGGAATAGTGTATAACGGAAATTTATGAATAATGCATACATCCAACACGCCATCCGTCACCGACGCCTGTGGCGCGACATACGCATTATTCCCATATTGCGGCGAATTAGCCACGCTGATCATAAATGCTTCCCGCTCAAAAGTCTTCCCATCGATATCCAACACGTACCGCTTCGGCTTGTAAGTACTGATTTCGGTTAACACGGCTTTTAGGTAACCGATCGGTCCCCGGATGTTGTCATTGGCAAATCGGTCACTTACCGATGCATCAAAGCCGATGCCTGCCATATTAAAAAATGCCAATCCGTTGATCGTGCCGCTATCAATAGTTATGGTTTCAAACCGATTTAGACGTCGCACCGCCGCGCGTTCGTTAAGCGGGATTCCGAGGTAAAGAGCCAGTCCGTTTCCGGACCCCTCTGGAATAATTCCCAACGCGGTCTCTGTACCATTCAACGCGGATGCAATTTCATTGATGGTCCCATCACCGCCCACGGCCACCACCAGGTCGAAACCTTCCTGTACCGCCTCTTTCCCCAATTTATTTGCATGACCTGGGTATTCGCTGAAAACAAAGTGAGCATCGTACAACCCGGCATCAAGTGCCTCGAGAGCCCGTTTTTCAAACCCCTTTTTCCTTTTGCCTCCCGATATGGGGTTAACCACAAATAAAACCCGTTTCTTTTTCCCCATGGCCACCATATAAGCCTGTTATCCGTGCAAAAGTATTAGCATTATCCATATAAATTGCCTTCTCCGCGATATTTTATATAAATTTAATACTGGGGCACTGTCTCAGTTTTGAAAACGACAAAAGTATCGTAGCTTTGCAGCCGAAATCAGATAGCGATATGCCATATTTATTTACATCAGAATCCGTTTCGGAAGGACATCCTGACAAGATTGCCGATCAAATTTCCGACGCGCTTATCGACAATTTCCTCGCTTGGGACGCCGACTCGCGCGTGGCTATCGAAACGTTAGTAACCACAGGACAGGTGGTTTTGGCTGGTGAGGTCAAATCCAAAATATACCTGGATGTACCGAAGATTGCTCGCGGGGTCATCGAACGCATCGGATACACAAAATCCGAGTATATGTTTGAAGCCAATTCATGCGGCATTCTGTCGGCCATCCACGAGCAGTCGCCTGATATCAACCAAGGAGTAGACCGCAAAGAAAAGCAGGAACAGGGTGCCGGCGATCAAGGCATCATGTTTGGCTATGCCAGTAATGAAACCGAGAATCTGATGCCGTTGGCATTGGACCTGGCACACCGGCTGCTGTACGAGCTGGCTGCCCTGCGTCGGGAAAACAAGGAAATCACGTACCTTCGGCCCGACTCAAAAGCCCAGGTAACACTTGAATACGACGACACCCACAAGCCCATCCGAATTGATGCCATTGTGGTTTCCACCCAGCATGATGACTTCGACACCGAAGAAGCGATGTTGGCCAAGATAAAATCAGACATAGTTAACATCCTGGTGCCTCGCGTGAAAGGCCAGTTAAAACCTGAACTGCAGCGTTTGTTTACAGACGACATTACCTATCACATCAATCCCACCGGCAAATTTGTCATCGGTGGTCCCCATGGTGACACCGGATTGACGGGAAGAAAAATTATCGTAGACACCTATGGGGGTAAAGGCGGCCACGGTGGTGGTGCTTTCTCCGGAAAGGATCCATCCAAGGTTGATCGCTCGGCTGCGTATGCTACCCGGCACATTGCGAAGAACCTTGTCGCAGCGGGTGTAGCAGACGAACTATTGGTGCAAATATCGTATGCCATTGGGGTCAAAGATCCCATAGGTATTTATGTCAACACGTACGGGACGTCCAAAGTCGGGCTATCAGATGGCGAGATCGCCCGTAAAATCCGTGAGTTGTTTGACATGACGCCTTACGGTATCGAAACTCGGTTAAAACTACGCAGTCCCATTTATTCTGAAACCGCTGCTTATGGGCATATGGGGCGTGAACCTCGTACGGTAACCAAGACGTTTGAAAACAGCAATGGCGAAACAACTTCGCTGGAAGTTGAATTATTCACTTGGGAAAAATTGGACTATGTAGATCAGGTGAAAACCGCGTTTGGCTTATAAAGCAGCCGCAGCGGTTTCCATTTGCCGGTTTATTTTCTTTACCAGCCCCTGTAGCACATTGCCCGGTCCAACCTCGGTAAACGAGGCAGCGCCATCATCAATCATATGAACGATGGTTTGCGTCCAGCGTACCGGTCCGGTAAGCTGCTCAATCAGATTTTGCTTGATTGCATCCGGATCGGTATACGGCTTCGCATCGATATTCTGATACACCTGGCATACCGGTTTTTGAATTCGCACCGCCTCGATTGCTGTTTGCAGTTCAACCCGGGCTGCCTCCATCAAAGGGGAATGAAACGCCCCTCCCACATTGAGCTTGAGTGCTCTTTTGGCACCTGCTTCCAACAGCAGCTCACACGCTTTTTCGACTCCGGCGATTGTTCCCGATATGACCAATTGTCCCGGACAGTTATAGTTGGCAGGCACCACGACATCGCTGACGCGCTGGCAGATATCTTCTACCGTAAAATCGTCGAGCCCAAGGATAGCGGCCATTGTGGAGGGCTGAATTTCGGTGGCCTTCTGCATGGCATTTGCGCGGGTAGCCACGAGCCGCAGCCCGTCTTCAAAACTCAATGCTCCCGCCGAAACCAGCGCGGAAAATTCGCCCAGTGAGTGTCCCGCCACCATCTGCGGATGAAACGATTTTCCCATCGCTTTCGCCAGGATAACCGAGTGAAGAAAAATCGCGGGTTGCGTTACCTTAGTCTGCTTTAAGTCTTCATCAGTCCCGTCAAACATTATATCAGTAATCCGGAAGCCTAAAATCTCGTTGGCTTGCTCAAAGAGGAACTTCGTCTCTTCACTGTGATCGTACAGCTCTTTGCCCATGCCTACAAATTGCGCGCCTTGTCCAGGAAAAATGTATGCTTTTTTCATTTTGTTGTTCAGTTTAATTCAATACAGGTGTTGTTTGCAGACGCTTGCAAAGATATTATTACCTAGGTAAAAGATCGAACCTTATTTTCAATTCCTATCCGGTTTCCAACAATCCGCCTAAACTTCCATTAAAAACTCCGTAAGATTTTTATGGTGCGGAAGGCTCAGCTTCTTCCGTAACCGATACCGTCTGATCTCTACACCCCGGGTGGTAATATTGAGTAACGAAGCTATTTCCTTGCTGCTCATATTCATACGCAGGTAAGCGCACAACTTCAAATCATTGGGTACCAATTCCGGATAATCAGCCTTCAGTTTTTTGAAGAAATTTTCATGAGCCTCATTGAAGCTTTCTTCAAATACATTCCAGTCCCGTTCATCGCTCCGGGCATCTTCAATGATTTTATTGATTTTACGGAGCTGTTCCCCAGACAACTTGCGCCCCTCGCCATCCCTAAGCTCCAACAGTTCATCGTGCACGTTGTTAAGCAGTTCATTTTTATAGACAATGTTCATTGCTGAATTGGCCAATTCACGGTTTTTGCTGGCTAATTCCTGCTCCAATTGTTCGTTTTTGATTTTAATAAGGCGTTGTTCATTTTCCTCCGCTTCTTTCCGCAGCAACTCTTGCTGTTGCCTGGTCATGTTCTCCTGTACGATTCTACGATGCTTACGTATCTTATATCGGTACCAATTGCGACCGGCAATCAGAACAAGTATCAACACAACCGCGTATAACGCGAACGCCATCCAGGATAAGTACCAGGGCGGCAAAATGGTGAACCGGTACTCGGTGATCGCCGATGTTGTTCCATCCGCCGCCATGGCCCGTACCCGAAATACATATTCACCCGATCCCAAGTTCGTAAATTCCTTTTGTGCAGCTTCATCCCATTCTGACCAAGTTCGTGAATATCCTTCCAGATAGAACTGATACCGTAAGGCAATAGCGCTATACCAAGGCGATGCATAAGTGATTCTGAGGTTATTATGCCGATAGGGGATTTCCGGTACCGTGTCGTTGTTATACCATTTGGCAGAAAGGCTATCGGTAATATTGCGGACCGTCCGGATCAACGGACGAGGTAGACGGGGCGCAGCAACCGTCGAATCCTTAGCCCGGTAAATCGCGAAGCCATCGTCCAACCCCACGAGGTATACGTCGCCTTCAATGCGGTTAACGCTTTCATAATATTTCATCATCCTGCCATTAAGCATGGCAAATTGCGTGGAATCCACTTGCAGGGTCCCTTTCACACCAAAGTAAACCAGTGACATCCGCGCACGGTTGATAAACCAATACCGATTGGCATCTGCACGGATGATTTTGTTCGAGAAAGCAAAGGATCCCAGTTGCTCGTTCAATTGGTCATACCGATAAAACCGATCCGCGATATCATCGTATCGGTAAAATCCGCTATCCGTGGCAAAAACCGGCCGGCCTCCCAACTCAAATACATTCACAAACGTACTCTCGGGCAATCCGTGGGTGGAATCATAGGCATGGACCTCTTGCACATCGCGTAGCGCAGTATCCAGCGATAACAGCCGCAAGCCCTTGTAACCGCTTGCCCAGACCTCAGTTTTCGATATGGGTTCGATAAATTGGGTCGGATCGCTGTACCCCCCTATACGGTGTGCAAATTGCCAGCCGCTTTGGTCTTTTTTAAACACTGTCAGCCCTGTGTAGGTCCCCTGTAACAGGGTATTGGGCCGGTTAGCGACCGGCTTCAATGCCCAACCACCGGTTACAGGCGACAATCGCTCCAGCAAACCGCCGGTCACCCGAAATGTGCCATCGTTATGACCGCACAGCAATTCACCATCCATAACCGCCAAATCCCATACCTGTCCCTGCGATCCTTCAACCAACGAAAAGGAGAAAGGCCGGTACCCTTCCTCAACCGGCCATCGACTGTAAAACAATCCCTGATTGGTACCTAAATAGATATTGCCGCCGAAAATCTTCGCGGTATACACGGTGCCAATGCTACCGCTGTTGTCGGTATAGTAATAAATGGGCGTATTAATTTCAATCCGGTCTACCCCATTATCCAATCCGACCCAAATATTCTGTTGGAGATCGGCGTGTAGGCCCAGCACCGTATTGTTTTGCAGCCCATTCCCTTTATGGACGTGTTGCACGATGGACCCTTTTTCGTCTATAATCACCAATCCTTGGAGAATCGTGCCAAAGGCATAATAACGATCCAGCACCTTCAACCCATTGTTAAGCTGGGCGGACCGCAAAAGGCCATCGGCAGCATTCTGCCATTTATGGACGATGCCGTTACTATCCATTCGGAACAATCCGGATTTGGCGGTACCGATAAGAATCTCATTTCCATCTCCGAAGGGCAGCATGGTCAGAATATTTGCCCCCTTTAGCACATCTTTGTTCCGTATCGGCACCAATGCGCTTCCTTGCAATTCGTGAACTCCGTCGGGAATTAATTCAATAAAAATTCGATCCCGTACCTGATGTAAAAATAGAAAAGGCTGGCCGTTGCCTTTAACCGTTTGCAATTGGTTATTTTCGTAAATATATACGGTCGAAAATGACTGGAAAAGCACCCGATCGCGATCCACGACAATTTTCCAGATCTCATCCCGTACCGCATCCTTCTCATTCAACAAACGGCTTATTGAATGATACTGCTTGTACCCATTTCCCGTGTTTTCCCAATAGCCGAACTCGGCCAGCCCCCCCGTATAAATTCTGCCCGTATCATCCACTGCCACACTCCGGACCGTACTTTTATTGGGAAGGTAATGCAGCGTCCAATATTGTCCGTCAAAAGCCAACAAACCATCTGCATTGCCGAAATACATTACCCCATCTTTTCCTACCGCCACGGCCCAATTCTGGTTACCGGCTTTGTATTCGGCCTTCGGGTATTGCTGTACTAACGGCGAGCCGATACGTGGTATCTCCTGGGCATGGGTTCCGCCAAGGAAAAAAAGCACATTAAGTAAAATAGTTGCAAATGATTTCTTGAACATATCTGTCCGACGAACGTTAACTATACACAAACATAAGGAATTCACATGTGAACACCCAGTCCGCCAAAAAAACCGCCGCCGATTCACATCAGCGGCGGCGAACCACAAATTATATGCCCACACACACTAAGGCATATTAATACGGCTTTTTTCTTCGCTCTGGGTTTCCCGGCGGGCGCCGCTTTTCAGATTCCCAAAGCTGTAAGTGAAGGTAAGCCGCGCAACCCTTGTTTCATTTTTCTGATTAACAATCGTATTCATGTTGTTATAGCGGGTCCGTACGTCCTGGATACGGGTGTCGAAAATGTCGCTTACGGAAAGCTTCAAGTTGGCTTTTTTATGATAAAAGGACTTATTCAATCCCGCGTCAATGGACCATTGCGCACCGATGTGGTATACACTGTATATTAGCGACGATCGATAGTTGACCGACGCCTCGGCGGTCAACGTACTCAAAATGTTGAACGTATGGTTACTGCGCAACTGCCATGCAAATTGCCCCTGTTTAAGGTAATCGCCGTTCAACGGTCCTTCAAATCCCATGTAATAAGCATTCAGGTTGGTTTGGGTATTCCAATATTTCGCCACTTTTATCGGCAGATTGAGGTTGGCATACCAGACTTCCTGCATCGCAAGATTGTCTCGGGTTACCCAGGTCCGTTTGGTCACGAGGTCCTGGTTCATGGACTCGGCAATCACGTCGTTTGTACGATTATAACCCGCACTTAGGTGATATTTTTGCTTCAAGGTGTAGGAAGCCTCAAATGCGTGTGTATATTCCGGTTTGAGATAAGGGTTTCCTTGCTCAAAGGTATATTGATCAAGGAAATACTCAAAGGGATTGAGGTTGCCATAGTTCGGCCGATTGATCCGCTTGCTGTAGGAAATCCCAGTCTGATGGTCATCAGAGATGTTATAATTGACGAATATACTTGGGAACAGGTCCAAATAATCCCGTTTAACCCGGTTGGCCAGGGTAATCGAATTGCCGTCTGAAACCGTATATTCGCCCCGCAATCCCATTTGGACACCCCATTTGCCCAATTGCGTGTTATAATTCAGATAAGCCGCTGCGACCGCTTCCTCGTAAAGGAAGTGGTTGGTCCTGCCTTGATCGTTCTGCCATTGTCCGTTCACCTGATTTTCGAAACGCATATCGTTGTCTGATGAAACATCGCTGTATTTCAAGCCGGCCTCTATCTTATTTTTCTTGTCTATGGGATGGGTATAGTCTACCTTGGCCACGCGGATGTCGATAATGGTGGGCATGTCGCTGCGCGACAATAACGGTTCATCCTTGATAGCGCCTGAAGGCAAGTAGAATGTGTTGTTATAATTGGCGCGGTTATGATTCGAGAACCGCGACATATCCACGTCAGCCACTAATTTCCTGCCATTACTGTCAATGGTGAATTGGTTATTTATATTTACGGCGAAGCTCGAATAACGACCATCGAAAATCGAGGAGGTAGCCAGTGTTGAATCTGGAACGGCTACCGTCCGGCCGATCAACGTATTACTCGCGTTGTTGTTATCATTGCCACTGGCATATCCGCTCACAACGATACCGAGCACATTTCGATCCGACGTGTTGTAGTCAATACCTCCACGGTAGTTATGACTACGGTTTCTGCGATTAAAATTGGTATATTGCTGAAAATCCGTGCGATCATTTTCCCCTAAGATGGAACGAAAAATATCAAATTCACTCCCGCCCCGATTATTCATATAGCTGTAGGTTCCGAACACATTCACGCGTCCAACCTTGTGATTGAGGTTCACGGACGTGTTTGCTTTATGACCGAAACCGTAGCCCGTTCCCAGTGTAAACGTGCCATTCGTGCCCGCCAACCGGTTTTTCTTGAGCACGATATTAATCATTCCTGCCGTACCGGAGGCATCGTATTTTGAAGACGGATTGGTAATCAGTTCAATTGATTTTATCGTGTTTCCGTCCATATTGCGCAAGAAATTGGCCAATTGCTCGGCCGAAAGATAGGTTTGCTTGCCGTCGATCATCACCGTAACCCCTTGCTTGCCCATAAGGCTGATGTTATCGTCTTTATCTACGGTTACCCCCGGCGAACGTTCAAGGATATCCAAGGCAGTATTGCCGGCGGCGAGCGTAGAATTTTCGACATTAACCACCAGCATATCCGGCTTACGTTCAACCAACGGCCGTTGGGGAGCCGTTACCGCTACTTCAGCCAATACGGTATGGGTAGGCTTAAGCACTAATGCCCCCGCATCGGTTGTCCCCTTATCCGCCGTAATCTGTATGATTTGGCTCGCTGCATCAATATAACCGATCAGCACAGCAGAAATCAGGTATTCGCCCCGGGGGAGATTCCCAAAAGCGTATTGACCTTTTTCATCGGGAAAATCGGTCTTCAGAATCGTTGAATCTTTTGCCCGAAGCAAATTGACCGTAGCCAGGTCAAGTGGCGCATGCTTTTCATCGACCACCCTACCCTTCAAGGCCGCTTCCTGAGCATATACTCCTGAGTACAGCGAAAGGATTGACAATACTATTTTGATGAGCCTACTCATGTATTATATGTTGCATTTATTGAGGTGGTATCCTGAAAGAACGGGACATTAGTAGGACGCTCCAGGCATCAAAAAGTTGCACGAGCACTAATTATCTTTAAGCGCAACGGTATCCGGTGTAGCGATGCTGTCCATGCGTGCCGTATCAATGCTGTCAGGCTTTTCTTCCTCCACAGGTGCGGACATTGCACATTTCAACCCGGATTCCAGCATGATCCACTCGGTTTTATCGGGCCGGTTTCCATCCGGATATTGATAATTTTCTTCGCACTGGTTAAAAGGTATGTCGGAAATGTGCCGTTGCAAGTCTCTATCAATAAGAAGCCTTGCTCCGACGGGAATATTCAATGTTACGTACAACCGTTGGTCACGCATCAGGTCCTCGTCACCCAGGTTGAAATGACTGTCGAAAATCAACCTGTCCGCCTGTTGCTCGAAATGATAGTCGATTCTGCCTGCACGCTCGGCAGCCCGTTCATACGTTGCTCCATGTGCGGAATATTCGTAGGTTAACGACGGTGGCTGTGTGGAATCCACTTTCGCAATGCGCATATACATGCGGCTTTGCCATTCCATCATGTTCCGATTGCGGATAATGGCGCGCTTACGAATCAATGACGTCCGATCGGTCGAATCGTTTTGCAACCGGATAACCGTCATGTCATTTTTTGATAAATGATATACGGGCTGCTTTTCCAGCGGGCGCTCCTCGACAAGGGTGCTTTCCTCCCGGAAATCATTCGCTGTGCGGGCTGCATATACTGTGGTAAAACCCACTGCAATCAACCACATGGCCAGTAGCGTAAAGCCGGTATATCGGCCCATTGCCGATCGGTTAAATAAAATCCGGATAATCAGCGCGACGAGCGCGATGAATGGAATTACGGCCACAAAAAGTGCACTGATCAGCATAGGAGTACGATAGGCCGGTTCAATCACGTTTAGCGGAAACATTGCCATATCGGTATCGCTTCCTAAAAATCCGAAAGAAGCAATGATACTGATGACCAGAACAACCAATCCGCCGCATAAACCGATGATAAATAGTACGCCAATGACTTTGGCTAACACCACAAAGGCTTTAACCAGAAAATTGCCGGCCGAGTTCAAGCCTCTTTTAAGCCCTTCCTCGGCCCCTGTAAAATTTGTGCGGAGGCCCTCCATTTCCTCCTGAAAACTCCGCTTGAAATTCTGCAAGTTGGGCGCTTCCCCGCGCATAGCCATGCGGTCGGCCCTGGTTCGGGCCAGCGGCATCACAATCCAAAGAATGATGTATAGAAGGACTCCCGCGCCACCGAAGATAAACAACAGCACAAGAATAAGCCGGATCCAGCGCGACTCTATGCCGAAATAGTGACCCAACCCGCTGCATACACCTCCGAATACCTTGTCATCCGGATCGCGCATCAACTTACGTTGCCCACTCATCGGCGGAATATCATACGTTTCGTCTGCCGACGCATACGCCTCCTCGGGGTCTCCTGCCTCAAAATCGCTTACCCGCCCCATCTGGGCAATCACATCATTGACATCCTGCATCGTAATGACTTCCTTTTTTCCTTGCACGATACGCTCACTGAACATTTCAGCGATGCGGTTTTCAATATCGCCGACAATCTCATGGCTGTCTGCGGTGTACCCAAAGTGCCTTTTGACATCAATCATATACGTGCGGAGCACCTCATAAGCATCTTCCTCAATGTGAAAGACAATGCCGTTTATATTGATAATGATGGTCCTGTTCATTGTTTTGTGGTTTTTTATTGTTCGTTTTTTGATATATCGTGATGTGTATTGTCCGCTTCCGTGATCCGCCCCTCCATGGATGTTTTCACCGCGAAGACCAGTTCTTCCCATGTCGTGTCCAGTTTGTTAAGGACTTCCAGTCCGGACGGTGTAATCTGGTAATACTTACGGGGAGGGCCCGAGGTCGATTCTTTCCAGCTGTAACTCAACAGACCATTGTTCTTAAGCCGGGTAAGTAAGGGATATAAAGTACCCTCTACCACCAGCAATCGCGCCTTCTTCAACTCGCCGATGATGTCTGAGGCATAAATCTCGCCCCGCGAGATAATCGAAAGGATACAGTATTCCAGTATCCCCTTCCTCATTTGGGTTTGCGTGTTATCTACTATCATAATACAAAGATATATGTTTTAGTTTGTACTATGCAATACATAGTAGTATATAAAAACATATCTAATTGATTATCAAAAAGAAAATTTAAGTTAAGATGAGCAGACCTAGGTTATTTGGTGGGTTCGACACGGATCCCCACGTCTACAATTCCTTGCAAGGGGTTCTCACGCATATTCTGTTCCAGGGTGAACACGTAATTGCCGGTATCGGGAAAGCGTACAGATTCTTTGATCAGATGCTGGTGTGCATACACACTTCCGGCACCCCGGCCCAGCCACCTTCCATCGGATTCAGCCAGGGTCAACTCAATCCGTTCGGTTGTATCACGCCCGTTGGGCTGGCGCTGATGCAATAGCACAAATACATTGGAATAGGCATAATCAGGTGTATGTCGGAGATTAAGGTAAATGGCATATGGTCTGGTAATATCGGTAATATGCGCAGTCAACTGAGGTCGGTCTTCATAATGCCAGGCATGATCGGCAATGGCGACGTTCTGGTCCAATACAGCCGTGTCCGTACAGGATACCGTGCAGAAAGCCCCTACTAAAATTACACCGAATGTTGTCAGACTAATGCGCACGATCGTCAACTATCTTGTCCGGTTTGTGATTGCCCGCCCCCTTTTGCCTTCCGGTTGTTCCCACGGAAACGCTTCTTGGGTTTTGACGTTTTTGTTTCAGCAGATTTATTTTCTTTTTCGGATACCGGTTGTTTAATCACCTTCCCGACATCTCCACTTTTTTCCTGAGATGGATTTGCGGCAGCCTTCTTTCCTTCGGGTTTCCGTTTGCTTTTCCCCGAACGCCGTTTTTTCCTATTCCGGTCGTCCAAACGGGTAAGGCTATCCTGACCTACCACGTTTTCGTAATCATAGGTGACTGGCTTTTCTTCCGGAGTATCCAGAACTACCGCACCGATCTCCGCCGGTTTCACACCGTCTTTGTTCAACCGGTGTATCTCTTTCACCCGATCAGTCGTGAGGGGTATCCAATTTTCTTCCCCAGGGTAGCTAAACCACATCAATTTTTTAAAGATGTCGGTTTTTTGCAGGAAAGCCACGCCTCGCTGCGTTTCAATCCGCTCGATATTGTTAGGTATATCCTTTAAGGCATCCATGTAGCTATCCAGCTCATAGTTAAGGCAGCATTTGAGCTTTCCGCATTGCCCGGCCAGCTTTAGCGTATTCAACGAAAGGTTCTGATAACGCGCCGCCGAAGTGGATACCGTTTTAAAGTCGGTGAGCCAGGTCGAGCAGCATAGCTCTCTGCCACATGAACCGATACCGCCAAGCCTACTGGCCTCTTGTCGCATCCCGATCTGCCGCATTTCAATGCGGATACGGAAAGTTTCCGCCATACGCTTGATCAGCTCCCTGAAATCTACCCGGCCATCGGCGGTATAGTAAAACGTAGCCTTGGACTTGTCGCCTTGGTAATCGACGTCACTGATTTTCATGGAAAGCCCTAAGTCCAATGCCAGCTTACGGGCACGATGCATGGTTTCCCACTCGAGATCTTTGGCGGCCTGCCATTTCTTGATGTCTGCATCCGTGACTTTCCGGTAAATTTTCTTGGTTACGCTGGTCGCATCGACATTATTTTTCTTTAATTGCAGCCGCACCAGTTCGCCTGTCATAGACACATGGCCGATGTCATATCCGCCCGCACTTGGCTCTACCGCCACCATTTCGCCCATTTCAAGGTAGAGGTTTTCATGGTTAATGTAGAAATCCTTCCGCGACCCCTTAAACCTTACCTCCACAATGTTGAAGGGCTTATAATTTGTTGGCATGTCCATATTGGCCAGCCAATCGTATACATCTAATTTATTGCATCCGCTCGTCATGCAGGCGCCATTGTTTTCGCAACCTGCCGGTGTAGTACCACACCCTCCGCCGGATGAGCAACTGCTACATCCCATAGTGATCGATATATGTTGAGTCCGCCAATCGGCGGAACGTTTGATATTTAAAAATTAAAACCAGCTGCAAAGATACATCTAAAAATAATATTTTTGGATTGGCATTGCGCTCGATGTGGTAATGTGCCTCTTCAAAAAGGCGGATCGCCCCCTCGATTTGCGCCATCCGATAATGCTTACTGAACTTCTGCACGAAATCAAGCTCCCCACTTGGCAGATGGACTAATTGCGACATATTTTCCTTCAGCAACACCGCCTGACGCATCATATTTAAGGTGTAAAGTAAGAAACTTTTTTGATTTTCACGGCCCAATTTCGATAACTCGTCCTCACAGATCTTAACCAGGGAAAGGCCGGTGTCGGTCACGCAATAGCGCAGCCAACGGATCATCAGATCAAAATGATCTTTGGTTTCCTCGCCAAGCAAATTGATAGCCTGCTGGATATTCCCCCCACTGATAAACGCGATCTCTTCGGCCTGATGCTTGCTTAGCTGCTGTTTTTCCATAAGGTATCCCGATACCTCCCCATCAGTAAGCCGGTTGATCTTGACAAGCTGGGTACGGGAGATAATCGTATTAAGTATCCGATCCTGGCTTTCTGCAACCAAAAGAAAAAGCGTCTTCTCCGGAGGCTCCTCGATCAGCTTCAGTAACGCATTCCCCTGCGCGTCCAAGTATTCGGGCAACCATAATATGAGCACTTTGTACTCAGCCTCAAAAGCCTTCAGGCTCAACTTCTTGATAATATGATGTGCCTCTGCAATATTGATATTTGCTTGCTTATTTTCTGCATCAAATTGTGCCCGCCAGGAATCAAGCCCCAGGTAGGGATTCTCTAAAAAAGCCTTCCGCCATTCTTCTGCATAGGTTGCTGCGGTATCTTCTTTATGCTTCGCGAAAAACGGGTAGGAAAAATGCAGGTCGGGATGAATGAGTTTGTTGTATTTGCGGCAGGCTGCACATTCGCCGCAGCTGTCGTCGGCTTGCTTGTTTTCGCAGTTAATGTACTGCGCATACGCCACCGCCAGTGCGAGACTTCCACATCCTTCGGGACCTAAGAAAAGCTGTGCGTGACTTACGCGATTTTCCGTTACGGTGTTAATGAGATTCCGCTTGATTGCGGTCTGCCCGACAATTTCATTGAATAGCATACGTCGCCTGATCCCCTCCCCTTATCAATTCCATATTCCGTTTTGTTGTGTCAGGATGACGGGCTGACCATCGGTAACCACAATGGTATGCTCGTGTTGCGCCACAAAGCCGCCCTTATTGCCTACCAAAGTCCATCCGTCTTTTGTGGTAAGCGCAATCGTTGAACGACTTGAGATAAATGTTTCGATGGCAACCACCGTATTCTTTTTAAACCGGTTCTTATTAAACCGGTCATAATAGTTAGCAATCTCACCGGGTTCCTCGTGCAAACTCCGGCCCACGCCGTGACCCGTTAAGTTTTTAATGACAGTATATCCGCGTTTTTTCGCTTCGGTCTCAATCAGTTTCCCGATATCCGCAATCCGAACTCCGCCTTTGATCTGGTGGATAGCCTTCCACAAAATATCCTTGGAAGCATCAATCAACGGCTGATGGCCATGGATATCCCGGCCCAACACAAACGAACCACCGTTGTCGGCCCAATAGCCGTCAAGCATTGCGGAAACGTCGACATTAACCAGGTCGCCTTCCTGCATGACGCGGTCATCCGCGGGAATTCCATGCGCAACCTCCCCATTCAAGCTGATACAGGTCCAGCCAGGAAACCCATAGGTCAATGTCGGTGCAGATTTTGCGCCGCTCGCCTCGAAAAGCGCACGCCCATAATCGTCCAATTGCTTGGTAGTCATGCCCGGCTTTGCATAATCGCGCATCGCCTTTAAGGTAGTTGCTACCACCTCGCTGACACGTTGCATTCCTATCCGTTCAGATTCACTGGAGATTGACATGTTTCTATCGCGTTATTTCCAATACCCTAATTGTCTTAAAAACCAAATTCCTCAAATGTACAAATATCTTCGAATATATGTATGCCTGTTATCGCTACGGAATAGACCCATACGTTTCCGGAAAAGATACTAAATACTAATCTAATTCGATCTCACCCGTCAGATACAACCTTGCCTGACCGCTGATTTCAACGCGGTCATCGAGATGGTTACATCTCAAATAACCTTGTCGCGCTGAAAGCTGCCTGGCCGTCAACTCATTTTTACGGAGTTCCCTTGCCCAATACGGAGTTAATGTTGTATGGGCGGATCCCGTAACGGGATCTTCATCGATCCCCGATTGAGGAGCAAAAAAACGAGAAACAAAATCTACCTCATTTCCTTTCGCGGTGATGATCACGCCTCTCGCGTTCAATTGCGCTATACGGGCCAGGTCGGGTTTGGCTCTCCGGACGTGCTCTTCGCTTCCAAAAACGAGCATATAGTCGGTCCTTCCTTTATAAGCCGCCTCGGGTGCGATATCGAACGCCGCCTCCAATTCCGCGGTGATCGGTACCGGGGTGAAGAAATCTGCAGGAAAATTCAATGTTAGGTAATTTTGGTGGCGTTTTACCTCCAGATGCCCGCTTCGCGGCGAATAAAAACGGATCGTGTCCGCCGTATGCCCCGCACAGTTGAATAAGACAAACGCGGACGCCAGCGTGGCATGCCCACATAAATCAACCTCAAGGGTCGGTGTAAACCAACGAATTTCGTAACCTTGATCGCGTTTCACAAAAAAAGCGGTTTCGGCGAGATTATTTTCCATAGCGATCTGCTGCATGATTGTCTCACTCAACCATTCTTCCAACGGGCATATCGCTGCCGGATTGCCCGAGAAAATCCGATCGGTAAATGCATCAACCTGATAAATTCTCAATTTCATTCGCTTGCCAACCAAGTAACACAAAGATAGGAAATAGATCCGTTTATAGCCGTTTAAAAACGGATATATACGTTTAATATCCGGCTACGTCATTCTGATAGCCTGATCTTTGTGTTGTCGATGGTCCAGAATATCCATCGTTCGTTAATCGTATGTTTCTATTAAACCAACACCTTATGAACACCTTAAAAAACAGCGTACGCCTCACCGGATTTTTAGGCGGCGATCCCGAAGTGAAAACATTTGACAACAACAGAACCCTGGCCCGAGTTTCCATCGCCACCAATGAGCGGTATCGCAACGGCCAAGGAGAATGGGTTACCGATACCCAATGGCACAACCTTGTATTTTGGGGAAAACAGGCCTCATTTGCCCAAAAGAGCCTTAGCAAAGGTTCAGAGATCGCCGTTGAAGGCAAGTTGGTCAACCGCCAATACATTGACAAAGATGGTGTGACACGTTATGTCACGGAGGTCAATGTGAATGAGATACTCCAGTTCAACCGAAAGCCCGAATAGCACCAATCCCTCTCCTGGCAGGCTTCAGCGCCTGCCAGGTTTGCCTAAGGCGCATTACCGAACGCACAAAGTTCATCGGACCGCCACACGCAGTTCCTATTCTTTTTGATTGGCAATTCATGCAGGTTTCATTAGCTTTGCGCCGAAATAAACAAAGCCACATGATCAAAAATACCGCTCTCACCGAGCTACACATTGCCTTAGGTGCCAAGATGGTCCCTTTCGCTGGCTTCAACATGCCTGTCCAGTATTCAGGTATCAATGACGAACATGAAACCGTGCGCAAAGGAGTAGGCGTATTTGATGTTAGCCATATGGGCGAATTTATACTGAAAGGGGACCACGCGCTGGAACTGGTGCAAAAAATCAGTTCCAACGATGCATCCAAACTTTACGATGGCAAGGTTCAATATGCATATATTCCGAATGAAACCGGCGGCGTGATTGATGATTTTCTCGTTTATCGGATTGATGAAAAAACCTATTTCCTTGTGGTTAACGCCGCAAATATCGAAAAAGATTGGGATTGGATTTCCCAGCACAACACCTTCGGCGTAACCTTAAAAAACATTTCAGATGAGACCTCCCTTTTTGCTGTACAAGGGCCAAAAGCCTCCGAGGCACTGGCAAGCCTCACGGAACTCGATCTGCCTACTATGGAATATTATACGTTCAGCAAAGGCAAATTTGCCGGGGTAGACAACGTGCTTGTATCTGCCACCGGTTATACGGGAGCCGGTGGATTCGAGATATACGTCGCTAATAAAGATGCCAAGACGGTGTGGGATGCCATTTTTGAAGCGGGAGCACCCTATGGTATCAAACCGATCGGATTAGGTGCCCGCGACACCCTTCGGCTTGAAATGGGCTTCTGCCTTTACGGCAATGACATCGATGATACGACTTCTCCCCTAGAGGCCGGCTTGGGTTGGGTTACGAAGTTTTCCAAAGATTTTGTGAATGCCGACGGGTTAAAAAAGCAAAAGGAAGCTGGTCTGCAACGTAAATTGGTAGGCTTTGAAATGATCGATCGAGGAATTCCACGGCAGGGATACACCATCATTAACGCCGAGGGCCAGCCAATCGGACATGTCACATCAGGAACACAATCACCTACACTTAAAAAATCCATCGGGTTAGGATACGTCCCCATCGGGTATGCTAAGGAGGGGAGCGAAATATATATCGACATCCGAAATAATCCAGTCAAAGCATCCGTCGTAAAGCCTCCGTTTGTAAAATAAGCCTCCTGATGAGTCCAAAAAGTATTCGTGTCTGTTTAAGCCCTGCTTTGCTCCCTTTCCACGAACTGGACGACACCATAGCGGTAGTCATCGATATCTTCCGGGCCACGTCTTCGATGTGTTATGGATTGGCAAACGGCGCCCAAGCGATCATTCCCGTGGAAGAATTGGATGAGTGTCTTTCCTATCAAAGTAATGGCCATTTATTAGCTGCCGAGCGCGACGGCCAGGTAGTCACGGGATTCGATTTTGGCAATTCGCCATTTTCATATACCAAGGAAAAAGTAGCAGGAAAAACGGTCGTGTTGACTACTACGAACGGTACACGGGCCATCAAGCGATGCGCTGGCGCAAGTGCCGTGGTGATCGGATCATTTCTTAATATCAGTACCCTTTCAAACTGGCTCAAAACCCAGCCGCAGCACATCTTGCTGGTGTGTGCAGGCTGGAAAAACCACTTCAATCTGGAAGATACCGTATTTGCCGGAGCGCTTGTCCATCGCCTCAAAACCAGGGACATGGAATTGGATGACGCGGCATATGCTGCAGAAAGCCTCTATCTGGAAGCCCGGAGCGATTTACCCACATACCTTGGCAAAGCCTCCCACAGCAAACGGATGCAACATCTCCACATTGCGCAGGACATCGCTTTTTGCCTACAGGAAGATCAGGTATCGGTTATACCGATCTTGAAAGGCCGCGAACTCGTACGGCTAACGTTGCCTCACTTGCTTCAGTAGCCGATACTTGAGATACCCTAATATCAAGATAATCAGTATGGAAATTGCCAATACGATATACTGGCGGCTTTGATACGCTGCTACCGCACTGAAGAACATCAAGATCAAACTAATATTTAGCAAGATGTTATAAAGGAAATATCGTTTCATGCCGACTGTTGCAGCAATCAATAAACCTGCATATCGGGATCAAAGGCGTCCCGCCAGGCCAATATTCCTCCCTGCAGGTTATACAGGTTATCAAAACCTTCCTGCTCAAGCAACATAATGGCTTGGGCACTGCGCTTGCCGCTGCGACAATGGATCACCACCGGCTTGTCCCGGGATATCTTATCTTGCTCCAAAACGACATCGGCTAAAGGGATATGCTCACCGTTTATGTTGGAGGTTTCATACTCAAACTCCTCCCGGACATCGATCAATTGAAAATCTTCGTTATTATCGATTTTATCCTTAAGTTCTTCAACCGTAATCTCTTTCATAATACTCATATTTAGTGAATCCAAATATAAGTGTTATTCGGCAAAGCGAAACACCGGGACCCCGAAAATTGTTTGCGTTTAAATTTCCACGACAGCAAAGCGACTGGCAAAAGTTGCTTTGCACACAAACTTTGCCTAAGTTTGACAGTTATTCAACGGATAGGCAATGAAAGTTTTTAAGCACTGCATATGGATCGCCGCCCTGCTGGCGGGATGTACGGTACGCCAAGCGCACGACCGGATCGTTGACCCAAGTGAAGTGAAGCGGATACTGACCACACTGGCGGCAGATGATATGGAGGGTAGGGCAGCCTTTTCGCCCGGCATAGAACGGGCAGCCGAATTCATTGCGACGGAATTCAAGAAAATCGGATTACAACCCTATCCACCGCAGAATGGGTATCGGCAAACCTTTCGCGTATCCCGGATCAGCCCAGCGACCTGGGAGGTGACCTTTGATGGAACCGATATTCCCGATGAACACATCATCGTATCAAGCAATAGCCCCGGAGTTAACTGGAACAACGAGCCAGCGGTATCCCTGATACAGATTCAGGCCGGCGATGATTTTGCGCAACGCTTCCGCGATGCATCTGTGGGCGGAAAAGATGCGATTGTCATTATCGATACCAGTTTTGCCTCCCTGTTTGAAAGATACCGTGGTTTTCTAATGCAAGGGAAAATCAATCAGCTCGGCCAAACTCCACAGCCTACGCCATCGGTCGTCTACGTGTTGGCCAATCAAGTGCCGAAATCATTCCGTGTGAGCTTTACGAATAAGGTAGAGGAGCTATCGTTGTCCAACCTCGTTGGCGTGCTTCCTGGCAAATCAAAACCCCACGAGTACGTGATCTTTTCCGCTCATTATGATCACATTGGGATTCTTCAACCCATTGGTCAAGATTCCATCGCCAACGGAGCGGATGACGATGCTTCGGGTGTGTCTGCCGTAATCAGTTTAGCAAATTATTACAAGCGGCTCAATGACAATGAACGATCGCTTCTCTTTGTTGCCTTCACCGCGGAAGAGATCGGACTGGTGGGATCCCAATATTTCTCCAAGCAGATCGATGCGGATAGTGTGGTTGCAATGATCAACATTGAAATGATTGGCAAGGATGCAAAATTTGGCCCCAATTCCCTATACGTAACGGGATATCACCAATCCGATTTGGCTAAAATCATGCAACAAAATGTTCAGCAGACAGCCTTTGCATTCCATCCCGACCCTTATCCCACACAAAATCTCTTCTATCGCAGCGATAATGCATCGCTTGCGGCTTTAGGGGTTCCCGCTCATACGTTTGCAACGGTTCAGATCGATCAGGATCGTTATTATCATTCGGTAGCAGATGAGGTTGAAACGCTGAACATTGACAATATCGTTTCTTCCATTAACGCCATTGCCATCGGCGCAAAAAGCATCGTGGCCGGTAAAGACACGCCAACCCGTGTTCCCAAACTGGAACGGTAGCATGTCTTTACCCCACTTCCAACCTACCAGATCATCCCTTCGTGCGAAGGCTTGATCGTTCCCGTATACCATTTTGGAGTGGCTTCTTTCGGTAGCTCTCTACGGGTTTTCCGGGGTTCCGGTTGAGTTGCTTCAGCCCTTTCCTTTTTTCCGGTGCTCCCTGCTGTGTCCGCTACCTGGAGCAGATCAACGGCTTTGTCTTTTTTCGCCAACATATTTTATAAACTTTACCGTGCTAACATACCTGCATCGCCTTTGTTTTGGCAAAATTGAGTTATCAAAGCTGAAACAAATTAAAACTCGGAATGTTGACAACTATGAAACTCGATAATATCAAAAAGAAAAGAGATACGATGGGAACCGACAAACACGAAAACGACATCAAGCGAAAAGGCCGACCGGCCGGACGCGGGAAAGCCGGCACCAATTTGACCGATGCATTTGCGGTGCATGACATCGAGCAGGATAACCAGATCACCAATCGCTATCTTGGCGACGAAGGGGGATCGGCCGAACAAAGTACGAAACTAAAGCATCCTAACAGGAATCCCGATAAAGGCACGCAGGATTAACTTTAAATTTCAGTGATCATGAGCACATCCAAACAAACCAGCGACCATGATACCATACGGAAATGGGCCGAAGAACGAGGCGGTGTACCTGCAAGGGTACGCGGCACCGGCGGTAGAGATGACGAAGGCATCTTACGCATCCACTTTCCGGAAAACAGCGAAGACGACGACCAGTTCGAAGAAATTTCCTGGTCTGATTTCTTCGAAAAATTCGATGCCGAAAAGCTTGATTTTCTCTATCAGGAACGGAAAGCTGACGGCGAATCCAGTACGTTCCATAAATTCGTTAATCGCGAATAGCCTACGCATCGAAAAATTTCCATTGCAGGTAGTCACACAGTCCCTCCAGTTCCGGGAATATGCTGAAGGCATGAACGCCCAGTATATTTAATTCACTCCGGATCTGATCAATATGATCGTGGGGAATGGTTAGTTTTACCAAACGGCTTGCATATGTTTCCATATCAAGCAACGAAATGCCCCTGCGAAGCGCATCGTTTCCATGCACCGAAAACACGCCCGACTGATTATTAATTCGCTGCTTGATGATACGGGGGCGGTAAAAGAAGGTTTGATCTGCGTCAAAGGGCTTCCCGTAGGTATCTATATTAATAAAATCCGCCTCGGTGGTTGTCAACATCCAGATTACCGCTGCTGAATTCCGTTGGTTTTCGTGCTGGATCTCCAGCGAGGTGGCAAACCACAGCGCGGTCAACGCATTGTCGGACCAATCCAAAAGACGGGTGGGTAAACCGAAATATTGTCCAAGTGTCAGGTAATCCCATTCGTCGATCGCACGGTATGGATCTACAAGCAAGGGATTAGCGCGTTTAAATTCCGCAAACATTTGCCGTTCGGCATCCAGTAAATCGATCTTGGAGGTAAGCCTTAAAATTTTTGGTTTGAGTGCGGAATCCATAGCCTGCCCTCGAAAAAGCCAACTTTCTCCGGTAGTATTCCTGTCTGACCGGAATTTCTTGTAGGATTTAATCCGCTTTAAATAATCTTCAACTGAAGTAATTTGCTCATCCATAACCTATTTCCGTAATTACGTCTTTTCGTCAATCGCCCCAACAGCGTGCCGGTTTTGTACGATCCGCGAAGCGTTCGCCAAAGCGTCCATAAACCCGTCAAATGCACCAAAGGAGTCCTGTTTCACTTACATCAAAACCAAAAAACTGGACAACCGTTGTCTTTCTTGGATGGTTGCCACGCGTAATTGAACACTTAGGGAGTCGTTGTGCATGGCACGAAAAATGAAACAGGACTTTAAACGTATAAAGATGTATGAACTCGATCGGCCGTTAGGCGCTTCCAGAAAGGCAGATAACCATTGTCTCTTCCGACTTTGGGCGCCGCAAAAAAAACAAGCTCAACTGCACATTGTCTTTCCTTTTGATCGCCGGGAACCGATGATCCGGGTGGATGATGGCTATTTCGAGGTCGATATAGCAGATTGCCCGACTGACCTCCTCTATTTTTATGTACTTGATGGAGGGAATGACTTACCCGATCCAGCCTCGCATCACCAACCCCAGGGAGTACACGGCCCCTCGGCAGTGGTAGATCATTCTTTGTACCAGTGGTCGGATCAATCATGGAAAAATTATCCGCTCCAAGAGTTAATATTGTATGAACTGCATGTAGGAACGTTTACCGAAGCAGGAACGTTTGAAGCGATCATCCCGCGATTGGGTGACTTAAGAGATCTCGGCATCAACGCCATCGAGATCATGCCGGTTGCGCAGTTTCCGGGCAATCGGAATTGGGGATACGACGGGGTTTTCCCGTACGCGGTTCAACATTCTTATGGCGGGCCTGTGGGTTTAAAAAAGCTGGTGGATGCCTGCCATCAGAATGGAATAGCCGTCATCCTGGATGTGGTTTATAACCACCTTGGACCAGAAGGCAATTATTTCAACCAGTTCGGACCCTATTTCACTGAGGCATACCAGACGCCATGGGGGGATGCGCTGAATTTTGATGGACCCTGGTCTGACGGCGTACGCGACTTCTTTGCTAATAATATTCTCCATTGGTTTCATCATTATCACATCGATGGGTTACGATTGGATGCGATCCACGCGATCCTGGACAATGGCGCAGTTCATGTGTTGCAGTATATGAATGAAAAAGCCGACCATTACGTCCAGCAAACGGGAAAAGCGGTCCACATGATCGCCGAGAGTGACCTCAACGCACCTCGTGTCATTCAAAATTTTAAAATCGGTGGATACGGCTTTGATGCGCAGTGGCTGGACGACTTCCATCATGCACTTTTTGTATTGCTCCACCCCGAGGGTAAGGAACGGTATGAGGATTTCGGCACCCTCGAACATCTGGCCAAAGCTTTTACCGATGGCTTTGTACACAGCGGTGAATATGTCAAAGCGCGAAAGCGAAAATATGGAGCATCGTCAGCAGGAATTCTCGGCTCAAAATTTGTCACATTCATTCAGAATCATGACCAGGTAGGCAACCATAAAAATGGGGATCGGTTGGCTCGTTTAGTATCCGATGCACACTTGCGCATTGCCGCGGCAGCATTGCTTCTTTCGCCCTACATTCCCATGCTGTTTATGGGTGAAGAATATGGAGAAAAGCGACCTTTTCTCTACTTTACCAGCCATGACGACCCCGAGCTTGCCGCACTGGTAAAGGAAGGAAGAAAAAAAGAATTCGAACACTTTTTGGGAGTAGAACCTCCTCCTGACCCACAAGCTGAATCGACTTTCCGATCGTGCATTTTGGATTGGTCAATCCGTACCCAAGGAGAACATCAAAAGCTGCTAACGTGGTATAAAAACCTCATTGCGCTCCGTCGCCAGCATCCCGCCTTGCGAAATTTTAACAAGCCGGATACACAAGTACACATCATTGCCCCCGGTGCCTGGGCATTGATCCGGCAGGACGAGTTTAAGCAATCGCAGCTGCTGGCCTTGTTCAACCTGTCCGACCGCTCCGTGCCATTTTCAATTCCGCCAAACACTACTTGGACCTGTTTGTTAGACTCAGCGGTGGCAAATCCAAGAAACATAGCCACGCCAAGTCCGGAGAACCTTCAGATACCGCCGGTAAGTGTGTTGGTATTAACCGCCGAAACGTAAATGTAAACAGAAAAAAGATGAAAACGCTTGTTATTTTTATACTGTCAGGTATCCTATTGACCGCGTGTAACCACACGCCACCCAACGGGGGTGATCCCGCTCACCGAGATAGTACTGGCGATCCGATCGGTCCGGCAGATTCGGTAGACCGTCTGGATCCCGATTCCGTAACCGATACGCCCCAGGTTGAGTTTTAAAACGAACGAACCATGATGCCCATTATCGAAGACGTACCTTGGTGGAAGACCGGTGTTATTTATCAAATCTACCCCCGCTCCTTTTACGATGCCAACGGCGATGGCATCGGTGATCTTCAGGGTATTATCCGCAAGCTGGATTATCTTCAATGGCTCGGTATACAGGCCATCTGGATATCGCCGATATACCCATCTCCGATGGCGGATTTCGGATACGATGTGTCGGACTATACCGGAATTGATCCGATGTTTGGAACCCTAGCAGATTTTGACCGCTTGGTGGAGGAAGCACACGCCAAAGGCATAAAAGTATTACTGGATTTTGTGCCCAATCACACCTCAGATCATCACCCTTGGTTCATTGAATCAAAGCATTCAAAGGCTTCGCCAAAACGGGATTGGTATATCTGGCATGACGGAAAGCCGGATGGCAGTGCGCCAAATAATTGGAAGAGCGTCTTCGGCGGCGATGCCTGGGAATGGGATGCCCAAACCCAGCAGTATTATTACCATGGTTTTCTCAAAGAACAACCGGATCTCAACTGGCGTAATCCAGCCGTGAAGGAAGCCATGTACGACGCCATGCGCTTCTGGTTAGACAAGGGCATAGATGGCTTCCGCGTAGACGTGATGTGGCACCTGATCAAAGATGACCAGTTGCGGGACAATCCGCCAAATCCCGACTATACCGATAGCCAACCTACCTACAATCAGTTGCTGCCTGTGTACTCCACCGACCAACCCGAGGTACATGCGATTGTTGCCGAGATGCGAAAAGTAGTGGACGCGTACCAAGCGCGTGTGATCATCGGCGAAATTTACCTACCTATTCAGCAGCTTATGGCATATTATGGTCCTCAGAACGACGGTGCACATATGCCCTTTAATTTTTTGTTGCTTAACTTACCATGGCATGCTTCGGAAATTTCGGCAGCCATTGACCAATACGAAGGCGCATTACCGGCCGATGGCTGGCCCAACTGGGTGCTGGGCAATCACGACCGTCCCCGCCTCACCAGTCGCATCGGCGAACATCAGGCTCGCGTCGCTGCCATATTGCTGCTCACTTTGCGGGGCACGCCAACTTTGTACTATGGCGACGAGATCGGTATGCATGACGTACCCATTCCAGTAGAAGAAATTCAAGATCCACAGGGCATTAATATGCCCGACAAAGACCTGAGCCGCGACCCCTGTCGCACACCCATGCAATGGTCGGACCAGCCCCACGCCGGGTTCTCGGAAGCAACCCCCTGGCTACGTGTAGATAAAAAATACGCGCGCTTGAATGTCGAAGCACAACGCAATAATCCCTTTTCGATGCTTTCACTCTATCGAAAGCTCATTCACTTGCGAAACCGCGAACCGGCATTGAATCAGGGAACCTATACACCGGTATCCTCAAATGACCAGCTGATCGCCTATCGGCGCGATTCGCCTCTGGGGGATAGCTTTTTGATTATCCTGAATTTAACGTCGCGCCCTTGCCGATACCGGCAAACGGAGCCTTTTCTAAAGGGAAAAATCGTCATTTCGACTGCGCCCGAACTGGAAAATACCCCCATAGCCCCCAACATTTACCTGGGAGGGGACGAGGGCATCGTTATACGGTTGGAAGAGGGTGCTGACAATACTTTTTAAAATCGCTGATCATGGATGAAAGGTATCACGCCTTGTTAGAAAAAGTATGGCACTGCTCAATTATGAGTGAAAAGTGTGCCGCCGCCTGCCTGACCTCGGAACGGATCGAAAAATTGGCTACTTGCATCCGTCTTAGTTTGGATTGTGCCGAGACATGCATGCTATTAGTACGTTCGGTGAAACGACGGTCAGTGCTGGTGCCGTCGTTGCTGCGCATCTGTGACTACATCTGTCAACTTTGCGCCGAAGAATGCGATAAACACGAAGAAGATGCTTGCCAGCAATGCGCGGCAGCCTGCCTGTTATGCAGTGAGGCTTGCAGCAAATTAATTGACGAAAATTAAAAACAATACATTATGACGGCACGAATTATCAGCAGACCGGTACACGCCGTACTTGATTACCTTTCCGGAATTGCCATGATAGCGAGCCCCTGGATTTTCGGGTTTGTCGGAATAGCTTTTGCTCGAAACATCATGCTGGTTGTTGGCATTATCGTGATCTTGATGTCACTGTTCACTAACTACGAAGGTGGTGTTTCGAAAAAAATAGCAATGTCTACCCACCTTTGGGGCGATTTGTTTATGGGAATCTTCTTAGTCGCATCTCCTTGGTTATTCTTTTTCGCTAAAACAGTTTACATCCCGCATGTTGCTTTCGGAATGCTTTCGATCGTTGCCAGCTTGCTGACTGTAAATTCATCACAGATCAAGCGGCATATTCCCATTAATTTCGTTTACCGGCGGCACCGGGATTAATACCTTGGTTCCAGGGCCCAATCCGGCTACCTGGAACCGCGGCACGTACATCGTTACATTTTGTTCATTTGTTCATTCTGCGCATACCCTTCCTTTATGGGTGGTGCCAACATAGGCTCTTCACCGAGTGGTTGGATGTGCTCAAACGTAAATTGCCCTTTGCCGTCGATCGATGGACCCGATGCCCAACGCGCATCCGGTGCCGGTGGCCGTTGGATATCCGTGGAAATAAACGAGTAGTTAACGTCCTGATTTTCCAGATCTTGCGGAAAGCTATTTGGAATCGGGAGCACGCCACTGGCTCCACCCAGCTCTTCTAATACCGCTAGCCACTGATTTTGGTGCATGGCGTCACGGCCAATCAGAAACGCCAACATGTCCTTCATCCCCGGGTCGGTGGTCGATTGCCATAGCCTCGCGGCAAGTGTCCGGCCCGTCGCTTCTGCCATCACATTGGCGTACATATCCGCAGCCAAGTTTCCGCTGGCTACCACCCACGATCCGTTGAAGGGTACACCGTTGGCATCGGTTGCCATCGCGGCTAAGCCGGCCGACAGGTAATGCCGCGGATCCATACCACCCATAATCTGCTCAACTACGGGGTTTTCAGAAACCATTTTGTCGATCACATCGCCTTTCGCGCCTTCCAGATTCAGGGCGACCGCCGTACATAACATTTCGATGTGTGAAATTTCCTCTGTGCCGGTCTCCATCAGCATGTCTCTATACTTGGTAGGCCCGCGGTTACCCCAAGCCTGAAAGAGGTATTGCAGACATACGCGCATTTCGCCCTCTATACCTCCGATGGCTTGTTGCAGCAATCGGGCAAATTGGGGGTCCGGCTTTTCGACCCGAACCGTGTACTGTAGTTTTTTTTCGTGATAAAACATAAGCGATAATCTTTAGTGAAACGTTAGTTCTAAATCCACTTATGCGTTCACAACCACCGTTCCATTACCGGGTAAAGGTTTTTAAATAACCCCGCAATACACCCGCAATGACACCGGGACTCGATTTTTACCGGGCAACCCTTATTCGAGGCGTGTTAGCCGCCGCTATCGCAAGCCCGGTCTGTACTGAAAAAAACATGAACTGTTCACAAAACAAGATCACGCGGTCTATGTGCTAGACACTACGATACCCACGTCTTGGCCACTTCGAAATCACTCACTTCGTAACATCGAATTTCGCCATGGACTAGCGGGCTCAACCCTTCATACGCCTTTCTTAGCCAGCGCTGGTCGGACACGATCGCCATACGATTCCATTTACTGAAATGCTTGAAACTGATTTTTATGTAATCAATGAAGGCTGTGAGGCTATAGTTCTGCATGTCCGTTTCCAACAGCACAATGAAATTGATTTTTCCATAGCGGTCGGCCACTTCATTTACCCGCGTCATGACTACCCGTTCGTATTCGTCTTTTTTTATTTTCCCGCTAGCACGATAAGCAACGACGTGGTCGGGAAAATCGTTCATCAGTGATACCATGATCTATATCACTTGCAAATGCGGTCGGATCTGCATCTCCACCACGTCGCATCGGAGCGGTGTTGACAGGCAATAGTAGATCGCTACAGCGATATCTTCGGCTTTTAGCATTTCCCCTTTTTCCTGCTTCTCGGCTTGCCCCTCGCGAGGCTGCATATCGGTACCCACCGCCCCGGGTTCAATGAGTGTCACTTTGATGCCCAGCTCATTCACTTCCTTGCGGAGCGATTCAGAAAACCCTTGGATGCCAGACTTAGTCGCCACGTAAACCGAGCTGTCTTTTTCCTGCACATCGGCGCTCATCGAGCCAATGTTGATAATATGCCCGCGCCCTTGGGTACGCATCCGGTCTATCGCCTGGCGGCTACAAGCCAAGTAACCCAACAGATTCGTGTTTAGGATATATGCCCAATCCTCGTATTTCCCTTCCAAAACGCTGTTGAAGGCCAGTCCAGCGTTGTTGACGAGTATATCCAGTTGGCCTAACGCCTCGTCTGCATAAGCGAACAAGCCGTCGATTTCCTCTGGGTTGGCCAAGTCGGCGACTTTACCGACCAACTTCCCCTTTGACTGATCGTGTTGTTGAAAATCACGCAGGGCATCATCCAATTCAGCTTGGTGCCGGCCTACGATAAGCACGTCATTTTCCCGCGCCAACAAGTGCGCAGCCGCCCGGCCAATTCCGGTGGTTCCACCGGTAATCAAAATTCGCTTGCCCTTTACCGGTTGGATCAGCTTTTCTTCATAAATCGCTTTAACTGCTTCCATGACTTCCTCCTTTATGGTTAACATTTGTATACGTTTGTTTTGCCTGCCATTTGACCGTCAGGTGTTGATCACCCTGCACTTGGTAATAAACTCTATCATCTTCATCGGTTTGCGCCGTAAGGGCTCCCTGCCGTTTTCCGGAAACCTCAATCTCCAGGAGCTGTCCCTTGCCGACCTTAAAAATATATACCGAAGCATGCAGCCTTTCATCGCCGAGCACCTTAATATGCACCTCTTGGTCCTTGACAGCGTATTCCGCAAACGGATAATCGATAAAAAGCAGGTAGGCTCCCTCGGCCAGTTGAATATAATGCCGCGGAATGACTGTAAAAGGGAAGCCTGCTCCGTACACCTCTTGGCCTACGGTACCGGACTTGTCCCACCCGCTGCTAATGTCTTCCACTGGCACCCAAAGCTGACGATCGATCTCGCCGGTCTTTACTTTTTCTGCCAACATATCTGCCGGTAACAGCGTTGGGTAGTAGTATGGCATTCGGCCTACTGCATATCGGATAAATTCGGCAAGCAATAGCGCAGATGGCCGAAAAAGCGGCGTGTCGTTGGCTTGGGCGAGGAACTCATGCATCGCCGCAAACACCTCCGCTTCCTCATAAACGGCTGTATAGGGTGCATCGTTCAAAGGAAAAACAGCGAAAAACAGTGGAAAATGAGATCCATATCCATATCGGCACTCCCATAATGCTACATTTTTGAAAATGTTTGCCAGAAAGAGATAACCCATATCCAAGTACAAGGGGTCGTTAGTTTCCTTCCATAAACGGAGCATCGCTCCCGCCGAAAATGCGGTATTATTGGCTTGGTAAAACAGATCGAATCCGTCGGACACCATCGATTTCGCGGCACGTTGCGCCTCTTCAAGGTACGTCTTCTTCTTGGTTAGCTCCCACGCCTGTAACATCACATGCGCATAGATACCGCCCACGTCTTTCTCACCGCCTTGACCCGGTGCTGTCTCTGCTTTGATGACTTCCAAAGTGTCCATCTTATAAAAGACCGGCCATTTGTAATCGAAGTGCTTAGCCACTTTGATCGCATAGTCGAGCGACTTCATAAACAGATCTTTGGCTACTTTATCTCCCTTCAGTGCCATCCGCGAGAAGTTAAGCAACGGATGGTGCAAATACCATGAATCCATAACCAAAGGCTTCTTATGCTCTTCACTCCCATCGAGCTGTTGGACAGCGGCGGGAAGCCATCGGTGCACCGTGCGAAGATCCGCATCGTAAAATTTGCTAAGTCCCGACTCCAATATGGCTATCAATTCGCTGCCACGGTCAGACCAATCGGCATATTCCATCACCGGCAATAACACGGCTAGTTGTACCATAATCTCTGGCGGCGTATCATAATCACATACATATGCATTAAGATAATCATGGCCATGATGGTGAGCCCAGCATCCTTTGTGCTCCGCCAGTGCCCGCATAACTTTTTCAGCCGTTGATGGATAATCATGATACACTACTGGTGGCTTCGGAAGCATCAAATATAAACAGGCGAGCAACTCCATAAATTGCTTTGCCACCTCAAATTGATCTCCGGGCACTTGATCGGTTAACGCAATGAATGCGTCCGAAATAATGTATGACTTGCCCGCATGTAAGGGTTTATCGGTCGCCGCTGGCAACGCAAACCCAAACTCCGGCCAGCTGGCATCCACTGTACCGGCAAGGGAGGCACCGGTATCTATGCAATAGTCATTTAATGCGGTCAGATTTTGTAGGTACAGAACGGCACCTGCCCTAGGTTTTCCGATACTGAAATAAACCAACCCACTGCGCATTCCCAACTGCTCCACATGGATGTTGGCTTGCACGTTATCGAACGTCCCGCGCTCTCTCAGCAACAAAATGTCTTTGGGCCAAAAAGGAACGGCAACATTCATCCTTGGCGTGAAACGAACCTCGTAGTGAAGCGTATCAATAGCTTCGTCGCCTTGTATGGCAAGGGTCACCCGATAACTGCCCAACGAAGATTTCAGCGTACATGTCAGGCCGGTTTCGTCCATCTCGCTATTTTTGATCTCGAAGTCCGCAGCTGGCGTATACGCTAACCGGAAGACCAATTCGGCTTTGCGTTTTCGTTGGACCTTTACGGCCAGAGAATCGTTGGTGAGTAAAGCCTGTAAGGTACCTGATGTTAGTTGTTTTTCGGCAACGACTGATGCCTTTTTAGCGGCAAGCTGATCTGCCAAATGGATCGCCCAAGGCGAAACGCTGTTTTTTTCTTTCATATTCAAACCAGAGATTAGGAAGCTCCTCTCTCGTTGACAGTTGGCACAGCTATTTGTTTTAATATTTCGCGTGGCGCGGACGCGTTCGCGAAGCGTATGTTCCCGACAATTATTCAATACGTCGATACACCTGAGTCGTCCTGCCGGCGATCTGAACGGTATTTCCCGCGGCATACGCTTTCTGTTCGGCTTCCCCTTCACTACCGCCCGTATCGATTATTTTCTCCCAGACCCGCCCATACTTCTGGTTTTTGGGCAGCACGAATTCAAGCCCCTCGTAATGCGCATTGAAAATCAGGTAAAAGCTGTCATCCACAATCCGCTCGCCTTTTTCGCCAATGGAGTGTATACCTTCGCCGTTCAGGAATACAGCCAATGAGCGTGCGAAGTCATGATCCCAGCTTTCGTCCGGCATTTCCCGGCCATCGGGCAGGAACCATGCGATGTCTTCCACCCCGATTCCCTTTATGCGTTGGCCGGTAAACCACTTCCGGCGGCAAAACGTCGGATGTTCACGGCGCAACCGGATGAGCTGGCTGGTAAACGATAGCAAATCGTTATCCATCTCATCCCAATGCAACCACGAGATTTCATTATCCTGACAATACGCGTTGTTATTTCCCTGCTGCGTTCTACCCACTTCGTCCCCGGCCGCCAACATCGGCACGCCCTGAGAGAGCAATAGCGTAGTCAGAAAATTACGCTTTTGCCGTGCGCGCAGGGCGTTGATCTCGGCATCATCAGTCGGCCCTTCTGCTCCGCAATTCCACGAGCGGTTATGGTCTTCTCCATCCTGGTTATCTTCCTGATTCGCTTCGTTATGCTTATCGTTATAGGATACCAGGTCGTGCAGTGTGAAACCATCGTGTGCAGTCACGAAGTTGACACTGGCCGTGGGGCGGCGATAGTCGTCCTGATAGAGGTCGGAACTTCCGGTAAAGCGCTCGGCAAACTCAGAGAGCATGCTATCGGCCCCCCGCCAGTAATCCCGCACACAATCCCGGTATTTGCCGTTCCATTCGGCCCATCCAGGCGGAAAATTACCCACCTGATAACCGCCTTCGCCCAAATCCCAGGGTTCGGCGATGAGTTTCACCTGCGAAATTATCGGATCTTGGTGAATGATATCAAAAAACGCGCTCAAGCGGTTCACTTCGTGAAGCTCACGGGCCAAGGTAGCTGCCAGATCGAACCGGAAGCCGTCTACATGCATTTCAGTGATCCAATAACGGAGGCTATCCATGATCAGCCGGAGCACGTTGGGCAAATTGGCATTCAGCGTATTGCCGGTACCGGTATAGTCCATGTAATAGCGGGGATCCTCCGTTAGCCGGTAATAATTGGCGTTGTCAATGCCCTTGAAGCAGAGCGTAGGTCCCAAATGGTTACCTTCAGCAGTGTGGTTATACACCACATCCAAAATCACTTCAATGCCGGCGGCGTGCAGCGCCTTCACCATGTTTTTGAATTCCTGTACTTGCTCACCGGCAGTTCCCGTAGCCGCATAACGTGCTTCGGGAGCAAAGAAGCCGATGGAATTGTATCCCCAATAATTGGACAAACCGTCTGTTTGCCGATCGTTAACAAACTGATGCACAGGTAGCAGTTCAACGGCCGTGATTCCCAGCTTTTGGAGATACTCCACCGTGGCGGGATGCCCCAGTCCGGCATACGTGCCACGCAGGGCTTCCGGGATCGCGTTATTAAGCTTGGTAAATCCCTTCACATGCGCCTCGTAGATAATGGTTTTATGGAATGGAATGTTAAGTTGCGTATCGCCTTCCCAATCAAAAGCCGGGTTGATCACAATTGATTTGGGCACATGGGGTGCGCTATCCACTTTGCTGAAGCTCAAGTCTCCGTCGGAGTGGCCGGGCTCATAACCCAAGTGAACTTCGTGCGCGTTAACCACACCTGCTATCGCCTTGGCATAGGGATCCAGCAGGAGTTTGTGCGGATTGTAGCGATGACCTTCATTCGGTTCAAAAGGCCCATGCACCCGATAGCCGTATCGCTGCCCCGGCTTTAACCCCGGGATATAACCATGCCATACCTGATGGGTCCGTTCTGTGAGCGTGATTTTTTCTTCATGGGCATCGGCCGCGTCGCTATCGAATAGACACACCTGTACCTTGGTTGCATTTTCGGCATAAAGCGAAAAGTTCACCCCTTCACCATCCCATGTGGCGCCTAAAGGATAGGGTTTCCCTGGGTAAATCGAGTATTCCATAAACCAACAACCGAAGTGCGAATGCTTTTGTTTTTAAATTTCTCATCGTCCATACAGCCGTACCCACGCGGTCATTTTTTGCTGTAAATGATCGGTTAGGTGCTTCGCTCTCAGTCGCCATTGCCAGTTTTCCTGCGGCGCGGCAGGCACGTTCATGCGTGCCTCCGTACGCAACCCTAATAGGTCCTGCATGGGTAAGATGGCTAGCCATGCAGGCGATGCATACGCCATCCGGCAAAGCGCAGAACTCGCCTGCTGCGGATTCAGGCGACGCGTGCCCACATATGCGGTTAGCTGTGCCTTACCTTTTGCCTGCAATTCCTCTTGATACCAGCCCGCAACTGTATTATTGTCATGTGTGCCTGTAAATACCACGTCATTTGCCGTATGGAGGTGAGGCGCGTGGAGATTAGTCCCTACATCATCGCCAAAGGCAAATTGCAATACCTTCATGCCGGGCAAGCCCAATTCGTCACGTAGCCGGTAGACCCCCTCGTGGATATCACCTAAATCCTCGGCGATAAAAGGAAGTGCACCCAGTGCGTTCTTGATTGCATGGAACAACGCGATTCCCGGCCCAGCCTGCCAAGTTCCCTCCTTGGCGGTCTCCGCCCCTTTCGGAATCTCCCAATAATCGAAAAACGCCCTGAAATGATCCAACCTCAGGAGGTCATATAATCCTAGATTTTTACGTATGCGACCTATCCACCACTCGTAGCCCTGTGCAACATGATTTTCCCATTGGTATATAGGCATTCCCCAGTTTTGTCCTTCGACATTGAAGTAATCGGGCGGAACGCCGGCCATGCTGCTCATACGCCCTTGGCTGTCTAAACGAAAAAGCTCTGGATGCGCCCACACATCTACCGAATCGTGGTTGATGTAAAACGGCAGGTCGCCTATAAGTTCGATGCCCGCGTGGTTACAATACATCTTTAGACGCTGCCACTGCCCGAAAAATTGATATTGCAGCCACTTGGCCTGTTGAAGCGCATAAGCATGCTTGCGTCTGAAGGCGGCCAGCGCCTGTTCGTCCCGATTCCGATAAGCGCGGGGCCAACTATACCAGGGCTTTCCTTGATAACGTTCACGTAATACTTCGTAGTCGGCGTAGTCATCCAACCAAGCCGACTCGCGTGTACAGAAATCACCGAACTGGGGGTCTTCCTGACCACTCCACTGTTGCAGGTAATTCCGGAATGCTTTGCCAAAGAAAAAATGTTTTAAAGCCCGGGCTTCGGCATAGGCGACATGATCAGAATCTGGCAAGTGATTCGCCGTTAATTCGCGTTCAGTAATCCATCCGTTTCGCTGAAATTCGTCCAGACTGATCAGCAGTGTGTTCCCCGCCATTGCCGAGTGGGTGCTGTACGGAGAATGGTTTACCCCTTCATCCGTTGGGTGGTGCGGCAGCATCAGCCAATAGCGCTGGCGTGCGCCCCGCAAAAAGTCGGCAAACCGGTAGGCCTCCGGGCCCAGATCGCCTATGCCATAAGGCCCGGGAAGCGAAAACAACGGTAGCAGCACCCCGGCACCCCGCTGGGTTTTGCGTGTTTCCTCTGAAGCTGTCCATACGCCGATTGGCAATCGTTGTAGTGCCTGGTTAAGCCGCAGCGCACCGGCCGTTTCACACACCTCGTCAGTAACTACGTTACGCCACTGCCGCGGTGCACCTTCCGGCAGACGAATCCACGTGTCGCCCCAGTCAATGGGCTTCGCGCTGTTCGCATAGTCGATGACAGGCTGGTTGATGTGAATAGGTACGACGACAAGCAGCCAGTCGCCATCCAGCCTTCGTGTAAATGCAAGCACGTGTTTACGTTGTTTCCCCATGGCTACAACCGGCTCATAATCACCCTGCAAAGCTGCCTTATTTGAGAGACGCATTTGTGCAAGCCGCTCAGTAACGGCGTATTTCAATAATCCGCTGTACCGTTCCTTCCACCACTCCGTCACCTCTTCCATTCCACTGTGTTTGATCCGTTTCAACCGTTGTTGCCACTTACGCCGCGTGTTGAAATCCACCTTTCGCCGGTTATCCGGATCCACAAATGAGAGGTCCCATCCTTCGCAGCCCTGATAAACGTCGGGAACACCCGGACAGGTAAATTTTAGCACTACCTGCGTGAGCGAATTCAAGATGGCTACATCTGCCAATTCCCGATGCAAAGCACCGAATTGCTGAAGAAACGTTGTATGGGGGCGCAGGATGTTACGGATGAACCGGTGGGTTGCCTCTTCATAGGTAAGGTCGGGGCTTGTCCAATCCGTATGCCGCTTGGCCTCACGCAGGGCTTTGATCAGATAGGCCTCCAACCGGCCCCGGTACGAACTGACCGACTGACCGGGCATCGGGAATGTACCCCAAAGCGTTTGGTAGATAAAATATTCGTCGTTCACATCCGGCATCCCACTCGTTTTATATGAAACGTTTGCGTTCATCCAGCTCTTTACGGCCCGCATCCAGGTATGCGGAAACGCGGTAAGCGTCTGCAAACGCGCCCGCACATCTTCCCCCCGCTTCGTATCATGTGTAGCAGTCGCATTCAATGAATACGGATATTGCCCCGCCCGCTGCTGCATAGACCGGTGAAAGTCCGCTATTGCAAAGCTGAATACCGCAGGCGCGCCCCCTACCTCGTTGGCCCCGATGTAGCGATGGTAGGTATACATAAGCGTGTCTTCCAACCCCTTGGCCATCAATGCTCCGGTAAGTTGCATACACCGCTGATAAAAGTCGGCCAGGTGTTTTGCCGGCCTTTTTTTGGCTGTCAAAATTGAGGGCACCAAGGCGCTTTCCAGAAAACTCAGCCCCTCCCGCAATTCCGGTTCAGTAAGCGCCGCCTGCTGGAACACCTGCCGCACTTCCTCTGCCTCCGGTTCGGGCAAGGGAAAAGTACGGCCATACCAACGATAAACCGGGCAATGGATCACAAAGGATGCTAACGCCGATTTCAGCATAGCTTCGTTTAATGTTCCGGGCAGCTTTTCGCCACCCCATACGGCCACTCGAAAAAAATGAGCCAAGTTATCCAATTCGCCTTCCATGGCCGTATGTAGTTGTGTGCGTTTTGCCCTCGTTAGCAGCAAGGGTAGCGCAGCCCGGCCCGCCAGCTTGTCATAAAACCGGGACAACCGCCGTTCGTTGTTTCCGTCGGCCAGCAAACCATTGACCATCGCCAGAAAGTCATATCCCGTAGTGCCCTGTACCGGCCAAACAGTGGGCAAGGTCTCTTCCTGTTGGAGAATTTTCTCAACGACCACATAGGTATTTTCACCAACCAACTGCCGAAGCCGAACCAGGTAATCGGACGGATCAGCCAGTCCATCCACATGGTCGATCCGCAATCCAGTGAATACACCTTCCCTCACCAATTGCGCAATCAGCTGATGGATAAGGCCGAACACGCGGTCATCCTGTGTGTTAAGCGCAATTAAGCCATTTACCGTAAAAAAACGACGATAGTTTATGCGGCTTTCGGTATCTTTCCAATAGCAAGGTTCGTAATATTGACACGCCACAATTTCACGAATCAGCGTTTCAGGCCAGATTTCTGGGCCGGCCTCTGTCTCTTCACTACCACGGTGTTCCTTGAGATACGCGCGGATCAGGGAGTTCCCTGCTGCGTTGATTGGCCAATGTTGCCCATTATGGTCCAAGAAAAACGTATCGTCCTTGGTCAGTATCGTCAAGCGACCCGCTACGATTACCTCATCCAAAGGTGCATCGAGAAACGGCAGCATCAGACGACCCTGAAAATAGTCGGGGGCCGCGTAGGGCGCATCAAAAAACTTAAAAAACGGTGAATCCGGACCGTTTTCTAACACATCCCAAAGCCATGTATTTTCGGGATGGTACGCCATATGGTTGGGCACGATATCCTGTATCCAGCCGATCCCAGCCGCAGCAAGTTTTTTGGCGACAGCCCTCAGCTGTTCCAAGCTACCTATTTCAGGATTGATCTCCAAAGGATTCGTTTGGTCGTATCCATGCACACTGGTGGGCACTGCCCGAAAAATCGGCGAGGCATAGATAGCTCCGATTCCCAATTGCTGAAAATATGGAATCAGTTGGTCCAAATCGGAAAGCGTAAAATCCGCGTTGAATTGGATCCGATATGTTGTTGCGGGTACACTATTCATACGTAGGGGTTAACCCACTTTCAGCACCATTGTTCAGAATAGTTTCCTTTTTTGGCAATAAAAAATTTTATCGCTTATCAAACAAAGAAACTCCCCAACTGTTGGCGCAGAAAGGGAACAACCAAAAGAGGGACACTCATGAAAACATTGGATAGGTATCAACTTGAAGGAATGGGGTTTAATGCGCCGGAAGGTCCGTGCTTCGCCAATGGCCGGCTGCTTCGATTTTTTATTTTACGCAGTAAACCTTGGTTGGGTGTAGAAGAATATTTGCCTGTGCATAGCGATTCAGCCGACGAATCCGAAAGCGAGGTTTATGCAGTTAACTACGGAAAACATTACGTAAAGCCCATTCAAAACCTGGAAGACCTGCAAGACTTTCTTTACCAGCAATATTGATGATGCAGCAATATTATATTAATGATGCCCCGGATCAGCTTGCCTGAGGCATCAGGACTGCCCGGATACAACCGTCCGTCCGCCTATTGAACAATTCATACGCTTCGCTTCCCTTACGAAGCGGCATCGGGTGGGTCAGCATGAATGCCGGATCAATTTTACCCTTTCGGATCAAGTCGAACAACAAAGGAACATACCGTTGGCCGTGCATCTGACCGCCGCGCATGGTGAGTGCCTTATTGAGGAAAAGCCCCATCGGAATTTTATCGGCAAAACCGGCATACACGCCAACAACCGATAAAGTACCCCCTTTGCGGCAGGCGGCTATGGCTTGCCGTAATACGGCCGGCCGATCCGTCTCCAGCTTAAAAAACTGTTTCGTTCGGTCGTAATAATGTTCTATTCCAGTACTGTTTGCTTCCATGCCTACGGCATCGATGCAGCAATCTGGCCCCCTGCCACCGGTTGCCTCCTTCAATGCTTCCAGCACGTTGGTATCCTTATAATTCAGTACTTCAGCATGACCGTGGGTAGCTGCTGCAGCAAGCCGGTAATCGAGGCCATCGATAGCGATCACACGTTCGGCTCCCAGATGGTAGGCGCTCTGGATCGCCATCTGTCCGACACCGCCGGCACCCCAGACCGCAACGATATCGCCGGGTTTTATGCCGGCCATCTCCGCTGCCATATAGCCGGTTGGCACGCCATCAGATACAAATACTGCCTGTTCATCCGGAATATCTTCCGGAATTTTGAACGCTCCATAATCGGCAAACGGAACCCGGATGTACTCCGCATGGCTGCCTGCATATCCTCCGAAAAGATGAGAATATCCAAAAATACCCGCTGTGGGATATTGAAATATTTTTTCCTGAATAACGGCATGCGGGTTCGAATTATCGCATAACGACCATAATTGTTCCTTGCAATAGCTGCATTCCCCGCAACCGATAACGGATACCACCACAACGCGGTCGCCTACCGTTAGTTGGTGTACTTCCGGCCCTACTTCTACCACCTCACCGATAAACTCATGACCAAGGATATCACCGGCCTGCATCGAGGGAATGAATCCATTGATTAAATGGAGATCTGATCCGCAAACGGAACTCATCGTCACTTTCACCAGGGCGTCTCGTGGATTCAATATCTTCGGATCTTCGACCGTCTCGACGTTTAAATTTCTGACACCGTTCCAGCATAGTGCTTTCATACCTTATATCAGTTTAAATTTTCCTGTCCGCTTTCCTGAAGGCTGACCATTTATCGTCGGAATTTCACCAGCCTCTATCACACGCTTGAAGTTATACGCTTCGTTTTCGATAATGCCTTTGACAATCGGATGGAATAGCCGGGCTGCAGCGGTTCCAATCCCGCCGGCCGGGGGGTGGTAGCTGAAGATAATTCGTACCTCGGTTTCCTGCCTTGGGGCATCAAAAAACTCCACCTTACCTGCGTTCCGGATCAGTGCCCCATTGATCGACTGCCAACCAATCCGTTCGTTTGGCTCATCTTTGACGATTTCGGCGTCCCATTCAATTTTACCACCTATCCCCGGCACTTCTGCAACCCAGTGGGATTGCCGTTCGTTAAGCTCTTTTACTTCTTGCAAATGGTGCATAAAAGCGGGTAGATTGCTCAGTCTACGCCAATAATTGTATAAGAACTCGCGGGGCTTAGCGACTGTCATAACAGCTTTGATATTAATCGCCGGGGTTTGGACATCTTTTTTTCCAAGCCGTTTACTAATGGGGCAATAGCCCAATCCGCCCCGCATAAACAAATAGCCGCTGAACATCAGGGTCGGCACCGACCGGTAATTGAGACGCCTAAGGCCTTTAGCCAGGAGATAAGCACCCAGTGCCACCGAAACGATCCGTTCGGTGGCACCCACATTTTTGACAATTTTCTCATTCATATATTCGATCTAACCTTTTTATGGGTTGATTTGTGCGTTAAGTTCACGCGCATCTTCCAAATGTGCACGCAAGGTCGGTAGTTTACCTGCTGCCCATTCCCTCAAATCACCATCCAGGACACCGTCTGGACCCGAAGCGCGCTCAAACAGCGATACGGCCTGTTCGTGGGATAATACCATCTTACGGGCAAACTCCTGATCGAACGCAGCGCCCTCAAGCACCATTAAGTCCTCCAACATTTCCTGTTCCTTTTCCAAGAGATCGTTAGGCACCTGCCATCCTTTGCTGTCCGCCAGCGCGGCCAATTCCATACCCGCAGTACCGTGATCCATCACCATATGGCTACCATACTCGATAACCCGTTCATCAGCGCCTTGTTCGCCAACCAGCTCGCCGGCCTCAATTTCAAACCGGTTACTGCTCGCCGCCATCGTTACAAATTCCTGATTTTGCATGCGCTCCATGTCATTGTTGTCGTCATTGTCGCAGGCTCCCACTAATAGCATACATGGCATCGCTATCCAGAATACGTTTGTCCTTTTCATTTTACTCTTTTTTTAATGACTACTATATTTACTTCTGCCTATCCGTTGCCAAGTTTGTTCCAAAGCCGGCTGCGCCCCACACAACGTGCGTAACCGTAACCAACTGCCTATTTTTACAAATGCATTGGCCATCTCCTGTAAACCGCTGTGGAAGGTGCTTCTCCAAAAACAAACAACGGGTCGTTAATTTAGGACACTTACGCTGATAATGATCTTCTTGGCTGCCTTCGATGGTTTGGCTCGAAATTTTCATTACCTGCGTGTTTAACATTGCACTTTTCTTGGCAATATTACGTAACTAAAAAAATGAAATTATGAGATTCATTGGTCGAAAATTCCACGCTGTGTTGGATTATGCAGCAGGACTGTTACTCATCGCTGCGCCTTGGTTATTTGGATTTGCGTCTATTGCACCCGCCACGTGGACCGCAGTTATAGTCGGTGCGGCTATCATCGGGATGTCATTGCTCACTGATTACGAAGGGGGAGTGGCAAAATTCATCCCGATGTCGATCCACCTCACAATGGATGTTATCGCTGGGCTGATACTCGCGACATCGCCTTGGCTGTTTGGATTCGCAGATCAGCTTTATGGCCCCCACCTGTGGATGGGAATCGTGGAAATAGGTGCCGGACTGTTCACGGTCTCCCGTTCGCAGCACGCCACCCAGCGGCCATCCGATCACGGGCGTGGCGAACTACAAAGAGCCGCACACTGATCGTGATGAAAGCATTAGCATCGCTTTCAACCCAGGGCACCTGGGTGTCAATTGCTATTCGGGTGCCTGTATTTTAACTCGTGGACAATGAATTTGGGCAAGGACATACTCAAAATCTTAAACAAACGCTATCCTCCGAATACGTTGGTTGAGGCGACCTTCAAAAACTTGGATCTCGCTTTTAAGACCGATCAAGTAGGGTGGCCGGTGTTACTGTTCCTTGGAAAAAAAAATGAACACGGACAGGTTCAGGGAGAGCGGTATGCGAGGCGGTTAACGAGATCCGACGACGGCAAGGTGTTGAAAGATCATTGGGACCATAAAGGAAAGGCAACCTGAGACGCTTTAAGAGAGGGGTGTGAAATGATGAACGGTAAAACAATGTAAGTGGTAAAACAATGTAAGTGGTAAAACGTGTTAAATTACGTAGGCCATGAAAGCACAAACAACCATCAAAATTCTCCCATGTATTTTATGTTTTTTGATAAGTGCATGCAGCACTTCCACACGTATTACCGGCTCATGGAAAGATCCGGCCGTTGATGCCAGCACGGGAGAAAGTAAGCGCGTATTAATTACTGCTTTGACCCGTAATATCGAGGTACGCACGAAATTGGAAACCGCGCTAGCTCAAAAGGCAGCCGAACTAAATATCAATGCTATGAAGAGTTCGGATATTTTTACACCCGACTTTTTTCATGAAATTCCAGCGCGCGACGAATTATTTGCCAAAATCCGCCAAGCTGGCGTGGACGCCGTCCTGACGGTATCACTCATTGACACCGAAAGTGAAACCCGGTATGTGCGCGGTTCTACGCGCTATGCCCCTTTGCCAGCGTATTATTGGTACGGTGGCTTCTATTCGTACATTAATTACTGGCATCCCATTATGTATGATCCCGGATACTACGTGACCGACAAAACGTATTTTCTGGAAACCAACCTTTATAGTACCGAAACGGATCGCCTGATTTGGTCGGCGCAATCCGAAACCGTCAATCCGACGAGTATCGATGCCTTTGCAAAAGAATATCCAGAGGTATTACTGGAAAGAATGGTCAAAGACGGATTGCTGATACAGCAGGTACCACAACGGTAACCATGCGGTTAGGATGTTTGTTCGCTCACATTCATTACCATTTCTTTCAGTTCCTGAATTGAAAACGGCTTTTCAAGCACCGCATCTGCCGCGGCAGATGCAGCCAGCGCTTTGATGCTCGGATCCGCCGAAACCATCACCACGGGGATACCGCTTGTCTCCATATTGGATTTAAGGATGCGGCACAGTTCAAGCCCATCGATTCCCGGAAGTTGTTTGTCTAGCAAATATACCTCTGGATAGCTGTCTTCGGCTAATAATTCCTCGGCGCTATCGAATATCCGAATGGCAAATTCCGGCTCACTAAAAACCAACCGGGCAATGTCCTGAAGACTTTCATCGTCTTCAATAAAGAAAATGGTTCTCATTTGGGATTATGTTACGGTATGTATGGGTAGTTCAAAATAAAAGGTGGATCCTTCGTCCGGTATACTTTTCACGCCCATCCGTCCCCCATGCTTTTCAATGATTTCGTGACAAATGTATAGTCCAAGCCCAATACCGGAGACAGCTTCGGCTAACGCTCCCTTAACCCGGTAAAACCGGTCGAATATTTTGTTCTGTACTGCTTTCGGGATTCCCATACCAAAATCCTGCACACTAACGCGCACATACTCGCCGTGACTTTCGGCGCTGACGATGATATCACCGCCCTTTGGCGCATATTTAATGGAATTGGATATCAGGTTGTCCACTACTTGTCCCAGGCGCTCGATATCGCCCGATACCATCGGAAGTTTCTGTGCAGTAAAGACGATATGATGCCGGGACGTGGTAAGTTGGCCCTGGAGTACGTGTTCTTCCAGCAGTGCATTCAGATCGATGAGTTCAAGCTGCAACGCCAGCTGTCCACTCGAAATCCGACTGGTATTCAATAGCGAATAAATGAGTTTAACCAGCCGGTTTACCTGCACGTTCAGCTTGTTGATAAGTTGTACGACAATCGGTGCGGCGGCGCCGTCCATCATACCCGCTAAAATCTCGCCATAGGCCTTAATACTCGTAATAGGCGTTTTCAATTCATGGCTTGCGATGCCAATGAATTCATCTTTCTGCCGTTCCAGTTCCTTTTGCCGGCTAATATCAATGGATACGATGGTTGCAGCTTCTACGTTGCCCGCTTTATCAAAAATCGGTGAAACATGGTTATTTACCCATACGACCGTGTGGTCTTTTCGCACCAATCGCTTCTCGATCTCGTAGGCTTTACCTTCTGACACCAATTGCTCAAAAGCGATTAGGTTACGTTCCTGATCTTCTGGATAGATGACGTCGTTAACACCCAACGAAAGCAACTCTGCACAGTCGTAGTTCAGTAGACGGCAAAATTGGTCGTTGCTGAAAATAATATTTCCCTGAAGGCTGACCTTTAGGATGCCAGCTATACTCTGACTCACAATGGCACGGTAATTCTCTTCCGATTTCCGCAAAGCTTCCGCTGCTTTAGCCTGATCCATCGCCACCCAGGTACGTTCGGCTGTCTCCCTCGCCAGGTCAATTTCCTCTTCCGTCCACTTTCTCGGTTCGCGGCAAGCAATACATAACAGTCCGCGAGGTCTGCCTTCCTTTATGACAGGAATGTCTATAAACGAGAGCGCCTGGAATTGGATGCATACCTGCTTAGCCTCCTCATCCAACATCGCGGTGGTGCGTGCGTCGTGAACAACGAACGGATGTGCGTTGGTTATCGCGGCCCTCAACATCGGAAATTCGAGGGCGTCTTCCTTTTCTGTTTCACAGTAATCACACCGGTCCGCTCCAAAATGATCCATCGCAAGCTGTCCCACTGCTTGCTGGATGTTAATCGGGTCGGACAAGGATCGCAGCATATCACTTAATTGAAGCAGATAAGCTTGTTGTTTTTCCCGTCGTTTACGTTCGGAAATGTCTTTAAGCAATACCGCTACCTGAGCATCCTTCGGGTCGCCGATACGAAAGGCGTGGATATTATAAAATTTTCCCAGCGCATCAGTGCCATATTCAAAACGCTGTGCTTCGCCGGTCTGTGCGATGCGTGCGTACATTTCAAACCATTCGGGCTCGTGTTCAGGAGCGATTTCACGCATCGTTCTTCCAAGCGGATTTCTAATGCCCGTTTGTTCTTCGAAAACCCTATTAACCTTCAAAAAACGATAATCAATTGGGTGAGCATCGTCATCAAACAGGACTTCGACGATGCAAAACGCCTCGTCCAATGAATCAAACAGCTCCTTATATCGCGCTTCAAGTTGATAAAGTTGCCGGTGTTGGTATCTAACGGTTTCTTCAGCACGCTGCAATTCCAGCAAGCAAGCGTCAAAACTCTCCGGTAAATCACTGAGGCTTTCGCCGTGGTAAGAAAATTGACCGGATGTTGGTTTCTTTTCCATCGCTTGTGGCTATCTTGATGATGATATAACCTTACTTTACGAAAACAGTTTGCCCGGATATAAGTTTTGAAAGAACAACTTAAAATACCGCCTCTAAAATAGCTGTTTTTCCGGACAATCAAATAGAATAAAGCCCGTCATCGTGCACGATGACGGGCCGCCCCCGAACGCGGTTTACGCGATCCACTTAAATTCGCTAACCTATCAGCTATCGGCCTTCTTTCCTCAAAACCTTCCCTTTTTTATCGATCAGGAGGGTAGCGTCCTCATCGTCTGAGGTAATGTCCACTGCAAAAAGGTCACCGTCGGTTGCATCCTCTATCCGAATGTAATTATCCACTTCGTAGCCATCCCCGACATATTTGTCAACGGTAGCCACAATCAGCGGGGGTAATTTCTGTTCAGATATCGGTGTTGATGTGCGAAGCCATTTGCCTTTCATGTCGATTTCCATAACCGCGCCATTCGATAGAACGGCGACATATTTGCTGCGTTCCTTATCAACCACCCAACTTTTGATGGAGTGGCCCGCCGCTTTGCCTTCTGCTGTAGCCTTTGCGTGGGCAGGGACGGCTTCCTGAGCCCATACGCCGGTTTCCAGGATCAAGGCCGTTATGACCAACAGACTCTTGATCCATACTTGGTTCCTGTTCATTACTATTATTTTTGATCTACCGCAAAAGTAAAAGGCATTCCCATTTCCCAATTGCGCGCAGATACGGCACTCTTTTTTTACGTAGTACTACGTAGAGGTGAGCCATCAAACAATCGAAAGGGGCAAGTCGGGTCTAGATAACCGCTATATTTTTATCTACGTACTGAGTCAGGAGCCGATCGGCAGGATCTAACTCTGTAATGAGGTAATCTACCTGGCTAGCGGAACAAATATTCAGCCATTTGGCAGTGTTCAGTTTTTCAGAAATACTGATAACGGCAATTTTTTTGGAAGATCGGATCAATGCCTTTTTAACCTGAACAACCTCCCAATCCAAATCGGTTAATCCTTCTTCCGCCGAAAATGCGTTGGCGCCCAGTATGCATAAATCCGCTTTTAAACCAGCCAGTTGATTGACAACGCTCGCACCGATAAACAAATTGGCATTTCTCTCCAGCTTTCCGCCAATTCCGATAACGTTCAGATTTTCATGTTGAGCAAGTGTGATGGCCACCTGAGGGCTAATGGTTATGATGGTCAGTTTCAGCGATGAAGGAATCATCTTTGCTAACTCCAGCATGGTCGTCCCTCCTTCGGTAATGACCACCATATTGTTTTTAAGTAGTTTTATGGCTTTGTCGGCAATCACTCGCTTGGCTTCTGCAGCATACACTACGTTCTCATTGCTAAACGGCGCAACAAACGACTTACTGATCGCGCCACCATGCACCTTAATAATCTTCCCTTCCTGCGCCAACTCGTATAAATCGCGTCGAATAGTATCGTCTGAGACATTGAGTTGTTCGCTCAATTCTACCGAAAACACCTTGTTATGTAGGTCAATCTCCCTTAAGATCAGTTCTTGCCGTTTACTTTTTCGCATGCGTATAGATTGTACAATTTACTCTTCCTGAAAACCGCACTGGTTCGGTTTATAATCAACAAATATAGTGATCTCGCCGAGATAATCAACCATCCGTTTCGATTTTGTAAAGGGCAGATTGCGTTCTTAACCGGCGAAAAAGCAAAAAAAAATAAAAAAATCCAATTAGTATTAAAAAAACCGCATATATTAGCGGTTATAAAATTATAAACCGCAAATTTAACAGAGAGAGGTAAGTAGATTGGTTTAAAATCTAGGTTTTATGCGTTTTTAAACCCCATAAAGAATTGATTGAAACACGATGAGTCTTATTAGGGCCCTCACGCAAGCTTCTTCACCACTCAAAGCAGATTCTGCTGATGAAATGCTCGTTAACGGGACCTTCAAAAAACTAGTTCAGCAAGCGGTCTCATTGATACCGCGGAAAACGGATAATGAATCAAAATTATTTTCGAATGAAAAAACAAACATGGAGTCGCAGACGATTTATTGAACAAACCGGATTGGGAGCCGCAGCCGCCCTCGGAAGCGGAGTATTCGCATCGTGGCCTAACCATTCGGTCGCTGCAGCAAGCGGCGACGCTGAAAAACTAGCCTTGCTGGGCGGTAAGTCCATTCGATATCAAAAGACGTGGCCCAAGTGGCCACACATCGACGATAAACTTGTCAACAAAGTGGTTGAAACAACGAAAAGCGGCATTTGGAGTCGGATTCAATCGGCCAAAGGCACGGTAGCCACCTTTGAACCCCTGTTTGCCAAGCTTATTGGTTCGGAGTATTGCGTAGCCACCGGTTCGGGCACCCAGGCGCTTAGTACCTGCGTTGAAGCATTAAATATCGGTCCCGGCGACGAAGTAATCACGTCGCCTTATACCGATTTTGGAACCATATCGGCGATTCTGACCAGCCGCGCCTTACCCGTATTGGTCGATTTGGATCCCGATTCCTTTCAGTTAGATCCAGACGAAGTAGAAAAACACATCAATTCCAACACGAAGGCCATCATGCCGGTGCATATTATGGGATTACCGGCCAATATGGAACGCATCATGTCGCTTGCTAAAAAACACGGACTGGCTGTGATTGAAGATGCTTGTCAGGCCCCTTTTTCACGGTATCAGGGAAAAGCGGTGGGTCTCATCGGCGATTTGGGCTGCTTCAGCTTCCAGGCAAGCAAAGCCATCGCCTGTGGCGAAGGCGGTGCGGTAGTCGGCAACAACCAGGCGCTCATGGAGGAATGTTTCACGGTACAAAATCGCGGAGCTTCCCGGGCTGGGAAAAACGAACGGATCGGCCCGAAGTATCGCATGAACGAATTTGAAGGCGCTGTTTTGCTCGGCCAACTGGACGATGCCAAAACGCGTTTTGAAATACGGGACGCAAATGCCAAATACCTCAGCGAGAAGCTGAAGGACATCCCGGGTCTTACACCGCAGAAACAGTACGAAGGTACCGAGAGCGGATCCTATTACAATTACGCCATGAAATTTGACGACCAAACGTTCGGGATCGATCGCAGCACCTTCTTGAAGGCAATACAGGCGGAAGGAGTGCCATTCACTTCCTACATCCGTGAAGGTCTGCACCGGGCTCCCTGGGTCGACACAATACTTAAGCAACCGGTGTATAAACGTTTTTATTCCGAGCAGCGTCTCCGCACGTATCGGGATGAACTGGTGTTACCGAACTGCGACGAGATAACCGATCGAACCTTGGTGGCTTTTTGGGGTTCCGGCGTGTTACTGGGAAGTAAGGATGATATGAACGATATTGTCAATGCCGTTACCAAAGTGTACGAAAACAGGGATCATCTGCGTAAGGTTTGACGCCGCGGACAGCTAAAATACGTTATGAGTAAATACATTTCTTTTTTCCTGATTTTTTGTGTTGGATTAGCTAGCGCATCGCAAGCCCAAACCCATCCGGGCTCCGTAAACATACGTGTTTTCGATGTCGATGCCACGCCGCCGGTAGGCAGTTACCTTACGTATGACCAGATGACCCATACGTGGGACATGGGGCTCCGTGCCAAGGGAGTGGTCATCAGCGGCTCCGGCAAGCCCATTGTGCTTTGCTCGGTCGACTGGATCGGCATCGCAAACGAAGGACAGGATGAATTCAAGCGCGTATTGGCCGAGGCTGCGGGTACGAACCCGGACCGGGTGGCGGTACACACCGTCCACCAGCACGACGCACCTACCTGTGATTTCGGAGCAGAGGCCTTGTTATTATCAAAAGGATTGGATCCTATCAATTACGAGGGATCGTTCGCACGCAAATTATTGGTACACTTGGACAGTACGGTACGCGAATCCATGCGGAAAGCTCCCATCCCGGTAACGCACATCGGATTAGGCACCGCGAAAGTACACGAGGTTGCATCCAACCGCCGGATATTGGATGCCAATGGAAAAGCGACCATCAGCCGGACGTCCGCCTCCCCCAAACCGGAGGTCAGGGCTTACCCCGAGGGATTGATCGATCCGGAAGTATCGTTAGTCAGCTTCTGGAATGAAGAGAAGCCCGTGGCTGTCCTGAGTTATTACGCCGTGCACCCGCAAAGTTACTACCGTACCGGAAACGCAAATCCTGATTTTCCGGGAATCGCCCGCTTCTTGCGCCAATTGGAGGTGCCCGATGCACTTCACATTCATTTTAACGGTGCGGGAGGAGACGTAACAGCGGGAAAATACAACGATGGCGCCAAGGAAAACCGATGGTTATTGGCACAGCGTCTTGCTACGGGAATGAAAGAAGCCTGGCTACAGACGAAAAAGCAACCCATCCGTGCGGCCGACATTGCGTGGACCACTGAACCCCTCCGACTGCCCATTTCGCCTTCCGCTATTCAACTGGAAGAAAAACTGGCGGAACACAATGCGATCTTTTTAGCCAATAATGTGTACAAATTGGTGTTACACAAACGGCAGTTACAAGGCAAATACATCGAACTTTCCTGCCTTAAACTGGGCAACGCCCGGGTCCTGCACCTGCCTGGTGAACCGTTCGTTGCTTTTCAACTGGCAGCCAAGAAAATGCGCCCGGATTTGTTCGTCGCAGTCGCGGGGTACGGCGATTATGCACCGGGATACATCTGTACCGCTGCCGCCTATGAGGAAGGCGGATATGAAGCGGGTCCGGCTTCCGGTGTTACCGCCGAAGCCGAAAGCATCGTGCTGGCAGCCATGGATAAACTACTGAATCAATAACCTTCCTAAACTCGGACAAAACATGACAACAAACTACGAATCGCGGCGGAACTTTCTGAAAAAAGGAGCATTGGGCGGGCTTTCACTCGCCTTGGCGGGCTCCATGTCGTCATTTTCCTGGAAGATGGATGAAGAGGCTCCCCTTGTTTATTTCGATGGATTTACGAACGTTGGCCCCAAACGCAACAAGCATCCTGCAGAGCGTTGGAGTTTGAAGCATCTGATCGATGAGATGGATCATTGCTCCATTTCAGGAGCGCTGGTCGCCTCCGTGCTGTCTGTTACGTATGACCCCATGTACTCCAACCTCGATCTGAGCAAGCAATTAAAACCTTATCCCCACCTCTTTGCGGTATGGAACCTGATGCCGGCCAATACCGGTGAATTTCCGCCGCCCCCAGAGTTGGAAGTTTTGATGAAGGAGCACGATGTGCGGGCCGTAACCGTTAACCCCACGGGGAACAACTGGGACTGGAAAACTCCTGAAGCAATAGAACTTTTCCGCTGGTTAATGGAAAAGCGCACACTTCTGATCATTGCCCCCGATCAGTTCGGCGGGTTGGGGGGCGTCAAGGAACTGCTGAACAGCTATCCTGAACTTCCGGTGTTGCTTACCGGTGTGTACTGGTCATTTCAGCGGACCATTCTACCCATGTTGGCCGCATACAAAAACCTGCACATCAGCTTTGAAAATTTTCAGATCAACGAAGGGCTGGAGACCTTGCACCGCGATGGGTACACGGACCAACTCATCTTTGCGTCCAATGCCCCTACCATGTCCGCGGGCGCACACCGCACCTATGTTGACTATGCCGCCATCCCCCGGGAAGCCCGTCAAAAAATTGCAGGAGGCAACCTAACCCGGCTATTGCACGGGCTCCACCCTCCGGCAACCAAAGAAAACAAGGCCGAGGACATCCTGATGCACGCCATCCGCCATGGGAAACCCGTCCCGGTACCCGTCGTGGACATGCACATGCACATTCTTCACGAAGGACTAAATGGCACGGGCTGGCATTACCGGATGCATAACGGCGGGCCAAGCGGTGTCTTTGCCTTGATCAAAAAACTCGGATATGCCGGCGGAGGAATTATGAGTTGGAACGGCGTAGTCAGTGTTGATTCCGCGAACGGTAACGTTACCACTACCCAAGCACTGGATGTCGCGCCCGAAGGTTACTGGGGCCTGGCGAACTTCGACCCTTCACATTACACACAGGAAGAATTGGCCAAGATGATTCCCGAAGTGTATAAGGACAAGCGCTTCATCGGCATGAAACCTTACTTGCACTATGGGATCCCCTATCACGATCCATCCTACGATATCTGGTGGAAATACGGCAATGAAAACCAACTGTATGGCCTGTTACACAGCACGCGTTCGGATCTGCAGGAGATAGAAACCCTTGCTCCCAAATACCCCAATGTGCGATGGGTCATTGCGCATGCCGGCAGCAACTTCCGAATGGCGGATATGGCCATCGCTGCGATGAAGAAGTACCCGAATATTTATGCCGAAATCACTCTCACTCCCGTCCAGCTGGGTATCGTCGAATACCTCGTTGAAGGTGCGGGTGAAGACCGCATTATGTACGGGTCGGACCTGCCCATGCGCGACCCAAGGCAGCAACTCGGATGGGTAGTGTTTTCGAGGCTTCCCCTGGAGATCAAAAAGAAAGTACTGGGAGAAAATGCTTTCCACATCATCAAACCAAAGTTGGATAGTATGCCGCTCCACAGTATCCCGAAACATTTCCGTTCTTTCAGAGGCCAATGATGAAGATTTTATTTACCGGAATACTTAGTGTTTTTGGTTCGTGGTTATGGGCACAAACATCCAATGAGCTGCCCATTCCGCCTTTTAAACCGGAACCACCACGTACGGCCGGATTTGCATTAAAAACAGACCGCCTGTTCTACAGCGATCAGGAAATCGACATCGCCCGAAAAAACATCGCCACCCATACCGGTGCCAAAAAGATAGCCGATAACATTATCAAATCGGCTGACTATTGGACCGATTGGACCGACCAGGCGATTGTAGATCTGATGGCCTCCGCGCAGGTTCCGAGAGCGTTCGACCTTAATGCAAACGGATGTCCTGTCCACGGGGCGGAAGTATTTAACAAAGGAGGCGCCTACCCCTGGGTCATTGACCCAAGGCATCCTTTTCAGGTGAAATGCCCGGTCGGCGGGGAAGTATTCCCTTCCAATGATTATGCCGCATATTACCGAAGCGGGTTTACGCAAAAGCCGTCCGCAGACACCGCCTATGTGGATGACGGATGGGGATGGGTGTCGCCCCATGGCGAGCGATATTGGTTTGTTGCCCACGCAAACCACTGGATCTGGCACCGTCATATTATCCCCGGTATCCTCAATCTCGCACGGGCCTATCAATTGACAGGCGATACCCGCTACGCCTACAAATCGGCGCTAATGCTCCACCGGTTGGCCGAGGTATACCCCTCCATGAACCACGAAGACCAATCCCGATATGGCTTGATGATGAAGGCCAGGAATTCCGTTTATCGAGGCAAGATTGTCAACGCCATCTGGGAAACGTTTATCGTTCTGGCTGGAGCAGAAGCCTACGATGCGATCTGGGATAGCATCGACGGCAATACGGGCCTTCAGCAATACCTTGGAAAGACGGGCGAAGAAATCCGGGCATACATCGAAGCCAATTTTCTGGAGGAGGCACTGCGGGCATTCGATCAAAATAAGGTACTGGGCAATTTCGGCATGCACCAGAGCGCTGTGCTCGCCGTGGGCCTTTCCCGGCAGTATGCAGATCTGGACAAATACATTCGCCTTCTACTGGAAGACCCGGGTGAAACCCGCAGTAAAATGGGGATAAATTATGCGTTATACAACCAGGTTTTCCGGGACGGTTTTCCCCTTGAATCCCCGCAATATAACTCGCTGTGGATCCGTTACCTCGCCGTGATGGCCGAATTGCTACGCAAACAAGGGGTTAATCTGTACCAGAACCCCAAATTTAAGCGCATACTGGATGCACCGATCCAATCGCTGGCTATCGGCCGTTATACCCCTGCCCTCGGAGATGGCAGCGACGTGTTGGGCGATATCAGCGGCCAAAATCCGGAAACTTACCAGTCGGCGTATTCTGCTTGGGGCGATTCCACGTACATCGCCTGGCTTAACCGGTCGGAAGACGAATATTTCACAACCTACGAGTCGCTCTTCCGATCGCCAATCGGGCGTAAGAATACCCTTGCGAAAGGCCGGCTATTGGCGCCCACTAGCTCCCGTCTTTTTGCGGGATATGGATTGGGCATACTGAACGACCGCCCGGACGAGACCGCACTTGCCGTGAAATACGGCATGCATTACGCGCATTATCACTGGGATTTCCTGAATGTAGAGTTGTTTGCAAACGGACAGAAAATGATGCCGGACCTCGGTTATCCCGATGCCATGAACAATTACGTCCGGGAAGTTTACACCTGGTCCAAGAATACGGTATCCCACAACACCGTGGTAGTTGACGAAATCCATCAAAACAACAACCTGCCGGGCGTACTCCACCATTTTTCAGAGGGTGATTTTGCGCAGAGCATTGATGTGGAATCCTTCGCCTACCGCCATCTCAACCAGTACCGCCGGAATCTTGTGTTAATAAGCGGAGACGCCGGGCAGAGTTATGTGGTGGACTTTTTCCATGTTCAAGGCGGAAAACAACACGATTATTCGTTGCATGGCCCTCCCGGTGAACGCACGCTCTCCGAGGGCGATTGGAGTACCGTACAACCCGGGACTTTCGCGGGTCCAGATGTGGAGCTTGGGAAGATTTATGACAACAAACTGCTTGAGCAAAAGGGTGACACCATCGGTTACGGCGGCTATGGCGGCTCGGGATACCAACACCTGTTTAATGTGCAGCGTTTGGAACAGGGGAACCCGTTGCTATCTTTCAAGCACCTGAAAGACCCGGGCGCGCAATTACGGATACATGTATTACCGTTCGACGGACAACAGGTATACGTCGCAGACGCGTACGATAAGCCAAGAGCCAAAGACCATACCTTGACGTATCTGATTGCCAGAAGAAAAGCCGCAGCTTCGCAGTCACTGAACAGCACCTTTGTAGGCATCTTTGAACCTTTTACCGGGCAGCCCTATCTCGAAAAAATCGAACAACTTGCCCTGAACGGCGGCGACGGTACAGCACTTGCTATATCCCGTGGTGAACGGTTGGATGTCGTGATCCGGGATACGGCAAATACGGTCAAAATATTGGACCGCTATCACATCAAGACCGATGCTAACACCGCCGTAGTAACCATCGACCGACAGGGTCGCCCACAACGGGTATACTATACCGATGGCACCTTCCTGGAGGTAAACGGAAAGACCTTCCGAAGCCGCCCGATTGAAGGGACCGTACGGAAAGTTGACACCAAACGCAATGAATTAGTCGTTGAGTTGGCAGCAAATCTGCCCAAAACGGCCAAAAATTCCTTTTCCGGTATTTTTCATATAACCAACCCCTACCGAACCACCGTACATCCGGCTACGGCAGTTCCCGGAGCAGGGAACACGTTGCGTCTGAAGTTGCACGACGATCTACTGGTAGGTTATTTTGGCGCGGCAAAAGTGAGTGGAGAACAAATCACCTCTGATACCGAGCTGAATTTTTATCACCATTACCGGGGAGCAGCGCTGCTGGATGATACGCATGCCTTCCTAGGTCAGGTCGTCAAGGCGGATCGCAAAGCGGTGGCAGTGGATCGGCTTGGTTCCGCACGGTTGACTCCCGGGGATAAATTATGGTTAGCCAATGCATGGGAAGGTGATCGGATAACCTTTAAAACGGTATTTTCTTGGCGTGTAGATAATAACTGACCCGTATGTCAAAAACCAGTTTCTTTTTCGGAATATGCACGATCCTCTTTATATCGTGGCAGGATAAGGAGGATGTTCGCCAGCATCCGGCGGGGTTATTGACCTACCTGGATGAAAACGGAACCCCAAGAAAGGTGCGAACCGCTGGCGATTGGCGAAAAAAAAGGGATCAGATCCTATCCCGGATGCAACAGGCAATGGGGCCATTGCCGGATACATCGGGACTGGGTGCCCCACAGGTTCAGGTCGTTTCCCAGGAAAACCGCAAAGGTTACACGTTATTCAACATCCGTTACCTGGCGGCGCCCGAAGAGTGGGTACCGGCGTTTCTATACATACCGTCGAAATCAGCTAAAAACGAACGGCTCCCGGCCATGCTGGTGCTTCACAGCACAGGCAATCTCGGAAAGGCGATTGTTGATGGTCAGGGAACTACAGAAAACCGGGGGTATGCAAAGGAACTCGCCGAACGGGGATATGTTGTCATTGCTCCCGATTACCCTAGCTTCGGCGATCTGAAGGATTACAATTTTGCAACCGACCGTTATGAGTCGGGCACCATGAAAGGAATTTTTAACCACCTCCGTGCCGTCGATTTACTGGTAGCCAGAGACGATGTAGACCCAGACCGGGTCGGCGTCATCGGCCATTCCTTAGGTGGCCACAATGCCATCTTTGTCGGCAGCCTCGACGAGCGCATCCGCGTGGTCGTCTCCAGTTGCGGCTGGACACTTTTTGACCATTACGACATCGGTGAGGCAGGAACGAAAACCTACGGCGGCAAACTGGGGCCCTGGGCTCAGGATCGATACATGCCATACTTCCGACAGCGGTATAACCTTGATCCCTCCCGCGTCCCATTCGATTTCGATGAAGCAATCGCAGCCATCGCACCGCGGGCATTTTATTCGAATTCACCGATCAATGATCATAATTTCAATATCGATGGCGTAAAAAAAGGCATTGCACGGGTTGCCGGGGTTTATCAATTTCTCGGAGTGGAACCGCGCTTACAGGTAGCCTACCCCGATGCAGAACACGACTTTCCCTATGAAACGCGGATGAAAGCGTATGCTTTCATAAACCATATGTTAAACACCAATTAATTTAACCGAATAAGAAATGACAAAGAAATACTGGAAACTTGGTGGTATCGTACTGATGTCGCTGGTCGCAATGAGCTTGCGAAACGCCGAAAAGCCGCGGCATGTACCGTTAGATGACCGGTTCACAGACCATGGTGTCGCCTCGCCCGTTAGTACCGACCGCGGGATCGTCGCCGCCGTGGATGGGCAGGGACGGAACGTGGTAATGGCCTGGCTTTTTGATGTCAGGGGCGGTTATTCATTATTGGTCATTGATGCCGCGACCGGCCAAAGCGAAGAATTCCCCATGCCGTTTGATAACAAGGGGGATTCTCCCTTTTCGTCGTTGTTTTCTTCCCAAGGCAAATTATATACGTTGTTTAATGGCAATTTTGTAGAGTTCGACCCCAGGGAACGTGCATACACCTTCCACCATAAAACCGCCCCTCAAATGGCAATGGGAATGACCGAAGATGACCAGGGACGGATCTGGGCGGTAACGTATCCGAACAGTGGTTTGGTTTGCTACGATCCTAAAATCGATTCGTTGACCGACTACGGTTACGTACACAAAGAAAACTGGGCTCAATATCAGCGCTTTGTCGCAGCCGACGATACGGGTTGGATTTACTTTGCCATTGGTAATACGGACAGCCAACTGATCGCATTCAACCCCACAACGCGGGAAGTCAAACCATTGCTGCAACCGTCCGAGCGGAAGCGCGGAATGGCGTATGTTTACCGAAACAAAAACGGAAAGGTCTTCGGACAGGCCCTACAAGATGATGCCGAGCCCTGGTATGAATTATACAAAGGAAATATCACACCCATTGGGACGGATCATCAGCCGGAAGCAAAGAACATTATCACCGGATCGCAGGCCCTCAGGCACCTCACGTTTCCGGACGGCCGACGGGTGGCTAACCTGGATTTGATCAACCGGCAGTTGACCACCGAAGATGCAGCAGGCGCATCGCGGAAAACCGTCAACTTCGATTATTCAACCGAAGGGTCTTGGGTGATGGGGGTCGCCGCATCACCGGATGGACGATCGATTATCGGCGGCACCACGTTCCCCATGCGGTTGTTTGGTTATGCGGTAGCCAACGATACGTGGAACCACCAGCGGGCAACCGGTCAATTCAATGCCGTAGCCGTCACGGACCGCCACGTCTTTTTCGGATCCTATCCAGGAGGACATCTTTTGATGTGGGATGGCAAGCAAACTCCCGAAGTCGCCTTTACGTGCAAACCGGTGATCTACCGTCCCCACCGTGTTTTGCCTCATCCAGACGGCCGGACCGTGCTGATGGGTGGCACGCCCGACTATGGCTATACCGGTGGTGGGCTGCTGTTTTATGACATCGTATCGCGGCAACACGTATTACTGACCGATAGCCAGGTAGTCGAAAATCAATCGACTATGAGCCTTACGGCGTTAAAAAACGGTAAGGTGCTGGGAGGGACTACAATCGCGCCTGGAACGGGCGGTGAGCGCAAAGCTTCCTTGGCTGAACTGTATCAAGTGGACGTCAAAACCAAGCAGGTCGAATGGCGGCAGCCGGTTATTCCGGGTGTCCAAACTTACTCCGATCTGACAACCCGGGCTGACGGAAAGGTATATGGAATTGCAGATTATAAACTGTTTTTTGTTTTCGACCCTGAGACCCGAACCGTCATTTATCAAAAGGATCTCTCGGCCGACTTGGGGCGTACGGTTGGGGAACAGTCACCTCGCATATTTGTGAAGGGGAATGGCGAAGATCTCTACCTGCTTTTTCACGAGGCCATAGCTAAAGTAGATCACGATTCTTATCAGTTAACGTTGCTGGCTCGCACGCCCAAACCCATACGAGCCGGGGGCGATTACCTTAACAATCGAATTTATTACATCAGCGGCTCCCATCTTTACAGTTATGACTTGTAACCCGGCTTGCGGAAAGACCGAACAATACCCGCTAAACTTTAACCATAAATAAGCAAGTAAACCGCATAAAGAGATAAAATTCAGACATATTATAATTTTTAACACATTAAACTTGCATAACCGATTTCTTTTACGGATATTGCGCAACAATAACGATTATAAACCGCATTATTAATTGAGGGCTTAGAGGCCGCATGTGACATGGAAAGGAGCATGCGGAAGGTATAGAATCGCTTAAAGTCTAATATGCCTATGATAATATCATTGAACTAAACTCAGAAGACCATCCGTCTTGACTACCAATTCATATTGCTTTAATAGTTCCAAAGCAATATCAACTTCACCGTATAAACAAATAACTTATTTATGAAGAGAAACAAGTACATAATGGGTATAGGCATGCATTTTTATGGATGCCTGCTTGCCGTCTTACTGATCGGCCAGACGTGGACCGGGGCGTCAGCGATGGCGCAGGAACGCCAAATCACCGGCCGTGTGAGCGATTTAAACGAGGCCGGAATCCCTGGCGTGAGTGTAAAAATCAAAGGGACCACCATGGGTACGGTGACCGACTTAAACGGACACTTTACCATTACCATCTCGGACGAAACAGCCATACTGGAGTTTACCTACGTGGGGTATGTTACGAAGGAAGTTCCGGTTAAAGGACAATCCGAAATCCGGATTACGATGGAGGAAGCGGACGCGTCTGCCATAGACGAGGTGGTTGTCACCGCGTTTGGCACGCAGAAAAAAGAAAGTGTGGTGAGCGCAATTTCCACCGTCAAGCCAGGTGAACTCCGAAGTCCATCCAGTAACCTGACTGCGGCACTCGCAGGCCGGGTAGCCGGCGTGATTGCGTACCAACGGTCGGGCGAACCCGGATTGGACAATGCTGAATTCTACATCCGGGGAATTACGACGTTTAGTACGGCCGGTAAACGGGATCCGTTGATCCTGATCGACCGAGTGGAAATGACAGCGAATGACCTTGCAAGGCTGAATGTGGACGATATCGAGTCGTTTTCCGTGATGAAAGACGCCAGTGCGGCGGCATTGTATGGCGCACGGGGCGCGAACGGTGTCATCCTGGTAACGACCAAGGAAGGCAAACTGGATCGTCTATCGATCAGTATACGGGGCGAGCAGTCCAATTCGTACAATACGAAGATGCTGGACCTAGCTGATCCCGTTACCTATATGCGCCTGCATAACGAAGCCGTACGGACACGGGATCCGATGGTGGAACTCCCCTACTCATCAGCCAAAATCCGGGGAACCGAATTAGGGTTGGATCCAATCCGTTATCCGGCCGTAAACTGGTACGATTACCTAATCGATGACTATGCAACCAACCGGCGCGTCAATTTGAATCTGACCGGTGGCGGACAAACGGTACAGTATTACCTAGCTGCCAATTATCAAAATGATCAGGGTATCCTGAAAGAGAGTAAGGAAAACCAGTTGGATAACAACATCGATATCGACCGGCTTCAGGTCCGCTCGAACGTGACCATTAAGTTTGCCCCTACCACAACCGGGGTTGTCCGCGCCTATGGGTCGTTCGACGACCGCACCGGACCGTGGATCCAAAATATGACCGACGAAAACGGGAAGACCGTCAGTGGCGGTGCAGCGGTATTCCGCCAAGCCCGGAATGCTTCGCAAGTTCGCTTTCTGCCCTTCTATCCGGCCGATGAAGCCAATGCATTCACCAAGCACATTCTGTTCGGGAACGATCAAGAAATGTCATACAACAACCCGTGGGCAAGGCTGGCCAGTTCGTTTCAGGAATCCAAAGAATCCATGATGCAAATCCAACTGGAAATGGAGCATCGATTTACCGGCAAACTGGAAGGATTCACCGCCTGGGGGCTATATAATGCGCAGCGAAAAACCTATTATTCCCATACCCGTTCATCCCTTCCTTTTTATTACGCCCTAGCCAACACGATCGACGGATCGTATCGCCTGCTGGCGCTAAACCCGGATTCGGGCACCGAATACCTGGATTATCGCGGCGGCGGCAGGACATCGGAAGCGACCCAATATGGCGAAGTCCGATTGACGTACAATAAGACCTTGAACGACGTACACAACTTCAATGGCGCGCTGATCGGTACGATTCGGGACGCGACGGGTACGTTTAATTTTAATGATGACGTGGCGGATCAGTTAACGCTCGCCTTGCCCCGGAGGAACATCTCAACGGCCGGTCGGATCGCCTACGGGTACGATTCGCGTTATTTCGCTGAGTTTGCGTATGGACTGAACGGCACGGAACGGTTTGCGGAGAATAACCGGTGGGGCTTCTTTCCGACGGTAGGTGTAAGCTGGGCAGTGAGCAATGAAAAATTTTGGTCTGGCCTGGAGGAAAAAATCACGACCCTGAGACTGCGGGGTACGTACGGCGAAGTAGGGAACGATGCAATCGGTGCGGCTGCCGATCGCTTTTTCTACCTCTCCCAGATCAATATGAATGCCTCTGCAACGTACCCGTTCGGTGTACCGGGAAATCCGTACTACAGCCGCAGTGGAATCACGATTAACCGGTATGCCAATAATTTGATTACCTGGGAAATTGCCCGGAAGGCCAACGTGGGTTTTGAAATTGGATTGTTCAATGAACTTACCCTGATTGCGGACTTTTTCCACGAAAAACGGCGAAACATCTTGCAAACCCGGCAGGATATCCCCACCACCATGGGAATCCGGGGTACCCCGCAAGCGAACGTAGGCATGTCCGAAGGACGGGGGATCGATGCCGAACTGAAATACAACAAAACGATGGCCAATGGCCTTTGGTACTCCATAAATGGCAATTTCACGTATATGAGTGGCCGCTTTCTGCAATATGAAGAGCCCGATTACAGCGATGTGCCCTGGCGCACCCGGGTAGGCACAAAACTCAGCCAGCCGATGGGCTTGATTGCGGAACGGCTGTTCATCGACGAGGAAGAAGTGAATAATTCACCCGTACAGGAATTCGGGGAATACATGGCCGGCGACATCAAATACAAGGACATCAATAACGACGGTAGGATCAATAACGATGATATGGTGCCGATCGGCTTTCCGACCGAGCCCGAGATCATTTATGGAACTTCTTTTTCCATCGGGTATAAAGCGTTTGACCTCAACTTCTTCATCCAGGGCTCCGGCAGGTCCTCATTCTTTATCAGTCCGACAGCCCTGACGCCATTTACCGACCGCGGACAGAAAGGCCTGGCGCAATTGATTGCAGACGATCACTGGTCGGAAACCAACCGGGACATTTATGCGTTTTGGCCGCGCTTATCTGAGTATGCCATAGGTAACAACAACGTGCAGAGTACCCACTGGCTGCGCGACGGCACGTTCTTACGGCTGAAACAAGCCGAAGTAGGGTTTACGCTGCCGGAAAAACTCGTTCAGCGCGCCCGTCTAAGGACGCTGCGGGTATACCTGAGTGGAACCAACCTGCTGTACTGGTCGAAGTTTAAGTTGTGGGATCCGGAAATGGCCGGACTGGGGTTAGGATATCCGGTTCAGCGTGTGTTTAACCTCGGTGTAAATATTAATCTTTAGATAACTGCTGAACGTCGGCAATAAATGATATACGAATGAAGAGTTTATTTCGAATCACGGCGGCCTGTTTCCTCTTGGGGGTAGCAAGCTGCAACTATTTGGATGTGGTGCCGAATGATACAGCCACGCTCGATCATGCCTTCTCGAACCGGTCGGTGATGGAAAAGTTTATGAGAACATGCTATTCACATTTACCAGACCCGACCAATCCGTGGTGGTATCCGGCTTATTTTACCAGCCGGGATGAATTTGATTACCGCAACGAAAGTCGGGCGGCAGTGATGCCTGCAGCGATGATCGCACGGGGGCTTCAGAATGCGAACGCCCCGTACCAGGATTACTGGTCCGGCGCAAATGGCGGTAAAGCGCTGTACGTTGCCCTTCGCGATTGCAATATATTTTTGGAGAATGCCCATGTTCCGCGGGATATTGACGAATTGGAACGCACGAGATGGATTGCGGAAGTTACCTTTCTCAAAGCGTATTACCACTTCTTTCTCATGCAACTCTATGGCCCGATTGTGCTGGTAAAAGAGAATCTACCGGTGTCGACCAGCCCGGAAGATGCCAAAGTCTACCGCGAGCCGATCGACGTGTGCGTGGATTACATCGTAGAGCTTTTAGACCAGGCTGCGGCCGGTTTACCGGAAACGCTGTTGGATCCGACCACCGAACGTGGCCGGATTACTAAGGTTACGGCGCTGGGCATCAAGGCAAAGGTCCTGGCTTGGGCGGCTAGCCCCTTGTTTAATGGAAACCCCGATTATGCCGGCTGGGTGGACAACCGCGGGATCCAGCTGATCCCCAGCACCTACGATCCGTCTAAGTGGGAACGCGCTGCCGCGGCCATCAAAGACGCCATTGACCTGGCCGAAGCCAGTGGCCATCGGCTGTATACATTCAACAAGCTGGCAGGTGGTGCCCAGACGTTTGCCATGAACGACACTTTGGAACAACTGATGACCATCCGGAAATCGATTACGGAAGATTTCGAACGGAATTCGGGGGTACTGTGGGCAACACAGGAACAGTTTGCCAGTGGCAAGGGTAGTCCCGGCCTGGCCGTTTTGGGACATATGCTGCTCAGCATGCACCCGGTACTGTACAGCACCGACCAACCGATCCTGCTTAATTACATGTCCGCCTCGTGGCACATGGCAGAGTTATATTATTCAAAGAACGGAGTGCCGATCGATGAAGATAAAAACTACGATTACGCCAATCGGTTCGGCCTGCGCAGGGCAGAACCCATTGACCGGCATGAATCGTATATTGCCACCGGAGAGGTTACGGTGAAGCTGCACTTCGACCGGGAACCGCGTTTTTATGCCAGCCTGGGAATCGACCGCGGCTATTTCGAATTGGCTTCTACCACCAATAACGGTGGCGCGTCGTTCAGCCCGGTAAACAGATCACGGTCGAATGAAGTGGGGCCAGGTAACGGATTGGCCTCGTACACGCCTAAAAAAATTATTCCGTTTGAATCGTCCGGTAGTCGGGGCATCAGCGGCCAGGGATACACACATTACGCCTACCAGTTTCCGCTGCTGCGTCTGGCGGATCTGTACCTGCTCTATGCGGAAGCATTAAACGAAGTAAAGGCGGCACCCGACGAAGAGGTATACCATTGGATTGACCTGATCCGGGAAAATGCCGGGCTGGACGGTGTGGTCGAGTCGTGGCAAAACGCGGCCTTTAACCCCACCGCACCCAGCAACAAAAACGATATGCGCCGGATCATCCAGAAAGAGCGCCTCATTGAACTTTCATTTGAAGGCCAGCGTTTCTGGGACATCCGCCGCTGGAAAATTGCCGATCAGTACTGGACGCTGCCGCCGATGTCGTGGACAACCAATACCGTGATAACGGAAGATTTTTATGTGCCCATGGTTACTGCTCCGGCACGTCAGATGACCTTCAGGGATTACCTGTGGCCGTTACGGGAGTACGACCTGCGGGTAAACACCAATCTGGAGCAGACCTATGGCTGGTAGTCATCGGGCGAATAAATAGGAATGACGATAAAAATAACGTTTGTGAAACCCTCGTGATTTTATTCGAACCGCACCGGAACGAATCGATCAGGACCGCTTCATCACCGTTAACAACAAATTGATTAAAGATGAAAAAATATAGTTTTGTCTTCGCAGCCATGGTGTTGCTATTAGCTTCTTGCGGAGAGAGCGAACTTAAGCGACCGGAAGGCGGCACCTGGAACGCAGGTCCCCTAACAGGGTATACCGTCACGCCGATTAATGGTGGCGCCAAGATCACGTATGATTTACCCAAGGACAACGATCTGCTGTATGTCATGGCAGAGTATGAGCGAAACGGAAGGACCTTTACGGAAAAATCATCCATTCACAAGAATGAGCTGACCATTGAAGGATTCAACACCACCGAACCGGTCGGTGCCAAATTGTACAAAGTCAATCGGCAGGAACAGCGATCGGAACCGTTGGAAATAGAGTTCGTGCCACTGGAAGGCTTGGTTTCGATTGCCGAGCGAACGCTGGAAATGACCCCTGGATTTGGCGGCATCATTGCTTCCTGGGATAACCCAGGTTTGACGGAACTGGGTGTACGCATGATCGTACCCGATGAGACGCGACCGGGCGAGCTGGTCACCCGCGAAATGTACTTTTCGTCATCGGAAACCGAACGGCGCGCTTTCCGCGGATTTGAACCGGTAGAGACGACGGTGGGCATTTCTTTTGAAGACAAGTGGGATAATATTTCGGACACTACCTGGTTTACCACCACGCCGTTCTTCGAAACGCTGATTGACAAACCTTACGCGGATTACCGGGCCACGATTCCGCTGGACAACCCGACGACCTTGAGCGGCCGTAATATGAACACCCTTTGGGACAACATTGTGAATACGGCTTCCCACGGCTGGCTCACCCAGCCGGGTGCCGGGAACGGCTTGTCTATGACCATTGACCTCGGACAGGTTGTTAAGCTCAGCCGGATCGTAATCCATGGTTACCACGTCAATTCGGTATACGGGCAGGCCAACATCACGCAGTTTGAAATGTGGGGTACCGACCAGATTGACTTTGATAAGTTAAAGAACAGGGATTATTGGCTGGATGAAACCAGTCTCCGTCACGGTGCATTCCAAAACGACGTGGCAAACAAAATAGACCCATTGTACCCCATGCCCGCCCAAACCTTCAAGGACGACTGGGCGTATTTGGGTTACCATGCGATCCCGCGTTACGATCGGATGGTACCGCCCGACCCTCAGGGTGCGCTGAATCTGGCCGCCAACGGAACGGAATACGAGATGCCGATCGATGCACCGCCGGTACGCTACATCCGGATATTCGCGCGTGAGATCGCAGGAACTCCTCCAGCACCGACTAATTACTGGTCGATGGGTGAAATTACAGCGTATGGAGACAATACGGTAGCCCAAAATTAATTATTGGCGTAAACATGAAACAGATGAAGAAGACATATAGCCTATTCCCCGTTGTACTGGGATTAGTGGCATCCGTTGCCCTACTGTTTTCGTCTTGTGATAAGATGAATGATATCCAAGCAGAGTGGGCCGGGAAGGAAGAGCAGGTATACCTGGGCAAAGTAGATTCGCTCAAGTTTTATCCAGGTTTTGGCCGGGCTAAAATCACTTGGTATATCGGTGCCGATCCCAAGGTAGACCGGACGATCATTTATTGGAACATGCGCCGGGATTCCCTTGTAAAGGAGTTTGTCCGAACCGGTTCGGGCTTGCAGCGGGATTCCGTTATTTTGGAAAATCTGCCGGAAGGCTCAACGCTTTTCGAATTCCGCAACGCAAACAGCGAGGGAGAAACCTCTCTGTATTCAAACCTCACCGTCACGGTGTGGGGAGACGACTTTGCCAATGGGTTGCGCGCCCGGAAGGTAGACGCTTTCACACTCAATCCAGATGAGTCGATCTTCGAGCTGGGCCTGACGCCGGTTACCGTGGGCGACAGTGTGGCGTATGCGGAGGTGGTTTATACCAATGCATCGGGCCAGGTAAAGACGGTGCGCGCCGACCGGGAAACCAATATCCTGCAACTGACGAATTTTCCGGCTGGAGGCGAGTTCAATCTTCGCACGGTCTTTTTCCCACCTCAGGGGATCGACACCGTTTATAACGAGTTTGAAACCTTTCGCGCACCCACCGTGGTTACAGCCACCGGATCAAAATCAGCGCTCGCCGGCAACTTGTCCAGCAAGTATTTTGAATTTAACGGCGGCGAAAGCTTATATGAATGGACGTCTGACAGCAAACTGATTGCCTATCCGCTGAATGGGGACGGATCGGTATCCGTAAACGGTACCCAAGTAGCAACAGTGCCCCGGGACGCGTACCGGGATCTGTTCTTCTATAATGCAGACCGGTTCGTCGCCGTCACGACCGGCAATGCGCTGCAAATGGTTACGCTTCAGACCGGGGCTCCCGTTATTGTGAAGACGCCCGCAAACGCCGACAACTTTGGCAGCGGATTCAGTATGCCCCTGTTTATGCCCTCCCCATCGGGGGTTTTCTTCTATTCACTGACGGAAGCTGGCGCACTCCAGGCCTGGTATGCAAGAAATGATGCCTCCTTTAACACACCCAATAACGTTACGGTCGGTACCGGGTACAACGTTTACAAAAATAAACTTGCGCTGTTCAATGCAACTTCTTTGCTTGCCGTGGACGCAGACGGAAACTTATGGTCTCAACCCGTAACGGTCAGCGGCCGCCTGGGTTCCAGGAGCCGCATCGGTAGCGGCTGGAACCGATTTGAGAAAATCATAGGGGTTGGCACAACCCTGCTGTGCATGGAAGCAAACGGAGATTTTTATATATTTGATAACTTCAATACCACTGATAATTTTTGGATCGTAGATTAGTGATCGATAGGAGAACCTTTTTGAAAATATCTGGCGGCCTGGGGGCATTATCGATGACCAATCGATTGCCTTCCGGGCTTTCCATTTCGTCTGAAAACCCACCCGGAATGAAAACGATCGAAGTGATACGTGCCGATGCGAATTTTGAGCGGGAGAAGCTGCGTTTCCCATTTGGTTTTAAGGGCGGATACCTGACTGAACTGTGGCAGACCGCCTCCAGACTGGAATCCGCGGGTGGCCATGCCGGCATTGGCATCGCGACGCAAAGCGTATTGTATGGAGATGCCGATCTGTTTGTCCGGGCAAGCGAAGCCACCGGCAACGCATTGATGTACCTGGTTACCGCCCGCGCCCTGGATCTGGTAAGAAAACGAACGTTCAATTCACCTGTGGACTTAATGGACGACCTGTATCCGGAAACCTATGAAATAGCGAAACAATTGGCAGGCACCGATACGTTGAACCCCAATTTTGTATTCAATGCACTCGTAAGCCTAGACAATGCCATCTGGCTGCTCTATGCAGCAGAAAACGATCTGCAAGATTATCACGAAATGATTCTGCCGAGATACCGCGCCGCGTTGGCCCATCGAAACGACCGGATCGGTATCCTATTCCAGGTGTCTTATGACATGCCCGACGAAACGATCCTGCAGGCGGTCGCCGATGGATACTTTATCTTTAAGATCAAAACCGGATACCCGGGCGATCAGCAGACGATGCTGGAAGGCGATATGCGCAGACTTAAACAACTCCACCGTCTATTGCAAGATATCCGAACCGAAGAAACCCCGAACGGGAGGTTGGTGTATACCATGGATGCGAATGGTCGTTATGAACACAAGGAAACGTTCATGCGTTACCTGGACTATGCCCGTGAGATTGGGGCCTTTGACCAGATATTGTTTTATGAAGAACCTTTTGCCGAACAAAACGAAACGTATGTGGGTGATTTAGGCGTTCGTATTGCCGCCGACGAAAGCGTTTATGATGTCGCTAGTGCCAAACGGCGAATTGAACAGGGGTACCAGGCCATTGTATTGAAAAGTGTGGCAAAGACTCTTAGTCAGACGCTTAAAATCCTCGAGTATGCGCACCACCAGCAGATTCCCTGCGCGTGTTCGGATCTTACCATCAACCCGATCCTGCTGGAGTGGCACAAGAACATGACCGCTCGTCTCGAGCCCTTTCCGGGATTGGGAATGCCGTTGATGGAAACCAATGGGGCAACCAATTACGTGAATTGGGAGACCATGCGCCAGTATCACCCCTCCTATGGAGCGTCGTGGGCGGAACAGCGGCAAGGCAAGTTTCTCTTAAATGATGATTTTTACGCACAGAGCGGCGGTATTTATCAAAATTCCGCACATTATCAGCAGTTATTTTCGCAATAATCATTCAAAAAGCAACAACAATTAGTAAATTAGCGGTAAATTTGCGTTATTCGTCTCTCAAATCACGACATGGCGGCTGGCGTATTTTCTGTAAACACAATACAGCATATGAATAATGAGCAACTGACGAATCGTAGGGAATTTATTAAGAAAGGGACCCTTCTTGGAGCTACCCTGGCAGTGTCGCCGACCTTATTTGGGAATGTACAGTTGGGAGGGCGTCCGGCCATATTGGGCGGACAAGGAATATGGGAAAATAAGCAGTGGCCCCAATGGCCACGGTGGAATCCTGAAACCGACGAAAAGGGATTGCTGGAGGTTATGCGGAGCGGTCGTTGGGTTCGGGGCACTAGGACCAACGATTTCGAACAGCGTTGGGCAACAGCAATCGGCACCAAGAGAGCCCTTACGGTAGTCAACGGCACCAGCGCGCTTACTACGGCGATCAATAGCTTCGGAATCGGACCGGGAGATGAGGTGATTGTACCGCCCTACACCTTTATTGCAACGGTATCCGCTGTGTTATTCAACGGCGCGATACCCGTATTTGCGGACATCGACCCAGAAACTTTCCAGATAGATCCCAAGCAGATCGAAGCGAAAATCACCTCCAAAACGAAAGCCATATTACCTGTCCACATTTTGGGACTTCCTGCCGACATGAATGCGATTATGCAAATTGCCCGCGCACACAATCTCGTGGTGATTGAAGATGCCTGTCAAGCCCACCTTGCGGAGTACGACGGAAAAAAAGTGGGCAGCATAGGCAACGCGGGCTGCTTTAGTTTCCAAAATTCGAAAAACCTACCCATTGGCGAGGGCGGAGCCATTACAAGCAACGACGAGGCTTTTATAGACCGGTGTATGTCATACCACAACTTCGGGCTCCCTACCGGTCAATTTACGCCGGGACAAGACGGCATGTTAGGCAACAAACTACGGTTTACCGAGTATCAAGCTGCCATCGGACTCGTCATGCTCGCACGGCTTGCTGAGGAAACCGACATCCGGCATACCCATGCGGCCTACCTGTCCAGCCTGTTAAAGGAGGTACCCGGTATAACCCCTTGCCAACTCTATCCCGAAGTTTCCAGAGGAGCTTACCACTTGTACCCTTTCCGGTATGACCCGGCTCAATTCGCGGGATTATCACGTGACGGGTTTCTGAAAGCCCTCCGTGCCGAAGGAGTTCCCTGTTCAGGTGGCTACCATCCGTTGAACACACAACCGTTCATCAAAGCTTCCTTCGACTCACCGCTTTTCCGGAAAGCGTATCCGAGCGACGAGATCCAGTACGAGCGGTATCTCGAGCGCAACCAATGCCCAGCCAATGATCAATTGTGCAAGGAAGCGGTATGGCTGACGCAGAATATGCTCTTAGGTCCGCGCAGTGACATGGACGAAATTGCCGCCGCGATCAATCGCATACAGAAAAATGCACCAAAAATCGTTAAATTGCCCGCCTAACTAACCACAGCAAACGCTATGAACAAAATGTTATCCGTTTATTGGCTGGTGTGTGTAAGCTTTTTGCTTTCCACGTCTGCCGCCGTAGGACAAGGATGGAAAGCTGGAGTCGCCAGAACGGTCATCACACCGGAACAGCCGATGTGGATGGCCGGATACGCCGCGCGTACGAAGCCCGCAACGGGAAAGCAGCATGAGTTATGGGCGAAGGCGGTTGTCTTGCGGGACTCGACCGGGCACGTTACCGTAATGGTATCCAGCGATATGTTGGGCTTTACGCAAGCCTTAGGAAAATCAGTGCGGCAAACGCTGCATACACGCTATCAGCTGAATGATGCGGACATCCTACTCAACTCCTCACACACCCATTCCGGTCCCGTAATATCGGGCGCACTGGTCGACATCTATCCGATTGACGACACCGAGCGCCAGAAAATCGATGCGTATACCGCGTGGTTGGAAGGCCGCATTATCGATTTGGTCGACCGGGCCTTTAAGGACCTGGAAGAAGCTAAGGTATATGCAGATATCGGCGTGACGCGATTTCAGGTAAACCGGAGGAATAATCCCGCCGGCGAATTACATAGAGCCACTGAGCTAAAGGGGCCGAGCGACCACTCCGTCTCGGTTATCAAGGTCACAAACAAAAAAGGGAAAATTAAGGCCCTATTGTTTGGCTACGCCTGCCACCCCACCACGCTGGATGGTTACGAATGGTCCGGTGATTTCCCGGGCTACGCCCAGCTGGCCCTCGAAGAAAACCACAAAGGCACAACCGCTCTCTTTTTCCAGGGAGCCTGCGGAGATCAGAATCCCCTGCCCCGGCGCACGGTTCCATTGGCCCGGCAATACGGAAAAGAACTGGCCGCCGCCGTGGAATCTGTGCTTGAAGAAAATCAAATGAACGAGTTGAAACCGATACTCAAAACGGCGTATAAGGAAGTAACTCTGCCTTTTTCAACCGTTCCTTCCCGGGCGGATTTGCAAGAAGTAATCCGGAAAGACGGCGACAAAACCTATTATTCGCGATGGGCACACCGGCTCACCGGCCAATTGGATCAGGGCAAATCCCTGCCCACTTCCTATCCGTATCCGTTGCAGGTCTGGAAACTCGGTGACCAACTGCTGTTCAGCTTAGCGGGCGAAGTATTGGTAGACTATGCCATAAACCTGAAAAACCGGTATGGCTGGGATGCCATCGTCTTGGGATACAACAACGACGTAATGGGATACATCCCTCCGGTCCGTGTGTTGGGCGAAGGTGGATATGAAGGCGATACGTCGCAGCGGGTATATGGCTTGCCGGCCAAATGGGATCCGGCCATTGAATCCCTCATCTACGAGGCCTGCGATCAGCTTGTGCAGGAGATTAATCAATGACATAAAAAAACAGAAATTTATACGAACAAGATCAGATTATGAAAAATGGAGTGTTATTCATCGGAGGACTGCTGGTTATCGCCAGTGCCATATCATGCAGCGAAAAACCCCGATATGCAGAAGCGTTATCACCTGAAGAAGCGATAAAGACATTTGAACTAGAAGATGGATTTGCCATCGAAACATTTGCCTCCGAGCCGTTTGTATCCGATCCCATTATGCTGATGTTTGACGAAAACGGCAGCGCATACGTGGTTGAGATGGCGGACTATCCCGGCAAACCCGAACCAGGTAAAGGAAAAGGACGGATCAAGCTGGTGAAAGATACGGACGGTGATGGCGTTATCGATAGCGCAACTGTTTTTGCAGAAGGAATCGGCGATGCGACAAGCCTGCTGCCTTACGAGGGCGGCCTGCTGGTTACGGCCGCACCCCACATCATCTATTACAAAGATACCGACGGTGATGGGAAGGCTGACCACGAAGAAATCCTTTTCTCCGGCTTTTTCGAGAATAACTCAGAGGCTCAGATCACCAGTCTCACCTATGGTGTTGACAACTGGATTTATGCCAATAACAACGGGCAACGAAGCGGCGTTACCTCCGCACGGCACCCGAAAACAGACACCCTATCGCTGGCCGGCAAAGATTTTCGGTTCAGGCTCGACAAAAATCTTTTCGAGGCCGAATCCGGTGCAGGGCAGTTTGGACTTACCATGGACGATTGGGGACACCGGTTTTTTACACAAAACACCTGGCACCTTCAAACGGCGCCCATTCCCGACCGGTACCTGAACCGGCATAAACGCATGCCCTCGCACTCGTCGGTTGCTAACATCTATGGAACGGAAGATATACGCGCCTTCGCCATCAGTGAGCCGCCTTATTGGCGTGTCGAGCGAAGTGAGGGAAGACAGCGGCAATACGATGCGGCCGGATTGGACCGTACTGAACACGTATGGAATCACTTTACGGGCGCTTCCGGTGGGATGATGTACAACGCCGGCCTGTTTCCAGAGGCTTACTATGGCAATATCTTTACTGCGGAGGTGGCCCTGAACCTGGTCCACCGCGATGTCATCCATACGACCCAAGAAGGACCTTTTCTTTCCGCAAAACGGGCTCCAGAGGGACAAGAGAAGGAGTTTTTAGCGTCGACGGACACCTGGTTCCGCCCGGTTAATTCGACCGTAGGCCCTGAGGGAGCGCTATACATAGTCGATATGTACCGCCAGCATATCGAAACACCCGTTTCCATTCCCGATTCCCTGAAGCAAGACATGGACTTCCAGAAAGGGACCGAATTGGGCCGGATTTACCGGATCTACCCCGAAGGGAAACGACCGGAACTTGCCACACCGGCATTGGGTAGCAAGTCAGCGGATGAACTGGTCGACCTGCTTACCCACAACGACCAATGGTGGCGTATAAATGCCCAGCGTTTGTTGGTTGAACGCAAAGACGCGTCGGTTGCAGGTAAGGTTGCTGAACTTTTGAAAACACACGCAGATCCGCGCACCCGGCTACATGCACTTTATGTATTGGAAGGCTTGAACCAGCTGTCGGCCGAGCATGTATCGGTGGCACTGGCCGATTCCCACCCCCAACTGAGGAAACACGGGATTATTCTTGCTGAGCGTTATCCGGCATTGGTGGATGCCGTCATTGCGGCTGCGAGCGACGAAGAAGCCGAAGTAGCCTGCCAGGCGGCGTTGAGCCTGGGAGAGTTTGCTCCCACCCCCAAAACGGTTGATGCCTTGGCTAAGCTAGCCGTAAAATACGGAGCCGATGCTTGGTTCAGAAAAGCCCTGTTGAGCTCTGATGTAGCGGCTTCTTACCGTTTATACCAACAGTTGGCACAAACGGCCGAATACAAAGATCAAATACGCAACCAACCTAAATTTATGGAAGAGTTGGCCTTTACCATCGGCGCCAGCGGCAATTTGTCCGAATACAAAGCGTTTATTGCTACACTGCCGAAGGGTGAAACCGACTACGAAATCGGTCTCATCAGGGGATTCGCGGGAGGCGTCCGCAAAGCAGAATTAAATGAGGCGACAAAGACGGCACTGATCGGTGGTTTAAAGTCGGCAGCCCTTTCAGATAAGGGACGTGAAATCGGGGATGCATTGATTAACGAATTAACAGGAGATAAGTAATGGAAAGCAGAAGAACGTTTATCGGCCACGCCTTTTCACTTGCGCTGAGTCTGGCCAGTACGGTCGCCCTCGTTGCATGTGGCGGAAACGGTAAATCGGGAAAAGATGCCGGTGCGGCGGCCGACAGTACGGCCAACCCCGATAAGGACGCCTTGGCAAGGTTTGGTGGGAATTGTGATGATTTTTCCAAGTTGACGGAAAAAGATTACGAGGTAAGAAAAAACCTGGGATATCAGAAGAGCTCGCCGACAGAAGATACCCAATGTCAGCATTGCAACCTGTGGTTGCCACCCCGCCCCAACGAAAGTTGCGGCGGGTGTACGCTTTTCACGGGACCCATCGAGCCAACCGGCACCTGTACGTATTGGGCGCCGCGTCAATCGTAAATACGGACGTAATGCAAAATGTTTGATACCTTCCACCCGATGATGCGTTGAGGAGACCCAACAGATTCTTATTTAAAGTTTCACTGCCGTTAGCCGTTTTACTGCTGCTAGGCGGCCGTGAACCTTTTTATACGCTCAAACTCGACGTCATCAGTTCAGGATACGACGGCGAGAAGGTTTGGTTTCACCCGCGGGCAGGCATAGTAAGCAAAGAGGAACCGCAAATTGTCCTCACCTTGCAAAAATGGTGGGTCGAACGAAGTGATGTTTTTTTTGCACTCTCGCAAATGATCAGCAGCGATTTGGGTGGGCATTGGTCGGCACCCGCAGAACAGACCGCCACGCTAGGCAGACATACCGTCGGAAACGGCCTCGAAATTGGCATTTCTGATTTTACACCAAAATGGCATGCGAAAACAGGGAAACTGTTGGGCACCGGCCATACCGTCCGTTATCAGGATAATACCCTGATCAAGGGGGCACCCCGATCAACCGCCTGGTCGGTTTTCAACGAAACCAACCAAAGCTGGTCTGCTTGGGATACACTGAAGTTACCCAACCTTCCCATGTTTTACAGCGAGGGTGCCGGAAGCACACAACGGGTAGATTTGCCCAACGGCGATATATTACTGCCTACTTACTTTATGAAAAAAGGTGACAGCTTATACAGTGCCACCGTTCTACGCTGCAGGTTCGATGGAAAACATCTCGAATACGTCGAACACGGGGACATGCTAAAACAATCAACCGGTAGGGGCTTCCCTGAACCCTCGCTAACGTGCTTTAAGGATCGATTTTATTTAACCCTCCGGAACGATGACTCCGCATATGTTGCTTCCAGCACCGACTTCACTTCTCCAAGCCGCAAATCTGGCGGTTTGATGATGGGCAGCCACTGGAAAGTTACAACACCCAGCAGCATTGGGTTACCCACAGCGACCGGCTATACCTCGTATATACGCGGCGGGGAGCAGATAACGACAACGTTGCACGCCACCGGGCACCGCTGTTTATGGCACAAGTTGGTCCGGAAAAATTGGTGGTATTGCGCCGAACCGAACAGATTTTAGTACCCAATAAGGGCGCACAATTGGGCAATTTCGGAGTGGTGAATGTAAATCAGCACGAAACTTGGGTGACAACCTCGGAAGGGATGCCCAGAAAAAACCCAACCCAATTCGGAGCGGATGGGCGGGTATACGCCGCACGGATCCGATGGGCAAAACCCAATACGACCTGGAACACCTATTGAGAATCCCGCGTAACGAGGTCTGCCACGGTCCGAACCGCAGTAAATCACCGATACACGGTCGCCGCGTGATCCAACGGATTTTACGAGGAAAAGGGACATATCCTCGCTAAAAGGAAAATCCCGATCAGAAAAAGGCCGATATAGACATATTTATAGAACGCACGGTTTCCCAACCTACCGTTCAAGTACCGCCCTAGAAATATGGCCGGAACGGCGGCCGGGACGGCATATAGAAAGTTAACCCCCACATTGCTGGTTATCAGTCCCTTGCAAGCATACCCGATGATACTGACGGTACTCGCAACGAAAAAATACGCTTGTAAGGTGGCCCTGAACTGATTAGCACTCCATCGCTGTAGCTTTCCATACACAACCAAAGGAGGGCCGTTGATGCCATACGCGCCACCCAAAACCCCGGATAGAAAACCACAGATAAAAAGCCCGCTTCGGTCGTTCGTTGCCTGAATCGATTTTTCTTTCGCCAGCAGCGAATACAAAGAATACGATATCAACAATATGCCTAATAGCAGTTCAATCCAAAAATTGCTGGCAAAAAGCAACAGTACCAATCCGACGGGAATGCCAGGAATGGCATATAAAATAAGCCATTTCGCACTTTGGAAGTGAATCTTACTGTGATCTTGAATGACTACGATCAAGGCGATCAAAACCGAAAGGAGCACCGATAGCGGCACGGAAACTTCAATGGGTAAGAACAGGATAAAAAGTGGGACCGCGATGAGCGATTCTCCGAAGCCGAATGTTGATCTGACAAGGGTTGCAACGAAACTGATCAACAGGATGAAAAAAGTCGTCATAATCTTCCTGAAGATACGCAAAAAACCCCTTTCGGCCAACAAAAAGTTAACTTATTCCTACCCGCCAGCGGAAATTCTGATACCCGCAAGGAAGTGCAACCATAGGTGACAGCCATAAACGCTGCCGGTTACCGACTTGTTCTTTCAATTTGCGATATTCAACAATTGCTTCCTGTATACTTTGGCACTCGCGCCGGTCAACAGTTTAAACTGCCGATTGAAATGGGAAATGTTATTGTAGCCGACCTCGTAACCTATCTCGGAAATATTCAACGCTTGGTTCAAGAGGAGTTTACACGCTTGCGTGATTCGGATTTCATTCAAAAACTGGGTGCAGGTCTTATGCACCCTGGTTTTAAAATATCGGCAAAACGATGCTTTATTCATATCGATGATGGAAGCCAGTTGATCCAGTGTAATCTCATGACGGTAATTCTCCATCATATAATCAATCACTTGGTTCAACCTATCTGTTTCCAATTTGCGGATGTTTTTAGCGTAGAACGGTGTAGAGAGAAGCTCGTATTCCTTGATTTTTGACAACGCATCCAATAGTTGGAGAAAATTAATCAATCGGTCGAATCCCGAACTCAAGCATACCGCCTTCACCATCGGCGATATCCTGGCATGATCTGCACCCAGTATCGAAACCCCTTGTTGACCCAATTCGAACAATCGGGAAATATGATTGAGTTCCGGCAAGTCAAAAAAGCTGTCCCCCAGCGCATCGGGAAGAAAATGGATCACATACACATCCACATAAAATTCGGGATTGCCCGCGTAGTATTCTTTGTCGTTTTTCCAAACATGTGGCAAGTTCGAACTGATGAACACCAAGTCGCCGTCTTCAAAGCGCGCAACATTATCGCCCATTACCCGCAAGCCCCGGCTTTTTTCCACGAAAATGATCTCATGCTCCGGATGGTAATGCAACGGGTAATCCATGTAGGGAGTGATCTCTCTTTTTACGGCAAATGAATAAAATAAATTGGGGGATATTTTTTCCAGCTTTGGCTTCATACTGCGCCTCTATTATACACATTAATCAGTTTTACCTCGTAATATGCAAACATAGTGTCTTTTTTTGAAAACCTCGTCGTTTTTCTAAGATCGATGTGCGTCTACCTTTGCTTTATACAGTAACCAATAATAGGCAAAGTCATAAATTGATTAGCGGAGGCGCCGACAGCTGACAACATTGGATTAATTTTATCGCCATGATGAAAATTAACATATTTTACATTGCAAAAATAGCCGTTGTAGCTTCCGTTGGTGGATTTCTCTTCGGATTTGACCTTGTCATCATTGCCGGCGCCCTTCCTTTTTTGAAAACCGAGTTCCAGTTATCCGAAGCGATGCAGGGATTCGCCGTCAGCAGCGCGATATTAGGTTGTGTTGTCGGACCCATCGGCGGTCTGTGGTTCACGGATCGATGGGGCCGTAAGAAAACGATGATGTTCTCCGGTGTGCTGTTTATGGTATCATCAATCGGCTGTGCGATCGCATGGGGTTTATGGGATTTCTCCTTTTACCGGTTTCTGGGGGGATTGGGCATTGGTTTAGCGATGATTTCGTCTCCGATCTATATCGCCGAATTGGCCCCTACCCATCTTCGGGGCGTATTGGTCAATGTCAACCAGTTATCCAACGTAATCGGCATCAACATGGCCGTAATTTCGTGTTACCTTTTCTCCTTTGACGGATGGGGCTGGCGGTGGATGATGGCATCGGAAGTCATACCCACAACGATCCTGATACTCGGTTTGTTGGTCATTCCCGAAAGCCCGAGCTGGCTGGTGCTAAAAGGTCAGGTCAACGCAGCCGATCGTATTCTTACCAGGATCTATGATAAAGAAATAGCAGCTGCGGAGGTACAGCGCATCAAAGCCAGCAATCAAATGGCGCACGGGAGCAGTTTTAAAACGCTTCTATCCCCCGGAATAAAAACCGCGCTGATCATCGCCATCTTGCTGATGGTGCTGCAGCAAATCAACGGTGTCAATATGCTGCTTCTCTACGCACCCAGCATCCTGATGGATGCCGGTGTCAGCATGGGTTCCCATGCCATATTGAGTTCGCTCCCGGTATATGGTTTTATCCTGGTGTGTACGCTGTTGTCCTTTCCGCTCATACGCAAATTCAATCGGCGCACGCTGCTCGTAAGCAGTGTGTCGTTCATGGCGATTGGGCATATCGTCATGGCCATAAATTTTCAGCAAGGGTGGCCGCCCCTCTTCGCCCTGTTCCCCATGTTGATCGGTGCAGGTGCATTTACGCTCGGTTTAGCGCCGCTGGGCTGGATCATTCTTTCCGAAATTTTTCCTAACCACATCCGCGGAAAGGCCACTGCGGTCGTGTGTATCTTTCTCTACCTGGCATCCTTTATTACCGCGCAATTCTTTCCGGTGCTTACGCAATGGTTTATCACAACCAACGGTAATCCCGCCGGCGTATACTGGATCTTTGCCAGCATCTGCACGGCCGGAGCACTTTTCTGCTGGTTTAAGGTGCCCGAAACCAAAGGGCTTAGCTTAGAGAAAATCGGCGAGTTTTGGCAAACCAACATTCGAAACAAATAATATCCTATCAAGTATCCGATAATGAATCAAACAGAAAAGAAGATTGCTTTTGTACCTTTTGGCGAAATTAACTCACCCAGGGAACTAATTGCGCAAATGGCGGCCACGGCCCTGGAAGAAGTGAAAGGACTGGGGTATGCGGTGATATCCACCGATCTTGTGACCGATGATGAGGCGGGTGCAGACGTCGCCCGAGCGTTGCACGACCTCGATGGCCAGTCGTTCGATGCGCTGATTATATGCCTTACCGGGTGGATCCCTTCCCACGCAGTTATCTCCATTACCGATCCGCATCGGCAGGTTCCCATGGTGTTGTGGGGATTAGCCGGGACCCGGACGAACGGACATATCGTAACCACCGCCGCACAAGCGGGCACCTCAGCGCTACGGAAAGTTTTTGCGGACCTGGGGTACCGGTTCACCTACGCATACAACATCATAGACAATCCGTCGCCCCTGGAGAAAATCGACAGTTTCATCCAAGCGGCATTCGCCCAAAAAGCGCTTCGGTCCACGAAAATCGGCATGGTCGGCTTCCGGGATATGCGGCTTTATAACACGCTATACGAGGGCGTATCCCTAAAGAGCAAACTGGGTATTGAGATCGAGTTTGTCGAAATGCTCGAGGTCGTAAAAGCCAGCGAGCGCGTGGAAGCGTCTGCTGTAGCGGCAGTACTCAACACCATCCAATCAACCTGGAGTTTTCAGGGTACGGTTGACGGACAATTTCTGGAGCAAGGCATCGCTTATTACCTCGCTATCCGCGAAATAGCCCTCGAAAAAGGGTTGGATGCAATTTCGCTCAAAGATGTGGACGGCATGAAAAAATTACTAAGCTATCCGCCAGCCGTCGTATTCATGCTATTGGCGGATCAAGCAGGTCTATGCACCATTCCGGAAAACGACGTAATGGGCGCAGTGACCCAGCTGATTGTCAAGCAGCTGACCGGACAAAGTGCCGCTTATCTTGAGTTCTATGAATATTTTGAAGACAGCGTATTAATGGGCGTGCCGGACTATGTTCCCGCCGAAGTTGTACACGAACAAGTAAACGTATTGCCGGCGGCATTTGGTCAAATCAGCGGGGGCTTGCTTAACGTTTCTTCCATGCGGGAAGGCCGACTGACCATTGCCCGGCTTTCCAACACCGGAACGGCGTATACCATGCATATCGCAACGGGAGAAGGGAAGCTATGTTCATGGGAGGAAGCCGGGTGGACACAACCGGCTCCCCAATTGCCAAGCTTGCTGATTAAACTGGATACAAAAACGGAAGAATTTGTCCAACAGATATCCGGGCAGCACTACATTCTGGCATATGGCGACTGCACATCGCTTTTGGTTGATTTCTGCCGCCTGAACGACATCGAAATTATTTTGCACCACGCCGCCGACTGACCGTAGCTTATAATGGATAAGACAGTTGATATTTTCGTCTGCGGGTACTTATGCGTTGATCTGACGCCGGCCTTCAAAACGGAGGTCACCTTCCAGCCCGGTACCCTCACGGAGCTCAATGGAATGACTTTTTCGCTGGGTGGCGCCGTAGGCAATACCGGATTGGTTCTACATCGGTTTGGCAAAAAAGTACTGTTGAACGGTCTCATCGGAGATGACCATCTGGGTCGTTACATCTCGGATTGCCTGGATGAATATGGCGTGGCAAACAGCATTCAGAAAACCGCCCATGCCGGAACGGCCTTCGGAATTGTACTGGCCCCACCCGCCGTCGACCGCCTATTTCTCGAATATCCGGGAAGCAGCCGATTCTTCGACCTGGCAAGCGTAGACATCGAAAAGGTGAAATCCAGCAAAATACTACATTTCGGTTACCTGCCCTTGTTGGAACATTTCTTCCATGCGAAAGGCGAGCAATTGGTCGAACTGTTCCAGCAAGCCAAGCAAAATGGAACCGTCACTTCCATGGATCTGAGCTTGCCCGATCCGACCGGTGAAACACGGGAAATCGACTGGCATGAAATTCTGACGCGCGTTTTGCCCCACACGGATATCCTGCTTCCCAGCATCGAAGAAATCCTATACATGACGATGCCGGATGTATATCGTGAATTATGTGAAAAACATGGAGAAGCACAGGTATTGGATCGGGTTTCGCCAGAGACGATACAAAGCGTAGGCCGGATGCTTCTGCGCTACGGCGTCAAAATCGTGTTGATTAAAATGGCTCACCGCGGTGCCTACCTGTTCACAGGCAATCTCACGGACGAAAAAAATGGACTCCTGGGATTGGATACCGAACAGTGGAACAACCTCACCCTGTACTGCCCCGCTTATGCGGCAGACAGGCGACGGGTAACCAATGCTTCCGGTGCGGGTGATACGGCGGTCGCCGCCTTTCTGGCTGCCCTTCTCGAGGGTGTTACGCCGCAAATGGCCGTGAAGTTAAGCACCGCGGCGGGAAGAGAAAGCTTGTACTGTAACGACCTGTATACGGAACTGCCCGATTGGGAAGATATTTATCATTTAGCAATAACTAATTAATGTAATCATGGAAACCCTAACAGCGACTAATAAGGATTGGTGGAAAGCCAGCGCAGACCAACTGCCCCAGATCATCCACGAACCACCGGGTCCGGTGTCCAAGCAGATGCATGCCAACACCGAAAAATACATGCGTGGACTCAGCGGACAGGTGAAATTGTTTCCGGTATGTTTTGAAGAGGGGCATGGTATTTCGCTTACCGATTCCGACGGCAATCGCTACCTCGACTTTTCGTCGGGTATCTATGTAACCTCGCTGGGTCATTGCCACTCGAAAATTTCATCTGCTATTTCGCATTGGGCGAACCGGTTGATGAACATGCACGATTTTACCACGCCGGTAAAAGAAAAGCTGTTGGAAAAATTGGTGGGTGTCTTACCCGCCGGATTGAATTCCGTGCAACTCTTCAGCGACGGCGCTACCGCCGTTGAGGCGGGCATACGGGCTGCACGCGCCATCACCGGCAAACACGAGTTCATTTCCTGTTTCCGCGATTTCCATGGCAAAACCATGGCCGCTGTCAGCTGTGGCCAAATGATCCGTGGCGATGTTCACAGCTATGGACCTACCCGGGCTCCCGGTTTCTATATGGTTCCCCGCCCTGACCCCTATCGACCCCTTTGGACAACGCCCGATGGCACACTGGACACCGATGCCTACATCCGGTTTTATGAACAGTTCATCCAGGAATCTACCGTGGGAAATCTGGCTGCATTTGTGCTGGAACCCGCACAGGGATGGGCCGGTTCCATCTTCCCGCCGGATGACTTCTTTCCAAAGCTGCGAGCCCTTTGCGATCAGAAAGGTGTCTTGCTGTTTGACGACGAAGTGCTGGCCGGCATGGGCCGTACCGGCGAATGGCTTACCCTCAATCACTGGGACGTGGTGCCCGACATCGTCACCTTCGGGAAGTCCTTTGGCAATGGGTTTCCGGTTACCGCCCTGGTAGTCAAAGAAGAATATGCCGACGCCCTCGACAAAATATCCGGCTCTTCGAGCTATGGGGGCAATCCGATGGCCTGCGCCGCGGCCCTGGCTTCGCTGGAGGTCATCGAGGAAGAAAATTTGTTGGAAAATGCCAGGTACGTCGGCGAGAAGATGATGGCAAGGATGCGGCGGATGAAGGACAGCCACCCCATCATCGGAGACGTAAAAGGCAAAGGTTTCCTGCTGGGGATCGAGCTGGTGAAAGACAAACAGACCAAAGAACCATTTGACAAAGCGGGGCAATTGGTCTACCAGAAAGCATTCCGCAAGGGGCTGGCCTGGATTCCGGCGGGCCATATCCTGCGCATGTCGCCCCCCTTGATCATGGATGAACACTTCGCCATGCTGGGACTGGATATCATTGAAGAATCGATATACGAGGTTGAGAAAGAATTCGGATACCATTAAATCGCAAAAAAATGTCAACGATCAACGAACTTTACATGGGATGGGCCAGTTCGGATATTACTCCCGAAAGGCCGGTTTCCCTTTTCGGACAATACTACGAACGCATCTCCACGCATGTGCAAAGTGCACTTACGGCCACGGCATGGGCCCTGGAATCACCGGGGGCAGGCAACGACGGCCAGGCGATTCTAATTTCTATCGACCTGTTATGGTGTACAACAGCGCTTCAAGAGGCGGTGCGGGCATCCGTATCGAAACAACTGCCCGATTTCGACCCACACAAGCTGCTCATCTTTGCCACGCATACCCACTCCGGACCGGAACCGCGTGCTGACGATGAATACGGCCGGTTTTTGGTAACCCGCCTCACGGAGACTGCCGTTGCGGCATGGCAGCGACGCTCACCCAGCCAGGGGGTTACCCCCGCCTCCACGTATGCTCCCATCGGTCACAACCGGCGGGTGCAGTATGCCGACGGCACCACCGAAATGTACGGAGCGGTTGACCGGAAGGATTTCATCGGACTGGAAGGTCCCGAAGATGCATCGATGGACCTGCTATTCTGCTGGGGCCCAAACAACCAGCTCGAAGGCATTGTGATCAATGTGCCCTGCCCTGCCCAGGTAACCGAAGCGAAATATTATGTTTCCGCGGATTATTGGGACGAGGTGCGGCGGCGTCTGCGGGAGCGCTTCTCTCCGGATCTTTTTATCCTTGCCCAATGCGGCGCCGCAGGCGATATCTCACCCCGGGATCTGCCGCGGGGATATTCAACGGAAGAACCAAACATGTGGGAGTGGGAAGGAGCCGCTGAAATCGGCAGGCGAATCGAACGGGCTGTATCCGATGCCTATGATCAGGTGCAGGATACGCGGGAGCAGTACCCGGTCTTCCGGCATCTTGTCGTAGATGTGGACTTGCCGCTGAGAAACGTCACGCACGAAGCGTACGAGCAGGCACGCCGTATCGTGGAAGAGATCCGGTCCCGGGAACCGGCAGATCCGGCATCGCCCCATACCGCATGGAACCGCTTTCTTGCCGAAATAAAAGCCAATGAAAAAACCAAGAGCCACGGTCCCTGGGATAACAAAAAGAGCGACTACGGGGTGCTCCGAAAGATGGAACTGGAAATGGAGCAGTACGACAGCCATCCAAAAAAACAATACTACCGTGCCGAAATCCACGTCGTCCGTCTGGGCAGTGTTGTATTTGCCTCGAACCCCTTCGAGCTGTTCCTGGATTACGGTTTAATCATCAAAGGGCGAAGTGTCTTTAACCGCACCCTGTTAATCCAACTGAGCGGTGACTATGCCGATTACCTGCCGACACCCCGGGCGCTTGCCGGCGGCGGCTACAGCGCCATGGCAACGTTGATAGGCCCCGAGGGGGGCTATCTGCTGGTTGAAAAAACCCTTGCCCTGATAAATGAAGTGAATTGATTTTAGTTTGAACCAAGTTTAACAATTATGAAACAAAAACTATTTCTTACCGCAGCCAGCGCCGTGTTGCTGCAGCTCCCCTTAGTCGGCGCTGTGCATGCACACGCCAGATCCGGTCATGCCGATCTCGTCTGGCAACAAGCGCAGGAACCGGTAACGGGCCGTGTGACGAACGAAGCCGGTGAGCCGCTGGCAGGCGTAAGTGTCGCGGTAAAAGGAACCCAGCAGCGTTCCAGCACGAATAACAACGGTGAATTCCAGATTCAGGCGGGGGGAGCTGCCGACGTGCTGGTATTTAGTTATGTAGGATACGAAAACAAAGAAGTTTCCGTCGGACAGCAACGAACGGTCCTTGTCCAACTGGTAACGGCCGAAACCGCCATTGATGAGGTCGTCGTGGTAGGCTACGGTGCACAATCGAAGCGGAAGATATCCACTGCGGTAAGCAAAGTCTCCGGCAGCAGCATCAACCATTTGCCGGTTACCACACCGGGGAGTGCCTTGGCAGGGATGGCCGCAGGTGTACAGGTCCAATCCGGCGGCGGCGATACGCCCGGACAAGCGCCTACCATCCGAATCCGGGGCATCGGATCCCTCGGCGGGGGAAACGCACCCCTTTATGTCGTAGACGGCTACCCCCTTCAGGACGCGTCGCACTTTTCCCGGATCAGCCCGTCAGACATCGAATCGATTGAAGTGCTGAAAGACGCCGCGTCAGCTTCCATCTATGGGTCGCGGGCGGCGAATGGGGTTATACTGGTAACCACCAAACGTGGTAAATCCGGAAAAACCACCTTCAATGTCAATGCCTATTCGGGTTTGCAGCAGGTTTACCGGAAAATGGAGATGATGAATGCCCAGGAGTACCTCCAGTATGCCAAAGATGCGCGCAATGCCAGCGGACTGGATTATCCGGATGTATTCGACACGCCTGAGCAGCTCGCCAATACCGACTGGCAGGACGTTATTTTCCAGAGCGCTCCCGTGTCCGAATTCCGCTTGCAGGCGCTTGGTGGAAACGAAAAGGTACAATTTTCCATTTCGGGCAGTTACCTCGCCCAAAAAGGGACACTCAAGGGTACCGATTATAAACTCGCCTCGATGCGTACCAATCTCGACGCTGCCTTGTCAGATCGATTAAAAATCGGCGTCAATTTCGCTCCGTCGGTCTCGATCCGTCACCAGCAGCCCCTCCCCGGCGTTAGTGGACCTGCTTCGTACGTTCCGGTATATGCTGCGCTATTGATGCCCCCCGTCGTTTCGGCACGTTTGCCCAACGGCGATTATGGGCAGAACAACGTGATGCCGTTTACCCAATATGGTTTCGCAGAAACCGGCATCCATAACCCGCTCGCGGTACTTGAACTGAACGAAAACCGGCAGAATACGCTGAACTTATTCAACAATGCGTACCTGAGCTGGCAGCCCATAGACGGGTTGGAAATAAAAACACAGGGCGGGGCAACGGTTTCTGCCCTTACGAATCAAACCTATATCCCGTCGACACTTGCGTATGCAACATCGCCGTTTGCTAACCTGTCGACCCCCAGTTTAGCCGGCATTCAAAGCCAGGCCAACAGCGGAAGAAACATCGACTGGGTGTGGGAAAACACGGCCACCTATACCCGGAATTTCAACGACGTGCACAACCTGTCGGGTTTGCTGTTATTCTCCATGCAAAAAACCGACGATCAACTGGTTGCCAGCACAGGGCGGATCGGATCGTTTTCAAACGACATCATTACCAATCCCACAGCAGCCACCGAGCAGATCGGATCGTTGACGTATGGCCGCAGCAGTTTCCTATCCTATGCGGCGCGCGTCAATTACGACTACAAGGATAAATACATACTCATGGCATCGGTCCGGACCGACGCTTCCTCGCGTTTCGGCCCGCAGAACCGATTCGGCGTTTTCCAATCGTATGCCGCGGCATGGCGGATCAGCGAAGAATCGTTCATGGAATCCCAACAGCTTTTCAATGAGTTGAAACTCCGGGCAAGCTACGGTGAAACCGGTAACGCCAACATCGGCGATAACACCTGGATGAGCAGCGTGATCGCCCGAAATTACAGCTTCGGTGACGAACGGGTACCCGGAACGATTCTGCAGGGACTGCAAAATGAAAACCTGACGTGGGAAAAAAACAAGCAGGTGAACCTGGGCTTGGATGCCGCTTTCCTCGATAACCGGATTTACCTGACGGTGGATGTATACCGGAAAAATACCGCGGGCATGCTGTTTTCGAAAGAACTGCCTGCTATTGTAGGCTATGCCACTTCCTTTTATACGAACATCGGAAAATTGCAAAACGATGGTTTTGAAGTCGACCTGCAAACCACTAACCTGAAAGGTGCTTTCTCATGGTCCACCCACCTGAATCTGAGTTTCAACCGGACCAAGGTACTTGATCTGGGCGGACGTGAATCGCTCAATGCCTTGGCAGGAACCCCCGGATGGCCCAACGTATACAAGGTCGAAGTAGGCCAACCACTGGGTAACATGTACGGATTTATCATCGACGGCGTCATCCGCAATGAGGCTCAGTTGAACGGAAACCCACAATGGCCCGGATCTACGGTCGGCTCCTATCAGATTAGGGACGTCGACGGAAACGGCACCATCAACGAGGGCGACCGAACCCTGCTAGGGAACGGATTGCCGGATTTTGTCTACGGGATGACCAATACACTTGCCTATAAAAATTTTGATCTCAGTATCGTGATACAGGGCGTATTGGGCAGCAACGTCATCAACGGCGCTTCGCGCCATACGGAATTGTGGGTCGGCAGATTCAACGCCGTCAAGGGTATGGCAAACAACTATTTTGATCCGGCCAATCCGGATCGGGATGTCAAATACGCTCGGGTTGGGCCACGCACCGGCTTTTCAACGGCGGGCGAACTCCATACCTATGCCGTCTACAACGGGTCTTTCCTGCGGGTACGGAACCTAACGCTCGGATACAACCTCTCTGAACGGATTGCCCAAAAACTGCGGTTCAGTTCAGCACGGATATACATCGCAGGACAAAATCTTCTTACGGTATCGGACTACCCCGGATTTAATCCCGAACCGAGTATGTACGGAGACTCTGTTTACCAGCCCGGATCGGACCAAGGTACCTATCCATCAAACCGCAGTTACCTGTTAGGGATTAATTTTGGATTTTAACGTCAAGGAGAAGAATCATGAAAAAAATACGCGTTGTCGCTGCAATAGCCTGCTGTTGGACTACCTTATCAATGGTTAGCTGCACGGATTTTGTCGACTTAAAATATCCCACGATTGTGGGCCAGGATCAATATTACAACACGCAAAGTGATTTTCAGGCAGCGGTAAATGGCCTCTATGCAAGCCTCCGCCCGGTATACAACGACTTCCACACGTTGGCCGAGCTACCGTCTGACAATACACAAGCGAACGACTATACCCTGGGGCTGTTGTCTCTTGACCAGATGACCTGGCTGGACAATAATACCAACATACAGAACCTTTGGCTCAATTCATACCGGGTAATCGGACAGGCCAATACCATCCTGGCCCGGATAAATGCCATAGCCATGGATGAAAACGTGAAGGCCCGCTTTATTGCAGAAGCCAAGTTTATACGGGCATTGATGTATTTTAACCTCGTTCGCTTTTTCGGCGACGTTCCCTTGGTGGTCAACGAAATCAAAACCGAAGCGGAGGCGTACGGATACCTTCGCGAATCGGCACAGGTAGTTTATGATCAAATTGAGCTGGATTTAACAGATGCAATTGCGATATTACCGTCCGTGGGACAAGTAGAAAACGATGGTAGGGCTACCAAAGGAGCCGCCCAAGGTCTGTTGGGAACCGTTTACGTCACGCAGCATTCGTTTGAAGAAGCGTTACCCGTATTGGCCGAATTGATTGGAGATGGTCATTATAAGCTTTTGGATGACTACGAAGCGCTATTCCTCGCGTCAAATAAGAACAACGAGGAAATGCTGTTTTCAATACAATACCATAGCAATGGCAATGCGGAGGGCTCAAACTTCTCGATTCTGTTTGCACCTTTCGGATCGGGAACGGAGATTACCTCGGGGGGTAACCCCGCGCAGGTGAACGAAGGTACACAAGATCTCTGGGACGCATTTGAGGAGGGCGATGCCCGCAAGCCGGTCGCCATTGCGAAGTACTCGCCTACCGGCGTGTATTATACCCGCAAGTTCCTCGATAAACCCACGGCAAACTACGAAGCAAACAACAACTGGCCGGTTTTACGGTATGCCGACGTAAAGCTGCTCTACGCTGAAACGCTGAATGAACTAGGCAGGGGGTCCGACGCCATGGATGAATTGAATGACGTCCGCCGTCGTGCGGATCTTGATGGGCTGTCCGGCTTGGGCCAAGCAGCGCTGCGCGATGCGATCCAACAGGAGCGCCGGGTAGAACTCTGCTTTGAAGGCCATCGTTGGTTCGATCTGTTAAGAACTGGGAACATGGTGGATGTAATGAGCGCATATAAGGAAAAGGGAGTCGGTTATCAGGTGGACTCGTATGAAGTTGACCCCTATAAGGTTCTTTTGCCCATACCGTTCAGAGAACGGAGTTTAAATCCGAAGCTAACACAAAATAATGGATATGAATAAACAACATCTGTTTCTGTTAATCGCCTGGGTTATTCCCATTTTTCTAATGGCCAAGGTGCCGACACCCAACGATTTTACGGGAAGCGATACCGAGCGGATACAGGCGGCAATCGACGCCGCTAAAGGAACCTCGGGAAAAGTGATCATTCCCGCGGACAACGCCAATGGGACGAATTTATGGGAGATCGATCGCGCCATCTTACTGCCCAGCGACATGACCGTCATTCTGGATAATTGCACATTGCGGCTTTCCGATAACAGCCGGGATAACCTATTCCGCAGCGATAACGTGGGCGAGGGCATCAGGCAACCGACATGGAACCGGAACATCCGCATCATCGGCGTGGGCGAAGTAAGGTTGCAGGGCGCGCTGAACCCCCGATCGACCGGCGACAGCTTCCGCCAATTGACACTCGACACGGAGCAGGCCAAGAAAGACGGCAATTGGCGGATCAGCTATGGCAGCGATGCCGGGAAAGCCGGCAGGAAGCAGACAGGCGACTGGCGCAACATCCTGATCCTGATGGGCTACGTTGATGGATTCACCTTAACGAATGTGTCCATCGAGAATACCCACAGCTGGGCGGTCAGCTTCGAGCGTACGTTACATGCCGAGCTGACACAGATCCGGATCGACAACCGGGAAGAATTGGAGATAGATGGCAGAAAGGTGAGCGTTGCCAATAAAGACGGAATCAATTTGCGCCAAGGCTGCAAGTACTTCCGTATTGACAATATCTCGGGGTATACCGGCGATGATTTTATCGCGCTATCCAACCTCGGCAGCGGACCAGAATCGCCCGCAGCAAGTGGAGACATCACCTCTTACATGGTCACGGCTCCAACCTGGTTTGGGCCCGAAGACGACATCGAGCAGGTACAGATCAGCAACATCCATTGTTCCAACCGTTACCGCGCCGTAGCGATCCGCGCCACGGACCAGGCAGGTATTCATCACGTTTTCATCAATTCGTTGGTGTTTCAAGCGGTGGACGGTTTGCATGAAGCCATCCTACTGGGTGGCGGTGGATATGGAAAGCCATCGCTGCCCGGGAAAATTAACAATGTGTACGGCATGAACATCAAGGGTAGTGGCAAATGCTTGGTGCGCATTGAATCGCCCGTGCACCATTGCGGTTTGATCAACGCCGTTTACGAGGGCGAAGGTGATGGCCCCATCCTCTACACGATTGACAGGGAACAAATCCAGGATTTGGAGCTGTTGAATCTTATCCACGCGAAGAAAGCCGGTCGTTGACCTGCCTTTTCCACCAAGCGTCACAAAGGCTCTTGAACCGTCCTTTGGACGCTTGGTTTCGCTTGCCTGACCGCGGAGTCGCTATGGATTGCCAAAGCCAGAAGCCGTGCCTTTTTTGCTGATTACTGGGCAGAATCCCGTGTCCGCCGGCCCGACCGCTGATGCGTACTCAAAAATCCGAGAAAAAAGACTTCGGTTCCGAAAAGCTTTTAACCAGAATTCATAAACAGCGACCCGATCAGACCTGCGGCGATAAAATAATAGAGGGTAGGCAGGATCGTTTTACGCAACACTGCCCCTTCCTTTCCCATCATTCCCACAACCGTGGAAGCCGCCACTACATTATGGATTGCGATCATATTTCCGGCCGCCGCTCCCACCGCTTGCAACGACACCACCAACACATTATCAAGTTGAAGCTTAGTTGCGACACTGTTTTGAAACTCCGCGAGCATCAAGTTGCTGATCGTATTGCTCCCCGCAATAAAAGCGCCCAATCCACCAAGGGCCGGTGCAATCATCGGCCAAATAGTGCCCAGCTTTCCTGCTGCCCAACTGGCAAGCACTACGGGCATGCTCTCCAATTCCGTTTCATTGAGGCCTGAATTGATATAGATCCGCACGAGCGGAATCGTAAAAAGCAACACAAATCCGGCGGACAGGGCCGTAGACAGCGATACGCGGGCAGCTTCCCCGAAACGTCGCATGGGCAACCGATGCAGCAGCATCGCACTCACCGCCGCGATCACCAGCAAGGTGGCCGGCAAGTAAAGTGGTGCAGATGATGCAGTAATAGTAGTTCCACCAATGCCATGCCATTGTATTTGGACGCTTTTCAGCCAGTTGCCGATGGGTAAAAGTGGCGTTCGGGTGACTATCAACAACAACGAAACCAAGATATAAGGAAGCCACGCAGAAAGTAAACCGACCTTTTTTTCTTGGCCCGCAGGCTGCGCTGCCAAGGTCCCAATCCATGAAGGAGGCCAGCCATCAGACGGTCTGAAATCCCAATGATCCTTTGGCAACAGCCATTTGCGGTGTACGAAAAAGATAACAATCCCCAACCCCGCCATCGATCCCAGTAACGATGGGAACTCCGGCCCCAGGAAACTGGCGGTAAACAGATAAGGCAGCGTGAATGCTAAGCCCGAAAAAATTGCAAATGGAGCTACCGTCCAAATTTTCTTGCGATCCGCACGCTCGCCGAACACGAAAACGCAAACCGCAATCATCAGCCAGGGCATAAAAGTACCGATCATCGCATGGATGATACCGACTTCGCGGGTTACCGCCATCAGGAATGTTTGCTTTTCTGCCGGATTTCCAAAACCGGATGTAAGGCCGTTATTTAACCCGATCAATATGGGAGTCCCCAATGCACCAAACGTGACCGGTGTGCTCTGCACCATCAGTCCTAAGACGACGGCGGATAGCGGCGGAAATCCAATGGCCACCAATAGCGGGGCTATGATGGCTGCGGGTGTTCCGAAACCCGATGCACCCTCGATAAAACAGCCAAAAAACCACACAACGATAATAATCTGAACCCGTCGATCTGAGCTAAGCGCGGTAAACTGATGCCGTATGCGCGCCAATCCACCCGAATATTTCAATACCGTGAGCAGTAAGATCGCACCGAACACGATATACGTGATGTCTCCCGCCACAAACAGCCCTTCAATGACCGAAGCCACCAAATGGCGGGTATCCATACCCCAATACCCGTTAGCAATTATAGCCGTTAGCAGAAAAACAATGGGCATGGCGTATTTGGCTGCCACTTTAAAGCCGACGAGTAAAACCATCGCCAACAATAGCGGTGTGGCAGCCAATAGCGCAGCGATATATGCAGGGCTTTCCATCAATCGGCGGCCACCATTTTCAGCATTTCACGGCCACATAGCAAGAACGCCCCCACGCCGTATACTTCGGTTTGGTCGGGAGAAACCGCGTTTGGAGCCGCGCCAATGGGCTGTACGTAACCCAGTTTACCACTTGGATGCACACTAGTTACCAATGCGTCCCAAGCTTTCCACACAGCAGGTGCATACACCTTGGCATCTAATATTCCTTGGTTAATGCCCCAGGCTAGTGCATAGGCAAAGAAGCCTGTACCACTGGTTTCCTTGATGGGATAGCTGGCCGGATCCAACAAGCTGGCACGCCAACTCCCATCAGGCTGTTGAAGGGCCGTGATCCGGGATGCCATATCCTTGTATAGCGTAATCCAACGATCCCGCGTGGGGTAATCAGCTGGCATATTCTCCAGAACGCGCACTAATCCGCCCATTACCCAGCCATTGCCCCGCGACCAGAATATTTTTGCGCCATTACGCTCCCGCGTTTCAAGAAATGACCCGTCCCGGAAATACAGGTGCTCATTCGGATCGTACAGGTAATCGGTGGTCTTCCACCACAATTTGTCGACCAGATCGAGATATGCTTGGTTTCCGGTTACCCGAGCCAGCATGGCCAAAGGCGGTGGCCCCATAAACAACGCGTCACACCAAGCCCATTCGCGGAGACCGATATGGTTTTTCCATTCGAGCGACTCGGTGTGCGGGCGCGCCAATAGCGTATCCGCTAGCACGCGTAAATCAGCAATCATACGAGGATCTCCGTACTTTTCGTATAGACGGGTATACAGCTGACCCACGCAGTAAAAATCGGCATGGAAACGGCGACGACCTTCTTCCAATTTCCAGTCGAACCGATCGCCCACTTCTTCTTTCATGAACGTATAATATGCTTGGTTACCCGTTGCTTCCGCCGCGGCCAGCAATCCGGCGTATAACGCGCCATTGGTCCAATCGCGCTGTGGATGTCGCCATCCGTTTGTACGGATACTATCCAGCTGCCAATCGGCCACCCGTTTTATCATGGCTGCTATCGAATCGCCGGCCGACCGATCTGAGCGTTCCCGTAACGGAACTTTCACCGGAGCTTTCTGTTCCGCTTGCATGTCATAAGGCAGTTTCCAGACGTTCCCTTTGCGGTCGCCAAAATACAGCTCGGACTGGCTGAATGCATCCGGATTGCCATCCGCCCAAAAATACAGGAATGGGTCACGCCCGTTTGCCACACGGCGGACATAATTGTGATTCCGGGCGCTGTGCCGCGTAATCTGCCGGGCGCGCCAAGTCTTACCCTGGTCGTTGCTTTCGTACGCCACAATTTCGCCACCTCCTCCCCAGGGCTGAGGCATATTCTCAAGTGGCGCAATGACCGTCCACTTCCGGCCCTTGATAAACAGGCTTCCCATGTCGTAATTGTGATCGGACGACGCAACCCGATGGTTTTCCCACGCCTTTCCATTCCAATGCATGACATACCATTCCCGCGGACTGTTTGCCGGCCCGGGCGCATGGCCCCCGCTTACCAAATAAAGAGCAATGGGGTTACCCTTGGTATCAAAACCGACATCCTTCACGTATACGTTTTTACCTTCGCTGAAATATTCCTTCACCAGTGCTGGCGAATTTACGTTGGCCACGGGCAATTCCAAAGGTGCTCCATCCACGGTCGTCCAAGTTTTACCGAAATCCGTAGTCTGGAGGTAATACAAATTGGTTCGCTGATCGACGTTCCCATTGGGGTGCCAATTGCAAAAAAAACCCACTTTATCTCCATATTGTCCGCTGATCTGGTAATGCCCGCCATGCTTATCACCGTCGCGACGCATCCCCACCAGTTTCTGATCTTCCGACCAATTGACCCCGTCAACGCTCGTCTCGAAATAAAGTTCCCGTACACCCGTGTATTTGGTGAATAAATGCAGGAATCCTTTGCCCGGTAAGTATTTGGGTTGCGGATAGGTCATCTCTTCCTGAGAAACCTGGTCGAAGGCTTCGACACTATAAGGCTGCTTGCTCCGGTATTTAAATCCGGGACGCCCGCGTCCCCTACCGCTCACAAACACCCAGACGTACCCGTCGTCGTCTAAGGCGATGCTGGGATTGTCGTGCGGATCGTTTACGCCCAGCTTATCATAAACCACAGTGGGTTTGGAAACCGTCCCCTTTCGATGGTCATATTCACCAATCATACAGAGCAGGTATCGTTGATCTTTACGAGTAGTTCCACCGTATACAAAAAACGTCTTTTTTGCTTTGGGTGCGTAAATCGCCAAGGGAATGTGTTTGGCGGTATACGTGCCCAGTCCACCCGAGTATTTATCGCCATATGCTGACTTTTGCCCGAGCTCGAACCAAATGCCACGGTAGCCGTCTATCTTTGTGTTATTGAGCAACTGTGCCTGCGCAGACACCGTGGAAAAAAGCAACAATAGTCCTACTCGAATAAAAGTGCGTATTCGTTTCATATGTTTGTAAATTAGCTATTTTTTTGTGTGTACTGTTTTTCTTTTGTTCCGGACGATCTTCCGGCTATCGTTTCAACTTAATAACCTCGCTTGCGGCCAGCAGAAATGCGCCTGTTCCATATACCTCCCAGCTATCCGGCCCGAAGTTTTTCTGCGGACTTCCGCCAATGGGTTGCACCCAACCCACCCGGCCTTCTTCACTGACACAGGCCGTGAGTGCCTTCCAGGTTTTTTCCACAACGGGTAAATAGGTTTGCTTATCCAACAGGTCGTTGTTAATGCCCCAGGCAAGTGCATAACAGAAAAAGCCCGATCCGCTTACTTCGCCCCCCGGATACGCTTCGGGATCCAGCAGGCTTGCACGCCACAACCCATCTTGGGGCTGTAAACGAGCGACCCGATCGGCCATTTCTTTGAAAAGAGTCTCATAGAACGGGCGCTCCGGATAATCCATCGGTAATTCTTGGAGGATACGCACCAAGCCTCCCATCACCCAACCATTTCCACGTGACCAGAATATCCGCTGTCCATTCGCTTCCTTCCGTCCCGATCCATCGGCCTTGATGACAAAGTTCAAATCACGGGCAAACAATCGCTCGTCCCGATTATATAGTAAATCGTAGGTTTCCCGAAAATACGTGTCACTTGCATCGAGGTATTGTCTATCCTTGGTGGCCATACCCAGTTTCACCAATGCCGGAGGCCCCATGAACAACGCATCGCACCACCACCATTTGATAACCTCAACCCCACCCCGGTCGGGATACGGCCGGGAAACGAATAGATTCAACGTATCACGGGTAGGTTGAATCATTTCCGGCCGCTTTTCCTTCCGGTATACATCAATGTAGGTTTGGGAGATAGCCACGTCGTCGGCATGATACCAACGTTTATGAGGTTGCCATTGTTGGGCATTTCCTGTATCCAGCAATGCCTGATAAATTGCCTTGGATTTTGTGGTCTCCCAAGCCGCAAAAACGCCAGCGTAGAAGGCACCATTCGTCCAGTCCTTTGGATCGTGCCTAGGGTTATTCAATTGCCAATCAACCACTTTGGGAATCAGCTTTTTGATATACTTCTTACCAAATACATCGCCGTTACCCGGCTGCGCAAAAGCCAGCTGCGCGCCGATTGAAAAGAACAACAGTACAACCATACCCCTTTTCGGTGTCCTAAGCAATTTTTCTATGATATACATGTTCATTTTAATTATCGATTACTGGTTATACCCCAAAAAGTAAGTTGTGCAATGTTTGTAAAACCCCGGCCTTGTTTATCCCAGTTTTCCAACGTTTTGAACCGGATATAACGAACGGCGGGGGCGTCGTCCGGGAAAGGGACTTTTTCGCCGGCCAATGCATAGGCGATATCTTCCGCCGTGGTGGCATCGGATCCAGATGGCTTCACGGATTCAAACGTGGCCAGCAACACCCAACTATCGTCCCAGCTGCCATCCGGATTGGGTTCGACCGAGCCCCAGATTTCGGCTTTCTTTACGTTCCCCCCGTCATACAGGCGGGTCGCATTGAGCCCCCGCTGGTTGATCTGCATTTCGGTAAGTCTGCTCACGGCACCGAGATCAAACGTAAACCATTGCGGCATCGGGGTTCCTACCTTGGATATAAAGGTGCCATTCTCTTTGTTATACACGCCATCCCAGATATTCGCCACACCCGAATTTGCCGCGTTCGGCTCGTACGTATCCGTTGGCAACATGACGAGTGCGAACTTCGATTTATCCAAGATCTCTGCCTCGGGTATAAAAATACCTGGATCTATCTCCACTTCCAACCGGGCGGTAGCAAAGGTATCAATGGCCAGCGAATCCGGCAGAAAGTAACTTCGGTAGCCAAATGTGCTGTGGGGTGCATAGTCGGCCAACCGCGTCATGTCCTCATCCACAGGAACCGCCTGAACCCGTATGTCCCCATTCGTAAGCGTATAAGTAATCGAATCCCGTACTGCCGTTTCTTCGGCTGGTGTCCAGGTGATGATTAAACTTCCGTCTTCACGGGCGAAAGAAATCTCCTGGATGGCCCGGTGCAACAACGACTCCCGGTATACATCCCCATACACTTCACCCAGCACTTCTGACCGGACCGATGTGTTGCCTTCTCCGTCCTTGGTATAGACTTCAAAGGTATATGACTTTTCTTCCAGGTTATCAATGATCACGCGTACGGTATCTGAACCGGCTTCATTGCCCAAGGACATCGCCGCTGAGTCCTGGCGGTTATTCCAATAGATGACGGCTGTGGTAACATTGGGATCGGCAGCGCGGAGCCATGAAAGCTGGATTCTCCCATCACCTGGGTGTGCGCGAAGCGAATCCGCCTTGCCGGGATAGAAGTACTCGCCGTCTTTCAGGAATTCACGGTAGGTTTCGTCCATTTTGCCACAGGATAACGCCATCGCTGCGACCAGAGCCAGCCCGGTCCAGACAAACTGTATTGTTCGTTTCATGTTCATCGTCATCTTTTTATTGAATCTGTCCATACACATCGATTTCCGTGATGTTGACGTGGCTCACATTTCCCCAATTTTCCAGCGTTTTCCACCGCAGGTAGCGCACCGGAGGTACATCCTCCGGAAAGAGAAACTCTTCTCCAGCCGCTGCATACGCCCTATCTTCCTCGGTATTCTCGCCCGCTGGCAGCCCGGAAGGCTTGATGGATTCGCATTCGCCAAGCAATACCCAACTGTCGTCAAAACTGCCATCCGGATTGGGATTATTTGACCCATAGATTTCCCATCGCTTTACGGCACCCGAGTTATAGAGGAAATTTGCAGACAGCCGCTTGAACAAGACGAGCCGAGACAGCTGGACGGTCGCTTTTAGGTCAAAGGTAAACCACTGCGGCAACCCATGCCCCGGCACCGTGACGAAATCATTTTCACTTTGGCTGTCATCCCATATCCGCTCCAGCACTGCGGTTCCATTATTGTGGGCCGCGGAGTAGTCGGTAGGCAGGTCAACTTTGGCAAAGGGCTTGGGAATGAACTCTTCAAACCACGGCGTAACCTCCTTAAACACCGTATCCGACCGGTTGCCCCAGTGGTCTTTCAGAACCACACCAAATGTCCGTGGTTCCGGGTCGAAACCGCGTACGGGCATCCGGGCATTTTTCATCTTTGTGTAAAAGGTCTCCGCAATGGCAAGGTTCCCAAAACTATCAGGCGTAACGACTTCCACTGTCAATTCCGCCTCGTATTGGTTCTCCATATATACGGTAGCGCCCCCCCAGTTTTCCTGAATATCCAAGGTGGTAAATGCTTGTTCCACCGGTGGGGTGGTCGGTTCCACCTCCACTTCGAAGGGTTGTGACTCTTCACCGTTCCGGCCAACGGCTATAAGTGTCACGGGATAGGTCCCCGCACGGCCAAAACCGTTCACTTCGACGCTGTTGGTATAAAAAGAAGATTTTGCCTCTTGTCCAACACCGGGCCGAATCTCGTATAAGGCCTTCACGTACAGCAAACTTTGGTCGTTCGGAACGTCATAACGAATACGCGCTCCCCCGGGCAGATTCTCAACCGTCGCGTGGGTAATGCCACGCGGCTTGCTCTTATCGCTGCCAATGGGCTGGTGGGTTTCTTCCTCACAGGTCTGTAGGCAAACCAGCAAAGCCAGCAATATTGTTCGATACTTTATGAATAGTTTCTTCATACTCATTCTTACTTATATTCAGATTGGTTAATCTATCTCAATCCTCACCAACCAGGGCTTTGCACCAGTTCTCTGTTTCGGATCAGACTGGATTCACTGATCGGCCAGAAATAATCGCGCATCTGAAAACTTTGGTTGAATAGCGTTCGCACGCGGTAATAATTTTCAGGAGCATCCTGATCGATGTCCCAACCCGTTATGGGGTTATTCAATTCAATATGTGCTCGCTTCCACCGCCTTAAGTCCCAGAACCGGTGTCCTTCAAAAGCCAGTTCATTCAACCGCTCCTGCTGGATGATGCTCCGCAGTCCGTCCTGGCTGGTGGGTTTATCCGGTTCACGGGCATACTGGTGCCACGCTTCCAAAACAGGTGGCAACCCCGCCCGTTCCCGCACTCGATCGAGGTATTCGTAAACGTCATCCCCCGGTCCGCTGAGCTCGTTCAGGCACTCCGCATAGAGCAAATAAAGATCGGCCAGTCGCATTACGGGAAACGGGTAGTACCGGATGGTATACGTGCTTCCCGTACCAATGGTATTCTGGTAATTGACCAATTTTTTTGGCCAATACCCCGTAATGGAATACCGATTACTCGATATTTTTTGTTGCGGTTGCCCCAATTTGGAGCGCACCGTCCACTGATCGTCGTCATCGCGCTTCCCCTGTCCGTACCATAGCGCTCCATCGAATGCCAGTGATGCGTAGAATCGAGGTTCCCGGTCGAAGTGGAGTCCCGCCGTTGTATACCCTTCCTGCAACCGGTATTTGTCCGCTCCGGTAGCTTCCCGAAGCTCATAGCGGCCCGCATAGTCATACGTTTTATCCTCATTGATCGGCACGCCATGGATGGAATAGAACTGTTCGGCAATTTTGATCGGTGGCGCCAGGTTACCCTTGGTATTCTGGTTTGATAAGTTAGCCGGATCCAACGGTGGTGTTGCCTCCCGTTGCAGCGCCACAGCAGTACTGTTGGTATTTCCCCAGATGATCTCGGAATTCCACCGTTCCGTGACCGCCTCCCGGATACTCATTTGGGTAACGGTTTCAGGCGACAGCTCAAATTGGCCGATTCCTTCCGAAAACCTGTGCAGGGAAAGGCCCACCTCATGGCACAGCTCGATCGCTTCACGGCAGGCCTCAGCCGCCATTCGCCACTTTTCCGCCGAATATTCGGTGTTGAACAGCAACTGACCATCTACATTTTTATAGCCTCCATACTCCCCATTCCCGTTAAACAGCGGACTTGCACCAGTCGCCAACACCAACGCCTTGGTAGACAGCGCAATGGTGCGCGTAATCCTTCCAAGTTCATTCTGTTCGTCTTCAATCGAGTTGGGCAGATCCGCAGCGGCTTCATCCAGTAGCTGAACGATGTAGGTCACGCAATCGTCTACCGGTTCGCGCCGCACCTTTACCTCTTCCACGCCTGCCGAAACGGGGAGATTCTCCCGGACCAGCGGGATAGGTCCGTACATTCGGAGCAACCAGAAATGGTAATAGGCTTTTAAGAATTTGGCTTCGGCCACCCAACGCCGCTTCTCGACTTCTTCCATGTCTGGCACCCGATGCATATTTTCCATCAGAATGTTGCAATCGCGTATTCCGTTAAAGGGTTGCGTTACCCCGTCCCAGTAATTCAGAATGGGTGTTACCACTCCCTGGTTGCCCCGGGCAATCTGCCACCCCGGTGCAGTAAACCCAATGAAGGGTGTATAAAACCAAAACTCATCGCCAGCCGTGAATGCCGGGTTGTTCGTTGCGTTTCCATGGGGTGGGAGATACCGATAACAGGTAAAAAGGTACTTTTCGGCCGTACTCCGCATGGAAAATGCATTGTCAATGGTCGCCACATTGTCGGGCACCACATCCAAATAGTTATCGCATGCAGCGAGCCCAAAAGAGGCCATTAGTATGAAATAAAAACGTCTCAATTTCATCATCACTTTGCTAAGTTTATAACTGAAGAAACAACCCAAGGTTAAACACGCGCTGCACAGGATAGCCCAATCCATTGGCGGCCATTTCAACGTCCCATAATTTGAATTTGCTCCACGATAGCAGGTTGGTCCCATTAGCGTAAATGCGCAGGCTTTTCACCCGTATCCGTTCGGCAAGAGCCATCGGCAGCGTATACCCCACCTCGGCCTGCTTCAACCGCAAGAAACTCCCGTTTCGCTGAAACCACGTACTCCGCTGGATGTTGTTTTCCACGCGGGTTGCGCTCAACCTAGGCCAGAGTGCATACAAGTTACGGTTTGCTTCCGACCAATGGTCGTCGGCATACACCTGCAACAGCGCGTTATTGGAAAGTACGCTTCCGTCGCCGTCGTTATCAATGAAGGGCGCCGTCTCGGCCACCCCGATCCGAAAGGATTCCCGGGCCAACCCCTGGAAGAATATGCTGAAATCAAAATTCTTGACTCCCGCCGACAGGCCGAATCCATACACAATTTCCGGTACCGTTGGGTAACCGATCGGCACCATATCCAACTCCGAAATCTGCCCATCGCGGTTCACGTCGCGGTATTTGATATCTCCCGCCATGTATTCCCCAAAATTCTGCCGGGGCGAGTTGGCTACTTCGTAGTCGTCCACAAACAGACGTTCGGCAAGGTATCCCCACTCCTGGTTGATGGAATACCCCAGACGGGATTTCCACCACTCGTTGTACTCCGGTTCCTCATACACCTCGAAGGCACTGGTAGCGTACGTAAAATTGGCGCGGCTCTGGAGCCAGAAGCCATTGCCCAAACTCTCGGAATAATCGGCCGATACATCGATACCTTTCGCACTTGCCTCCCCCACGTTGGCCCGAACGGGAGCCGACAGCCCCATTGTGGTTGGGATGAAATCCCGCGCCATGAGAATGTTATACCGATGTTCGGTAAAGTAATCGGCTTGTATCTGCAATTTATCGAAAAGACCCAGCTCCAAGGCGACATTCATCTTTTTGGCGTTCTCCCAGGTAATGTCTGGATTCGCATAACGGGTAACCATCACCCCGGTACGGCCATACCCATTGTCCCGTCCAAACACGGCCCCTTCGGCTTCCATATTGACATTGGAGAGGTAAAAGAAACGATCTTCCGGTCTTCCAATGGCATCGTTACCAACCAGCCCATAGGTAGCCCGTAGCCGCATATTGGATACCACGGATTTGAGCGGCCCGAAAAATTGCTCATTGGATAAACTCCACGCCAGCCCAGCAGACGGGAAAAAGCCGAACCGATGGTTCCTGTCAAACCGCTCCGAGCCGTTGTATCCGAAGTTAAATTCGGCAAAATACCGGTTATCGTAAGAATAGGTAGCCCGACCCGATAAGCCCATGTTCCGATACGGTAGTGACAGTTGTAAGCTTCCCGCATTTGCAGAAAGCCGCTGTTGCATGATGTATACCAGCATGCCGCTGATGCCATGCTTTTCCTGAAAGGTACGGTTGTAGCTCAGTGCAGACTCCAAGTAGAATACCGAGCTCACTTCTTTGGGGCCCTCTGAATAGTCAAGGTATTCCGTTCCCTCGTTTTCGTTAAGGATCTCTGTTTCGAACTCACCGGTTCGGCGGTTATAATTAAAGCCTCCGTAATAAAAGGGATTGTATGCCCGGGACACGTCAAAATACGACGTCCGGTTGGTATTCATCAACGCCCTGAAGGCCAACCCTTCGGTCAGGAAGGAAAAATCCTGCTTCAGTTCCAACTGTGCCAATACATAAGAACGGGAGTAGTCTTTATATCCCTTCACCATCTCCGCATACGGATTCCGGTAGGGCCCTTCTGCATCGTTCCCGAACATGATGTGATTCAGGTAGCTTCGATCGGGCGGAGTAGGGTAATACGCCGGAAACTTGACCGGGTTGGACTGCATAACCATGTTGTACATCTGCCTTCCACCCGAAATCGGCCCGGTATAGTCATCAAAATTACCGTTCATCCGGATGATCATTTCTGTCGACTTCGTGATGTTGACGTTGACATTGGATCGTAAGTTGTAGCTGGTTAACTTAATGTTATTGTTGAAGTTATTCCGTTGGTCCACCTTCAACACCCCATGATCCTGGGTCATCGCTCCGGCGACATAGTACCGTGCTACGCTCCCGCCTCCTGAAATATTGAGGTTATACCGCTGGTTCATCGTATACTTTTTAAAAAGCGTTTCGCGCCAGTTATTGGCGGGGTAGTAATACGCATCCACACCTGCCTGCGTACGGTCTATTTTCTCCTGTGAGTACGGTCGATTGCCCAGAGGATCGCGGGTACTTACGGCCTCGTTATGCAAAACCATGTAGGTAATAGGGTCTGCCAGCTCCACATTCGTTGTCGGCATGGAAAAACTATTTTCCACCCGGAAATTGATCTTGGCCGGACCCTCAACCCCTTGTTTTGTCGTGATCAGGATTACGCCGTTTGCGCCCCTCGCCCCGTATAGTGCAGTTGCCGTGGCATCTTTCATGATGGAAAAGTTGGCGATATCGTCCACCTGTATGCGGGCCAGCTCGGTGGCGGTAACCTCGATGTTGTCAATCAGGATTAGAGGATCTACCTTATATCCGAATGTAGTGACGCCGCGGATAAAGAAATCGGCATTGTCCATACCGGGCTCACCGCTCCGCTGATAAGCAATCATTCCAGCCACGCGGCCAGCTAATGCCGTTGTCAGGTTGCTCGAAGGGACCTTCAAGTCCTTTGGTGACACGGAGGTGATCGAGCCGATCATGTCCGTACGCTTCACCGCATTCCCAAAAGCAGTCACCACGACTTCGTCCACAGCGGCGGCCGATTCGGTCAACTTCACATTGATAACCTGCTCTTTGTCGATTTTGAATTCCTGGGGTTGGAAGCCCACCATGGAAAAAACCACGGTCGCGCCGTTCGGAACCGTCAGAATATACCGTCCATTGTTATCGGTAGCGGTACCGATGCTGCTTTTGTCCTTCACGGTAATGGACACACCGCTTAATGCTCTTCCGGTGGAATCGGTTACTAGTCCCCTGACCTCGATATCCTGCAACATCACCTGAACAGGTTTGATCTTATCCATTCGAGCGAGAATAGGTGATGCTTTGAGCATCACCACCTTATCCTCAATCTGAAAGGTAATTCCGCGGTCGGCTGTAAATATTTTTTTCAGCGCATCTTCTATGGTTGCATTTTCCACAGCAATATCGACAGAGCGAAGGCGTCTGAGGTCTTTCTTCTTATAGAAAAAAGTATACGCACTTTGCTTTTCGATCAGGTTGATCACGGCTTCGATGTCCGTGTTTTGCACATCAATTGTAATCTGTTGACCCTTAACGGTACCAGCCCAAGCAAGCTGTAGGCAGCCAATTATCAAAAAGAAGGTCGTCAAATTCATAATGACGAAGGTTTTTATCGGTACAGTGTCAAGTACACCATTGCATTGTCCTGCATTATGCATAATTTTGTTTTGGTTTTCGTTTATCTTGGTTATCTGGTTATTCAGGTATAGCATCCAATGTCAGATATACCAGGTTACTTACCCTAACAACCGATGGTGTTCCCAGCACTGTCGGTTTGTTGGTTTGTTCCCTTATGTTGTGCGTTGAAATTAGTTATCCATATTCCCTCCTTCGTTATTTCGATAAAACCAATTTGTTATCCATTAGCTGAAAGGACATACCTGATGTTCGTCCCACAATTCTGAGTGCACTTTTAAGCGAGGCATTCCGCGGAATTTTCCCCGTGAATAAATCTTCTGTCGGCTTTATGTTATCATCGATTTCAATGTCATACCACCGGGCGAGTTTCTTCAAAATGGAGTAGATGTCCGCATCATTAAACACGAAATACCCTTCTTTCCACGCGGTAAATTCTTCGATATCCACCTCGTGCACATGCAGGCCCGTCTGAGTCAGCCTTGCTTGCTGACCGGGACGAAGCTTGCTTACCTTTTCATTTGCCAGACTGACGATCTTCACTGAGCCCTCAACCAACGTCGTTGCGGTCTCGTTTTCATCCGGATAAGCGGAAATGTTAAAAGCCGTACCCAACACAACGACCTCCTGCCCGGCAGCAAGCACCTTGAAAGGTCGCTTTTTATCTTTCGCCACCGCAAAATATCCTTCGCCTTCAATCTTCACAATACGTTCATCCGTCCCGAATTGCGACGGGTATTTGAGTACCGAGCTTGCGTTTAGCCAGACGTGCGTTCCGTCCGGTAGCGTGACCTGGTAAGTACCTCCTTTGGGCGTTGTGAGGGTGAGTGAACGGGGCCTACCATGCCGTTGTTCCCTCGTCTTCCTATTCCCCAGCTCGCGGAACACTGGACTTCCGTCGACATATGTTATCCCATCGCCTACAATAATACCCTGTTGCGCTTCATTCAGGTTTACCGTTTGGCCATCAGCCAGCGTTAGCATCGCTTTATTTCCCCCCGGCTTTACGTCCATCGCCGCCAGATTGCCTTGCTCACGATCATTCCCTCCCCCCAGTTGCCAAATGATGAAGCCAATGGAAATCGAAACAAGCAAGACAGCCGCCGTCAGGTAAACGCGTCTTGTACGCAGCCGTTTCCGAAGCAGATCGTGTCGGATATGGTCAGCCAGCCGGCCCCGGACTCTTTCACCGGCGGTCTTGATTTGTTGCTCATCCGGCACCGTATCCTGAGCTCGCAGGTACAAAAGGAAGGTCTTTTCCAAAAGGGCTATCTCCTCCGGTGTACAGGTTCCATTTTTGTACTTTTGAAAAAGTTCTTTGATCAATTCAGGATTCATCTCCTTGGTCTTCTACCCATACAGTACGATGACTCCAACAATTGTCCCGAAAAAAAGAAACTTTTTTTATAATCCTTGGTGAAAGACCTCCAGGATAGCGAGCATATAGACGCTCCCTCTCAATTTTGCCCGGATGTGTTGATTTGCCAGGCTTAATTGGTTACGAACCGTTTTTTCATTCAGTCCCAACTCTTCGGCAATTTCTTGATTGGAAAACTGGTGGATGCGACTTTTGATGAAAATTTCTCCCATATTCCCCGGAAGCTGCCCGGCAAGCGTTTCGATTACGGACTGGAGGTCCTGATAGCACACGGCGGTATCCGCACCGGCTGTTAACGTATTAACCGCCTGTGCCAATTGATTGAAAAGGTCTCTTTTTAATTTATTGCTAGCAACCAATTTGAAGAATTGGTACCGTACTGCTTTAAATAGATAACCCGATATGGACTGCGTGATCTGGAGCCGATCCTTCCCATCCCAAAGCGAAGCAAAGATGTCCTGCAAGATATCTTCAACTTGCATTTCGTCAGCGGTTAACTTGAAAGCAACGGCGTAAAGTATGGAATAGTACCGGTCGTACAGCTCATTAAATGCACGCACGTCACCCTGTGCCAAGGCCACAGCTAATTGTTCATCGGTATACTCACTATAGTTTTTCACACCTGTGCAAACGTTAACACAAATTAGGACACGAAGAAAACGAAGAAACAAGAAGTTCGAACGCCTTACTCAGATTTATAATCCCGGTAAAAGTAGAAGTAAAAAATCACAAATGCAACCTGTACCGACCTGTTGGGTACTGCACACCGTAGAGGCCCTACCGTGCCGATAACACAGCGGTTTCGGTTCCTGTGTTCTCGATGGGGGGTGGCGAAATCGGCAGACTGTAGTAAAAACTCGCCCCACCCTCCGGATTGTTGGCAGCCCATATGCGGCCGTTCATTTTCTCGATCATCTCGTGGCAGATAATCAAGGCCAAGCCGGAGCCAGCGCTAGCCGTCTCCGACCGCTCTTTGTCAAAAAGGCGAAGAAGCACGTTCTCGGGAATGCCCCCACCGGAATCCATGATCCGTACAATCGCCTGCCCCCCCGCCTGGTCTACCCTTGCCGTGACAACAATCTGTCCTCCCTCCGGTGTATGGCGGACGGCGTTATTGATAATGTTGCGGTTTACGAAAAGCAGCATTTCACTCTGTGCCAATACTTCAATCGATTCGGAGACGAAATCTATGGTCGCGATGCTTTTTTTATCGGCAATCGTACGGTTGTAATCGAGGGCTCCCAACATGTTATCTCTGAGGTTCACCACCGAAGGCGTATAGGCCAACCCGATCGTATTCAATTTCATCCAATGCACCAGGCCGTCCATTGCCTGTAAGCTTGTCTTTGCACTCAGGCCGATCTGGTCCAACACATAGTGACGTTGGGCTTCACTCATGTGCTCCACCATCCCCTCCTCATTCAGCATCAGAATGGATGATAGCGGTTGCCGTATATCGTGAGACATAATTGAAATCAGCTTCTGATGGAAGGCATCGTTATCCTCAAGCTGTTTATTTTTTGCTTCAAGCTGGTCGTTGCTGTCTTTCAGATAGCGGCCCAAGCGGCGTTGTTTGCGGTACTGCTGCAATACCAGTACGGTACTGACGACCGCCAGCAAGCAAATCACCACCAAGGACCCTGCCAACAGTCGGCGTGATCGCAACTTACTCTGTTCAGCCGCTAGTTCTTGTTCCTTAAGGGCCAGTTGCAGGTAATCCATACCTGCTTTTTGGTTTTCCAATTCTTTTGCTCTCGAAAGTTCCAACAACCGGCGACTGTATTCGGCGGCTTGGGGAGGCACGGGCTGAATACGAGCCAGGGTTTCGTAGGCTTGTCCCATGGTCTGGAAATGCAGCCCTTCATAACCCGTGGCTTCGGCCAGATTGATGGCCAGATCGAAGTAGTGTAATGCGCTGTCGACAGAAACGGGTAGGTACATGTTAGCCAGCTCCATAGAGGCCAACGCAGTAAAATACTCGTATCCGTACTTTTTCGTCTCCTCGATAATAACGTACTGATCTGGAATAACCTGATCCGGAGGTGTGCCGCTGCGAAACCGCGTAACGTTTCGTGTCATCCGGGCAGCCATCAAAAAACGTCCATTGCCCTGTTTTTGGGCCAACTGTTCGGCTTCATTCAATAACGGTATTACATCGGGTGGGTCCGGAGTGAACGATTGGGCCATGGCCAGGTTGATAAGCACCAATGGCTTGATCGAGTCTTGCACCAGATTGGTACTGAGCTCGTATGCTTTTCGATATTGTGCCAGCGCCTGATCCAATTTGCCCTCGTAACTAAGCAGCACACCGATGTTCATCGTCACCTCGCAGATCTTTGGTCGGTTTTTCAATCGCTGAAAGAGCATCAGCGATTCATTTATATACTTATAGGCAAGGTAGGGGTTGGCCTTCTCTATGTAATAAAACGCCAGCACATTCAACGCTTCCGCTTGCCCGGCTTTGTCATTGATCCGCTTCGCAAGATCCAGAGCACGCGCGCCGAAATAGTAGCACGAATCGAGCGACCGATTGGTATATAGCATTCCGAGACGTGCATAAACCGCTACCCGCTCGGTGCTGTCACGAACCGCGGGAATGCGTGCTTTCAAATCCGTAATGTCTTTGATCTGCGCCGCTAAGGGCGCGATTCCGACTACGATCATAGGCACAATGTACACCAGCTTGCGTACGAGTTGGATCATTTCAACAACAAAAGTACACAATGCAAACGTCTAACCGAAACATCTGTTTTTCAGCAGCATCAACGCATGCATTCCGCGTACTGTTTGTGCGCTTCCTCTTGTTGCCGTATGAAGGAATTGTCTTCCAGCCGTCCAACCACCGCGTCCCGCTCTTCCTCATTTTCATACACCATCAGGCGAAACGGATTTTGATAATCCTTGGCACGTGTCTTATAGATTTCCCGGCAGATCCATTGCCTGGTGACCACACTTTCGGACACACAGCCGTCGAGGTAAGCCGGTGTGAGCGCCGATTTTTCCAGGTTGTTGATCTCCAAAAGGGTTGCAAGCGCATGTTCAAACTTATGCCTCGGATATTGGCTACTCAGCAGATGGTACTGTTGGTGGATGGCCTCCCATTCGGTAAGCTCTCCCAAACGGATGCGGTTCAGCAGGTCGTCCAAATCCGGCTTGCGGATAAGCTGGCCGCCTACATTTTCAAACGCTGCCCGCGCCAACGGACGGTCCGCGTTCAGGTAATCCGTTTGTAGCTCAGCAAACGAATGCGTATCGAAATATTCCTTAAGTTGGGTGGCAGCGTAATAAGCGATGATACGTCGGTAGGTTTCGTAGCCTTCCCGTACCTTGATAAGCACCACTTTCCGCTTGGAATTCTCCACATTATCCAAGAGGATTTCCTTATGGCGAAGGTCAATCGATGCATCCGCGAGGATGGCTTTGCCCTTGGCCGCCCATTCGGCCGTACCACCCATCTCCGGGTGATAGGCTTTCCCTACGGCGATCTCGATTTCGCGTAACGCCACAAAGGCCTCATTCACCGTGTCGGGCGCCAGCACATCATACTCAAAATGCTGGTTTTTCAACGAACGCCGGTCGCGGCTGATGAATTTGGCGTTGTTGCGCATGAGCGCATACATATTGTATAGAAACCAATAAGCAGGGAGAATCACGATGCGATCATTGGCCACATCGTGGCTCACCATGGTAAAAGGCATGCGGATGTCCAGTTCATGAAGGAAATCGCCTTTTACGATGAGCGTATATGATGCAAAGCGCGAGTTATGCTTGAGGCTCACGCAGAGCCCGGGCCAGAAGCCCCGGCCGGCAATGATTTCTCCGTCCGCACCACGCGAATTGTGGTTGGATCCTACCGTGGCCCCCGCGGCCATGTTGCTCTGTCCCATCACCAGCGATGCGCAGAGGAAGGAGTTGTTGTGGTGCTGTTCGTGTGCGGGAAAGATGAGTGAGTTGAGTACCTCACAGCAGGAGATCGTGCTGTTATCCGCCAGGAACGAGTTGATCAGCCGCGCGCCATATTTAAGCTGCGAAAACGCGCACAGGATAAAGCGCACTGCCTTTACGCCATAGAAAATGCGGCAGCCATGGCCAATAATTCCATTTACCAGTTCGCATCCCTCCCCGATCTGGGTATAAGCCTCTGCGATGGAATTGACCGTTACGTTCTTGAGCTTATTCACCCCCTTGATGTACGCATCGGTACCGATTTTGACATCTTTGATGGTATGTGAATTCTTGATAACCGTACGGTGGGATACCACGCTGTAATAGCCCCTGCGGGAATCGAACCGCCGGAACGTAATCTCGCGGAAGCGCGACTGCAGCAGTCGGTCGTGCCGTTGGCGTGTCCAGAGGTACACGTCGGAGGCCTGCATGCCTTCAAACGGCAGTACCGCACGGCCGCCGTTTTCGTTACAGAGTTCCAGCTGGATAAGGCTGCTTTCCGCATCGCCGTCTTTCAGGATACCATTGCCAAACTTGGCGTTGCTGCTCGTCTCCATCTCGTTGATATTGAACAGCATTACCTCATCCCCCAGAATGAAGTGCGCCATATAGCGTACATTGTGGATGGCGTTGTACCCGCCGACGTCGCTGCTTACGATGACACTGTTGTAGATCCCGATCGGCAGATGCAGATCGCGGAAATCGAGAAAACTTTCCTCCATATCGCCGATGCGTACCCGCCCATAGAATGTGGATTGCTGTACCTGGTCGGGCAGGAACCGGTCCGTTACCCATACTTCTCCCCAGTTGGGCGCATAGTTGCCGTTGCGGTTCAATATCACAATTTCATCTTCGCGGAGCTGCCGATACGCATACGCTGTCAATTGCTGTTGGTCTCTGAAATGATACTCATCGGCCCCTTTTGGGAGGTATTCCTCGGGAATGAAACCGTACCCCAGCGTATTCAGTGGTTTCCGTTTTGGCGTCATGGGCTCGCTACTCTACGGTTACCGATTTAGCCAGATTGCGGGGCTTATCTACATCGAGCCCGCGCTCCACGCCGATGTAATACGCCAGCAGTTGCAGCGGGACAACCGATAGTAGCGGAGCCACGATTTCGTGTGCCTGCGGCACCACCATCACCGCCTTTGCCAGATCGTTTACCGTTTCGTCACCTTCAGAAACGACCGCCACCACGTTGCCTTTCCGCGCGTTAATTTCCTGGATATTGCTCACGATCTTTTCGTGGTATACGTCTTTCGTGGCCACGAATACCACCGGAAGCTCTTCATCGACCAGTGCAATGGGCCCGTGTTTCATTTCAGCCGCCGGATAACCCTCAGCATGGATATAGGTAATTTCCTTGAGTTTCAGGGCACCTTCCAATGCGATGGGAAAGTTGTATCCGCGACCCAGATATAGGAAGTTATCTGCATCCCGGTACGCATGGGCAATGGCCTGGATGGCCTCCACCTGATTGTTAAGAATCCACTCCACCTTAGCGGGAATCGCCTCCAGTTCGTGCAGCAGGTGCTGAAAAAGCGTATCGTCGATGGTTCCCCGCATTTGAGCCAGCTTCAACGCAAATAGCTGCAACACGGCCACCTGTGCAGTGAACGCCTTGGTACTGGCTACGCCGATTTCCGGCCCAGCGTGGGTATAGGCCCCCGCATCCGTGATCCGCGCGATGGATGAACCTACCACGTTCACGATGCCAAAAATAGTTGCTCCCTGTTTCTTGGCATTTTCCAGGGCTACGAGCGTATCCGCCGTTTCGCCACTTTGGGATATCGCAATAATCACGTCCTGGGACGATATGATGGGGTTTCGATAGCGAAATTCAGACGCGTATTCCACCTCCACATTGAGACGGCACAGTTCTTCTATGAGGTATTCACCGATGAGTCCGGCATGCCAGCTGGTGCCGCATGCAACGATGACGATGCGGTGAGCGTTGCGGAGTTTGTCTTCGATTCTATCCAGTCCACTCAGCGTAATATAGCCCCGTTCAGCATTGAGCCGGCCGCGCAACGAATCAAGGATGGTCTTCGGCTGCTCGTAGATTTCCTTGAGCATGAAGTGTTCAAAGTTACCTTTCTCGATGGCCGCCAGTTCAAGGTCAAGCTTCTGCACGAAGGGCGTAATGCGCTCGTTGCCGAGATTTTTGAGGATAAGCTCGTCCGGCCTGACGATAGCCAGTTCGTAATCGTTGATATAAACCACTTCTTTCGTGTAGGCCAGCATGGGTGAAGCATCGGATCCCAGGAAATGTTCACCCTTGCCCACACCGATCACCAGCGGACTTCCTTTCCGCGCCGCAATGATCGTATCGGGGTACTCGGTATCGATCAGCAGGATCACGTAGGCGCCGGTGACCCGCTTGAGCGCCACGCGAACCGCTTCTTCCAACGAGCATTCGTTGTTCCGCTTGATGTCTTCGATGAAGTTAAGCAACACCTCCGAGTCGGTGTCGCTGTTGAATACATAGCCTTTGCCGGTCAGTTCGTCTTTGAGCTGGGCATAGTTTTCGATGATGCCGTTATGGATCATCGCAATCTCGCCCGATGCCGAGTAATGGGGGTGGGCATTGCGATCCGACGGCTCTCCATGGGTTGCCCATCGGGTATGGCCGATGCCCGTCGTCGCGGCAACCGGATGATCTCCCGCATAGGCCTCGAGCGCAGCCACCTTGCCCTGCTTTTTGTAAACAGCAAGGTGATTTCCCAAATGCAATGCAACCCCGGCGCTGTCATAGCCGCGGTATTCCAATTTTTTCAATCCGTCTATCAGTATCGGATACGCTTGTTTTTGGCCGGTATAACCTACAATTCCACACATAGTTTTTCGATATTAATTTCTGGTAGACGCCGACAAAAATAGCATTTTTAGCATTAATCAATCGATTGTTTTAATTTTTTTCAAGGTAGAGATACCGATCCGCCTGATCCGGCTTTTTCCTTTCGCGATGCCTGACTACATTAAAGCAAAAACTCTTCGATGTTTTGGGGAGTAAGTATGTGGGTTTCCGTGTCGGGGTAGGCGTCCAAAAGCAGAAGATCCAGTAGCGATGACTTTCACATCGGGAATCTGGTCCACAATGAGTTTGATACACAGACCGATATTCTCGATGCGTTGAGCTTCGTCGATTACCAAAGTTTTAGCTGCTCCGATATACCTCTTAAGTAAACTCCGCATCATCACCGTTCCACTCCAGAACCCGTTGCCTAAACTCAGGCGTTTAAGATTTCTTAGCGATCGCCCAAAATGACTGGACCGCTGATTTTCCCACGATTGATTTGCCCTATTTGAAACGGGTCTATGGTTTGTACGACCGAAGGGATTTGGTGCAAAACATACACCTTCCTGACGAAGGGCACGACTACAGCCCCACTAAACGTCAAGCCCTATATGCCTTTGTCGCCGAACATTTTTCATTGGAAACCAAATCCTTGAAAGACCCCACGGGCCGCTTTTCGGAGGCAAGCTGTGTGGTGGAAGACGAAGCGAAGCTGTATACATTTGGGATGGACCGCCACAAACTGCCTGCTAACGCCCTGAACGGCTTCATCCAGCTGCAACAAGCGCTTCGTTGAAGGTGCAGTGATTGTTTTGATTCAGTTCGCGGCCTGGGTATACTTGGGAAAGGTTTCACGAACGTGTCAGATAGGCACAGATATTGCGTCGGATATCTTAGTAACTTACGTTAAACACCAAGCATATGAATGTAAAACGGATATTTGGCACCATCCTTACCATTCTGGGGATTGGCGGATTGATTTATACCGGCGCCATGGTCATGCAGCAAAGCGGACAAACACGTGATTTAATCGTCGTTGGCATTATCGGCCTGATATTCTTTATATCGGGAATCTCACTCATTCGCAACACAAAAGACAAAGAATAGACCGGAAAAAACAATCCGGCAAACGCTATGTTAGCACTTGGAAGAGATTTACTTAATCGATACGTCATGGCTAAACATAGCGGTATCCTGTGGATATTATTCGTTGCCGTAATCGGGTCGGCCGCCTGCGGTGGCCGGAATACCGACTCAAACGTAGAAGCGCCCGGCGACGAAAAACCAGCGAAAGACAAGCTCTTGGAAACCGGAGCAGACCTGTTACAGGATAAATCCCCGCTTAGGCATTTCAACGCCTACCTAAACGGCTTCCATTTTTACAACGGGAATATCCGGGCACAGATGGAGGCCCATCATTACGTCCACCAACTCAATGAAGACGTGTACCAGGCCATTATCTTCGACGGCAACGGGCCGGACGCCAAACTCATGGGCGTGGAATACATCATTACGGAACGGCTGTTCAAAACCCTTCCCGAAGAAGAAAAAAAACTTTGGCATTCGCACCATTACGAAGTGAAGTCCGGCTCGCTCATTGCGCCGGGTATCCCGGACATCGCCGAACACGAATTAATGGAGAAGCTGGTGTCTACCTACGGAAAAACCATTCATACATGGCATACCGACCAGCAGCGCACCCTGCCGCTCGGATCGCCCATGATTATGATGGGCTTTACCAAAGACGGGCAAATCCATCCCCAGCTCCTGACAGAACGGGACAAGCGGTTCAACGTCTCTACCGAAGAAAACAAGAAGGAACGGGAAGACATCCCCATGCCCACGGTTGATCCGATGGCCAATGCCTGGGAACGCGGCGAGCTACGGCAGTTTATTATTACGGAAAGAGTGGACAGTGCCCTGCATAAGCATCAGGGACCGGTCCATTAAGGCCATAGACGTCATCGCGAACCACGCTTTCTTATTATCAGGGCAGCTAAAACGCCTGCAACCAGTGCCGTGCCTACGACCATCCGGGTGACTACGCCTTTACGGTCGTGTTTCCATGCCGCCTTTCCGCCTTTTTCTGCGAAAACATTGGGTATATGCCCGCGACTAAGATCCGCCAAAACACCTTCGATCACATTGATCCGGTCGGCCAACAGCAACGGCAACCAATGGTTAAAACTCGACTCACTGTATTTGAATGCCCGCCGGCGTATGGCTCCGCTTAGCCCCGAGGGAGGAAGCGGTGTACCAAAAACGGCCGAAACCGAAGGTCGCTCATTGGAGTGGAGTATTTCCACGTTTTCCGGTTGTTTTGGCGGCCGCACCCAGTCAAGCCGGCGGTGATCATCGCCCGTATAATGCTTCATCGGGTACGTCGGTTCATTTTTTGGGTCGGCGTCGACGCCCCATCCTTTTATATGCGAATATGCATTTGATGCGTTAGGTTCCATAACGATGCGTTTACGATGTTAACTCCTTGCACTTGGTGGAATGAGTACAGTTTTAATGCAGTTGTCTAGCTTCGAGGAGAAGATGCGGTATGCATCGGCAACCTCCTCCAGTGGCATGCGGTGGGTGATCAACCCTTTGGGGTCAATGTAACCCTCCTGAACATGGCGGATCAGCCGGGGAAGCAGACGTTTGACCGACGCCTGGTTTGCGCGGATAGTAATGCCTTTGTTGACAACATTACCAATCGGCACGAGGTTCCCTGTCGGCCCATATACCCCCACAATGGACAGGATACCCCCCTTTTTTACCGAATTGATTGCCCAATGGAGTGCCGTAGCTGCCCCGGCTTGCAGCATCAATTTCTTCCCCGTGATTGTATGCAAGGCGCTTCCCGCCGCATCGGCCCCAACGGCGTCAATGCATACGTCGGCCCCCAGCCATCCGGTTTCTTTCTTCAAGAACAGCACCGGATCCTCCAGTGAGCGGAAGTTATACGCCTCGCACGGCGCATACTGGCGGGCAAACTCCAGCCGGTACTCGAGGTGGTCGATGACGATGACGCGCCCGGCGCCAAAAAGCCAGGCACACCTCGCCGCCATAATGCCTACGGGTCCGGCACCGAAAACCACGACCGTGTCACCGGTTTTGATACCTCCCATCTCGGCCGCCTGATACCCAGTGGGTACGACATCAGTGAGCATTACCGCATCATCCGGATCCATCTCGGCCGGGATCACCGTAGGCCCTACGTCTGCATACGGCACTCGCACATATTCCGCCTGCCCGCCGTCATACCCGCCCGCAGTGTGTGAATACCCGAATATCCCGCCCACGGCAGTCGCCTCCGGATTGGATTCATGGCAATTGCCATACAATTCTTGTTTACAGAATGCACACGTACCACACGCGATATTAAAGGGCACGATCACGTGATCACCCTTTTTAAGGCTGCGCACCGAGGGCCCCGTTTCTTCAACCACGCCGATAAACTCATGGCCAAACGTCGTCCCCACACGCGTGTCGGGAACCATTCCATGGTACAGATGCAAGTCCGAACCGCAAATGCAGGAGCGCGTCACGCGCACGATGGCATCATTGGGATGCAGGATTTCGGGATAGGGTTTGTGATCCACACGGACGCGGCGCGGACCGCGGTAATTCATTGCCAGCATAACCAGTTATTTAATGTCCAAATTCCAACCCAGGTCAACACCTCCACGAAGATGACAGACAGCTGTCCAAATTGTTGGCATAATTTGGAAATTAAATTCATGCTGCGACCGTCGGTTTCGGCAGCTACGAACTATTCCTGGGGCCGACCGCAGAACTTTGTCACGGTTTCATCTACAATCTGCTTCAATACCTCCACGTCAAAGGGTTTAGCAAGGAAAGTCTCCGCACCCGCCTTTTCGGCCAGTTGCTTAACATCACGGTTGGCCGAGAAATAAATGACCGGAATCCGCTTGAATGCGGAAGCTTTGAGTTGCTGTGTGGCTTCGATCCCTCCGACACTGGGAATCCAGTTGTCCATGATGATGATGTCCGGATTGAAAGCTTTTACCGTATCAACCACGTTGTCGCATTCCACAAAGGTGCGCACTTCCCAGCCGTCTTCGCTGAGTACGTAGTCACAGATGGCCAAAATATCCTCGTCATCGTCGAAAATGGCAATCTTTTTTGAGGGTGTTTCTGCTGTCAAAATATCTCCTTACTTTATGTGTTTTGTTCGATCATCCAACGGGAGCGAAAACCAAAAGGTGGACCCTTCGCCTTCTCGGCTTTCGAACCCGACCTCGCCCCCATGCCGCCGCACGATCTCGGCCGAAATGTACAGCCCAAGACCTAGCCCAGTGAAATACGAGGAGGTATCATGCACCCGGTAAAAACGGCCGAATAAGTGCTTTTTCTTATCTTCTGCAATGCCGATGCCGAAATCCTGTACCGAAATCCGCACATCGCGATCGGTTAACAAACAGGTGACATTTACTTCGTTGGCATCCGGCGAATATTTAATCGCATTGGAGAGGAAATTATGCACCACTTGCTCCAATCGCGAGCGGTCTCCCCAAGCAGGTATTGCTCGATCGCATGTAAAATTAATTTGATGCGTGTTGCACTGCAATTGAACTTCATTGACACTCTCCCGCAACATCTCATGCAGATCGAAGGCTGCGTAGTTCAACAGCATTTTGCCGGCTTGGATACGGGTTACATCCAGCAGTTCCTCAACCAGCGCAATGAGCTTGTCGGTTTGCTTGTTAGCTCGGTCAATAAAGGGTATGATTTTTTTCGATCCGTCGTCCGTGGGTTTAAGTTTTGAAAGAATCTGCAGGGATCCTTTTAGGCTCGTGATGGGTGTTTTTAATTCATGGCTGGCAATACTCATAAATTCGTCCTTGTTTGCCAGCAGTTCTTCTGTGGCCTGCCGGGCCTTCACCAAATCGGTCACGTCAAATCCAAACGACGCAACCCCGACCACGTGATCGTTATGATGGATCGGCGTATACACGATGTCAAACCAATAATCGCGCTCTTCGCCGGAATCGGGATTTCGATGCCGGAGATGCTGCGAGCTTAATGCCCGTTCCTTGCCCGTTTCAAAAACCTCAAGAGCTATTTTCGTGAGATACTCGAATTCTCCGTTTTGATATACCTCGGCGGTCGACTTGCCCAGGTAATCGCCTTGACCATGAAAATCCTTGAAAGCGCGGTTTACAAATTCATAAACCAAATCGGGTCCGCGCCGGATGGATATGATGGCAGGTGCATTGAGGAAAATCCCGTGAAACTCATCCTTCTGCATTTCGATGAGCGCTTGCAACTCGGTACGCCGCTTCTCGGCGGCTTTCTGCTTTGAGATATCGATGATGTAGGACACGTAGTTTTTGTCCTCCCCTTCCGTCAGGAGCGCCGAACCCATCAGCACGGAAATCGAATCGCCGTTTGCTTTTAAAAACTCGTTCTCGAAAGGTGGAACAATCCCTTGCTTATTAAGCGAGTCGATCGCTTTATCGCAACTGGTTCGAAAGGCATCGGTAGCCAGCTCATTCCATTTGATCCGGCCGGGCACGAAATCGTTCGGTGAAAAGTCTAACATGGTCAAAAAAGCCTGATTGGCTTCCGTGATCCGGCATTCGGTGTCCGAAAAGAACATGCCGATCATATTGGACTCAAACACCTTTGAAAATTTATTCTCGGTCGTATTCAATCGGCTTTCCGTTTCATTTAACCGCGTAATGTCAATGACCGAGCCTACCATGCGGTAGGGGGTGCCGAATTCGTCCATAAGGATATTGCCACGATCTAAAATAATGGCATACGTACCGTCGGCCTTTCGAAAACGATACTCCTGCGACCACTGCTTGGCGTAGTTGTTGATCGCTTCGTTGACGCTGTCTTCCACCCGCTGCCGATCGTCCGGATGGATATGTTCAAACCAAAACGAAATATCCCTACTCGCTTCAGTAAGATCATAGCCAAACATCGCCGCAAAATTGTCACTCCGCCACATGGTATTGCTAACGAGATTCCAATCCCAGATGGTGTCATTGGTAGCTTTTGCAACCAGGTTAAACCGCTCTTCGCTTTGCGCCAACGTATGGGTTCGTTCCATTACCTTCGCTTCGAGTTCCCGGTTTAACGCTCTTAACTGCTCACGGGTATCGATCAGCTCGTTGTAATTTTTCCGCAGCTTTTGCTCAGCAACTTTACGGGCCGTGACATCGTTAAAGCTGACTATAAAACCTTCCTGCATGCGAACCATATTGACCTGATACCACTTATTCCGGATAGAAAGCTCGCTCTGCAGCGGACGGCCATCCCGGATTACCCTTGCATAAACCTCATCGGTGGCAAGTGATGCAAGATCGGGAAAATCCGCGATAGATGGATGCGAACTCAGCTCGTCGGAAGATTGATTGACGAGCGCTGAGGCTGCCTTGTTGAAAGCGACACACCTGAAATCAGTTTTATACCCAGGTCCCGTGGCCGATCGGAAGGCCAAAATCGCAGAAGCGGTTGCATCGAAGACACCGGAAATCATGCTGTTAAGTTCCGTAATTACCGAAATATCGATAAATGAAATTACCACGCCATCGTGGATGCCACTCTTTTTTCTGTACGGCATGATGCGCATCAGGATGTGCGTTCCATTTTTTAACTGCACTTCCCTCTCGACAACCTGTCCATCGGCAAGCACGCTATGGATGCATTCGATCAGCGTGCTGTCCTGAATATTGCTGGATATGTGATTGATGGGCCTTCCGATATCCGAATCAATGAGATTGACCAGGGTAGTGGCCGCCGGATTGAATTTTCGAATGCGTAGGTTGCCGTCTACGAAAATCTGGCCGATATCTGTGCTTCTGAAGTAATTATCCAGATCGTCATTGAGTTCTTGCAGCTCGCGTATTTTCGCTTGGTGTTCAGCATTTAAGGTATGGAGTTCCTCGTTGAGCGACTGCAGTTCTTCGTTGCTGGATTGCAATTCTTCGTTGGCCGATAGCAGTTCTTCATTGCTGGATTGAAGTTCCTCGTTGATAGTCTCCATTTCTTCCATCACCGTTTGCAGGTTTGCCTTGGTCTCCGTCAGCTCCGCTTCGATTTCCATCACATATAATTGTTGGTTTTCGTCGAAGTCCTGATTCGAAAGGTTAGGCCCCTCCCGTGGTAGCTCCTCGTTGGTCAGTTCGCTGATCATCACCAGCGTGTAGCCATGCGTCGAGCCAACGGTAGGTGGGCGCACTGCCAATCGCACCAGCCATTCCGTTTGTTCTTTCACCAACTTTACCCGATGAAGATGCACGGTCTTGTCTGTCCGCCAAGCCTTTCGGATGGCCGTGCCCAATAAAATGGAAACGTCGCTGCTCACCATGTGAAGAATATTCAGCTCCGGTTTCTTTTCGGGAAGCTGCAGGTACCGCCTGAAATTACCGAGCGTTTCTTTGATTACGAAATCCTTGTCGATGAATAGACCGACGGCGCCGAACTCCTCGATCAGCAGTGTGGACAGCTCGTCAGCGATGGCTCGGCCGGGTCTCTCAGGCGCCAGCGTCCGGGCGGTCGCCCGGCCCGGTGCAGTGACGGCTGCGTAAGTATGCAAGACACCGTAGTTAATGACTGCCTTTTTCTGGTAGATACGCCACTTGGTACTGATTTCGCTCACACCGGCCTTGATGGAATTGGCATTCTCGCTGGGGCCCAGAAAAAGATAGCCGCCCATGTTCAACGAATAGTGGAAAGTAGCCAATACTTTCTGCTGCAGCAAGCTGTTCATGTATATCAGCATGTTGCGGCAGACTATCAGGTCATTTTTGATAAACGGCGGCGACTTAATCACGTCATGCCTCGCGAAAACAATCTGTTTGCGTATGCGCGCAATCACCGAATAGTGGTCGCGCTCTTTAAAGAAATACTTTCTAAGCAGATCTGCCGGCACCTCTTTGGCGATAGACAGGGGGTACCTATTCTGACCCGCAATGTCAATGCTTCCCTCGTCAACATCCGTGGCAAAGAGTTTCACCTGTAGCTTCCTGCCCGTTTTTTCAAGCAAATCGTCAATCAAAATGGCAATCGAGTAAGCCTCCTCCCCCGTGCTGCACGCACATATCCAAACCTTAAACGGATCACCATCACGCTTCTGGCCAATTGCCCGGCCAATGGCCTCGCTGGTCAGCACTTTAAAGGCCGGCCAATCCCGGAAAAATTTTGTCACACCGATGAGGAAATCCTTTGCCAACAGACCGATCTCTGTCGGCTTCTTTTGCAGGTATTCGACATAATCTTCCAAGGTGGTGATCGACTCGGCCGCCATTCGGCGGTAAATCCTACGCAGCAAGGTAGGAGTTTTGTATAAATTGAAGTCCAGGCCGCCGTGCTTTAACACCAGGCCAAACAATTGGTTCAGGGTATCGCCCTGCTGGCCTTCCGGCTGAAGCCGCGGTAACTGGATCTGTACAACGTAATTGGTTACTTCGCGAGGCATTTTAGCCGGCGGCAGGATCAAATCGGCGTTGCCGGAGGTAATCGCACTTTTGGGCATTCCATCAAATTTAGCGGTTTCCGGATCCTGTACAATCACCATTCCGCCGCCCTCTTTAATGGCTTCCGCGCCTTTTGTTCCATCGGTTCCTGTGCCCGATAGAATGATACCAATGGCTTTTTCACGCTTTTCGCGCGCCAGAGTAAACAGAAACGTATCGATGGCCGTGTTAGGCAGTTTGTCCTTCACCTTGTCGGCCAGCTTGAGCTTGTTGCCCTTTATGGTCATGAGTTTTTTGTTCGGGATGATGTATACCCGATCACGGAACAGTTCGAGGTCATGCGTGGCCTCTAAGACCTGCATATTCGTATGCTTGCCTACCAGTTCAACCAGCAGGCTTTTATGGTCGGGCGAGAGGTGCTGGATGACTACGAATGTAAAGCCGGTATTAGCCGGCATATGGTCGAAAAACTCATGGATAGCTTCCAGTCCGCCGGCCGATGCACCGATGGCGATGATAAAACGTGCTGGCAAGGGTTCTTTGTTATGCTTATTTTCCACGCTAAACTCCGTTATACCGTACTAAGATAGGGAATGAGGTGAATTTTTAACCCGAAATTCATTGATGAGATTCCGCAGGTTCGCTGCCAGTTCCAATTGTTCCTCCTGCCAGGGAATAGCCGTTTGACGTACGGTCTGAAGCCACAGGCCAAAAGAATGGCGGGGATGATACGTTTTTCCGTCCGCCTCGAACTGAATGGCCTCGTTAGGGTTTCCGACCCATTTGACGGTTTCTATCCGTTCAGGACGGAAGCAAATAAGAAACTCGCCATTTTCCGAGTTAATGGGAATCGCTAATATTCCACTGGCTGTTTCGGCATATGCGTCCGCTTCGTCAAATTCCCCGGCAAGATTATTAGTGTGATAAACCTGATTTGATACCCGGTTCTGCAGCCATAAGGTAAGGTCTTCGATAAAATGATGCGCCGGCACTTGGCCCAACGTCCGCTGCTGGCCGTTTAAAACGACGGCTGCTCCTTGCGCGCCGAATAGGTCGAGCACATGGGTGTTTTCTTGGTCAAGCAATATACTTGCGAGGTTTCCTTGCCTATAAAGCCGCTCGGTGAGCGTCGTAAATTTAAGGTGAAGTGCCGCTTTCAGCTCATAGGTATTTTGGTGAAGAACCGCCGCGATTTTGTTGGATATCACGGAAGAAAGCAATTCCAGCACGGAACACAATTCAAAGCTAACGTAATGAGGGCTGCGGTGATGACAGGCAATAAGCCCCCAAAGCTGATGTTCCCGGAGTATCCGGATGGACATCGACGCTTGCACATTCATGTTTTTCAAGTATTCCAGGTGAACGGCTGCAACACCACGTAAGTTGCAGTCGGAAAGATCAATAAACGCTTTGGTAACTGGATTGATGATCGGATAAAGCCGTACGGGCTTGTAATCCCGGTCCGGAATCAGTCGGTATGGGTTATTCAAATAAAGATTCCGGGCTTGCTTTGGGATGTCTGAAGCCGGAAACTTGTGACCCAGATAACTGTCCATTCCGGCTGCCTTTTCTTCGGCAATGACCGTTCCGTTCCAGTCGGCATCAAACTGATACATCATTACGCCATCAAAGCCCGACACCTTTTTTATTTCTTCTACGGTAAGCTGCGCAACTTCTTCCAGGGTCTTGGCTGACTCTACCGAAGCGATTATGTACTTAATCTCTTCGAATACGTCACTAAACGACCGTTCACCGTTTCCGTGGAGTTGTTCGAGCTCCAATAAATAATAAGCGGATTTGAGGTGCGTAATTGCGCGCATGCTATACCCGCCGATAGTGAGCTTTTGTGGAAGCTTGCTCGCATGCCGCACCTCGAACCGGTTAACCAGTTTTTCGACATCCTCGTCCGAGACATACCGCGAAAGCGGCTGGTTAACCACCTTGTTCACCGGTTGACCCAAGAGCTGCGCCACGTTTTCGCTGGCCTGGACAATGGTGAGATCCTGCTTATCGAGCACCAGTATATACCCGTAAGATTGAATAACATTAATTTGATTTAAAGGAACGCTGCCACAAAAATCTGAGTCGTAAGTCTTTCTTTTATCCATATTGTTTGATAATGCCGGAAAATAGGCAAACGTTTCTCCGGCAGCAATAACGGTTCGGTCGATGTCTGAGAGTTCCACGATGACTTGAAACGGTCTTCTCCTTCTGCACTTCCGATAACATATTGCCAAATATAACAATTTGCGCGCCACTTGGTTTTTGGATCAAACAATTCAGTTGCCACCCCTGTTGTTCTTGATACACTACGCACGAAAACAAATCAGTAACATGCAAGAAGCAATACGCAAGCAAATTGAGGTACATTTATCCAGTGAACAAGCATTTAAGGCATTTGTCAATGAACTGGCCTTGTGGTGGCCTAAGGAATACACATGGTCAAAAGACAAATTAGTTGAAATCAGTATCGACCCCGTACCGGGAGGGCACTGCACGGAAAAAGGTCCAAACGATTTCCGATGCGACTGGGGTACGGTTTCCGATGTAAAGCACGGCGAGTTTATCGCCATAAAATGGCAGATCAGCTCCATGCGTGTGCCCGAGCCGGACCCCGGCAAGGCGAGCCAAGTGTATATCAGCTTTCAGGTGGTCGGCGATGAACGGACGGCTATCCAACTCCGACACGACCACTTTGAAAACCATGGAGACGGCCATGAAACGTATCGCCAAGCGATGGACAGTGAAAAAGGCTGGGACTATCTTCTGGCATGCTTTACCAAACATGCGCGAAGCGGAAGCGGCCTTGCCGCTGAGGTGAAATCGTAAGAGCAACCACTGGTCGGCTCAACACACATCACCTTTTCAATCGATCTCTGTCTTCCTCCCGCGAAGAACCGTTGCCCGTATTTGGCCACGGGCGAATCTTCGTAAAGGGCAGCTTGAAGAGCCTGCCAATAGTCAGTTCATGCGCATCGGCATAAGAAGGCACTCCCGTTATGATCCGATCCTGATGCACATTCAAGCGGACCGTGCGATGTATTCGGTCCCAAATCGAAAAAATAATCGCGTAATTGCTGTCGGTTTCCCGCTTCACCATCGAATGGTGGATACCATGCATACGTGGGGTAACAACAAAGAAATTCAACATCCTTTCGAATTGGAACGGCATTTTTAAATTGCTGTGGTGAAATTGCGTAGCCGCCTCAAAGGCAATCTCATAAATCAATACCACTAACGGACCAGCGCCGATTAACACCACGGCTGCACCACGGAAAATAACCGATCCCACCAACTCGCCGAAATGAAACCGGAATGCCGTGGTGATATCCAGGTCGAGGTCGCAGTGATGTACCAGATGGAAGCGCCAAAGAACAGGCAGCTTATGGAGTAAAATGTGCCAGAGGTAATTGCTGTAGTCCAGCAGCAGAAAGGCGATGGCGCCTTCCGCAACGGGCGCTATAGTATACAGATAATTCAGTCCGAACTGCCACGATTGGTTTTTTACAGCCAGCCACACCATTACCGGAATCAGCATCAGCCGCAGCAGTAAAAATGCCGGTACCGACACAACAAAATTAATGATCACCCGCTTCCACCGGCCCTGTACCCTTTTGCGCAGCTGATACTTGCTTTCGAGTACAAAAAGCAGCCCGAAAAAGAGCGCCAACAAGGGCGCGCCGTAAGCATCGAAAATGGAGTTAATCATGGTGCCTTAGTTTCTCTCCCTCTCCTTTTTTGGTATGCCACGTGGCATCGTTGTTCAATCCGAGCGCGTGCTGTTTGCGAGGTGATGAGCCTTTCGGCGCTTTGCCCACCATCATGCGGACATACCGCAACCCGTCCTTTACATTTGCCCAGAAATGCCTCGGCGGCTTATAACCGAACGCCCTGTACGTATTGGGTGGCACTTTGCCCTTCTGCCAAACAAACTGTTCAAAGTCTCGTACCCAAGCGATGAATGATGTCATAAACTCGCTTTCGTGAATCATGTGCTCCGCCTGGTTGTCGCTGTATTTCTTCCCTTGGCCAGTGGTGCCGTATTTCCAGAGCTGATCGGGCACTTCTACACCGCCGTACCGGCATTGCCACACCAAGGGCGCATAAGCGTCGCGTTCGTTTGCATAAGGTTCCGCAGCCGGATCGAAATAGGCCTTGTGCTCCAGGATTTTCGGGCGTCCCGCTTCGTCCAGTTCGTCACCGCCTTCATCACCATAGCAAAAGAAGGCCGCCGTTCGCCCTTCCAGGTGATTCAGGCTCATGGCCTTCCACTGCGCGGTGTGCTCCAGCGCCATGGCTTTTTCCGGATTTTTGTGGTCAATGCTTTTTTCATCGGGATTGCCGCCATTCATGCACACCAATCGATCGAACATCAGTTTCAAGTTACTGCTGCAGCCGTACCAGTTGACCGGGCCGATAATGGCCCAGGCGTCGGCCATGTCCAACCGCGCATACAGATCCAGATCCCACATCAGGTCAGGCTCCTTGCGACTACCCTTCTGATAACAATTGCAGGGCCATACACACAACGCCATGGCCGTCGATACACAAGCATTGCAACTTTGTATCCTTGCTCTTGCATAGACGTTGCCCAGATCTTCGTAATCGATCTCCCATTCCTGGGGCAACATTTCCGCCATCTTCAGCATCAGCGCCCTGCTTTTGCTATCAACACCGGGGCAATTATATTGCCTTCTTTGCGAACCCGCTATAATCAACACGCGGAAAGGCCGCTGTGCGGTCGGTATTTTTGCATTTTTGTCGTTTGGCTTCATCGTTAGCAGATTAGCGAGTGTCCCGCAACCATTTCCTATGCAGCTTTAGCAAACGGGCCTGTGAAAACCCGAGGTAGTAGAATATCCACATGACGAAAAAAACACCTTGCAGCCGGTATATTCCAGTATCCAGGTATTTCCGCGCAGACGTGACAACACGGTCATTCAGCACGGCAAATCTTCCCTGTTTCTTTAAGCGGTGTATGATCTCCTGGTCTTCCATGATGTACAAATCTTCCCTGAATCTGCCTGCCTTTTCAAACACCGCCTTGGTTACAAACAGACTCTGATCGCCGAAGCGGAAGGCATTTAAATTAAACCGGGTAAACCAGGCATTCGCGTGCAGAAACCAATGGTCATGGTCAAAAGCAAGCCTGTAGCATCCACAGGTAACCCCTCGCAAATACGCCTCGCGGATTTTACGTGCGAAATCGACAGGAGGAACACTATCTGCATGAAGAAAGTAAAGCATTTCACCCGTTGCGCGGGCAGCACCCTGATTCATTTGGACTGCTCTGCCCTTCCGTTCGCTGTATACCACTATCGCGCCTGCGGCCGCTGCCAGGGCAGCCGTACCGTCCGTACTCCCGCCGTCTGCCACAATGATTTCCATAGCATGCTGCCCACCTGCCGCATGGAGGCAGCTGATGGTACGCACGATTCGGTCGGCTTCATTGAACGTCGGGATAATCACACTAACGATTGTAGATTGCCGATTATCCATGTTGGTTCATTTTTGCCAGCTGTGGCAAATCCTTCTTTTTATCCACATCATGCAACGTCGGCAAAAGCAGGTAACGGAGCCCATTGCCCCTGCAAATCGTCACGGTCTCTTCAAAAACGGCGGGAGTACTCCACGGAATATTATCGAACAACCCATGGTGTACCTGCTTCATTCCCAGCAGATAGTAACCGCCGTCATAGGCCGGACCAATAACCACGTCGTGTTGATGAAGCGCCTCGAATGCCGCCGTCAGTGTACGTTCGCCCACGGCCGGGCAGTCCGTGCCGATCATAACCGCCTTTTCATAGCCCTGGCCAAACACGTTCGCAAATGCATTTTTCATTCGCGCTCCCAAATCACCCTCACATTGCGTAGCCCTTGCGAAACCCAACCCTATTTCGTCATCAGACGCAGGCTCGTCGGAATAAAAGATGACTTTATCGGACGAAACCTTCCCCGCCACATCCAACGTATGCCGCAACAGACGTCGGTAAATTTCCAGCGCCGCCGCGGCACCGATAGCAGCTGCCAAACGTGTTTTCACCTTGCCATAAACCGGAGTTTTGGCTAATACGATCAAAATATCCGTCCGCATCATACCTGTAACAATGTGTTAAGCAATGGTCCCGCCACAGCTTGAACCCGATCCGGCCGTGCATCCGTAGCAATGGTTGTCCACTACGATTTCTCTTTCCATTAGCGCCCGATCGTTAAATTCACGGATGTGCCGGCTGCGTGAATTTACTTTCAATTCCAGCATCTGATTAAAATCGCAATCATACAGATAGCCATCCCACCCTACCGAAATCGTATCCCGGCACATGACGTTCGCCGCTGCCGCCGGATTATACGCTTGAATAAGCTTTTCCATATAGTTATCATAATTTCCACTCATCAGTAAGTAATCCAGGAAACGGCTGATGGGCATGTTCGTAATGACAAACAGGTCGTTGAATTCAATGGAAAATTGCTGCCTGAGTACGTCCCGATAGCTTTTTTCCAAGGCCGTTTGGCCGGATGGCAGAAAGGCGCCCGAAGGGTTGTAAACCAGGTTAAGTTTCAGCCCCGACCCCTCTTTTCCATAACCTATTTGGTTGAGTAGTCGAAGTGCGCGGATGCTGGCGTCAAATACCCCATCTCCCCGTTGCCTGTCGGTCCGATCCTGTGCATAAAACGGAAGGGACGAAACCACCTCAACACGGTGCTTTTTATAGAAATCCGGCAGGTCGGCATATTTTTTATTTGCCAAGAGGATGGTGAGGTTACATCGCACGATCACCTGCTTACCCAGTTCAGTCAATTGCTCAACAAACCAGCGGAAGTTGGGATTCATTTCCGGGGCTCCGCCCGTAATGTCGACGACATTCAACTGCTCCCGCTTCCGAAGTACATCAAGGCACTGGTGCATGGTCTCGGCGGTCATGATCTCTTTCCGGTCCGGACCGGCATCCACATGGCAGTGCTTGCACGTCTGGTTGCACATTTTGCCAACATTCACCTGCAACGTCCTAATTTGCCTAGGTTTTAGGGGATACAGGTTGGATTGCGCCAGTTTATCGCCGAACGGAATCCGAACTGCGCCACTGTTTTGGCCATGCGCGATGATCGCAAGTTGCGCTCCGGCATCGGCAAGCGCATGATGTTGTGCTTTTAAAGACTTCATCGTTTACATGGCGATTTTCTTTACCTTGTTCATCATCTGCACACCGTGCACCAACGAAGCGCCTCCCCGGATCGCGGCAGCCACATGAACCGCTTCCATGAGTTGTGCCTCGCTCCACCCTTTCTCATAGGCATCCGTACTGTACGCATCAATGCAGTACGGACATTGTACGGCGTGTGCCACGGCTAGCGCAATCAAGGATTTCTCCCGCGCTGACAATTCGCTATCCTTGAATACCTCGCCGTAATAAGCGAAAAAGCGATCGCCCAGCTCTTTTTGGAATTCGCCGATGCTACTAAACTTGGCTAAATCTTTTTCATCATAATAGTATTCGCTCATAATGCTGTTTTTTGGGTCAAGACTCGCTATTGATTCCCTATGATAACAGCCTAAACCCTTCAATGTTTCGATCGGCTTATTCGCCCTGTTGGTAGCTTACCCGGTAGACCACACCATTGGCGTCATCCGTTATTAAAAGCGAACCATCGGTATATTGGGCCAATCCGCAAACCCGGCCAAACTGTCCGTTATCCGCTGTTAGAAATCCGGTAATAAAATCTTCGAAGGCCGTCGGCTTACCGTCTTCATATTTAACCCGCACCACTTTATAACCAGATGGCTCGGCTTTGTTCCAAGAGCCATGCATCGTAACAAAAGCATCCCCATCATATTCATCCGGAAATTGATCTCCAGTATAAAACAGCAACGCCATCGGCGCAGAATGAGCTTCATACAACAAAGTCGGTTTCACCGATTTAGCGGCATACGCTTCGTGACTCATGTTTTTTGGGCTGTGGTGTACGTCAAATTTTCCATCGGCATAAACATATGGCCATCCGTAATCGCTTCCTGCTTCAATTTTGTTAAGTTCTTCTTTCTGCTCGTCTTCGCCAAGCCAGTCGATTCCGTGATCAAACCCCCACAGCTCTCCCGTCTCGGGGTGCCAGTCAAACCCAATGGTGTTTCTCAAACCCGTGGCGAAAACGGTCCGGTCCGAGCCATCCAGGCTCATTTTCAATAGCGTAGCATGTTCTGGATTGGTTTCCGCACACGAATTACAGGTACTGCCGATTGAAATGTATAGTGCACCGTCCTTGCCAATCCGCATCGTCCGATTACCGTGTTGCCCGCCGTCGGGTAGATCGTTTACGATCAATTGCAAGCTATCAACGCTTCCGTCTGGTTGAATGGTTGTCTTATACAGCTCTTTTACGGTTGCCAGGTAAAGTTCATTACCTTGAATTGCAATCCCATGCAATTTCTCTTTTTTGGCCACAACCCTCGCTATCTCTGCCTGGCCATCCCGGTTTTCGTCTTTCAGCAACGTCAATGTTCCGTTGTCCCGATCCGTCACATATACGAAGTGGTTATCCGTTACGGCCAGCATACGGGATTTTCCCAGCTTGTCGGCAAACGTAGTAATGGTGAAACCGGGCGGGAGATCCAACGTGCTGATAAGCGCCGGAGTGGGTGTAAGTTGTTTGGGACGAAGTATACTACCGGTAACCTTTTTTGCGATAATTTCTTTATTGCCGTCTTGACCGAAGGTTGGTGAAAAAAAAGGAAGAACTGTCACCAACGTTGCAAATAATCGTTTCTTATTCATATGCATTGTTTTGTAAGCCCTGCGTCTCGTGTTTTGCTATCCTAGTGCAGGCAAACTTCAAACCAGCTATGCAGCGCATTTCTTCGTATCGTTTCGGGAAGATCAAAATCGTTTGGATTTCACTTTTTTGGACGGCAAGCACCAAATTTAGTACACATATGATAGTACACACAGGCTTGGTTTCCAGCGAATGCCTCACCACTTTCCGAAAGTTATTCCAAACCGAGAGCGCCCCATCTGGTTAGTAATAACAAGACGTAACCGTTACGGCTACCGCATCGGTCTGACGGGCGGCGTGTGCGTCACGTGTGCATCAATAGATAAACAAACGAAATATGAATGTAAGTGATTTTTTGATTAACCGACTCCTGACATGGGGTATCAAGCGCATCTTCGGCTATCCGGGCGACGGTATAAACGGGTTGCTGGGCGCACTCAATCGCAACCGCGACCTTGTGTTCATCCAAACCCGCCATGAAGAAATGTCGGCGTTCATGGCTTGCGCGCACGCCAAGTTCACCCAGACGGTCGGTGTTTGCCTAGCCACGTCCGGGCCTGGTGCCATTCATTTGCTCAATGGGCTGTACGACGCCAAATTGGATCACCAGCCCGTCGTCGCCATCATTGGTCAGCAACGGCGTACCGCCCTGGGGGGCAACTACCAGCAGGAGGTCGATCTGATGTCGCTTTTTAAAGACGTCGCCGGCGATTATGTGCAGATGCTCACCCATCCGGCCCAGGTCAGACAGGTGGTTGATCGGGCGATACGGATTGCCGTTGCCAAACGGACGGTAACCGCGGTGATCATTCCCAGCGACCTGCAAGAAGAGTCGGCCATTCAGGAACCGCCCCGCGAACACGGCTATATGGTTACCGGTACCGGCTTCCCCCATTCCCGGCTCATTCCACAACAGGCAGAACTGATGAAGGCTGCCGACATCCTCAATGCCGGCAAACGGGTAGCGATATTAGTAGGCGCCGGGGCCATGGGAGCGGCAGCGGAAATCGAAGCGTTAGCCGAAAAATTGGGTGCTGGGGTAGCTAAAGCACTGTTAGGAAAATCGGTTTTGCCGGACGATCTGCCCTATGTAACCGGGTCTATCGGCATGCTGGGCACCAAACCGAGCTGGGAGCTGATGGACAACTGCGATACGTTGCTTATGATTGGCAGTGGGTTTCCCTATGCCGAATACCTGCCCGAACCGGGCAAAGCCCGCGGTGTACAGATCGATGTCGACGGAAGCATGCTCAGCCTGCGCTATCCGATGGAAGTGAATCTTTTGGGAGATAGCCAGGCCACTCTTCAGGAACTGCTGCCTCTCATCGAATATAAGGAAGATCGCTGTTGGCTTGAACAGATCACGACCAGTGTAGCGTCCTGGTGGGAAACCATCGAAAAGCGCTCCGAGCAAGAAGCCGAGCCCATCAATCCACAGCAGGTCATTCAGAAACTATCGCCCAGATTGCCGGACTACGCGGTCATAACCGCTGACTCCGGCACGGCGGCCTTTTGGTACGCCCGAAACCTCCGGATACGGCGAGGCATGCTGGCCTCGTTATCGGGTAATCTGGCTACAATGTGTCCGGCCGTACCTTATGCGATTGCCGCTAAATTTGCTTATCCAAACCGCATGGCCGTGGCCATTTCCGGAGACGGCGCCATGCAGATGTTGGGCATGAATGAGCTCATCACCATCGCCAAGTATTGGCAATCTTGGGAAGATCCGCGGCTGCTGGTAATCGTGCTGAATAACCGTGACCTGAACATGGTCACCTGGGAGCAACGCATGCTCTCCGGCGAGCCGAAGTTTGAAGCCTCGCAAGATATTCCAGACGTCAACTACGCCGCGTTTGCAAATCTGATCGGCCTCAAGGGCATTCGGGTAGACAAGCCGGAGTATGTCGACGCCGCCCTTGATGAACTTATTAACGCCAACATTCCCGCGGTGCTGGATGTCGTAGTTGACCCCAATGTGCCCATCATACCCTCACACATTGATTTCAAGACCTGGCGGAAATTCAGCCAGGCACTGATCAAAGGTGACCCCGAACAATCGGGTATCATTCGCCAAATCATTAAAGAAGCGATGCAAGGAGGTGTTTTTTAACAATTGCGAATTCTTTAGGTTTTCAGATGAAACTGATTCAAGTATTTATTCCATTGACAGACAACACGGGTAATCATTTTCCGGAAAGCTACTTTACCCAGCTTAAATCGGCCTTCAGTGAAAAATACGGCGGGGTAACTGTATACAAACAAATGCCCATAGAAGGGTTTTGGAAAGAAACCAAAGCGACGGCCGAAAAAGACGTATTGGTCATTTTTGAAGTCCTGACGGATACGCTGGATATCTCCTATTGGAAAGACCTGAAAACGCAGCTCGAAACCACATTCCGGCAAAAGGACCTGCTCATCCGGTATTGGGAAATAACCGTCGTTTAAAATAGCCGAAAACCAACACGCGAAGACTACCCTTCTGTTGGCAACGGAAGCGTAAACCAGAAGGTACTTCCCTTTCCCACCTCGCTTTCAGCCCAAATCCGGCCGCCAAGCCGATCGATGATCTCATTGGACAAGTAAAGACCGATACCGAGACCAGATATATTAAAACCGCTATCTTCTATCCGGTAAAACCTCGTGAACACATGGTGGAGTTTGTCGGCCGGGATGCCCCGCCCAAAATCTTGCACACCCACAGTAACCTCGGTTTCCGTACACACCAAGCTTACCCGTACATCGTTTGTGCCGGGGGAATACTTGATTGCGTTGGTCAACAAGTTGATGAGCACCTGTTCGAGACGCTGGGAATCACTGTATACTTTACAGGATTCGACGGTCGTCTCCAACGTAATCTGGTATTTCTCGTTCGTATGGGCGACCAGTTCAATCGTCTCCTCCATCAACTGTTTCAAATCGAACGCCGACATGTTCAGTTGAAGTTTTCCCGCTTCGATCTTCGAGATATCCAACAGGTCGCCGACCAGCATGGCCAACTTTTTCATCTGGCGCAACGCTTTTTGGATGAACAGCTTACTCTTCCCATCTGTGGGTAATTTTGCCAATATCTGCAAGTACGCGTAGACGCTGGTTAACGGCGTTTTCAACTCGTGGCTCGCCAGGCCGATGAATTCATCCTTTTTGTCATTCAGCGCTTTTACTTCGGCATACAGTTTGGCATTATCCAAGCCGATGGCCGCCTGGGCGGCGATAGAAACGACAAGCTGCTCGTGGTCTTCGGTAAATTTGCCCGCTTCCGGATGGCTGAAAAAAAGCCCCCCGATAACCTCTCCTGAACGAGACGTTACCGGTACAGCCAGGTAACTGACCACCGGCAGGTGTCCATCCGGCATTCCATAATACGGTGCATTTTTTCCGAAGCGGGGGTCTTTGGTAACGTCATCTATGCGAACCGCACTTTGACCGGAAAACGTAGGGTGCAACAACACCGTATCACGCGGCATCGCGAAATTTTCAAACGCTTCGCGCGGTGCGCCAGACAACGCATGCAAGATGTTCGATTGGCCCTTCTCGTCGATTTGATTATAAAAGAAAGCACCGAATTTTGCACCCGTCAACGTTGTTGTACTATCCGTAACCTTTTGCAATATGTTGTTCAGGTCGAGATCTTCCGATATGCTCTCTACCATCGAATTGATAATCTCCAACCGCTCCGTGTAACGGCGGGCGGCTTCCTGGGCAGCCACCTGGGCACTGATGTCGCGCGCAATTTTCGAGGCACCGATAATACGGCCCTCGTCGTCGATAATGGGCGATACCGTAAGGGAAATCTGTATCTCGCGGCCATCTTTCCTCACCCGGACCGTATCGAAATGATCCACCTTGTTACCGGCGCGGATTTCGCCGATGATATAATCCTCCTCCTTTAGGCGCGAAGGCGGGATGATCAGCGAAATATGTTTGCCAATGGCCTCCTCAGCGGTATAGCCGAACATGCGTTGAGCGGCCTTATTCCAACTGGTAATGACACCTTGCAGGGTTTTGCTGACGATCGTGTCGTCTGAAGACTCCACGATGGCTGCCAGCCTCGCTTTCCGTTCGGCACTTTCACGGAGCTTCTCTTCGTTGAGCTTCTGTTCGGTAATGTCCATCACCGAACCAATAAATCGCAACGGGTTTCCTACGTTGTCAAAATGCACCTTTCCCTTGGCCCGTATCCAACGCAATTGGCCGTCGGCTATCCCCACAGTGCGGTACTCAACGTCGTAATTTCCGCCTGTTTTTGCTTGGTCAAGTGCGTCATTCGCGGCCGTGATCACCTCCCTGCGGTCGTCCGGATGCACGCCGCCGATAAAATCCTTTTCGTACGACACCGGTTCGTCGTGGTATACGCCAAACAACGCCCTGCAGCGCTCGTCCCATTCCAACTTCCCGCTTCTCACATCCAGGTCGAACATACCGAGCTGAGCCGCTTCCTTCGAAAGCTGCGATTGCTCATATGCCCGCTCTATCTCAACCTTGGCTTTTACCTGGGCCGATACGTCGTTGCTTATGGCAATTACGCCGATAATCTCACCACTGTCGTTACGATAGGCTTGGTAGACAAAATCCTGATAAACGGTGTCGATCTTTCCATTGCGCAATAACGAAACCGGTTGTTCATGGGCCCGGTAGGTCTCTCCCGTGCGGAAAACGTGAGCGATCAATGACTCCAGCCCCTGTCCTCCGGCATCCGGCAGCCCCTCGAAAATCGGTTTGTGGAGCACCTCGTGTGCCGATCTTCCCCATAACTCCATCATCATCGAATTGGCAACTTCCACTACGTGATCGGGGCCGCTCATAAAACACATTGCCATCGGTGCCTGATGAATGATGTTATAGAGCATTTGCTGGCTGTGTTCCACGCGTTGCTTGGCCAGTACCACGTCCGTCACATCCGCCGCGGTGTTCATCACTCCATAAATTCTTCCGGAACGATCTTTCAACGGCGTAAAACCGTAATTGAAGTAAAACGTCCTTCGCTCGCCGTGGATATTTAGATCGATCCGCTCATTACGGGTATGGAAAGGCACGCCGGTCGTAAACACCGCATCGAGCTTTTCAAAGATCTGCTGGTCTCCCAACTCAGGCAACACTTCGGCGTACCGCTTTCCGACGACGTCGTTTCCCTTGCCCCAAACGTCCATGATTGCTTGGTTTGCCTCTACGATGCGCATTTCGCGACCCATGTACACCGCTATTGGAAAGGGGGCATTTTCGATGATGCTCCGTGTTCGGAATTCGCTTTCAGCGAGGTCTTCATTGGTCACCCGCAACTCCTCGTTCGTTGCGGTCAGCTCCTCGTTGATGGCAGCCAATTCCTCGTTGGCGGCGGTCAGTTCCTCGTTCATTGCGTGCATCAGCATTTCGCTTTGCGCAAGCGCCTCGATGCCTGAACGGATCTTGGTTTCCAGCTCTGCGTTTCGCACCGTAAGATCGTGCTGCACCTGATCGGCCTCTGTGGGTGCGGAGGCCGGTAAATCGACATTGATGCACGAGCCGACAAACCCGACATAGGTACCATTTTCTGAATATCGAGGGGTGCCGCTTTCTGACACCCATTGGTAGACGCCATCATGCCTGCGCAACCGATAGGCCATTCGGAAGGGTCGACGGCCATCTACGGCCGTGGTATATATTTCCAAACGCGAATGGTCGTCGGGGTGTACACCTTCGGTCCATCCATCCCCCTGTTCCTGTTCCAGCGTTCGGCCGGTAAAACTTAACCATGCTGCATTGAAGGCGGTTCGTTGTCTGTCAGTAGACGCGACCCACATCATTGCCGGCGCGTTATCGGCCATGATTTTATAGGGGTCGTCCACCGGGTTACCGGGCATATTTTTTTTCATATGCAAGTATAGTAAATCGATGTGATTTAGACATTACGCGATTTTCATGTATTTCGGTTACATTGCCTGGTGGTGATACCGCTTTCTCACGCAGTTCAACTGGTTGGTTCTCATACGAAGGGGGGTATCACCGTGATACCAGGGGCATGAACCGTTAATTTTTGTCATTTGTGGAGAGGTATTCCTCCACTTTTGTACGGTCATTGCCAACCGCTCGGATGGCCCGTCTTACCGTTTCGGCGCTTACGCCAAGTTTTTCTGATAGGAAGCTTACTTCGTAGTCCTGGTTGCCCGCCACCCGTTCGCGGTCACGTCCGTCTTTTTTATTTTTATCGTCTGCCATGATTACTGTTTTTTTGCCTAACAACCGAGCGCCCGAATTGTTGCCCTCACCGCGGGAAATCGAGGCGAACCCCTCAATATTCCGGACCCCACGCGGCTTTTCCTTAAAAAAAAGATCTGCTTCATGGGCTTCTCGCAACCGAAAAGCACTGATTGCTAATAACTAACACACCCATGAAAAAGTGTGGCATGTGAATATCACGTAATATCCTAACAAAACGGCACTGCCTTTGTTAAGACCAAAAGAAATTCCTGTCTTACTAAAAACGAGCGGGAAGCAGCGTTGAGAAACCAGATAGTTGAGAAGCCAGATAATTATTACATAAAACAACACAGCTGTGAAGAAACAAATAGTGGTCGTAGAAGACAACCCCAGTATCCGAGAAATGATCGAATACATATTGGAAGATCACCAAATAGAAGTCATCTCCTTCGCGACTGCCGGGGATTTCCGGGATGCGATGGCCGATATCAGCCCTGATCTGTATTTATTGGACATCATGCTTCCGGATGGCAACGGAACCGATCTTTGCCGGGAATTGAAAGCTGAGCCCGCGAGCCGGGAAACCCCCGTGATCATGATGTCCGCCCATTTTGGTCAAGGCCAGATCGAATGCGGAGCCGAAGATTTTATTGAAAAACCTTTTGATATAGACGATCTCATTTCGCGTATTCAACATCAAATCGCTTGATCGCTGAAATTTCTTTTCCACGTTCCCGCGTAACGTAGGATGCCAAACACGAATCACCCATCTAGAAAACCTTGATTTCCTGGGATGATCCCGTTGTCAAGTAACTCGAAGACGAGCGGATTAGCGCATCGCATTTTTTACGCCGTGGAAAAAGGTTACTGTTCAATGCCGGAACGGAGACCAGCCAAGGCTGGGGAATACCCATGGCCACCGATATCGCGTTCGCCATCGGTATCCTTTCCCTACTGGGCAAACGCGTTCCCGTCGCACTGAAGATATTTGTGACGGCCCTTGCCACCTATCTCTTATACGCACTCGGTATATTTGTACTTCTTATGTTCGTCAACCGTTTGGGAATCAAGTCAATTTGGTTGTACCTGATTCCCGGTCTGTTCATTTGGTACTTCATTCATCACTCGGGGGTACATGCCACGATTGCCGGTGTACTTACGGCTTTCGCGATCCCGATCCAAGGGAAAAACGGCCATTCGCCGATACAGCGCGTCGAGCATGCCATCAGCACACCCGTAAATTTTATCATCATGCCACTGTTTGCACTGGCCAACACCAACATCCGGTTTGAAGCCGGCATGGTGGATGGCTTAGCCAGCCCGCTCGGCTTAGGTATCATCGCCGGCCTATTTATCGGCAAACCTTTGGGTATTGCGCTGTTATCATGGATCGCCGTAAAGTCTGGCTTAAGCGAGTTGCCAAAAGGAACAAACTGGCCACAGGTTATTGCGATCGGCTTGATGGGCGGTATCGGGTTTACCATGTCCATATTCATTGCCTTGCTTTCGTTCGCCGAACCTGCGCATCAAATCGAAGCTAAATTTGCGATCTTAATCGCTTCGGCGCTCTCCGGTATCATCGGTTATCTAATTCTCAAAAAATTGGGCCGCAATCCAAACGTTAAAAATGAATAACCGTAAAAAAAAGAAACCCGTCATCTTAAAGACAACGGGAATCCGCCCCAATGGGATTAGGGGCTATCAACCTAAACCTATTGCAAAGGTAAGAAATATTTTTCAAAATATTTACTTCATGTGCAAATCCACTCGATTGCCTGAGCGCGCGCTTTCATAAATGGCCCTTACGATTTCAACGGACTTGCGTCCCTCCTCCCCGTCAATCAACGGTTCCCCGCCGGTCTCGATGGAATGAATCAGGTCTTCCAGCTGCCGTTGATGCCCCACAAAGCTGATATCCGCCGGATTGGAAGCGCCTCCCGCCGCAGCGGTTACGTCCTTCATTGCATTCCTGATCTGCACATCCAAGTCGCTTTCCTGTTGAAACTGCCAGGCTATGAAATGGTCTTCTTCCAGGATTGCGGTTCCTTCAGATCCCATGATTTCTATGCGCTTCAGGGTGCCCGGATACACGGCCGTCGAGCATTCCAGGGTACCCAATGCACCGTTTTTAAAGTGCAAGGTAGCGACGATGGTATCTTCCACCTCAATATTCTTGTGCTGTCTATTGGCGGCCACCGCCTGTACGGATGCCACAGGCCCCATATACCATTGCAAGAGGTCGACCGAATGGATACCCTGGTTCATGAGTGCCCCGCCGCCATCATACTCCCAGGTTCCGCGCCAGCGCCCCGATGCGTAATAGGCCTCACTTCTGTGCCACTTAACGTACGCACTTCCCAACACCAGGTTGCCGAACCTGCTTTCGTCGAGCGAGGCCTTTAATTGACGGCTGGCCTCATAAAAGCGCGACGGGAAAATAACACCTACTTTCACACCGGCATCGCGGGCTGCTGCGATGATGCGGTCGCATCGTTCAACCGTTATTTCAAGGGGCTTTTCAATCACGCAATGTTTACCGGCTTCGATACTTTTCAATGCAGGCTCGAGGTGTATCCCCGAAGGTGTGCAGATGCAAACGATATCTATTTCGGGAACCGCCAATAGGTGTTCCAACGTCTCGTACGCCGTGCAGTGGTGCTGATCGGCAAACTCGTCCGCCTTGGGCCTGTTGACACTGTATACCCCGATCAAACGGGCATTCGCTATTTCAGCAATCGCTTTGGCGTGAAAATGGGCGATCATTCCTGCACCCACGATACCAAAACCGAAATGTTTTTTTTCCATAATTACGATCCGACTTGTCATTTTTCCGACGATGCCCGTTGGCTTAGCAACCGATAAAAGGCATCCGCCCCTAAACTAAGACAAATAAAACTGAAATACAAAATCAGGCTTGCTCGGACGTGGGCGCGTTCTACCCGGGAGTGACGCGAAACATTGCAGGATTATGAAACATTGCATAGCTTATTTTGTTATAAAGCTGTTAATGTTTCAAAATAGGAGCGGCTATGAACAAACTATTCAGGGCACTGATTGCCGGATGGGGAGCGAAAAAACTCGGGTTGGGATGCGTCGGAACGATCATCGTATTCATTATTCTTTACTACCTCCTGGGTTACGTATTCGGATAAGCCAATGCTAGAAAAATCGCCTCCTGCGGCAGCCTAAAAAAAATCCCTAAAAGACCAATAAAATTTACCTAAGTTTACACCCATAATCAATTATATCGACGCCATGCATATGGCGCCAATTGTCATACGTCAGCATATGCCACAACGAATGCGTCCAGCTAACATAAACATAACATTACAGAAACATTCTTTCTTTTAAGTTTGACCACCGAAAACGGAGGTGTAGCATTGAAACCAATAGACAAACGACAGCGTATTATCGTTATCTATACAAAGTTCTGGAAGGAACTTTATGTCACCGCCTTTCGCAGGCTGCAGAGCGAAGAGAATACAGAGGACATCCTGCAGGATCTTTTCCTTTCTCTTCTTGAGAAAGACGTTGTTCTCGAAAATGAACAATCCGTCCGCGCTTTTCTCCATACCCGGCTAAAGAGTCGCATCATCGATTTCTACCGTAAAGAAACGCTGCGAACGACCTATAAAGCGCAGCAAACCCAAGTACCTGAATCCGACGTTGCGTATACGGACACCCGGTTACTGACGCGTGAACTGGAGACCGTGGTGCAGCGGCAAATCGATAAGCTACCCACCAAAATGCGGGAAATATTCCGGCTGAGCCGGGAGGAAAGCCTCTCCAATGACGAGATTGCCTCCCGGTTGGACATTTCGGGCAAGACCGTAAGGAACCAGCTCAGCACGGCACTTAAAAAAATCAGGACGACCGTCCATGAGTACAGCGCGGTAATCATCGTCCTGTCGACTGTTTTGCCATAAAATAATTTTCATCAAAATAATTTTCATCGCCCACTGGGACAAATCGACTTCCCGTTCGGTTGTATCGTTAAACGGGCAGTCGAAGCTAATGGACGAGAAGGAGCTATACCAATTATTAGATAAATACCAAAAAGGGTCTCTCACACCTCAGGAGCAAGCCAAGCTTAACCAGTGGTATGCCGACTTTGACATCACTGCCAAAGACCACAGCGTATTTGCAGACGACCTGCATGAGCAAGAAGTGCGCCGGCGGTTGCTGGAAAAGATATTGGATAAGGTTCCCGACACACCGAAGCGCATGGCCTTGCGGATCGGCAAACCCCTCCAATGGGCAGCAGCGGTATTGCTGTTAATCGGGGGCATCGCGTTCTTCTACCACAACCGGCTTGCCGGCGGCAGGGGGCTATCATTACCGGAAAATCACCAAACGACCACCGCCCAAACGGGAAAGCTCGTGAAGCTTCGCCTGGAAGATGGATCGGAAATCATCCTCAATGCCGGATCGACCGTCTCCTACCCCAAGCAATTCAAGGCCGACGTCCGCGAGGTCTATCTGGAAGGGGAGGCGTTCTTTGACGTTGCACCCGATGCGGAGAAACCCTTTATCGTCAAAACCGGAAAGATGGATATCCGCGTACTCGGCACCTCGTTTAACGTGCGCGCACACCCGGATGTGAACCAAGCAAAAGTTACCGTCGCTTCCGGGAAAGTAAGCGTGGAGGCCGACGGAAAGACCTTAGGCCTGCTTAACCCGAACCAGGAGATGAATTACGATAAGCAAACTGCCAAGTTCGAAGTCGCTACTACCGATGCAAAGCTGGCCACTTCGTGGCAAAGCGGTGAAATACGGTTGGACGGGGTGTCCTTTCAGGAATTGGCCATCGTCATCAAAAACACGTGGGGTCTAACGCTCGAAACCCGCAGTGAAAGGCTGAAAACCGCAAATTATAAGACGACATTCCATGCGACAAATCCCATCGACGACGTCATGCAAGTGATCGGAAAAATTACGAATGCGAATTATGAAATCACGGACCAAAAAATCAGACTGTATGAATAAATAAACCGAGACAAAAACGAAAAACGGAAGTTGCTACGAACAACTCCCGTTAAAAGTAATCAGACGCTGCTAACGTGCCGTGGAAAGTGTGTTAGCGCGTCCAGTGATCAATGGCATGGTATAACCATTAAACAACATTCAAATTTATGAAAAAAGTCAAGACGATTATGAGAATCACCTCAATAATAATCGCAGTAATCGTAGGGTGCAGCAACCTGGTCTTTAGCACGGACGGCCGTGCACAAAATCTGAATAAAATCCGCATCACCATCCGAATCGATAATGAAAGCATGGCCGATGTGCTGGGCAAAATAGAAACCGCGTCGGGCGTGCCGTTCTCGTACGAGAAAAACCTGCTCAGCAAAATTCCGGCGCCGTCACAATCCTTCCGGAAAGAAGCGCTATCGACGGTGTTGGACCGGCTGCTGACCAAAATAGGCTACGATTATGAGCTCATCAACCATAACGTGGTCGTTGCCCCGAAATTCACCGGGACGGCAACGAATCCTGCGCTGGAAAGTAACGACCCCAGTGGTCGATCGCGGGCTGGCTGGGTACCATCCGTGCAACTGCCAATCACGAACCGCGTCGAACCCACGCATACCGAAACACGGCAGCGCCAGGTCGTTAGCGGGCACGTGGCGGATGAGCAAGGGAAACCGCTGGGAGGCGTATCCATCGCGGTCAAGGGCAGCAACCGTACCGAGGTGACCGATGCGGACGGGAACTTCAGCATCGCCGCCGACGTCGGTGAAGTCCTCGTCTTTTCGTTCGTCGGCTTCCAGACACAGGAAATCACGGTTTCCGCGACGACGCCGTTGGATGTCGTTTTGACCGCCGACATGCAAAACCTCAACGAGGTTGTCGTTGTGGGCTACGGTACGCAGAAACGTGTCAACCTTGCCGGGTCGGTGGCTTCCATAACAGGCGATGAAATTACCAAAACCCCGGTCGCCTCCGTGTCAAACACCTTGGCGGGGCGTCTTCCGGGATTGATCACCTTACAGTCTACCGGTCTGCCCGGTTCTGACAACGCAACTCTCAAGATCCGTGGCTTTGACGGACCGCTGGTGTTGATCGACGGCTCGGAAGGCAACATCAACGCCATGGATCCCAACGAAATTGAATCTATCTCCGTATTGAAGGATGCTTCGGCGTCCATCTTCGGCGCGCGTGCCGGCAACGGAGTGATCCTGATCACCACAAAAAGGGGGCAGACAGGAAAACCGACGCTCACGCTCAATACGTCCACCACGTGGCAGGGGATTACCAACATGCCGCGCATGGCCTCGTCGGGTCAGCTAGCGGAAATGCGGCGGGAAGGCCACATCCAAGGCGGCCAACCGGAAGCAACGGCACCTTATACGCTGGAAGAGATCCAGAAATTTTATGAGGGCGGCGACCCGCAATACCCCAATACCGACTGGTATGGCCTGCTGATCCGGACCTGGTCGCCTCAACAGCAGCACAACCTCTCCGTACGGGGTGGCAGCGAAAAAATCAAATACTACGGCATTCTGGGTTACCTCAAACAGGAAACCTTCTTCAAGCGGAGCGATGCCGGGTTCCAGCGCTACAACCTCCGTTCCAACATCGATGCCACCATTACCGAGGGGCTGACCGCACGGATGGACCTTTCTACCTCGATCAGCATGCGTGAATATACCACCCGGAATCTGGACGACAATATCTGGGGCGACTTCTGGAACACCCAACCCATGTATCCGGCCGAGTTTCCCGATAAGGATAAGATACCGTATGCCGAAGGCGGCGGTACGGGCGGTGCGCACATCACAACCGACCGGGAGCTATCCGGTTACAGCGACCGCCGGAGCCAAGACCTCCGTGCCGTCTTCGAACTTGCTTACGACTTCCGCCCCCTGCCTGGCTTAAAGGCGAAGGCGCTGGTCGACTATAAGCAGAATTACTCATCGACCAAGAACTTCTCGAAACCGGTTCCGTTCTACCGGTATGATTTCGCGGCCGATGTATATACCCACGCGGGTGCATTCGGCAGCACGGCGAACCTCTCCTACAACCTGCCCAGCGGGCGGCAAATCCTTTCGCAAGGTTCCCTCGCGTACGACCGGGTGTTCAATGAAGTACACGACCTGAGCGTACTGGCACTGTTCGAGTCGACCGATTATTACGACGACTTCGTGGCAGCTGCCCGTTCAAACTTCATCACGCCGGAAATCGACCAGATGCTCGCCGGAAGCACCGAAGGGATGACCAATAACGCGGGCACCGTTGAGATGGGACGGATGAGCTGGGTAGGGCGTCTGAACTATTCGTTCGACAACCGCTACATCCTAGAAGCCACCCTGCGCGCCGATGCTTCGGCCAAATTCCCGCCGGCTACGCGGTGGGGTTACTTTCCGGGCATCTCCCTCGCCTGGCGGTTGGAGCAAGAAGCCTTCCTCAGCGACTTTGCCGCCCTGGATGCCCTGAAGCTGCGTGCCAGCTACGGTGCCTCCGGCAATGACAACGTCGGGAACTTCGCCTACATCACCGGATACGACATCAGCGGCTCTGCTACGGGAGGCTCCTACATCTGGGGCAGCAACCGGTATCCCGGTATCCTTTCCAAGGGATTGCCCAACCCGCTCCTGACGTGGGAAAAGCTAAAGATATACAACCTGGGAACGGACTTTTCGTTTTGGAAAGGGCAGTTCTACGGCTCGCTGGACGCGTTCTACCGCGAGCGGACGGGCATTCCGGCTAACCGGCTCATTACCCTGCCCTCCACCTTCGGGGCCTCCCTGCCTGCTGAAAACCTTAACAGTACCGATACACGCGGCTTTGAGTTGATGCTGGCAACCCGCGGCGGGGCATCCGACCTGCGCTGGGACATCCGCGGCAACATCTCCTGGGCCCGTTCGAAATGGCTCGATTACGAAGAACCGGAATACGTGGATGCCGACCAGGAGCGGATTAACAAAAAATCCGGTCAATGGACGGACCGTACGTTTGGCTACTTGTCGGATGGCCTGTTTACCAGCCAGGAAGAAATCGACAACCTGCCGTACGATCAGGATCTGCGGGACAATGCCACCCTTCGCCCCGGCGATGTCAAATACCTGGATTCCAATGGCGATGGTGTCATCGATTGGAAAGATCAGGTCGAAATCGGCCAAGGCACCGTGCCGACCTGGATTGTCGGGCTGAACCCTACGTTCCAGTACAAAGGTTTCGACCTGGACTTCCTGTTGCAAGGCGCGCTTGGGTTCCATGTGGTGGCTTCCATCAACGGCAATTCGGAAGAGTTTTACCACAACCGCTGGACGGCCGAGACCAACAACCGGAATGCCATCATCCCACGGCTGGGCGGCGCCTCATCCAATGGATGGCTATCGGATTACCGGCTGATGAAAGGCGACTATTTGCGCCTGAAATCCGTCAACATTGGCTATACGTTCAAGAAAGGGTCGTTCGGATCGCTGGGCATCCAAAGCCTCCGCCTCTTCGCGTCGGGTGTAAACCTCTTCACGTTCAGCGCGCTCAACAAATATGCCCTCGACCCCGAAATGCCCTCCGGCAGGGGCTCCCTGTACTATCCGCAGCAGCGCAACCTGTCGTTCGGACTGACACTCATCCTTTAGGACAAGATTTGAAAACGTAACATTCAATTAACAACATGACTATGTCAGCTAATCACAACATAAAACGTTTCGGCCGGGCTGTTATCCCGAGCCTCCTGATACTCTTTTCCGCCTGCAATGTGCTGGACAAAGAGCCGCTGGACGTTATTCCCGAAACCATCGTGTGGAATGACGAAAAGCTGGTGGATGCCTATCTGACCGGCGCCTACCTGAATACCACCGTGCTACAGAACGAGGCTGACGACGTACACAACTCGGGCAAGCCTTTTTTCTCGATCTTCTACGTCAATAACGTCAGCGACGAGTCGAAGTCGACTTCCAACTTTTCGGGCAACGCTTACCAGTTCAAGGTGAATGGGCTCAAGATCAACGGCGGACTGCTGGAGTACTGGGAAAGGCCCTACCAGGTCATTCGCACCTTGAACGAGATCATCGAAAAGCTGCCGTCATCCACGGTAAGCGAAACCTTCAAGACCCAAAAGGTTGCCGAAGCGCGATTCCTCCGGGCCTTCAATTATTTCTACATGGTGAAGCGCTATGGCGGACTGCCGTTGATCCTGAAGGTGCAGCAAGATACCGACCCACGGGAAGAATTATATCCGAAGCGCAACACCGAGCAGGAGGTATATGATTTCATCATTGCCGAAGGCATGGCCATCCTGGACGACCTTCCGGAAATCGACGATACCAACTGGGGCCGTCCCTCCCGGTACGCGGCACTCGCCCTCGTTTCGCGTGCGGCACTTTACGCCGGCAGCATTGCCGAGCACGGTGAAGTGGAGCTGGGTGGTGTGATCGGGATTGAGCGCGGGCAAGCGACGCGGTATTACGAAGCCTCCCTGGAAGCCTCTGCGCAGATCATCAACGACGGAGAGTTTCAATTGTATGACGCCAATCCTGACAAGACCCTCAATTTCAGGGAGCTTTTCCTCACCAAGCGCAACGCTGAAGTGATCTTCGCCGTGCAGCACGACGGAAGCGACAAGGACTATGCCGGCGCGGGCTGGGCCTATGATTACTTCCAATGCCCATTTCCCAATGGCTGGGCCAATGGCATCCATGATGCCCCGTACCTGGAGTTTGCCGAGGCATTTGAATATATAGACGGCAGGCCGGGCACAATCAATTTTGACGACCTGCAGGGAAAACTGATTACCACGACGGAATTGTGGGCCGGTAAGGATCCACGCTTTTTGGCCACCGTGTACACGCAGGACACGAAATGGCAAGGTCGTAACCTGGATTTCTACAACGGTATCCGACAGGAAGACGGTACGGTATTGACTACCGGTTCCTATAAAGGCGTGCTCGCCAATGGCGACCAGAAAGTTACCCAAACGGGCTTCGGCGTACTGAAATACCTGGATGAGAAGAAAGACAATGGCAACAGCTCGACCGCCGGTATATTCGGGTCCACGCAAGACTTCATTGTCTTCCGTTACGCGGAAATATTGCTCAACTACGCCGAGGCGGCCTACGCCCTGGGCAGGCACGAAGAGGCGCTGGACGCGCTGAATCAGGTACGTGAGCGGGCGGGCATTTCGCGATTGGCTTCCTTGACGTTGGCGCGTATTCAAAACGAGCGCCGGGTCGAACTCGCATTCGAAGGCCACCGCTATTGGGACCTCCGGCGCTGGCGCATTGCGGAAGACTACCTCTCCCGTAACCAGAGCGGCATTCGCTATATCCTGGATTACACCACCCGCAAATTTTTGGTGGAGAAGCGACTAAAGCTCGATGGGGCTGTCAACCCACCCATCTTCGAGAAGCAGCATTATTATTTTCCGATCACCCTGGCACGTACGGCCAACAATCCCAACCTGGTTGAAAATCCGGGTTATTAACGGTTAAAAAATAAACGAGATGAATCTACATTTTCTCCGCAACTCGCTTGTCCTGATCCTCCTGCTGGGGGGATCCATCCCCACGCGGGCCCAGCAATTTACGGTACCGGTATTTCCGGATTCACAGAGCGAAATCGACGGAAACTACCGCATGTTTGAAAGTCAGTTTGACTGGATACTGGCCAACAAGGACTCCCTCAACATCCCCTTCGTCATGCACGTTGGGGATGTGGTCAATTTTGACAACCTTTCCCAGTGGGAAACCGCCAGTTTGCAGTTTGACCGGTTGGACCGGGCGGGCATCCCCTACGCAATCGCCCTGGGGAACCACGATACCGAGGCCGTCGGTGAATACAACGGCAGCGCCGCACCGGGAAATGTGAATCAGAACCTGCGCAAAACCGCCAAGTTCAATGCCTATTTCCCGCCCTCGCGGTTTATTGCCCAGCGGGGCCGGTACGAGGAGGGCAAAAGCGATAACGCGTATTACACTTTCCAGACCGGAGGCGTCAACTGGCTGGTCATCTCCCTGGAATTTTGCCCTCGCCAGGGACCCATCAATTGGGCGGGCGATGTCATCCGGGCTCACCACGAATACAACGTCATCATCCTGACCCACTATCACCTTACGGGCAAAGGCGAGATTGACGACCGGAATGCGGGATATGGCGATTTCAGTCCGCAATTCGTGCACGATCGGCTGGTGAAGCTATACCCAAATGTCCGTCTCGTATTGAGCGGGCATGTGATGAGTTCGGCGCTGAAAGTCGGCAAAGGCGACCATGGAAACACGTACTATCAGATCCTCCAAAACTACCAGAACGAGGATTTCGGCGGCGGATACCTCCGTCTTTTACACTTCGACCTGGAGGCAGGGACGGTCACGGCAGAAATGTATTCCCCTCACTACCACGACACAAAGGCAGACAGCTCGACATACCAACTAGCGGATTTCGAGGTAGTGCGCCCCAAGATCCCGCGTCAATAGACAACGTATGAACCAACGGTTGCCGTGCATTCCGGCAACCGTTTTAACCTTCACAGTGGCACCTTGGCCAGTGCGGTCGACAGGTCTGCCGGCCGGAACGGTTTATTCAAAATCTGCTGATTTGTCCCAGTATTTTACTAATTTTGTTGGCAAAACAAGGGTGATTTGATTCCAAGAATTCAAGAAAAACTTAGCATTTTAGCTGACGCCGCCAAATATGACGTTTCGTGTGCATCAAGCGGTGGCACCCGCAAAAACGTGGGCAAGGGCTTGGGAGACAGCCACACATCCGGCATATGCCACAGCTATACCGAAGACGGGCGCTGTGTCTCGCTGCTTAAGATTTTGCTTACCAACCACTGCATCTTTGACTGTGCCTTCTGCGTTTCGCGCCGGAGCAACGACATTAAGCGGGCCGCCTTTACCGTGCAGGAGGTCGTGGATCTTACCATCAGCTTCTACCGCCGCAATTACATCGAGGGGCTTTTTCTGAGCTCAGGGATTTTCAAGAATGCCGACTACACGATGGAACGCTTGCTTGCGATCGTTAAAAAACTGCGTACCGAGGAACGTTTCAATGGGTACATTCACCTGAAAACGATCCCCGGCGCAAGTGACGAATTGATCAGCCAGGCGGGTTTCTATGCAGACCGCATGAGCATCAATCTGGAGCTGCCTACCGAAGCAGGCTTAAAAACGCTGGCGCCCGAAAAATCGCACGATTTGGTCAAGAAACCGCTCAAATTGGTAAACACGTCTATGCAGGCTTACCGGGACGAAGGGAAGCGGATCAAGCATGTCCCCACGTTTGTGCCAGCGGGCCAAAGCACACAGATGGTGGTAGGGGCGACCGCGGAGACCGATAAGGACATCATGCACATAGCCGACTCCTTCTACAAAAACTATGGGCTCAGGCGAGTGTACTATTCAGGGTATATTCCCATCAGCAACGATCATCGCCTTCCCATGCTGGGAAGCCTGCCGCCGCTGCTGCGCGAAAACCGCCTGTATCAAACCGACTGGCTGATGCGCTTTTATGGATTTCACGTTACCGAATTGCTCAATGACGACCATCCGTTCCTCGACACGGAGATCGATCCGAAGCTGAGCTGGGCACTCCGGAATCTTCACCTCTTTCCGGTTGACATCAACACCGCTGCTTATGAGCTGATCCTTCGCGTACCGGGCATCGGCGTAACCTCGGCAAGGAAAATCGTGCAGTCGCGCCGTTTTGGCAAGCTGCGGTCTGACCAACTCCGGAAAATCGGCGTGGCGATGAACCGCGCGATGCATTTCATCTGGTGCGCCGACCGTATCCCGAGCCTTGGCAGCCCTTCGGCGATGGAAATCCGCCAGCATATCCTCTCGGCGGGGTCCCGCAAAAACACCCCTTCTTCCCAGCAGCTAACCCTTTTCTGACATGGATGCATACGTGTTTGACGGAACTTTTCCCGGATTGCTTACGGCGGTGTTCGAAAGTTACGAGCGCCAATCCTTGGATGTCATTCTGTATAGCGTTGATGATTACCAACCCCTATTGCTGGGCGATACGGTTACGGTGACCACCGTGGAAGAGAAGGCCCGCCGTGTGTGGAACGGGCTAGCCAAACGCCTTGAGCGCGAATGGATGGCTCGCCTGTATGCCGCTTTCCTGGCCGAACAGCCGTCGGGGTATCAGCACGTTTTTTCACTGGTCCGGTTGGTTTTTGATCACGGGGGCGCCTTGGTAGGCGATTACCGGAATCCGCATGTGCTAGGAGTCTCCCAGCTGGATCGCAAAGTACACCGGGAAAAGCACCGCATGGAGGCCTTTGTACGGTTTCAGCAGCTTGTTGACGGCCTTTATTATGCCACCGTGGATCCGGACTTCAACGTGCTGCCTTTGATTGCCCGTCATTTCCAGAACCGGTATGCTGATCAACGTTGGGTAATTTATGATGTAAAGCGCCGTTACGGAATGTACTACGACGGCGACCAAGTCGACGAAGTTACATTTTCAGAGACGCCCACAGGGCAAGGCAGTGCTCCCCAAGCAGACCCTCTCACCGCATCGGAACTTCTCTACCAGCAGCTGTGGCGGGCTTACTTCGATCACGCCGGCATTCCATCGCGCAAAAACACCAAGTTACACATCCAGCATGTTCCGAAACGCTATTGGAAATACCTTACCGAAAAGCAACCGGTTCCCTTTCAACGGTAGCTTTTTGCTTCGGTTTTTCCGTGTTCTTGCCGTCCAATCGGATGCGGTAGCAGGCGATCAGGCTCACCACACCGATGGCCAGCCACAGGAAATCGACCAAGAAAATGTCCATCGCCCCGGTGCGTTGGGCATTCCACAACCAGTTGCCGGTTACGACGCCATTGACGACCGGTATGCAGAGTGCCAGCAGCCCGCCTACCAGCAGCGTCTCCCGGTTAGTGACGCGCAGGTTGCGACGCGCGACGTAAACTACGGATAGTGCCAGCCAACTGTAGAAATACACCCGGTAGATGAATGCCTGGTCTGCGGCCGGATGGAGCTTGATAGCGATAAAGGTAAGCGCTGTGACAGGTAACATGGTCAGGCATATGGCCAGGAACACGTTGGCTGCCCAAAAGTTAAACTTGCGCTTGTGCGCGGGTATATTTTTCTTATCGCGTGCAACAAGCCAAATCAGAATGCCGGAGATAATGACCAGACATCCCATGATGCCCAGCACAAAAAACGTGACTTTAACCGGATAACCGCCGAAATCCCCAAAATGCAGTCGGTAGACCAGGGCTTTGACGTGGTCGACGTACGAAGCGGAACCTACCGGCGATTTCTCGTAGACAATCGACTGCGTGGCGGGGTGGAACACGATCTTCCCTACGCCGGCAAAATTGCTACTAAAATTGGGGGTTGCCTCGATGGCGATGTGCATGCTCTCGTCGCCGTAGTTCTTCACGTATATGCGGCTCAGGTGGCTATCCGGCCAACGGTCGGCCACTTGTTTGAGATAAGGATTCAGCGCGATGCGACCCGGCAGCGGTTGGTAGCGGTATTCATAGGTCGTTCCGTCGTTATAGCCAAGTTCCGTATAGAGCTTCTGGCTGTCACCATCGTAGAGAAATTTACTGAACGGCAGGATTAACACCGTGTTTATGATGAGTACCACACCGGTCACGGCATACATGAGCTGGAAGGGAAAACCGATCACACCCAACGCGGTATGCATATCGGTCCATACGGTTTTCCACTTGTTCCAGGGCCGGAAGGTAAAGAAATTGGACACGATTTTATCCCAATGCAGGAGCAAGCCGGTAATGAGTGCAAACAGAAACAGGAAGGAAACGATACCCGCCACCAGGTAGCCGAACGGGGTTCCGATGCGGATGGGTACCTGGTTAAGCTGCGCGAGGAAGTGCAGCCGATAAAGAAACTCGCCCATATCATAGGATTCCGCATAGGAGGCCGGTTGTTTACGCTGGAAATCGTACTGAAAATAGGTGTTGTTGCGTGGCGGCTGTGCGGCCGCTTTTTTCTTGACCGTGGTATCCTGGGAAGCGCCCATGTTTACATACGCCTGCACGTCGTTATCCTGGATGTAGAACGTAAGGTCCCTGCCCATCAGGTTATGCGCGGTATGAAGCGAATCCAAGAGGAAATCGTAGTCATTGGCAGCCGCTGGATGGGTGTAGGCCGAGCGGTTTTTCTGCCAGGCAGATATTTCGTCTTTGAAAAACGAAAAAGACCCTGCGAAGAAAATCACATACAGGATGGCACAGATGATGATGCCGCTGATGGTATGCGTATTGAAATAGATGTTATAATTGCGGATCTTCATACATCAGTAGTTTAACAGGTGGTAAGCACCATAAAATACCCCCATAAGTACCAGGTATATGCCCCATACCTTCCAGCCATTTTTGGATAAAAAAGCCATCAGCAGCAACACGGCCCACAGGAGGTAGCCCGTGATGAACGCGGTTACCACCACGTTCCGTTGGTCAAACAGCTGGGTGAGCAACAGGTGCAGGGATAGCATGACGAAGTAGCCTCCCACGAAACCGGCGGTAATTTTCAGGAAACGCTGCCAGGGAGAGCTGAGGTATTTCTTATTCGCGGGCATGATCAGAAAATTAGGGTTAAAAGATGACCGTTTCCAATAGCAGAGCGGCCGCGGTTACGACCACCAAGCGCACCGTATTGACGTATCGAAGCGGCCTCAGCAGCACAAGCAGGCTATAACTAGCCATGAGGTACCCCACCATGGCAAACGTACCCGACCCCGGCCCCTGCAGGTAGGCGATAGCGGCCCAACAAGCCAGGAAGACCAGCGTACCGAGGGTTCTCGCATACACCGGCTTCCCGGCCATTTTCCGCAGCCACTGCGGTTTGCTTTCCGCCTTCACCTGATCAGAGGCCACGAAAAACAGCAATGTGCCCAGAAAGATCAGTATAAACAGGGTCGTGTACATGTTAATCCAGGTGCTCGATTGCCGTAATGGTACCTCCGTTCACCCGAAGTCCCTGCGTGGCGCTCGCATTGTCCGAATCGATCTTGTAAATGTACCCCACACCCGACTTCAGGTTTACGCCCACATAGCCGTGGCGGCCGTCGCCCGCTGCGTAATTGCTCATGGAAGTCACCGAATTTATGTCGTCCACATCCGGCATGCCGGTAACCAGTTTAAACGACTTGTCGACTACGTTAATAATCCCCAGCCGTTTGCCCGCCGCGTATTGACCTTTCTCCGCTTTGGAGGTAACCAGTACGACGAATTTGTTGCGCCCTACATACAGCCAATCGGTGATGTTATACCCACCGGAAAGCTCTTCGACATTGAAGAAATAAGACTGGTCGAACTCCGTGGTCCCGGCCGGGATTTTGACCACGGCCGATGGTTTGGTGGACGAAATCTTGCCGTCGGTCACCGCTACCGAAGCCGAGAACGCATACACATCGCCGTTTTCCACTTCGCCCAGGCCGTCCACGAAATAGCGACCGATGAAGCTCGTCCGGTTGTCTTTGATAACCTTTTCCAGCTGCATCTGCGGATACGAGTATACTGCAATCCAGGCACTGTCGGGATATGCCGTCTCGAACGAAGCGCCGCAGCAGGCTTTAATGGAAAAATAAGGCGCGAATACTTTATTACCTACCTGCCGGATCCAGCTGAAGTGGGCCAGCTCGCCATTGCCGGAAGGTGCGGCGGTGTTCACTTTGCCTTCACTTTCGATCTGCAGGGTGTTGGTGTTGATGCGGTACCAGCTTGCAAACGGATTGGTGATATTGCGTGATATTTTCATGAGCAGCAGGTCATCGTTTACCGGCGCAAACGCCTGTACGGTTTCCGTCTGGAAGTTGGACAATTTGTTGAGCTTGCCGTCCACGATGTTATAGGTAGTCACCGCCCCCGGGTTTCCCTGTCCGTAAAGCATGCTGAAAAACTTGTTGTTGTGGGTTACGTAGTACCGGTAGGTTCCGTCCTGTTCCACGCCTTGGCCAGCGGTGGAGATGGATCCTGTATCCAGGCTGCTGGCAGTCAGGAGGTAGTCGGCAACCCCTGTACTGGCCGCCGGGGTCACGGCAATGATAAAGTTGCCCGGGTTATCCGGTTTGCGATCGTCTTTGCTGCAGGAAGCCAGCAATGTGGCGGCTACCATACCTAAAAGGAACGTTTTTGATTGGATATTCATCGTTTTTTGATTTTATTTTTTGTTAATGAAATAGCGGAGATTGAGGTAAAAGCCGCGGCTGGGCTTTTGCAGGCTGAAATTGTCGTACATCCGGGTATCCGTGATGTTCTTGGCTTCCAAGGCGATATTGTAACGCCCATCCTGCAGGGAATAGACCACATTGACGTCGTGGCTGATCTGCTGCGGGATATCGAGTTTGTCGCCGCCGCGGCTGGGCCAATAGAGGTAGAAGGCATGCACATAAAGCAAGTTGTAGCCAATATGCAGCGTATTTCCGGCGCGGCCGATGTCGCGCAGCACCACGGCCACATCCGCATTGCCGAAGAGGTAGGGGATATTAGGCATCTGGTCACGGTATACGGGGCTGACGCCGGTATACCCTTCTTCATATTTCTGCGTGTTCACGATGTATTGATACGTACCGGTAGCGCCGGCCATAAGCCAATCTTTGAAGGAATACCGCAGTTCGGCATCACCGCCGAAGGTTTCGACCCCGTCGCGGTTATCGGCCACGACTTTCGACTGGTTGTTATTGAGGCGGTAATAGATATAATCGTACGCGCGCCGGTAGATCAGATTGGTATTGAACGAAAAGCGGTGATTCTCACGTAATGAAAAGTCGTACGCGGCTCCGATGTTGACGTTGTTGCTCCGCTCGGGATTGAGCTGAAAGTTGGCCTCCTGGTTTTCCACGTCGCCGAAGATGTCGTACGCTGTAGGCATGCGATTGGTCAATTCGTAGGAAGCTTTCAGCTGCAATTGGGGGGTCAGGTAATAAGCGGAGGCCAGGCCATACCCCAGCTTGTTCATCAAATTGTTGGCTTCCCATCCGTCACGGTTGCTTTGCAGGATGTATTTCAGGAAGACCGTGGTGCTCCAAAGGTCTTGAATGTCGTAATTATACCCGAAACCCGCGACATTTTTGTAGGTACGCTTGGTACGCTCGTAGTCTGCATTGGTCGGATTGAGCGCGTCGCTGCCCTGCCTGCGGAAGGTGGAGAAGTTGTTGTTGAGCGTAAGCGAATGCTTTTCGGCAAAGCGGTAGTTGACCGTTGCCGTGGCGAGCCCCTCGTTGTTCCGGTATTTGTACAGGGACCGGGATCGTTCGCCACTGTTGGTTCCCGTGGGTTTCGAATTGCCGAACCAGTCAAACCGCGCATTTACGGTGTCGATGTTTTGTTCCCACCCCAGGTTGTAATTGGCATTGACCGTGACGTCCAATCCGTCGACCAAGTTTTCCTTTTTGTATTTCAGGGTGGGCATGACGGTTGTACCACGCCGGTGCCAATCTCCGAATACGGATACCATCCGTGCACCGGTCTGGATTTCCTTGTAATTCTGACCCAGTGTGATACCGGCGAGCAGTTGGTCGGCAAACCGCTTATCCACCAAGCCGACGTTGGCGATGATGGCTTCGTTGTGGTAGGTATCGTGGAAACGACGGACTTTGGTATTCGGCGCATACGCTCCCGTATTGATATCCGCCGCATCCACCGTGACTTTGTAGTTATTATCGGAGTAGTTCTGGTAGGCGTTGAGCCGCACGGTAAACCCTCCCTTTGAGGTATAAGCCGTATTGACGACGGAGCGATGGGTATTGAACGATCCGTACGAATAGGACGCGTCGATGAAGTTCCGGTACCGGTCGCCCGTCACGATATTGATGGCACCACCCAGCGCATCCGATCCCAACCACATGGGCACCACCCCTTTGTACACCTCGATCCGCTCGGCCGTATTGATCGGGATGTTGTTGATCTGGAACGAACTGCCGAAGTTGTCCATGGGAATCCCATCAATGAAATAGCGGATGTGATTGCCCGTGAATCCGTTGAGCGAAAGGTTGAAATTGGAGCCGAGCCCGCCGGATTCCCGTACACGGATACCGGCCACGCGGTCCAGCGCACCGGAGATGTCCATGGTGGTGTTGTAGAGCTTTGTGGCATCTACGGCCGTCACGTTATACGCCTGCCGATTGACCTCCTGTGCCTTGGTCAGCCCCATCACCTCAACCGTCTCCAGTTCGTTGGTCCGGGATACCAGCCTTATATGGAGCACATTCGGCCCCTGTACCAAAGCGTGTGTCTCTGCATACGGTTCAAATCCAAGGGCAGAGACTTCAATACGGACCTGTCGTTGCCGGATGTTGGATAGTTCGAAACGGCCTTCCGAATCGGTGACAACCGTCAGGTTGCCCGCTTTGATTGTTGCCCCATAAATCGGTTCGCGATCGGCACCGGTGATGGTACCCCTGAGGTTGTAGGCCGATTCCTGTGCACGGCACCACACGGCACCGCAAAAAAATAATACAGTTACGTAAAATTTAATATATTGCATTGCTTTTAATGTTCTATTGAAAGTCGGCCGTTGTACCCGCTAAAGTCGATGGCCAAAACAAATGCCGCGTTACGGAGATTGCCGTCTCCTGCGCGGTTTTTTTATTGCCGATTATGCCGTGTCCTTACGTATTTTGTCCATTCTTATTTAGACTATGTTTAAATAACGAAGCAAAAGTACTAATTGCACTGATAAATCAATGGATTATTTTAAAAAACTCTGCTCAGCTTTATTTCTTGATGAACACCGAAATACAATCCAGCATTTTGATATAAAAAAGTGTTACTATTTTTAAACACCTACTTTAAAAATAGTAATGAAATTTTACAATCGAGCCTACATCAATTTTGATAAACTAATCCATATATTCAATTAGGAAGCCGTTTGATCGTTCCATCAAACGGCTTCCTAGCGTTACCGTCTTCGGCACCAACGCTGTAATGCCCAGCTTACCGCGAAGCTTACAACAGCTCCGATAGCAGCCAGCAGCGCCGTGCGCAACACATTGTGCACGCCCAACTGGCCGATCACACTCAATAGTGTTCCACCTGTGGTGCCGATACCCAGCTGCTGATTACTCTTCATCGCCTTCCCTCCTTTCCTTCGCTGCACTTTCCACGGCTTCCAGCACACCCAGTGCCAGCGCCAAGTATTTGGCTACCACTACGAGTTTGGGCGGCAGCTTCAATGGCGAGGCGATAACCAGCTGACTGGCTACCGCGAGTCCTTCTTTGATTCGTTCGTAAATTGTCGGCTTTCCCGCTTCGGGTAGGCCAACTGTTTCTTGGTTTTCTTTCATCTCTTTGTTGTTGTTTTCGGTGATCTTTTTGGTTGCGCTTTGGATACGCAACGCAACTGGGATGGGGGGTCGCAGTTAGCAAGCCCACCGGAACTGTAACGCTCCCGTTGGTCACGTCACTAGGTTCCTTGTGGACTTGCTAAGCTGCTAGGGGAAGAAATAAGTGCCCGCCGGAACTGTAACGCTCCCGTTGGTCACGTCACTAGGTTCCTTGTGGACTTGCTAAGCTGCTTAGGGGAAGAAATAAGTGCCCACCGGAACTGTAACGCTCCCGTTGGTCACGTCACTAGGTTCCTTATGGACTTACTAAGCTGCTTAGGGAGAAGTTAACGCTCCGGATCCAACTCCCCCCAACCTACCCCTTACTGGTTTGCAACCAGTGCAGACACGGCCTAGGAAATCCTAGCGAAGCGACGGAGGTCCAGACGTGGAGCACTGGTTGCAAACCACCACCCGATCATTACCCTGTTCAATCTGCTCCATCAAAAGCGGATACACATACTTATACGCCGCGGCCGAGTGCAGCACCCGGTAATCGCCATCGATCAGCTGCCAGTACGACCCGGTAAGCAAACAACCGGCCGTGTCTGTGTGGTAGTTGCCGATGTGGATGAATACCAAACTAAAGTTTGGGATACCGCGGACTTCAACCATACCCCGGTGCAGGGATGCATAACGATTGCCGTAGTGTACATTCATGCCTGCCGTCGTATTAAAACCTAGCGTATATTCGCCTGCCGGTATAGCCGTCCGTTCCGGAATCTTGCGGTCGCGTACCGCATCTTCCAGAATGTAGCAGCCAAATAGCCCGCCGATGTACAGGTGACCGAGGGTACTGTTCTTCCCCGCAGCCACACGGATGAGTTTGGTTTCCAACTAAAACTCCCCCAAATATTTGCTGTTCGACCATTTCCGCTCCTTGCGGTCATGCACCATCAGGTACAGGTGTACCGGCTTATCTTCCAGCAATGGCGGCAATTCGAGCGCTACGCTGCCATCTTCGCGCAGTCGTTTCTCCTCGTTGATGCCGGCAACACGCAGTTCAGGGTTATAGGCACAGAGAATGAGGCGATCATCCCAAGCTTCACTCCCTCCCTCAGGGTTATCTACCAGCGACTCTACTTCAACGGTGACCATACGCCCGTAACGCGTCACTTCGGTCCGGATGGGATTCTGCAACACACCTTCGCTGAGCCGTACCGCAGCGGGATCGACGTATTGATCGGGATAATTGCCGCCTACCGCACGGAGCAGTACATACGACATGGCCCGGCCGAACGGCGTTTTACCTTTCTTCCGGGTGGCAAATCCCCGATGGATCAGTTTGCGTACCGGCGTCAGAAATTCACTGGCGAGCTTGAAGCGCTGTTGGATGGCCAAGCGGCCGTCTACCTCGTTGCTTTTCTTGCGTTCGTTATTGGATATTACGTTCATGATTTTTCTTCGTTTACTTGTTCATCAACCAAAAGAAGCGATCTGCCCCCGCGGTGGGTGGATCGCTTCTTCGTTTACTGCGTTACGCCAGCGCTACCTCTCCGAGGTATACGCTCCGCGACACATTGCGCCCTTTCCGGTCGGCCGTAAAGATCCATACATGGCCCTGGCCGGTCTGGAAATGGTTGGGCAGTGGGATGTCTACCGTGCCGTCAGCGCGCTGTGGAGGCGTGGGCGCGGTAAGGAACTGGTCGATACCCGGATGGTACAGTACGATGTACACCAAGTCATCTTCCTTTTGTTCATACATGGTATTCTGCACCGTGTCCCACGTCACGGTTAGCACACCATCCGTTGCGCTGGCCGATTCGGTACCCCCTCCGCTATATCCTTCCGCAATGCGCACCTGGCTATAATCCAGCGTATAGCCCGGATAGTCGCCCGTGATCGTGCGGCCGAGGTTTTCCTGGAACGCCACATTCATCGGTGTATGCGTGTCCGTTTTGCGCTGGCCGTAGCCGACCCGGATAAACACCTTCAGCGGTAATAGAAAGCGCATCAACAAGGTAAACTTGGCCTGCTGCATCAGCTGTTCTTCCGTGGCCGGCTTTGTACGTTTCTTGTACAGTCCTTTGATGTAGTCGATGCTCTTCCAGCTGCTGCCGATCACACTTCCTGCTTTTCCTTTGAAGCCTCCGTTGGCTCCTCTTCTGATTACTCCCATTTCTGGTCTCCTTTTTACTTTTAAATTTTTACGTTTACTCTCAACTCCATCCACAACTTTGCAATACCGGTATGCGTTGCTTCATGGAGGCAAACATAGCGTGCTGTAAATCAAAAAATTAGTAACGGAATACGGTTGACGGGGATGTGAAGGGGGGGTATCGGGAAATTGACGGGGAAGTGAAGGGATGGTTGTTTTAGCCCGTTACTCCACGACTGGGACCCCCGGCGCTCCGCTGGCATCTCCTAGGTCGTGTCTCGTAACGAACTAAAACTCTTTAACTCCCTACTTTCTCCTGCCTTTCTCCTGACATCTACTATGCGGGGATTAAGGTTTATCTAATCCGTATCTATTAAATTGATAGTCACCGGATGGATACCGCATAGATACCGCTTACGTTACGGCAGAAGAAAGGCAGAAGAAACCCAGAAGAAAGGGGGTAAAACGTGCGGAATGTCTAAAATGGCATGTAATTATCGGAACTAAAGTAGTCATACTCATCGTGGTAGTCAACCACGAGTTCACCTCCCCTTCCACTGATGGTAAAGTTTTTTTCTCCGATCAGTTTGCCGGCACGGTAAAGCGTGATTTTGGTTTTCATGGTCGATTCCGTTCCTTCTTTGGCCTCGATCATCGCGTGGTATCGCAGGTAGTTTAATTCGTCAGTGGTTTTATAGGTTGCGGCACTTAGTACCTCCAATTTTTTGGAGAAGTATTTCTTCTGACTGCTATGCTGATCGCCTTCCGCTACGGATATCTCGTCCCACGCTGCGCCAGTCACCTCCGCAGTCAGCACTTCGGTTCCCGCTACACCTATGTACATTTGCTGTGTAAAATCCTGGGTTGCCCCCTCATTAACGACCACAACTTTGAACTGTTCGGTTGCTGCTGGCTCGGGTGTGTCATCGGACTTGCACGACACTAATGCCAATGCAACTGCTACTCCAAATAATGCTGCTTTTAGATTTATCATGGTTTCATTATTTGTGCAACGGTAAAACTACTACTTTTTTTTGAAACATCCCTATTCACTTACCCACGCCCCCAATATTCCCGGCGCAGCCGCTCTACGTCGCAATCGCGGAAGTACTTCTTTCGTTTTTTCACTTTGGCTACCGCGATCTCGCCACGCTGCTGGCAGCGCAGCAGGGTGCTTTCGCTGATGCCTACGCGTTCCCAGGTTTCCTTTGCGGTGAGGTATCGGATTTCGGTCTCCTGCTTATCGCGGACGTAATTGAGGATGTTCCTTTGGTCGGCACGGATGCGTTGAATGTCGACATATAGGAGGCTGTAGACCTTGCAGCATACACAATGCGATGGCCTGCCATACCTCAAGGCATGATTTTTCATGGTAGTCGGTTAGAAAAGTGATTAGTCGTTAGGACTGTTATGGTTGTTCATCCACTCAAAAAACTCGGGGTAGCCGCGTCGGGCGCCCGTTGGTAGTTTGATGGTCTTTAATTCTTTAAGCGTCACAGATTTGGCTGCATACGTGCGGAAATAATCGGTATTTAAGATGATACTCTTGTGTATTTGCATTAAGGTGCTTCCATTCACGATTTCCATCACGTGTTGCAGCGTAAGTACGCAGGGTATCCCTTCATACGCCTTGCCAGGTGCCGGCTTCGCCACTGCTATTCCCGCTTCAGCCGCTCGCTGCTGCCTGATCTCTTGTTCAATTCTTCGTTTGTTTTCCTTCCTAAGGTCACTGATGAGAAAGAAATGCGTATGGTCTCGCCTCGACTCGATGTATACAATTTCATCAAAGTTGATTTTCGTCCGGTGGTATCTGATCGGCCCTTTGATCATGAAATAATAGTAGTCATTTCTGATCGGGACCTGCGACTGGGCTTCTGCCGTCAGCGCTCGCTTCATTCGGGTGACCGCCTTGGAAAAGCGTTTGCGCTGTATCGGCTTCAGCAGATAGTCTACGGCCTCCCGATCATACGCGTCGATCGCGTACTGGCGATGTGCCGTACAAAAAATCACCTTCACCTCCGGGGGCATCTGCAGCGTGAACGATAGGCCATCTACCAGTGGCATCTCGATATCCAACAGCACAAAGTCAACATGATTTTTCCGGAGAAACTTCAGTGCTTCCACCGGGTCGGTGAATGTCCCTTTAACGATCAGGTCGATAAATGGTGTGATAGCCGCTAGGGCATGGTCAATGGCGGGCTGCTCGTCATCCACAATGATCAGTGTAAGTTTTCTTTTCATAGTGTTTGGATAATGGTTGTTAAAAAAATCGATTACCTCATGGGTCGTTTAATAGTTAATGGTTAATTCAACGCAATACTCTCCTCCCTCCCTGCGGGTTTCCAGCAGATATGCACCTTCGTATTGGATTTCCAACCGGCGCCTTACGTTAGCCAGGCCGACGCCGTGCGATTTTTGATCGGGCACTGCTTTTATCCGGTTGCGGCACGAAAACCGCATCACGTCGTCTACGAAGCTCAATTGAATGCGTATCGGCTGCGCAGGATCATTGGCCACACCGTGTTTGACGGCATTGTTGACGAAGGATATCAGCGTGGTGGGCGGTATCGTTAAGCCGTTCGTACGATCGGTCAGCTCGTAGCTGACAAAAACGGGAAAATCCGGCTTATTCATCAGTTCCAGGTACAGAAGCATGTAGTCAATTTCCCGTTGCAGGGGTACTACCTCCCTGCCCGGCTCCCGTGCTTCCACGTGGTACATCAGCATGTCATGCGTCTTTTCCATGGATTCCCCTATCTGGCGGAATTGGCCGCCCAGCTGTCCCTTCCAGGTAAGGACCATATTGGCGTAGAAGTGCGGGGAAACTTCACCGGCCAATGCAAGGTATTCGTATTGCTGCTTTTCGTATTCGGCTGCCAGCGCCTTTTCCAATGCGGCTACTTTTGCTTCTGCCTCCAATCGGCGTGCATTGGCATATTCCACGATGCGGTATATCAAGAAAAAAACGATCGCCACCACGCTGAAATTAATCAGCGCTGTGAAAATAGTCTGCAAAAAATAAGGGTTCGTGGCTGCAATCGGCTTGCCATCGTTAAACGGTTCGGGCAGATATGGATTTACCCAGTTTACCAATCCATACGCCAGAAAAAAGACCATCACATAGCCTACCGCCAGTGTTAGTACACCGCTTACTGCGTGGCGTTGCACAAAGATGCGATTCAGTGAAAAAAATACGCCGTGGGCAATCAGCACAAAAACGGGCAGCGTGGCAACCAGTTCCAGCCAGTACATGGGCGGATACCCGAATTGGTTTTTCAGGAAGTAATAACCGGAAAAAATCGCCCAGCAAGCCACAAAGAAAATCGCTTTAAGTCGTTTCGGCCAATTAGGCAGGTTAGCTAATTTCATAACGGTTTATGTATGTAAGTTTGGTGATTAGCTAAGGTAGTAAAATTATTTTAAAACGATTTGGCGAAGCCGCTCATACAGTTGCGCTGGCAGGCGGTATGCCCGGTACGAATCTTTATGAAGCAAGAAATAATGTTCGCGCAGCCTAAACGGCAAATAAAAACGAAACAGTTCATTGATTTGCACGGTTTCCTCATTCACCATATCGCCATGCACGTAAAACCATCCCTCCCATTGCATCGGATCGTTCCGCACCACATCTGCAAGTCGCCGGTAAATCAACTGCATCGTTGCGGTGATCCACGCCGTACGGTCTTCGCTCGGTCCGATCGGATCGATATGGGGTAAAACATCGAATCGGGGCCGCTGAGCCCTGCCGAATAAGGCGCATATCGGATATATCGGCACACCGGCCAGCCTTGCCACATCGGCAACGCCCGTACGCACACGGATTTTGTGCGCCAAAAAATCCACGATCAGTTCCGATCTGCTTCCGGCGCTGCCACTGCCCATGTTGCCGTCTACGTATACCAGTAAAAAATGTCCCTCATACAGGGCACGGATCATCTTGCGGATCACCAGGGGATCTTCGGCTACGAGCATCGTAAAATCGCCCTTCTGTGCACCGAGCGATCGGTACCACGTATCGTACGTTTCTCGCTGGCTTTTCATCACATCTGCGGATACCACCAACGTAAGCGATATACCCTGTTGCACGAGCCACATGGGCAGCAAGCGGTACTGACCGGTGTGGTAGGTAGCAATAACGCCGGGCCGGGTACAATCAACCGGTGAACCAAGCGTACATGCCTCTGCTTCCAGCCACTGCGTGTGTAGCTGATCGTCGGCGACCAGCCGTGCGAAGTGCACGGCTTCTTCAAACAGCTCACCGTGGCGTTCGTAAGGAATCTCGGGTATCAGCTTTTGCACATTTGCACTAAAAAACGCAAATGCGCGCAATTGGTTATCGTCTATCATTGTTGTTCATTTGGGTACGTCCAGGTTTCAATGATCACGGAAGGTAGGGAGGCGGGCTTTTGCCCACCTCCGCTAGCCACTCAGATAGAACGGTAGCACTTGCGTTCTTTCGGAAAAAGCGTGTACGTATCCATCAGTTCTTCCATCGTGAGCGGACTATTCATCAGCGTATCGAGTAACGCTACTAACATTGTGTGATCCATCGAAATTGAATTTTGAACCGTAAAACCATGTTGCCCGGACCCGGACCGGACATTTCCGACTTCGATATTGGCCAGTGAAGTTTTTATGATATCACGGCGACCAAAGTGCAAGAAAAATGGCTAAATGAGATAAAACAACGACGAAAGGCAACTTAGCACCGGTCAATTGCTGGTTAGCCCGGTAATTACATACCAAGTGCAGATTCACCGGAGGCAAATGCACTTTCATCCGCGGGCAAGGTGCCTTACAACGAACCTTGAATCGAAAACCAAAAAATATTACCAACTTGAAAACCAAACACATACCACTTAGTAACAGACCGGCTTATGAACACGAACTCCGCATCCGAACTGTACACCGCTATCCGTGACACGTTGTTGCCGCTATTCGATCTGCCCGAACCACGCCGAGCGCAGGTTACCGAAGAGCTGCTGCCACGGGTTAAGATCTATCATACCACCCAATACCAATTGCTGGAAGAGCCGGGGGCAGCCGAAGAAGGCCAGTTTATGCTGGTCTTGCAGGGGCTGGTGGATAGCTACTATCGCTGTGGGTTTACCGACAAGTTATGGGGCCGGCATGTGTATTACCGGAACGATCCGATCTTCGCGCCGGAAAGCTACTATCGCGGCGAAGCCCGCACCGACTATATCCGGGCATTGGAACCTTCTACGGTGCTCAGCTTATCATTCGCGAGCCTCCGGGCATTGGAAGAATGGCACCAAGAACTTAACGCCAAACTCCAGCTGCTCAGGAGCCAAAATACCCGGTATTTATTGGAATACAATCTACGCAATACGTTGCCGGCTGACGCCCGCATACGGGCGTTTTTAGCGCAGCATCCTACCTTGCCCCATCGCACTACCGCCGAGGTCTGCGCCATGCACAATCACATGAGTCGGTATTGGTATTCAAGAACCGTTAAAAACATGACGTCGAATAAAAGCAGCCAGGTCGGCGAATGTAACGTCGATTAACCGTCGAGCGTTGTCAACTACCTGCCAAAAAAACTGACAACTCGTTGCTAACCACTTGCGTGCTTTGCTGCCTACCTTCGGTTTATGGCACTTATGAAATCCGATATATTGACCGATGATATGGCGCGTTGGAAACATAAACCGGATCGCCGTACCCTTACCGTCGAAATCATTTCCGTTTTGCTCATGCTGTTATTCGGTTTGACGGCTATCGATAAAGCCGTGCAGTTTGAACGTTTTTACACCGAGCTGGGCAAATCGCCATTTTTGATGGACTACCAGGGCTGGGTGGCGTGGGGCACGCCGATTGTGGAGGCCATCGTGGTTTTCCTCTTAATTTACGGCGGTACCCCGCAATTATGGGGGCTATATGCATCTGTCTTTCTGATGAGCTTATTTACCGGCTATATCTACCTGTTACTCAATTACAGCTATTATACGCCCTGCCTTTGCTCAGCGGCGCTGGAAAGTCTTACATGGGAACAGCATTTGGCTTTCAATTTTCTGTTTCTGGCATTAGCAATTACCGCTACCGCCTTACGCGAAGGACAACCCACACACAAAAACAATAAGCCATGAAAACGAAACAATCACTCATTTGGAACCGCCCCCCTTGACCGGTTACTTGCAACCGTCGGAAGGCAATGGAATTGATCTTTCCGCTACAATATAAAAATCAAGTAATCATCTAACAATACGCATTATGACAACGGCAAATAAATTAAAAACAGCAAGCAAACTCGGAACGTTGGTATTGGCTGCAACGGTCTATGTCCTCCTCGGTTCCAATCAATCGGGTGTCGAAGTGAAAGAAGATCCCCAAAAACAGGTAACGGTGCTAGACACCACCTATCAAACCATACCTCAAGAGGATGGAGGGCCTTCTGATCCGCAAATGGCAGGCACCAGGGAACAATTGAAATCGACGGTTTGCCCCGGTGACGGACAACTATGTGCTGTCGCAATCAATCCGCCCAATCCGGAGGACCAGATTTTCTGGGACGGCGGTTCCAACAAGTTCTAAGTAACGGCAAGGGGCTGCACGATCACTGCAGCCCCTTTTACAAAACCGAGCTATGAAGATTTTCATTAAGATCTTGTTGGTGATGGCAATCTCCATCATACCCATTCTTTTTATCTTTTATCGGGCAGAACTGCCTAACAGAACCGACAATGGATTCACCCGGCGCTTCGTACGGGAGCCACCCCATTTACTCAAGGAATTCGATCTCGGGCGTGACGTACGAGGTATCATCGGTACGCGACAAGGAGAGATTCTCCTGTCGACCGACCGCGCCGATCAACTAATCAGCATTTCCAAAGCTACCGGTGCGGTCCGATCTATACCAACCACTGCTTCACCCATCATGCAACACGCATTGAGCACAATCCATACGTTCGCCACGCGATTGGAGGATGATATTTATACCTTTATGATTTCAGCCGGACCGCGTTGTATGCGCTTGATCCGATTAACGCCCGGCTTGAAAACACGATCCACATGGGTTTCTTTTGCAGTGTCATTGCCGCCATGCGCCCTGACGTCGCCATTGTAAGGGGATATGATACCGCACGTTCTTCTCTGTTGTTCGGCAAAATTTCGGCAGCAGGAAACACGCTATGGGAAGATAACATCTCGCTCCCCAGCCTTGACGGCGGTCTCAGCACGGACGGCCAGTTGATCTACGATCGCCCATCCGGCCTCTTATCTTATGTGCATTATTACAACAACCGGGTCAGCGTGTTCGACACCCTGCTCCAAGCTAAGCATACGTTTACCACACTGGATACCGTAGCCCCGAAGCTCCGGCTGGATCCTACCAAGCCCCGTTGGATTATTAATAAAACAGCTTGCATCCACGAGGGAATCCTGTATGTCTGTTCGAACCTCCGGGCAGACAATGAAACCTACCAAACCTACATGAAAAACATCCCGGTGGATCGCTACGATGTAGGGACTGGCAACTATTTGGGCAGTTTTTATTTGCCCGTTGACGACGGCAAGCTGATCCGGGATATGCAGGTCATCAACGGGCGCTTGTATGCATTTTATTTCAGTGGTAGGCTTGCGGTCTTTTCATTGCCCGGCACCTCGTCATAAACGCGCAGCACGGGCACCTCTCGTTCTTCCTCCACCAGGTAAAGTCCATACCGCTTCAACTCTTTTTCCAGCACCACCATATCCAGGGGGTTGTTTACAATCAGGCCACGCCTCGGATTACGCAATTCGGATTGGGAAAAATCAATTTCAATATCAATCGGACCTTCGATTCCGCTTTCATCAAAAATCGGTGGCCCGTCGGCAAACCACGCCAGTACTTTGACAAACTCGGAAATAGCTTGGTTTCTAATCTGAACGGTCGTGTGGTTGAACGGCGCAATTGGCTCTCCACCCTTACTTTCTAATAACGTTGGTGCCTCTTTATCCGCTCTGATGAGGTAGCAGCGCTTGGTTTCGCTTACGATCTCCCCTTTGATCGGCCATGCTTTGTTGAGGTCCTGAAAAACATAAGTCAGGATCAGGCTGTCCGGGGTTGCCGGCGGAAACGACGCATTGTAGGAAAAGAGATTCTCTGCCTCATATTCCATCCGGTTGGCATAATGCAGGTACGGAAAACTGTTGGGCAGGAACGGGATCGGCAAATCCTTATTCGCGTACCGCATCCGCGTTGCGGGGTCTTTTATATCAACCTGGAGGCGCTGCGGGTTAATATTGCCCATCACGCCGACCGTAAATAACGAAAACACCTTATAGAACATGTTTAACGGGGAAACCTCCAAGTTGATCGTGTGGATGGATCGATCTTGCTCATACCTGGTAATCCGCGCCCTGCCCTGCGCACCCTTTTTTAATTGGGCAGACCAGAGCAGCATGCTATCTACCCCGCGGTCGGGGTCGTTACCCGGATCCGGCTGCTTGGCGATTCCGTCGTCCTTCACCAGCCAATCCGTCTTACTGCCGGACAGCATGGCGGCCATATTAGCGTCGGTAATCTCTTCACCGTGGGTAATTCCCTGAACCACACCTTCGGGGCTTATCACAATCACATGAGGGATGATGCGGTGCGGGAACGCCTTGCGCAACACGCTATCCTGAACAGCAAACGGTATTGCAATGCCCGCATCCTTGATTACCTCCGACCGGCTCAGCAACCTTCTGACGTTTTTTTCGGTATCCGAAGTGACCGCAATGAACTGCATCTCATCGCCGTAACGATCCTGCAAAGCCTGCACCTTCGGTAAAGCATTGATACAGGGCTGGCAGAAGGTTTCCCAAAAATCCAAGATCACGTATTTTCCGCGGAAGTCGTTCAATGTAGCCTGCGGATTCCCGAAGTTCATCAGGTAGCTTCCCAAAGGGAGGTCCGGCAAGGTATCCCCTACCGTATAGGGTTTGGCGTCCGGCGTCTGTTGGCCGAGCGCCTTGGTTAGAAACGTAGCCAGTACGGCTAGTACGATAATTACCTGTTTAAGCATGGTGTGTATGTTAAGTCCGATCATTTCCTTTCGTTTAATAGCCGTCGTTCTGCGGCACCAACTCCGGATTCCGCTGCCGCTCATTCAACGGCAACGGCCACCAGGCATCCGTGGGTTGCCAACCCGGTTTCACGGCAGTCAGCACCTCATCAATCGTTCCCGAACGCTTTAGGTCCAGCCAGCGCAGCCCCCACTCCGTAAAAAATTCCGAACGCCGTTCGGCAGCGATGGCCTGCAGGAGCGCTTCTTCCTGCACATCAAGCCCATCCAGTCCGGCACGCTGCCTTACCGCATTCAAGTCGGCCAAAGCGCCCTCGTCATCGCCAAGCATGGCCCGTGCCTCCGCGCGGATTAGGTACGGCTCCGCCAACCGAAGCACCACCAATCCCTCCGTAACCGGGTTGTTGCCGGATGCGACTTTATACTTATGGGGGTAGGTATATTCCACCTCGCCCACCACGTTGGCCGCCATCCATTCCCGCCGCCGCTCATCGCCGGCAGGAAATGCACCAACCCCGTCCGGCGCCAGGTAGAACGTCGGAATGATATCTTGCCGTCCGGGAATATAAGTAGGTGCCTGTGCCGGAAAGTTGTATGGAAGGAGCTGCCAGATGGTTTCGCGGCTGCCCAACGAGAACGTTGCCGCCGGTGCCTCCAGCACGTAGGCCGGATCATCAATAACGGCTGAAGCGGCCGCTTCGGCCCGCTGCCAGTCGCTCGAAACCCAATAAACCCGTGCCAGTAATCCCTGCACCGCACTGCGGTTGATCCGTGCCCGATTGGCAGAGGGATAGTCGCCCGAAAGCAATTCATCCGCTTTCAGCAGGTCGGCAAGGATAGCCTCCCGGACCGTGGCTGCGGGGGTGCGCCCCACGCGCTGATTGGTGCGGTAGTCCGTATGCGTGACCAGCGGAACATCGCCCCACAGGTTAGTGAGGTAGAAATAACAAAACGCACGGATGGCCAGCACCTCGCCCACCAATCGGCTTTGCAGCGGCGGGGATATTTCCCCGGCGTCTGCCAATCCCTCCAATACGGCATTGCAGCGGTAAATGTTGCGATAAAAGGCAGTCCATAGGTTATGTATGTAGCCATTGGTTTCGTCGATGCTGTTCTCAAAGAACTGCATTAACCCATTGTCGTTGCCAGCATACACCAACTGATCGGCACATAGTTCCGCAGCAATGCCCAGATTGCCCAATTGGCCGCTGGCATCGATCAGGCCGTTGTAAATGCCCGATACCACGGCGGTCGCACTCTGGTCTGACGTATACACATTGCTCCGCACCAACTGGTCTTTGGGTGCCGGGATTTCAAGAAAATCACAGCCCGCCGGCAGCCACAAAGCGACCAGCGCGAGCATATAGAAATAAATTGCTTTTTTCATGAGCGTAGGGTTTATAGCGTTATTTGTAGCCCCATGGTGAGCATGCGTAATGGAGGCAAGACGTTTAAATTGCCCGTTTCCGGATCGTTGCCCACGTAAGACGTAAAGGTGAACAGGTTTTGGCCCTGCACGTAAATGCGGCATCGGCTCACTTGCAGGCTACCCAGGGCCAGCCCGGTGAGCTGGTAGCCCAATGACAGGTTTTTGAGCCGGATGAACGAAGCATCCGAATAAGCGCCCGTAGACGAACGGAACCGATTGAATGGTGTACGGCCATCGTTGTTTTGCGTGTACCGTTGGTAAGCGGACAAGCCCTCACCGCCCTGCCACCGGTCCTGCGCCAGTACAGGTGCATTGTACCGGTATCCCGGCGGGTTGATCAGCGTCGCTATTGCATTCATTTTTTCCTGCTTCACGAACTGGAAAAACACGCTTGCCTCAAAACCCTTATACCGGAGCGTGTGGTTCCACCCCCCGTAAAACCGTGGCGTCTCATCGTAAAAGATGCTCTGCCCCATTTCCATATCCACCGTATACAGCCCCGTTTCCGGATCAATGCCCGTGTACCGCCAAAGGAGCACGTTATCCAACGGCTCTCCCACCTTGTACCGCGATGCGTTGTTCGACGTTTCCAAGCCGGGATATTCCAGCAGTTTGTTGCGGGCAAATGTCACATTGAGATCGGTGGTCCACGAAAAATCACGGCGCTGAACGGGCACAGCGTTCAGCTCAAACTCCCATCCGGCGTTCTGCACCAGCGCGGGCAGATTGCGTGTGATGGTTGCAAACCCCACCTGCGTAGGTAACGCATCTTGCAGCAGCTGGTTGCCGCTGCGGTTGCGGAACCACGCAGCCGAAAAGAGGATCCGATCGTTCAAGACACCCAGGTCAAGCGCCGCTTCCAGCTTTCGGTTGGTTTCCCACGCATAATCCGCATTGAACAACCGGTTGGGATAAAGACCCGCGATTCCCTGGTACGGATTGGCGGTGCCATACGTGTCCAGGTATTGGTAATTGCCGATATTGTCATTACCGGTGATCCCATAGCTGGCACGCAGCTTACCAAAACTCAAAACCCCGTCAATGCCCTTCAGCCAGCTTTCTTTGGAGAATATCCACGCTGCACCGACCGCGCCGAAGTTGGCATATCGCCTACCGCTTCCAAAGCGGGATGAACCATCGCGCCTCGCCGTCAGATTCACGATATAGCGCCCGGCCAATTCGTAATTGACCCGGCCAAAAAGGGATTGGTAACGGTATTCGTTATGGGACGCGCTGTTGATCAGTGTTGCAGCCCCGCTGATGGAACCCAATAGCGCCTCGTTGGAATAATTGCTGGCCTGTACGGCGGAAGCGTTGGCCGTCGTAGCCTGCCAGGTAGCTCCGGCAAGTATGCGGAGTTGCGACGCATTTGCCAACGGCGCTTCGTACGCGATCTGCGGCTCCAAAATCCACGAGTTGTTCCGGCTGGTGCTGAAATCGGCAAGCCCCGAACCGGCATAGGTCGGCGCAAATGTTGCCTTAGGCTGGATCCTTTCGCCATCCATCGTCGTTTGCGTAAACCCACCCTGAACCCTGACCGAAAGATTCTTTACCAACCGGTATGATAATATCATGTTGGTGATGAGGTTGTCTGTAGTCGATAGGTTTGTCCGGTACAATTGCGCCAGCGGACTGCTGAGCACCGATCCGTTTTCCTCCCAGGCCAGATCACCCGATTCGGTGAACGCCAATTGATTGGGCGGTGTGTAGATTGCGGCCGTGCGATCGTTCATCGCAAGGTCATTGGCATTGTGGCTGTACCCCACGCTTACGTTGGCATGCAGCCGGTTATCGGCAGATCGGTGCGTTACGTTGAGCTGAGCGGAGCCCCGTTTATCCGCTTGGTCATCACCGGGGAACACCGTGGTTTCACGTCTGTAGGAACCCGCAAGGCGGAACTGCGTACCCTCGCTCCCACCCGATAAGGCCACCTGCACGTCACTTACCTTAGCGGTGTTACCGATCATCAGTTTTTTCCAATCCACGTAGCGCGTGGTATCCCAAAGCAGCAAATCGGGTGCGTTGGTCGCTGTCGGCTCCGCGCCGTCGTTACGGAAGGCCTCGCGCCGCATCTGGAGGTATTGCTGGGTGTTCATCAGCTCCATGGTGCGAGTTACCCTGCCGAAGCCGGAATAGAGATTTACGTCCACGCCCGTCCTGCCGGCTTTGCCGCGCCTGGTGGTAATGAGGATCACGCCGTTGGCCCCGCGGCTGCCATAAATCGCCGTGGCATCGGCATCTTTGAGCACCTCGATGCTTTCGATATCCGCCGGATTGATGCTGTTGAACGGACTGATATCGCCCGCTGCCCCGCGCGTCTGGAATTGTGTGAGGCTGCTGCTCAGCCACGGCACTCCATCGATGATGTACATCGGCTCATTGCCCTGCTGGATGGAGTTGCGGCCGCGGATGCGCACGTTTACCGTGCTTCCTGGCACACCGCTGGTCTGGTTGATTTCCAACCCCGGAACCCGGCCCGCCAAGGCGAGCAACGGATTGCCCACGGGCTGTTTTGCAATCGTCTGGGCGGTAACCCGGCCCACACTGCCTGTATTGAGCCGCCGGCTGGTGGTGCCATAGGCGATGACCACGGTTTCGTCCAGCGTATTATCCGCTGTTTCCATCGAAACATCGATGGACGACCGGCCATTTATCGGCTCCTCGTATTCCTGGTAGCCGACAAAGGAAAAGATCAGAATGTCATTGACCTGTGCGGAGATGCGGTACTCCCCCAGCCTATCCGTGGCGGTGTGGATGCCCGTCCGTCTGTTGGTAACGGTGGCACCCGTTATTGCCCGGCCATCAGCAGCGGAGATCACCCTGCCGGAAATGGCAAGACGCTCCTGCTGCTGGGCGCGGGCTTCCAAACACATGATCGTTGCTACAGCCAGGAGGCTGAAATATTGTATATAAGTGTATTTAAGTTTATGTTTGGAAAGTACATACTCCTCCCCTGTGCGTAAATTTAGCTTCATGTAATTGCTTGATTTAAGTGAAAAACCGGGATAACTAATCGCTGATTTTCACTTTGATCAAGCAGGTTTGCGAATCACGTTTTTTTGCAGGTTTGCGGTTGTAATCGACCATGCAACGGAAACAATGGCGGATTCCGTACTCCCTTGGAGACGGTGGCTGGTGGTTAAGTAATGTGGTCTTTTCATCGGTCGTATTGCTCAGTTTATACTGGCGTTGACCGATGAATCTATGTCAGGAAAGGTGGTGGCCTATATCGAATAGCGATGGGCCGCTTACCTTGTCCCCCACCGAAGGCCCTAGGAAGCCGCATAGAGAGAACAAGAGCCAGCCCATCGCTACCCGCAAAGGTAGTGATTGGGCATTGGACTCCTGAACTTGCTCTATTGAAAATTTCCTAGGTTTTCGATGGCAAGTTTCAGTGTCAAACACCAAAATAATTTTAAGACATACAACTACTTATATGTCTTTTGACGGAGCTAATATAGATAGTATTTTACAAAAACGCAAACTTTCCTCGAAATAACATTTTAGTGTATGGATGTGCTGTTAAGTATCATGCATTATGATTACCATAACGCCTTTATCGCTATTCATAATAAACCGAGTGAAGCTTCGACGGCTGATTTTAGGTATTCCGGCTTCAAGACTTTCAAATTTCTTGAAACACGATGATGCCTATATCTTCAACATAGAAAAAGAACAGTTAAAAGGCCAATACCCTACCCATGAATACCCCGGCTTGGCTGCTGCCCTCAACTGGACCGTCGAAGACCTTCTGCCTCCCGACGACTGGCCTATCGGCGATGGCACTAAGGTCCAGAAGAAAGTGTTGAGTTTATCTAATCCGGATGATATGCGGCTGGTGTTAAACGGCATGATTGACAATGGATTTTTCAATGAGCCGAAGTCGCTAAGTGACACAGCGAAACACTTGTATATCGATGGCAAGGAAGAAGAGAAGGCTTTGAAGGGGATATTGGCGGAACTTGTAAGCGAAAACCGAGTCGAGGTATCCGGCGATCAGGAAAACACATTCCAATCAAGAAAGTAATGAAAATAAAAATCTTGTGTTTCTCATTAGCTATTTTCTTACTGTCATGCACAGGATCTCCAGAGCTACATTTTAGAGATGTGGAGGAAGGCAAGAGAATCTTACTAGGTGAGTCGATAGACCTGACGATCGAAGGATTGCCCACAAATATCGATTCGATTCAGTATTACATCGACAACGAGATTTTCAACGTTAAAAATGGAGCTGATGGGTTGGTTGTCAATCCAGATGAACTAAAGATGGGGCAACACACCACCTCCGCCCTCGTATTCCTCAACGCCGGCAAAAGATTGCGGGTTTTCGCTACGTTTACCATTGTGCCCCCGCCAGCAAAGCAGTTCCGGTATGATGTTGTCAACAAATTTCCGCACGATTCCACCGCGTACACGCAAGGTTTGCAAATTGAGGATGGAATACTCTATGAGACGACCGGTATCAAGGGGGCTTCAACACTGCGGACGGTTGATTTGAAATCGGGGAAAGTCACCCGGTCAAAAAAAATAGGCGATAGTTATTTCGGCGAAGGGATGACTTTTGTGGGGGATAGTATCTATGTATTGACCTATCGGGAAAACACCTGCTTCGTATTTGACAAGCATTCGTTCGGGCTGATTAAGACCTTCAATTATGATCAGCCGCGCGAAGGCTGGGGACTAACGTATGACGGCACGAAACTGATCAAAACGGATGGTTCAAATGTATTGTACTTTATTGACCCCAAAACGTTCCGTGTAACGCATACCATCCCGGTATTTGACGATAAGGGGCCCATAACCCAATTGAATGAGCTCGAATATATCAACGGAAAGGTCTATGCAAATATTTACCAAGAAGATTATATCGTGGTAATCAATCCACTAAATGGCGTCGTTGAATCAAAGATAAATCTGATTGGGATATATGATCACAAGCCGGAAAATAACGAGCTGAACGGCATTGCTTACAACAAGCAGGACAGCACGCTCTATGTAACCGGGAAAATGTGGCCTTACTTGTTTGAGATTAAGCCGCAGGTGCTTTAAAACAATGCCGTTAAAAAAATATCATAACTTTGCATCAACAGTACACGCCGCGCTACCCATCTGAACAGCGTCCCAGAGCGTGTCTTTTGCTTTACAAGGACCTGAATGATTGTCACCATCGTAAAAAGCAGCGTACGCAAACCAGCGAGTTCATACGTGAATATTTCACGGATGGACTATGAGCTGGTGTGCAACGTATTACTGCTGTTGGAAGAAACAGGCATGGACGACGAGGAATTTTCCTTCTTGCTAGGCAAGCGCAACAAATACTTCTTTGAGTTGATAGATCCTCGAAAAAAGCAGAAGCTGAAAACCGACCAAGCGGATCCCCTCGCTCCCATCTTTGGCAAACCACACCGCCAAATCATACCGCTCGATGTAGCGCCTGGAGAAATGATTCAGTTGCACCACGCTATACGCACGGTGGACGAGGATGAGAAAAGCAAAACAGTGACCTATAGCCATATCGTTTATCCGGAAGGAGGCGGCGATGGTAAAAGGGTTATCTGGCAAAAGACGTCCGTGAAGGGAGAACGCTATAAAATCAAAAGCGAGGTCTTGTCTTTTTTGAAGGCTAAGGTCAGCGCTGGCTACTTTAGTAAACCGCGCCTGGCATTGCCGTTATATTTAGAAATGAAACAGACGCTGGAGCCCGGATCGTTCGCTGCAATGGATTTGGAGCGGGCATTGGCGAAATTGCTGCGGGGCAAGGGTGAGTTGATGTGCGAATCTATCGATACGCAAGAAAATTATTTTGAGCGCCACGAAATTTTCACTGCGCAGCCTGCCGATGTGAGCCGACTGGTGGAAATCTGGGAGGCGTCTGTCCGGGCCACACACCATTTCCTGTCGGAGGGCGATATCCGGTATTTCCTTCCCCTAGTACGCGACGAATACATCCCTTCGCTGGAGGTTTACGGCATCCGCAACCTCGATGGTAAAACTATGGGTTTTATGGGCCTTGCTGAGAACAAAGTGGAGATGCTATTCATCCTCCCTGACAACGCCGGTCGCGGCTTGGGGGCTTTCTTGATATCAAAGGCCGTGAAACTGAAAGGGAAGCCGCTGTTTGTGGATGTAAACGAGCAGAACCCTGCAGCAATCCAGTTCTACGAGCGGATAGGGTTTAAGTCAATCGGCCGATCCGAACTGGATGCTACCGGCAAGCCTTTTCCGATTATCCATATGGAGCTGCCGGATAGCGGAACCGAAAAAGGTGAGGAATAGAAACGGAAATGGGGGTGGAATGCTCCCTCAGCTAGCTACATCCAAAACTAAAAAATTCCAATCAGATTTGTTGTTGTTGTTGTCCTGTTGTAATGTGGGAAACTGGCGTCGGCCATTGAGTGTTGGGAGTTTTCCATATTTCAACAGGAATTCTATCGGCGTCAGGTTTCCTAATGCCGAATGCGGTCTTTCGTTGTTGTACATCCAGGCCCAGGCATTCGCATATTTCCGGATCGCCGACAAGTTATCGAACATATAACTATCCAGCACATCTTGCCGGAAAGTCCTATTGAAACGTTCGATCAGACTGTTCTGCGTGGGTTTCCCGGGCTGAATAAACTCCCATTCTATGCTGTGTTCGCAACACCACTCCATCATCGCTGCAGACATGAATTCCGGCCCATTATCTGATCTGCTTTTTGAGCTGGCTGACCACTTTTTTGTTGGAGTACATGCCCTTTGTGGTCGCATGTAACCGGTTACCGGCCATGCTTTTCATTACCTGGAGATCCTCATGGTGCCTTGTGAGCTGACGGAGCTGGTAAAAAAAAACTCCCATTGGCGACCAGCTATCCAGGCGCTTCTCTGCGCCCATCTGGGCGAGTCCACGTGCGTCGGTACGGTCATTCTTGGATTTGAGCCCTGAAGCCTGGAGGTATTTCTTGGCCTTGTTGGGGAGGATCACCGATACGGTGTAACCGGCTTTATGAAGGAACAACGCACAGTTCTCAAAATAAATGCCGGTTGCCTCCATGCACACCACAAGGGGGCTGTCTTTCTGTTTGTGGTGGCGGCTCATCCAGGTATCTAGTTCTCTGAAGCCTTTGGCTGTATTTGACACCTTACGGGTCGCCTTGACCGTAACATTTTGCATTGCATCGATGAAGGAAATGCAGCAATGGATCTCTTTGGCCGATACATCCAGCCCTACTGAATACTTTGACATTAATCTAGCTGTTAAAAGCAATAGTTCTTCCTGTAATCGCCATTTCTCATTGTCTTATCCGGGATTGTCCGGCAACCGCGGACATCACTAAGTACTATTGCGGCTCGCCAGAAAGAAACCGGAACAGGCTTTCCTAAACCCCAGCATCGTCAATGCACGTGCAATGATTGACTACAGGTTGCTGCCCCGGCTCTATTGATTCCTCGAATTTACCCAAAATTTATCATGGTTCGAAAATATGAGGTTGATAGCCCCTAATCCCATTGGGGCGGATTCCCGTTATCTTTCAGGTGGCGGGTTTCTCTTTTTATCACCCCATTGTCTTTTTGACATGTCTTAACAATCCCGTTGCAACAAAGTGGGGCCGGAATGCGTTATATAGTCAGTTAATAAAAATTGTCTTTTCATAGTTTAGGTTTATAATTGGTTAGTAACAAGCCCCGATTCTCCCCGTTTCGAAGCTTTGTTTTTGCCCTACATAGCGTGTTTAGTACACTGAGATTAGCAGTACAATTGCACCAGCTATGGGAAAAACATCATGGGCATTAAACGCCGTTCATTTATTTCCGTCATAGCTAAAAGAAAGAGGCATATGAACCGTATCACCAAAACCATAACGTTTGCGTTATTTACAATAGCCATGGTCAAGCTCGTCAATGGCCAAGTGATTAGGCTGGGGGAGAATCCCCATGCGCCAGGTGTCGTGTTGCGGGAAGGACCGTTTTATCTTTTGATCGATAACAAGGGAAGCTTGACAACGGTTGAGCCGGAACTTTTTCACCAGCCGATGTCCGTCTTTGCAGTTTCCGCACATCAGCGTATGACAGCCCCGTATAGCAGCAGAACGCGAAGTATCGCGCACGTATGCCAGCCTTGTTATGGGAAGATTCCTTTTGGGCTATCATGTCCAGTTGATCGGGCGCGAGGCAAGCACCAATCTTCACATCATTGGTAGAATCATTATCCTTTACGTTCAACTTAAAATCTTAAATATGTAATAGATACAACTGCGCCGGTCAAAAAACTTATGGGTATCAGCTTCTATAGAATTGCTATCTTGGCATAAAATTCTGGAATAATCAAGGCAGTATTGTGACGCGACTATGGAAGGTATAAATGAACTTTATGAAAAGCTTGCCCGGCTGGAAAAGAACAACGCAGCGCTTAAACTCCGAAACGAGGAGTTGGTCGACTTTTTCGAAAATGCCTCCATACCGCTTCACTGGGTGGATGGAAAAGGTCTCATTATTTGGGCCAACCAAGCCGAGCTGGATGTGCTTGGCTACACAAAAGAAGAGTATGTCGGATTGCCCATCAGTAATTTTCATGCAGATCCGGAGACTATACAGGATATCCTGACCCGCTTGTCCGATAATGAAACGCTCCATAATTATCCGGCCAGGCTCAAATGCAAAGATGGATCGATCAGGCACGTATTGATCAGCTCCAATGTCCTGAGGAAGGACGGTAAATTCGTACACACAAGATGCTTTACCAAGGACGTCACAACAATCGTCGAAGAGGAGAAGAGAAGGAATAGCTTACTGCTTCAACTGGAACAAAGCGAAGCAAGGTTAAGGATGGCCATAACGTCCACCAATCTTGGTGCGTGGGACTGGGACACCCAAACAGCGAATATCTACTTATCAGAGGAATGTAAAAGGATATGCGGCTTCACTTCGGAAGAACCGGTTTCTTTTGAAAAGCTCTCAGATCTCATCCATCCGGATGACCGGCGACAGGTAAACCAGGAGGTAAAACTCTCGACCGAACTGGGCAGCGACGGCCTGTTCGATATAATATTTAAAATCCACCGGTTTAATGACCATAGGCTATGCTGGGTAAGGGTACAGGGCGCTGTTTATGTGGACGCCAAAAAGGATTCAACGCGGTTCACCGGCACGATGCTGGATATTACCGACATTAAACAGGCAGAAGAAAAAAGTGCTCAGTTGGCAGCTATTATCAGAACTTCCAATGACGCTATAATTAGCGTAACTTTGGAGGGAATTGTCACCAGCTGGAATGCTTCAGCGCAGCGGATGTTCGGTTATACTGCTGAAGAAATGATCTGCCAGCCAATTTTGAAAATAATACCCGAAGACCGGCAGGACGAGGAAGCGCATGTCCTTTCACGGTTAAGGAACGGCTTGGAGGTGGAGCATTTCGATACAAAACGCCTGACGAAGGCAGGAAACCTTTTAGACGTGTCCCTCACCCAATCACCCATTAAGGATGCGAAGGGACATATCATCGGCATTTCTAAAATAGCCAGGGATATAACCGGAAAAAAACAGGAGGAACGGCGAAAGAACGATTTTGTAGCGGTGGTCAGCCACGAAATGAAAACGCCATTGACAGCTATCACCGGGTTTGCGCAGATATTGATAAACCATTCCAAAAAGGTTGGTGATAATTTCAGTTTGCGTGCGATGTCAAGAATCGAGGCGCAGGCTAAAAAAATGGGTTCGATGATTCAGGGCTTTCTCAGTTTGGCAAGAATCGAAGATGGGAAGATCGAGCTTCGGAAGGAGGTTTTCGAATTAGATGCATTGGTGAGCGAAATTGTGGATGATGCCAAATTGTTAGGCACAAAACACTTTTTCAAGTTGATAGAAAGCGAACCGGCGACCGTATACGCCGATCGCGAGAAAATAGGGCAGGTGCTGATGAATTTGGTCAGCAATGCGATCAAGTACTCTTCAGCTGGAAGCACAATAACCATTGGCTGCGAAAAAAAAGTCGGAAAAGTAATAGTATCTGTGCGTGACGAAGGTATAGGGATCAGTGCTGCAGATCAAAAAAGATTGTTTGAACGTTTCTATCGTGTAAATAACGACAAAATTCAAAACACAACCGGCTTCGGTATAGGACTTTACCTTGTTTCAGAAATCCTGCGCTACCATAATAGCAGTATTCTGGTCGAAAGCGAGGAAGGCATGGGCTCGACATTCTATTTTGGAATAGACGTTCCAAGCGGCCACATCGAAGAACACTTGCAATAGCAAAAGGGTCGCTAAGCGTTAGAGCCTGTACTTTTTTAGTGATTGTTATATAACCAGTTAGTAAACTTGTTTTTTCATAATTTAGGTTCTGCGATTTCCACCATGTCGTGGTACTTTGCTGCGCTGACGATCGTGATTTCGTGCCTCGGCTTGTTCGGGTTAGCCACCTTTACGTCCGCAAAGTGCTGGGTGCATCTGTGTCGGGAATTGTTAGCTTGCTCTCCAAAGATTTCGTCAAATTGGTGTTGACTGCCATCATCATCGCCTCCCCAATTGCCTGGTGGGCCATGAACACATGGTTGGCCGATTTTGCGTACCGTACCAGCATCCAATGGTGGATGTTTGCCTTAGCCGGATTGGCGGCTCTGGTGATTGCGCTACGGTGAGTTGGCAGGCCATTCGGGCGGCAACAGCCAATCCAGTGGCTAGTCTGCGGGACGAGTAGTTATCGGAATTACGGAATGAAAGGTTACTCTTTACCCCTTCGTCAAGCGCCGCTCCAATTCCTTTTTGCGGAATATTCGCGCCAGCTTGTATTTGAAACTTTGTTCGCTGTCTGCACCGATGTAGAGTGACCCATTGGGATTGGTGTATTTCGGATTGGGCGTCGCCATTTCCGTCAAAATGCAGCATTTGGGCTACATCCTTGGGACGTGCTGAATAGCGCTCTTTTTGAGCGTTATAAGCTTTCCATTGACCCGCTTTCGAGCCGTTGAGCAATATTTTGTTTATTATCTTTGCGAAAGCCGAATTTTCTACTTTAGCATGGCGCAGAAATTGGGAGAAGGTCAGCGGCGCAGGGTGTTGGCCGGGTCAACTCGAAGAAGATGTAACTATAATGCTTCTTTATGAATTCTGTTTAATACTTGTTTTTTTCTTTGTTCTAAAGTCCCTTTTACTTCCAGAACTTCATTATTCAAATCCCAGATCCAATTTGATAAAATATCGTTTACTTCGCGTCGTAACGCTGGCAGATCTGATTCTTGGCATACTATTAAATCTGGTGATTCCAAGGGAACAAAAACGATGATGTCGATCAGGGACATTGCGTTCGTCATTTCATCATAGTATGTTTGTGTATTTTCAGTCTTGCGTACCGCCTCGATGTAAGCCAGTATATCTAATGGGCAACGGTCAAAAACCACATTGTTTTCACTGTCTTTTAGTTGTTTTACAGAATAATTGAATTGCTCCATATAATCGTCCAACGTTGGGATTTCTGAAAACAAGTAACCGGCCTCTTCAAGTTCAATATAAGGCTCATTCTTAAAGCCGAAGTTTGGCAAGTTGCTTCCGATTTCTTCAGCCAAAGTCGTTTTTCCGACTCTATGTGATCCTGTAAAAGCTATCCGCATAATCTATTAACGTGTCTGTGACCCTCCTTTTTTCGGACAGCCGTTAACTCCTTATCTCGCCTGGTCTACCGTCACGCAAGAAGACACGAAGTTTATGGCGAGAACAAAACAAAAACGACTTTTGGTTCATGTAAAATATCTTGCTCAAAATTAAGAATGTGCTCTTCTTTCAATAGTGGGTAGTCTTCAAGGATTTCAGTGTTGGTCATGCCCGACCAGTCAGTGGAGAATATCAACAACCGCAATACGCGTACCCTTTAATACACGGTTTCCCGAAACGGATGCTAGGGTTGATCTCGATATAGGATGAAAACTGTTCCATGACATAAAAATATAAAAATTTCAGTAATGTCAAAGAAGGAAATTGAGCTGTTGTCGAACCGCTTTGTCACATTTCACGGCACAAATTCAAGCACTTGATTTCACTGATTGCAGCCTCAATCAGGGTAGTTGTACCAACCTTTTTGCCAAACAAGCAACTGAATAAACAAATTTGATTATTCAATTTTGTAGATTATAGTTGTCTAACTGAACTTGAATAATGACAGGATGGACAAGGAAATCTCAATATTGAAAGGAATACACCCCGGCTTGTTCCTCGACAGAGAACTGAAGAAGCGCAAGTTGGCTAGGGGTAAATTTGCGCTGCAACTGGGGGAGTACCCGCAGCTCATCGGCGAGATTACCAAGGGGAAACGCCGCCTGACCCCGCGGGTAGCCCTCAAACTCGACGACGCATTGGGCAAGGAAGAAGGATTTTTCCTAGTACTCCAAGCGCTCCACGATGCCAGCGAAGAGCGGAAGAAATCACAACCTACGCACCGGCCCGACGTATCCCGGTTCCGCCCCTCTGTTTTTTGGGATACGGATATCCAAAAACTGGATTGGCAGGAATGTAAACCCGGGATGGTTGCGGGCTTTGTTGACCCCCTCGAAATACAGCATCAGCTCGTTATGTCGCTGGGTGTCGACGGTCGTATGGGAGGAAAACAGCTCGGATAATGCAGCTGTGTCAAAGTGCAGGAGCTCTTCAAGCGAATAGCCGCTTGCGGCAAACAACTGCATATAGGTGTTCACCGTATTGCGGGAAACCCCCAATACGGAGCCTATCCGCCGATTGCTGGCTCCGTCAAGATGAAAGGTTATTCTCTGTTTCAAGTCCATCGGATCAAGTATGTTGGCCATGTCGCTGTATTTACGTAAGGCGACAAGGTAATCCCTGATCTCTCAAAGTGGCACAAAACGAACCGTAATTGTTCCGCTCTATAATCTCCTCAACGGAACATCCCGGATGGATAGTGGCACCATTCGAACCGTAATGGCAACCATCAATATCAACCTAAAATGGCATCATTTGAACCGAAATAACTGGCATCATCCGACCGAAATGGCTGGCACCATTCGAACCGTATATCCAATCCGTCCTACAATCAAAAAAAATTTCATTGAATTGGATCATCAATCTGGCTTAATGAACTGGATTTACTTGCTCCTTCCCGGTTTGATCTAGCGCCGCTTTAAGCCCCTTGGCTAGCTTTTCCGCCGGGCCTACGCCCCAGTAATGCAAAAAGAAGATACGCGGCTGCTCATGCACCATGTGATTATGAACGGCTACCACTTCAATGCCGTTTTCAACCAGCGCTTTAATAACCGGAGCCACTTCATCAGCCAGCATCGTAAAATCGCCGGCAACTGCCGCTTTCTCCGGAGTTCCTTGCCAGCTAGCCCAGGTATTAAAGCCTAAGAAGGTGCTTACAGGAGCTCCATGTTCCCGGAGATCCACATCCGGCCGGCCGATTGTTACTTTGTAAACACCTTGGCTCGTTGATCCGCTATGCCCCAGGGTTTGCGCGATCATGGCCGTGTCCAGTGAGTTTTCTACTTCAATCTTGGAACCATCTGCTGGATTGCCACCACGGACCGTTGCAACTCTGTCCAGCACGGCCTTCGCTTTGGCAGCCAGCTCTGCTTCGTCGCCTATTCCTCCGAGGTGCATATACATGACATTCGGCGTGTTCCGGACAAAATGGTTGTGAATGGCTGTGATGGTCAGCCCCTGCCGGATCACTTCCTGTTGCACGGGCCAGAGGTCGTCCTCGGTGACCACCACATCACCCATTAGCATCGCCCCTTCCTTGGCCGGCGCAAAGGCTAACCAGCTACCCAGCCCCATCGGCGGAATGATTTGAAAACCATCCACCATAATCTTCAAATCGTTCTGAGGAACCGTGACCTTATACTCCCCGTTATTTTCCGTCCCTTTCATTCCCAGGGCATTTTCAATAGCAGCGATATCGAGCGGATCGAACTTTGCTTCCGCCTGAACCTGCCCAGTTCTTTTAGCCTCTTCACCTGCTTGCTCTTTTCCTGTTTCAGGTTGATTGCAAGCAATTAGCAATGAGACCGCAGCAAGGCTCAGCGCTATGTTTGTCACACTTAAGGTTTTCATTATGTTCGATTTTTTAATTTATTCAACAAGTTAGTCATATTTTTTGATTTTTAAATCGTCAAAGTACGTTCACACGATAACAATATAAAACCTTTAGTACTCACATGAAAAACAACCTAAATACAGTCTGGGTTAGGGCCTACATAATTTTTGCAACCTTCCATGGCTGTATTCGGTCAACAGGTAAGTGTACTTTGATAACCTGGGATATGGGGTGGTAACCAAGGTTAGCGAAAGGCCTTCATCCTTCGGCGGAACGATGTATGCCGCCTTGATTCGATCTAAAGAATAGCTAAAGACGTCTATTCGGCAAAAATAACGGTCACTAATGGCGTGTTGATATATATCAAAAACTTTGCGAGTTCCAACATATCGAAGTTTTCTGCTTTTTAGTTACTTTAGTGCTGACAACGGCGGAAGTGGTTTCTATTTCGGCACAACTTTTAGCCTTAGCAGATAGCGGTCATTGTGAGACCGACACCAACAAGATCGACAACAATAAAAAATTGAATGTATCAGATAATAAGACCGCCAGACCACTTAAAAAAATACATTGACAACTTTTGGTGGGGTGATGACTTGGACTTGCCTCAACGACCCAATATTTATCATTCTGTTGCAACCAGTAAATTAGAATTGCTGTTTTTTGACCAAGGCATTTATTCACATAACAACAATGGAAAAAAAGAAGCAATTTTTCGGGCAGGATTTTATGGTCAAACTACGTCGTTCAGTCATTATTACGCTTCTGCAAAAAGGACAACCATTTTTGGAATTACATTCTCACCAATTGCAGCAGTCAAATTTTTTAGAATACCCGCAAACGAACTGACTCATCAAAGAATTGAGATAAATACTTTATTGGACAACGGTAACGAACTTTCGGATAAGATTTTCGAAGCTCAAACCTTTCAGCAGAAAACAATCGTTGCGACAAACTTTTTTAACGACGGATTAAATGAGTTACACTTCAAGTATTTAGCAATTGAAAAACTTATCCTATCATTAGAGCAAACTAATCTTAAATCAATCCCTCAATTAGTTGCCCAATCATCTCTTTCTCAACGACAGTTTGAGAGAACCTTCAAAGAGTTGACCGGATTTTCGGCAAATACGTATTTGAAAATTAAGAGATTCGAACGATTTATTGAGAAAGCTTCTGCCAGAATCAATACATCAGAACATAAATTATTGGATATAGCACTTGATTTAGGCTATTATGACCAAGCACACCTTAACCGACATTTCAAAGAATTCACAGGCTCAAATCCAAAAGCATACTTTCAAAATGCAATCTTATAAGGCAGTAAATCTAAGAATGTCGTTTTGATACAATTCTAGCTTTTGTCAAATAGAGAAATTTGCATCGTAAACTAAAAAAACGATGCAATGAATATTTTATCACTATCAGTTTCACTAACGGTAAATAATGTTAAAGCTTCTGCCGACTTTCTAATTAAACATTTCGGTTTTAAAGAGAAAATAGAGGCTGAGGGATTTGCCTCTCTTATTCATGAAACATCAGGTATCAATATCATTTATATGCAAACAGGCATTGAAGTTCTTCCTGAATTTCTGCGGAATATACCCGTAGCAGGAACACTCCTTGCTTTTGTAACTACCAATCTAGAAGCTGAAGAAGAAAGGCTTCGTTCAGCAGGTGTTTCAATCACATTGCCATTACAAACCGAAGAATGGGGCGAAAAACTTTTTATGGTTACAGACCCAAATGGTGTCGTTATCGAAGTAGTCGAATGGATAACAACAGGCGAAGATAATTGGTAAAATGGTACGGCGGAACTGTAATCCCCACGGAAATCAGCTACAGCAATCAATAGAAATTTAGATTTTTTCTCTATTTCTTCATAGAAAGGAGTTTCCATGATAAATACATCATGCAAACAAATATAAATTATCTTTGCATGAAAGGTGGATATTGCGGCTTAAGCTGACCCCCAGCGACGGTCGACTCGTCAGCAAGTATGGCAACAAAGCAATTCTGGTTTTAGGACGGCACAGCTTTGACATCTACGATTTGATAGCACGGACTCCAAAAGCAGGGTGAAATATTATGAAGTACCGGCAAATTACGGGCAATATGATGCAGCTATTCTCTCCAAAAACACATAATAAAAAAAACCCGTTACTCGTAAGCAACGGGCCGCCCCAGGGTGCTGGGGCTACCTAAACCTAGGATGAAGATAGGGAGTTCAATTCTTTCATCCAAACATTCGGCTAAAAAAGGTATTCTCCCGATAATGAGGATTAATTCTAAATAATTTTTTTTCCTAATAGTTTTCTTGAGTTTTCGCTCCAATAGATAGCCTGATAGACGATGGTGGAGCATTTCGAGAAAAGCGCAATTACAAAAGAAGGAGTAGCGTCGATCTTGTGGCCGATCGTAACGCGCTAGTCGAAACCGAAGCAAATAATTAAACGGTAATTACCCCCTTATTTGTCGCATATGCCCCGCAAACGCAAAGCATAGAGGTGATATCTTTGGTATCAGATTACGATCATATGAAATCATTGTATCTCCATCCGGCTCCCTGTATTGCAGAATACGTGCATGAACTGCTTGTTATTGAAAACTTCCAAGTAACGACCCCTTTTTCTTTGCCTCTTTTTGCGAATGGTATGCCCACACTGCTTTTCCAAACAGCCAAAGGACGGATAGGAAATTCTACGAACTACCTAACCTTATTTGGGCAAACGGTATTCCCAGACACCCTAACCATCGATGAGGATTTCACGCTGATTGCTTATTTCTTTAAACCGTATGCCCTGAATTCGCTGTTTGGGGTCTCTGCCCAGGAATTGACAGACAACCCCATCGAGCTGAACGTATTGCCGGCATCCATCCGGACCGGCCTGCAGGAGCAGTTGTTGAACGCATCCTCAAGCACGGAGATGGTCGCCATCCTGGATAGGTATATATACAGCCTCGTTACGAAAATCAAGACCGATACGCGCATCATGCAATATGCCGTTGAAAAAATTGCCGCCGAACCCTCCAAAAAAAACCTGGCGGCGATACAGTCGGAACTTTGCATGACGGGGCGCACCTTCCAACGGTTATTTGAGAAAACCATCGGCATTATTCCCACCCGCTACCGGAGAATCCGCCAATTCAATGCCGCTTTCCGGCAACTGAACAGCCTACAGTTCACAAACCTGACCGCACTTTCGTATAGCAACGGCTATTCAGACCAAAGCCATTTCATCCGCGCATTCAAAGAGTTTACTTCGCTAACGCCCGGTGAGTACCTAGCCTTTAGCAAAGCAGGGGGAAACTGATTTTGTCAGTTTTGTTCTATTTCGCGGCTTAGGTCTTCTATACCTTTGAATCGTAAACAAAACAGTTCAAAAAAATGGAAAACAACATTTATCCTTGTCTCTGGTTTGATGGTCAGGCCCAGGCAGCAGCAAAATTCTACTGTTCGATTTTCAAGAATGCCAAGATCAAGGCAGACAACCAGATGGTGGTCGAATTTGAGCTCGATGGCAAGAAATTTATTGGCCTGAACGGCGGGCCAGCGTTCACGTTTAACGAGGCGGTCTCATTTGTGATCGACTGCGAAACGCAGGAAGACATCGACTATTATTGGGAAAAGCTGACAGCCGATGGCGGCAGTGAAGGCAACTGCGGTTGGCTGAAGGACAAATTTGGGGTATCGTGGCAGGTGGTACCCACTATTTTACCAAAACTGCTCAGCGATCCGGATAAAGCGCAGCGGGTGATGGCGGTTTATATGAAAATGAAAAAGTTCGATATCGAGGCTCTGGAAAATGCCTGAGCAGGATGGGTTTGAGGCTGCTTCCGATGTTCCGCAAAACAGGGAAGCAGCCTACATTAGTTTACGCCTTCCAGTCTGCCGGTTTAGCGTAAGGCTTTAACTTCTTCTTCAACTGTTGCCGGGCCATATGGATCCGGGTTTTTACCGTTCCGATCGGGATCTGGAATTGCTCGGCAATTTCGTGATACTTATATCCCTCGTAATACATGGTAAAAGGATAATAGTATTCCTTGGAGAGCTTCGAAAGCGCGTATTCGATATCTTTCATCACAAACTTTCCTTCGGCCTGATTGCGCAGGGAACTGATGTAAAGGTCGGAAGAAGAAAGAGATTCAGATTTAACGATCAATGAATTGGTTTTGACCTTTCTACGGTAGTAATTGATAAATGTATTCTTGAGTATGGTATAAAGCCACGCCTGTAAATTCGTTCCCTCCCTGAATTTGTCGTAATAAGAGAACGCTTTCAGCATCGTGTCCTGTACCAAATCATTTGCATTCTCTGGATCCTGCGTAAAATAACGTGCGTAACCTGTCAGTGCTCCTGTTTCCTGAACTACTTTTTGGCTGTACTCTCTGTGATTCATAATTGTGTTTTAATTAGGAAGAAGTAAATAAACAATTATCGTCGCTTGTCTAGTATCTTAGTTCCTTGTGTCCGGCAGAGAAGTAGACAAAACCAGCCTGAAATTGTTTGAATTTATTTGAGATTTATCAGATCCACCCCGGCTTGCGCTTCAGATCGTCCGCCGTGCTGTGGGCTAGGGATAACCTTTTTACCCGGCGGTTGCCTTGACGCATTTGTTTTCCGTATTGAGAGCTTAACGAGTCGCGTTCCGGTTGACGGCGTTATAAACGGCCGCGGTGACCAGTCCGCCGATCAGGTAATACAACACCGTCAGTGCCTTCACGTTGCGGTTGCGGTTAACAGGTTCGTCATTTAGCCCAAGCGGCTTGGTCAGCGTTAGTGCGCCGATGCCCGCGGCGGTGCCCAACAGGAGCCCCTTTGCCCAGGTCTCCTTCGGGCTGTTACCACTGATCGCCCGGAAAAAAGCGGTGTTGGCAACGATGTCACCCGCCAGCGCCATGCTATACAGTTCTTTCTCTTGCGGTGGTTTGCTGCCCGCGGCCCGCCATGTCTTTTCAATGCCCTCCTCGGCAATTTCATTAATTCGGGGGGCATTGTCGAGCCGTTTGCGCCCCAGCTCGTGAATGATGTTGAGTACCAAAGAGCCTGCCAGTGCAGGCAGTATATTTCTGAAAAAACCCATATGCTTTTTTCTTCATAAACAATGAAGTGCCGCAATTGTTGGCGACGATATCAAATGGGCTTCGGCAGAAAACTGCCTCTTCGCTAAAAATAGGCACCCGCCTCCGGTGGCCGGATATCCGTGAGCGTACCCCGGTAATGCCGGAGATCCCGGGCTTCATAGGGATGGGCCAAGATTTGTTCTTCCACCAGATCGATGCCCAGTCCCGGCAGATCGGGTATTTCCATTTCCCCGTGCCTGTTGAACGTTATGCGTTCGGTACTCACATCCCGCCGCCAGGGGATATCGTTGCTCATCGTTTCGAGGAGGTAGAAGTTGGGAACACATGCGGCCAGTTGCAGGGTAGCCGCATTGGCAACCGGGCCACTGGGGTTATGCGGACACACCGGAAGGTGGTAAGCTTCGGCAAACGCTGCTATTTTTTTGACTTCCGAAAGCCCGCCGGCATGGCTGACATCCGGCTGGATCACATCGGCAGCGCGCAGTTCAAACAGGCTCCGGAATTCCCACCGGTTGTATAAACGTTCGCCTGCGGAAACGGGTACCTGGACCCTGCGTTTTACCTCCGCCAACCCCTCCAGATTTTGCGGCGGAATCGGCTCTTCGTACCACAATATACCGAACCGGGTAAGTTCGTTGCCGATGCGGACCGCTGTGGGAACATCAAAGCGACCATGTGCTTCAATAATGAGGTCGGCTTTTCCTTTGGTTGCGTCATAAACGGCTTCCACACATTCCAGGGCATCGTGCAATGCCTTTGTCCCGATATGCAGGTAACTGGCGCCAAACGGATCCCACTTCAATGCACTGAACCCCTGCTTTACCGCTTTTTCGGCTTTTTCCGCAAACGCTTCGGGCGTCCTTGCGCCGGCGAACCAGCCGTTTGCGTAGCAGCGAATGGCATCCCGCACTTTTCCGCCCAGCAATTGGTAGACGGGCACGCCAAGATCCTTGCCCTTGATATCCCACAATGCCATCTCGATGGCAGAAAGCGCACTCATCAATACCGGGCCGCCCCGCCAATAGGCATCGCGGTAAATCAGGTGCCATAGGTGTTCGACCTGATGCGGATCCTGGTGTATCAACGTCCGCTCCAGTTCCATGCAAGCAGCAGCTACGGCGTGTTCTTTGTATTCCAGGGTTGCTTCTCCGACACCATATAGCCCGTCTTCGTCCGTCAACACTTTGACGAACACCCAATTGGTACGGTAGGCGTGGCAGATGTATGTTTTTATGGCTTTGATCTTCATGGCTATCTGTTTTAATGAATATAGGCGCCGCCATTGACATCCAAGGTGGCTCCGGTAATGTAGGCAGCTTCATCACTGCACAGGAAGGCCACGGCATGGCCGATATCCGCTGGATTTCCCAGCCCTAACGGAATGGTGGCCGCAAGTTTTGCCACCCCCGCATCGCCGTGTGTAGCGTGAAGCAGCTCCGTGGCGATGATGCCGGGGGCTACGGCATTGACCGTGATCCCCAAAGGAGCGCCCGTGCGGGCCAATGTCTTCATCAACCCCAATTGGCCGCTCTTGCTGGATGCGTAGTGGACGTGGCCAAATAGGGCTCCCTGGTGGGCCACCATGGAGGTAATGAAGACAATCCGGCCGTAGCGCTGCTTTTTCATCAACGCCATGGCGTGCTTGCAACAATAATACCCGCTGGAGAGATTGGTGTCCAGTATCCGTTGCCAATCGGTGTCCGTAATGTCAAAAATGTCTTTCGATTGGGAGGTGCCGGCATTGTTGATGAGCATATCCAACCGCCCGAAGTCTGCTTCAATGCGTTCAAAAAGTGCGGCCACTTCTTCGGGCTGGGATACATCGGCTTCCACGTAAACCGGTGGATGCGGCACGCCTTGAAAGGAGGCCAGCAGTCCATCGGGGAGCGGGTCAAAAGCCGGACCGTTCAGAATCACCTGGGCGCCCTTCCTAGCAAGCGTGAGGGCAATGCCCTGTCCGATTCCCCGGGTGGAGCCGGTAATAAGTGCAATTCGCTGATTAAGTGACGACATAGGTATGCTGATCAATGGTTTCTTTAAAAATTCCTTCTATGTAAAGGTTAAGCTGGACGATCACGCCCGAACCCCAGGGCATTTCCGCTTCATGGAGGCATACGTCGACTTCCACGGGTTGCAGCGGCGACACCTCCAAGTCGGCAATCGGCGTAAATACTTCCGGGGCTGAATCTGCTTTGTACCCAATCTTCAGCGTGCCTTCGGAAAAGACGCCGTATTTTCCGCGGATGCGTAAGTCCCCCTTCTCCATCGAAATCCTAAGCGACGAAACGGCCACTGAAAATGCGGTTTTGCGGATCACATGGTAGTGTCTCGGCACTTTGCAACAGCTGATCTGATAAGCAAAGGACGCGGATTCGCCCGGCGCGAGGGTAAATAGGGGCGACAGCAATTCGATCTCCAAATACGGTGGATTGTCCAACGGATCGTGGGGAAAGTGCCTGACTTCATTTCGGGAGTAAACCTGACCGCTTCCCTGGGTCCAGATCTGCACCGACGTACCTTCCGGATAGACGGCATTTTCCTCGTAGTTGAACGTGGCAACCAATACGTATCCACTGAGGATGTCTGTATAAGCCACCCAATTTGCACGACTGTCCAGCCCGACTTTCCCGACGATATATTCGTAGCTCACGAGCAGGTTGTTGTGGCCGTCGCGACCGAATTGGGGATTGTTGACCAAACCGTGCATCACCTTATACCCTTCTGAAAACTGGCTATCCGGAGCCATCGGGCAGGAAACAATCGACGTCCCTTTTACAGCATCCGGCGTACTAAGCTGCAATACGGGCCAGATGGACCACCGGCGCACAACGGCACTGGTATTGAGGAAGGTGGCCTGTACCGATACACCCGATCGGTGTTCGGACAATTCGATGGCTTTCTCGATCTGGAGCCCGGTGTACGGGTCTGCCTGACTGCGCATGCGGATGTAGCGCTTTCCACTTGCGGAACCTTGTGCCAATACGTCGTACGGGCCGCCGTCGAGGACGGGGTCCGGTGGACCCGGCCAATGGTCAGGCAGCCCCCACCCCTGAGGAGCCGGCCAAATCTTCTCGCCTCCATAATTCAGCCATTGACCTGCCCGCTCGCTCGTGGGGACCGCGCCGTGCAGGGTTTCGTTGTTGAAAAAATAGGGATAGCCGCCCAGTTCGATCTGCATCATGCGGCCACCCAATTCGGGTGTAATATACACCGTCAAAAAACGGCCTTCCAAAATACAGGCCAGCCATCCGCGGTAGTTTTGTTTATCTTCCAAACGCATAATCTTTGTTAAAAAAATGTACCCTTGCCCAGGTTAGCAATAATCCGCAGATCCCCCATACACCGGCAAGCAGGGCAAACCCGAAAGAGAGCCCTAATCCGGACTTCAAATACCCCAATAGCAGGGGCGATGTGGATCCGACCACAAACCCGACCATCATCATCACCGCGGAAGCCGAAGATTGATAGCGGGCGGGAATGACATCGTACAACACGCTGTACGTGTTGGCATCAAAAAAGGCGCGTGTAAAGCCAAATCCGGCAAGCCCCACATAAACCCATAGCAGATTGTCTGCGAATGCCATCAACAGCAGGAAGGGTATGGCGCCCCAAAGCCCCCAGGCCTGCATGCGTAGGCGTATTGAAGGTGTACGCCGGGCGGCGCGATCCGACCATTTGCCGGCCAATAGGATACCCACCAATGCAAACAGGTGTGTATAGAACATGGAATGGAAGCCGGCTTGGGTAAGGGTCATTCCAAATTTCTCATACAGATACGTCGGCGTCCAGGTCAGGTAACCGGTCAGCACAAAGATGAGTCCGCTGAACGAAAGGGTCAGTAACAGCGCGGTAGGGATTTTAAAGAGAATGCGCAACGCTTCCCAGAAACCGATGGCCGGTTCCTTACTCGCAATAGGCTGCGCCTTTGGCGGATCCTTTAACCGCCAGGCCAAAATCAGGCCGTGCAGGATACCTATTGCACCGAAAAGGTAAAATGCATTTTTCCATCCCCAGCGTTCGCCCGTGTAGCCTGCCAGGTAACCACAGGCGATGATGCCGACATACAGCGAAGTTTGATGGATGGACATGGCTGTCGCACGTGTAGACCGGTGGTAAGCGGCCAGCAATGTATAATTGGCCGGCCCGAAAAAGGCTTCCCCGCCACCGGTGGCGATGCTGCGGAACAACAGCAGCGACAAGAGTCCCTGGCTGAATCCGGTGAGCATGGTGGCAATACTCCAGAACAGGATGCTGCCGACGATAATCCAGCGGCGGCTATACCGATCTGCCACGTATCCGGAAATCGGAACCAACAGGGCGAAAGCCAGGTTGAAGCCCGTGGCAATGATGCCTATTTCGACGTCGGACAGCCCCAGGTCTTCCCGGATGAGGGGCAACACGACATTGAATACCTGCCGATCCGCCTGATTGATAAAAAAGGCGACCCAGAGCAGGGCTAGAACTTCCCACTTGTAGCGCTGCTGATTTCCCATGCAATAACGGCGTTTTTGCCTGCTTTTCCGTGTGTAAATTCGTAGGTTTTGCCTTCCTCGACCGTCAGTTCATACGTTTCGTTGGCTTCGAGCCGCCCTGAATAGGTCGGATCGGTTGTCAGGTTGTTATGCTGCTCATCAATGATGTATTTCCTGACAAGAACTTTGCCGCCTCCCAATGCATCGGCTAGGCGGTCCACCGTAAGTTTGACGGACTGTGGATGATCGGCATAATTGACCGCCTCCAGCAGGACGGTGCCTTTCGAGCGCGAACCGATGACAAGCGCCGACGCGTTCAGCGGATTGGCAATTTCGATCTCCCTGCCCCGGTGCATGCTCAACAGTTTCATGGATACCCCGATCGGCAGCATCCGGAGGTCTTTTGCCGGTGTATGCAGCTGGTTATCCCCCTTAAACCACATAAAACGGGTCTGGATGTTCTCGTCGTGGTACAGGGCCCACGGAAAGATGCGCATGTTCGGGCTGTATAGGCTTGCGTAATAGAGCGTCCGGACCAACCCGGCGGCGTTGATTTGATTCTGTCCGGCACTATCGGCCTCGAAATGGATGGGATCATGCTCCGTGATGAACAGCGGTACATGGTCATCCAGCCGGTGCTTGCGGAGGGTATCCCGTATTTCGCGTTCACGGAAAGCGGTGGCCCGGACGGGTTTGGTGTACTCGTGCCAGGAGACAAAATCCAGCCGTTTAGACGGATTGGGGTCGGCGGCGAAACGTTGGGCAAGCTGGTTAATCTCCTTGGAAATTGCACCGGTAGACACCGGGCCGCCCACCAGGATGCGGTTTTCGCCTGCCAAGCCCAGCTCTTCGTTCACCTCGTTGACTGCCTGGTAACCCAGCTCGTAAAATTGGTAGTACTCGTCGGCGGTGGCCGCCATAAACGACTTCAATGAATATTCGTTGCCCACTTCCACATAGCGGATATTCGGATAACGCTCCTTATAATGCTTCAGACCGGCCTTGAAGATCATTTTCCAGTCGGCTTTGGTGATGGGCAGCGCGTTGTCCAGAATATCCCGCTCATACCGGCGTATGGTCAGCATGATGTGCTGGCTGGTGGACGAGAAGGCACTCAGGTAGTCGTAATAACGGATGGGGGATTGCTGCTCCCAATCCCAGGTTTCCCGGTGTTTTTCCTTGATGTCTTTGTATTTATCCACACCGATTTGGAAATTGAAATCGAACTCGCGCGTCCGGTAGTCCCACAATTCATCCAGGTTTAACCAGCACCTCGTAATGTCGGGCCTGCCGAATTCCTGTTCGGCGAGCTTTCCAACGGCTGGCGCCGGTGTTTTCTGCAACGAGGTATTGAAATAACCGGCTAAAGGGGGAAAATCCCGAAGGGTCTGCATGACGTCAACCGACCGGCTGATCAGGTCTTGGCTTTGTGCGGGGCTTACCGCCGCGACGAGTAACGCGGCGAGCAACAGGAACGTTTGGGGTACTTTCATCATAATTGTGTAGCTCAGTAATTGGGGTTTTGTTTCAGTTTGGGATTCGTCAGGATCTCCTTTGCCGGAATGGGCCATAGATACTGTTTGGACTCATCAAATTTACGGTCCGTCAGTTTCAGTATCTGCCCGGCCTGCAACATTCCGGAAAAATCGGGTATACCATCTTCATCGATCGGCGTGACCGACGGGAAAAACCACCCGCCGGGCTTCACGACCCGCTCACGGAGGTCGGCCACATCCAGCAATCCGTAAATGGGCTTGTTCAGCGCTTTTCCGGCAAGTCTCCACCGGATGAGATCGGCGTAGCGCCTTCCCTCGAACGCAAATTCCATCCGGCGTTCGATGCGGAGGATCCTGCGCAGTGCAGCGGGATCCGTTTCGGTGACCGCCGGATAGGCTTCGATGTCGCCAGGATCCACGCCATAGGCCCGTGCACGTACCTGATTGATCACGTCGGTGACGGATGCGTCGATCTCTCCCAGTTCAATCCGGGCTTCGGCGTACATCAGCAATACATCGGCATACCGGATGACCGTATTGTCCGGATCGGTCAATAAATCTAACCAATCTTCGTCGATTTTCTTTTTCCAGGTGAGCCCATTGTAGGAGGCATATTGGTCGACCGCCCGGCTGTCCAGGTTGCTTTGCCGCATTCCGGTATTGAGGTTGAGCACGGTAAGCGAGTCCGGATGCGGCTGATGGATATAACCCAGCCAGGGCGTCTGGAACGGAACGATGGTAGCGGCAAGCCGCGGATCCCTATTTTTGAACGGCTCATGCGGATCGTACTGCGGCGACTCGTCGATGGGGAGCCCATCCGCACACAGGAACGCACACAACAGGTCCCACGACGGACCGCCATTACCGAAGCCGCCCGCAATGCGGGTAAGGGGTTCCTTGGCCCTTCCAGCTCCGGGAATGACCACGCCAAGCGCAACCGAACGCGGAGTTGCGAAGACCGACTCCGACGAGTTTTTCGTTTTGGACAGAAACAGGGTGTAGAAGTCGGGATATAACGAATAAACACCCAGATCCATACAGGCTTTTGCCGCATCCCGTGCGGCGGTCCAGTCGCCCATGTAGAGCGCAATGCGCGCCTTCATCGCGTAGGCTGCGCCTTTGGTGGGGTATTGGATGGTGTTGCCGCTATAATTTTCGGGAAGATGCGTAGCGGCAAAATCATAGTCGTCGTATATCGCCGCAAGGATCGTTTGCTTATCGGTCCGCCCCAGGTCCATCGCCGCTTCAATGGCCAATACATCCGTATAATAGGGAACATCCCCGTACAGAAAGATCAGTTTGGCATATTGGGAAGCCCTTGCAAACCGCGCAACGGCTTCATAGTGGGCGATTTTTTCGGCAGTCAGGTTAGTGGACGCATGGGAAAGGTTTGCGATGACCCGGTTGGCGGCCGCAATACACCGGTAAGCATACGCCCAGGTAATCGTAACCACATTGGTCTGACTGTTGATGGTTGCGGAAGTAACGGCGCTTAATGAGGCCCGCGCGGTCCAGTCGTCTGTATAGGTATCGGTCCAATCGTGGCTGTAGCCCCCTCCCGCGGTCGAATTCCGGGTGAGTTCGCTATCCCAGAAGTCGATATTGAAAAGGTGCGCGCAAGCCATATTGACCTCATCTTCGTTGCGGTACCACGTTTCGGACGAGCCCTCCGATAGCGGATTGAGATCCAGATCGTTGCAGCTTGCAAACAGCAACAGGATGGCCGAGGTAATACGAATCGTTTTCATGGTTATCTTTAGGATTAATGCACTAAAATCTGATGGAAAGCCCGGACAAATAGGTAGTTGGTATCCAATAGGCGCTGCCTTCCGGATCCCACCCTTTCGGATAGCGGTCGAATGCGCGCAAGTCAGATACACTGACATACAGCCGAATTGACGATATTTTTGCCTTTTGCGTCCAATTGACGGGGAGCTGGTAACCCAGGGTGATGTTTTTGATGCGCATATAGGCACCGTTGAACAGCCAGAAATCCGAAAACGCGTAGTTATTCGCATCGCCGGTGTTTGAAATCCGCGGATACCGGGCATCGCGGTTGGCTTCTTCCGTGTTATAGACGCTCCAATGGTTGCCCACAATCAACTTCGGCACCTCGATATACTGTGCGCGGAACGGCTGAACCATATCGGTGGTCAGTTGGGCGGTCTGCTTACCGATGCCCTGGAATGCCAACGAGAAGTCGAAGGCTTTGTATCCGAGCCGGACGTTGCCCCCATAGAGGTATCTGGGGAGCGAACCGCCCAGCAATACCCGGTCGTATTCCGCGGATATCAGTCCGTCCGGGACGCCATTCGGGCCGCTGATATCGGCGTATTGGACATCTCCGGCCCGGACCTGCGCATTTAATCGGGCAGACCCATCCACTTGTTCCTGGTTCTGGTAAATGCCGAGTGCCCGGTAACCGTACCACTCGTTGAATTCACTGCCTGCAAATTTTACCTGGGAGCCCAGAAATTCCGTTCCGCCCAGGTCTCCCATGCGGGTTCTCGAATCCGAGATATTCACGGCAACGGCATAGGAGAACTCCCCTTTTTGGTCGCTCCACCCCAATTCGGCCTCCCACCCGCGGGTATGCATCCTGCCCGTATTCTGATCGGGGTTGTCCAAACCGATGTAGTCCGGTATTTCCAGCGCCAGCAGCATATCTTTGGTCGTTTTCCGGTAATAATCCGCGGTGACATTCATGCGTCCGTCAAAGAACCGAGCATCCAGCCCGATGTCGTAACTCGTGGTAGTTTCCCAGGAGATGTCCTGGATCGCGTATTTCTCCACCGCAGCCGTCTGTTGGGATACGACATTGTTTCCCTCGAAGAAAAGCGCATTGCTAAATCCGATGGTCGATTGGTACGGATAGTTTCCGATGCGCTCGTTACCAAGTGTACCCCAGGATGCCCGCAACTTGAGGAACGGGCGATTGGGAACGTCGCGGAAAAAAGCCTCTTCGGATAGCACCCAGCCTGCCGATACCGATGGAAACAGTCCCCAGCGGTACCTGCGGTCAAACCGGGAGGAACCGTCGTACCGGGCGTTGACCTGCACGAAATAACGATCCTTGAAATTATACATGGCGCGCCCAAAGAAAGAGCGGTACGCATTTTCAAAGGCGCTTCCGTTATTGTACTGATAATTTTGGTTGCCGATGTCGAGATACGGAAATCCCGAAAGCGCATATTGCTCGCGGCGCGCGCCGAGGGTTTCGTTGAAATAATTGTAGTTCTCGTTACCGACCATCAGATTCAAATGATGGGCGCCCATTGCTTTCACGTAGTTGGCAAAAAACTGGGTGGTTACCGCATAGTTGTCGTTCCGGTTTTCTACCAGTTGGGTCTGTGTATGGCCTTCGATATATCCGCCCGTCACGTTGGGATCATCGGCCAGTGTGTAGGAGATGGCTTTGGTAAAGGCCTTGCCCTTGTCCATATACAGTTCGGGCGACACCACCGCCGTTAACTTTAAGCCCTCAAGCGGCGTATAGTTGAGTGCGAGCCGTCCGCGTACCACATTAGCCATGGTACGGGAATCGCCGCCGTTCATGAGTCTTGCATACGGGTTTACGCCGGTTTTTCCCGATGCGATCCGCCCGTCCTGCCAAGTCGCCGCATAAATCGGTGCCACGCCGGTTGCCGGCGTAATGCCGAATACCGGCTGTTCGCTTACGGAATAAATGCCGTTGATGTCAAACTCGGCATTGAGGTCTTTCAGGATCGTAAAGTCGTTGTTAGCGCGGACCGTCAAGCGGTCGTATTTACGCCTTACGTAAAATCCGGGGGTCTTGTCAAAAGCCAGGGAAACCTTGCTCCGCACATTCGGCGTACCGGCCGTGAAGTTCAATACATGGCTTTGCCGGGGCGCCGTTTCCCGCATGAGCAAGGGAAGCCAATTGACGTTCGGGTAGAGATCCGGATTTTCGGCGTGCAGCGCCCCGTAGTTATCGATGGTTTCCCTCGAAAAGATGGGGTACTCGGTGCCGGTATTACCGTTGTCGTTCCAGTTGCGTTCGTTGATCAGCCTCATGTAGGTCTGCGCATCGGCATACTCAACCGTTTCGGTGGGCTTTTCAATGGAAAATTCGCCGATGTAATCCAGGTTTACGACGCCCTGTTTGGCCCGCTTTGTGGTTACCAGAATAACCCCCGCCGCCGCCCTTGAGCCGTAAATAGCGGCCGAAGCGGCATCTTTCAGCACGGAGATGCTCTCCACGTCATTGGGATTCACCCAATCCAGGGCGCCGGGGACACCGTCAATGATTACCAGCGGGTCACTGTCTCCGATGGTGGTGACACCCCGGATACGGATCGTGGCAGACGTGTTAGCCGCCCCGCCGGACCGGGTGACGGTGACCCCGGAAACAGCCCCCTGGAGTGCCTGCGAAATCCGCACGGTTTTCCGATCGGCTACATCTTTCCCCGATAGGGCAGCCACCGCCCCGGTAAGATCTTTTTTCTGCACGGTACCATACCCCACCACAACGACCTCTTCAAGATCATTTACGGTGGGTTGGAGCGTAAGGGTGACCGTATCCTGTCCAGTCACTTTGGATTCCGCGGGCTCATAGCCGACACTCGTGGCTAGGAGCGTAAATTCTGCCGGAACGGCCGTGAACGTAAATTTTCCCGAGGCGTCTGTCAACGTCCGTTGATCGGTTTCTTTCAGGGTAATGCTCACCCCGGCAATGGGAACGCCGTCGGGCGAAACCACGGTTCCACTGATCCTGGATTCCTGGGCTGACAATAGGAAAGAATGAATCACGCATAGCAGGAAAATCAATCCGGAATGCAATTTCTTTTTTGTCATAATTTGATTGTTATAATTCGTTTATATTGGCATCTTTGCACCACACCACATTAGACAACATTACTGTACTGTGGTGTAGTGTGGTACAAATATACCATAGGTTTTTATTTTTGCAAGAATTTTTTTGTTTTTATGGCCAAAAAAGACAAGCAGTTGCTACTGGATTTCCAAAGCCAGGTTCCGGTTTATAAACAGCTTATCCAGCTGTTCAGTGACCGGATTGCAGCCGGAGCTTACCGCGTGGGGGAAAATCTGCCTTCCATGAATGAACTGAGTGCACAATTGGAGATATCCAAGGAAACCGTTAAAAAGGTATATTCCATTCTGCGTCAACGGGGATTGATCGAATCTGCGCACGGCAAGGGTTTCTTTGTAGCCGAAAACGGGGGCGACCGCCGATTAAACGTGCTGATGCTCTTCGATAAATTGAGCACCTACAAATTTGTATTGTATCAATCCTTTATCCGCCATGCAGGGGACCGCGTCAGCACCACCATCCACTTACATAACCAGCATATCGACGTATTCCAGGGACTGCTGGAAGACCACCTTGACAACTACGACTATTATATGGTGACGGCCCATTTTCCGTTGGACAAGAAAAGCCAGGCAAATGCCCTGAAGCTTCTGAAGCGCATACCCAACCGGAAGCTGATTCTTTTGGACCGGTTTCTTCCTGAACTATCCGGAAATTACGGCGCCGTATACCAAGACTTCGGTGAAGACGTGTTCCATGGATTAATGGAGGCAACAAAGCTGCTGAAGAAGTATGAGCACCTGCATGTGATCGCCTCGAAAGGCAGTCTCTATAGCTCCGTCATTTTAAAGGGTGTCCGTCGGTTTTGTAAGTCCACGGGCATCGCCGTAGACATCCATAAGGAGCTGAGCGCCGACCATATCACCAAAGGCGGCGTTTATTTTGTTTTAAACAGCCAACTGGATGTTGAGCTGATTGAACTTGTCCGCATTGCCAAAGCCAAGCATTTAACCATAGGGAAGGATATCGGGATCCTGTCGTACAATGAAGCGCCTATCAATGAGATTATACTTGACGGTCTTACGGTATTATCCACCGATTTCGAAACCATGGGTGCAAAAGCCGCGGAAATGGTGCTATCCGGTAATCTGTCTAAGGTTCATAACGACTTTAACCTGGTCGTTCGAAAAACGTTGTAAACCACCTGCGCTTAACCGCGGATCGGTGATTTTTTAAAACCATTTGCTTTTTCAGCGGTTATCCTACACAACAACAAGTAAAAACGCATCGCAAATGCGGCTGTCGCTGAGCGAGGCAAAAGCAAATTCATTGTTAACTAAATTAAAACAAATGAAGACGATTAAACTATTTTTCGCTGTCGTGGCAGCGACTGTGTTTTTAGGAGCGTGTAACAACACCGGGAGTAACCAACAACAGGATGCGGACACCATGGAGATGGCGCCAACACCTGCGCCCAGCGACACCATGATGAACGATACGATGATGAACGATACCCTGTAGGTGTTCAACGTTAGAAAAAAGGCTTTTTCCATTGGGGGCTGCCGCCCGGCACCCCCCTTTTTCTGGGCTGCGGAACAAACCACACGGCGCTACATCGGCAGCAACCGTTCGCCGGTCTCTCCGTTATAATCCAGTGACGTCTCGCCCCCTTCAAACACGATATGGACATCGACATGGCGTTCCCTTCGAGGACCCGGCATACTCCATCGGACGTCTTTGCGAAAACCGATATACATAATATCTTCGATGTCATAGTCTCTCGCCGCATCATCCAGCGCTTTCTTCAAGACGTCATACCGAACCGAATCTACGGTGAAGAACCGATCGTGATCGTCCGGCGAGGAAGGCATGAAATACGCTTCGACGGAGTTGCCGCGGATGGTCGCACTCCGCACGTGACCGGCTTTATCGGTCTGCTCCACTTTTACGGCTGTAAAGTCTTTGTAAAAAAGCAGCGATTCGATGCGTCGGTCGCCGATATAGGCGATGGCCTTGTCATAGGCTTTATTGAACGCTTCGGGATTGAAATTGCCCTTATCCTGAAAAATCAGTTTCTGTGGAAAGTACTTCATTCTCAACCGGAGCCAGTCCACATTGCCCGTAACGACATACGGCGAAAAAAAGCCGAAACCAAATAACGCGAAAATCAAAATGAAGCTTACCGACCGCGCAATCCGGTTCGGATTGCGCCCAACCAAGAGCCACAGCCCGGTTCTCCGCCGCTCGGGATAAACCGTATCTGCCTGATACGTTTCCATATCCGCCGGGATTTCTCCCACCGGCAAAGTGGGGAATACCCTACCGTATCCGCGGTCGTGCGGATCTTCGTAGAAGGTGACCAAGGCTCCCTCTTGGAGCTGATCAAGATCTTCGGCAGTCATGAATTGACGTACCGTGGTTTGATAAGGCGCATTGGACCTGGGAAACACGGTTACCTGGATGATCGTCAGCTCACGTGTCTCCATCATCCGTACCCCACCGAATTGAATCGAATCTATGCGTGCCGGCGCAGCATAGCTGCTTGCATGCGCCCGGTCCTGCGCCAAGGCACGTGCGCGTTTTCGGTCGATATACCGGAACAACAACACGCTGAACAACCACCCCAGCCCAATCGCACCCAAAACATGAACAGCAATGAACCAGATGGGCATAAATCCTTGTATCTGGGCCACAAATGAACCGATAACGACACCCAAAAAAAGCCATACCAGTGCTTTATAGCAAAAGATGCCGAACCGCTCAAGTTTTTGGGTTGTCTGCATTCGTTTCACGCGATCAAATATCGTCTTTTTTAAAAACGCCAACGCTTTGACCATTCCGCTTGATGCACAATCATGGCGCCGGCGATCAGATCATAGCACACCTGTATCATAGCAACTTGGATAGCACCCTAGTAGACAAGCGGAAAAATAACAAATAACCTTTAAATACGCAAAACCACATGTCACTGATCTAACTACGTCCGCTTATGTCAACCCTATCCACCTTACACAATCCGTAGCCGCTCCTCCTCCAGGTCCAGCTGGTATAATTGCTGGCGGATAATTTCTTCGTCGATCTTCGGGTCTTTGTTCAGTTCGGTCAGGTATTCACGCTGCGAGGCGAGGAGCTCTATAAAAATGGTTTTGGTTTTTTCATTCATCCAGGTATCCGCCTCCATCGATTTCGCACGCTCTTCCCATTGCTTCATGAACTTATCCATCCCGGCCATCCCGATCAGATCCGCTTCGTATTTATTTTTGAGAAATTGATAAACGTGCTGTTTCAATCCCTGTTTCATTTTCATACGGGTGGCTTCCTCCTCCTCTTCGTTAAAAATTCCATCGAACAAAGCGGTCCTTTTGATCAAATACGGCAGTGTGAACCCCTGCACCAGCAGCGTGAGCAAAATGGCCACAAAGGTGATGAAGAGAATCAGATCCCGGTGTGGAAATGCCATTCCGTTGTCAAGCTTTACGGGTATCGCCAACGCTGCGGCCAATGACACCACGCCCCGCATTCCTGTCCAACCCAGTAGCATCGGCATCAGCCAACGCCTCCCCGCCGAAGTAAATCGCGGACGCACACTCGGCCGGAAAATGGCGGTGGCAACCAATGCGGCATACGAGCTGATGATCCTTGCTCCGATCAATACAGCTGTGACCAAGATGCCGTACCCGATGGCCGTTCTTAACGGAATGCCCTGCGCACGGATACCGGTTACGATTTCGGGAAGCTCCAATCCGATAATCAGAAAGACGATTCCGTTTAAGATGAAGACCAGGCTCTCCCAGACACTGTGCCCCGGATCCGGCTCGTACTGTTTAGAAACTCCAGTCTTTTCGCAGACATCAGCAAACCGCCCGATACTACCGCCAGAACGCCCGACGCGTGCGCCTGTTCCGCCGCCCAATACATGAAATACGGGCTGATCAGGGTAAACACGATGTCCGACGGTGCATCGGTTGGCAGCCTTTTGTGGATTTGCACAAACAGCCAGGCCAGGAATAGGCCCATTCCGGCTCCGCCGAAAACCATCCATAGAAAATCGGCAGCGGCTTCCTGTAGGACGAACTGCCCCGTGCCGACGGCCACCAATGCGAAGCGGAAAATAATGAGCGAAGACGCATCGTTCAGCAAACTTTCGCCTTCCAGAACCGCCGACGTGGACCGTGGGATTTTCACAAATTTGGTGATGGCTCCGGTGCTTACCGCGTCGGGTGGCGATACGATGCCGCCCAACAGAAAGCCCAATGCGATGGTAAAGCCCGGAATGTAATAGTTGGCAACCAATGCTACGGTGAGTGCGGTGAAAAATACCACCAGAAAGGCGAAGCTGGTAATCATCCGCCACCATTTCCTCATTTCCTTAAATGAAGCGGACCACGCAGCGTCAAACAGCAAGGGTGGCAGGAAAATGAAAAAAATCAGATCGGGATCTATCTTCACCATCGGTAGGCCCGGAATAAAGCTGATGAGCAATCCCGCCACAACCAGCAATATCGGATAGGCGATTTCCAGTTTTTTGGCCAGCATATTCAGCAGCACGATCAGTGCCACCATCGCTAACAGAAAAGGTAAAAGCGTGTGCATAATTTAACAATGATATGGTACGATCAGGTGGTTACGATCAGGATTAGCGGGGTTATCCGGTCAATTAAATGATTGCCGGAACTCCAACGGACTTTGCTTGGTCTTTGTCTTAAACAATTTGCTGAACGATTGTGAATGCTCAAAGCCCAGCGCATAGGCTATCTCACTTACCGATAAATCGGTCGTGGACAATTTTTCCTTGGCTTTTTCGATCAGCTTCTCGTGTATGTGCTGCTGGGTGGATTGTCCGGTTAACTGCTTTAACAGACTGCCCAGGTATTTGCTGGATACGTTCAGGGTATCGGCTATGTACTGAACGGTCGGCAATCCTTTTGCAAGCAGATCTCCCTGATTGAAATAATCGGCCAGCACGCTCTCGAGGCGTTCTAAAATTCGGTGGTTGGTAATTTTGCGGGTGATAAACTGGCGTTCGTAAAACCGCTGGGCATACGTAAACAGCAATTCCAATTGGGCAACGATTACATCCTGGCTGAATTTGTCAATATTGGCATGATATTCCTGCCGAATATTCTCAACGATGGCATTCATCAGGGTCTCTTCCTTTTCGGAAAGAAACAATGCTTCGTTGGTGGCATAGCCGAAATATTCGTACTGCTTCATCTTTTTGGCCAAAGCGGTGTTCCATAGGAAATCCGGATGAATGAACATCATCCAGCCCTGCAAATTGGGTGGCACCCCACCTTCCTCCCCGCGCAAAATCTGCCCCGGCGACATAAAAGCCATCAGGCCTTCGTCAAAATCGTATTTCTGCTGCCCGTACAGTAGATTATTGCAGCCTCTTTTAAGCGATACCACATAGAAGTCGAGCACGATCGCGTTTACATCCGATTGGTTTTTGATCTGTGAAACATCAATGATGCTGATCAGCGGGTGATGGGGCTTCTCCAACGCTGCCAGTCGATGTGCGTCCGCTATGGATTTTATTCTGAATGGGGTCATAATTGCCATCGTACAAAAATTAGGATCTGAACGGATATTTCAGCCATATCAACAGCAACGGCATCGCCAGGAACGGGATTTCCATCAGTGCCATTTTGTAATCACCCGCCCGCAGGGACAAAGCCATTATCAGCACAATGGTAACCGCATTTAAGACGTTACCAATAAAAAATGTTAGCGGGAAGAACAGCATCAATCCGATGACAATGGAAAAAACACCAAAATATGGCATGACCGCCTTCGTGATGCCGAGGTTGGCCATCATTTTTGCCTGTTCGCCATTGGCGGGTTGAAAGGCATCCCAACCATGCTTGATGCTCAGGAATGCGGATACTAACAAGAGAATGGAGGCTACGATTTTCATGTAATTAAATTTAGCTGTTATGGGTGATGAAGCTGAGGATTTTTGAAATCGTGACGCTTCATCCATATGCGTATCTATTGTTATTGGATTTCAGGAATAAATATAAACTATTTTTGGAAAGCCTGGTATAGCGACTATTTTCCGTACATAAAAGATGCGCCCGTTTTTCCTGCCTGCGCAATCATGAATTTCGGAGCGAGCCGGCTCATTATCCGGATCAATTTTGCGGCACCGGGATAGATTTCCGTCTGACCATTTTTCATTCCCTTAATGGCTGCCTCCACGATTTTGTCGGGTGCCATCAGCATATTTGTGTTGAACCCGTCTTCATTCACGAATTTGTCATTCAACGAGGTGGAACTTCCGGGTGCCACCAACTCGATGACCTTGATATTGGTGTTTTTCAGCTGTACCCTCAGGGCCTGCGTATAGGAACGTAACCCGGATTTGCTGGCACCGTAAATGGGTGAAATTGCGAAAGGCATCAACGCAATTCCCGACGTGACGTTCAAAATCGCTGCATTTTCCTGCGTTTTTAAGTGTGGCAAAAATTGCTGCACCATCCGGATGGGGCCCATCAGGTTAATTTCGATTTCACGGGTGATGTCTGCCAGATCATGACTGTGGTGCAAGCTTATTTTCCGCATCTCGCCGGCGTTATTGATGATGATGTTCAGTTTGGGGAAGTTCTGCATAATCTGATTGTATAAATCCACAATGTCTTCCGATTTGCTCACGTCGCTCTGCAGGGTATGTACCTGGGGAAGCTTGTGCTGAACTTCTGCCAATTTCTGGGCATTTCTGCCGGTGATGATGACCGTATTCCCCTGAGCTATCAATTTTGACGCAAATTCGAAACCGAAACCGCCGGTTCCGCCGGTAACCAAGATGGTGTTGTTCTGTAGATTCATTTTCTTTGATCGTTTATTAGGCAAAGTTCGTTGGTATTCGAGAAAGGGATGTAGCCAAAAGTCGCAAGGGTGTAGCCGGAAAGCACAAACCCTTTATTATCTTTGTAAGAGGCTACTAAATATGTTTCGATGCCTACATTATTGAACGAAAGTGGATTTAGGTTTTTCTTCTATTCGCCCGAGGGAAATGAGCCTGCTCATATTCATATCAAAAGGAGACGCGGTAGGAAAGATTTGGTTGGAACCAACCTTTGAGCGGGCCTATCTAAATGGGTTTACTAAAAAGGAAGAAAAGAAGTTGCTGGACATTGCGGAAAGATCAAAAGAAGAATTTAAAGGATTTGGCATGAATACTTCAACAAATAATTACGATTCGCTTGAACAATTGATTTATTCGGAAAACATTAGCATACAAGCCATCGATATTCATTCCGATCAAGACCTGTTGATCATTCTATTAAACACTGGCGGTATTTCGAGAGACAACATCTCCAAATATCCTCGCCTAAAAGCGGCTTCAGAACGTATCCGCCCGACCAAGTACATATTTTCTGATTAATTGATCCGCTGTAGTTTTACGCCCAAATATTATTGATATGAAAGAGCGTAGAGACTACATGTTTACCCTTGTCCGCCAGTGGCGTGAGAGCGGTTTGACCCGGAAAGAGTTCTGCCTGCAGCATGGCATCACCCTGGGTAAGTTCAGTTATTGGATCAATCGCTGGAAAGAGGATGAATCTGGCGGGGATAACGTTTTTATTCCGATGGGTTCACCCGGGACGGCAGGTCATCCTGTTTTGTCGGTTGTTTATCCCAACGGTGTACGGCTGGAAGTGCCTTCGGCCGATCTGGGATTATTGTCCAGGCTGATTGCGCTTGCCTGATGTTCAGCCTGGGTTCCTCGCACCGTTATTATCTGTACGGAGGCCATTGCGACATGCGGAAATCATTTGACGGATTGTGCGGGCTGGTGTCCTCCGGTTTGGGCCGGGGCGCCACGGGCGGTGATGTGTTCGTGTTCCTGAACCGCCGCCGCACGCATATGAAGCTTTTGCACTGGGAACACGGCGGGTTCGTGCTGTATTACAAAAGGCTGGAGGGCGGCACTTTCCCGCTGCCCAAAACCGGTTCGCCGGGCGGGGAGATCGACTGGAGCGAGCTGGTGCTGATGGTGGAAGGAATCGTTGTGGAGAAGAGCCGCAGGCGGCACCGGTTCAGTCTGAAAAAAGTGGTCTGAAGTAATCAGAAACATCGTTTTTCACTTGTGTAACCCACCTTTTATTTGTATTTTTATGCCATGCAAGCGGCAATGGAAGACTTATCGAAAGAGGACCTTTTACGGGTTATTTCCAGCCGTGATGAGAAAATCGAATACCTGGAATCGCAGCTTGCCATGTACAGGCGCATGCAGTTCGGCCAGAGCCGTGAACGCTTTGAGGGCGACCCTAACCAGACATCCCTTCCGTTTGAACCGGAGCCGGTGGAAGCAGAGCATAAGGAAGAAGAAATCAGGGAAAAGATCGAATACGTCCGCAAACGCCCGAACCACAAAGGGCGCGCGAAGTTACCTGAACATTTACCCGTGGAAGAGATTGAGATCCATCCGGAGGGCGATCTGTCAGAGATGGTCTGCATCGGCAGGGAAATCACCGAGGAACTGGAGTGCGAGCCTGCCAGGTTCTACATCAAGCGTTATATCCGTTACAAATATGCCGCTAAAAGCGGTGAAGGGGTAAAGATCGCGGAACTTCCCGAACGGGTCATCGACAAGGGCATCCCCGGGGCAGGGCTACTGGCAATGGTACTTACCGATAAATACGTGGACCATTTGCCGCTCTACCGCCAGAAACAGCGCTTTGCCCGGGAAAACATACAGATCGCCTCCTCCACGATCGAGGGCTGGACCAGGGAGGCACTGATCAAACTGCACCCGCTCTATGAACAGCTTATCTTCGACACCAAAGCCAAAGGATATCTGCAGGTCGACGAAAGTCCGATAAAAGTGCTGGACAGCGATAAAAAAGGCGCTGCCCACCAGGGATATTATTGGGTATACCATGCCCCGCTGGACGGAACGGTATTGTTCGATTACAGTCCCACCCGTGGCAGGCAGGCACCGTTGCCCATACTGGGCAGCTTCAGGGGTTACCTGCAGACGGACGGGTATGCCGTATACGAGAAATATGCACGGAGCAAAAACGTGGTCCACCTGGCCTGCTGGGCGCATGCAAGAAGAGAGTTCGAGCGGGCACTGGATAATGACAAAGTCAGGGCGGAAAAAGCCCTGCTCATGATCCAGCGGCTCTATGCGTGTAATCGGGAAATAAGGATGCACAGTTTTTGGCAATTAGGAGTGCACCATTTTTGGCAACAAGAGTGCACAGTTTTACAAAGGTATATTTCTTGATTTAAGTTTCAAATATTGTTTTCCTGTTTT